>NZ_BBJU01000025.1 GCF_000739935.1 Agrobacterium rubi TR3 = NBRC 13261 | reverse complement strand
ATGTGAATTGCTTCCTGTGAACGTGAAGTAGTTTCCCCGGCGAACCGGTTTGGTGTCGCCGTTTAAGGCTTTGCAAGCCAATGCGCAAGACTTAATTGCGAGCGCACCTTTTGCGCTACCAAAAGCGACATGATGGGCTGCATATGGTGCGCAGAACTGAAACAGTCAACGTCATCCTTATATACGGATGCTTGTATGATCGAACACGAACTCTTTACGACGATGTGATTCCTGTCATATTGACATGACGGTCGCGCTGTGGGGACAGGCGACCGGCGGCATTATCGCCGCACGTGCATGTCCGCCCTCAAAGCCGTCTTCTCCCGCGGCACCAATTCTCATCCGCTTCGGGATCTAAAATGGAAATTTTTACGGCCGCCGGTTTTACGGCGTTTCTTCAGGTCATCGCCATCGACCTCGTTCTAGCAGGTGACAACGCCATCGTCATCGGTCTTGCAGCGGCGGGCCTGCCCGCACATATGCGCCGCAAAGCGATCCTCGTCGGCATCATCGCTGCAACGGTTCTGCGCATAGCCTTTGCAGCACTGACGGTACAGCTTCTCGCCATCGTTGGCCTTCAGCTTTTCGGCGGCCTGCTTCTGGCCTGGGTCTGCTGGAAGATGTGGAGCGAACTGCGCGAACAGGGCGACACGTCAGGCGAAGTCGAAAACGACGAGGCTGATCTGACGAAGGGTCACAAGACCTTCTTTCAAGCTGCGACACAGATCGTCATCGCCGACGTCTCCATGTCGCTCGACAATGTTCTTGCCGTCGCCGGTGCGGCGCAAGACCACGTCACGGTGTTGATCATCGGGCTTGTCGTCTCTATCGCGCTAATGGGTCTTGCTGCAAACTTTGTCGCCAAGCTCCTGCACCGCTACCGCTGGATCTCATATGTCGGCCTTCTGGTCATCGTCTATGTGGCGCTCAATATGCTTTACCACGGCGTAGTCGAAGTCTGGCCTTATGTTCAACCCTATTTGGGCTGAGCAACAAAGACATTGGAGAGCCCGGATTTTCGGGCTCTTTTGATTCGAGCATCCGCACTCGATCTGTGCGATTTGCACCAACCAAAGGAACGGCGATCACAAGCCGCAAAAATTGCCCGTGGATTTTTATGGTTGCCGCCAGCTTAAGGCAAGCATAGACAGCCATGACTTTGGACAGAATAATAACGATAAAGGTTGTCTGAACAATGGCTTATGATTGGTCTGGCGGACGTGTCCGCCGCTTTCGCCTCTTGAAGCTTTGCCTTACCGCAGGCGCTGTTGTCGCAGCAATCTTTGTCCTGGGAATGCTTTACGGGGTATAAACTGAATATCCGGCCCAATTCGTCGCACTACACCGCGGCGGTCGGCATGTTTCCGTTGGATGCATCGACATCGGTTGGATATGAACTTTCGAACACGACACCGCTAAACAGCGTCGCGACGCCGTCCACATAACGATAGCATTTCCCGATCTCCGTAATTTTTGCAAAAGCATCGCCGCGTCGGATGCGATAGACCATTTCGAACGGCTCGCCGGACAGAACGGAATTCTTTATACCGCGCACGACGTGTGGCTGATCATCTTCATGGATGAGCGGCATCATCGATTCCACTGGTAGACCGCCGTCCAACTCCTCGGGAACGAAACCCATGATCTTTGCAAAGGTCTCGTCTGCCCAAAACAGGTTTTGCGCGAGATCCCAAACGTAAAATCCACCGAGGTTCATCGAGACATAACGTTGCAAGGGGGCGCTTTCTGTCATCTTCAATCCTTGGTTTATTTTTTAGCAAATATGCATGGTTTTGTGGTATCTGGGAACCACTAATTAAGGCAAAACCATGTTTTTTTAACCAAACAAGGCAAGCGTCAATTGGTTCCGTCCCTCGCCTATTTTTTACAAATTAAAAAACGCCTGGAAGGCATGCTCATGGCATACTGAAAGCTGGAAAAAGACTCATTCCGAGTATTTTTACAATCATCGCGGATTAATAATAATTCTGCAACGCTAAGATGAAAAAATCGGAAGTAACATGTATTAGCGACCAAACGTGCCAATTCTAAGCGAATGAACGGTTATGGGGTATTGAGATGGAGCGGGTAGCGGGAATCGAACCCGCGTATTCAGCTTGGAAGGCTGCTGCTCTACCATTGAGCTATACCCGCGGTGGTGAGTTCGATCCGTGCAGAATGGTGGAGGAAGTTGGATTTGAACCAACGTAGGCTGAGCCAACGGATTTACAGTCCGTCCCCTTTAACCACTCGGGCATTCCTCCAGTATTCTGCGAGGATCAAGCGACCAAGCTTAACCAGATTTCTGGTTCGGCGCATTGCCGTTCCGTCGTCTGTGGCCGCGTATATGACTGCCCTCGCCGCGTCTGTCAACACGATGTGTGACGAAAATTTGCGAAAAATGCGAACAGAGTCATAGGCCTGTGGATTACCGAAGAGTGTCGCATGACGGTGCCCGGCGGATTTGCACCAAGCCTCTGCCGAAACGGCTGAAACTGCGGCGTGATGGACGCGCGAAGCATCGTGAGGGACTGGTGCTTGCGCATTGCTGACGATATAAGACGGCATGAGCAAAGACGATCCCAACGAAAAATCCACCCGCGACACTCACTACGCAACGCTGCGCCGTCAGGTTCGCGATGCCAAGAGAGAGCGTGGCGAAATTCCCACCCCTGCATTTCCAAAGCGCAAGCCGCGCGGCGGCGAAGACTGGAAGGCACCGCAACTGGCGCCCGATCAGGTTCATCTTTATGGCCTGCATACGGTGCGGGCCGCGATTGCCAACAAGGAACGCCAGATCGTCAAACTGTCGGTGACCATGAATGCGCTTGCGCGTCTGGAAATCGGCACGGCGGAAGAACAGTCTTTCCCGGTGGAAATGGTTTCGCCGCAGGATATCGACAAGGTTCTCGGCCCCGATGCCATCCACCAAGGTGTCATGCTGGAGACGAAGCCTCTGCCCGTGCGCAAGCTTTCAGCGCTAAAAGACAGCCCCCTCATTCTGGTGCTGGATCAGGTGACCGATCCCCACAATGTCGGCGCGATCATGCGTTCGGCTGTTGCCTTCAATGCCGGTGCACTGATTACCACCATGCGTCACAGCCCGACCGAGTCAGGCGTATTGGCAAAGTCCGCTTCCGGCGCACTGGAGATGATCCCCTATATCCAGATCACCAACCTGTCCGACGCGCTGGGTGAGTTGCACAAGCTCGGCTTCACATCAATCGGACTGGATTCGGACGGCCCTGCCCCCATCGAGCAGACCTTCAGTGGTGACAAGATCGCGCTGGTTCTGGGTGCCGAGGGCAAGGGCCTGCGTCAGAAGACACGCGAAACCGTATCTGCATTGGCGCGGCTGGATATGCCCGGCGAAATCAAATCGCTCAACGTATCGAATGCAGCCGCGATTGCCCTTTATGCGACCGGCCAGTTTTTGGCCAAGAGATAAACACACCCGACCAACCCTTCTATTGGAGAAACAATGCCAGACATGATCAAACCCACCGGCGAACTCACCCTTCGCACACTTGCCATGCCAGCGGACGCAAATCCGGCAGGCGATATTTTCGGTGGTTGGGTCATGTCGCAGATGGACTTGGCGAGCGGCATTCGTGCCGCCGAACGGGCGCGCTGTCGTGTGGTGACGGCAGCGGTCAAGGAAATGGCATTCGAGCTACCCGTGAAGATTGGCGATACGCTATCCATCTACACGGAAATCGCCCGCGTCGGCCGCACCTCGATCACCCTCACCGTCGAAGCTTGGGCACAGCGGTCGCGCTATGATGCTCTGGAGAAAGTGACGGCCGGTACGTTCATCATGGTGGCGATGGACGAGCACGGAAAGCCAACCCCGATTGCGAAGCTCTAACCGGCTGGATAAAGGCTCAAAGTCTTGTCCGGTCAAACCTTGAGATAGGCGGACGACCTGTCGAAACTGAGGCCCGGAAAGACGCCATTGGTGAGCGCTTCGCTGCCCACATCGAATTGTCGATAGAGCATCGCGGCTGCGAGCTCACGCACATCGCCGGTCGGCATCAGATCGCGGTTGTCTAACAGCTTGCCTTCGGCAAGCCCCGGCCAGTTGCCCAGCACGCGACCGCCATCTATGCCGCCTCCGGCCAGGATGGCCACACCGCCGGTACCATGGTCCGTTCCCTCGGTGCCGTTTTCACGCACTGTGCGTCCGAACTCCGTCATGGCCAGCACCACCGTCTTTTTCCAGACATCTGGTCCCAACGCATCTTTCAGCGTCGTCAGTGCGATGGTGAGGTCCTTGACCGTGCGCGCGAACTGGCCTTTCTGACCCGCATGCGTGTCCCAACCATCGACGGAAAAGGCAGCGATCCGGTAGTCTTCGCGCAGCAGGCCACCGGCAAGCTTGGCAACATCGCGAATGCCCTCCCCGCGCTTCTGATCCTGAAACAATTGCTCGGCGGACATATCCGTGCGCAAGGCTTCCACCAGCACCCGGTTGAAATCCGGATCATTGGCATAGAGACGTTTGAAGAAGGCAACGTCATCCGCTCCCATCGTCATATCGGACGTGGAGGCCCAGACATCGGCTTCGTTTGGCCCTGCAAGAATGAGTTCCATCGAGGTGTTGATGTCGATCGCCTTGCGGTCATTGGAGCGTGGAATGGTGGACAGGGCCCTGTTCAGCCAACCGGTCCGTTCGCCATGCACGTGGTTGGCGCCGCTTTCGAGAATATCCTGCCCATCGAAGTGGCTGCGCTCGTCTCTGTAAGGCGTGGAGACGGCGTGAACAAAGGCAAGCTCCTTGCTTTGCCACAAAGGCATCAAGGGTTGGGCCGCCGGGTTTAACCCGAAATGGCCGTCGAGATCGATAAGCCCCGTGTCCGGCGTCAAAGCCAGCGTCGGACGGAAGCCGGCAAATGCCGCGTCGCCGTAGGGCTGAACAAGATCGAGCCCGTCCATCGCGCCGCGCAGAATGATCGTCACAAAGCGATTGTCGCCGGGCATAGCCGCAAAGCTGACCGGAGAAAAGGCCGGTAGCGCTGCCGCGCAACAGGCGGTCGCCAGAAAACTGCGGCGGCTGATCAACATATCCTGAGACAACGCCATCGTCTTATCTCCTGTTGAATTCTGGCGAAGACAGCGCAAGCGTCATGCCGCTGACGCGGCTCGGTGCCTGGCTTACGACGCGGATGGTATCGTCACGCGCCATGTCGGCCATCGCCACCTCCAGAAGCCGCTTCGGCTCCATGTCTCCACCCAGTGAATCGGAGGCTTTTCGCGCCCATAGAATGCGCTCGCTCATCTGACTGGGGGACAACCAAGATGCGACACCTTCCTCAAACCCGGCCGGACTTGGCGGCTGCCACACGGGCTGCCCCATGCGCCGCAGCGATGCCAGCGTCAGGGTACGGGCCAAGCTCTGCTTGGGTTTCGGCTTCTGCGGCGGCGGCTCTGCGTTTGCCTTCATGCCAGGGTCAGGCGATTGCGCTGTCATTTGATCGCCGCCCGACTTAATGGCGCTCATATCGCCTGTCATCGCTTGCGGCACGGCGTTAGCAGCCAGCACAACGTCTTCGTCACCGACTGGAGACAATCTTTCCTGCCAGTTCTTTTGCGTGATGCCGAAAGCCCGTAGCCCGGAAACGACATAGTCGAAAGGCAGCTTCATTTTGCGTCCTGGATCAGACCATGCGCGGGGGTGGTTGAGCATGGCGGCATAGACTTTAACGAGATTGCCCTTGCTCACCTTCCACTCATCCACCATCGCCGAGAGCACATCGGGTGGGACCTCGTCGGCTATGAAATGCGCGCACAGTTTGCGACAGACATGCACCGCCGTCTCTGGCCGCGTCGCCAGATCGTCCAGCATATCGATACAATCATCCGCCGTACGCTTATCGCCGCCATAGGACATACCAAGGACCTTGATCTGACCGGGTTCTGCCATGTTGGGGCGAAACAGCATCTCGTTGCGGTCATCGACAGTCATGCCGGTCAGAACAAGCGCTGCGGACCGTACATCGGACTGCGTGTAACCGCTACCAGCGCCCATGGTGTGAAGTTCGAGCAATTCCCGACCAAGATTTTCATTGAGGCCGCGCTTGCTCTTGGCAGCCGCAGCCGATTCAGGACCTGTCGAGCGGTTCTGATCCAGATAAATCAACATGGCGGGATGCAGCACCGCTGCCTGCAAGAGATCGCGGAACGGACCCGCTAGATGCGGTCTGATGGCCTCGACCTCGTAAAGCGGGGTGATGAGGCGCATCGGCACCGCCTTGCGGGCATTGACGGAGAAGTGGTCGACCCAAAAGGAAGCAAGCCGCTCGTGGAAGCCATAGGGCGAAAACACGGCCTGCATGACCCGCGCCATGCTGTCGCGCTGAAAACTCTGTTCGGCTTTCTGCTGGATCAGTTTACGGCCGTCACGATCCAACTCACCGCCGTTCTTACCGGCGCTGGTCGCGATAAGCCTGTCTGCGAGTTCGTCTGAACGCTGCCGCGCTTCGAACGCACCGCCAACAGGGAAAAACGGTTCCTTCAACGGCGCATCAGCAAGCTGCACCAACAGGTCGTCCAGATTTCGGTTCAGTACCTGGCCGGGTGAGAGCCCATAGCCATAGCGGATCGCCGCCATCGTTGGAGAAAAAGGAGCCATTTCAGCCACTCCAGCCAACAATAAGATGGCACGAAAAATCCTCCCCAATTCCGGCAAAAAAGCTGCAAAAGAATGGTGTTTTTCCGACATGGACAATTTGTAATTCATCGGCATGCACAGAATGCCGCGGTGACATCGCAAAAGAACTGTGGCAGTGAATTGTGCCATGAAGTTCGTTCGCAAAATCATGCAGGACCGCAGTTCGGCTGGCGCTGTCGCCATGCTGGCGCTTTTGCTGTTTTTGCTGCAAGGGCTTGCGAACGGTGTTGCCAATGGCAGCATGGCTGCGATGGCGCTTTCGGCGGATGAGGTCATCTGTTCCAGCCACACGCCTGCGGGCGCAACCGGCAAACAGGACACCGGCACCAAGCTCGCCGACAATTGCTGCGGCACGCTTTGCCGTCTGGCCTCCGCTTCTGCCGTCGCGCTGCTGGTCACGCCCACGGAAATCACAGCCGGCATCGTCCCGAAGGTGGACGTCGCATTTCTTCACCACGCTGCGCATCTGCCGCCTGCGCCGCCCAATCGCGAATCGCAGCCGCGCGCGCCTCCTCTCGTTCCGCAGTCCTGAGATTACCAAACCGGCTTGAGACACGCACCGCTATGCCGTGCGCCCGCTTCAGCCAGCCATCTCATCGTCTTGCGGAGACATCTCATGTCCGTGACAACCTCTTACCAAGTGGAGCGCGCAACTGCGCAATCCTCTTCCATCGACCTCTACCGTGCCGTCTGGCGCTGGCATTTTTACGCTGGCCTGTTCGTTTTGCCCTTCCTGATATCTCTCGCCATCACCGGCGGGCTTTATCTGTTCAAGGATGAGATCGACAACGTCATCCATGCCGATCTGAAGCGCATCGAAGCGGTGCAAAACGTAAGCCCGGCAAAACCGTCTGCCGTCATTGCGTCGGCACTGGCCTCGGTTCCGGGAACCGCGGTGAAATACACAACGCCCTCCGATCCTCGCGCATCAACGGAAATCACCGTCAATACTTCAGAGGGGAAACGGGCTGTCTACGTCAATACCTATACGGGCCAGACACTCGGCTCGCTGCCGGATCGCGGCACCGTCATGTGGACCATCCGTTATATCCACAGCCTCAAATATTTTGGTACCTTCGCCCGCTACTTCATCGAGATCGCGGCTGGCTGGTCCATCCTTCTCGTGGCGACGGGCATTTATCTCTGGTGGCCCCGCAGGCAGACCGGCGGCGTCATCACCGTGCGCGGCACGCCGAAAAAGCGCGTCTTCTGGCGCGACACACATGCCGTGACGGGCATCTTCGTCGGGGTCTTCATTGTCTTCCTCGCCATCACCGGCATGCCATGGTCCGGCGTGTGGGGCGCCAAGGTCAATGAATGGGCCAATGGCAGCAATTTGGGATATCCGGCGGGTGTGCGTACCGATGTGCCCATGTCCGGGCAGCATCTGAACGACGTGGCCAAAACGTCATGGTCGCTTGAACAGGCGCAAATTCCAGAATCCAGCACCCATGACCACGGCCAGCATATGGACATGGCGAACGATATGGCACCGATGGACGACCAACCGTCCATGCCACCGATCGGCATCGACAAGGCCGTCGCACGCTTCAATGAACTCGGCCTCCAGCCCGGCTACACCATCGCCCTGCCCACCACGCCCACCGGCGTCTATAGCGGCTCCGTCTACCCGGACGATCTCTCGAAACAGCGCGTCGTCCATCTCGATCAATATAGCGGCGAACCGCTGATCGATATGAGCTATGCCGATTACGGCCCACTTGGCAAAGGTCTGGAATGGGGCATCAACGTCCATATGGGCCAGCAATATGGCTTGGCCAACCAGATCATCCTCGCCCTCGCCTGTCTCGGCATCGTCCTCCTCGCCGTCTCCGGCGGCATCATGTGGTGGAAACGCCGCCCGAAGGGTTCGATGGGCGTACCGCCACTGCCACAGGAAAAACGCGTGCTGCGCGCACTGATCGCACTGCTTGCCATTGGCGGCGTGATCTTTCCGTTGGTGGGCGTGAGTTTGCTGGTGATGCTGGTGCTTGATCTGGCGGCGCAAAAAGTGAGTAAGCAGAGAGCAGTTTGAAAACGGAAGCCGGGAGCGATCCCGGCCATTCCAACCATGCGATGTAATGCTCAATCCTGTTCGTAGACGACCCATGCCTTCTCGAAGCGACGGTGTTTCAGATCGTCCTTTTTCATCAGCACATAGATGGCTCCGGGCAACTCGTTTCCTGCGGCTTTATCGCTTCCAATTTGAAGAACCAGTTGCCAGTCGCCTGCGTGTTTGAGGAGGGCCTTGGCGGCATCGCTCGCGTAAGCGTCGGACGTTCCGGCATAGATACCATTCGACGCCAGTTGGCCTTGGGATTGCATGCTGGATTGAATGGCGCGCGGCCAGCCGCCAAGTTGATGATTACCGCCACCATCCTCGGTCGGCCACCCCAGAGAATAAAGCCACTCATGATAGGTTTGTTCGTCATGACCTGTTGCCGGTTGCAGAACGTCCCATTAGGTACTGGCAATCGGAATGGTGCTGACGATCGCCCGGCTCGTCACGGACATGGGACGAAGAGCCGCTATGGCCGGGAAATCGATCAGCGCGGATGGAATATCGACCCGTTTGAGCTTTTCGCGCTGCGTTTCATCGTAAATGATCTGCCATCCGGCCCGAGACTGTGGCTTAAAGCCCGCCGGTATCTGCGGCAGGTCGTAGAAAAACAACAACCTGCCTTGTCCCGGCAGATCGGAATCAAACCCCGGCTTCTGCGCCATGACTTCAAGATCGATCTGCGCGATGAAATATCCTGTTTAGATCGGTCCCTTTCAGATCAACGTCTGCTTCCTTGAAGAGTGCCAAGGTCCGTGCATTCACCTCCGCATTGAATTTCTTCCGCGCGTCGAGAAACGCTTGCCCCTCTTTACCCATCCATGGCGGCACCATACCGGCATCGGCATAAAGATTAGCAGCCTCTGTTTCCAGCTCACCTGCCATCTCCGCACCGTCTTCATACGCAGGTCGCACCGGCCATGGCATAGTGTCCGGCAAGTCGGGCCGCCCACCGAATTTGCTCGCACCATCGCAATTCGGCCCTCATCTTCTGATGTCGTATCCAGAACCCGCGCGTCTCTCGCCAGCGTCAAGATGCTTTTGGTGCCAGTGGCAGAAATCCCTGCCTGCTTCAATCGACTGGCAAGGTCGTCGCGTGATTGCGGAAGCTGGATCGTTTCCATCGTTTTGGCGAAACTTCCATTAATTGGGAGAGCAGTCGCAATGGCACTCAGCAAGATGAGTCCAAACCTCATTGTTCTCCCTCAAAAAACACATATCAAAGCTGTTGAAACGTCAATGGAAACCTAGTTCGATAAGAGCTGTCGGTAAAGTTGTTTCAAGAAGGAGATTGGCTTGTTCTTAGGAGCTGGCATAGGCGGCGTCTTGATTTTGATGCTTATTGGCATGTGGACGCTCCACATCTTACTCGCTGCCCACATCTTCTGGATCGTAAAATTTTCAATGGAGACTTGGAAATCTGACGATGCGACGTGGAACAAGATCGCCCGGATATTCTCTGTCGTCGTCACTCCCGTTGTCGGGTTTTACGCGGTCGAAGCCACACGCCACTATCACACACCACCCTCGGAAAGAGCCGTGGTAAAGAAGAGCAGTTTAATCTTGCCCTCGGTCGTCTCGATTTTGCTCGTCCTTGGCACTGTCATCGCAATGATGCGGCCTGAGATGGAGGGCCATAGGCTCGTCGAAGGTGTAACCGTGTTGCTCACGATATCGGCTTACTATCTGGCCCTTTACCTACCGCATCATATGCTCGCAAAGCTTTTGACAATCAGCACCCATGGCCCAATTGTCAGCCGAGTCCACGTGCTTCCCTTGGCGATGATAGCTGCCCTGATCTTACTACCTTAAATCTGATCGACCCTATAAACCTTACACACTAGACCCTCCGGCGTCCGATACGTCCGAAAGCCCATCGCCTCATAGTAAGCTTGGCCCAGCAGATTATCCGCGCCGATGCTCGCATCGATGTTCTCTAGCCCGGCAGCTTTGGCAGCCGCCAAGGTCGCACGAAACAATGCTGAACCGACGCCCTGGCGGGCAGCAGCCGGGCTGACATGAGTGCCGATGATGCCCCAACCTTCCGCGACGCCGTAAGGATTGCCGGGTCTGGCGTGGGTCAGAGACTGAAAGCCGAGAATTCGGCCTTCAGCGTTTTCGGCGACTGTGCATTCGATGCTGTCTTCGCGCTGGAGATAGACTTTAAGGATTGTCTCTATATCCCGCGGCGTCTTGCGCAGACCGGCCGCGAATATCTCGTTCTGCACCGCGGTCATCGCCGCGGCGTCTTCCAGTGTCGCCGTCCGGATTTTCAACATGGATCAAGACTTGAACAGGAACGACGCGCCGAATGCGATCAGGGCGAAGCCGATCACGTGGTTGATCGTCAGGCTTTCCTTCAGCCAAAACACCGAGAACAGCGCGAAGACCGTCAGCGTAATGACTTCCTGCATCGTCTTCAACTGCGCGGTGGAGTAAACCTCGGAGCCCATGCGGTTGGCTGGAACAGCAAGGCAGTATTCGAAGAAAGCGATCCCCCAACTCGTCATGATCGCGAAGAACAGCACGCTGCCCTTGTGCTTGAGATGTCCATACCATGCGAAGGTCATGAAGACATTCGAGGCAATCAACATAATAACCGGCCAGATGTGCGCAGGGGTTATGGAAAAAGGCATGACAGACCTTTGAAATTGGGAGGGAAAACTGACTGCAAGGGGGAACCAGTTCCGGCTTGCGGCGTATTGCTTAGCGCAGGACGCAGCAAACGGGAACAGGATTTTTGACGCGCGCTTCACCAGATTGTGAGAGCGCGTGAAGAACGCAAAACTTCGCAACAGGTTCCCGAACGTCCAACGTTTCCTGTTTGTACTCATTTTTTCGACCCCGCCCCTTTCCTTTCAATCGGACTCTCTCCATATTCCGACCATGGCCAGATCACCCAAAAAATCTCCCGATAAGACCTCCCGCTCCGATGGCTTCGCAGAAATGCCGCAGGCACCGTTCGAAGGCGCGCCGCTGTCCGGCAGCGTTTCCGATTGGGTGAAGCAGTTGGAGGCAGACGCCGAGGCGTCTTCTGTCGAGACCCAGCGTGAGGTCGCGTCGAAAGCGGGCAAGCACCGCAAGAAGATCGAGATCGAGGCACGCAAACAGGCGATCGATGAGGCCGAGAAGGCCAAGAGCGGCGGGAGCGTCAACAAGAAGGCCACCGCGCAGAAGACATCGCGCGGCGTGTCCATTGGGGCTTCCAACGATCCGAAAACCCGTGCCGCCGCTGGCTTGAACCCTGTCGCGGGCATGGATGTTAGCCTTGAGGACGCCGAAAACCTCGCCACCGGCGCGGTCACTGCCACTGTGGAAGCCTTGTCTGCCCTGATTGAAAGCGGCAATCCGCTGTTCAAGGACGGCAAGATGTGGACGCCGCACCGCCCTGCCCGTCCGGCCAAATCCGAAGGCGGCATCACCATCCGCATGCAGTCGGATTTCGAACCGGCGGGCGATCAGCCCACGGCGATTGCCGATCTTGTCGAGGGCATCAATTCCGGCGAGCGCTCCCAGGTGCTGCTCGGCGTTACCGGCTCCGGCAAGACCTTCACCATGGCCAAAGTCATCGAGGCCACCCAGCGCCCCGCCGTCATTCTCGCGCCCAACAAGACGCTGGCGGCGCAGCTCTATTCGGAATTCAAGAACTTCTTCCCCGACAATGCGGTGGAATATTTCGTCTCCTACTACGATTATTACCAGCCGGAAGCCTATGTGCCGCGCTCGGATACCTTCATCGAAAAAGAATCTTCGATCAACGAACAGATCGACCGCATGCGCCACTCCGCCACCCGCTCGCTGCTGGAGCGGGATGATTGCATCATCGTCGCCTCGGTGTCCTGCATCTACGGTATCGGCTCGGTGGAAACCTATACCGCCATGACCTTCCAGATGGCGATTGGTGACAGGCTGGACCAGCGGCAGTTGCTGGCCGATCTCGTGGCCCAGCAATATAAACGCCGCGATATGGATTTCCAGCGCGGCTCGTTTCGCGTGCGTGGCGATACCATCGAAATCTTCCCCGCCCACTTGGAAGATGCCGCGTGGCGCATCTCCATGTTCGGCGATGAGATCGATAGCATCACTGAATTCGATCCGCTCACCGGCCAGAAGACCGGCGATCTGCAATCGGTCAAGATTTACGCGAACTCGCACTATGTCACGCCACGCCCCACGCTGAACGGCGCCATTCGCTCCATCAAGGAAGAGCTGAAAGGCCGCCTTGCCGAGCTGGAAAAGGCCGGACGCCTGCTGGAAGCGCAGCGGCTGGAACAGCGCACCCGCTACGACATCGAAATGCTGGAGGCCACCGGCTCCTGCGCTGGTATCGAGAACTATTCGCGCTATCTCACCGGCCGCAATCCCGGCGAACCGCCGCCGACTTTGTTCGAATACATCCCCGACAACGCCCTTCTGTTCATCGATGAGAGCCACGTCTCCGTCAGCCAGATCGGCGGCATGTACCGGGGCGACTTCAGGCGCAAGGCGACGCTGGCCGAATATGGCTTCCGCCTGCCGTCCTGCATGGACAACCGCCCGCTGCGCTTCGAGGAGTGGGACGCCATGCGCCCACCGACGGTCGCCGTTTCGGCCACCCCCGGCAATTGGGAAATGGAACAGTCCGGCGGCGTCTTTGCCGAACAGGTCATCCGCCCCACGGGCCTCATTGATCCGCCGGTCGAAATCCGCTCGGCCCGCAGTCAGGTGGATGACGTGCTCGGCGAAATCCGCGAAACCGCGGCCAAGGGATACCGCACCCTCGTCACCGTGCTAACGAAACGCATGGCCGAAGACCTCACCGAATATCTGCATGAACAGGGCGTGCGCGTGCGCTACATGCACTCGGACATCGACACGCTGGAACGCATCGAAATCATCCGTGACCTGCGCCTGGGCGCGTTCGACGTGCTTGTCGGCATCAACCTGCTGCGCGAAGGCCTCGACATTCCCGAATGCGGCTTCGTTGCCATTCTCGATGCCGACAAGGAAGGTTTTCTGCGTTCTGAAACCTCGCTCATCCAGACCATCGGTCGTGCTGCGCGAAACGTCGATGGCAAGGTCATTCTTTATGCGGATAACATCACCGGCTCCATGAAGCGGGCGATGGAAGAAACCAGCCGCCGCCGCGAAAAGCAGGTGGCCTACAACACCGAACACGGCATCACGCCTGAGTCCGTCAAGGCCCGCATTTCAGATATTCTCGACAGCGTTTACGAGCGCGACCACGTCCGTGCCGATATCTCCGGCGCATCCGGCAAGGGCTTTGCCGATGGCGGCCACATGGTCGGCAACAATCTGCAGGCCCACCTCAACGCGCTGGAAAAATCCATGCGCGACGCCGCCGCCGACCTCGACTTCGAAAAAGCCGCCCGACTGCGCGACGAAATCAAACGCCTCAAAGCCGCCGAACTCGCCGCCATGGACGACCCCATCGCCAAGGAAGAGGCGAAGTCGCTGGAGAGTGGCGGCAAGAAGGGCACAAAGAAGGATCCTTCGAGGCTCCGCTCTTCGGGCTCCGCGCCTCAGGATGAGGACCGTGGTGCCGGTAGTCTTTATGGTGAAGACGGCGCAACAATGAGCCCTCATGGTGAGGAGGTCCAAGGGGCCGTCTCGAACCACGAGGGTGGCACCTCCAAATCGCTCTTCGCCAAACCCAGCCTCGACGACATGGGCCCCGGTACCGACACAGCCAAGCCGCTGTTCCGCAAAAACAGCCTCGATGAAATGACCGTTGGCCGCACGGAAAAACCGGTCAAAGGAGCCACACCGGCAAAGCCGAAGAGTGAAGACGGCAAGCGCTTCTCGCCTCTTCTGGAAGGCCAGCCGGAGCGCGCCGCGGGAAGCAAGGACGACCCCCGCCCAATCGCGCGTGGCAAGGTGGGCGTCGGCTCTTACGAAGACCCCGGCGAGCAGAAACGCAAGGGACGCACGAAGGGAAAGACCGGCAGGCCGGGGCGGTAAGTACCCGGCTTGTCGTGGCTGTTTTCAGGTCTGGGCTTCCCGGTGAAACGGCATGGACGCGAACTGAAGGTGAAAGGTAGAGGTGAGCATGCACGCTGTAATGTTGGCATTGTCCGTCATGGCCTTCCTATCTGCAGCCTCTGCCAGCATCGCCGGTACCCTCGCAGATGCCACCTTCCACAGCAAAGCTCTGAACGCCGATCTGCCGGTCAATATTTACCGCCCGGATGGCGATCCGCCGGACAATGGCTGGCCGGTGATCTACGTGCTGCATGGCCATGATGGCGACCAGAACAGTTGGCGTGATCTGGGCAATATCCAGAAGACGCTGGATGGCATGATCGCGTCAGGCACGATCCGTCCCGTTGTCGTCGTCATGCCGGGTGTGAAAAACAGCTGGTATGTGGATTCTGCCGATGTCGGCGGCCCCGGCAATTACGAGACGGCGCTGACCGGCGATCTGCGGGTGCATGTGGAAAAGACCCTGCCGGTGCGCAAGGACAGACAGGGCCGCGCCATCATCGGCCTGTCCATGGGCGGCTTCGGCGCGCTGCATCTGGCCTATGCCCATGAAGACCTTTACGCCGCCGTCGCCAGCCTCTCGGGCGCGATCTGGCAGAACGTGCCCGCGACCGATCTTGACAAGACGCCCGCCGAACTGAAACTCATCCAGGACAGCGCCTTCTTCCACCGCGTCGATCGCACCACCATCACCAGCGGCATCGTGCTTCCCTCCACCGGCGATCACTTCTCCGGCTCCTTCGGCACACCCTTCGATGCCCGACGCTTCAACGAACAAAACATCTTCACGACCGTCGCCCAGCACGTCGTCAAAAAACAAGACCTCCCCGCCACCTACCTCACCGTCGGCGACGACGACGGCTTCTCCCTATGGCGCGGCGCCGTCGCCCTCCACGAAACCCTGCAAGCCGACAACCGCAAATCCGAACTGCGGATCACGGACGGGGATCATGTGTGGGATGTTTGGAAGGTGTCGATTATTGATGCGTTGAAGTTTGTGGATGGGGAGCTTGGTTCAAATTAGCACGGGAATCAAAACAGAAAGTGTGTGCGGCCTGAAAAGCATTCGCCTCTACTCAACATACAACTTCGCTGTGGCCCTCAATCTCTCGGCGTATTCGTAGATCTTATCCAGACTATCGACAATAAGCCGTTCCTCGACCTCGCCGTCGAACAACCCAATATACTTGACAGACCGATTAAACCATAAACGAGCGAGCGGCTTTCGGTTATTGTTATCAATAAGAATACCACAGTAAGATTTCTGATCGCGCATCACCACCCGCTTCGCGCTAATGGTGTCTCTTACAATAGCTTTCACGATCATATACCCTTCCCGCTCCTCTTCTGTCGTAACGACTTCGGGTTCATCTTCGATAGGGTCGTCAATCTTTTCAATAACTTGTTCGGTGTCAGCGAGCGCGCTGGAAAGCCGGTTCTTCACCGTGTCCATGATAACCTCGCGAAAAGCTGTACGAACTATGCCCGTAAACATCTCTTTCACTTGAGAAGTCATCCGCCCCTCATAAACGCCCGATGAAACGATTTTAACAAAGTCTTCGGACGGTTCTTCGATAAGCCTAGCTATAACTTGCTTGACGCCTGATGTGTATTTGAGGCGCTCCGCAGTCGCCAAAATCGCAGTAACATCAAAGGCACCTTTTTCGAACTTCCTCAATTCGGAAAGGATACTCGCATTGAAGTCCGTTACATCGAACACAAAAAAGGGACGGGTATCAAGTTTATTGGTCGCTTCGAGGTCTGTGTAAAAATTGAAAGTTCGACCGTTCGTCAAGATCGCAAACTTTGCATTCGTAACGCTGAAATATCGGTAAAGCTGGTCAAGATGCTTTTTTTCTAAAGCAACTGAAATAGGCTTACATTCTACAAGTATGCGAATTTCACCATCAACCTTGATAGCGTAGTCAACTTTTTCACCCTTCTTTCCAACAGCGTCTGCAGTGAATTCTGGAACAACTTCCGATGGATCAAAGACGTCGTAACCAAGGGCGCGTAAAAATGGTAAAACAACAGCAGTTTTGACCGCCTCCTCAGTTGCCATTGTACTAGAGTGAGACTTCACGCGCTCCGCAATACCACGAAGACTTTCATCAATACTGCTCATAAACGCCCCTGCCATTTTATATGAGGTTGGCGAAAAACGGGCCGCACGTCAAGATCGCAAAATACTATTTAAAAAAGAAATATTACGCATACGTTTCAACCTTTGAACTAATTAAGCGATGCTAATAAAGATAAAAAATATTGCGATGTCATATGGCCGAGGAACCAAACCCACCCCGACCCGTTCTTCCCCCGAACAGCATGTTCAGCATATACAAGGGAAGAAACATCATGAAAAACAAGATCTTCGCACTGGCTGCCGTTGCAGCTCTGACCTCTTCTGTTGCCTTCGCACAGACAGCGACCACAGCTCCTTCGGCGGCACCGGCTGCTGGCGCTGATGCGACGATGGCTGGTCCTGGGATCACAATGGGCACCAAGGCAATTGGTCCTTTGAAGTTCGTCAATGTGCAGAAGACCGACCTCACCGCTTCGCAGCTGGATGGCATGGACATCTACAATGCGAAGAACGAGGAAATCGGTGAGATCGAAGACGTCGTGATCGGCGATGGCAAGTCTGTCATCGGTCTGGTTGCCAGCGTCGGTGGCTTCCTCGGTATCGACAAGAGCTACGTCGTTCTCGACCCGGCCTCCGTTGCCATCAACAACGATAATGGCACATGGAAGGCTTACGTAGACACGACCAAGGAAGCGCTCGAAGCTGCTCCGAAGCTCGACTACGACAAGATGGACGACTAATCCTACGCGACGTGCGGTAACGTTCCGCTTGTCTTCAAGCCCACCGACAGTTGGTTCAGTCCAATCGTCGGTGGGCTTTTTCGTTCGAGCCTATCAAGATATAACCAACCCGGATTTGTCCTCAGGGTTTTTACACGTAACCTTCTTCTGTCATTCCGGCCCTGAGCCGGAATCCAGTCAGCCCAAGTCCTTGGGCTGGAAGACCATTTCCCAACACACAGACGCGCGTCGGCTGGGCCCCGCAGCATGTGCGGGGTAACAAAGGTAGATGTGTTTCCGCCAAACCACCCCGCCGCTCCAACCGGAAAGTGGAGGCGAGAGGGTTGGAGAGCCCTGCCCTTACCCGCCAAACTTGCCGCTGCGGGGGAAGCCCTTCGGCACGGTGCGGCCTGCGGTGGCGCGGTCGGCCATCCATTCCAGCAGTTCGTCGCCCACCTTGGAGAAGGAGCGCCCAGCGCTGTCTTCCCATGTGAGGCCGGTCGCCAGCGCGAAGCACTTCACGTCCGAAATGCCGCCATCCTTGTAGCGTTGCAGGCGCACGCCCTTGCCGCGCGACATCTCTGGCACTTGCGAGAGCGGGAAGGTCAGCATCTTGCGGTTTTCGCCAACGACGGCAACGTGGTCGCCCGTGACAGGTACCAGTAGCTTCATTTCGTCCGGCATGGAGACGTTCATGATCTGCTTGCCCTTGCGGGTATTGGCCACCATTTCCGTTTCCGCGATGACGAAACCGTTGCCGGCGGTGGAGGCCAGCAGCAGCTTGCGCGATGGGTCATGCACGAAGGCGCTCAGAATGTCCTGATCGTTTTCCATATCGACCATGATGCGCACTGGCTCGCCATGGCCACGCCCGCCCGGCAGCTTGTCCGCGCCCAGCGTATAGGCCTTGCCGCCTGTCGTCACCAGCAGCAGCTTGTCCGTGGTCTGTGCCGGGAAAGCCAGCTTCGGGCCGTCGCCTTCCTTGAAGGTCAGGGCAGAGGTATCGGCCATATGGCCCTTCAGCGCCCTGATCCAGCCCTTCTGGGAAATGACGATGGTCACGGGTTCTTTTTCGATCATCGACTGCTGGATGGCATCGACATCGGCGGTCGGCGCCATGGCAAACAGAGTGCGACGGGCGCCAAGCTTGGTGGCCTTGGCGTATTTCTTTTTGACCTCTTCGATTTCCCAGGCAACGGTCTTCCACTGCTTGTCCGGCGATGCCAGCAGCGACTCGATCTCGGCCTTCTCGCTGCTCAGGCCTTCGAATTCCGTGCGGATTTCGAATTCTTCCAGCTTGCGCAGAGAGCGCAGGCGCATGTTGAGAATGGCTTCGGCCTGAATATCGGTCAGGTTGAAGCGTGCAACCATGACCGGCTTCGGCTCATCTTCCTCACGGATGATGGCGATGATCTCATCGATGTTGAGGTAAGCAATGAGGAAGCCGCCAAGAATTTCAAGGCGACGGTCGATGGCGGCCAGACGGAAGCGCGAGCGGCGCAGCAGCACGTCGCGGCGGTGGTCCAGCCATTCCTTCAGCACTTCGTTCAGCGCCATGACCTTGGGCACACGCCCCATGGACAGGACGTTCATGTTGAGCGGAATACGGTTTTCCAGATCGGACAGACGGAACAGCGATTCCATCAGCAACGTGGCATCGACGGTGCGGTTCTTCGGCACCAGCACCACGCGCACGTCTTCAGCGGATTCGTCGCGCACGTCTTCCAGCAGCGGCAGGCGCCGCGCCAGCAACAGTTCGGCGATCTTCTCGATCAGTCGGGATTTCTGGACCTGATAGGGAATTTCGGTGATGACGATCTGGTAGCCGCCGCGGCCAAGATCTTCGATTTCCCACTTCGCCCGAACGCGGAAGCCACCGCGACCCGTGCGGTAGGCCTCGATCATGCTTTCGCGGCTCTCGATGATGATGCCGCCCGTGGGTAAATCCGGCCCCTCGATGCCGCCCTTTTCCGGGTGAGCGGGATCGAACATCAAATCCTCGACGCTCGCTTCTGGGTTCTTGATCAGCCGAAGTGCTGCATCGCAAAGCTCATGGGCGTTGTGCGGCGGAATGGAGGTCGCCATACCAACCGCGATGCCGGAGGAACCGTTGGCGAGAAGGTTTGGAAACGCGCCCGGCATCACGACAGGCTCGTCGTCTTCCTCGTTATAGGTCGGGCGAAAATCGACGGCGTCCTGCTCGATGCCTTCCAGCAGCAGCGCCGCGACATCGGTCATGCGCGCTTCTGTGTAACGATAGGCGGCAGCGCCATCGCCATCGATGTTGCCGAAGTTGCCCTGCCCGTCGACGATCGGGTAGCGCTGGGAAAAGTCCTGCGCCAGACGCACCAGCGCATCATAGACCGACTGGTCGCCATGCGGGTGGAACTTACCGATGACGTCACCGACGATACGGGCGCATTTCTTGAACGCGGAGTTGGGGCGGATGCCCATCTCGCTCATGGCGTGAATGATGCGGCGATGGACCGGCTTCAGGCCATCGCGAACATCCGGCAGCGCACGGTGCATGATGGTCGACAGCGCATAGGCCAGATAGCGCTCTTCGAGCGCGGCCTTGAGGTCGATCGGGAGTACGTTGTCGTCGTCTCCGCCGGACGGAGGAACAATATTTTTTGCCATGGCGCTTGACTAGCCGAAATGCCGATTCCCGGCAAGGAATCGCGCCTTTTCCGCTGTGGATGACGGTGGTCAAACGTATATTTTTCGTTAATCTTGTTTTTATGCCGCAATTCGGCCATTCGTTGGAAAGTACGAATGCAGTAGACCGTCGCTATGCCTCGGATATAAATGCATGATTCCGGCTTTCGATAATCCTATCTCCAATATCCACGAGGGAAGAGACAGAATGAGACTTCAATCTACACGGCATATTTTGCTCGCAGGCGTTGCGGCCGTCGCCTTTGCGTCGCCAGCCTTTGCACTCGACGGCGCAGACGTGCTCAAGAAGATCAATGATGCCTATCGCGTTCAGGGTGCTGAAATTGCAGCGAAGTCGATTGCAGTCGATGGTTCTACCGTCACACTGAGCGGTGTCACCTTCAGCGCGACCACGCCCAAGGATCAGGTCATCCCGCTCGGCAACGTCAGACTTGATGGTGTGGAAGAGGATAATGGCGGCTACACCATCGAAAAGATGAGCTTCGACGACGTCAAATACGCGAAGGAAAATGTCGCGGTCGACGTCAGCGATATCTACGTGTCCGGCATCGTGGTGCCAGCAGACTCAACCACCGGCAAAGTGGATTCGATGATGCTGTATGACGAGGCCCATAGCGGACCCGTATCGGTCAAGATCGATGGCAAGGAAACCTTCGCGCTTGAAGAAACAAAGACGACGATGACCAAGAGCGAAGATGACAGCACCATCAGCTTCGATCTGAACGCCACCGGCTTCAAGGCCGATCTCAGCAATATCCAGGACCCGAAATCTAAGGAAGCCATCGACAAGCTTCAGGTTCAGTCGCTGAGTGGCGAGATGAACATGAGCGGCTCGTGGGAAATCGCACCGGGCACGCTGACGGTCGATGAATATGCCATCGATCTCAAGGATGTCGGTCGTCTCAACATGGCCTTCAGTTTCTCGGGCTACACGCTGAACTTCATCAAGTCGATGCAGGATGCCGTCAAGGCGCAGGCCGCCAACCCCAACAAGGAGCAGGCCGACCAGGCCGCTGGTCTTGCGATGCTGGGTCTGATGCAGCAGTTGAGCTTCAACAGCGCCGAAATGAGCTTCGATGATGCCAGCATCACCAAGCGCGCCATCGATTATGCGGCTGGCGAACAGGGCATGACCGGCGAGCAGCTGTCGCAGACCATCAAGGGCATGGTTCCGATCATGATGGCGCAGCTCAACGTGCCGGAATTGCAGAACGCGGTGTCTGCCGCCGTCAACACCTATATCGACGACCCCAAGAACTTTACCATCTCGGCAGCACCGGCAAAGCCAGTGCCGTTCCCCATGATCATGGGCGCGGCCATGGGTGCACCGAACACCATCCCGCAGGTGCTGGGCCTGACGGTTTCGGCTAACGAATAGTCTGACCGAATTGACAAAAAGAAAGCCCCGGATCGCTCCGGGGCTTTTTGCTTTCAGTGAAGACGACGTTTTTAATGCAGCGCCTGCGGGGCCGCATCCGGCTTGTCGTGCACGGCGAAGCGGTCGATCATATGGGCGCTGGCTTCATTGGCGCCGATGACCTGGACATGCTTGCCCGCCTTGCGGAATTTCAGAACGACCTTGTCGAGCGCACCGATGGCGGAAATGTCCCACAGATGCGCCTGTGTCACGTCGATGATGACGCGCTCCACCGGCTCGGCAAAATCGAAGGCGGCAACGAAGCTCTCCGTCGAGGCAAAGAAGATTTGCCCGTCCACGCGATAGATGCGCTCGCTGCCATCCACACCCGCCTCTGAGCGAACGTGGAACAGCTTGGAGACCTTTCCGGCAAAGAACACGCCGGAGAGGAGCACGCCAGCCAGCACGCCCTTGGCAAGATCGTGCGTGGCAATCACCGTCACGACGGTGACCAGCATCACGATGCTGGATGATGGCGGATTGCGGCGCAAATCGAGAATGGAGCGCCATGAGAACGTTCCAATCGACACCATGATCATGACAGCAACGAGCGCGGCCATGGGTATGATGCGCACGATGTCATCCAAAACGAGGATGAGGAACAGCAGGAAGGCACCGGCAACAAAGGTCGATAGCCGCCCTCGCCCGCCCGACGTCACGTTGATGACGGACTGGCCGATCATCGCGCAACCACCCATGCCGCCGATCATCGCAGCGGCGATATTGCCTGCACCCTGGCCGATGCATTCCTGGCTCTTGTTGCTGGGCGTGTCCGTCATGTCATCGACAATCTGGGCCGTCAGTAGCGATTCTAGGAGGCCGACAGCGGCTAGAGCTGCCGAATATGGGAAGATGATCTGCAACGTTTCCCATGTCAGCGGGATCTGCGGCAAGGCAAGGATCGGGAATGACGAGGGCAGTTCGCCGAGGTCACCGACGGTGCGCAAATCCATACCGGAATAAAACGCCACAAGCGTCAGCACCGCAATGGCCACCAGCGGGGACGGAATGGCTTTCGTCAGCAGCGGAAACAGGTAGATGATGGCAAGACCGGCCGCGATCATCACATAGGTTTCGACGGGAACACCGATCAACTCCGGCAATTGCGCCATGAAGATGAGGATGGCCAGTGCATTGACGAATCCGGTGATGACGGAACGGGACACGAACCGCATGACGCGGCCGAGCCTGACGAGACCTGCGAGGATTTGCAGGATGCCCATCAATAGAGTGGCTGCAAGCAGATATTGAATGCCATGCTCTTTTACGAGCGTGACGATCAAAACCGCCGTTGCAGCCGTGGCAGCCGATACCATGCCTGGCCTGCCGCCAGTAAAGGCAGAAACGCAGGCGATGGCGAAGGAGGCAAACAGCCCCACTTTCGGATCGACCCCTGCAATGACGGAAAAGCCGATAGCTTCGGGAATGAGTGCGAGAGCCACGACAATGCCGGAGAGAACATCTCCGCGAATGTTCGAAAACCACTCACGTTTGTAAGTTTGAAGTCTGTTCATAAGGATTTTTTTCGCAAATAAATGCGCACCGGCTCGCAAGAGCTTGCTCTGTAAAACGAAAAGACGAAACGGTGCTTTGCGTTGTCTGGCGGATCGGCGGCCAGAAGAGCCACCCGGGGTTACACCGGGTCCGTGGTGAATGACGCCTGTATAAGGCTTTGATGTCTTCGATGCAAGGCGTTGGGGTACGGAAGCTCAGAATGTCATCTTCTGTCTAACCGATGAGGATCACGATCCTTCAAAATAAAAGGGCTGCCCGCACGAAGCAAGCAGCCCTTTTGCATGGGCTTTAGTCCTTCTTCGGCGTCGGCACCACACGCAGGGCCAATTCGCGAAGCTGCGTTGGCGAAGCGGGTGCAGGCGCGTTCATCAGCAAATCCTGTGCCTGCTGGTTCATAGGGAACAGCGTGATTTCGCGCAGGTTCTTGGTGCCGGTCAGCAACATCACCACGCGGTCCACACCGGCAGCCATGCCGCCATGCGGAGGCGCGCCGTACTGGAAGGCGCGGTAGAGGCCGCCGAAGCGATCTTCCACGTCCTGCTGGCTCAAGCCCACCTTTTCGAAGGCCTTGACCATCAGTTCCGGCGACTGGTTACGGATGGAGCCGGAAGCGATTTCGTAGCCGTTGCAGACCATGTCGTACTGGTAGGCCTTGATCGTCAGCGGGTCCTGATTTTCCAGCGCATCCATTCCGCCCTGCGGCATGGAGAACGGGTTGTGCGCGAAGTCGATCTTCTTTTCTTCTTCGTTGTATTCGAAGAACGGGAAGTCGACGATCCAGCACAACTCGAAACGGTCGCGGTCAACAAGGTTCAGCTCTTCGCCAGCACGGGTGCGGGCTTCGCCTGCGAACTTGTAGAACTTGGCAGGATCACCGGCCACGAAGAAGGACGCATCGCCCGCTTCGAGACCCAGCTGAACGCGCAGCGCCTCGGTGCGTTCTTCGCCAATGTTCTTGGCAAGCGGACCGGAACCAACGACCTTGCCGTCCTCTTCCTTCCAGAAGATGTAGCCGAGGCCGGGCTGACCCTGTCCCTGCGCCCATGCATTCATGCGGTCGCAGAACGCTCTGGAGCCGCCGGTCTTGGCTGGGATGGCCCAGACTTCGACCTTCGGGTTGGACGCGATCATGTTCGCGAAGACCTTGAAGCCGGAACCGGCGAAATGGTCCGTCACGGCCTGCATTTCAATCGGGTTACGCAGGTCCGGCTTGTCGGAACCATAGGTGCGGATCGAATCGTCATAGGCGATACGGCGGAAGTTCTGGGTGACAGGCTTGCCTTCGGCAAACTGCTCGAACACGCCGCGAATGACCGGCTCCATCGTTTCCCAGACATCTTCCTGCGTCACGAAGCTCATTTCGAGGTCGAGCTGGTAGAATTCGCCGGGCAGACGGTCTGCACGCGGGTCTTCATCACGGAAGCAGGGTGCGATCTGGAAGTAGCGGTCGAAACCGGCCACCATCAGAAGCTGCTTGTACTGCTGCGGCGCCTGCGGCAGCGCGAAGAACTTTCCTTCATGGATACGGCTTGGCACGAGGAAGTCGCGCGCGCCTTCGGGCGACGAGGCCGTCAGGATCGGCGTGGAATATTCGGCAAAGCCGATATCGCCCATGCGGCGGCGCATATCGGAAATGATCTGCGTGCGCTTGACGATGTTCTTGTGCAGCGTATCGCGGCGAAGATCGAGGAAGCGGTACTTCAGGCGGACGTCTTCAGGATAGTCAGGCTCACCAAACACCGGCAGCGGCAGTTCCTTGGACGCGGCCAGCACTTCGATTTCCTGGGCGTAAAGCTCGATTTCGCCGGTCGCCATGGTCTTGTTGACCGTGTCTTCCGAGCGCGCCTTGACGAGACCATCGATGCGGATGACCCACTCGCCGCGAACGACTTCAGCCGTCTTGAAGGCCGGGCTATCCGGGTCTGCCACCACCTGCGTGATGCCGTAGTGGTCGCGAAGGTCTATGAAGAGAACGCCGCCATGATCTCGCACACGGTGAACCCAGCCGGAAAGACGAACGGTTTCGCCGACATGCGATTTGCGAAGAGCGGCACAGGTGTGGCTGCGGTAACGATGCATTTTGTTATCCTGAAACAGTGCGGCGATCACCAAGCGGATCGCATATCTAAATCGGGCGGAAAAGCGCATGACAGACCTGATTTGTCAAGGCAAAGCGCAATATTGTCCCGTATAGCGCTGCCTTTAGGCGTATTTGACCGGCACGAATCGGTTATCTCTGGCACGACCTCTCAATCCTCTCCAGACACGCGATGTGTGACGCATGAGCCAGATCAGACCCCTTATTCCGCTGCTGCTGACGGCAGGCATTCTGATTGGCGGAAACGGCTTGCAGGGTACATTCATTGCGCTGCGTGGATTGTCCGAAGGATTTTCCGCCAGCACCATCGGCCTCATCAGCGCCGGTTACAGCCTTGGCTTTGCCGTGGGTTGCGTCAACGTTACCCGACTGCTGCGCAAGATCGGCCACATCAGGGCGTTTTCGACCATGGCGGCCGTCGCATCTGCCGCCTCCATCACCATGATCCTGATCACCGATCCGTTCTTCTGGTTTGCGATGCGCTTCGTCATCGGCATCGCCGTTGCCTGCCTGTTCGCTACCATCGAAAGCTGGATCAATGCGCAGGTGACGAACTCCAACCGCGCACGCACGCTCTCCATCTATCGTTTCGTCGATCTCGGTTCGGTGACGCTGGCGCAATATGTCATCCCAGCTGTCGGCATTGAGGGTCCCGCGATCTTCTCGCTGATCGCCATGGCCTTGACGCTGTCGCTGGTACCCATCTCGCTGGCCGATAAATCAAACCCAGCGCCTCCCAAGCAGGTTCCGTTCGATCTCTTCGCCGTGTGGCGCATTTCCCCGCTGGCGGTTATCGGCTGTATCGCGGTTGGCCTCAGCATGTCGGCCTTCCGCAATATCGGCCCCATCTATGCCGAACAGATCGGAATGTCCGTCACCTCGATTGCCACCTTCATGAGCGCAGGCATTATCGGCGGCGTCGTTTTGCAGTATCCGCTGGGAGCCTATTCCGACCGTTACGACCGGCGCATCGTTATCGTCGCGACCACCGCATGCTCCGTCGTTACAGGCCTGTTTCTGTCATTCTTTGCCGGCAGCGATGAGGTGCGAAACGTGATCGGCGTCTTCGTCTTCGGCGCCTTTGCACTGCCGCTCTATTCGCTGAGCTCCGCGCATGGCAACGACCACGCCAAGGAGGGTGAGCACGCTATGATGTCAGCGGGGTTGCTGTTCTTCTGGTCGCTGGGCGCAACCGTCGGCCCGTTCCTGGCATCCCTTCTCATGGATCACTTCGGCCCCAAGGCGCTGTTTGCCTATACGGCTGCGATCCAGGTCGTCTTCATGATCTATGCTCTTTACCGGCTGACGGTGCGGGCCGGTGTGCCGCCAGAGCAGCGAAACTGGCGCTTCCGCTCGCTTCTTCGCACCTCGGCCTATTTCAGCAAGCTTGCCGCACCATCTGCCCAAGATCAGGACAAAAAAGACCTCTGACAGTAATCTACACCCCATAAAGATGGGACAGAGAGACAAGAACGGCTGCCTTTGTATTGACATGGGCGCTTCAAAGGGAAAGTAAGTTTGATACTTTCCATGAGCGGCAAAAAGATAATGATTGAGACGACAACAGCACTCGCCGAAGCCTGCAAGGAACTGGCGAAATCCGATTTCATCACCATCGATACGGAATTTCTGCGCGAAACGACTTTCTGGCCTCAGCTGTGTCTCGTTCAAATGGCAAGCTCGACGCTGGAAGTGCTGGTCGACCCTCTTGCCAAAGACCTCGATCTGACGCCGCTCTTCGAACTCATGGCCGACGCCAGTGTCATCAAGGTTTTTCACGCCGCCCGCCAGGATATCGAAATCATCCACCACCTCGGTGGTCTCATTCCGCATCCGATCTTCGACACGCAGGTCGCGGCGATGGTCTGCGGTTTCGGTGATTCCATTTCCTACGATCAGCTCGTCCAGCGGATCAAGAACGTCCAAATCGACAAGTCGTCGCGCTTCACCGACTGGAGCCGGCGTCCGCTGACCGAAAAGCAGCTGGATTATGCGCTGGCCGATGTCACACACCTGCGCGACGTTTATCTGGCGCTGCAAGCGCAGCTGGAACGTGAAGGCCGCTCTTCCTGGCTGAAGGAAGAGATGGACATTCTCGAATCGGTCGAGACTTACGACATGCATCCCGACGATGCGTGGCTGCGGTTGAAATCCCGCCTTCGCAAGCCGACGGAACTGGCCATCCTGAAATTCATCGCCGCATGGCGTGAACGTGAGGCACGGTCGCGCAACGTGCCGCGCTCGCGGGTGTTGAAGGACGATGCGATCTTCGAGATCGCTCAGCAGCAGCCCAAGGATACCGAAGCACTGTCGCGCCTGCGCACCATTCCAAAGGGGTGGGAGCGCTCCTCATCCGGTGCCGCCATTATCGAGACGGTGAATGCAGCGCTTGCCTTGCCCAAAGCCGATATGCCGCATCCGCCGCGCCAGAGCCATTCACCCGAAGGCAACGGTGCTGCGGTCGAACTTCTCAAGGTTTTGCTGAAGCTGACGGCTGACAAGCATGGCGTCGCCGCCAAGGTCATCGCCAACAGCGAAGATCTCGATAGAATCGCATCAGAAGGCGAAGAGGCGGTCGTCCCTGCTTTGTCTGGCTGGCGGCGCGATCTGTTCGGCGAACCGGCGTTGAAGCTCATTCGTGGCGAAGTTGCGCTTCGTTTTGCCGGCAAGAAAGTCGAAGCACTGGAACTGCCGCAGCAGATTTGATGTGTTTGTGGCTTTGCGCTCAATCCACACTGTCTTGATTTTGATCTTCAGAGCGTATTTCGACACGTGACCGATGCAAGTCGGTCACAGCCTTCAACCATACGCAGCACATTACCAAAACATCACTTTTTGACCTGCGGCTTTCACAATATGGTCGCAACCTTCGGGAATGGGATGCCTGTTCCCTGCAAGTCCAGGGCCGCTTCGACGCCCAAAACAAAGAGCCACAATGAGAAAAATTCTAGCGATGCTGGACTATGTCGTGCTGTTTCTGGCAGTTGCCGGCAGCGGTGTGGCCTATGCATTTCTGGAATATGGCGGCGGTGCGCTGATTGGCGCAACCTATGCCCTGTTTGCCTGCGCGCCCATTCTGGCGTTCGAGCGCGGCTACATCATGCCGGAGCTGTCGCGCCGAATCAGCATGTTGCCGACGCCCGCTTACATCCTTTCCGCGTTCTTGGCCTATTCCGTTCTGGTGTTCTGTGGCTTTGGCCTTGGCGGCACAATTCTATGGGCGACGGGCGTGCTGCCCGTCAGCTGGCGTCGCGCCGTGCATGCGGAAATGCAGACGCTTCTGTTCACGCTCGGCGTCTGCGCCATCATCGTTTTCGTCATGCGGGTGCGGGAATTGCTCGGCCGCGATATCTTCATCGACCTCATTCTGGGCCGTTACCGCCGCCCCGTCAGCGAAGAGCGTGTCTTTCTGTTCGTCGATCTCGTGGGCTCGACATCCTTTGCCGAAACGCATGGGGATTTGCGCGCCCAGGAATATCTGGGCGAATTGTTCTCCGTCTATGCGGGGCCCGTCAGGCGACATGGCGGGGTGATCGATGATTATATCGGCGATGCCGCCATCATCACATGGCCGTATCATCTGGCGATCCGCCGTGCGGCCTGTATCAACTGCGTTTTTGACATTCTCTCGACCATCGAAGAGAAGCGCGCCGATTGGCTGTTGCGATTCGGCACCGTGCCGAGGCTGCGTTTTGCCATTCATGGCGGGCCCGTCATCACAGCCGAAATCGGCGTCGACCACCACAAGATCACCTATTTCGGCGACACGGTGAACACGACGGCGCGGCTGGAATCACTGAGTAAAATGCTCGGCCACCCGGTTCTCATCTCATCCGATCTGGCGCACCAATTGCTGCTGCCAAAGGGCGTGAAGAGCGAGTATCTCGGAGAGCACGCCGTCAAAGGGCGTGGGCAGACTTTGGGTGTCTGTGCGCTCAGCCGTCAGGCGGTTATGAGCTGACGCTCATACTTTCCATAAGCGTCATCAAATCTTCAAAGACGTATCAACCAGATGTCATGAAGCGTGCCTAACGGTCCCTGCATTGCAGATGTAAACCCGAAGGTAATTCCATGAAAAAGACCCTCCTCGCCTCCGTCGCCCTTCTGGCGCTCGGCACAATGTCCGCGTTTGCAGCGGAGAAGGAGTTTCCGGCAAAGCTCGTATCGCAGACCGTTTTGCCGGCAAACACTGTTATCGCAGCTCCCGCCGATGCGCCTGAGCATCTGAAGACATCTGCCAAGTTTACCACGGCGGATCGCAAACGCGCCGAAGGCCTCGGCACCGTCCCGGGCAAGGATGGTGTTCGCACGACGGGTCTTTCCATGCCGTTTGCAGGCCAAGCCATGCAGGGCTTTTCCGGCATCAAGACGATGAGCGACGGTACATTTTGGAGCCTGTCCGACAACGGTTTTGGCTCCAAGACCAACTCCAGCGACTCGATGCTGATGCTGCATCACCTGAAGCTCGACTGGGATGCGGGCAAGGTCAACGCGCTCGAAACGGTGTTCCTCTCCGATCCAGACAAGAAGGCACCGTTCCCCATCGTCATGGAAGGCTCTGACAAGCGCTATCTGACCGGCGCAGATTTCGACGTCGAATCGATCCAGCCTACCAATGACGGCTTCTGGGTCGGCGAAGAATTCGGTCCTTACATCCTGAAGTTCACCCGCGACGGCAAACTGACGGATGTCATCGCAACGAAGGCTGGAGACATCGAGGTCAAATCGCCCGACCATCTAACTCTCACGCTGCCTGGCAACCCGACGCAGAAGCTGCCTGCGTTCAACCTAAAGCGCTCCGGTGGTTTCGAGGGCATGGCAATGTCCAAGGACGGCACGAAGATTTACGGTCTTCTGGAAGGTCCCCTCTACAATGCAGAGGGACAGGTCGAGAAAACAGAAGACGGCGCAACCGGCCTTCGCATCATCGAACTCGACGTCGCCTCCAAAAGCTGGACGGGCCGCACATGGCTTTACCCGCTGGCCGACGGCGGCGAAGCAATTGGCGACTTCAACATGCTGGATGACAGCACAGCCCTGGTGATCGAGCGCGACAATGGCGCTGGTACCGCCGACAAGACTTGCGCCGATCCGAAGAAGCCGGAAGCCAATTGCTTTGCCGTTCCAGCCAAGCTGAAGCGCATCTACAAGATCGAATTCAACGATGCCAATGTCGGCAAGGCCGCCCGCAAGATCGGCTATATCGACCTGATGAAGATTGCCGATCCCGACAAAAAGGCCATTCAGGGCAGTGAGAACGGCACCTACACCATGCCTTTCGTGACCATCGAAAACGTCGATCGCGTCGATGCAACGCACATCGTCGTCGGCAACGACAACAACCTGCCCTTCTCAGCCGGTCGCGCACTGGACAAGGCTGACGACAACGAGTTCGTTCTGCTGGACGTGAAAGACCTGCTGGACGCGAAGTAAGGTTGAGATGTCGTGGTGCGGCCGTGGCGCGCTGCACCACTTTCTTTCTTGTAGCATCACAGAACGTCAAATATGATTTTCGTAAACAGGATTGACGATCATGACGTCGATAACAGTGCTCTATGATGCCGTAAAAGAAAGTTGGTCAAGAGAGACAAGTAGCTTGTGGTCGAAAGAAAATCCTGCGCTAGGACAATGCGGTGTCACTGCCTTAGTGTTTCAGGATCATATGGGCGGAGAAATATTTAAAACCTCAGTTGCCGGAGCCCTGCACTTTTATAACTCTATCAACGGTGTCAGGTGGGATTTTACATTCTCCCAATTTCTCGTGCCAATCGGATATGAAGATCGCCTCGCTACCCGCGGGGAGGCATTCTCAGACACCACAGCTGAACAGTACAGTCGCCTTAGCACTGACGTCAAAAATCGCCTCGCTGCAAAAGAAAGTGGTCCAGAGATCGACGAGCGCTAAGGCCGACAAAGCTGTTACTTTATACTCGGCCTATTCGAAGACGAATGCGAGCTTCTTGCCGGTCAGTTTGGACAATTGCTGCAAACGACCTTCCAGCCGCTCACCGGCGAAATCGCAATATTCATGCGGCACGACGAATTCGAGGTCGATATCGTTTCGCTCGGAACGCCTGAACTTCAGGTGATCGACGACGCCTGGCATGGACGCCGAAAACAGATAGACAACACGCAGCAAGCCGCCCAGCAGCTTGGCAAGCTCCTGCATTCTGTCGCCTGCAATGGACGTCAGATGCTGCGTCGTGCCGTTGTCGTTCAGTCCCTCGAAGCGGTAATAATTGGCCAGCGCGATATAGGCGCGACCTGGATGGGTGATCGCGATGAAGGACGAGTGGGCGATGATGTTGAGCGCCTGCAAGCCACGATAATCCGGATGCGCGCGCCAACTGATATCGGCCAGCAGGCAGGCGGCCTGCCGGTAGCGTGCCTCATCTTCCGTTTCGGTAATGCCGAAGACCGGCACGGTACGTCCGCTCCAATCGGCAAGCTCGCGCGCATGTTCAGGCGAACGGGCGCGAAGAATGGCAAGCTCGTCGGCCACCACCAGCAGCGGGTCGGCTTTCTGCTCGGCTTCCGGCAGCAACGAATAGAGATAACCTTCGCGAACGCCCTGTGCGGAAAACGCGATCTTGGAGGGCTTCATGACTTCCAGCACTTCGCGCATGGCGACGGCACCAAACGGTAGAAGCGTACGGCGGTTCTTGGAAACCGCCTGCCATGCAGGGTCCTTGCTGTCCTTGGAGGCGATCACCTCATCGAGAAAGCTCAGCATATCGGAGAGCGGCATCTCGTAACCCTGCATCATGTGCAGTGGGTAACCGCTGATTTCCATGTGCAGCTTGGCAATGTTGCGCCACGTGCCGCCAACCGCATAAAATGTACGCCCCTCGCCCTTGGTGAGCAGCTTTGCGGTCTTCACCTGCTTTTTTGTGAATGCCGCGGCTTTTTCGATGGAGCCGCCCGAATGTTCCGACAGCCGCAGCCCGCCCAGCGGCAAGGTGATGCCTTCACCACAGGTCTTGCCTTTGATATCGATCAGTTCCAACGAACCGCCACCGAGATCACCGGCAATGCCATCGGCATCGTGGAAGCCACTGATGACGCCATAGGCAGAATAGAGCGCTTCTTTCTCGCCGGAAAGAACTTCGATCTCGCAGCCGAGAATGGCTTCCGCATCGCGGATGAAATCTGGACCGTTGCTTGCCTCACGGGCAGCAGCGGTTGCCAGCACATAAAGCTTTTGCGCCTGCGCCTGTTGTGACAGTGCATGGAAGCGGCGCAAAGCGGCAAGCGCGCGGGTTACGCCTTCCTCATCCATGCGACCGGTGAGGGCAAGGCCCTTACCGAGGCCGCACAGGACCTTTTCATTGAACAGCACCGCAGGGGCGCGCGAGAGACCTTCATAAACAACGAGACGAACAGAGTTCGAACCAATATCTATGACGGAAACGGGGGCGAGACCGGTGAGCCGCCCCTGTGCTTCTGATCGTGTCATTCAGCCTGTTTCTTGCGGGATGATATCAGCCCTGCAATCAGTTTAGGCGCACTGGATTTCAGAGCTTCACCACGGCCTGAAAGGCTAGGATTGGTCATGAAATAGTGCTGCGCGTTGAACGGTTCCTCGCCTTTGCGCACCTCGATGCGCCTCGACGTTCCGTCCGGAAGTATCTCGTAGCTCTGCTGGTTGTCAATGAGATTGCCCAGCATGATCTGTGAAAGAACCTGCTCGTGCACCGTGGGATTGACAAGAGGCACCATTGTTTCAACGCGTCTATCGAGATTTCGCGGCATCATATCGGCAGAGCCGATGTAAACCAGTGCCTTGTCGGATGGCAGGCCGTAACCATTGCCGAAGCAGAAGATACGGCTGTGTTCCAGGAAGCGCCCGACGATGGATTTGACGCGAATATTGTCGGACAGGCCCGCCACCTGTGGACGAAGGCAGCAGATGCCGCGAATGACCAGATCGATCTCCACACCAGCTGCACTTGCGTGATACAGCGCATCGATGATCTCGGGATCGACCAGCGAGTTCATCTTCATCCAGATGGCCGCTGGCGCGCCATTTCTGGCGTGTTCCGCCTCATCATTGATATGCTTGAGAATGCGCGAGCGCATAGTATAAGGCGAAACGGCAAGCTTCATACCCTCTTCCGGTTCGCCATAACCCGTGATGAAGTTGAAGATGTTTGCCATGTCGTGGGCAATCTTCGGATTACAGGTGAAGAAGGACAGGTCAGTATAAATCTTGGCTGTCACGGGATGGTAATTGCCAGTACCGAGATGGCAATAGGTGCGCAGCTTTCCGTCTTCACGGCGCACGACCATCGACATCTTGGAGTGGGTCTTCAGCTCGATAAAGCCGAACACGACCTGAACGCCTGCGCGCTCCAGGTCTCGCGCCCAGCGAATATTCGCCTCTTCATCGAAGCGTGCTTTCAGCTCTACCAGGGCCGTCACGGACTTGCCGGCATCGGCCGCATCGATCAACGCGCGAACGATCGGGCTGTCGTTGGAGGTGCGGTACAAGGTCTGCTTGATGGCGAGAACATTTGGGTCGCGGGCGGCCTGCAACAGGAACTGCACCACCACATCGAAACTCTCATAGGGATGGTGAACCACCATGTCCTTTTCGCGGATGGCGGCAAGGCAGTCGCCTGCGTGCTCACGCACTCGCTCCGGGAAGCGGGCATTGTAAGGTTCGAACTTCAGGTCGTCGCGGGGCGCCTTGACGAGTTCGGAAATGGTGTTGAGTGCCAGAAGACCCGGAAGAACCGCCACGCGGTTGTCGGGCACGTTGAGCTCATGCACCACGAACTGGCGCAGAGACGCAGGCATTTCGCTGTCGGTTTCGATGCGGATCACCGAGCCGCGACGACGGCGCTTCAGGGCGCTTTCGAAATACCGCACCAGATCTTCGGCTTCTTCTTCAAGCTCGATATCGCTGTCTCTGATAATGCGGAACGTGCCGAGGCCACGAACCGTATAGCCCGGATAAAGCCTATGGATGAACAGACCAACAGCGTCTTCCAGCGTGATGTAGCGGATCGTCGTCTTGTCATCGGGCAAGCGAATGAAGCGGTCGAGCGCAGGCGGCAAACGTAAAAGCGCTGTCATCGGCTCGCGACCGTTGACGCTATCCAGCTGCAGGCCCATGGAAAAGCCGAGGTTCGGAATGAACGGGAATGGATGCGCCGGATCGATGGAGAGCGGCGTCAGAACCGGGAAGATCAATTCCTCGAATTCATTCTCCAGCCAGACGCGGTCCTCATCCGAGAGCGACGCCGGGCGGACGATATAGATGTCTTCCTTGGCAAGATATTGCTGAAGGACGGCCAGCGAAGCCTGCTGCTCCATCTGGAGATTGTCGATTTCCTTGAGGATGTCTTCGAGCTGTTCGGCGGGCGTTTTGCCATCCGGCGTGCGAACGGTCACGTTCTGGCGAACCTGGCCTTCGAGACCCGCCACGCGCACCATGAAGAACTCATCGAGGTTGGCGGCGGAAATCGACAGGAAGCGCAGACGCTCCAGCAGAGGATGAGCAGTGTTCAGCGTCTCTTCGAGAACACGGCGGTTGAATTGCAGCCATGAAAACTCTCGATTGATAAAGCGCTCCGGGCTATCCCACAGGCTCTTTTCCTCAGGTGCCGTTTTGCCGTTTTCATCCAGATTGTCCTGCACGACCGAATCCATCGAATTTTCCGCCCTTTATCTCTAGACTGGCAAGCAAAACACAGGGTTCCGCGCCGCGACAGTCACTTGTTCAGGTATCCCTAGCGACCTGAAATCGCTTTGCACTTTCGGCCAGATACCCCATTGCCCGTATAACAGTTTGACGACGGAACTGTGACAGTCAATCCTCGTCAGGCTTGCTGCCCAGCTCCGTCAGCACCTCTGCGGCCAGTGCCCGACTGATGCGAGTGCCTCTCGACAGGCCCAAACGATCCAGTCTCTCAACGATCATCTGCGCCGCGTTCAGCGACCGCTCCATGCGTGCCACGATATAGCTGACAAGTTTGTCATCCATATAAAGCTGACGATCGGCAAACAGCTTCATCAGCACCTGCGCGAGCAAATCCTCGTCCGGCTCGCCGATTTCCACCACCGTCGCCGCCTTGAGGCGAGAGCGCAAATCTGGCAGCGCGACCGGCCATGCAGCGGGCCATTCCCGTGTGGTGATCAACAGCGATGTGCCGTTTTCGCGAACGCTGTTGATGACGTGGAACAGTTCGGTGTCATCAAAACCGTTTCTATCCGCATCTTCAAACATAACCGGGCTGTGTTCCGCCACCCGCGCTGCTTCCGCACCTGGCTTTGGTTTGATATCCACAGCACCGCTGGTGTTTCTCCAGATGCTGGCGAGATGCGATTTCCCCGAACCCTGCGGCCCGACCAGAATGACGACAGGAGATGGCCAGCGTGGCCACTCGTCCACGATGCTGACAGCAGCATCCAGAGGTGCGGCCACCAGCAAATCGTCACGGCCAGTCGCCGTCTGGTGGGAGAAAGCAAGCGGTAGCTGCTCGGCCTTCGACCTGCTGGCACCGGGTTTGGTGTTATCGTTCATCTTTCAGCTCTGAGAATCGATCTTCTTCGGCGGCAACGCCTGGATTTGCGTTTCTTCCGTATCCCACGGCAGATTGGCCGCGCGACCGTGGTACAGATCGCTTTCGAGATAGCGCGACAGTGCAAAGCGAACGAGCACGCCAACGGCTGCTGCGGCTGGCACCGCGACCAACAGGCCAACAAAGCCAAACAGAACGCCGAATGCAAACAGCGCAAACATCAACCACACGGGGTGAAGGCCAACGCTGCTGCCGACAAGCTTCGGCTGCAAAATGTTGCCTTCGATGAACTGGCCAGAGAAGAAAACCGCCAGCACCAGAATGATGTTAACGTAATCCGGCAAGAACTGGACCAGCGCCACGCCCACAGCCAGCACGAGGCCAATCATGGAGCCGACATAGGGAATGAAGCTGATTGCGCCCGCAAAAAAGCCGATCAACAGTCCGAAATTCAGACCGACGAGCGAGAGGCCGACGGCATAATAGACGCCGAGAATGAGGCACAGCGAGCCCTGTCCACGAATAAAGCCAGCGATGGTGCTGTCCATATCACGGGCAATCTGGCGCACGGTGGCCACATGGTCACGCGGTATCCAGCTATCGACCTTTTCGATCATGCGGTCCCAGTCCAACAGCAGATAAAATGCCACTACCGGCGTCACCACCAGTAGCGAGATGACATCCACCAGCGACTTTCCGGAATTCCAGATTTGCGTGAGCAGGGTGCCGATGAAGCCTGCACCTTCGCTCAGCAGTTTGGAAAAGTTCTCTTTCACGGAATCGATCTGCGAACTGACCCAGCCCGGAAGCAGATTGGTGTCGGCACCGGCAATCAGTTGCTGCAACGACGATATATATTGCGGAATGCGGGCGATGAATTCCGATGCCTGCGCAACGATCAACGGTATGATGATGATCAAAGAGAGGGCAAACAGCAGAACGAAGGACACAAGGATCATGACGCTCGCCATCATGCGGCTCAAGCCACGCCTTTCCAGCCAATCCGCGATCGGATCAAGGAAATAGGCCAGCGCCATACCCGCCACGAAGGGCAGAAGGATGGAGCTGAAAACCATCAGGAACACGACGAAAACGACGAAGGCACCGAGCCAGAAAAAGGCCTGGCGTCTCAGATTCATGCCTCTGATATGTGGTTGCATCGTCTGCTCCTTTGAGCGCCTGCGCTCATAACTCTTGGGTTAGGAGATAGGATGCGTGGACCGGACTGGTCAAGTGTGGCACCCTTGCCAAATTCGTCACAATAGGGCTTTCCCATAACAATACAGCTAAAACGCCCGAAAGGCGTGAAAAACATGCCTTTCGACGCGCTCATACTTGCATCGTCACCCGTCTCATGCGAATGGCACGCCAAATGGAACCAGTGGAGACGACAGCCATGAGCGAGCCAGGCAAGAACGGTCTTACCTACAGCGATGCAGGTGTGGATATCGACGCCGGAAACCTGATGGTCGAAAAGATCAAGCCAGCCGTTCGCTCGACCCGCCGCCCCGGCGCGGATGGCGAAATCGGCGGCTTCGGCGGTCTGTTCGATTTGAAGGCCGCTGGTTTCAAGGACCCGGTTCTGGTCGCCGCCAATGATGGCGTCGGCACCAAGCTCAAGATCGCCATCGACGCCAACTATCATGAAACTGTCGGCATCGACCTCGTAGCCATGTGCGTCAACGACCTCGTGGTACAGGGCGCCGAACCGCTGTTCTTCCTCGACTATTTCGCGACCGGCAAGCTTGATCCCGACCAGGGCGCTGCCATCGTCAACGGCATTGCGGCGGGCTGCCTTGAATCCGGTTGTGCGTTGATCGGTGGCGAGACGGCGGAGATGCCGGGCATGTATTCTGAAGGGGACTACGACCTCGCGGGCTTTGCCGTCGGTGCTGCCGAACGCGGCCAGCTGCTGCCCGCAGGCGACATTGCCGAAGGCGACGTCATTCTCGGTCTCGCATCCTCCGGCGTTCACTCCAACGGCTTCTCGCTCGTTCGCAAAATCGTCTCGCTCTCCGGCCTCGGCTGGGATGCGCCTGCGCCCTTCGCTGAAGGCAAAAAGTTGGGTGAAGCGCTACTGACACCAACACGTATCTATGTAAAGCCGCTTCTGAAGGCGATCCGCGAAACGAGCGCCCTGAAAGCGCTCGCACACATCACTGGCGGCGGTTTCCCTGAGAATATTCCACGCGTTCTGCCAAAGCATCTGGCAGCCGAGATTGATCTCGACGCTATCAAGGTTCCCTCAGTCTTCTCATGGCTGGCAAAGACTGGCGGCGTTGCGCCCAATGAAATGCTGCGCACCTTCAACTGCGGCGTCGGCATGATCGTCGTGGTTTCCGCAGAAAACGCCCAGACGGTTACGGATGCCCTGACCGCCGAAGGCGAAATAGTCTTTGCACTCGGCCGCATGGTTGCGCGTGCAGAAGACGGGCACGGCACGATCTACAAAGGCACGCTCGGCCTATGAGCAACGCCCCTGCCCGCAAACGCGTCGTCGTTTTCATCTCCGGCAGCGGCTCCAACATGATGGCGCTGGCGCAGGCGTGTCAGGCACCGGATTTTCCGGCAGAGATTGCCTGCGTGATCTCCGACAAGGCGTTGGCGGGCGGACTTGCCAAGGCACAGAGCCTTGGCATTCCGACACTCGTTTTCGAGCGCAAGACCTATGCGAGCAAGGCCGAACACGAGCAGTCCATTTTGGCAGCGATCAGCGAAATCGCACCCGACATCATCTGCCTTGCCGGTTACATGCGGCTGATCTCCGCAGAGTTTATCGCGCCCTATGCGGGTCGCATCATCAATATCCACCCTTCCCTGCTGCCGCTTTTTCCGGGCCTGCACACGCATGAGCGCGCAATCGAAAGCGGTATGAAGATCACGGGCTGCACGGTCCATTTCGTGACCGAAGGCATGGACGAAGGTCCGGTCGTTGGACAGGCTGCTGTCCCTGTTCTTCTGGATGATACGCCGGACACCCTTGCCGAACGCGTACTAACCGTTGAACATCAACTCTATCCGGTGGCACTCAAGCTTCTAGCTGAAGGTGTGGTGCGGATGGAGGGCGGCAGGGTCATGCGGACGCAGGATGCCTGTGATGCAGGACAGCAGCTGATTTCTGCTTAAATACCGACTTGGCCAACCACTTGACCAAATGATACTGCGTTTGATACTTTCATGCCAAACGGAGCCTGTCATCATGACGCTTACAGTCAAAGTCGGTGAAGCAAAAACACATCTTTCGGAGCTTCTGGTAAAAGTCGAAGCAGGAGAAGACGTGGTCATTTCACGCGGTAATGAACCCGTTGCACGCCTGATCAGAGCGTCTGACAAAGGCGACAGACGCCGCATGCTGGACACCTTGCGGGCCGAGAGAGCGCAGCGGGCTATCGTTAAGGCTGACGAAATTCAGTCATGGAAAAACGAAGGCAGAGCTTGATGCCGTTCGTTGTCGATGCGTCTGTGGTCGCAGCGTGGTTTCTGCCCAACGAAACATCTGGTATCGCCGATGCGGCCATGGCACGACTGGAGCATGAGGATTGCATTGCACCGGATCTTCTTTCGCACGAGTTTCGAAACATACTGCTCTCCGCAGAGCGACGAAAACGTATCGATCAAGAGGCGGTGTTCTCCATCCTTTTGCGCTTCACCGGTCTGCCACTGATTTTGGTTAGCGGCGGAGATCACGTGACCATCATGCGATTGGCTCAGAAGCACTCACTGTCCGCCTACGACGCGGCATATCTCGCCCTCGCCACGTCTCGCTCTCTTCCCCTGGCAACCAACGACAAGAAACTGGCGACGGCTGCCGCATCAGAGGGGCTGGCATTCAGCTGATCTCACAGGAGTTTGCGATTCAGCATTGCCCATTGCAGCAAAATGATTGTCTTGGCGTCGGTAATTTCGCCGGTGGCGATCATAGAGAAGGCCTTATCGAGCGGCACCGAGATGACTTCGATATCTTCACCTTCCGTCTCAAGGCCGCCGCCTTCGCCCGCTTTTTCGTCCAGATCGATCCGCGCGTAAAAGAGACCGATCTTCTCCGTCAATGTGCCGGGGCTGGCATAGATGTCGAAAAGATATTGCACCTCTTGGACGGCGTAGCCGGTTTCTTCCATCGCTTCGCGGCGGATCGCTTCGTCGGGATGGTCTCCATCGGTCAGACCTGCCGGGACCTCAATCATGAAACTCGGATCACCGTTGACGAAGGCTCCAGGCCGAAATTGGCGGACCAGAACGACGGCATCCTTATCGGCATCGAACAGCAAAATTGCTGCGGCACTTCCGTGGTCGTGCACTTCGCGGTTCAGACGGACGACCCGCCCGTCCGCCATCGTCTGGTCGAAGACGAGTGTTTGCAGATGAACGAAACGCTTCCAGACTGTTTCCTTCGTAATGAGCCGCACGCGGCCCTCATCCTCAGTCACTGACAATTTCGGCTGATCGTTCATCTGAAACTCCATTTTCAGGCTGTGAGAGCGGCCTTGTTCAGGGCAGCCCATTGCAGCAGCATGATGGTCTTGCCGTCGCAAATGTCACCGTCCTCAATCATCTTCATGGCGTCCGACAGCGGAAGCACAACGACCTCGATGTCTTCGTCTTCATGCACCGCACCGCCGCCCTCCTCCACCTTGTCAGAGGCGTCGACAATCGCCGCGAAGAAGTGCAGCACTTCCGTGACCGAACCCGGCGACATGAAGGACTTGAACAGGAAGCGCGTGTCGCGCAGCTTATAGCCCGTTTCTTCCATCACCTCGCGGGCGATGGCGTCTGCCGGGTTGTCTCCGTCCAGCAGGCCTGCGGGCGTTTCCAGCAACCAGCCGTGATAGCCGTTGACATAGGTCGGCACGCGAAATTGGCGAACCAGAATCACGCTATCGATTTTCGGATCGTAGAGCAGAATGGTTGCGCCGTTGCCGCGATCATAAGCTTCGCGCTTCAGCGTTTTGGTTTCACCCTTGGAGTTGGTGTAATTGTAGGTGATGTTGCGAAGGTGGTACCAGTTTTTTGAAAGTGTTTCGTCGTTAAGAATTTCAATTTTTACGTCGTCAAATTTCTGCATTCCAAATCCTGCTATTGCCCTTGAAGCCAAACCTTGTTGTCGTGAAAAGCTGCGCCTCCATACGGGGCAACCGCGTCGCCACCCGTCAGCACATTAATGCCTTCGCCATCCAGATGCGCTTTGTTGGGCCACAATCCCTCAGCGATGAGAACACCTGCCCTCGCACCCTCGACGATCTTCACATGTATGCGGAGCGCGCCCCGCTGATTTCCGATGCGCACGATATCTCCGTCGCCGATACCAAGACGCGTGGCATCGGCGGGACAGATCATCAGCTCCGGGCGTCCTTCTTTCTGAACCGATGTCTTCGTCTCTGCGAAGGTGGAGTTCAGGAAGTTGCGGGCGGGCGATGTCGCCAGCCGGAATGGATACTCGGCATCGGCCACTTCGATGACATCGACCTGATCCGGGAATTTCGGTAGCTCCGCCACCGGCCCCATCACAGGCACATTCTTCGGCGGTTTGTTGGGTGACGGGCCGCTCTGCCAATCCGGGCTAAAGCGGAATTTACCGTCCGCATATCCGAAGCCTTCGAGATAATGCGCGACCTCGAACGGCGGCTGCGCATCGATCCATTTTTCTTCGGCAAGGCTGTCGAAATCACCCCAACCGCCGGGGCCGAGAATGAGATCGATATGCTCGCGCTCCGTCATGCCGAAGCCCGGCATGTCAGCCACACCGAGGCGCTTGGCCAGTTCCTCGATAACGAAGAGGTTGGTGCGAACGGTGTCCGGCGGCTCCACCAGTTTTGGGCCGAGCAGAATGTGGTTCTGACCACCGGCGCGGTAGATATCGTCATGTTCGAGGAACATGGTGGCGGGCAACACGATATCGGCAACTTCAGCCGTCTCCGTCATGAACTGCTCATGCACGGCAACGAACAGGTCATCGCGCAGGAAACCCTGCTTCACAAGCCGCTGCTCCGGGCAAACATTGACCGGGTTGGTGTTCTGGATCAGCAGTGCCGTTACCGGCCCTCCGTAACGCAGAGCCTCGGCGTCGCCGGTCAGCACACGACCGATCTGCGATTGGTCGAGCTGGCGCACATTTGGGTCGGCATAGGCCGTGCCCATCAGCTCCGCCTTGTTGAGCCGGAAGATGTCGCCATTGTTGTGAAACGCACCGCCGCCCTCATATTGCCATGAGCCCAGCACGGTGGAGATAGACAGCGCCGCATGCATGGCAACCGCCCCGTTGCGCTGGCGGGCGAAACCGTAGCCGAGACGGAAAAAGCTCTTGTTTGTGGTGCCGACCAGCTGAGCGAAGGCCTCGATCTCTTCCACCGACAGACCGGTGATATCCGAGGCCCATTGCGGTGTCTTTGGCGCAAGATGCGCTTCGAGACCAGCAGGATCATCCGCGAATTTCGCCATATAGGCGCGGTCGGCATAACCATCGCGGAAAGCGATGTGCATGACGGCGCAGGCAAGGGCTGCATCCGTGCCGGGCCGCACGATCAGCTTCATATCCGCCTGCTTCATCGTCGGGTTGTCGTAGATATCCACGACCACGATTTTTGCACCGCGCTCTTTTCGGGCGCGGATCGCGTGGGTCATGACATTGACTTGGGTGGCAACGGCATTGGTGCCCCAGATCACCACCACATCCGCCCTCGCCATCTCCCGCGGGTCGGGTCCGCGCAGAGCGCCCGTGCCCATGACGTAACCCGTCCAGGCCATGTTGGTGCAGATGGAGCCGAAGAAGCCGGAATATTTCTTGGCGTGGCGAAGTCGTTCGATGCTGTCGCGCTGCACTTGCCCCATGGTCCCGGCGTAGAAATAGGGCCAGATGGCCTCGGCACCATGCTTGGCTTCAACCTTGACGAAGGCATTGGCGACTTCATCGAGAGCGGCATCCCAGTCGATCTCTTGCCAGTCGCCCGCCCCTTTGGCACCCTTGCGACGCTTCGGCGTCAGCAACCGGCCCGGATGATAAATACGCTCGGCGTAGCGCGCCACCTTGGCGCAGATGACACCAGCCGTGTAGGTGTTGGCATTGGCTCCGCGCACACGGCCAATCCGGCCATCCGCGTTGATGTCGACTTCCAGCGCGCAGGCGCTTGGACAGTCGTGGGGACAGACGGTGTGGCCGATGCTGACAGCACCAGTCACGGCTTTGGCGGAAATCGGGGTCGCATCATTCATGACTTTTGTATATTGCAAAGGCAATGCGGCCAAAAGGGCCAAGTGACGACCATCAAGAATATTCATAAAAGGCATCGGCGCGCATGAACTATCGGCATATTTATCACGCAGGCAACTTTGCCGATGTTCTCAAACACGCCGTCATGGCGCGTCTCGTTCGCTATCTTCAGAACAAGGACAAAGCCTTCCGGGTGCTGGACACGCATGCCGGCATCGGTCTCTACGACCTGTCGTCCGACGAGGCGCAAAAGACCGGCGAATGGCAGACCGGCATCGGCAAGCTTCTGGAGGCAGACCTGCCGCCTGCGGTCGCTGATCTCCTGGAGCCCTATCTGACAGCGGTGCGGGAGCTGAACCCGGAGGGGGGCCTTCAATATTATCCTGGCTCACCTAAGCTCGCACGCATGCTGTTTCGGCCGCAGGATCGGCTTTCCGCCATGGAGCTTCACCCGGATGATTATCGGGCGCTGGCACGCCTTTTCGAGGGTGATTATCAGGCCCGCGTGACGGAACTGGATGGCTGGCTTTCGCTGGGCGCGCATTTGCCGCCAAAGGAGAAGCGTGGCCTTGTGCTGGTCGATCCACCGTTTGAACAAGAGAATGAATATCAGCGCATGGCAGAAGGCTTTCACAAGGCCTATCGCCGCTTTTCAACGGGCACCTATTGTCTGTGGTATCCGCTGAAAAAGGGCGCGCCGATCAAGGATTTTCACGAGCTGCTGCAATCCTATGACATACCGAAAATGCTCTGCGCGGAATTGTCGGTGCGCAGCGATCGGCTGGAAGGCCTCAGCGGCTCCGGCCTCATCATCGTCAACCCGCCCTTTACGCTGAAGGATGAGCTGCACACGATCATGCCGGTGCTGAAAACCATTATGGCGCAAGATCGTTATGCGTCGCAGCGGGCATTCTGGTTGCGCGGAGAGTAGCTATCTCCCCTCCGCGCGACGCTCGTTTCGTTCGGCCACAGCCAGTTGTGATCTCTCGAAAAAGAGAATGATGAAAAGGCCAAAGATGAAGGGAATGATGAGGTAGAACAGGCGGAAGACCAGAAGGGCAGCAATGACATCTGCCGGGTTCATATCCGGCAGGCCGGTAACGAAGACCAATTCCAGCACACCCAGCCCGCCAGGGGCGTGGGAAATCAGGGCTGCTGAAAACGACACCAGAAAAATGCCGAGGATGACCATGAAGCCGGGATTTCCCGCCTCCGGCAGTGCAAAGTAGATGATGCCCGCAGCGCCCAGCAGTTCGATGGGGCCGATCACCAATTGCTGAATGACGAGGCGCGGCACTGGGTAAAACAGCGTAAAAGAGCCGATTTTCAAAGGCCGCAGCTTCATCAGGCTGCCGATGACGTACAATCCGACGATGGCGAGCAGAATGAAGCCAGTCGTTCTGGATGCTTCCACCGGCAAAATATCGACGAAGCGCTCGGTAATATCGGGCTCATAGACCAGTACAAGGCCAATGAGCATGATGGTGCCGATGGCGAAAGTGAAGGAGCACAGCGCCACGAGCACGCCGATTTCCGAAACGCTCAAGCCTTTCGACGTATAGGCCCGGTAGCGCACAACCGCCCCTGAAAACACCGAGGCGCCGACATTGTGCGATAGGGCATAGGTTGTGAACGACGTCAGCGTGATGAAAACCCAGCCGACCTTGCGCTTGAGATGTTGAAGCGCGATGCGGTCATATCCAGCCAGGGCGGCGTAGGCGATGAGTGTGCAAAGCCCGGACATGAGCCAGTGATGCGGATTGATGGCGACAAGACTGCCCCAGACGTCATCCAGCGAAAGATGTCGCAGTTCCTTGTAAAGAAGCCATACGGAAAAACCGATGGTTGCCACCCCGACGACAGGCCAGATGTATTTCTTCCATTTCATGCGTACATGCCCGGATATTCTCCCTTTCCGGCAGCGTGGCGTCTGACGGATTCGTAGAGCTTAGTCGTTATGCAAGCATTGTGACAACTAAGACTGTGGCTTTGTTTCATTTTTTGCTGGCCTGTTTGCCACGCGGGCGAGATGGTATAAAACCCCTTACCGATCAAGACTTCGTCATTGCTGCGCAGAAAGACAGTTCGCCCGATGAAACAATATGCCGGTTTTATCGCGCTGGCCGCACTTTCGCTTGCCGCAGCGGGCTGGATGACGTTTGGCCAGCCGTTACAAAATGCACCTGAACGACCGGAAACCACACAAACCGGCTCGCCGACGACCACGCCTGCTGGCACCGCGCCCCGCCGGCTAGGCTCAGGATTTGATTTTTACGTCTTGTCGCTGTCGTGGTCTCCAGCGTTTTGCGCCAGCGATGCCGGACGCAACAGCCGCCAGCAGTGCGGGACCGATCGCAAATATGGGTTCGTCGTCCACGGCCTGTGGCCGCAGAACGACAACGACTATCCGGAATTTTGTGGCAAGGATCGCAACGAACGGGTGCTGGATGCGCTTGGTCGAGGCATGTTCGACATCATGCCGTCGATGGGCCTTATCGGCCACCAATGGCGCAAACATGGAACCTGCAGTGGGCTGTCACAGGCCGAATATCTCGACACCACCCGCGCGGCCTATCAACGTGTGACCTTGCCTAAGGACATTGCTTCGGGTTCTGCACCCCGTACACTGTCCGCCGACGCCATCGAAAGCGCCTTCATTTCCGTCAATCCTGCCCTCACAAAGCAGGGCATCGCCATCAGCTGTGATGGGCCGAAGCTGGAGGAGGTGCGCATCTGCATGAACAAGGATCTCAGCTTCCGCACCTGCCCACAGGTCGACCGCAGAGGTTGCCGGTCAACCGCCGCAGACATCATTCCCATCCGTTAAACATCAGAGGTCAATATTATGGAATTGCTTTATTCACCCGCCTCCCCCTATTCCGCGAAAGTCCGCATGGCATCTCGCTATCTCGGCCTCGACGTCAAGGCGATCCGCGTCGACACGAATGCCGAACCGGCCTCGCTGATGGACAACAACCCACTCGGCAAAATCCCGGTTCTGCTGCTGGACGACGGCGGTTCGGTCTATGACAGCGTTGCCATCATGCATTATCTGAACAGGGTATCCGGCCATAAGCTTTATCCGAAAAAGGATCAAAAGCGCACGGATGCCGAGGTGCTGGAGGCGCTGTGTGACGGAATCACGGATTGCCTTCTCGCCATCGTTTACGAACGCCGCTCGCGCCCGGACGAAAAGGTCCACCAGCCGTGGATCGACAAGCAATGGTCCAAGGTCGTCAGAGGGCTGGATTACCTGAACGCCAACCTGCCAAAGACCGGCAAGAAGCTGCATGGCGGTCACTTCGCGCTCGCAGCCTTGATCAGCTATCTCGATCTACGGTTCGCAGGCGAGTGGGCCGACGGTCGAAAAACCTTGGCAGAGTGGCCCGAGACATTCGGAAAACACTTCAAGGATTACGCCGAGATGAAAGCTTCAGCCTGATCCACCCCAATCGGACACGCGGCGAAAGTTGCGTGTCTTTCGATAACGGACACAAAAAAGCCGGGGCAAAACCCCGGCTTTTTCGATTCAATCCGTTTAAGGATTAGAACTTTACGCCGATACCGGCCTTCACGCTATGATCGTCGAAGCCGCGAGATACGGTTCCTGTGTCGAGTGCGAAGTCCTTGTTCTGGTAATCGCTGTAGCGATATTCGACGCGAGCTGTGATGTTGTTGGTCACCATGGCTTCAACGCCAGCACCAACTGTGTAGCCGAGTGCTGTTGCGCTGTCGCTGGATGTAGAGTTGCTGACCTTGTTGTCAGAGATCGCAAGACCACCTGTACCGTAGAGCAGGAACGGGTTCATGTCGTAACCGACGCGGGCACGGATGGAGCCATTGACGCCCTGCTTGCCGCGAAGATCTTCGCCCAGAGGACCTGTACCAGCAGAACCCTTCTCGTCGCCGAGGTTAACGTCAGCTTCTGCACCGTAGACCAGCTGGCCGCTCTGGAAGTTGTAACCGCCGTAGAGACCGCCGCCGAAGCCGTCGGCATCACGATCGCCGCCATTGCCGGTGAAACGACCCCAGTCGTAGTTGGCAGTCGCACCGAGGTATGCGCCAGACCAGTTGCTGATCGGTGCTGGCTGCTCGTAAGCGACGGGTGCCTGCGGCACTTCGTTTACAGCGTCGGCTGCCTTTGCTGCCGAAAATGCCGCAGCTGCCATTGTGGTCGCCATTAGTGTTGCAACGATAGTACGCATGCTATTCTCCTTTTCAAACCCGCGGGGTGCTCAAACACTCGTTCCCAAACGCGGTGTAAATCAGTTGGTTCCCTGCCCGTCTGACAATCAAAATGATGGGTGATTGAGGAGATCACACAGCCAAAATGTGAATTGATTGGGGCAGCGCCGTGACGGAAATTGGACGTTGCTAAAATGACACAAAAATCTATTAAGGATAATGAGCCGTTAACTGAAGAACATCCAAACTTTACATGTATTTAAATAAAATTACTTCAACTGCATCGCCAGGGCATAAGTCTGTATAATTTGGTGCCGCTATGGGCAAACTTGGAATTTTCGCATTATATCGACTGCCAAAATCCATGTAAGCAGCACGCAGGTCAGCTTTGAACGAGAATATACCCAAAACCGTCTTGATTACCGGTGCTGCCCGTCGCATGGGCCGTGCCATAGCCGAATATCTTGCTGCAGAAGGCTTTGCGGTTGCTCTGCATGCCCGCTCCTCGCTGGACGAAGCAGAGGCATTCGCTAATACAATACGGCAAAACGGTGGAAAAGCGGCTGTCGTGCAGGCGGACCTCGAAAACACGGAATCAACGGAAAAACTGATGGAGAGCGCAAATTCTGCGCTCGGACCCATCGGAATCCTCGTCAATAACGCATCCGTGTTCCGTCATGACAGTTTGGAAGAGTTCGATTCTGCGGCATTCGATGCCCATTTTGCTGTTCACGTCCGCGCGCCCTCCATTTTGGGCGCGGCTCTCGTAAAACAGTTGCCCGACACTGCTTGCGGGCTCATCGTCAATGTCATCGATCAGCGCGTGCTGAAACTCACGCCGCGCTTCTATTCCTATACGCTGTCGAAATCCGCCATGTGGACGGCGACGAAAACCATGGCACAGGCCTTTGCGCCGCGGGTGCGGGTGAATGCCATTGGCCCCGGTCCTTCCTTCAAAAGTGCAAGACAGGCGCCGGAGGACTTTCAGGCACAGATCGACGCCCTTATATTAAAGCGTGGGCCGACCCCGGATGAGTTCGGGCGGACCGTTCGATTTTTATATGACACACCGTCGATGACCGGCCAAATGATCGCACTCGATGGTGGCCAGCACTTGGGCTGGGAAACCCCTGATGTGGCGGAGATAACTGAATGAACGGAAAGAAGCTGCCAGACGGCGGTATTCTCTTCGATGATAACGACGATGACGATGACGACGTAACCTCCACCACTTCTGTCGTGGCGGCGGATGGCGTTGTCGTGCCCGTGGACTGGAATGCGGGCTGGCAGAACGAATCCGGCCTCAAGGGCATGGATCTGATCGCGGAGTTCGTCAAACATCTGCCCAACAGCCCCGGCGTCTATCGCATGTTCAACGAGGCGGGCGACGTGATGTATGTGGGCAAGGCGCGCTCGCTGAAGAAGCGCGTCGGCAACTATGCTCAGGGACGTTTCCATTCCAACCGCATTGGCCAGATGGTGCGGTTGACGACGCATATGGAATTCGTGACGACGCGTACGGAGATCGAAGCGCTGTTGCTGGAAGCGAATCTGATCAAGCGCTTGCGTCCGCGCTTTAACGTTCTGCTTCGTGACGACAAATCCTTCCCCTATATCCTGATCACCTCAGACAACCGCGCGCCCGCCATTTTCAAGCATCGTGGCGCCCGTGCTCGCAAGGGTGATTATTTCGGACCCTTCGCCTCCGCCGGTGCCGTTGGTCGCACAATCAATTCGCTGCAACGCGCCTTCCTTATTCGCACCTGTACAGACAGCGTGTTCGAAAGCCGCACTCGGCCCTGTCTTCTTCACCAGATCAAGCGCTGTTCCGCCCCCTGCACCCACGAAGTGAGTGACGAGGGCTATGCAGAACTGGTCAAGGAGGCCAAGGACTTTCTGTCCGGCAAAAGCCAGAGCGTGAAGGCGACGATTGCGTCCCAAATGAACGAAGCGTCCGACGACTTGGATTTCGAGCGGGCAGCCGTCTATCGTGACCGGCTGGCGGCCCTGTCGCATGTGCAAAGCCATCAGGGCATCAACCCCGCCGGCATCGAAGAGGCTGACGTTTTCGCCATTCACCATGAAGGTGGCATCTCCTGTATCCAGGTGTTCTTTTTCCGCACCGGGCAGAACTGGGGCAACCGGGCCTATTTCCCCAAGGCTGATCCATCGCTTCCCGGCTCTGAAATCCTCACGGCCTTTCTCGCGCAGTTTTACGACGACAAGCCCGTGCCGAAGCAAATCCTGCTGTCGGAAGTGGTGGACGAGCAGGAACTTCTCGCCGCCGCTCTCTCAGAAAAGGCAAACCACAAGGTCAGCGTCTCTGTGCCGCAGCGCGGAGAGAAGAAAGATGTTGTCGACCACGTGCTTGGCAATGCGCGTGAGGCGCATGGCCGCAAGCTCGCCGAAACATCGTCACAGGCCAGACTGCTGAAGGGTTTTGCCGAGACCTTCGCCCTGCCCTACGTGCCGCGCCGGATCGAAGTGTACGACAACTCGCACATGATGGGCACCAATGCCGTTGGCGGCATGGTGGTCGCCGGGCCGGATGGTTTTACCAAGAGCCATTACCGCAAGTTCAACATCAAATCGACCGAGATCACTCCCGGTGATGACTTCGGCATGATGCGGGAAGTGATGACCCGCCGATTTTCGCGCCTGCTGAAGGAAGATGGCAGACCGGACCGCAGCCAAGCGGTGTCACCCGAAGACGCCGCCGACATCCCGTTCCCCTCATGGCCGGACGTGATCCTTATCGACGGTGGTCAGGGACAGATGACGGCAGTGCGCGCCATTCTGGACGAACTCGGCATTCGTGACTGCGTGACGGCCATCGGCGTGGCGAAGGGTGTTGACCGAGATGCCGGTCGCGAACGCTTCTTTACCGATAGCCGCAGTGATTTTTCGCTGCCGCCGCGTGATCCCGTTCTGTATTTCGTGCAGCGTCTGCGGGATGAGGCCCACCGCTTCGCCATCGGCTCACACCGTGCTCGCCGCAAGAAGGAGTTGATCAAGAACCCGCTGGATGAAATCAGCGGCATCGGTCCCGGCCGCAAGCGGGCGTTGCTGCAGCATTTCGGCACCGCAAAAGCCGTATCGCGCGCGGCGCTGAGTGACCTGATGGCGGTCGGTGGTATTTCCGAGGCCGTGGCCAAACAGGTTTACAATCACTTCCACGAGAGCGGCAAAGACTGACACATTGCTTTCGCGCAGCACCCGCAAAAAAACATAATAGGGTGTTGACGCTTGCGTCCAAGGGCTGCCACAACGCTTTGACATCGAATGACAGGTTCCCAATGGCTTCGCGCACCTACAATATCCCGAATCTTCTGACCTACGCCCGCATTCTGGCGGTACCGGTCATCGTTTTGTGCTTCTACATCGAAGGGAAGCTCGAAAGTTCGGATTTCGCGCGCTGGACGGCCCTCTGGCTGTTCGTCGTCGCCTCCATCACCGATTTTCTCGATGGTTATCTCGCCCGCATCTGGAACCAGACGTCCAATATTGGCCGCATGCTGGACCCCATCGCCGACAAGCTGCTGATCGCCTCGATCCTGCTGCTACTGGCCGCAGACGGCACGATTGCCGGGTGGTCTCTGTGGGCCGCAATCACGATTCTGTGCCGTGAAATTCTGGTGTCCGGTCTGCGCGAATATCTGGCCGCGTTGAAGGTCTCGGTGCCGGTCACGCAGATCGCCAAATGGAAAACCACAATCCAGATGGTCGCCATCGCTTTTCTTCTCGCCGGTCCGGCTGGCGATAAGGTCATTCCCTATACGACCGAAATGGGTATCGGCCTGCTCTGGATTGCAGCCGCGCTCACCATCTACACCGGTTATGATTATTTCAAAGCGGGCCTCAAGCATATCGTGGATGAGGAATGATGGTCAATATCGTCTATTTCGCCTGGGTGCGCGAGCGGATCGGCCGGTCCGAAGACGACCTCAATCTGCCCGCAGAGGTTACGACCGCGCGCCAGCTGATTGCGCATCTGACGACGCTTGGCGAAGAATATGAAGCGGCATTCGCGTTTCCCGATGTGATCCGCGTCGCCGTCAATCAGGAACATATCGATCACGATGAAAGCATTGTCGGCGCTCGCGAAATCGGTATTTTCCCGCCGATGACCGGCGGCTGAGCCATGGGCATCGAGCCGACCATCCGCGTGCAGGCGCAGGATTTCGACGCAGCGACTGAGACGCGGCTGCTGACGAGCACGGATAAGACCATCGGCGCTGTCGTCACTTTTACCGGCCTTTGCCGCGACGACGGCGGCACATTGTCCGCTCTCGAGCTGGAACACTATCCCGGTATGGCGGAAGCAGAAATGCTGCGCATCGCCAAGCTCGCCATCGACCGTTTCCAACTCCTCGGCCTCACTGCCATCCACCGCTACGGAAAGATCGCAACCGGCGACACCATCGTCCTCGTCATCGCCGCTTCCCGCCACCGGCAGGCTGCTTTCGACGGCGCAAACTTCGTGATGGATTATCTGAAGACCGCCGCGCCCTTCTGGAAGAAAGAGCATGGCAAAGACGGCACGGCTGGAGAATGGATATCGGCCAAGGATGCCGATGATACGGCTAAGGATAAGTGGCTTTAAGGGGCTTCACGCTCGCTTCGCGTAATAATCAGCCACAGAACCAACAGCGCAAGCACAGCCGCATCCCGCCATGCGACAGGGCCGTAAGCGGCCCAAAATGTCTCGGCAAAACCAATGGCGGCGGCCCCGGCTGCGCATTTGAGCGGACTGGTATAGCCGCCCGCAGCCGAAATCAGCACCACTTTCAGGCCAAAAACCAGCCCGGCGCCAAAATCCATATTGCCGTAATAAAAGGTAGCCAGCACACCGCAGATGGATGCGAAGAGCGCTGCTGCGCAATAGGACACCAGAAACACACGTCCCGCATTGATGCCGAGAAGTGACGCAGCGGAAGCGTCTTCCGACACAGCCTTCCAGTACCGCCCTGCGTTGGATTTTTGCAGGACCATATATCCGCCAGCGACCATCATCAGAAAAACCGCCGAATTGATGAGCTGCATCGGCGTCGTGGTAACGATGAAATCCGCGCTTCGCCAAACGTAAATCGGATCGTGCAAAAAGGGCGGTAGCCACAGGGAGCGTGTATTTGCGGCAAGCCGTGCGCTTTCCATCAGCGCAATCAGCGCACCAATGGCAGCGACCGTCACAGCATTGGGCGAGGCGCTGGCAAGCGGGCGCATAACGGCCCGTCCGATAAAGACCCCGGCCCAAAGCCCACCGAAAATGCCAGCCGCCGCCCCGAGCGCCAAAGTCGCAGGCAGAATGAGCCAAAGCTGGTTCCAGCCAAAATCGGCAAATAACAGGCATGTGAGACCGGCGAAGGCGAAGATAGCTCCGTAGGTAATGTCGGCCCGCTTGGTGATGGAGAAGGCGATGGCGTACCCGAAGGCCAGAGCCGCATAAAGCGTCGCTATCGGAACCGCGTTCAAAAACTGTTGCAGAAAGTAAGCCATGCCCACCGCTCTCCCGCCTTAATATAACTGGTAAAATTGATTTTGATAGTTATAATCGCAGCATGGTTTTTAGCTGGACACCACATCGTTTCGTCGGAGGTGCCTTGGCGCTGGATGTCGCCAACAGCGTCATTCTGCGCTTCGACCACGAGAAATCCGTGGATCGATTTGCTGTACCGGAACAGCTGGACAGTTTTTGCGACGCGGCGACCCGCCTTTCGGCTGAGTGCGACAGATTTTCTCTTCTTTCGCCGCCATCTCCTGAAAACCTGGGTCACCTGATCGAACTACGCGAAGCGACCGACCGGTATTTCCGCCAGTTGATCGAGACCGGACAGGACGAAAATGACCTATTGGCCAGGCTTCTCGACGCCTGTGCGGCTGCACTCAAAAACGTACCTGCCAAACACAGCCTTGAGGCTGCAACTGCCCGTTCGGTGTTGAGCCTCATGGCATGCCCCGATCGTACACGCTTACGGATCTGCGGCCATTGTGGCTGGCTGTTCATAGACCGCAGCAAGAACCGCAGCCGCATCTGGTGCGATATGGCCGTGTGCGGCAATCGCCAGAAAGCGGCCAAGCACTACCGGCGCAAAAAGGAGATTGCATCGTGAAGACGGTTGCCATTCTCATCGCTGCGTCCTTCCTCCTAACCGCCTGTCAGCGAGACGAGCAAAGAGAAATCGTCAGCGTGTCCGGCCGCATGTTCGTTTTCAATTATCGCGTGGCAGCGGCAACCTATCTCATCACCCTGCAACCCACAGCGCCGATCAGAGATGGCAGCACCATCGAAGCCAGCTTCGAAAATCCGCGTGGCGGAGATGCGCTTACCGTGACGGAACGGCTGTTTCCCGAAAGCCCGAAAATCACGTTGCAAAGTCCGCCGGTGGAGTGCGTGAAAGAAGGCCGCCCGTATAAAGTCACGATCCAGGTGAAAGCGCCGGACGAGCATGTGATGCAGACGATAGACACAAGCATCATATCGGACACGGATCAGTCGATGCTACCAGCAAAGCCGTTGGTCGTGGGACCGCTTTATACGCCAAACCCGGAGGTGTTTAGGGCGGATGGGAGTATGGATATGAGGTCTCTTGCGGGGTGTCCTGCTCGCTAACTCTTTAGCGTTTTGCCGTGTGGCTCACCCCCTCTGATCTGCCGGCCATCTCCCCCACAAGGAGGGAGATTGGCTGGGCGCGCTGGCGTTGCCTCAATATAAACCGTCAGAAGTGATCGAGGGGGTTGCCACGAGTCGATCACCCCACCTGTGGGGGAGATGGCCGGCAGGCCAGAGGGGGGCAGCCACACGGCACAACACACACAAAAAACGGAGCCTCTCGGCCCCGTTTTCCAATTCATTTCATCACTTTAAGGCAGCGGCCTCACAAACCGATTCCGCCGCTTCAAAAACTGAATCAGCCGACGATTTCGGTTTCTGCGAACCAGTAAGCGATTTCCTGAGCTGCCGTTTCAGGAGCATCCGAACCGTGAACGGAGTTTTCGCCGATGGACAGAGCAAAGCTCTTGCGGATCGTGCCCTCGTCAGCGTTGGCTGGGTTGGTGGCGCCCATGATTTCGCGGTTCTTGAGGATGGCGTTTTCGCCTTCCAAAACCTGAACGATGGTCGGGCCGGATGTCATGCCGTCTACCAGTTCGCCGAAGAAAGGACGTTCCTTGTGAACGGCGTAGAAGCCTTCGGCTTCGCGCTTGCTCATCCAAACGCGCTTGGAGGCGATGATGCGCAGGCCGTTGTCTTCAAATACCTTGGTGATCGCGCCTGTGAGATTACGCTTGGTTGCGTCCGGCTTGATCATCGAAAATGTGCGTTCAATCGCCATGTGTCCGTTTCCTTATTCTTGAAGAAAGTGGGCGGTGTTTAACCGCCCGAAGACCTGAAAACAAGGGGGATGGCTGGATTTGCGCAACAGGCTGTCACATTTCACGCCGCTGTCACACTTCGCCCGCGTGCGCCATGCAGATCGAGGCAGCGCTCGAACCAGTCGCGCACCGGATCGTTTTGGGCAAACAGGTCGACACCGGAAATGACCCGTACCCATTGCAGCGCGCCGAAAACAATATAGTCAGCAAACAGTGGGCTATCGCCGCCGATGAAGGGCTGAAAGCCCAGCATGCGACGGATCGGCTCAAGCTTTGCCGGAAAGGCTGCGATCTCGGCGTCACGATTGGCTGTTACCTCCTCAATCGTTCGTCCAAACAACTTGGTGCGACTGTTACGGAAATAGACCCTGTCCGGCTCATCGAGTGTATCGTGAATATCCACAATTGCGAATTTGGCGATTGCGGGATGAAGTGTCGTCTGCGACCAGCTTTCGACAAAGCGGGCGAGCGACTTTCCGCCCTCGCCGTTGAACAGCGACGGCGCGTCCGGATAGGCATCTTCCAGATACAGCGCGATGTCGAAACTGTCTTTCACCAGTTGATCGCCATCGCGAAGGATCGGCACGGTTTTGGAAAAGCCGTTCTCCACGCCCGGAATGGCCGTGAACGCCAAAGGACGCTCTTCGAAATCCAATCCCTTATGCGCCAGCGACAGCACCGTCTTCCAGCAATGGGGCGAAAACGGGCGGGCATCATCACTGCCGCAAAGCGAATAGAGGGTTCTGGAGGTCATGGTCGGTCCTTTCGAAGCATCTGGATGAGATGCATTCAAACAGGCGATTCCGGCATAATCAAATGATGAAAATTGATGGGACGTATTAATCGTAGACCGGCTGCGCGTCCAACCTTCAGCCTCAGTTGGCGTAAACAGCGCACAAACCTTGGAAACTGTGGCTTTCGCGCTCTTGCCTTCAGACATGAGTTCGGCCAAAACGGCGCCATGATTACCATTTCAGACGTTTCCGCCCGTATTGCCGGGCGCCTCCTCCTTGATCACGCCAGCGTGTCGCTTCCAGCGGGCACGAAGGCTGGCCTCGTTGGCCGCAATGGCGCAGGCAAGTCCACGCTGTTTCGCATCATCACTGGTGACTTAGGCGCCGAGACCGGCGAGGTATTTATCCCCAAGAATTCCCGCCTGGGACAGGTGGCGCAGGAAGCACCGGCAACGGAAGAAAGCCTGATCGACATCGTGCTGGCCGCCGACAAGGAACGTGCCGCCCTGATGCTGGAATCGGAAACGGCAACCGATCCGGGCCGCATCGCCGATATCCAGATGCGCCTCGTCGATATCGATGCCCATTCCGCCGAAGCCCGTGCGTCTAGCATTCTGGCCGGTCTGGGTTTCGATCAGGATGCGCAGTTGCGCCCGGCCTCATCCTTCTCCGGCGGGTGGCGCATGCGTGTGGCACTGGCCTCCGTGCTGTTTGCAGAGCCCGACCTGCTGCTGCTAGACGAACCGACCAACTATCTCGATCTTGAAGGCACCTTGTGGCTGGAAGATTACATCCGCCGCTACCCTTACACCGTCATCATCATCAGCCATGACCGCGACCTGTTGAATAACGCCGTCAACGCCATCGTGCATCTGGACCAGAAGAAGCTGACCTTCTATCGCGGCGGTTACGACCAGTTCGAGCGCCAGAAGGCCGAAGCCGACGAGTTGCAGACCAAGGCCAAGGTCAAGAACGATGCGGCCCGCAAGCATCTGCAAAGCTTCATCGACCGCTTCAAGGCCAAGGCATCCAAGGCCAAGCAGGCGCAGAGCCGTGTGAAGGCGTTGGAACGCATGGGAACGGTGTCTTCCGTTATCGAAGATCACGTTCAGCCGATCACCTTCCCGGAGCCGGAAAAGCAGCCTGCCTCGCCTATCGTTGCCATCAATGGCGGTGCGGTTGGTTACGAGCCGGGTAATCCGATTCTCAAGGGCCTCAACCTTCGCATCGACAATGACGATCGCATTGCCCTGCTGGGCTCCAACGGTAACGGTAAGTCCACCTTCGCCAAGTTCATCTCGGGCCGCCTTGCGCCTGACAGCGGCGACCTGCGGCTAGCCCCATCGCTTAAGATCGGCTTCTTTGCGCAGCATCAGCTGGACGACCTCGTGCCGGAAGAAAACCCCGTCGAGCATGTGCGCAAGCTGATGCCGCAGGCACCGGAAGCCAAGGTCCGCGCCCGCGTGGCGCAAATGGGTCTGGCGACGGAAAAGATGGCCACACCCGCCAAGGATTTGTCGGGTGGCGAAAAAGCACGTCTGCTGATGGGTCTCGCCGCGTTCCACGCGCCGAACCTGCTCATCCTCGACGAACCGACCAACCATCTGGACATCGACAGCCGCCGCGCGCTGATCGAAGCGCTGAACGACTATAATGGCGCCGTCATCCTGATTTCGCATGATCGTCACCTGATCGAAGCCACAGTCGACCGCCTCTGGCTCGTCAACAACGGCACAGTGACGACCTTCGAAGGCGATATGGATGAGTATCGCGACCTGATTGTCTCCTCGGGTAAAAAAAAAGACGAAAAAATTGAAGTCGTAATCGACGGCGCTTCGAAAGCGGATCAACGCAAAGCGAATGCCGAAAAGCGCGCCTCGCTCGCCCCGTTGCGCAAAAAGATCAACGAAGTCGAATCCTTGACGGCAAAGCTTGAGAAACTGATTCAGGCGCTTGATAAGGAACTCGGCGACCCTGCCCTTTACGAAAAGGCACCTGCCAAGGCCGCACTGAAGGTTAAGGAGCGCGGCGAAGCCGCCAGCAAACTGGTCGATGCCGAAGAGCAATGGCTGGCTCTTTCCAGCGAATATGAAGAGGCAATGGCGGGCTAAGTCCCGCCATTGTTTTTAGTTCGAAGCCATCACAATGCGGCCCGATCGCGCAAGCTTGGTCCAGTGCACTTTCTGTCCCACGACATATCGGTAGAGTGCCTTGAGCATGGCGTAGTAAAGCACCTGCCGATAGGCAAAACGTTGCGACAGGTAGGTGACGAGAGGCAAGCGGCTCTCCCGATCATCCAATCCATAGGCGAACTTTCCATATATTATTTCTATTAAAAGTTGCAATGCTAGACAAAAAAAGACGAGCTGGTAGCTGAAGATGTATCCAGAACCGTCTGTTATCCAATTGGCAATGGAGACGCTTAAAACGATCAGGACCGCCACATCTGTCAGCGGCGCTGTTATGGAAGCCGCCACCTGAAACAGCCAGGCCTGTGGGACGGCGATCCATGCGAGACCCCGCGCATATCGGCTGCGATAAAGGCCTCGATGCTTCAACAGACATTGCAGCGTTCCAAATGACCACCGCAAACGCTGCCTGATGAAATCGGCCAAGGTTTCTGGAGCCTCTGTCCAGGCGATTGCCGCCGGTTCATATGCGACGTGCCAGCCAAGACGCTGAATAGCGATGGTCAGATCCTGATCTTCCGCCATCGTCTCTTCGGAAAATCCGCCCGCCTCTATCACCGCCTGTCTGCGCCAAGCGCCCGCTGCACCGGGAACCACCATCATCGCCCCCAATCTGGAAAAAGCGATGCGCTCCATATTCTGCGACGTAACATATTCGACGGACTGCCAGCGGGTGAGAAGATTGTGCGGGTTTCCCACCTTCGCATTGCCTGCGACGGCTCCGATGGCCGGGTTGTCAAAGTGCTTTACCAGGGCGGCGGCAGTCGTTGGCTCGAAATGGGTATCGGCGTCGAGCGCGACGAGAAGATCGGACCGCGCCACGGTCATGGCGAAGTTGAGGGCAGAGGCCTTGCCGCCATTGGGTTTGGAGAACAATCTGACACGTTGATCGCCAGAAAAATCCCGCTCCACACATCTTGCCGTGTCGTCGGTCGATCCGTCATCGACAACGATGATCTCGAAGGACACGTCCCTGCTATCCAACAAGCGCCGGATCGTCGCGGAAATCACCTTTTCCTCGTTGTAGCAGGGCACGAGAACACTAATGGAAACCGGCAACTGTTCCGTCTTGCGCAGTTTTCTGGCCAGCATTGGAGCACTGTATGACCCCTTAGCGTGTGACCACAGACCAAGGGCTGCCATAACGAGAAGCCGACCTGTGCCCAGACCGACAGTCACAACAAAAAACCACTTTAGAACGGTTGCTGCCGATACCAGCGATATGGCTGATGTCTCCACACCAATGCCGTTGCCATCAGTTGCAAAGGCGAGTTCTTTTGCAGCGAGGAAATCGAAGGGCGGTATCGCCAACGCTTTTGGGCTGAAATAGAGTGACGGCGGAATCAATGCTGGCAAAGACCGCGTGATTGATACAGTCATCAACGTCACATAAAGCGCCAACGCAATGAACAATAGAATAGGAAGAGAGAGGATGGATTTCTCCATCCTCAATTTGAAAAAATGCATTTTTAAATACCTTTACTTGATAAAATCTATTTTTAAAAAAATTTATCGGTATCGATCGCACTGTTTCTAAAATACTTACTGTGTGCGTATTCTCTTAAAATCAGTCTATGCTTCAAGTGACGGCAGAAAATTACCGTCACCAAAACCCTACACCCTAAAGGTATAAATATCAATTTTACCCTCTTAAGTTGTATCTATCGATAAATCCTTACGATTCAATAATTTAAGATTTCGTTCATATAAATTTGTTAACCATAAATCCACTAAGGTACAGAAAAGTAGCAGCAATGGCAGGCCGGAAGCGCTTCCATTCGAGCTCAGATTTCGGACGAAACTGGCACGATCTGGCGCTCTGCCTCGTCGTCAGATCCCCCGAAGATATCCCCTATCTGTCGGCTTGCCGCCCATCGGGTTTCTGCTACAAAGATTGAAATCAAGCCCTTTTCAGTGAATCAGCCAAACGGATTTCTTCATGTCAGCCACAAAGCTCGCCATCGTCGGCGTCGGCAAAATCGTTCGCGACCAGCATCTTCCAGCCATTGCCGCTAATCCGGATTTCGATCTGATCGCCACCGCCAGCCGCCACGGCACCGTGGATGGCGTGCCGTCTTACGGCACCATCGAGGCGCTTTTGGAAGCCGTGCCGGATGTCGAGGCCGTGTCGCTGTGCATGCCGCCGCAATATCGTTACACGGCCGCTTATGCCGCGCTGAATGCTGGCAAGCATGTGTTTCTGGAAAAGCCACCGGGTGCGACGCTGTCGGAAGTGCAGGATCTGGTACGCCTGGCCGATTCCAAGGGACTGTCGCTGTTTGCCAGCTGGCATTCACGTTATGCGCCTGCCGTCGAAGCGGCCAAGAGCTTCCTTGCCGCAACCAAGATCAACAGCGTTCACGTCATCTGGAAGGAAGACGTGCGCCATTGGCATCCGAACCAGGACTGGATCTGGCAGGCGGGTGGTCTTGGCGTGTTCGATCCTGGTATCAACGCATTGTCAATCATCACCCACATTCTGCCGCGCGCGCTGTTCATCACAAATGCAACGCTGGAGTTCCCTGAGAACCGCGACGCGCCGATCGCTGCTGACATCCAGTTCTCGGATGTAACGCAGATGCCGGTTCATGCAGAATTCGACTGGCGCCAGACCGGCAAGCAGAGCTGGGATATCGTGGCCGAAACCGAAGCCGGTCAGATGGTTCTGTCGGAGGGCGGCGCCAAGCTTTCCATCGCTGGCGAGCAGAAACTGGCCGAGCCGGAGCGCGAGTACCCTGCCCTTTACGAACGTTTTGCCGAAATCATCAAGGCCAAGACCTCCGATGTCGATCTGGCTCCGCTGATGCATGTCGCCGACGCATTCCTGCTCGGCCGCCACAAATTCGTGGATTCATTCTTCGACTAGCGTCTAAATGGCGCGGCTGACGAACCGGTCGCGCCCGTCTTTCTTGGCCTGATACAGCGCCTCATCCACACTTTGCAGAAGCGTGAGGCAATCCTGGCCCGCTTGCGGTGCAATGGCACCGCCAATGCTGAGCGGTGCATGGACCAAACGCCCATCGATGTTGAACGGTTGGCGGAAGGCTTCCAGCAAGCGCTCTGCCAGGATCGAGAGTTCCTGCGAACCGGCTGGTCGCGGCACGAACACCGCAAACTCGTCTCCACCCATGCGCACGGCAATGTCTTCGGCGCGGATGACATCACGAATACGGCTTGCGGCTTCGTGCAAGACACGGTCGCCAACGCCGTGGCCCAACGTATCGTTGATAGTCTTGAACCCGTCCATATCGAGATAAAGCGCACCGAATGTTTCGTTGGACTGCAAGGCTGCATACATCTGCGAGTCGACCAGCGCGCTCAGCGCCTTGCGGTTATAGAAGCCCGTCAACGGATCAGTCATGGCCGCATCGCGCAAGGCGCGCTCGGCAAGGCTCATGGTGAAGTTGGCCTTTTGTAGCCGCAGGAGCGCCGCCGCAAGGACCGCAAAACGCTTGAGGCTTTCCACTTCGCCTGGCTGCAACTGGCGTGGAGATGTATCGAGAATGCAGAAGGCGCCGACCGTCAGTCCCGGCTCCAGCTCGATGGGTGCGCCAGCGTAAAACCGGAATTTAGGACCGCCTTCGACATAGGGAAAACCGCGCATGTCGGGATGGGCGCTCAAATCCGGAACGATCAAGACATCGTTGGACAGAACAACACGGGTGCAGATCGAAATATCGCGGGAGCACTCGCTAACCTGAATACCGGCCTGATGCGCAATCCGCAGCCAGTCCTCATCGACGATATGGATCGCCGCACGGTCCATATCGAACACGCCTTTCGCGAGTTGGGAAAGCGCGGCCAGTTCCGGCGTCGGGCCAGACGCCAGAGACAAAATGGACCGCACTGCCACAAGACGCTCTGTTTCATTAACAGGCCACGGGGCGGATTGACCCATGTCTCTCTCCTTTATGTCGCGTCCGACGCATCGCTAAACATTTGCTGCATACAGCATTTTCGTTAATGCACCACACTTCAAAGGCCGAACACGCGGTTCGCGGCAGTCTGCACGCGACGTTTTCGGTCTCGGCATTTGTTCGAATGTCCACCATTCGCCCGGTGCGTTCACGCGCAAGCCACTTCACCACGGCCTTTTTCAAACAATCGTGACCACCATTAAACTCAACCGAAAGAATCGCTTAACGCCGCCTTTTGAGACCTGACTTTGCGTTTTTCAGCTTGTTAACATCGCCGGTGCGGCGTATTCACGCAGGGATTGGCGAAAGCCAGTTACCCGTACCAATCCGTTGGAGGAGTGGGGTTGCGAGGGACACTCGGATCTTGACGGGACCTATCGCCGCCTGAAGCCATCATGTGGCTCGCCAGGCATATCGATAGAACCCTTTGCGGAAAGTCATCATGGACAGCATTTCTCTAAGCTCGGCCGATTTTCTTCTGCAGCAGCCTCACCTGGGCTCAAGACACCGTGTCATCTGTCAGCACGGAATCCCTTTCTGCTCGCCAAGAGCGCAATGGCGTTTTGTCTGACTGCCAAATTTAAAACAGGCAGGAACTCTTGATGGTTTACCAACCGAAACCCTTATCCGCACTTTCAAAGATATGGCTGGCATTTCTCGGCCTCGTCATTCTCGCTGCCGGCCTCTTCTTCGCCTATTTTGGCGGCAAGCTCGCCATGGAAGGCGGCAGCCTTTACTTCATCATTTCCGGTGTCGCCCTTGTTCTCGGCGGCCTGCTCATCGCGCTGCGCAAACCGTTTGGTGCCACGCTGTTCGGCCTCGTTTTCATCGGCACGATTGCATGGTCCCTTTGGGAAGTTGGCGTTGACTATTGGCCGCTGATCTCCCGCCTTCTGGCATTGACGGTCGGCGCGACAGTCGTTGCGCTTTCCGTTCCCCTGCTGCGCCGCGCCGCCGGAAAGACACCGGCCTATGCCGGCTCGTTCATTCTGGCCATCCTTCTCGGTGCCGCGTCTGCGGCCGGAATGGCAGGCATGTTCGTGGCGCACCCGACTGTTGTTGCAAGCGGCGACGCCCCGGCGCTGACGCCTGTTTCGGCTGAAACAGAACAGAAGAACTGGGAACATTACGGCAATACCGCAGGCGGCAGCCGCTTCGTGGCGCTGGACCAGATCAACCGCGACACCATCAAGAACCTCGAGGTAGCCTGGACCTATCACACCGGCGACACCCCCATCAGCCCCGGTGGCGGCGGCGCCGAAGACCAGCAGACACCTTTGCAGGTCGGCGACCGTGTGTTCCTTTGCACACCGCATAATAACGTGATTGCGCTGGATGCCGATACAGGCAAGGAAATCTGGAAGAACGAGATCAACGCCAAGTCATCCGTCTGGATGCGTTGCCGTGGCCTTGCCTATTTCGATGCCACCCGTCCGCTCGAGCAGCCCAACCTTCCCGGCTCCACGCCTGTCACCGCAGCAACCGTTGCCGAAGGCGCACTGTGCCAGCGCCGCATCCTGATGAACACCATCACGGCAGAACTCATCGCTCTTGATGCCGACACCGGTGCATTCTGCCCAGATTTCGGCACCAATGGTCGCGTCAATCTCAAGGACGGCCTCGGCAATGCGCCCGACCCAAGCTATGTGCTGACATCGGCACCGACGCTTGCTGGCACCACCGTCGTCATCGGCGGACGCATCGCCGACAATGTGCAGGTGGATATGCCAGGCGGCGTCATGCGCGGTTTCGACGTCATCACCGGCCAACTGCGCTGGGCGTTCGATCCGGGCAATCCCGACATCACGCTGCTCCCGCCTCCGGGTCAGACCTATACCCGCTCGACGCCAAACGTCTGGGCCTCCATGTCCTATGACGCGGCGTCCAACACGGTGTTTATGCCGGTCGGCAGCCCATCGGTCGATCTCTATGGCGCAACACGCACAGAGCTCGATCACAAATACGGCGCATCCATGCTGGCGCTCGACGCCACCACGGGCCGTGAAAAATGGGTCTACCAGACGGTTCACAACGACCTCTGGGACTTCGACGTCCCGATGCAGCCAAGCTTCATCGACTTCCCCAAGGCAGACGGTTCCACCGTTCCTGCTCTGGTGTTCGGCACCAAGGCTGGCCAGCTCTATGTGTTGGATCGCGCAACGGGCAAGCCTTTGACAGAAGTCAAGGACGTTCCCGTCAAGCCGGGCAACATCAAGAACGAGAAATACGCGCCGACACAGCCGCTTTCCGTCGGCATGCCGCAGATCGGCGCGCAGACGCTGACCGAAAGCGATATGTGGGGGGCAACCCCGTTCGACCAGCTTCTGTGCCGTGTTGCTTTCAAAAGCATGCGGTATGACGGTGTCTACACCGTTCCAGGTACCGATCTGGCGCTGAACTTCCCAGGCTCACTGGGCGGCATGAACTGGGGTGGTATCTCCATCGACCCCAACACCAACACGATCTTCGTCAACGACATGCGCCTTGGCCTGTGGATCCAGATGCAGGAAGCGGCACCGACAACGGCCGTCAACAGCGGGTCGGAAGCCACCAACACCGTCATGGGCGTCGTGCCGATGAAAGGCACGCCGTACGCGGTCAACAAGAACCGCTTCCTCTCGGAACTCGGCATTCCCTGCCAGAAGCCTCCGTTCGGAACGCTGACCGCCATCAATATGAAGACGCAAAAGATCAACTGGCAGGTTCCGGTCGGCACGGTTGAAGACACCGGCCCGCTCGGCATCAAGATGGGACTTCCAATCCCCATCGGCATGCCGACACTGGGCGGCACTATGACCACCCAGGGCGGTCTCGTCTTCATCGCAGGCACACAGGACTACTACCTGCGCGCCTTCAGCACGGCGACCGGCGAAGAAGTCTGGAAAGCCCGCCTGCCAGTCGGCAGCCAGGGTGGCCCGATGAGCTACAAGTCACCCAAGACCGGCAAGCAATATGTCGTCATCTCCGCAGGCGGCGCACGGCAATCTCCGGATCGTGGAGATTACGTTATTGCGTATGCGTTGCCTGGTCAGAAGTAAGACTGCGTAGCATCAGGAATGAAAATGGCCGGGGATGACCCGGCCATTTTTTTATGGGGAGTACCTGATTTTTCCAGAAGTCCTCGCATTTGCAATATAATCAAGGTTCAGCGCCGGAGGCCACTTCAGTCACTGATGATCAACTAAAATAAGTTTCTGTCGTCGCTTCTTGGATCACCTTCTATTTGATGAGAAGCATAAAGATTGCTGCGAGCCTTACGCCGCCACGGCCGCGCAAGACTTTCCGGATTGGTTTTGATGTCAGCGATGGCGATAGCAGGCAAACCGCTAGACGGACACTGCGCCTCCCACTGACCATCCGGCGCAGCTATACCCGAGGGAACGGCCGTGCTTTGAGGCACGAGAGTGGAATAGCTGACCCAATAAGTATTGCTTGCGGCATGCCCCAGCACTTCAGCGCCAAATGCCGAAGCGTGAGAGGGACTATCACCTGCCGTAGAGAAGAGGACACAATCAACATTCAGTTTCTCGTACTCGATAAATATTTCGGGGTAGTGTGCTTCCATGCCGAGGGCACAGCCAAAAAGAAGGCCATCCACCTCAAAAGTCACGGCCTTCTTCCCTGGAGAATACATGAACGAGATTTTCGTATTCGATAGAAGTCGCTCATCGTAGCGTGTCACCACCTCTCCACGATTAGAGACGACGTATAAGCTGTTGTGTGGTCGGTGCGGAGGGGTGAGCGGATGGACCGAACCGAATATCGTCCAGAGGCTGAGCTCGCCTGCAAGTCTTCGGATTTCTTCCTGTTCCTCGCGCAAAGTACTCCATTCGAACCGTGTCCAATCGGAAGGCCCGATGTCTCGGGGACCAGTTTCGGACATGATCCGTTTATGTGGCCAGCAGGTTGTACCCTCCGGGAAATGCAAAAGACGAGCACCGGCGTGATGGGCGTCACGCATGAGGCCGCGCATTTCCGTTCCACTAGCACGAAGCGCCGAAACGTCGCGGGGATCATCGAACAAGGATGTTTGGGCCACCGCCATCCGTATCGAACGGCTCACAGGCCGGTCGGTCACCTTGCGAATATGTTGAAGAGCTGCGGTATAAGACTCGCCAGTTTTGGCGGCACGGGCACGCACTCGGCGTTTAAGGTTTCCGTTTTCGGTCATAATCTGGCCTTTCACGTCCCGAACGCAGTCCCCCAGCAACCCGCCCGAAACGATCGGACCAAGACAAGCAGCCTGAGACGGAAGTCCCTTTGCCTCCGTTGAAGACCATGCTGAGGAAGGTCTGGGAGGTTAGGCGATGGCTGCGCCGACGTAAAATTGGCTAGTAGATATTGATTCGTCAAGCGGTGCCCGATGCAACGAAGAGTTACTACCTTGGAACGATCGGCCAGGTAACCACGGCCAAACAAGTGATAACACAGCCCTCAAGCCTTCTTCTGCCAGCGCCCTTCCGGCGATTGCTGCCAATAGGTTAGCGTATGCCCCTCGCCTTTCAGCTTTTTCCACTGCGCGCGTGCGCCTTCCAGCTGGCTGGCATCATATCCATCGAACATGAAGACGATGCGCTCGTAGGGATCGACCGGTGGCGGCTCTGCGCCGTCAACGATGAAGCGGACGTTGGCGGCGTTGGCGTTTTCGGCCGATGTCGTCAGCATCACCGGTTGGACGGCGGTGTTGTCTGATGCGTCTGTGGCATGGGGCATGAAGCTGTCGTCGCGGAAGGTCCACAGGTGGACATCGAGCGCATCACGGCGCTCTTCCGTCACAGCCTGGACCGCGACCTTCCAGCCGCGTTCCAGGGATTTTTCCAGAAGTGGCGGCAGGGCGTCTTCCAGTTTCGATTCCGTCAGATGGTAAAACAGTATCTCTGTCATCGAAACGCCCGTACCGACTTGCTCGTCAAGTTTCAATCCTCATAATGCGCGCGAACGAGTTCGTTGAGCAGACGCACGCCGTAACCAGAACCCCATGACTGGTTGATTTCGGTGAGCGGCGAACCCATCGCAGTTCCGGCAATATCCAGATGCGCCCACGGCGTTTCGCCCACGAAGCGCTTGAGGAACTGCGCGGCGGTGACGGAACCGGCCAGACGACCCGAGCTGTTCTTCATATCAGCAAACTTGGAATCGATGATCTTGTCGTAATCCTTGCCCAGCGGCATGCGCCACAGCTTTTCCTGTGTCGTATTGCCCGCGCTTGTCAAGCGTTCGGCCAGTTCGTCATCGTTGCAAAACAGGCCGGCCTGGAGATTGCCGAGTGCCACGGTGATCGCACCCGTCAGCGTTGCCAGATTGATCATGAACTTTGGCTTGAAACGATCATTGGTGTACCAGAGCGCATCTGCCAGAACGAGACGGCCTTCGGCGTCGGTGTTGATGATTTCGATGGTCTGGCCTGACATGGAGGTGACGATATCGCCTGGGCGCTGGGCATTGCCATCCGGCATGTTTTCGACCAGGCCGATCACGCCGATGACGTTTGCCTTGGCCTTGCGCGCGGCCAGCGTGTGCATGAGGCCCGTCACGGCGGCCGCGCCACCCATGTCGCCCTTCATGTCTTCCATGCCTGCACCGGGCTTGAGCGAAATGCCGCCGGTGTCGAAGACGACGCCCTTACCGATGAAAGCAATCGGCTCGTCTTTCTTCGCGCCACCCTTCCACTGCATGATGGCCAGACGTGGCGGGCGAACGGAGCCCTGAGCAACGCCGAGAAGAGCGCCCATGCCCAGCTTCTTCATCTCCTTTTCGCCAAGGATTTCAACCTCGACGCCGAGTTTCTTCAACTCTTCCGCCTTTTCGGCAAATTCCACGGGGCCGAGAACATTTGGCGGCAGATTGACGAGATCACGCGCCAGAATGACGCCCTGGGCTTCGGCCTCTGCCGTTTCGAAAGCCTTTTTCGCCTCACCATGAACAGCCGTTACGATGGTGACCTCGACGCTTTTTGGTGTCTTGTCGTCGTCGGACTTCTTTTTCGTCTTGTAGGTATCGAAGCTGTAGGCCCGCAGCAGAAGGCCGAGTGCGAAATCGGCTGCTGCCTTGCAATCGACCTCAATGCCGAGCGCGTCGAGATAGACGACGACCTTTTCAGCCTTCTTGAACTGCGCAGCCGCCGTTCCACCCGCGCGCAGCCAGTCATGCGCCGTCAGCTTGGCGGGCTTGCCCAGACCGATCACGACGATTCTGTCGGCATCGGAACCTTGTGGTGCCAGTACATCCAGCACGCTCATCGACTTGGCGGTAAAGCCAGCGACCTTGGTTGCCTTGGCAAGCACACCAGCGGGATCGACCTGCGCCTGGCCGGCGGGCGCATTTTCGCCTGATACCTGCAGCAGAACAGCGCTGGCATTTTCCAGGGAAGCGGAATTGGTAAAGGATATATCGAATTTGGCGGACATGTTCTCGCTCATCACTCTCATTTCAGGATGCGGCGGATCATGGCTCTTTCCGGCTCCGGCGCAAGTCTGCAATCCAATCCTTGCATGTCAATTTTGTGAATCACTTAGGCGAGGATGAGAAAAATCCGCATTAACAAAAAGACACAGGCGTCAGAAAAATTGTCGCACAAGACAGATTTGTGTGCGGTGCGGAGTCGCCATCCGCGATTGTTGCAGCTAGATAAGAGCAGTTCCCGCGGGGGGAACATGCATTGCGATTACGGCATCAGGGACTGAATGACGCTTCTTGAACGATACATATTGCGACGCTCGACGCAGATGTTTCTGGTCGCGCTGTTGCCCGTTCTGGCCATCATCTGGACGATTCAGGTTCTTCAAAGAATCAATCTCGTCACCGATACCGGCCAGTCCATGGGCTCGTTCGTCACGCTGGCAACGATGCTGTTGCCGACGCTCATTCCCGTCGTTCTGCCCTTCGCGCTGGTCATTGCCATCACGCAAACGCTGACGGCGATGAACACCGATTCGGAGTTGGCCATTATCGATGCGTCCGGCGCGTCGCGCTGGATCATCTACAAACCCATCCTGATTCTCGGCGCGGTCTTGAGCCTCGTATCGTTCGGCATCACCAATTTTGCAGAGCCACCCGCCCGCACGGCAGCGCGGCAGATGGTGGCTGCGGCCTATGCGGACCTCTTGTCGTCGGTGATAGAGGAAAAAACGTTCCGCACCATTCAGGACGGCCTTTATGTCCAGATCGGCGAACGCCAGGGGCGTATCCTGCGCGGCCTGTTCGTGGCGGACCGTCGTGATCCGAATTACGACCTCATCTATTATGCCAAGGAAGGCATGATCGATGAAGGCGGCACGTCATTGACCATGCGTGATGGTGAAGTGCAGCAGAAAACACCAGATGGCAAAGTCTCCGTCGTCAAGTTCCTGTCCTATGCCTTCGACCTGTCGACCATGTCTGAAAAGGGAGACGCCGAGCCGTCGATTTCGTCCAGCGATGCGAGTCTGGCTTTCCTGCTCTCGCCGGACGAGACGGTCGAAAGTTATCGGAAGGCACCCGGTGGCTTCCAATCGGAACTGCATCGCCGTCTCGTCGACTGGATGTTCCCGTTCGTCTTTGCGTTGATCTCGCTGGTGGTCGCCGCCGATGCGCGCTCCCACCGTGAGGCGCGGCTGCATCCCATGGTGGCCGCACTGCTCACGGCGTTCATGCTGCGCTGGCTCGGATTTTATTTCACCAATCAGGTCAAGCAGAGTGCTGCCTTCATTCCGCTGGTTTACGCCGTGCCGCTCGTCAGCGGCGGCATCGCAACGTTTCTTTTGATGACGGGCCAGAAACTGCGCATGCCCTGCGCGTTCAGCAATGCCTTGCAGAACCTCCAGAAGCGTATGTCGCCGTCCAAGACCTCCGGCTCGGGAGGGCAAGGCGCATGATGTTTGGGACCCTCGCCCGTTATTTCCTGCGACGCTACGCGATGACCACCTTCTGGTTTTTGCTGGGCGTTTCGGCCATCATTTTTCTGGCCGACTTCAGCGAAACAGCAAGACGTATGTCTGGCCTGCCGGGATATTCCGTTCCCGCCGCGCTCGGGCTGACCGCCTTGCGCCTTCCACTCATTTTGCAGCAAACCGTTCCCTTCATCGCGCTCTTCGTCGGCATGACGACGTTGATCTCGCTGAACCGTCGCTATGAACTGGTGGTCACGCGCGCCGCCGGCATCTCGGCCTGGCAATTCATTCTTCCCTTCGTCGGCGGTGCCATTCTTCTTGGCATTCTGTCCATCGTTGTCCTCAACCCGGTTGCCGCATGGGGCGAAAGCAAATCGCTCGCCGTTGAAGCCGGATGGCGCAACGAAGGTGGATCATCCCGCCAGCAGCAGGTCCTTCCCTGGCTGCGCCAGAGCAGCGGCGGGCAGGATACGATCATCGGCGCCAAGAGCTTCGAGGACAACGGTACCCTGCTCAAGGATGTGGTGCTCATACACCTCGACAAGGACGGCAATATCCTCCTTCGGCAGGATGCACAGTCGGCTAAGTTGGAAGATGGTTACTGGCTTCTTAACAACGTTGCAGAGATCAGGCCGGGCCATGTTCCAACCCGGGAATCGTCTGCTCGAATCAGTACCAATCTGAGACAGGAATTCGTTCAGGAACGCCTGACGCAGCCGGAAACCGTTGCTTTCTTTGATCTTTCTCACAAGATCGAGGTTGCGCAGTCCTTCGGCATCTCTTCAAAGGCGCTGGAAACACAGTACCACTTCCTGTTGTCCATGCCTTTTCTTCTCGTGGCGATGACCTTGATCGCCGCGACTGTTTCATTAAAGTTCAGCCGTTTCGCACAGTCTCGCTCCGTGATTCTGGGTGGAATCGTTTCCGGCTTCGTGCTTTATGTAGTAACCGTGCTCGTAAGGGCATTCGGGAGTAGCGGTGTTGTTCCTCCCTTCGTTGCGGTCTGGGTTCCAGTCGTCGTGGCGTTGGCATTGGGGGCAACTATTCTGCTTCATCAGGAGGACGGCTAGTGGCGGTATTTGACCGCGGGAATATCAGACGGCTTGCGACAGCCCTTCTGACTGGTGCTGCTGTGTGCGCATATGTGGCTACCGCTTCCAGCGTTTTTGCTGAAGACGGTGTCATTGTAGGCGACCCTCAAGACCAATCAAAACTCCTGCTTACAGCAAACGAACTTACCTATAATAAAGATTCCGAACGCGTCATCGCGACCGGCGGCGTGCGCCTGCATTACACCGGCTATCGCATGGTGGCGCAGCGTGTGGAATACAATCAGTCGACCGGTCGGGTGCTTGCCCGTGGCAACATCGAATTGATCGAACCGGGCGGCAATCGCATATATGCGGACGAGTTGGATGTCACCGACGACTTCGGTCAGGGCTTCGTCAACGCCTTGCGCGTGGAAACGACCGACAACACCCGCATCGCCGGCGAAAGCGCGGAGCGTCTTTCTCAAGACGTGATGATTTTGAACAACGGCGTCTACACCGCCTGCCTTCCCTGCGCCGAGCGGCCTGAAAAGGCGCCGTTGTGGCAGGTCAAAGCAGAGCGCGTCATTCAGGACGGCAAGACGCATACGATTCGCCTGGAGAAAGCTCGTTTCGAGTTGTTCGGCAAATCCATTGCCTACCTTCCCTTCATCACGGTCCCCGACAATACTGTAAAGCGTAAGTCCGGGTTCCTGTTCCCTCGCATGAGCGTGACCGACAATCTTGGCTTCGGTGTCGGCGTTCCCTACTTCCAGGTGCTGTCCGATACGTCGGACCTGACAATCACGCCGACCTATTACACCTCGCAGGGTTTGCTGCTGGAGGGTGAGCTGCGCCAGAAATTTGAGTCCGGTTCGCACACATTGCGTGCGGCTGGGATCAACCAGATGAACCCGCAAGACTTCGACCCCAATACAAGCGATTCACAAAACGATACACGTGCGATGATCGCTTCCAAGGGCGAGTTCAATATCAATCCGCGCTGGACCTTCGGCTGGGACGCCATGGTTCAGACAGACAACAACTTCTCGCGCACCTATGATTTGAAAGACTACAACAGCGACGTTCAGACCAACAAGCTGTACCTGACAGGCATTGGCGAGCGTAACCACTTCGATGCGAACGCCTATTACTTCAACGTGCAGGACACCGACGATTCGGAGTCTGAAGAGCGCAAGCAGGCAATCGTTCACCCGGCCGTAGACTACCGTTATTTCCTGCCGGATCCCGTTTATGGCGGTGAGCTTTCGCTGACGACCAACTTCACGAGCCTGACACGGCAAAAGCAGGACGCCTACAATCTGGGCGATTCCATTCGCTACAATGGTCTTGAAGGCAGCTACACACGCCTGTCCACGGAAGCGGAATGGAAGCGTACCTTTACCTTCGACAGCGGTTTGCTGCTGACTCCTCTTCTGGCTGCGCGCGGAGACGCGTTGTGGACGGATATGTCCGCAAACAGCTTTGGTACGTCTCTGAATTACGACGGTACCATCAACAATGATGCCAGCATGCGCGGAATGGCGACGTTTGGCCTTGAGGCCCGTTACCCAATTCTGTTCACCGCGCTTCACAGCAACCATGTGATCGAGCCGATCGCGCAAATCTTCGTTCGACCGAATGAAGGATATGCCGGTGAGCTTCCGAACGAAGATTCCCAGGCATTCGTTTTTGATGCGACCAACCTTTTCGAGCGCGACAAGTTTTCGGGCTTCGACCGCATCGAAGGCGGCACACGCGCCAATATCGGCTTCCGCTACAACGGCACCTTCGACAATGGTTATGGCATTCGCGCGATCGCCGGTCAGTCGTTCCATCTGGCGGGTCAAAACCCGTTTGCCCAGAACGATCTGGTGAATGTGGGTGCGGACTCTGGTCTGGAAACGGATCGTTCCGACTATGTTGCAATGGCCGCGATCGATGCGCCTATCGGCCTGTCGCTATCCTCAAGCCTTCGCTTCGACAAGGACAGCCTGGAAGTCAACCGATCTGAAACGGGCGTCGCTTACACCGACAACCGCGTTTCCGGCAAAGTCAGCTACACGCAGGTCGATGCGCAGCCTGACTATGGCTATGACAGAAAACGCGACATCGTCCAGGCCTCAGGCAAGCTGCGCATGGACGATAACTGGTCGCTGTTTGGCGCCATCAACTACGATCTGAACAACAAATTTTCGAGTGAACGCCGCATCGGCGTTCTCTATCAGGACGAATGCACGATCTTCACGGTCAGCTATTCGGACAAGGGTAACCTCGACACGGTTCGCGAGTCGGCCAATGACTGGTCCATCAACGCCCGCTTGGCCTTCAGAACTCTCGGAGATATCACCGTCGGATCAGCCGGCACCGACTGGGACGACGCCGATATCGGCTGGAAGCCCAACAATTACTAAGGTCTGCGCGCGGCGAAGTGAAAACTTCGCCGCTTTCGTTTTTACGCAAGTGTGAACGCAGGTTTCAACACCACGCCACCGTTTTGCCGCAACATATCTTCAGTGTCGCTTTGCTGTGACGATTGCCGTTCCAATCATTCCAATGATATAGATGTCCGCGTTTACGGTAAAACTGCAACAAAATACAGTTTGTCGGTTGACGGGCGGTGGTATCCGCTTCATCCGATAACCCAGATATTCAAAAAACACGGTCGTAGCGTTGCTCACCGACATATCGACAGGGAGAGAACAGGATGAAATTCGGAAAGACGGCGTTGCGCAGCGTAGCATTCGCCTTTGCGATTTTCGCGGTTCCCATGGTTATCGCGCTGCCGGCGCATCAGGCCTTTGCGGAAAGCGCCGTGAGGGTCGTCGTCAACAAGACGCCGATCACCAGTGACGATATCGCGCGCCGCACGGCATTTTTAAAGTTGCAGCGCCAATCCGGTAATCTGCCACAAAAGGCACGTGAGCAGCTCATCGACGAGGCGTTGAAGCGCGAAGAGATTGCGCGCGTCAAAATGTCCGTCAGCACATCGGATGTCGATGCGTCCTTTGCCCGTTTCGCGTCTACGAACAAGATGACTACCGATCAGTTGACCAAGGTTCTGGCGCAGGCAGGCGTTGGCGCTGAACACTTCAAATCCTTCATCGCCGTGCAGATGAGCTGGCCACGCCTCGTCAACGCGCGCTATGGCGGGCGCAACAAGATGTCGACACAGGATTTTGTGACCCGGCTGAAAGAGCGCGGTCAAAAACCCGTCACGACAGAATATTTCCTGCAGCAGGTTATTTTCGTCATTCCGGAAGCGAAGCGCAAATCCATTACCGGCAAGCGCAAGTCCGAAGCGGAAGCGTCACGCAAGCGTTACCCCGGCTGCGAGCAGGCAAAGACCTTCGCGGCGACCATGCTCGACGTTGCGATCAAGGATCTCGGCCGCATGCTTGAGCCGGAACTGCCCGCCGACTGGAAAGAGCTCGTCCAGAAAACACCTGAAGGCGGGACCACCGGAACGCGTGTCACGGAAAAAGGCGTGGAGTACCTGGCTGTCTGCAAAAAGCAACAGGTGTCGGACGACTATGCCGCTGAGGTGGTTTTCCGTGCTGAAGACCTGACGAAGGCCGAAAAGGGTGAAAACCCCAACGAAAAGAAGTATCTGGAAGAACTGCGTAAGAAAGCCCAGATCACCAGCACCTGATTGTGAAAGCCGAAGTTGTGACATTGCCTGACTTGCCCATCGCGCTCACCCAGGGCGACCCTGCCGGAATCGGCCCCGACATTACGGTCGGTGCCTGGGCAAAACGCCATGAACTCGGCTTGCCACCCTTCATGTTGATCGGCGACCCGGACGTCATTTCTGCGCGTGCGCATTTGCTCGGTCATGATATCACGGTTCAGGCCTGCGAGCCTGAGCAGGCGTTGTCGGTATTTTCAACCGCGCTTCCGGTGCTTCCCATTCCCGTTGGTTTTGAGGTGCAGATCGGCCAGCCGCATGTCGGGACGGCGCTCGCCACCATCAAGTCCATCGAAACGGCCGTTGCTCTCACGGTCGAAAAGCGCGCAGCCGCTGTTGTGACCAACCCCATTGCCAAGTCAGTGCTGTACGAGGCTGGTTTTGGTTTTCCCGGACACACCGAATTCCTGGCGGAACTCGCGCTTAAACTGACGGGACAAACGGTAAAACCTGTCATGATGATCGCGGGTCCAAAGCTTCGCGTCGTGCCGGTGACGATTCATATTCCGCTTAACGACGTGGCAGCCGCGCTGACCGAAGAGTTGATTATTGAAACATGCCGTATCGTGGCTACTGATTTGAGAGATAAATTCGGGCTGGAAGCCCCTCGTCTCGCAGTTGCGGGTTTGAACCCGCATGCGGGCGAAGATGGCACCATTGGCCTTGAAGATCGCGCCGTCATCCATCCTGCCACCATCCAGCTTCGAAAAGAGGGTATTGATGCATTCGGCCCTCTGCCTGCCGACACCATGTTCCATGATGGCGCACGCAAGCGCTATGACGTGGCTATCTGCATGTATCATGATCAGGCTTTGATCCCTGCCAAGGCGCTTGGCTTCGACGACTCGGTCAATGTCACGCTGGGCCTGCCCTTCATTCGCACGTCGCCGGATCACGGGACGGCCTTCGGGATTGCGGGACAGGGCATCGCCAACGAATCAAGCCTCGTCGCAGCCCTGAAGATGGCGGCTGACATCGCTGCGCGTCAGGTAAGCGCATAATGGCAGCCATTGACGGTCTACCGCCGCTGCGTGACGTTATTCAGCGCCACGGTCTTGATGCCAAGAAATCGCTTGGGCAGAACTTTCTGCTCGACCTCAACCTTACGCAAAAAATCGCGCGCACGGCAGGTCCACTCGATGGCGTGACTGTTTTCGAAGTTGGCCCCGGCCCCGGTGGCTTGACGCGTGCCATCCTCTCCTTGGGTGCGAAAAAGGTCATAGCCGTGGAGCGCGATAGCCGCTGCCTCCCTGCTCTGGCCGAAATCGCCGATCATTATCCAGGGCGTCTCGATGTCATCGAAGGCGATGCGCTGAAGACGGACTTCGAGACCATGGTTCCCAAGGGCGAACCGGTCCGCATCATCGCAAACCTTCCTTACAATGTCGGAACGCAGTTGCTGATCAACTGGCTGCTGCCGAAAGAGTGGCCGCCCTTCTGGCTATCGCTGACGCTGATGTTCCAAAGGGAAGTCGGGCAGCGCATCGTGGCTGAACAAGGCGACAATCACTACGGTCGCCTCGGTGTTCTCGCCGGTTGGCGCACCGTGCCGGAAATGGCTTTCGACGTCCCGCCACAGGCCTTCAGCCCACCGCCAAAGGTAACATCGACCGTTGTCCACCTGCTGCCGAGAGACAAGCCCCTGCCCTGCGATGTGGCCAATCTCGAAAAGGTCACCGAAGCCGCCTTCGGCCAACGCCGCAAAATGCTGCGCCAGAGCGTGAAATCCATCGGTGGTGAAGCGCTTTTGGAAAAGGCTGGTATTGATCCAACGCGACGGGCCGAGACCTTGTCTGTCGAGGAATTCGTGCGGTTGGCGAACAGCCTGTAGATAGGCACCCTACGCAACGGTTGATTTTCAGCGGCCACGCGACTATTTTGACCATATATAGTCAATTTGGAGTCACTCATGTCAAGTGTCAGCGTTGCAGAAGCCAAGGCTGGTTTTGCTGGCCTTGTTGACGAGGCTGCCAGTGGAGAATTCGTTACCATAACCCGTCATGGCAAACCCGCGGCGGTACTGGTATCCGTCGAAGCGGCAGATGCTGCCAAACGTATACTCAACAAGAGCCGCCCTAATTTTGGTGATCTTTTACTGAGTTATCCAGGCGGAGCGAACGTAAGTCGTCATCCGTCGGAAATGAGAGAAACCGATTTTGAGTAATGGTTTCCTGCTCGACACAAACATCATTTCGAAATTTGCCCCGGACAAGATAACGCCTTCTGAAGAGGTCCGCGCCTGGTTTCACGAAAAAGGTGAAAACGGAAGCCTCTACCTTTCAGCGATGACAATAGCGGAAATCGAGAAGGGAGCGCGTAGCCTTTACCGTCGGGGTGGAATTGAGCGAGCAGACAGATTGAATAGGTGGCTGGCCGCAATCACCGAAAATTTTTACGAACAAATATTGCCCATGGACATCGTCGTCGCTCGTATTGTTGGAGCCCTGGCCGATGCGGCCACCAGCGCGGGACACAACCCTGGCGTCAGCGACCTGATCATTGCTGCTACGGCAAAGGCGTATGATTTAACGGTCGTGACGGAAAACTTGAAGCACTTCCTTCCGCTTGCGATTAAGGTCGATCTACCGGAGTGCTTCAAATAACCAGTTGAACCGCCCTCACCGCACCGGCAATGCTGGCACCTCTTCCAACAACGCACGCACGAAGTCGAACATGCCATGACGGCGGTCGCGGCGGACGCGTTCGGCTTTGACGATGGCTTCGATGGCTTCGAATGCGGCCTGAAGATCATCATTGAGAATGACGTAATCGTAGTCGCGCCAGTGTTCGATCTCCGAGCGGGAATTGGCGAGGCGGGTCTGGATGACCTCCTCGGTATCTTCGGCGCGGCGGTGCAAGCGTGATTGCAGTTCGGTCATGGTGGGTGGCAGGATGAAGATGGAGACGACATCGGCCTTCATCTTGTCCTGAAGTTGTTCGGCGCCCTGCCAATCGATGTCGAACAGCATGTCCTTGCCCTCAGCCATGGCAGCTTCGACGGGTTCGCGTGGCGTCCCGTAGTAGTTGCCATGAACCTCTGCCCATTCCAGCAACTCTTCACCCTCGCGCATGCGCTCGAAATCGCGCTTGGAGATGAAGTGATAGTGAATGCCGTCGATTTCGCTCTGACGCCGCGCGCGAGTGGTGACGCTGACGGACAGGCTGATATTCTTGTCCTTTTCCAGCAGATTGCGGGCAATGGTGGATTTGCCTGCACCCGATGGCGAAGAGATAACCAGCATCAAGCCTCTACGGGCGATATGGACGGGAGGAATGCTGGCGGACGCCATGGGGTCTACTCCAGATTTTGGACCTGTTCGCGGAATTGATCGATCACGACTTTCAATTCGATACCAGCAGCGGTTACAGCACTGGCATTGGATTTGGAACAGATTGTATTCGACTCCCGGTTAAATTCCTGTGCAAGAAAGTCGAGCTTGCGCCCAACCGGCACACCGCTGGCCAAAAGCTCCCGCGCCGCAGCCACGTGGCCGATCAATCGGTCGATCTCTTCACGCAAATCGGCCTTGGTGGCGAGCAGCACTGCCTCCGCATGCAAGCGGTCGCGATCCAAACCATTGCCATCACCAATCAGCGCGATCTGTGCGGCGAGGCGCGCACGAATTTGCTCGGGTTGGCGAGACGGGTCGGCCTCGATGACTTTGGTCAGCTGCTCGATTTTATCAATATGGCCGGACAGAATGGCAAAAAGCGATGCACCCTCGCGCTCGCGCATGGTAGCAAGGGCTGCTATGGCCACACTGAAACCATCGATAATATCCCGGTTGCGTGCGTCCTGCGCCTCCGAACTTTCCTCCGGCTCTTTGAACTCGACCAGTCCGCGAATAGACAGCAATGTGTCTAGGCTCAAGGGTGCATCGCTGACCACGGCGCCGAGATCGCACTTCAGTGCCAGAACGGCGTCCAGAGCATCGCGGTTGATCACGGCTTCCTGCTTCGCCTCTGTGGCGGACAGGCTGAGGCCTGCCTGAATATTGCCGCGTGACAAGCTTTTCGACGCGATGTCCCTTAATTCTGTTTCGAGCATTTCCATGCCTGTCGGCAGGCGTAGACGCAAATCCAGTCCCTTGCCGTTAACGGAGCGAAGCTCCCACGCCCACCGGTAGCGACCGCACGAACCTTCGCTGCGCGCAAAGCCTGTCATGGATTGCAATGTCATCAAGCATGTCCCCAAACGACCACTGCCGCCTTTTGGGGCAGCAGTGGTATATGACGTCAATTGTTACCGGAAGGCTGTTCGGCCTGCGAACCTGAAGGCTGACCGTCCACCACACCTTCGGGTGTACCGCCCGCGGCAGCCTTTTCAGCTTCGATCTTGCGCCAGCGGCGAACATTGTTGTTGTGCTCATCCAGCGTCTTGGCAAAGGTATGACCGCCAGTGCCGTCTGCGACGAAATACAGGTCGTTGGTGCGCCATGGATTGGCCGTCGCTTCCAGTGCCGCCCGGCCCGGATTGGCAATCGGGTGTGGTGGCAAGCCGCGAATGATGTAGGTGTTAAACGGCGTCTCTTTCTGCAAATCAGACTGGTAGATCGGCCGGTCGGACGGCTTACCCTCGCCGCCGAACAATCCGTAGATGATCGTCGGGTCCGATTGCAGGCGCATGTTCTTTTTCATGCGATTGTAGAATACGGACGCAACATGACCGCGCTCGTCGTCCTTGCCGGTTTCCTTCTCCACGATCGACGCCAATGTAACGAATTCTTCGATGGTCTTGAGCGGCAAGTCCGGGTCACGACGCTCCCAGGTAGCCTCAACCAGACGTGACTGGGCGGCGCGCATCTGGTTGACGACCTCTTCGCGCTTGGTACCGCGTGTAAAGGGATATGTGTCAGGCCGCAGGGAGCCTTCCGGCGGCAGCTGGGCAGGAAGATCGCCCTCCAGCACGGGATCGGTGGCGAGGCGGGCAAACATCTGCTTGACCGTCAGCCCCTCCGGCATCGTCACCGTGTAGAGAATGGACTTGCCGGATTCCAGCAGGCCCAAAATATCCTTCATGGAGGTGCGGGCCTTGATTTCATATTCGCCGGGCTTTGGCGTCTGCCCACCGGCCAGATATTTATCGGCCATCAGACGGAAGATACGGGCGTTCGAGATCGCGCCACTTCTTTCCAGATTGCTGGCGATTTCTGCAAGCCCAGCACCGTTGCGAACGGTGATCGTGGTGTTGGTTTCAAGCGGCCCCGCCTCATGAAACGAATTGAGCATGTAGTAGAAGGCAGCAACGCCGATAATGCAGACGGCGACGATCAACGTCATCAGGAAGTTGAGGAAGATTACCAGCTGGCTATGGGCCTTACGGGAACGCTTGGGTGGAGACGGAACCCTCTCGGGTCTCAGAGCCTCTGTCGGAGATTTCGGAATGATCGGGCCGCCCTTGCTCTCAGTGGAGCCTTCACGTCCTTGAGGGGCCTGATTGTTCTCTCTCGTATCGCTCACCGGCGGTCCTTTTCAGTTCGGCATTACAGCGGCTTATTGAGCAGGCAATGCGGCAAAAACAGGTTCGGCAGGCCATTCTGCACTCGGTAGACAGGGAAACGCCCTACACATCTTCGTTTACAAAGATATCGATGTTTCCGCTCTCGAAAGCTGCCCGGACAGGCAACGTAGACGAATATCCCGGCTGTTACACCGGGAAATGAGAGGGTTTTCTGCGATTCTGGACCAAACGGCAAGAGCCGTTCAACTCAGCCTTCGAAACGACGCAACACCAGCGAAGCATTGGTGCCGCCAAAGCCGAAGGAATTCGACAGAGCGACGTCAACCTGACGTTTGCGGGCCGTATGCGGCACCAAATCGATCGCCGTTTCGACATCGGGATTGTCGAGGTTCAGTGTCGGCGGCACGATGTTGTCGCGAATGGCAAGCACGGCGAAAATCGCTTCGATGGCACCGGCCGCACCCAACAGGTGGCCTGTGGCCGATTTGGTGGACGACATGGAAATCGTGGATGCGGCATCACCGACGAGACGCTCGACTGCACCCAGTTCGATTGTGTCGGCCATGGTGGATGTTCCATGGGCATTGATGTAATCGATATCGGCGGGTGTGAGACCTGCGCGCTTCAGCGCCATGGCCATGCAGCGGTAAGCGCCCTCACCATCTTCGGATGGCGCGGTGATGTGGAACGCGTCGCCGGACAGGCCGTAGCCCACGACTTCGGCGTAAATCTTTGCGCCCCGTGCCTTGGCGTGTTCCAGCTCTTCCAGAACGACGATACCGGCACCTTCGCCCATCACGAAACCATCGCGATCGCGGTCGTAGGGACGCGAGGCCTTTTGCGGGTCGTCATTGTGCTGGGTGGAAAGCGCCTTGCAGGCGGCAAAACCGGCGAGCGAAATTCGGCAAACCGGCGATTCGGCACCGCCGGCTACCATCACGTCAGCATCGCCGAGCATGATCAGACGCGCTGCGTCGCCAATGGCGTGCGCGCCAGTGGAACATGCGGTCACCACGGAGTGGTTGGGTCCGCGCAGCTTGTGGCGGATGGAAACCTGGCCGGAAATGAGGTTGATCAGACGGCCTGGAATGAAAAATGGTGAGATGCGGCGTGGGCCCTTGTCGCGCAATGTGTAGCCGGCCTCGACGATGCCCTCGAGACCACCGATGCCGGAGCCGATCAGCACGCCGGTCATGATCTGGTCTTCGTCGGTGCCGGTCATCGGATGCCAGCCAGCATCGTTCAAAGCCATTTCGGCCGCGGCCATGCCGTAGACGATAAAGGGATCGACCTTGCGCTGTTCCTTGGGCTCCATCCAGTCATCGGCATTGAAGGTTCCGTTGGAACCATCACCGACGGGAATGCGGCAGGCGATTTTCGCAGGAAGATCTTCAACCTCGAACTCGGTGACGAGACGAGCACCATTGTGTCCGGCCAAAAGCCGTTCCCAGGTGACTTCCGTTCCGCATCCAAGAGGAGATACCATGCCGGTACCGGTGATAACGACACGTCTCATCGCCAATGCTCCGCCCTAATCCCAATCATCGCCAGCGCATCGGCCTGAAAATCGGAAGCGATTTCGAAAAGCGGGATGCGTAGATTAAACATATTAAAGCAACTCTTCGCGTGTGGTGGAAGCATGTCGCTCTATGCATCTTGCAGCCCCCGCGCGATGTCGAGTGCTGCAAAATAAAATATTGGCCCGGACAAGCCGGGCCATGTCGGGAAGGCAGAAGCCTTCCCTCATCAGTTCAAGCGATTAAGCCTGAGCCTTTTCGATGAACTTAACAGCATCGCCCACAGTCAGGATCGAGTCAGCTGCGTCGTCCGGAATTTCAACGCCGAATTCTTCTTCGAACGCCATAACCAGTTCAACGGTGTCGAGCGAGTCAGCGCCCAGATCGTCGATAAAGCTAGCGCCCTCAACGACTTTTTCGGCGTCAACGCCAAGATGATCAACTACAATTTTCTTTACGCGTTCTGCGATATCGCTCATGTCGGTTTCCTCGACCTTTATTTTGAAAGGAATGTCTTGTCAGACACCCTGCCCTGTTAAAACCCCCAAGCGCCGTTTAAAGCAAACGCCCTGGGCAAACCCGTTCAACCCGTCTCAAGCTAACCATCGCGCTCAGAAATCGCAACGGTCCCTTTGTTTCCGGGACGACTGTTCACAGTCTTCGCCCGCTTAACACGGTTTTCTGCGGGAAAAAAGCCTTAAAATAGTGCTAAGCATCTTGCTCTACAGGCATTTTTCCCGCCCCGCGTCACGCGGGACGCATATTAAATCATGGCCATACCGCCATTAACATGCAAGGTCTGGCCTGTCATATAGCCCGCTTCGTTGGATGCGAGATAAAGAACGGCCGATGCGATTTCGCTGGCGGTGCCCATACGCTTCATGGGAATGGCACCCATGATCGCATCTTTCTGCTTGTCGTTCAGCTTACCGGTCATCGCGCTTTCGATAAAGCCAGGCGCCACACAGTTGACGGTCACGTTGCGGGTGGCGATTTCCTGCGCCAGCGACTTGGAAAAACCGATCATGCCGGCCTTGGATGCGCAGTAATTCGCCTGGCCCGGATTGCCGGTTACGCCGACGATGGACGTGATGTTGATGATGCGGCCAAAACGGCGACGCATCATCGGGTGCGTCAGTTCGCGCGTCAGGCGGAAGGTGGAGGTGAGGTTCACCTCGATCACATTGTCCCAGTCCTCGTCGCTCATGCGAACGAACAGGCCATCCTTGGTGATGCCAGCATTGTTGACGAGAATATCGACGCCACCCAACTCAGCCTCGGCCTTTTCGCCCAGCGCCTTGACGTCTGCGCGGTCGGACAGGTTGGCCGGGAAAATCTTGACGCGATCGCCAAGTTCGGTGGCCAGTGCCTCCAGCTTTTCGACGCGGGTGCCGTGTAGGCCGACGATGGCGCCTTGGGCATGCAGCGTGCGGGCAATTTCTTCGCCAATGCCGCCAGTGGCACCGGTAACGAGAGCCTTGCGGCCAGTCAGATCAAACATGGTGTTCATCCTTTGCTATATCTCTTGGGCTCAGCCGATAAGGGTTTCAAGCACGGCATCGATATCGGCAGGCGTGTTGACCGCAATGCCGTTCACCGTCTTGTCGATGCGGCGAGCAAGGCCCGTCAGAACCTTGCCGGAACCGATTTCGTAAAGTGTCGTCACATCGTTTGCGGCAAACCATTCGACGGTTTCGCGCCAGCGAACCTGACCCGTGACCTGTTCTACCAGAAGCCTGGCGATTTCATCGGCATCCGATACCGGAGCCGCAAGAACATTGGCAACAAGGGGCACGACGGGGCTGTTCTTCTGCACGCCCGCCAATGCCTCGCGCATGGCATCTGCAGCCGGCGCCATCAGCGCAGAGTGGAAAGGTGCCGATACCGACAGCATCAGTGCGCGCTTGGCTCCCTTTTCCGTCGCCAGACGTGCGGCCTTCTCGACGGCTGGCTTGCCACCGGAGATGACCAACTGCCCACCACCATTGTCATTGGCGATCTGGCAGACGCTTCCCTGCGACGCTTCTTCACAGATGGCAGCAACGTCGCTGTGTTCCAGACCGATGATGGCAGCCATGGCGCCCTCACCCGCAGGCACGGCAGCCTGCATGGCATTGCCGCGAATGCGCAGAAGACGCGCCGTATCCGACAGCGAAAATGTTCCGGCAGCGCACAGTGCCGAATATTCGCCAAGCGAATGGCCAGCGACATAGGACACCTTGTCCGCCAGCTTCAGCCCGCGCGCTTCCAACACCCGCATGACGGCAACGGAAACGGCCATTAGCGCTGGCTGGGCATTTGCCGTCAGCGTCAGTGTCTCTTCCGGTCCGTCCCACATAATGTGCGAAAGCTTCTGGGCAAGCGCCTCATCGACCTCTTCAAAGACGGCGCGCGCCTCTGCGAAATTCTCGGCAAGTTCCTTGCCCATGCCGACGGCCTGGCTGCCCTGACCTGGAAATGTGAATGCAATAGCCATGGGATCCATCCCTTCTCTTCTGTATCGGAACTTCCATTCACACTCCGCCCAGCAGAGTCAAGGCTTTGAGGGGCGGAGGCGGAATGTGTCCACGTCTCACGACGGTGTTTCACGGCTTATCGGGTAAACAGGCCGATAACCTCGGTGATGCACAAAACGATGAACAGCAGCGCCGAAATGCCCAAAAGACCATTCGACAGCCAGCCGCTGCGCCACTCTTTCGGCACTCGCTTCGAATTGAGCAACCAGATCAGCGTCAAGGCCAAGAATGGCATGAAGAAGGCTCCGAGCGCACCATAGATGATAACGAGCAGGAAAGGACGGCCCAGGAACAGCAATGCCATGGGCGGTATTGTCAGCCAGAAGAGGTAGAAACGGAAGGCGGGTGTCTTCTCCAGCCCTTCGCGAGAGCCGGTTTCACCTTTGATGCCGCGGACGAAATCTGCAAACAACATGGACACGCCCTGCCAGACGCCCAGCACCGACGAAATCGCCGTGGCAAAGAAGCCGATCAGAAACAGGGTGGACATGGTACTGCCGAAACGTTCCTCCAGCACCCTGTCGAGATCGAGAAGGCCACGATCACCGGTGGAAAGCGCAATCTGCGATGCGTAGAGCAGTTCCGCACCGATGATGAGCATGGCGACGACGAACATGCCCGTGACGATATAGGCCACGCGGTTATCCAGCCGCATCACACCCATCCACGCAGGGGTACGCCAGCCCTTCGCATTCACCCAATAACCATAGGATGCCATGGTGATGGTGCCGCCCACGCCGCCGATCAGACCCAGCGTGTAGATAGCCGATCCCTCTGGCACGGAGGGTATCAGCCCCACGACAGCCTCTCCGACATTCGGCGAGACCATGATGGCAATGCCGATAACGATGACGAACATGATGCCGATGAAGATCTTCATCACCGTTTCGAACGCATCGTAGCGATTGAAAGCGACAAAGGCCGCGCAGGAAAGTCCCGTCAGCACGGCCCAAATCCAAAGTGGCACGGAGGGAAAAAACACGGCCAGTGGTAGTGCCGTAGCGCTCATCGCCGTCGCGCCGTACACGAAGCCCCAGACCATGATGTAGATGCCGAAATACCAGCTCGTCCATTTGCCAAGGGACCGCCAGCCTTCCAGCATGGTCGATCCAGTCGCCAGATGGTAGCGTGCAGAGCCCTCAGCCAAAGCAATCTTCACGATGCAGCCAAGAACGGCAGCCCACAGAAGCGCATAACCGAATCGGGAACCGGCGATCAATGTGGCGACGAGGTCGCCAGCCCCTACGCCCGTGGCAGCCGCTACAATGCCGGGACCGATCAGTTTCCATCGCCCAGTTGCCGGTGGTACCGCCTTGTCATCAGGAATTCCCTGTGGCGCACTTGCTGTGTTGTCTTTCATTCACGGTCCTCCGCGTCGGTTTGATCATCGAACCCTCAATGCCCAATGTTGAAGTCGGTTGCGCGCAAAAAGGGAAAAGCATCCCCGTTTCTGCAATAGTCAGAGCTGAATTACTACCCTTGGGCGTCAAAAGGGTATTCGTGAAATGAAAGCTGTAGATTTCAGGAATGTTTTTTCTTGCGCCTTCCGGATTCCGGGTTAGTGTCCCTCGCACTTCCCAAGCGATCAGACACAGCACCAGGATATTTCCATGAAACAGAACAGGTTGGGCCGCACGGATATGTCCGTGTCCGAAATCTGCCTCGGCACCATGACATGGGGCACACAGAACACCGAAGCCGAAGCACACGAGCAGATGGATTATGCCGTCGAGCACGGCGTGAATTTCTTCGACACCGCAGAACTCTATCCCACGACGCCGGTATCGGCTGAGACGCAAGGCCGTACCGAAGAACATATCGGTACGTGGTTTCAGAAAACCGGCAAGCGCAAGGATATCATTCTTGCCACCAAGGTCGCAGGCTCTGGCCGTGATTATATCAGGGGCGGTCGCGATATCGATGCTGCCGGCATTCGCGAAGCTGTCGATACCAGCCTTGCGCGCCTCAAGACGGATTATATCGATCTCTACCAGATTCATTGGCCAAACCGCGGTGCCTACGCCTTCCGTGCCTCCTGGACCTTCGATGCCTCGACGCAAGACAAGGTAAAGACGATCGCGGAAATCACCGAAAAACTGGAAACGCTCGGCGAACTCGTCAAGGCGGGCAAAATCCGCGCCATCGGCCTGTCCAACGAAAGCGCCTGGGGCACGCAGAAATTCATCGAGATTGCCGAGGCCAAGGGTCTGCCGCGCGTCGCCTCCATCCAGAACGAGTACAATCTTCTGTACCGCCCCTTCGATCTGGATCTGGCCGAAGTCTCGCACCACGAAGATGTTGGGCTTCTGGCCTACTCACCGCTGGCTGGCGGCATTCTGACCGGCAAGTATCAGAACGGCGCGCGTCCCGAAGGATCACGCGGCTCAATCAACGGCGATATCGGTGGACGCTTGCATCCTTTGCAGGAAGCACCAGTCAAGGCCTATCTGGAACTGGCCTATGAGCACAGTATCGATCCCGCCCAGCTCGCCATCGCCTTTACGCTAACGCGTCCTTTCATGGCGTCCTCCATTATCGGTGCGACCACCATGGAGCAGCTGAAGACAGATATTGCGGCGGCCGATGTCAAACTTTCGGACGAGGTCTTGAAGGGTATCGCCAATATTCACCGTCAGTACCCAATGCCGATCTAACAGCAAGCAAACCGTGCTTTTTCGGGCAGCGCGCTTGCATTACGGTCAGAAATCCGTATAAGCGCGCTGTTCACAACACCCGGTTCAATTGGCTGGTGGCTGAACGGAGGGCTGGTTTCGGCGACGAAACAGCAGGACCATAAGGTTTCCGGCCTCCCGTGTCTCCGCTCTCGACCGTCTCGAACAACGCTTTTCTTGCCCTTGGCTTTTGCCAAACAGGAGCAGTCGTTGAGGCTTAGCGCCGTTGCCGGGTGATGAATGAAACGCAAGAAAGGCAAAGCTTAAATGGCTCTTTACGAACACATCTTCCTTGCCCGGCAGGATATCACTGCCCAGCAGGTCGACGCACTTGTCGAGCAGTACAAGGGCGTTATCGAATCGTACGGCGGTAAGGTCGGACGCGTCGAAAACTGGGGCCTCAAGTCCCTGACATACCGCATCAAGAAGAACCGCAAGGCTCACTACGCTCTCATGGACATCGATGCTCCTGCACCGGCCATCCACGAAATCGAGCGTCAGATGCGCATCAACGAAGACGTTCTTCGTTACATGACCATTGCCGTTGACGCGCACGAAGAAGGCCCATCTGCAATGATGCAGAAGCGCGATCGTGACGACCGTCCTCGCCGCGATGGCGACCGTCCAGACCGTGGCCCGCGCGAAGGCGGCTTCGATCGTGGTCCTCGTCCACCTCGCGAAGGTGGCTTCGGCGACCGTGAAGACCGTCCGCGCCGTCCGCGCGAAGACCGTGCATAAGGAGAATTGACTATGGCTGACGCATCCTCTTCCCAGGCACGCCGTCCTTTCCACCGCCGTCGCAAGACGTGCCCTTTCTCCGGCGCGAATGCACCGAGAATTGACTACAAGGACGTCCGTCTTCTGCAGCGCTACATTTCCGAGCGTGGCAAGATCGTTCCTTCCCGTATTACAGCTGTTTCGCAGAAGAAGCAGCGCGAACTCGCCCAGGCGATCAAGCGCGCTCGTTTCCTCGGCCTGCTGCCTTACGTTCTGACCTAATCGACTAAGGCGAGGCTGCGCATTTGCGCGGCCTCGTTTTCTCCATGACGACATCCTTCCGCGTTGGGCGTGGATCGATCTTGAAATGAAATCCCATGTTGGGGATCGGGTTCTTAAAGAGCCATCCTCTAACTGCTACAGAATTCCAGCAGGACAGCGACGTGCCAAAACTGAACCAGACAGTGCTGATTTCCGGCATTCTTGCCGGCATATGCGCAGCGTTTCTCACGCTCGGCGCAACCGCACAGTCGTCCATGTCTTTCCTACTCTACGCTGCATCCGCCATGCCTGTGCTTGTCGCCGGTCTCGGTTGGGGCAACGCATCGGCCATTGTTGCCGTGCTGTCTGCCGCCCTTCTCGGTGCGCTTGCCGTCTCTCCTGTCTTTGCACTGACGATCTCGATTTTTACGCTCGTTCCGGCAGGCTGGCTTTCCCATCTTGCCAATCTGGCGCGTCCCGCCTCCGAACTCGGCGGCCCCGAAGACCTCCTGGCATGGTACCCGCTGTCCGGCATCGTTTTGCACCTGTGCGGTCTCATCACTCTTTCCGTCATCATTCTCGGCACGATGATCGGCTACGGCCCTGATCTCGTTTCGCAGCTGGTCGATGTGATGATGACCTCGGTTCAGGCGCGTGAAGCCGCGTTTACCCCGGATGCTGCGGCACTGGCGCAGACGAAAACTTTGCTGGTGTTGATGCTACCGATGATCCAGGGCGGTCTCTGGGTCATCATGCTGTTTGCCGCCTATTACTTCGCAAGCCGCATGGTGCGCTCGTTCGGCAAGGGTCTTCGCCCCCGTGAAGACATTGCAGCCGCACTGCGCATGCATCGCAACGCGATCTTCATCTTTCTTGGCGGCATCGTGCTTACCTTCGTCGGTGGCACTGTCGCCATGATCGGCGCGGTTGTCTGCGGCACTTTTGGCGCCGGCTTCCTGATGGCCGGTTATGCCTCGTTGCACCACAAATCCAAGGGCAAGGACTGGCGCTGGCCGGTTCTGGTTCTCAGCTACATTTCAGCGGTCTTCGTCTTTCCGCTGCTCATCATTCTCGTGTTGGGTTTGAGCGACGTGCGCAGCACGATCTCTCTCACGCCCACCCGGAAAACCGACAACAATAACGAAACCAAAAACTAGAAAGGATCAAGAAGATGGAAGTCATTCTTCTCGAACGTATCGCCAAGCTTGGCCAGATGGGCGAAACCGTAAAGGTTCGCGACGGTTACGCACGTAACTTCCTGCTGCCGCAGGGCAAGGCTCTTCGCGCCAACGCAGCCAACAAGACCCGTTTCGAATCCGAGCGTGCAACGCTCGAAGCTCGGAACCTCGAGCGCAAGTCCGAAGCACAGACGGTTGCCGACGCACTGGCTGGCAAGAGCTTCATCGTTGTTCGTTCCGCTGGCGAAACCGGCCAGCTCTACGGTTCTGTTGCAGCCCGTGACGTTGTCGAAATCCTCGGCGCCGAAGGCTTCAACATCGGCCGCAACCAGGTCGAACTCAACACACCGATCAAGACCATCGGTCTGCACAATGTTACGCTTCACCTGCATGCCGAAGTCGAGCTTCAGGTCGAACTGAACGTTGCCCGTTCTGCTGAAGAAGCCGAGCGTCAGGCAAAGGGCGAAAGCCTCACATCTGCCGACGCCATCTACGGCGTTGACGAAGACGCTCTTCGTCCAGAAGACTTCTTCGATCCAGACGCAGACCGTGACGACGAAGGCGACGACGAGTAATCGTCTCAAGCCTGACGGTCGAAAGACAAAACCCCGGGTGGCGACACCTGGGGTTTTTGTTTGTGAGTTTGAGAGATACGGCAAGAGCCATCTTTTAGAAAAGTGACCGAGAGAGCCGCTTGCTCCACCCTCATGCTGAGGTGCTTTGGCCGGAGGGCAAAGCCTCGAAGCATCCGTTGGTTGACGCCCTCCTTCCGCAGTCCTCGTCCTTCGAGGCCCCTGCGGGGCACATCAGGATGAGGACTGCTATCGCCGAGATTCCAGCCGCGCTCTCCCAACTCGAAAATCACCTCACCGCTACACCCTTATCAACCCGCACCACCACCGACATACCAGGAGAAAGCTCGGCCGCCAGTGGCTGGTCCGGATCAATCGATATCCGCACGCCAAGACGCTGGGCGATCTTCACGAAATTACCCGTCGCATTATCCGGCTTGATGACGGCGAATTCCGAACCGGCAGCGGGCGCAAAGCGCTCCACCTTGCCGGTCAGCTTCCTGCGATGCAGGGCATCCACCGAGATCGAAACCACCTGTCCTGCTTCCATTCCAGCGAGCTGTGTTTCCTTGAAGTTAGCAACGACCCAAATGTCATGCGGCACGACGGCCATCAACTGCGTTCCGGCTGCAACATACTGGCCGACGCGGACGCCGACTTCGCCTAGCTTGCCGTCTTTCGGCGCATGAATTTCGGTGTTTTGCAGATCGATCTTGGCCAGTTCGACGGCTGCTTCCGCATTGGCAACCGCCGCCTGTAGAGAGCCACGGTTGATGATGATGGTTTGCAAATCCTGCCGCGACACTTCAAGAGCGGCCTTTGATTGAGACAGACCGGCGCGGGCCTTATCAAGATTGGCCTGCGCCTCCTCCTGCACGCTGGAGGTTCCTGCGCCGCTGCGTACAAGGCTATCCTGACGGTCGGCAGCAAGCTGCGCCTGTTTCAGCGATGCCTGCGCGCCATCCACAGCCGCCTCGCCCGAGGCGATGTTGGCCTTGGCGGCGATTTCCTGCTGACGCGAATTGTCGAAGGCTGCTTTTTGGCTGTCCAGAGATGCCTGCGCCTGTGCCAGTTTCTGGCGGAAGATGCGGTCATCTATTTTCGCCAGCAGATCGCCCTGCTTGACCTCCTGATAATCCTTGACCGGCACATCCACGACATAGCCGCTGACCTGCGGGCTCATGGTCGTGACGTAACCGCGAACATAGGCATTATCGGTCATCTCCACCGAGCTGGAAAAGGGCGGCAGGCGCCATGCGTAAAGGACCAGCGCCACACCGGCGACGCCGCCCAGGAGAACGATGAGAGTAAGAGGCGTGAATGTTTTTTTCAGCATTTTTATATCTCTGGACAATCAGGATTGAGGCGCAGCCACGGTCTCGTCTTCGCCTTTCAGCGCAGACTTGAGACGTAACCATGCAAGATGAAGCAAAAGCATGACAAGAGCAGCAGCGGCGCAGACCGAAATCAGCAGGAACGTGTCGTTATACGCCAAAATATAGGCTTCGCGCGTGACCTGCGCGCCGAGCAGTGACAGTCCCTCGGCCTTCAACAGTGCGGTGTCGGTAATGACGTGGCTGTAACCAGCCGACAGTTGGCTGACTCGCTGCGCCACCTGCGGGTTCTGCAACAGAATGCTTTCCACCAGAATATTCGAGTGGAATTTCTCCCGCAGCGTCACGAAGGAACCGAGAATGCCTGTCGTCAGCATGGAGCCTGTGATCTGCGTGAACAGAAAGATGGTGATGAAGTTGACGAGGTAAGGCGGCCCCTTGGCCAGCGCTGCCCCAAAGCCCTTTGCCATCACGGGAGGCAGGAACATGGCCGCGCCAAACGCAATCATCGCCTGGCTCAAATACATCTGCTCCGGGCGCACCAGATTGGTCGACGTGCTGTCCATGTATGCACCCAGCGCAATCAGCGTCAAAGCGATGACATGCGCGGTATCGACATATTTCGTCAGCATCAGCACAGCACACAGTGCACCACCCAACACGGTCGCCAGAATGATCAGCGCGTAAAGCCCCATCGTCTGTTCATTCAAAATGCCAAGTTGCTGGTACAGGCCGACAGCGGTCGAGGACTGCTCCGAAGAAACTGCGCGGTAGATCAGCAAAATGGCGATGAGGTGCAGATTGGTCTTTGAGAAAATCCAACGCAAATCGAGCATCGGATTTTTCCGGGGAAGTTCGATGATGGTCATGATCGTCAGCAACGCCACCGAGCAGGCCAGCAGCACGCCGAGCCACCAAGTTTCGAACCACCAGTAAAAACGCCCCAGCGTCAGAAACACCGCCAGACATCCGAGGCCGCCTGCAAACAGCAGGTAGCTCAAGATATCGATGCGCTCGATGACCTTCGCCCGTGGCGGCGGCGTTAGCGGCAACAGATAGATGATGGGCAGAACGGCGAGCGACAGCCCGACCTCCATCGAGTAAAGCGCCTGCCAGCCATCAATTTGCAGCAAATCCGGCGACAGAATGCGGGCCAACGGCGATGACAGAAGCGTGCCGGTCAGCGCGATGCTGAGGCCCAGCGTCAGCTTGCGCTGCACGGGAAAAGCTTCGAGAATATAAAGAAACCCGAGCGAAGACAGCGGTGCCGCCGCCATGCCGCTGACGAAGCGCACAACGATGGCCGAGTGCAGATCGGTTACGAACAGGTTTAGGCACGATGCCAGCACGAAACAGATGATGCTGATTTCCGCAAAGGGCCGCAGGCCATATTGCTGGCGGATCTTGAACAGAGCGATGGAAAAGGTTGCGTAAGGCGCCATATAGGCCGCCGACAGCCACGCGACTTCCGCCACCGTCGCCGAAAACTCACCCTGGAGCTGGTAGATGTTGGCCATGACAATGTGCATGCCCATGCCCTGGGTCACGAAGAAGCAGAGTCCAGCGAAGATATAGAGCAGCTTTGCGGAAAATGATTTTTCGGGTGGAGGCGCGGGTGTAGCAGGTGTTTCCGGCACCTTTTCAACCACGTCGCCTGGCTCATCATGGATGTCTGCGATGGCGTTGCTCACGACGGCACCTTTTCGCCAGCAAGGTTTTGCAGATTTGCAGACAGGCGGCGAACCACGTCCAATGCGGCGCTGATATCATCCGTCGAAATATCGGCAGCGATGTCGGCCCGCATGGATTTTGCCTGCATATGCACGTCCTCGAATGTCGTTAAACCATCTGGCGTCATGTGAATGCGCTTTGCACGCCGGTCGATCTCGTCAGAACGCCGTTCGATGAGGTTTTGTTTCTCCATCGCATCCAGCACGCGCACCAGCGTCGGCGTCTCGATTTCCAGCTCTTCGGCAAGCTCCTTTTGCGTCAGCGGGCCGCGACGCGAGAGCGCGAAAAGTGCCCGGGCGCGCGCCAGTGTCAGCCCCTGCTCCGCCACTCTGGCATCGAAGAAGGATCTGAGCTTGCGGTTGAACGCCGCCATCTCATCGAAAAGCTGCTCTTTTTCAGTCGCCCGCGACAAAGTATCTACACCTTATAATTAGCACACTATCTATTTCATGCCTATTTATTTTCGAATGCGCTTAATTGCAAGATGCTTTGTCTGGATGGCAGCCATGACGTAAACTCATGGCGAACCAGAACCGATTCGCAGAACCGCCTATGGCGCTCACGAATCAGCCTGTGGATTACTGTTAACAACACAATTTGTGAGGCCACCTGCCACCGTTCCGGCAAGCCTGTCTGTTACTGTTGCTGCATTGTCCTTGACTGCCGCTGCCTCCAGCTTCAAACCGGCAGGCTTGCGAGAAACGAAGGCTTGGAACGAGCCTCAAGGGAGATCACAGAAAACCATGAACGACGCTGTGAGAAAAATCACCCCCGCCCCGGCTGCTGAACCGCTCTACCGCGAAGCGCCGAACAACATCGAAGCGGAACAGGCGCTGCTGGGCGCCATCCTCGTCAACAACGATGCCTACTATCGCGTTTCGGACTTCCTGAAGCCTGTACATCTCTACGAGCCGCTTCACCGCAAGATTTTCGAGGTTGCCGGCGATATCATCCGCATGGGCAAGACCGCCAACCCCGTGACGATCAAGACCTTCCTGCCCGCCGATGGCAAAATCGGCGACCTGACGGTGGCGCAATACCTTGCGCGCCTTGCCTCGGATGCCGTTTCCATCATCAACGCTGAAGACTATGGCCGCGCGATCTATGATCTGGCGCTGCGCCGAGCCCTGATCCAGATCGGCGAAGATGTCGTCAACATCGCCTATGACGCGCCGCTCGACATGCCGCCGCAGTCCCAGATCGAAGATACCGAGCGCCGCCTTTTCGAACTGGCGGAAACCGGTCGTTACGATGGCGGCTTCCAGTCCTTCAACGACGCCGTGTCGCTGGCCATCGATATGGCCGGAGCAGCGTTCGAGCGTGACGGCAATCTCTCGGGCATCTCGACCGGCATCCACTCGCTGGATGGCCGCATGGGCGGCTTGCAGCGCTCCGACTTGATCGTGCTTGCGGGACGTCCCGGTATGGGCAAGACCTCGCTTGCCACCAACATCGCCTACAATATCGCCGCATCCTACGAGCAGGAAGTGCAGCCGGATGGCTCGTTCAAGGCCAAGAATGGTGGCGTCGTGGGCTTCTACTCCCTCGAAATGTCGTCAGAACAGCTGGCAACCCGTATCATCTCCGAGCAGACCGAAGTCTCCTCCTCGAAAATCCGCCGTGGTGAAATCACCGAGGCCGATTTCGAGAAGCTGGTCGCTTGCAGCCAGATGATGCAGAAAGTGCCACTCTATATCGACCAGACCGGTGGTATCTCCATCGCCCAGCTTTCCGCCCGCGCCCGCCGTCTGAAACGCCAGCGCGGCCTCGATTGCCTGGTGGTGGACTATATTCAGCTGATGACCGGCTCCGGCAAGTCAGGCGAAAACCGCGTGCAGGAAATCACCCAGATCACAACGGGCTTGAAAGCGCTCGGCAAGGAACTCAACGTTCCCATCATCGCGCTCTCACAGCTCTCGCGTCAGGTGGAAAGCCGCGAAGACAAACGCCCGCAGCTCTCCGACCTTCGTGAATCGGGCTCCATCGAGCAGGACGCCGACGTGGTGCTGTTCGTTTTCCGTGAGGAATACTACGTCAAGAACATGGAGCCGCGCGAGATGTCCGACCCGAAATATGCCGAATGGGAAGCGCATTTCGACCGCGTCAAAGGCACCGCCGACGTCATCATCGCCAAACAGCGCCACGGACCGACCGGCACAGTAAAGCTCCAGTTCCAGTCAGAATTCACCCGCTTCGCGGACCTGGCCGACCCCTCGTTCACGCAATATGAAGAGCAATGATTTTCAGACATCCCCGTTTCATCCGAAGCGGGGATGTTTTGTTTTCAAGGCGATAGCGCAAGCAACTCAGAAACCGATTCCGCGTAATCCGGCCACGGATATCACACCGATGGTTGCGGCGGGCAGGAGTGAAAAGCGCGTGGCGGCCAAAGCTGCCACGGCGCACGCAATGGTTTCTGCGAAGCCGCTCGCCAACGCGGTCGGGGTGACGACTGCCATCAATATGGCCGGTGGAACGGCATTGAGCACCCTTTGTGCGCGTTTCGTCATCTGCACATGGCGCACGATAACCAGCCCACCAAAGCGCGTTGCAAGCGTTGCGACCGCCATGGCGAAAATGGCCAGCAGGGTGTTGATGTCGAGGCTCATTCGGGCTGCTCCGGGCTTTCCGTCGCAAACGCTGTTACCGCCAGCCCCGCCAGCGCGCCAGCCGCTATGTACCATGCACCCGGAACGTATTTGTGGGTAATGAAAGCAGCGGCAGCACTTGCCACAAGAACGAAGCCGGTCTCGCGGCCTTTCCAGAACCCCATGAGCAACACGATGAAGACTGCTGTAAAGGCAAAGTCGAGACCTATGACTGTCGTATCACCAATCACAGCACCCAAAAGTGCACCAGTCAGAGTCGATAGGTTCCAGACCACGTAAATCGATAGAGCAGCGGCAGCAAAAAACACTGGTGAGAGCTTTCTGCTCACGCTTCTAAACTCTGCCAACGCCCATGATTCATCCGTCAGGACTGACATGAAAAGCCAGCGCTGCCATGTCTTGAAGTTGCCCATCTTCGCGGCAATGGACGCGCTCATCAAAATATGCCGAAGATTGACGAGAAGTGCGGAAAAGCCTAGGGCGGTCCAACTTGCCGGATGTGTCCACAGGTCCATCGCTACGAATTGCGCACCACCGGCGAAAACGAAGAGCGACATGAGACACGCCTCAAGCGGCGACAGCCCTTTGCTCACGGCAACCGCCCCAAACACGCCGCCAATCGGCACCATGGCGACCAGCAGTGGGGATGCGGCTCTCAAGCCAGCGGTGAATTCTTTACGTGTGTTGGTAGGGGATGTCGTGTGCATGTCCATTCTCCTTGTCAGGAGATGCATCTATGCGGCGGTGACTGTGGCGTATTGAACGAAAGTGATGCGCTTTTCACGACGCTCTGAACTGGCCGGGCGTGATTCCAGTGCGCGATTTGAAATGCCGCGTAAAATGCGCCTGATCGGCAAAGCCGCATTCCAGGGCCACCGAGGCTGGACTATCGCCCATCCTTAAGAGATGGCGTGCGCGACGGATGCGTACGTCTGTCAGGTAAGCATGCGGTGTGATGTGGAACTCGCAGCGAAAAGCGCGGATGAGATGCGCGCGGCTCAAACCTGCAATGACGGCAAGCTCCTCCAGCCCGACATCCGTATCAAAATTGTCGTTCAGATAGTCGCGCGCGGTATAGACCGCCGTCTTTTCCCGCGTCTCGACGGGCAGAATAATAGTACTACCGTGCCGCAAGAAGAGTTTTGCGAGAACGCAGAACATACCTTCGTCCGCCTCCAGTGCCCCCACCCCGTTCTCGAGTCTGCGATGTGCAGATTGAAAGGCGAGCGCCATTTCTGGATCGTGTGGCAGAAAACGCGGAAAGGATGGCGTGCCATGGTAGACGCGACCCGTCACGTCTTCGATCACTTCGGACAAAAGTGCCACGTCCGGATATATCATGCGATAGCGATATCCATCACTACCTGGCGCACCGTCATGTACCTGGCCTGGGTCGATGAGATAGAGATGACCGGGGCCGGTCCGCTCAGTGGTGCCTTTTATGGTGGATATTTGCGAACCGTTTTCGATCGCACCTATGGAAAAGGTATCATGCGCATGGGGCGAGAACTCATGCGTCAAAAACGTCGCCGTCATGCACTCCATGCCTTTGAAGCGTCGATCACGCCAAAAACGAGTGATTTCGGCGCGCGAAAGCGGCATATGCTCGGTGGCCTGTTCTTGCGAAACATTGTGCATGGACAAAGTTTAGCCCACTCCGTCATGACCGTCTTGAACAAAAGTGATAGAGGATTGCTATCTTCTCCAGCGGTGCAGGACCATGACAGACGCGTTCGACGAAAGCTTTTACGATACTGAAACCGATGCGTTCGACACCGCGCCGCTCCGCGTCACCGTTGACCTCGGCGCGCTTGCCGACAATTGGCGTGATATGGCCAAACGCTCCGGCAAGGCTCGCACCGCTGCCGTGGTCAAAGCGGATGCCTATGGTATGGGCATCGAGGATTGCGGCGCGACGCTGTATCATGCGGGCGCACGGGATTTCTTCGTGGCGACCGTTGCCGAAGGCGCAACCCTTCGCCCGCACGCGCCGGAGGCCCGTATCTTTGTTCTCTCCGGCATCTGGCCCGGCCAGGAGCAACAGGTTTTCACCAACGACCTCGTTCCCGTCGTCGCTTCCGAAGAACAGCTTTCCTTCTGGATGCGGCTTATGGCAGAGCGTGGCGATCACCCTTTCGCGCTGCATGTCGATACCGGTTTCAACCGGCTCGGTCTGCCGCTGGACGACGCATTGTTTCTGGCCGATGACGTGACACGTCCTGCCAGTTTCGATCCGGTGCTGGTGCTCTCTCATCTGGCCTGCGCCGACACACCGTCCTCACCAATGAACAAGGCACAGCTTGAATCATTCCGGCAGGTTAGCGTCGCTTTCGAAGGCATCGAATCAAGCCTTTCGGCTTCCGCTGGCATTTTCCTCGGCCCCGATTATCACTTCGATCTAACCCGCCCCGGCATCGCGCTTTATGGTGGGGAAGCGGTCAACGGCATGGCAAACCCCATGCGCCCTGTCGCGAAAGCAGAAGCCCGCATCATCCAAATCCGCGAGGCGGGTGAAGGCCAGACTGTCAGTTATGGCGGCACCCACGTGCTGAAACGCGCCAGCCGGTTGGCAATCGCTTCCGTCGGTTATGCTGATGGCTATCACCGCTCGCTCTCCGGCTCCGGCATTCCGCTGCGCGATATGGGCAATGGCGGCGCATACGGCTTTATCAATGGTTACGAGGTGCCGGTTGCGGGCCGCGTGACGATGGACTTGACGATTTTCGACGTCACAGATGTTCCCACTGGGGCCATCCGCGCTGGCGACTACATCGAACTCTTTGGCCCCAACGTGCGCGTGGACGACGTTGCCCGCGCGGCAGGAACCATCGGTTACGAAATGTTGACCGGGCTTGGATTGCGCTATGAGCGACAATATCTGATCGAAGATGATTGACGCTTTTCTTGGCCCTTGGAAAGCGCTGAAGACCTGTGCTATACGAGAACAAAAGGAGATCGAAATGACCGAAATCCATCTCAGCGAGCAGGATCGCAAGTTTATTGATGAGCAGGTCGGTGCTGGCATTTATAAAAGTGCCGACGACGTAGTGGCCGCAGGCTTACGGCTTTTGGATAGCAAAGAGGGCAAGCTTGTTGAACTTAGGCGGCTTGTTCAGGAAGGACTAGATGATGTTGAGGCCGGGCGCCTTCACTATTATGAATCCGGCGATGATTTACTAAAAGACATCAAGCGTATGGCCGTAGAACGCAATATAAAGACGGGGACGGACAATTAAACCGCGCAAACCTTTCTGGACGACCGCTGCCCGTGAAGACCTTTTCGACGACCATATTTACATTGCTGTTGAAAACCCGGCGGCAGCTGACCGTTTCGTTTTCGATCTAGAAGCGAAGGTCAGAGCTTTTGCAGAGCGCGGCCTTACGGGCGTCAGACGCGATGAACTCGGGCGAGGCCTTCGAAGTTTTACATATCAGAAACGCATAGTTGTTTTTCAGGCAACCGAAGAAGAACTCATCGTGTTGCGCATTTTGCACGGCCATCAAGACCTTAGCGCGATAGACTTCAAACAAGAAGAAAACTGACATTTATGGCCAAAGCCAAGACACAATTCATCTGCCAGAACTGCGGCACGGTGCACACCCGATGGGCGGGAAAATGCGAGGGCTGTGGTGAGTGGAACACCATCGTCGAAGAAGACCCGATGGGCGGTATCGGCTCTGGTCCGGGCAAGACGCCGAAGAAGGGCAGACCCGTTACCCTCACCTCGCTGTCCGGCGAGATCGAGGAAGCACCGCGCATCCCGACCGGCATGAGTGAACTTGACCGGGCAACCGGCGGCGGCTTTGTGCGCGGGTCTGCGGTGCTGATCGGTGGCGATCCCGGCATCGGCAAATCGACGCTGTTGATGCAGGCGGCAGCGGCACTGTCGCGGCGCGGACATCGCATCGTCTACGTATCGGGCGAAGAGGCGGTGGCACAGGTGCGGCTGCGCGCGCAGCGTCTGGGGGCTGCCGATACCGATGTTTTACTTGCAGCGGAAACCAATGTCGAGGATATTCTGGCAACGATCTCCGAAGGCAAGCGCCCTGATTTGATCATCATCGACTCGATCCAGACGCTTTGGAGCGACACGGCTGATTCTGCGCCCGGAACCGTCACGCAGGTGCGCACCGGCGTGCAGGCCATGATCCGTTTTGCCAAGCAGACGGGCGCGACCATGGTGCTCGTCGGCCATGTCACCAAAGACGGACAGATTGCCGGACCGCGCGTCGTGGAACACATGGTGGATGCCGTGCTGTATTTTGAAGGCGATCGCGGCCATCACTATCGTATCCTGCGCACCGTGAAGAACCGTTTCGGCCCCACCGATGAAATCGGCGTGTTCGAAATGTCGGACAAGGGGTTGCGGGAAGTCTCCAACCCGTCCGAACTGTTTCTGGGCGAGCGCAACGAGAAATCACCGGGTGCCGCCGTCTTTGCGGGCATGGAGGGCACACGCCCCGTTCTGGTGGAGGTGCAGGCTCTGGTCGCGCCCACGTCGCTCGGCACACCACGCCGTGCCGTCGTCGGCTGGGATTCGTCGCGACTGGCCATGATCCTTGCCGTGCTCGAGGCCCACTGCGGCGTGAAGCTCGGCAGCCATGATGTTTATCTCAATGTCGCAGGCGGATATCGCATTTCGGAGCCTGCGGCAGATATGGCAATCGCCTCTGCACTGGTTTCATCGCTTGCCGGTCTTGCCCTGCCTGCCGATTGCGTCTATTTCGGCGAGGTCAGCCTTTCTGGCGCTGTCAGGCCTGTGTCTCACACCGGCCAGCGGCTGAAAGAGGCTGAGAAACTTGGCTTTTCCACCGCATTTCTGCCTTCGGCTTCTGCTGAGTTGCCGAAAGCCTCAAAAGGGCGCTGGACTGAAATCGAGAGCCTGCCGGATTTGGTCTCGCGCATTGCGGGGTCGGGCAACCGGTTCAGACAGGTTCAGGAAGACGAATAATGATCCTTTCGTTGGCTAAACGGCTAGTGTAAGAGGATCGCAAATTGGCACAGTGGCACGTTCAAAGGTGTCGCGACCTCCGGAGTTGGTAAATGCCCATCACGATTTTCGACGGCATCGTTATCGCCGTTGTCCTGTTCTCCGCCGTTCTCGCCATGGTGCGAGGTTTTTCGCGCGAGATCCTGTCTATCGCAAGCTGGGGTGGTTCGGTCGCAGCCGCTTATTATCTCTACCCGGTCCTGTTGCCCTATGCGCGCAACTACACGGATGATGACAAGATCGCGATTGCCGGTTCGGCTGGCGTCATCTTCCTTATTGCGCTGATCATCATTTCGTTCATCACGTCGCGCATTGCCGATTTCATCATCGACAGCCGCATCGGCGCGCTGGATCGCACGTTGGGCTTCCTGTTCGGTGCGGCCCGCGGCATCCTGTTGCTGGTGGTCGCGGTCGCCTTCTGGAACTGGCTGGTCGACGTTAGAACCCAGCCTGAATGGGTGACGCAGGCCAAGTCCAAGCCATTCCTCGACGGCCTCGTGGCCAAGCTTGAGGCGGCACTGCCGGATAATATCGAGCCGCAGATCAGGGCGCGCATCCTCGGCAAACCGCCTGAGGGCGCCACGGAACAAACCCCTGCCGACGATGCCCCGGCAACAAATTCGCCTGCACCGGCAAACTGACGTCAATGCGCGTCTTGCAATACATGCAAGGCGCGCTATTTGTGCTAGATATTCAATATAGGCAGCAGACAGACCCCACTGGCGCACCACCCGCCGGAGCGGTTTTTGTTTTTGGCAGTTAAGCAAAGGCAAGCCAGATGAATGAGCCGCTTTCGCAGTCCACCTTCAACGACATCATCGATGGCGACACTCTGCATGAGGAATGCGGCGTGTTCGGCGTTCTCGGGCACCCCGATGCGGCGGCCCTGACGGCCCTCGGTCTGCATGCTCTTCAGCATCGCGGCCAGGAAGCGGCGGGCATGGTGTCCTTCGATGGCAAGCGTTTCTACCAGGAACGTCATATGGGCCTCGTTGGCGATCATTACACCAACCCTGTCACGCTTGCCCGCCTGCCCGGCTCCATCTGCATCGGCCACACCCGTTATTCCACGACCGGCGAAGTGGCGTTGCGCAACGTGCAGCCGCTGTTTGCCGAGCTGGAAGAAGGCGGCATTGCCGTTGCCCATAACGGTAACTTCACCAACGGTCTGACGCTGCGCCGCCAGATCATCGCGACCGGCGCCATCTGTCAGTCCACGTCCGATACCGAAGTCGTTCTCCACCTCATCGCCCGCTCCCGTCATTCTTCCACGGCAGACCGCTTCATCGACGCCATCAGGCAGATGGAAGGCGGCTATTCGATGCTGGCGATGACACGCACCAAGCTGATTGCCGCCCGCGACCCCACGGGTATCCGCCCGCTGGTCATGGGCGATCTCGATGGCAAGCCGATCTTCTGCTCGGAAACCTGTGCGCTCGATATTATCGGTGCGAAGTTCGTTCGCGATGTGGAAAATGGCGAAGTCATCATCTGCGAAATCCAGCCGGATGGTTCCGTGACCATCGATGCGCGCAAGCCGGTCAAGCCGCTGCCGGAGCGCCTCTGCCTGTTCGAATATGTCTATTTCGCCCGTCCCGATTCCGTCGTCGGTGGCCGCAATGTCTATACGACCCGCAAGAATATGGGCGCCATCCTTGCCAAGGAAGCGCCGCTCGAAGCCGATGTCGTGGTGCCCGTGCCGGATGGTGGAACGCCAGCAGCGCTCGGTTTTGCGCAGGAAAGCGGCATTCCGTTCGAATACGGCATCATCCGCAACCATTATGTTGGTCGTACCTTCATCGAGCCGACGCAGTCGATCCGTGCGCTCGGCGTCAAGCTGAAGCACTCGGCCAACCGGGCGATGATCGAAGGCAAGCGCGTCGTTCTGGTGGATGACTCCATCGTGCGCGGCACGACCTCGGTCAAGATCGTTCAGATGATCCGCGAGGCCGGTGCGAAGGAAGTTCATATCCGCGTCGCCAGCCCGATGATCTTCCACCCGGATTTCTATGGCATCGATACGCCTGACGCAGACAAGCTGCTGGCCAACCAGTATGCCAACGTCGAAGACATGGCGAAATTCATTGGTGTGGATTCGCTGGCATTCCTGTCCATCAACGGTCTCTACCAGGCCGTTGGCGGGGTTGACCGCAACGATGCGCGTCCGCAGTTCACCGATCACTATTTCACCGGTGAATACCCCACCCGCCTGCTCGATAAGAACGGCGAGTCCATGGGCAACAAGATTTCCATGCTGGCCAGCAACGGCTGATCCACCCTCGCCCGCGCGTCCTGCGCGGGCTTTCGGTCGATTGCGGCACGAACACATCATTCTCGGGGGAGACAATGACGACAGACCTTAAAGGCCGCATCGCGCTCGTCACAGGCGCATCCCGTGGCATTGGCTATTTCACGGCGCTGGAACTGGCAAAAGCAGGCGCGCATGTCATCGCCTGCGCCCGCACCGTGGGTGGCCTCGAAGACCTGGATGATGCCATCAAGGCTGCGGGCGGCACGGCGACGCTGGTGCCGTTCGATCTGGCGGATATGAATGCCATCGATGCGCTGGGCGCTTCCATCAACGATCGTTGGGGCAAGCTGGATATTCTTGTCGCCAATGCTGGCGTTCTCGGCGTCATCTCCCCTGTCGGCCACATCGAGGCGAAGGTCTTCGAGAAGGTGATGACGATCAACGTCACCGCGACGTGGCGGTTGATCCGCTCGGTGGAACCGCTGTTGCTGAAATCCGATGCTGGCCGTGCGCTTATCCTCTCCTCCGGCGCGCCACACTCCTGTCGCCCGTTCTGGGGTGCCTACTCCACCTCCAAGGCTGCCGTCGAAGCACTGGCCCGCACGTGGGCGGCGGAAACGGAAGCAACGGCACTGCGCGTCAACAGCATCAATCCCGGCGCCACCCGCACGGCCATGCGCGCACAGGCGATGCCGGGCGAAGACCCTGATACCCTGCCCCATCCATCCGAAGTCGCTGCCGCTATCCTACCGCTGGCTTCACCGGACGCTACGGAAACGGGCAAGATTTACGTCGTCAGGGACAAAAAATTCGTCAGTTACCGGATGCCTGAATGACGATGATGATCGGTGCGGTGTCACGCACCAATCGCTCTTGACCAAATCGGCCTGCCGTTTCATAACGCAAGCCATGAAAACAACGATCTGCTGCTGTTGCTGAGTTAAATTTTGCTGGTCTCACACCCGGCCAGATCGTTTTCGTCTCCCGAAAGGTCAAAAGCAGACAAACGTTCCGGCTGGGGAAACTGATTGCCCCTGAGGAAAACCCATGTCCTTGCGCCTGAAACTCCACAACACACTGACCCGCGAAAAGGCTGATTTCCAGCCGATTGATGCAAATAATGTGCGCATGTATGTCTGCGGCCCGACGGTCTATGACTTCGCCCATATCGGCAATGCGCGCCCCGTCATCGTGTTCGATGTGCTCTACCGTTTGCTACGCCATGTCTATGGCGATGCGCATGTCACCTATGCCCGCAACATCACCGACGTCGATGACAAGATCAATGCACGCGCCCTGCGCGACTACCCCAACCTGCCGCTCAATGACGCCATCCATGCCGTGACGAAAAAGACGGCGCAGCAGTTTCATGACGATGTCGCCATGCTCGGCTGCCTTGAGCCAACCGTGGAACCTCGCGCCACCGACAATATCTCCCAGATGATCGAGATCATCGAAAAGCTGATCGCGCGCGGCCACGCCTATGTCGCCAGCGGCGAAGTGCTGTTCGACACCAAATCCATGGGAGATTACGGCCAGCTTTCCAAGCGCCCGCTGGATGAGCAGCAGGCCGGTGCGCGTGTCGCGGTCGAGGTCCACAAGAAAAGCCCCGGCGATTTCGTTCTGTGGAAGCTTTCCAGTCACAACGAGCCCGGCTGGGAAAGCCCATGGGGTCGCGGTCGTCCGGGCTGGCACATCGAGTGCTCTGCCATGAGCGAACGATACTTGGGCGAAACCTTCGATATTCACGGCGGCGGGCTGGACCTGATCTTCCCCCACCACGAAAACGAAATCGCCCAGTCCCGTTGCGCCCACGGCACCCATGTCATGGCCAATGTCTGGATGCACAACGGTTTCGTGCAGGTCGAAGGCCGAAAGATGTCGAAATCCGACGGCAACTTCATCACCATTCACGAACTGCTGCACACGGAAAAATTTGGCGGACGGAATTGGCCGGGTGAAGTGCTGCGTCTGGCGATGCTGATGACGCATTATCGCGAACCGATCGATTTTTCGGTGAAGCGGTTGGAGGAAGCATACGCCACTTTGTTGAACTGGAAAGAAGCCATGTTGAATAAGGGGCTGTCTTGGCAGGATGGGAGTAGCGATTATTATGCTGATATTCCACCCTCTTCCAAGTTTATTGAAGCCTTGGCAAACGATCTCAACAGCAGTGCCGCGATCGCTGAACTTCATAGGCTTTCCAAGTCAAACAGTATTGAAGATGGTCACGCGATGTTCGCTAATTTGTCGCTCGTGGGAGTGATCGATTTCGAAAGTATGCAAGTGTGGGAAGTCGAAGAAGAACGAAAGAGCGTCGCTGGCAGCCCGCTTTCTTCAGCTGTGGACGCGCTTGTCGCCATGCGTTTGGAGATGCTGAAGGCGAAGAACTTTGCGGAGGCGGATCGTATTCGTGATGAGCTTTCGGGGAAGGGCATTCAGTTGAAGGACGGCAAGGACAAGGACAGCGGCGAGCGCGTGACGACCTGGGAGATCAAGCGGTAGGGTTTGGGATGTTTCCCACGAGGGGTCGGAGGGTGTGGCTTACCCCCCTCTGTCCTGCCGGACGTCTCCCCCACAGGTGGGGAGATAGACTCGCGGCGACCTTTCGGCCATCTCTCGCGTCGAGAGTGAAGTGATGTCGGAGCGCCCAGCCGATCTCCCTCCTTGTGGGGAGATGTCCGGCAGGACAGAGGGGGGTGAGCGGCAACCTCCGACCTATCGGTAGGGCACAGACGCTCCAAACAAGAATACAATCGACTTGCGATTTCGGGCTCGTTCGACCAATCTCTGATCGAACCAACACTGCGAGCTAATCATGCACCACGCAGACGTGAAACCGCAGCATTGCGCTTACGCGCGGCAGATGCGAAAGGCGATGACCGATGCGGAGCTTAAACTCTGGAATGCTATTCGTGCGCACCGCTTGGAAGGGATGAGTTTCCGGCGGCAAATGCCGATTGCAGGATATATTGTCGATTTCGCTTGCTCAGATCATCGCCTCATTATCGAGATAGACGGCTCTCAACATACACAGAACGCGGCAATTATGTATGACGATGAAAGAACCGCTCGGCTTCAAAAAGACGGCTGGACCGTCATCCGCTTCTGGAACGATGACATCCTGCGCGATATCGATAACGTCTGTCTCCACATCATCAGAACAATTGGGGAGCATCAGCCATGACAACTCACACCGGCGGCTGCCAATGCGGCGCTATCCGTTTTCGCGTCGAGGGTGATCTGACGGACAGTTCCATCTGCCATTGCCGCATGTGTCAGAAAGCGTTCGGAGCCTATTACGCGCCGTTGGTTTCCGTGCGTGGCACCTACTTCACCTGGACGCGGGGAGAGCCGAAGCGGTTCCAGTCTTCCAATCATGTGAAGCGCGGCTTTTGCGCCGAGTGCGGCACGCCGCTCACATATGAGGCACCTGATGGCATCGCGGTTGCCGCTGGCGCCTTCGATACGCCCGCTCTCTATCCTCCAACCAAACAGTGGGGTACAGAGGCCAAGCTGGATTTCGTCGATCAGCTATCCAACTTGCCCGGGCACGACACTCCCGACGATTTCGAAGCGGTCCCCTTCCTCGCCGATCTGACATCCTATCAGCACCCAGATCACGACACGCAGGTACGGCCACAGGAGAGAGACAGACATGAGTAATGCGGGTTATTCCGGCGGATGCCAGTGCGGCGCGGTGCGGTTTCATGCGGGCAAGCTAGGTCGCCCCTCCATCTGCCATTGCCGCATGTGCCAGAAACATTTCGGCAATTTCTTCGGCGCGCTGGTGACGGCGGATCAGGCGCATCTGACGTGGACGCGCGGGCAGCCCAGCCTCTTCCGCTCATCGGCTAAAATCCATCGCGGCTTTTGCAACAAATGTGGCACGCCGCTGACCTATCATCATCCCGGCGGCGTGGAGATCGCCATCGGCGCCTTCGATCACCCGCAGGAGATCGAGCCGCAGGTTCAGGTGAACACGCATATGCAGATGCCGTGGATCAAGGCGCTGTTCGACAAGCCAACTGCGGAGCAAAGTCTGGATGAAAGCTCCATGGTCTCTTTTCAGCACCCGGACCATGATACTGCGGTTTGGCCGCCCGAAGACAATGTGAATTGAGGAATACAGAATGAGTGACGCCCTGCGCAGCTTCTACCCGGAAATCGAGCCCTTCGAAACCGGCATGCTGGATGTCGGCGATGGCCATGTGATCTATTGGGAGCGGGTCGGCACCAAGGGCGGGAAGCCTGCCGTCTTCCTGCATGGCGGCCCCGGCGGCGGGGTTACCCCGACCCAACGGCGGGTCTTCGATCCCGCGCTTTACGATGTCATCCTGTTCGACCAGCGTGGCTGCGGGCGCTCCACGCCGCATGCGTCTCTGGACGCCAACACCACGTGGCATCTGGTGGCCGACATGGAGAGGCTGCGGGAAAAATTCGGCTTCGAGACATGGCAGGTTTTCGGTGGCTCATGGGGTTCGACGCTAGCGCTTGCCTATGCCGAGACTCATCCTGAGCGCGTGAGCGAGCTCGTGCTGCGCGGCATTTACACGCTGACCAAGCCGGAGCTGGACTGGTACTACCAGTTCGGCGTGTCCGAAATGTACCCGGAGCGTTGGGAAACTTTTATCGCACCCATCCCGGAGACCGAGCGCCACGAGACGATGGTGGCCTATAACCGTTACCTGACCGGCACGGACGAGAAAAAGAAACTGGAATGCGCCAAGGCCTGGAGCCAATGGGAAGGCGCAACGATCTCGCTGGTAACGGACCAGAGCCGCGTGGAAGAATTCGGCGAAGACCAATACGCCATCGCCTTCGCGCGCATCGAAACGCATTACTTCGTCAATGCCGGGTGGTTCGAGGACGGCCAGTTGCTGCGCGATGCCTATAAGCTGAAAGACATTCCCGGCGTCATCGTGCATGGGCGCTACGACATGCCCTGCCCGCTGAAATATGCCTGGCAGCTTTCCAAGGCATGGCCGAAGGCCGATCTGCACATTGTCGAAGCCGCAGGCCACGCGCTCAGCGAACCCGGCATTCTCGATCAGCTGATCCGCGCGACGGATCGCTTTGCGGGCAAGTAATGCCAATATTTACAATACCATAGCTGCGCCGCCTGATATTGTGAGTCAGGTGGCGCATCCATTTTTTCAGCAAATGAAACTTTTTTCATCACATCCTTCACGCAAATGAATTGGTATATCACGTAAAAGTGGAATAGGCCGGTGCTTTCACATTGAGATTGGCAGTTCCCATGGCCGTGAACCAGACAACAGATACATCGCAACTCGGCGATGGCGCGCGTGGGTTCGCTTACGCTTTTACGGCCTATATTCTGTGGGGTTTCCTCCCGTTTTACATGAAGGCCGTGGCGCATGTCTCCCCGCTGGAGGTTATCGCGCACCGTGTCGTCTGGTCGGTGCCGATAGCGGCGGCTGTGCTCATCATTCTTGGCCGAACCGCAGATATCAAGAAGGCGCTGACAACGCCGCGCATGCTGGCCATGGCCTGCCTCACGGCTGCGCTCATCACCTTCAACTGGGGCGTCTATATCTGGGCCATAGCCAGTGGCCGTGCACTGGATGCCGCGCTGGGCTACTTCATCAACCCGCTGTTCAGCATTTTCCTGGGCGCCGTGCTGTTGAAGGAAAAGCTCAGCCGCTTCCAGATTTCGGCCATCGTCCTTGCCAGTCTCGCTGTCGCCCTGCTGACGTGGCACGCGGGCAGCCTGCCGTGGGTTTCCGTCGCTTTGACCGTGTCGTGGGGCTTTTACGCCTTTTTCCGCAAGACATTGCCGATCGGCCCGACGCAGGGCTTTCTGCTGGAAGTGCTGCTGCTGACCCCGCCGGCGCTCGCCTTCATCGTCTATCTCATGAGCACCGGTCAGGCGCATTTCTTGGCGGGAACGCCGACCGATACATGGCTGCTGATCGCCAGCGGTCTCGTGACGGCTACTCCGCTCATCCTCTACGGCAATGGTGCGAAACTGCTGAAACTCTCCACCATCGGCATCATGCAATATATCGCGCCGTCGATCATCTTCATCATCGCCATCTTCGTCTTCCACGAACCGTTCGATACGGTGCGGCTCATCGCCTTTATGATGATCTGGACGGCGCTGCTGATTTATACCGTGCCGGGCCTGATCGGCAGCCGGAAAGCGAAGTAAACCTCACAATTGTGAGATGACGGACGGATCGCCTTCCGGGTTCTGCTGGGCTGCGGCGCGTTCGATAATAGCGGGAACGATGTTGTCCACCGCATCGATCACCAAAGGGTTGAGCAGATGGGCGCGGTGGATGAAGCCCTGATCGCGCATATGGCGGATCAATTCCAGCATCGGGTCCCAGAAGCCGTTGATATTGGCAAAGACCATCGGCTTTGCATGGCGACCAAGCTGCGCCCAGGTCATGATCTCGACGATCTCTTCCAGCGTGCCGATGCCGCCGGGCAAAGTCACGAAGGCATCCGAGCGTTCGAACATCATGTGCTTGCGCTCATGCATGTCCTTGGTGATGATCAATTCGTTCAATTGTCCGAGAGAGTGGCGGGTGGCCTCCATATCCACCAGAAAATCCGGTATGATGCCGGTCACCTCTCCGCCATTGGACAGGACACCGCTTGCCACGGCACCCATGATGCCCTTGGTGCCGCCGCCATAGACGAGGCGCAGGCCGTTTTGGGCGATGGATTTGCCAAGCGCGCGGCCGGCTTCCATATAGGCGGGGTCACGTCCGGGCTGGGAGCCGCAATAAACGCAGATGGATCGAATCGATGTATTTTCTTCGTTCATGGGACGAAGGAACATCGGGGCAGCTGATCCGTCAAGAAAATTTGGGGACTGAGCGCTCGGAAACGCCGGTTTTACAGGGGTGCCGCTTGTGCGCGCACGACTTAGACGCTAGCTATCGCAACATAAGACAAGAACGTTACCCGGAGAGTGACAATGAACAATAAAAGGGCCGGACTGCTGGCGCTTATCGTGCTTGGCGTCGCGACGCTGCTCATGGTCTTCTTCGTTCTCCCACGCATGTCCAGCGACGACAAGCCGATCGGTGACGCCATCAACGATGCTGGCAACGCCGTCAAGAACAGCGTGGAGATGGGTGGCGAAAAAGCAGGTGATCTGCTGTCGGATGCCGCCAAGGATACCGAAAACGTCGCCGACAAGGTCGGTCGTCTGGCGGAATCCGCTAACAAGTCCATCAAGGACATGACCGGTCGCTTCGCCGACAACAAGGTGCCTTCCAACGAAGAGTTCACGGCCGCCCGCAAGAAGGTCGAGGACTCGCTGAAGGAACTGGAAACCATCGATATTCCAGAAGCACTCGATGAGAACACATCGCGGCTGATCACGACAGCACGCTCCGCTGCCGAAAGAACCATTGCCTTCCTGCGCGGCCTGCCCGCCGACGCTGCTGCTGCTGCGGCCCAGGTTCGCCGCCTGCCGGGCGTCTTTACCGGCACGGATGATGGCGCGCCGCGCCCGCAACCCGCAGCGCCTGCCGCTCCGGCAACGGCTCCCGCCTCCCCAACGCCTGCCCCGACCGATGCCGCGCAGCTGCCGACATTCGATGTTCTGCGCGTCGAGCCGGATGGCTCCGCTGTCATCGCCGGCAAAGCGGCGCCGAACACGACGCTTGAAATCGTCAACAACGGTCAGGTCATCGCCAAGACGCCGGTTGAAGGCAGCGGCGACTTTGCCGCCGTGCTCGACAACCCGCTTCCGCCGGGTGATCACCAGATCATTCTTCGGGCAACGGGCAAGGACGGCAAGATTTCCCAATCTGCGGAGACCGCGACCGTTTCCGTACCGACACAAAAGAGTGGCGAGCTTCTCGCCATGGTAACGACACCGGGCAAGGCAAGCCGCGTTTTGACCATGCCGACAGCGGCACCGGATGCGCTGCAAGCGCAGGCAACACCGCCAGCCAATGGTGCAGCGGCACAGCCGCAGTCGCAAACACAGGCACCGGCTGCGGGCGCTGCCCAGAACGGCTCTGCCGCGACACCGACAGTTCCAACAAACAATGCCCCGTCGCAGCCTTCCTCCGAGGCGGCAACCATCCGTGTCGTGGCCGTGGAGTTTGAAGGGTCGAAGATTTTCGTTGCGGGCGCGGCACCGGCGAACGCTGCCGTGCGCGTGTTGGTCGACGACAAACCGATCGGCAATGGCAAAGCGGAAGCGTCTGGCAGCTTCGTCATCGAAGGCAATGTCGATCTGTCCGTCGGCAACCACATCGTGACCGCTGAAGCGCTGGATGCTGCTGGCAACGTGACCGTTCGCGTTCGAGTCCCGTTTGCGCGTCCTGCGAACGATCAGGCAACCGTTGCTGCTCAAAAGGCGCCTGTCGCTCCCCAGCCGCCAAGCGCTGACAGCGCACCACAGACCCAGGCGCAGACAGAAGCGCCGAGCGCAACCAGCGACCGCGCGGTTTTCGAATCGCTGCGTGAGGAAGTTTCCAAGGCCTTTTCCATTCTGTCCAACCTCTACACGGACGGTGCGACACCGCGCCTGGAAGAGGTTGCGGCCGCGAAATCTGCGACAGCCATTGCGCTTCGTTCGCTGTCTGAGTTCCGTACGGCTGCAACGGCGGATGCTGATTTTACCACCTTTGTCAGCGGCATTTCAGCCAAGGCCCGGTCACTGCTATCGGTGATCAATGGCCTGCCAGACGATGTCGCGATGATCGGCAAGAGGATTGCAGGGCTGGCCGATCGTTTTGCGGAACTGAATGTGGCTGTCCCAGGTCCCGCCGAAGCGACACCACCTCAGGCTCAGGCTCAAACACAGCCGCAGGCGCCTGCAGAAACCGGCCCGAAAACCTTCGAGCAGGCACCCCTGTCGCATAGCGAAGGTGCGGTCATCATTCGTCGCGGCGATACGCTGTGGCAAATTTCGCGCCGCGTTTACGGACAGGGTGTGCGATACACCACGATCTATCTCGCCAACCAGGATCAGATCAAAAATCCCGACCTGATCGAGCCGGGCCAGATCTTCGGTGTTCCCGACAGCGCGCTACCGAATGCGGAAGAAATCCATCGCAAACGTTTGATGGGTCGTTGATCGCAAGGCCAATCGGCATTGCATGAAACGGCTGACATGATTATCTAATACAGAACGGCGGCGCACATCAGGGCCGCCGTCTTGCTGTCTGCGTCCCGGCAGACATCGGAGCAGAGCATGAGCGATCCCAACAAAACGATTTCCGCGGATTCCAGCAATCCGCTGCGCACCCTCGTCAATCTGTGGCCCTATATGTGGCCACAAGGCAGGCTAGACCTGAAGATGCGCGTCGTCTGGGCAACCTTCTTTCTCATCATCGCAAAGCTGGTGCTGATTCTGGTCCCCTATTTCTTCAAATGGGCGACCGATGCGCTGAACGGCAAGATGGATATGGCCGGGCTGATGCCGACCTTCCTGCTGGGTGCGGTGGCTTTGGTCGTGGCTTACAATCTGGCCCGCCTCGTTCAGATCGGGTTCAACCAGCTGCGTGATGCACTGTTTGCCAGTGTCGGCCAGCACGCCGTGCGGCAATTGGCCTACAAGACCTTCGTCCACATGCACCGGCTGTCGCTGCGTTTCCATCTGGAGCGCAAGACCGGCGGTCTGTCGCGCGTTATCGAGCGCGGCACCAAGGGCATTGAGACAATTGTCCGGTTCACCATTCTCAATACAGCACCCACCTTCATCGAGTTTCTGCTGACCGTCGTCATCTTCTGGGCGTCATACGGCTTCTGGTATGTGCTGGTCACGGTGCTGACCGTGTGGGCCTATATCTGGTTTACCGTGCGGGCCAGCAACTGGCGCATCGCCATTCGCCGCTCCATGAACGACAGCGACACCGACGCCAACACCAAGGCGATCGATTCGCTGCTCAACTTCGAGACCGTGAAGTATTTCGGCAATGAAGACATGGAGGCTCGCCGTTTCGATGCCTCCATGTCAAAATACGAGAAGTCCGCAACGGCCATCTGGACATCACTGGGTTGGCTCAACTTCGGTCAGGGTGTTATTTTCGGCCTCGGCTCCATGGTCATGATGGTCATGTCGGCCATGGCCGTGCAGCGCGGCGAACAGACCATCGGCGATTTCGTCTTCATCAACGCGCTGTTGATGCAGCTGTCCGTACCCCTCAATTTCATCGGCTTCGTCTACCGCGAAATACGCCAGGGCCTGACAGATATCGAAGAGATGTTCGATCTTCTGGAGGTGCAGGCAGAGGTGGTTGATGCGGCCGATGCCAAGGCGTTGCAGATCGGGGCCGGTGCGCTCTGTTTTCGCGATGTGCACTTCGCCTATGATGCGGAGCGCCCTATCCTCAAAGGCATTTCCTTCGATGTTCCCGCTGGCAAGACGGTGGCCATCGTCGGCCCATCAGGGGCGGGCAAATCGACGCTCTCGCGTCTGCTTTATCGCTTCTACGATATTCAGTCCGGCTCGATCACCATCGATGGGCAGGACATTCGAAAGGTCACGCAGAAAAGTCTGCGCGCCGTCATCGGCATGGTGCCGCAGGACACGGTGCTGTTCAACGACACGCTGGCTTACAACATCCATTATGGCCGTCCGGGTGCGAGCGAGGCGGATGTGATGGCAGCCGCCAATGCCGCACAGATCAGTGGTTTCATCAGCAAGCTGCCGCACGGCTTCGAGACCAAGGTGGGCGAGCGCGGCCTGAAACTTTCCGGCGGTGAAAAGCAGCGCGTTGCCATTGCCCGCACCATTTTGAAGGCACCGCCCATTCTCATTCTCGACGAGGCGACGTCCGCTCTCGATACGCATACCGAGCAGGAAATTCAAAGCGCGCTGGATATCGTGTCCAAAAATCGCACGACGCTCGTCATCGCCCATCGCCTGTCGACCGTCATCAGCGCCGATGAGATCATCGTGTTGAAGGACGGCACGATTGCCGAGCGTGGCACCCACCAGTCTCTCATCGATGCGGGTGGTCTCTATGCCTCGATGTGGAGCCGTCAGCGCGAGGCCATTCAGGCGGAAGAGCGGCTGCGAGAAGTCCGCGAAAAGGACGATCTTGGTGTCGTGGATCGCGGTGAGCCCGCGCATTGACGGGTATAAGCTGCGCCAAACATCGGAACACATTGCCGTTTAAACGATTTGCCTGTAGTCACCAATGCGTGTTTTGTCGCGTGCGACCATGAAATCGGTCGCCAAGTGACTATATGCAGCAGGTGTGCCAGAAACGGTTGACCGTTTTTGTGCAAGACGCTGTAAATAATGGCTAAAGACGCGGGCACGCTGATCTCAGGATCGCGACGCATCCAAGGCAGGCTGAAAAGATAAACTCGGAGACGAAAGAGCAATGAACCTGTTCGACACCATTCGCAACACCATCGTGCCGGTCCATAAGGAAGGCTATGTTTTCGTTGCAGCCTTCTTCGTGGCTTCCTTGGTGCTTGGCTGGATAGCCGAACCTCTGTTCTGGGTCGGCCTCGTTCTCACCCTCTGGTGCGCCTATTTCTTCCGCGATCCAGAACGCGTGACGCCGCAGGATGACGATCTCGTCATCAGCCCTGCCGATGGCAAGGTATCCGCAATCCAGACGGTCATTCCGCCACTGGAGCTGGAACTCGGCAAAGAACCGATGGTCCGTATCTCGGTTTTCATGAACGTCTTCAATTGCCACGTAAACCGCGCCCCTGTGCGTGGCCGCATCATCAACGTCGCCTACCGCCCCGGCCTCTTCCTCAATGCCGAAGTGGACAAGGCGTCGGAAGACAATGAGCGCAACGGCCTCGTCATTGAGACCGCACATGGCAAGGTTGGCGTCGTTCAGATCGCCGGCATGGTCGCCCGCCGCATCGTCTGCTGGGTGAAGCCAAACGAGCCTGTCGATGCCGGTGAGCGTTTCGGCCTCATCCGCTTCGGTTCGCGTCTCGACATCTTCCTGCCGGAAGGTTTCCAGCCACGTGTCTCCATTGGCCAGACAGCGATTGCCGGTGAAACGGTTCTGGCCGAATTCGGCTCTGCCAAGGGTGCGGTCGTCAGCCGCCGCGGCTAATCCAACAGGAGACCAGCGCCATGGACACGCCAACGCCAGAGCCCAGCACAAACGGCAAGCACGAGATCGCCAATGACAGCGGACGTGGACCGCGCCTGCGCGAGATACCGTTCCGTCTCGTCATTCCCAATCTCGTCACCGTTCTTGCCATTTGTGCGGGTCTCAGCGGTGTCCGTCTTGCCTTCGAAGGCCGGTTCGAGCTTGCGGTCGGCATGGTGCTCTTGGCAGCGTTTCTAGATGGCGTTGATGGCCGCCTGGCGCGGATGATGAAAGCAACATCGAAATTCGGTGCGCAAATGGATTCGCTTGCCGATATCGTCAACTTCGGCGTTGCACCAGCGCTTGTCGTCTACGCCTACCTGTTGGACGACGTTCGCTCCATCGGCTGGATCGCCGCCCTCATCTACGTCATCGCCGCTGGCCTTCGCCTCGCCCGCTTCAATGTCATGATCGACCGGGAGGTCAAAGCCCCCTGGCAGAGCGAGTTCTTCGTCGGCGTCCCCGCCCCCATGGGCGCCATGCTGGTGCTTTTGCCGGTCTATCTCGGCTTCATGGGCATCGAAGCCGGCAAGACCTTCGCCTATATCGCCAGCGCCTACACCGTGTTGATCGGCTATTTCCTCATCAGCCGACTGCCCGTCTGGTCCGGCAAATCGGAAAGCCGGATCCGCCGAGACCTAGTCCTGCCCGCCATCTTGATCGTCGTGCTCTATGTCGCACTGCTGATGAGCTTCACCTGGGAAATTCTGGTTCTGACGGTTCTGGCCTATCTGGTGTTCCTGCCGTTCAGCGCCCGCATCTGGCACAAACGCTACGGCACATTGACCATTGATGATGACCATGGCGATGGTCTGGATCGCGGCCTGTAAAGGCCGACGATTATGGCGCTTGGCATTGTGGCTTTTTGCAGTGCCAGGCCGAACACGAGATGTCGCAGTCTGCAATTTTCAAGTGATTAAAATTGCCTCGAATTTGTCACGATTTCCCATGAGAGAGGTTTTCAGCAACGACGTCAGATCGACGCGTTCAAGGGGAACTCCGGAGACAGATATGAGCGAGACACAGACAACCGAAGCGGCTGCAAAGCCCGACCTGAAAAGCCATTACCGACCGCTCGGTTTGAAGGCCGTCGCCGCAGCTGCGATGATGTTGACACGCAAGCCCGCTCAGCCAAAGACAGCCTGATTTTACATATCTTCAGGGGCAGACACGGAAGAACAGAAACGGCGCTCAATGCGCCGTTTTGCATGTCCGGCTCATCCCTTCAGAACAACGACATTTGCGCGTCATCTCTGGAGGCCGCTTTCGGCGCTGGCGCAAGCGCTTCCTCCACCGCATCCAGCACATCCGCACCCGTGTTGGCGACCTTGTTGACCTTGTCTGAGATAGGGATCATTTCGAAGAAATCCTCGTCTGCAGCCTTCATCAAATCAAGGATGTAGCGCGGTTCCTGCGTTTTGCAGTCCAGCCAGCGGCTGAAATCCTCCGGCGAAATCACCACTGGCATCCGGTCGTGGATGCGCGCAATGGAGCGGTTTGCGGATGTGGTGAGGATTGCGCCGGTATCGACTTCAGAGCCATCGGCAGAAGACCAGGTTTCCATCAATCCGGCAAAAGCGACGATCCCACCCTTTTTCGGTTTGATATAATAGGCTTGCGCCTTGCCGCCCTCTTCTTTTGGCGGCCTGCGCCATTCGTAAAAGCCGGTCGCGGGTATGAGAATGCGGCGATGGCGCATAGCGGCGCGAAACGACGCCTTGCCGATGGCCGTTTCGGATCGCGCGTTGATCAGCAACGGAAAGTCTTTCGGGTCTTTCACCCAGCCGGGCATGAAGCCCCAACGCACCAGCATCGCCTGACGGTTGGGCAGATTGCTGCCGGGTTCAGGCCGCGCACCCTCTAGCACGATGAGAATCGGTTGCGTCGGGGCAATGTTGAAGCGCGCCGGAAAATCCTCCAGACCGATCAGGTCGAGATAGTCCGCCACCTCTTCCGGTGTCGCATTCAACACAAACCGCCCGCACATGGTCTAACCTCTCGGTCCAAATAAAATGATCGAAGCACCGGCCAGACAGACAACGCCACCCGCCACATCCCATCGGTCAGGCACATGACCCTCCATGCTCCACAGCCAGATCAACGACGCAACAATATAGATGCCGCCATAAGCCGCATAGGCGCGACCCGCCGCCTCGCTTGGCACCAGCGTCAGCAACCACGCAAAAGCCGCAAGCGACACCATGCCCGGCAACACCCAGCCGACAGACTTACCCATCCGCAGCCACGCCCAGAACGCAAAACATCCAGCGATCTCGGCAAGGGCTGCAGCTGCGTAGATGAGGTAGAGTTTCATGCTTTCTGGCTTGGATCCGATTCTGTCATGAAATCATAATGCGTTGTCGCTTGCTGGTACACCACCCTCGGCATCTGGCAAATATGCGCTAATGGTGGTAAGAATTACCACCAAAACCATGGAGAGCCGAATGGCAAACGTACGGAAGATCAGCATTTCGATGACGCCCCAACACGCAGAAATTCTGCGGGATGCGGTTGAGAGTGGTGCCTATGCCAGCGGAAGCGAGGTCGTGCGCGAAGCATTGCGGGACTGGGCTTCCAAATGGACCCAGAGGCGTGGTGATATCGGCAAGCTGCGCGACATGTGGGCCGAAGGCAAAGCCAGTGGGGCCGCAACGGACATTGATTTCGATGAGGCACTCGACGAGGCACGTGCCGAAGCTGCACGCCCGCAGAAACCATGACAGTCAAGCTCGTCTGGACACCTCTTGCACGCGCAGACGTCAAAAAAATCTATGTCGAGCTCGCCAAAGTAAACCCTCAAAGCGCAGAACGCTACTTTCAGCGGTTTCGGGCTCGTGCCGAACTTTTGGTGGATCATCCACGCGCTGGAGAAAGACGCCCGGAGATATTTCCGACCGCCAGAATGCTTGTGGAAGCGCCATATGTCATCCTCTACGAGACGATGCCGGATGCCGAGGCGGAAGACGTTGTGAAAGTGCTGATGGTCCGGGTTATTGACGGTAGGCGAGATTTGACCGCTTTTTTCGAGCAATAAACCCACTCGCCACGTTTCCTGCAAGGTTGAGGGCATAATTGGTTTCTATTGCATAAGGATACCGCATGCCCCTTCCCCAACCTGCCTCTTCCGCAATCGTTCGCCGTGGTGATCGTTTGCTGCTCGTTCGGCGTATCAATGCGCCGTCGCAGGATATGTTCGCCTTTCCGGGTGGTCGTGGCGAGCCTGGGGAAACGCCAGAGGAGACGGCGTTGCGGGAACTCGAGGAAGAGACCGGCATCGTTGCCCGTCATCCACAGCTTTTCGCGACCTATGATTTGCCCAGCTATGACGCTGACGGACAATTGACCAGCCACTTTTTTCTGTCGGTCTATACTGTGGAAGCCGATGCCGAAGCGGCTGTGCTGGCAGCAGACGATGCGGCAGAGGCGGGCTGGTACACGCTTGAAGACATTCGCAGCCTGCCCGCGCCAGACAGCGTCGTGGAATGCGCCGAACGTTTGCTGGGCCAGTTGCAATGCTGAGCAGAATCGCGGCTAGTTGCCTCCAAGCTGTTGAAACGACATGGCGGGTAATGCGTAAACTGATGAAAAGACGGATTTGGCTCTCACTGCTTCTCGGCCTCTGCACGCCTTTGCCATTGGCGTCGCAGGTTGCTGCACAGCCAGCCGTGAAGTCGGTCGCACCGCCCCAAGAAGAAAAGCCTGCGCCCTATGATAACCAGATGGCGAGGCTGTCTGAAATCCTGGGTGCGGTTCAGTATCTTCGCACGCTGTGCCCGGCAACGGGCTCGGAAGAATGGCGTAAGTCCATGAGCGATCTTCTGGCGGCAGACACCGCCAGTGAACCGCAGCGCAAGCAACGCATGACGGCTGCCTTCAACCGTGGGTATCGCACATTCGCATCGGTTCACACAGCCTGCACACCAGCGGCAATCGCAGCGGAAGAAAAATACCGTATCGAAGGGGCAACACTGGCACAAGAAATTGCCTCAAGGTTCGGAAATTAGAGGTTTATTAACCTCTTTTGACCGCAGGCCGTGCCGTTTTGATAAAAGACTGTTAGAGTTGTTAACAGGGTGGTAACGAGTTGCCTGCCTGTCGAGGATGAAAGATGCAAACAAGCCGTAACGAAATCCACGATATGATCGTGCATGAAAAAATGCAGGTCGCTCTGGAACATCAGAACGAAGCATGGGCCGATGGTATGGCCGATGGCATCGAGCCTGAGATCATCGCGGATGCCGCTATTGCGCTGGCCATGCGCGAAACCATCCGTATGCACGGCGAGTCAGGCGCGGAAGCCATGCTCGAATCGCTGCGCCAGCGGATGCTCGAGGGCGAATTTTCTCCTCATCGCATTATTCAGTAAGCTGGAGTTCTGTCATGTCTTGCTCTCGCGAACGGCTGTTGCGGTCGTCTGCCGCTCTATCGCTCATGCTGTCCCTGACGCTCGGCCTCGTCAGCTTTACCCATAACGCCTATGCGCTGTCTGAGCTGAGACCAGCCCAAGACCCGACAAGCAGCGAAAGCGAAAAGCCTGCGGACATGCAGCAACCGGTCGAGCCCGATTCAGTCGAGGGTGATTCCGACGGAATTCCCCTGCCCGACCCGCTGGTGAACCGCTCGTCCGGCCAGCAGGCAACGTCCGACCAGAACGACGCGCCTCAAATCTCCGCACAGATCGAACACGATATCAGCAAGGCACCAGAGCCGGTTCGCCGTCTGCGCCAGCTCATCATCGATGCGGCATCCACTGGCGACATTGAAAAACTGCGTCCGCTCGTCAACACCGGCCCCAATCAGGCCCGCGTGGATGGCGACAGCGGTAACGACCCGATTGCAGCCCTCAAAAGCTTTTCCGGTGACCCTGACGGGCTGGAAGTGCTCGCCATCATCATCGACCTCTTGTCGACCGGCTACGCCAAGGTCGATGCCGGTACGCCGGATGAAATGTATGTCTTCCCTTATTTCGCCGGCAAGTCTCTGACCACGCTGACGCCGCCGGAAAAGGTAGAGTTGCTGCGCATCATTACCGCAGGTGATCTGGCCGACATGCAGGAATATGGCAATTACAGCTTCTACCGCATCGGCATCTCGCCGGATGGCCAGTGGAAATTCTTCACAGCAGGCGACTAAAGTCACCGTGGTGACTGAGGTCACCACGCTTGCCGTTGGCGTTCAAAGCCCCTAACACTTCAGGTTAAACCAACCTGAACGGTATCGCATATGCCCTCCGCCTTCTTGACCGACCGTGCCTTCATCCATGTCTCCGGCACCGGAGCCATGGATTTCCTGCAAAATCTTGTTACCCCCGATCTCGAATCGTTGACTGAAGGTGAAGCGCGTGCGGGCGCGTTGCTGACACCGCAGGGCAAGATCATGTTCGAATTCCTCATCTGGCGGGAGGGTGATGGCTATGTTCTTGAAACGGGGGCGGATCAACAGGATGCGCTTTTGCGCCGCCTGACCATGTACAAGCTGCGCGCGCCTGTGGATTTGAAAGCGGGCGAGACCAAGGGCGTCAGCGTATTCTGGGACGAACCCGCACCGGAGGGCGCGATCAAGGATAGCCGCTTTGCCAAGGCAGGTGTTGAACTCCATCGGTTACCCGGCCCCTCTGCATCGGGCGAAGCATTAGCCTATGATACTCTGCGCATCGCCAACGGCATCGTGGTCGCCGGTATCGATTACCCGCTGAGTGACGCGTTCCCCCATGATGTGCTGATGGATGTGAATGACGGCGTATCCTTCAAGAAAGGCTGCTACGTCGGACAGGAAGTCGTATCACGCATGAAGCACCGTGGCACGGCACGTCGTCGCGTGGTAAAGGTTACAGCAGAGGCTGATCTGCCCGCTACTGGTACTGACATCCTCGCGGGCGGAAAGCCCATCGGCACGCTCGGCAGCGTTGTCGGAGCGAACGGCCTGGCCATTATCCGCACGGATCGCGCCGCAGAGGCAATGGCATCGGGAACCGATATTACCGCATCTGGCATTACCGTGACAGTCGCCCTGCCCGTATGGACAGGTCTCAGCTTTCCCGCGGTCGACCCGGCCGCCAACGCAGACGATTGATCGTGGCGACCTTAAAGACACCGCGCGCATGGCAACGCATGCTCTCCGGCAGGCGGCTGGATCTGCTGGACCCCTCACCGCTCGACGTTGAGCTTGCCGATATTGCGCATGGCCTTGCCCGGGTCGCACGCTGGAACGGCCAGACGCGCGGCGATCATGCCTTTTCGGTAGCCCAGCACAGCCTGAGCGTCGAATCCATCTTCTGCCGCATGAATACGGCTTCGACACCGGATCAGCAGTTGATGGCGCTGCTGCATGACGCGCCGGAATACGTCATTGGCGACATGATTTCACCTTTCAAATCTGTGGTGGGCGGCGGATACAAACTGGTCGAGAAGCGGCTGGAAGCGGCTGTGCATCTGCGTTTCGGGCTTCCTCCCCATGCGAGTTCCGACCTCAAAGACCGCATCAAGAAGGCCGACACGGTGGCGGCCTATTTCGAGGCGACGGAGCTTGCCGGATTTTCCATGGCGGAAGCGCAGAAGTTTTTCGGTCTGCCCCGCGGCATTACCAGAGACATGATCGAAATCGAGCCCGTGCCAGCCATCGAGGCGCAAAGCCGGTTCATTGCGCGCTTCGAGGCCATCGAACTGCTTCGGAAGGGCACATCATGACGGCTATCGTGGTTTCACCGCTGTCTCGGATCGCAGAAATGGCCGTGCGCCACAAGTCGCGCGAGATGGTGACGCTGATTGCCAGGGAACAGGCGTTTCACCGACCCGCCGTGATTTCCGCAGATCGGCATCTGACACTCGAGATGAACGATATTACCTTCAAAGGCACCGACAAGCTGATTGCGCCTGACGATCTGCACGTTAGACAGTTGATTGATTTCGCGCATGGCTGGGACCAATCCGCCCCACTTTTGATCCATTGCTGGATGGGTGTTTCACGCTCACCGGCTGCGGCCATCATTGTTGCCCTTGCGGTACAGCCAAACCAGGAAGATGCCGCCCTCGCTGCGCGGCTTCGCACTGTGTCGGCTTATGCAACGCCAAATGCGCGCATCATCGCCATTGGAGATCGGCTTCTGGGCCGCGGCGGCGCGCTGATCGCGGCGATCAAGACAATCGGGCGTGGCGCCGATACCGATGGCAACGTTCCCTTCGTGTTGCCGCTTCAGGCATAATCCCAAAAAATCGGAACTCACCTCTTCGTCATTCGTTACGAAAACGAACATCTTTGAACTGGATTGAACAAGGGCAGTTTTATGGACCAGCAGGCTACAGATATTCTCGTCGCATCCCAGGCGGCACTTCGCCAGGCAAGCGCGCTGATGGTTCAATACTCCTTCTCGATCGTCGGCGCCCTCATTCTGCTCATCATCGGCTGGGTTGCAGCGACACTCTTGCAGCGCTGGTCCTATGAGGGATTGTCGCGCATTCGCGGATTCGATGAAACGCTGGCACGTTTCTTTTCGGGCATCGTGCGCTACGTCGTCCTCATTCTCGTACTCGTCATGGTGCTGGGCCAGTTCGGCGTCCAGACCGCCTCCATTCTTGCCGCCCTTGGCGCCGCAGGTTTGGCAGTGGGTCTCGCTCTTCAGGGAACATTGCAGAATATCGCCGCCGGCATCATGCTTCTTGTGCTTCGCCCGTTTCGCGTCGGCGAGTACATCGAAACGAGCGCTGTCACCGGCACCGTTGTGGAAATCGGCCTGTTTGCTACAGAACTGAAGACGAGCGACGGCCTCTACCGCCTCGCACCAAACTCCACGCTCTGGAACGTGCCGATCACCAATTACAGCCGTTTTCCTTCACGCCGCCACGAACTTTCCGTCACCGTGCCGAAGGGCGAAAGCACTGCCGATACACAGGCCATGCTGATGGACGTCGCCCGCTCCGACAGCCGCGTCCTCCTCGACCCGGCCCCGACCACCTTCATCGATACCGTAAGCAATGACAGTGCGACGGTGAAACTGCGGTACTGGGCGCGAAGCGAAAACTGGTTTGCGACGACGCGTGATGTGACGAAGGCGCTGAAGGCGGCGTTTGATAAGCGGGATATGCAGGTGAGCGAGCAACCCGCGGAATAAAATCGAAAAAGGGCTGGTGCAAACCGGCCCTTGTTTTTGTTGTCAGGTTTACTGCCCCATCGTAGATCGATGCGCCCACCCGGTCATGCGTCTTTCGATCCACGCCATCACCGCATACATGGCGATGCCTTCGACGGCGAGCATGAGAAGCCCCGCGAAGACGAGCGGCACGTTGAACTGGCTTTGGGCCGAACTCATCATGTTGCCGAGGCCATAATTGGAGGCGACGGTTTCGGAGACGACGGAGCCGACGAAGGCCAGCGTTATGGCGATTTTCAGCGAGCCGAAGAAATAGGGCATGGAGCGGGGAATGCCGACTTTCAGCATGATGTCCATCTTCTTCGCGCCCAGCGCCCGTAGGACGTCTTCGGTTTCCGGCTCGATGGTGGCAAGGCCGGTCGCGACATTGACGACGATGGGGAAGAAGGAAATCAGAAAGGCCGTCAGCACCGCAGGCACGGTGCCGATGCCGAACCAGATGACGAGAATGGGAACGAGCGCGACTTTAGGAACGGCGTTGAAACCGATCATCAGCGGGTAAAGCCCAGCATAGATGGATTTCGACCAGCCGATGAACAGACCGATTCCCAGCCCCGCAACCACTGCCAGCGCAAAGCCTAGCGTGGTCGTGTAAAGCGTTTGCAGCGAGTTCTTCCAGATCGGCGACCAGTATTGCACGATGGCCTGACCGACCCGGATGGGCGATGGCAGGATGGTCGGTGGCATTTTCAGTGCGTAGACCAACAGTTCCCAGGACAGGAAAAGAGCAAGCGTGTAAAGCCACGGGGCGGCCTTGACCCAATTCACGCGGTCGATCAGTGGCTGGTGCGGCTGTTTGGTCACGCGGCTGTCTACAACCGCGCTCATGCCGCCACCCTCGCCTTGGCGATTTCACCGTGCAATTGCTGAACCATATCGTTGAAGCTCTTTTCGTACATTAGATCGAGTTGACGCGGGCGTGCGAAAGGCACCTTGTGCTCGGCCAAAATTCTGCCCGGCCGTGCGCTCATCACGAATATCTTGTCGGCCAGGAATGTCGCCTCGCGCAGATCATGTGTCACGAGAACGATGGTCACGCGTTTGGCGGCGTGAAGATCGCGGATGACGCACCACAATTCCTCGCGGGTGAAGGCATCCAGCGCGCCGAACGGCTCGTCCAGCATCAGCAAGTCTGGCTCATGGATCAAGGCACGGCAAAGATTTGCGCGCTGTTGCATGCCACCGGACAGTTGCCATGGAAACTTGGAGCCGAAGCCCTTCAAACCGACGATTTCGAGCAGGCGCTCGGCCTTTGCGACATATTCCGCCTTGTGCGCGCGTAAACGGTGGCGATGCTTTTCGACGATTTCCAGCGGCAGCAGAATGTTTTCGAGCGTGGTGCGCCACGGCAGCATGGTGGGGTTCTGAAACGCCATACCGACGATCGACACCGGCTCCGTAACCTGCTTGTTGGCGACGATGACATTGCCCTTTTGCGGAATGTGCAGGCCGGTGACGAGCTTCATCAAGGTCGATTTTCCACAGCCGGATGGGCCGACAACGGCGGCGAACTGGCCTTTTTTGACCTTGAGATCGAGGCCTGAAACGGCAAGCGTACCGGATGCCCCGCCATAGCGCATATCGACGCCATCGATTTCAACCAGATGAGGCATGCTTATTTCCCGTCTTCACTTTCTCGGAGAGCCCTTCTTTTTCCTGTCTCTCCGGCCTTGAGCCGGAAGCCAGCATCAGCGCTCCCGCGCCACATAGAGGGTCTTACTTGATCGCCCTGGACCCCGGATCAAGGCTGGGGTGACGGCGGTCCTGTAATCGCTTGGTGACCATCAAGGCAGCAGGCGCTCGTCCTTGGGCGGCAGGTAACTGGCGTCGAAAACCTGTTCAGCTTTCACATTGCCCTTGAGGCCCACGGAGACTTTCAGCGTTTCAATGGACGCCGCCAGACGTGCAGGGTCCACACCGCCCATACCGTTCTCCACCACGTACGGCGTCTTGATGTTCATGGCGTTGGCCATGGTCAGGCGCTGCAATTCGATATCGCTGCTCAGCGTTTCATTGCGCTTCAAAACGGCCGCTACACCCTCTTCCGGGTTCTTGACCGAGTCGGCAAAGCCCTTGGCTAGCGCCTTCAGGAAACCCTTAACAGCTTGTGGGTTTTTCTCTGCAAAATCAGTGTTGACCAGCACGGCGTTGCCATAGAGATTCAAGCCGTGTTCGGCCATCAGAATGGTGGCGATATCGTCGTCTGCAATGCCCTGCGCCTTCAGGTTCAGGATGACGGAAAAGGCAAAGCCGAATACGGCATCGACATCGCCTTTTGCCAGCATCGGCTCGCGGACCGGAAAGCCGATGGACTGGATATCGATCTTGCTGTCATCGATATTGGCAACCTGTTTGAACGCCTTCCACTGTGCAAAGGCACCATCCGGTGGCGGTGCGCCCAGCTTTTTGCCTTCCAGCGACTTCGGATCGTCTGTGATACCCAGCGACTTGCGGCCAACGACGGCAAAAGTCGGGCGCTCATAGACCATGTAGACGGCCTTCACCTTTTGGGTTGGGTCTTCGTCCAGAAACTTCATGACGGAATTGATATCGCCGAAACCCATCTGGTAGGCGCCGGTTGCGACACGCGGGATGGCCTCGACCGAGCCATTGCCGCTGTCGATTGTCACATCAAGCCCTTCGGCCTTAAAGTAACCCTTATCCAGCGACAGCAGAAAACCGGCGGACGGACCTTCAAATTTCCAATCGAGCGTGAATTTTATGGGTGTTTCCGCGAAGGCTGGCAACGGTGCAGTCACAATTATAGACAAACCGATAGCGGCCAAAGCCGCTGTTTTTGAAAACAGCCTTCGCGTCAACATTCTGATTTTTTCCCTCTGGAGATTTTTATCTCGTTGAGGCCATAAAAAACAATTTAAACCCTTATAGCAAGTAAAAATCGCACATATTTTGCTCAAAAATACTATCGCTCAAAATATAATCAATTGACGTAAATCTTTCGTGCAAGGCGCGTAATTTGCAGGCAGCCACGTCAGCTTTCACACGATTGTTCACTTCAGGAACACTTCGTTCTCAACTGGCGGCATTGCCAAAGCCGTGCTGGCGAAGAACATAGGAATACGACAAGAACGACCAGGAGAGACCCCATGACATCGGCGCTTGGCATCCACCACATCACCATGATCACCCGCAAGGTGCAGGCCAATGTGGATTTCTATGTCGGGTTTCTGGGTTTGCGTCTGGTGAAGCGTACCGCCGGTTTCGAAGACGCCATGCAGCTTCATCTGTTTTACGGCGACCATGCCGCCTCTCCCGGTTCTCTCCTGACATTTCTCGTCTGGGAGGATGGTGCGCAAGGCCGTGTCGGTTACGGCCAGACGCTGGAGGTGTCGCTCGCCATCGATCCCGCCAGCATCGGCTTCTGGCTGACCCGCGCTCTTTCGGCGGGGATTCGCACCGAAGGGCCGATGGAGGAGTTCGGCGAACCGGTCATCCGCCTGAAAGACCCGGACGGCATTATCCTGAAACTGGTCGGCACCCGCGCCTTTGCGGAGGCAACCCCACATGAAGTACCCGATATTCCCTTGGAACATGCCATCCGCCGCATCCGCGGCGCGACGATGCTGAGCGAAGTGCCGGAGGAAACAGAGAGCTTTCTGGCCAGTCACTTCAACTATACAAGGCTCAGCCAAAATGGCTCCATCCGCCGCACGGTTTCCGCATCCGGCGATATCATCGATGTTCGAGACGCGACCGGCTTCTGGTCCAGCGCGCCCGGCACCGGCACGGTGGATCACATCGCCTTTCGCGCCGCAGACATGGACGAACTGAACGAGACGCTCCTCAGGCTGAAATCCCTCAACTCCTCAACGACCAATGCGCATGATCGCAAATACTTCCACTCACTTTATGTACGCGAACCCGGTGACATTCTCATCGAAATGGCGACGGATGCGCCCGGCATGACGGTGGACGAACCGGAGGAGACATTGGGCGAACATCTGTTCATCCCCTATCTCTTCATGCGCGATGAAGAGGATGTGCGCGTGGCGTTGCCGCAATTTTCGCTGCCGGGTGAAGAGCGCGTCATCTACCGCGACCTGCCCTTCGTGCATCGGTTCTACACACCGAACGATCCCGATGGCAGCACCATGATTCTTTTGCACGGCTCCGGCGGTAGCGAAACGAGCCTGATGGCACTTGCTCACACAGCCAACCCACACGCCACGCTGCTGGGCGTGCGCGGGCGCAGCACCGAGGAAGGCATCGCCCGCTGGTTCCGTCGGTTTTCTGATCTCAGCTTTGACGAAAAGGACATCGCTTTCGAAGCGGACGCGTTCGCCGCATTTCTGGAAGAGGCCGTCCGTGTCTACGATATCGACCAGACGAAACTGAGCTTCATCGGCCATTCCAACGGCGCGAATTTCATTGCCGCCGTCTTCGCGCTCCATCCGCCCTTTGCGACAGATGCTCTGCTGTTTCGCCCCATGCCGGTGCTGGAACATTGGCCACTTGTGGACCTCTCCGGCAAACGCTTCACACTCGCGGCTGGCGAGACCGACCGCCATAAAGACCGGGCTGAGGCATTGAAACAGCATCTCGTCGAAAACGGTGCGGATGCGCAGGTGACACTCCTGCCACTTGGCCACGAATTAGGACTGGAGGATGTGGAGCTCGCCAAACGCTGGGCGAAAGGGTTGTCCACAGCCAGCCTTGCCTAATCGACCGAAAAAGGCTTAAAAAACAGGATCATATTTGGGGTTCTTATGACATCGTTCCTGTTGCTGCTCATATTCGGCTACATCGTCGCGTTCTTCTATACGCTCAACGCCAGCATCAAAAACTCACGGCGACTTGAGGTTGTCGAGGCGGAGCTGAAAGACCTCAAGGCGAAAGTCGCAGCTGGTGTGGTGGCGGTTACTGAACCGGCGCCAATCGAAGATATGTCTGCCGAAGACGATGTGCTGGCCACAATGCCTCAAGCCGATACGGCTCCGGCGGCAGAAGATGTGGAATTGCCTGTCGCAGCGCGGGTTTCGACAGAGGAAAGCATCAGGGACGACATTGCCGCTGCGGTCTTCGCCCCCACTGCGCCCCGCAAGACGGAAAGCTTCGAAAGCCAGCTCGGCGCGCGCTGGGCGGTGTGGGCCGGTGGCCTGGCACTGGCGCTGGGCGGTATTTTCCTCGTCAAATATTCCATCGAAAGCGGCCTTCTCAGCCCTGCCGTGCGGCTTGGCATGGCGGCCGTCTTTGGTCTTTTGCTGGCGGCAGCCGGTGAAGCGATCCGCCGCAAGGCGGTGCCCAGCATCGCCAGCGCCTACTCCAATGCCATGATCCCCGGCATATTAACGGCAGCGGGTGCGGCGACCCTGTTCGGCGTGACCTACGCCGCATATGGCATTTACGAGTATATCGGGCCAACGACGGCCTTCATCTTGCTGGCGCTCGTCGGCTTTGCCACAATCGCTCTGTCTCTGCTGCATGGGCAGGCGCTGGCCGGTCTCGGCCTTCTCGGCTCCATGGTCACGCCTGCGTTGATCTCAAGCGAAAGCCCCAATATCTGGGCGTTGTTCAGTTTCCTCACCGTCTCGTGGCTCGCCACGGCTGCGGCTTCGCGCCGACAGCACTGGCATGTCGTTCCGGCTCTCGCCAATATCGGCCTTGGCCTATGGGCGATCAGTTACATGGTGTTTGCACCGTTGATCGAAGCAGAACCCGTCGTCGCCAGCCTCATCGCCATGATTGCCGGTTCGATCTGGATCTGGCCTGGAAAATACACCAGTCAGCCGCGCGATATGGCCGTTTACGGCCCGCGTTCGGACAGCTATTTCCCTGTGATTGCAGAATTGCTGGGTCGCCCACCGGCAAGTCTCAACGTCACCCTGGCGCTCGCCATCGTACTTCCAGCGCTCGCATTCTCCGTCATCGAAACCGGCATAACCATGCATCCGGCCTTTGCGATGGCGGTTCTCGTTCTGGGTCTGGCAGCTATCGGTGCCGGACGTAACCACGCCGTGTGGCCTGCCATTTTCGCGTCGCTAGCGGCGCTGGGTTGCGCCAATCTATTGGCAGGCTTTGGTGTCAACTATTTACCGTCGCTAGGGGACGGCAGCACCTTGCTCTCCTCTGTCGGCATCAACGATGCAGCACAGGCGCCGGTGACCCGGATCATGGGCATCCTGTTTCTGCTTTTTTCCTTTGAGGCCGTCCGCAGAAAGACCTCCAGAGACCCTTCTTTCGGCGCGCTCTGGGCATTTATAGGCTCGGTCGTTCCACTCGGTCTCGGCATCATCAGCTTTGTCCAATACGGCAACCTCACACGCGATTGGCTGCACGCTGCCTATGGCTTGTCGATCGGCCTCGTTCTGCTGGGCAGCGCTTACCGGTTGGACCGGAAACGGGATGCCGCCTTTGTCACGCCGATCAACATCATGGTCATCGGCTCCTTCCTGGCCTTCATCTTTATCGCCCACACACTTACATCGGGGCTAGCCACCATCATTCTCATCCCCACCATTGGCTTTGCCTATGTGCTGGGTACACGGCGCAGCTCTTGGGCCGCCCTGCCCTGGACCATGGCGCTCGCCTGCCTCTTCGTACTTGGCCGCATCGCTTGGGAACCGACCATCGTCGGGCCGCAGAACCTTGGCACGACGCCGGTCTTCAACGCGCTGCTGCCCGGTTACGGCATTCCGGCTCTGCTCGCCATCGCATCCGCTTGGCTGCTGCGCGATTGGCCGGGCGCGCGGGTGAAGAACTTCCTGCAAGCCATTGCCAGCCTTATGGGCCTGCTGGCCATCGCCATCCTCGTACGTCATGCGATGAATGGCGGCGTGTTGAACGCTGCGACACCGACGCTGGGTGAACAGTCGATCTACACGCTGCTGACCATCGGCATGTCCGGTGTGCTGATGACACTGGATCTGAAAAGCCCAAGCCCCGTCTTCCGTTACGGCTCGATGGTGGCGGGTGTGATCGCCATGTTCAATGTGCTGTTTGCACATTTCTACGGTCTCAACCCTTACTTGACCGGCGAAAGCACCGGCCCATGGCCGTTCTTCAACCTGTTGCTGATCGGCTATCTGCTACCGGCCATCGCCTATGCCGGGCTGGCTTTGTATGCGCGCGGCAAACGTCCCGCGCTCTATGTCACGCTGCTCGCCTTATCCGGCGCCGCACTCGGCTTTGCCTGGGCGACGCTGTCGGTGCGCCGGTTCTGGCAGGGCGAGAACATCGCGGACTGGAAGGGCTTCCTTCAGGGTGAAACCTATAGCTATTCCGTCGTGTGGCTGGTTATCGGCGTGGCGTTGCTCGTGCTGGGGTCTCGCTTTAATGCAAAAAGCCTGCGGCTTGCCTCGGCGGCTCTGGTGTTTCTGGCCGTCGCAAAGGCCTTCCTTATCGATATGAGCAATCTGGAAGGCGTGTTGCGTGCTTTGTCCTTCATCGGTCTCGGCGTCGTGCTGATCGGCATTGGCCTGTTCTACCAGAAGATATTGACCTCGCAGCCGAAGCAGCAGGAGGCGCAAGGGTGATTGCGCCGCCTTATTCCCGCGTCTAAACAGCAACCGTTCAAACCGGGGGAATCACATGCAATCGCAGGCTTTCGCACCGTTCGAGGCATTGGCTGAAACGTTGATACTGCATGCGACCGAAGGTGATGACGGTTCGCATGATCTGGCGCATATCCACCGCGTGTTCCGCAACGCCATGCGCATTCACGCGCAGGAGGGCGGCAACGGCACGGTGTTGGCGGCGTGCGTTTTGCTGCATGATTGCGTGGCTGTGGAAAAGAACTCGCCGCTACGTGCTGAGGCGTCGCGACTGGCGGCAGAAAAGGCATCCGGCATTTTGGCCAGCCTTGGCTGGGGCGATGCAGATATCGACGCCGTGGCTCACGCCATCCTCACGCACAGCTTTTCCGCCAATATCGCGCCGGAAACGCTGGAAGCAAAAATCCTGCAGGATGCGGACCGGCTGGATGCCATCGGCATGGTCGGTGCTGCCCGCTGCTTCTACATCGCGGGACGCATGGGTTCTGCCCTTTACGATCCCGAAGACCCGCTCGCCAAAAACCGCCCGCTCGATGACCGGCGTTTTGCCATCGATCATTTCGAAAACAAATTGTTCAAACTGGCCGACGGCTTCCAGACCGGAACGGGACGGCAAATCGCTCGGGAACGGCACGAACGCCTGCAACAGGTCCTCACCCTGTTTCTGGATGAAATATGAGACCTGCCATGCGTATCACCCACCTCAACATCTACCCGCTGAAAAGCGCCCGTGGCGTTTCGCTTGCCGAGAGCCTTGTCTCTCCCGAAGGGTTGCCGGGCGACCGCCGCCTGATGCTGGTCGATCCCTCCGGGCAATTCATCACCCAGCGCGAATTACCTGATATCGCAACCATCATTGCCCGCGCTGAGCCGGGTGGCTACCAACTTTCCATCGATGGCAAGGGGCAGGTCCTTGCCATCCCCTCGAACACCCGCATCGATACAACGGTGTGGAGATCGGTGGTCGATGCAGCCGTCGCCAATGACGATGCCAATGCGGCGCTGTCGAAATGGCTGGGGCGGGAAGTGAAGCTTGTCTTCTTCGATGATCAATCGCGCCGCAGCGCCAATCTCGAATGGACCGGCAACGAAACCCCCGTTACCTTTTCGGATGGCTACCCGATTCTCCTCACCACCACGGCGTCGCTTGCTGCTCTTAATCAGGATATGGAAGCCCACGGCGAAGGCAGCGTCGGCATGGAGCGCTTCCGAGCCAACATCGTGTTGGATACCGATGAGGCGTGGGCCGAAGACCGCTGGGCCGCCATCAACATCAACGGCATCCGCTTCGATCTCGTCAAACCCTGCACCCGCTGCATCATCACCACGCAGGATCAGACCACCGGCTCCCGCGACGCGCCCTCGCCCATGAAAGCCATGGGCCGCATCCGCATGTCCGCGGACCGCCGGGTACCCGGCGTCCTATTCGGCTGGAACCTCACACCACGCGGCGAGGGATCGATTGCGGTGGGGGATGAAGCGAAGGTTGTGGAGGAGCGAGTAGAGGGTTGGGCGATCACGAGGCGGTGAGCGGTAGTGTGGGGAAGAAGTGGTAGGTTGGCGGGTGTGGTTCACCCCCCTCTGTCCTGCCGGACATCTCCCCCACAAGGAGGGAGATTGGCTGGGCGCTTGCTCACCACTCTATCCGCAGCCTTATAGATGCGCGAGACGTCTCTGCGATTCGATCTCCCCACCTGTGGGGGAGATGTCCGGCAGGACAGAGGGGGGCAAGCCACACGCTCTGCCATCAATTCTGCAGTCTCCCAAACAAGCACCCTCACCTTTCTAGCAACACCCATCAACCTCGCTCATATCCCCGTCAAGAAAAGTCGTTGGCGAAAGACGTTTGCAAACGGTAATAATATCTCACTGTCTGGAGATCATTCCCGTGTCCCGAATCGCCACCTCTTCCACCAACCCCATGCCATGGTTCATTATCGTCGCTGGCTCCCTCATAGCCGTGCTGACCTTCGGTCCGCGCTCTGCCATGGGCTTCTTCCAGCTACCTATGCTGGCCGATACCGGTTGGGATCGCTCCACTTTCGGGCTGGCCATGGCGTTGCAGAATCTGTTCTGGGGGCTTGGGCAGCCGGTTTTCGGTGCGCTGGCGGATAAGTATGGAACTGGACGCGTTCTGGTCCTCTCCGGCTTCATCTATGCGGCTGGTCTTGTCTGCATGTCCGTGGGCACATCGCCGCTTTGGCTGCATCTGGGCGGCGGCGTGCTGGTTGGGCTTGGCGTTGCGGCGGGGTCTTTCAGCGTGATTCTCTCTGCCTTTGCCCGCCACGTCACGCCGGAGCAGCGGACGATGGCCTTTGGCATCGGCACCGCGGCGGGTTCTGCCGGTATGTTCGTCTTCGCTCCCATCAGCCAGGGACTGATCTCCACCTATGGATGGTCGGATAGCCTCGTTTGGCTGGGCGCCATGATGTTGATCGTGCCGCTTCTGGCGTGGCCGCTGCGCGGTAACTCCTCGTCCGGCACGCAGTCTCAGACGCAGTTCAAGCAGACCGCCGGGCAGGCTTTGAAAGAAGCGCTGGGCCACAAGAGCTATCTGCTACTGACGACAGGCTTTTTCGTCTGCGGCTTCCAGGTGGCCTTCATCACTGCGCATTTCCCCGCCTATCTCGGCGATATCGGCATCGAACCACGTTATGCGGTCATCGCCATGGCGCTAATCGGCTTCTTCAATATTGCGGGGTCGCTGGCCGCCGGTTTCATCGCCCAGCGTTACTCCAAGCCCTACCTGCTGGCTTATATCTATATCGGTAGGTCCATCGCCGTCACCGCGTTCCTGCTGTTGCCGCAATCACCGACGTCGGTGATCATCTTTGCCGCCACCATGGGAATCCTCTGGCTCTCCACCGTGCCGCCAACCAACGGCCTCGTCGCCATCATGTTCGGCACGCGCCATCTCGGCATGCTGGGCGGCGTCGTGTTTCTGTCGCACCAGATCGGGTCGTTCCTCGGCGTCTGGCTGGGTGGCTTCCTCTATGACAAGCTCGGCTCTTACGATCTCGTCTGGTGGCTGGGTGTCGCCATGGGCCTGTTTGCCGCCGTCGTGCATTGGCCGATAGAGGAACGGGCCGTGCTTCGACCGGCAGCAGCGTAAGGCACGCGATCAGCTAGCCTTGTTCAACGCCTTCAATGCCGCCTGTACGAAACCATCACGGGTGGAGTTTTCATCCAGGCCGCGCGGCTCATAGACGTGCCGATGCAGAAAATGACCGGTTAGCCTGAACGCCGCTGCGAGGCTTTCGCTGTCGGCCGCCTTTGAGTTTTCCTTGCTCAGAAACTGCGGCAGCGCCAGCATGCGCGCGGCATAGGGCGCGCCAGCATGACGCGAAACCGCCCTGCCCGTCTTTGGCGAGACATAGATGAGGTCATCGCGAAGACCCGTGGCTGCGCATTCGTTGAGATCCAGCCCGAAGCCGAGATCGTTGAGCACCGCCAACTCGAAGCGCACGAACAGCTCTCCCGCGTCGGCGGGATCGGAGAGATTGTCGAGGATGACATCCAGCGCTTCAAACAGATGCGGATGCGGATCCCGCTCCGGCAAGAGACGCAGCAGTGCCGCCATGGCCTGAACGCCGTAAACGGCGGTTGCCGTTTCCATCAATTGCGCTGCGCGCAATTGCAGCGGTTCGATACGATATTCCCCCAGGTGATCGTGCAGACGCGCGCGCCACGTCACATCAACTCGGTTGCCAGGTTGAAGAACGGGCTGCATGCTGCGCGAACGACCTGAGCGGACAAGTCCCAGATATCGCCCACGGGTGCGCGTCATCAGCTCGGCAATGACGCTGGTCTCACCATGGCGCTTTACGCCGAGAATAATTGCATCGTCCTGCCACTGCATGGATGGTTTGCTCGATCTGCCAGTCTAAAAGCCAGATATAGCCGATCCGGCGCATCAGCGCTTGGTTTTCACAGCCCCATGATGCGCGAGACGAAGGATTTAAGCTCGACCTCGCCGAAAGGCTTATCCAGAAGGTGGGAATCGGCGAAATCAGGCGGGAAACCACTGGTATCGCCGTAACCGCTGACAAAACCGAAAGGAATCGAATGCTCGCGTAAATGGCGTGCAAGCTCATAGCTCATGCCATCAGACAGGCTTACATCGAGAAGAACGCAGTCGGGTCTTGCCCGCAGAAGTGATTCCTTGGCCTGAAACAAAGTGGTCGCAATGTCGATAGTCTGGACACCCATGGCCTGAAGGGAAGTTTCCACATCCATGGCAACTAGATATTCGTCCTCTACGATGAGAACCCGTTGAGGCAACATTTTTTATCTTTCTCTGGCCGCAAGCAATAACGCGGCATCAAAAACATCCGTGAACATTCACAGAACCAATTCCTATGACATCGCAGATCGGGTTCACGCCGTCATTTAAAAAAGACATAGCAAATTAATCAGAAATTACATCAGAAATTTCTAAATGAATGGTCGCGCGTTGCGCAAATCCGCTTCCCAGCCAGCCGTCTGGGCCAATCCGGCGTCATCCAACACGATGCATCCCTTATCGGTCCAGCGAATCAACTCTTTGTCCGCAAGCTTACGCAGGGTCTTGTTCGTGTGGACAATGGACAGTCCCAGCGTATCGGCCACGTGCTGCTGTGTCACCGGTATCGGACCGTTGGGCTCCAAAAGACCAACCCTAACGGCCTTGTTGTAGAGGAACGCCAGTAGATAGGCTGCCCGCTCCAGCGCCGTACGTCGCCCGATGCTCAGCAAGTGGTTGTCCAGCATGCGCTCTTCGCTGGCAGCAATCCAGGTGATGTCATAGGCGAGCGACGGATGATCGCCAAAGAGGCTGTGCAATCGGCTGCGTTCGAAAACGCACAGGGTAATGGGAGACAACGCCTCGACCGAGTGCTGCATCTCTCCCATCACCGTGCCTTGCAGACCGACGAGATCGCCCGGCATCAGGTAATTGAGAATCTGGCGGCGCCCGTCTTCCAGCGTCTTGTAGCGGAATCCCCAGCCTTGCAAAATCGTATAAAGATGCGCGCTGTGCGAGCCCTCCATCAGCACGATGGCGCCCGGCTCCACCGAGAGTTCACCGGTTTTGAAGCGGGAGACGAAATCCAGTTCCGGAGCCGTGAAATCGCGGAAATATTTGAGGCCACGCAAAGGGCACTGCTCGCAGGGCGTGGTCGACATTCCGTTTGGCTTCTTCGGCGACATGATCATCCATAAACAACAAAATCGACAATGTTATCAGCGCATTCACCCGGCAACCGAAACGGTCACGTCGTCTATAATCAGTTTCGCGGGAACTCCAGGCCCATCTCGCGGAAGCGTTCTGGATCATCGCCCCAGTTCTCGCGCACCTTCACAAACAAGAAGAGGTGAACGGTCTGTTCGAGAATGGCCGAAAGTTCCTTGCGCGACGATGACGAGATGGCCTTGATGGCATCGCCATTCTTGCCCAGAGCGATCTTCTTCTGGCTGTCGCGCTCGACATAGATGACCTGCTCGATACGAACAGACCCATCCTTGCGCTCTTCCCACTTCTCGGTCTCGACGTGGGATGCGTAAGGTAGCTCCTGATGCAGGCGCAAAAACAGCTTTTCGCGGGTAATTTCGGCCGCAAGCTGACGCATCGGCAGATCGGAGATCTGGTCTTCCGGGTAATACCACGGACCCTCCGGCAGTTCATCCGACAGATAGTTCATTAGGTCGTCACAACCCGAACCGTTGGTGGCAGAAATCATGAAGGTGCGGTCGAAATTGACGATCTCGTTGGCGGTAGACGCCAGCGTCAGCAAATCCTCGCGCTGAACCTGGTCGATCTTGTTCAGGCAGAGAATCTTCGTCTGCTTCACATCCTTCAGGCCCTCGAGGATGGTTTGTGCGTCGCCCTTCAGTCCACGCTCGCTGTCGATCAGCAGCAGAATGATATCGGCGTCCTTGGCACCACCCCACGCGGATGTGACCATGGCGCGGTCCAAACGACGGCGCGGTTTGAAGATACCGGGCGTATCCATGAACACGATCTGTGCGTTGTTGTGAATCGCAATGCCGCGCATCACGGCGCGCGTCGTCTGCACCTTGTGGCTGACGATCGACACCTTCGCGCCGACGAGATGGTTGACCAGCGTCGATTTGCCCGCATTGGTCGGGCCGATCAGCGCAACGAAGCCGGAATGGGTCGGTCTGGTTTCAACGATTTCGTCTGACGGCGTGGCGTCGAGTTCATGTTCGGTCATGGGGTATCCAATCAATTTGCGGCAGACGATTTCTGCCAAACGCCTTCGCGTTCCAATAATTTCGTCGCGGCCACCTGCTCGGCAGCGCGCTTGGAGCGATCAACGCCCGTTTCCGGCGCAACGCCGGGTACTTCCACCGTCACCGTGAAGCTTGGATCGTGGTCCGGTCCGGTGCGGTCGTCAATCCTGTAATGCGGGGTCGCAGCAAATTTTGCGTGCGCCCATTCCTGCAATTCCGTCTTGGCATCGCGTCGTCCCGCATCCACGCGGGTGGCGCGCTGGTTCCAGTATTTCAAAATGAAGCTGCGTCCGGCCTCCAGCCCGCCATCGATGTAGATGGCGGCAATCAGGCTTTCCACCACATCGGCACGCACATTGAGCATCGCCTTGCCGGTCAGCTTCTTGACATCGGCACCGGTGCGAATGAACAGATGCAGACCCATTTCGTCAGCAATGGCGGCGCAGGATTCGGCACTCACAAGCTGATTGAGGCGCACGGAAAGCTCACCTTCAGTGGCGTTGCGAAAAGTGGTGAACAGCAGTTCGGCAACACACAGGCCCAGCACGCGGTCGCCGAGAAACTCCAGACGCTCGTAATTGCCGGTTTTTCCGGCACTGGCGCTTGCATGGGTCAAGGCCCGGTCGAGCCGGGCCTTTTCCTTGAACTCATATCCGATAAGAGCTTCCAGACGGCCGATTTCGTCTGCCGAAAGCGACTTCACCTTGCTCATTGAACGACCTTGAACAGGCGGTCCCAACGCATGTTGGCGGGCCAGTCCCAGACGCGGCTGAACGGCGTGTCGTTGCCCAGCGAGAAGAAGATCACGCTTGCGCGGCCGATCAGATTTTCAGCAGGCACGAAACCAACGTCGAAGCGGCTATCCAGCGAATTGTCGCGGTTGTCGCCCATCATGAAATAATGGCCTTCGGGAACGATGAACTCGCGGGTGTTGTCGCCGCGGGAATCAGGCGACTGGTCGAGCGTGTCGTAGGTCACGCCATTATCCAGCGTTTCGCGGAAGACGGGAACGTTTGCACCGGGATCGGCACGGTAATCCGAGGTGAAGACGCCATCGGGCTGCTTCGGCACGGGCTGGCCGTTGATGAGCAGCACGCCGTTGGTCACCTGGATGCGATCACCCGGCAGGCCGACGAGGCGCTTGATGTAATCGACTTCAGGGTTTGGAGGCAGGCGGAAGACGACGACATCGCCACGCTTGGGCTCGCTGAACTCAAGGATGCGGCCGGAGAACAGGTCTGGCGAAAACGGCAGCGAGTATTTCGAATAGCCGTAGGAGAATTTGTTGACGAACAGGTAATCGCCCACCAGCAGCGTCGGCATCATGGAGCCGGACGGAATGGTAAAAGGCTGGAAAAGCACCGTGCGGATGACCATGGCCAGGAGCAACGCCTGGACGATGACCTTGACGTTTTCCCAAAGGGCGCTCTGCTTCTTTTCAGCTTGTTCGGACACTTAAAGACCTGCCTGCTCGTTCTTCGATTTCGACGGACTTCTCTAGAACCTTTCAAGGGTAAAGGGAAGCGTTTCCATCGCGTGTGGCAGGTCTAAACCGGCTTGGCGGCGGAATTTGACGTTATTTGGTTACCGCGACGGCCTCGATGATCACAAAGGCCTGCGCATAGGGAAACTCGTCAGTGATGGTCAGATGGATGACCGCTTCGTGCCCGGCGGGCAAAAGCTTGGCAAGGTGCTCTGCCGCGCCATTGGTCAGCCGCATCGTCGGCTTGCCGCTAGGCAGGTTTACGACACCCATGTCCTTCCAGAACACACCCTGCGCCAGCCCCGTTCCCAGCGCCTTGGAGCAGGCCTCCTTGGCTGCGAAGCGCTTGGCGTAGGACGCTGCCCGGTTCTTGCGACCATCGGATTTCTTCTGCTCGACCTCGGTGAAGCAGCGGTTGGTGAAGCGATCGCCGAAGCGTGAAATGGAGGTTTCGATGCGCCTGATGTCGATGAGGTCGCTGCCCATTCCGATAATCATTCGGTGGTCCCTGCTGCTAGATTGGCATCGGATTTGCGAGCTGCCGCGTCGGCGATGTGCTGCACCAGCAGCTGATCTTTACGCGTTCTGAAGCCGCGAATAACTACGTAGACGCTGACATAGGCCACGACGGCCGACAAAGCTGCGGGGATGAGCGCGCCGATGGTCATCGGTTCCAGAACCGGCTGCCAGAGCTGAAGGAAGTTCATGTGGCTGAAAATCTGGGAGAAATCCACGTGGGACGAGACATTCTGATCACTGCGCCCCAGAAGCAGATGACCGAGTTCCCAAGTCGAAGCCCAGATCAGAGGAAATGTCAGGGGATTGGCAAATGTCGTGCCGAGCGCGGCGGCCACGAGGTTGGCTCTGAGCACGAAGGCCAGTGCCATGGCAATCAGGATATGAATGCCAAGAAAGGGCGTCCATGCGACCGCCACACCCACTGCCACACCCGCCGCCACGGAGTATGGGGATGCGGACAGCCGCACGAGCCTCAGCTTCAGGTAACGAAGCGAACGGCGAAAGCCCATGCGCGGCCACAAAAGGGCGCGCAGTCTTTCAAGATGGCCAGCAGGTTTACGGCGACGAAACGGCATAGGGGGAACTTATTGCATCGTTTCGATCACGCCAAGGGCGAAACCGCGGCTTGTGTCCAAAGAGCGCACTTTCGAATGCGCCCATAACATCATACCGATATGGCCGGTATGCAATTTTGCATTAACGGCGGAACATGCCGCGATCGATTTCGCGCTGACGGAATTCAAGGTCGACGCGCGATACGGAGTCGCTCAAATAATCGAATTCACGTTCCTGAACAGACTTACCACGAACGGCGCGGGCTAGCTTGCGAATTGGTCCAAACATCTTCTTTTCCTTTTCCAGATACATCGGCCTCACAACATCGGATCGTGTCCGGCTGGCCGTCTGCTTGCTCTTGATTTCTGATGTGAAGATAGGTCGGAAAACGCTAATTGACTACAGACAGGACAAGGCCGCTGCTATGCACTCAATGCATAACAGCGGCCCTGATGATGATATTTAGAGCAATATTGCCTTAATCGAAGGCGCGTTTGACCGTGGAAACGCAATCCAGGTCTTTCAGCTGCGACAACAGCTGGCTCAACTGCCGTAAATCCCAGACTTCGATGTCGAGCGCCAGTTCGGAAAAGTCCGTTCCGATACGCACCATGTTCAACCCACGAATGTTCACGTCCAGCGTGGCAATGGATTGGGCGACCGACGCCAGCGTGCCGGGCTCGTTCAGCGCATTGATCATAACCCGCGCCATGAAACGAGATTTGTTGGCCTCATCCAGATCCCAGCGCACATCGATCCAGCGTTCCGGCTCGTCGTCAAAGCGTTGCAGTGCCGGCGACTGGATCGGGTAGATGGTGATGCCCTTGCCTTTTTCCATGATGCCGACGATGCGGTCTCCCGGAACGGCACCTGCCGCACCAAAATGCACCTCGACATTGTCGGACAGACCGCGAATGGGCAACGGGTCGGGACCATCGATCACTTCGGTCGCGCCATCGTCTTCCAGCACCGAGCGGGATTTACCCGGTATCTTGAAGATCATGCCGGATGCGCTGCGCATGTTGAACCAGCCATCGTCGCCGGTCATCTTCACGGTGACTCGCTCGTCCTGATAATCGGGATGAACGGCGCGCAACACATCCAGAGACGAGACTTCACCGCGCCCGACGGCGGCAATGGCGTCTTCGACGTCTTTCTGCGCTAAGCGGTGCAGCACGGGCTTCAGCCCTTCACGCGAAAACGGCTTTCCGGCGCGCTCGAAGGTGCGCTCCAATATGCGATAGCCGAGACCAGCATATTGCTTGCGAATGGCCATGCGGGTGGCGCGGCGAATGGCCGAGCGTGCCTTGCCGGTCACGACCACCTCTTCCCATGCGGCAGGCGGAACCTGCACACCAGAGCGGATGATCTCGACTTCGTCACCATTGTTCAGGCGCGTGACCAGCGGCATGATCCGGCCGTTGATCTTGGCACCCACGGTCGTGTCGCCAATATTGGTGTGAACGGCATAGGCGAAATCGATGGGTGTCGCACCGCGCGGCAACGCGATCAGCTTGCCCTTTGGTGTAAAACAGAAGACCTGGTCCTGGAACAGTTCGAGCTTCGTGTGCTCCAGAAACTCTTCCGGGCTGTCCCCTTCTGCCAAGGCCTCGATGGTATGGCGCAGCCAGGAATAGGCGTTGGATTCCGGCGACAACACATCGCCATCGCGGATTTCGCCGTCCTTATAAAGCGAATGCGCGGCAATGCCGTATTCGGCGATTTCGTGCATGCGCTTGGTGCGGATTTGCAGCTCGATACGCTGGCGCGACGGACCGACGATCGTGGTGTGGATTGAGCGGTAGTCGTTCTGCTTCGGCGTCGAGATGTAGTCCTTGAACCGACCGGGTACGACGCGCCAGCGGGTGTGGACGATGCCGAGCGCCCGATAGCAAGCGGGCAGATCCTGCACGAGAATGCGGAAACCATAGACATCCGACAGCTGCTCGAAGGACAGCGACTTTGACTGCATCTTGCGAAACACGGAGTGTGGCTTCTTCTGACGACCCTTGACGTAAGCGCCCTCCACACCATTGGCGATGAGCAATTCGCGCAGCTCATCCTCGATCTTTTTGATGAGGCCCTGGTTCTGTTCTTCAAGCCCCTGAAGACGTTTTGTGACCGTCTCGAAGGCTTCCGGGTTGAGGTAGCGGAACGAGAGGTCTTCCAGCTCGTCGCGCATGTCCTGCATGCCCATGCGTCCGGCCAGCGGCGCATAGATTTCCATCGTCTCTTCGGAAATGCGGCTGCGCTTGTCCTCCGGCATATGCTCCATGGTGCGCATATTGTGAAGACGGTCTGCCAGCTTCACCAGGAGAACGCGCACGTCGTCGGAAATCGCCAGCAGCAGCTTGCGCAGGTTTTCAGCCTGCTTGGCTTTCTTGGTAACGAGATCGAGCTTCTTGAGCTTGGTCAGGCCTTCGACCAGTCGGCCAATGTCTTCACCGAAGAGATCATCAATTTCCGCGCGGGTGGCGCTGGTGTCTTCGATCGTGTCATGCAGCAGGGCGACCGCGATGGTCGATTCATCGAGATGCATCTCGGTGAGAATGGCCGCGACTTCCAGCGGATGCGAAATGTAGGGATCGCCGTTAGCGCGTTTTTGCTGGCCATGTTTTTGCATGGCATAGACATAGGCCTTGTTCAGCAAGGCCTCGTTTGCGTCTGGCTTGTATTTTTGAACTCGCTCGACGAGTTCATACTGTCGCATCATGTATGGGATGCCCCGAAAAAGAAAGCGCGCCAATCGTTAGATCGGCGCACAATGTGGTATAATCTGCGTTCAGATTATGACGATAAAGATTTACAGAGCGTAACCGGAGATTTTTCCGGCGTACATCCGAAAATCAATAATCGTCGTTCTTTTCAGGCGGCACAAGACCTTCGATACCGGCCAGAAGATCTTCTTCCGTCATCTGGTCGAAGTTGACGGTCTCTGGCGCATCGTCGTCCTCTGCGTCGCTGGAAGAACCGGCGGCCGCAATCGAGACTGGATCGGGTTCTGGCTCGTCCACTTCCACATGCTTCTGCAGCGAGTGGATCAGGTCTTCCTTCAGGTCGTCAGGAGACAGGGTTTCGTCAGCGATTTCGCGCAGCGCAACAACAGGGTTCTTGTCATTGTCGCGATCGATGGTGATCTGCGACCCTTGCGAAATCTGGCGCGCACGATGGCTGGCCAGAAGAACCAGTTCGAAGCGGTTGTCTACTTTATCGATGCAATCTTCTACGGTGACACGGGCCATTGCCTGTCCTTTGCGGTCTTAATGTCGCGGATTACCCGTCCCGATACAGGCATTGACGGAAGATTTCAAGTTTTTCCTGATCGGCACCTTCTATAGGCATAAGAACGTCGCATTTCTGTCAAAAAGACTGAACCTTGTGCAAAAATCCTAAAAATGGGGCTGGACTGCCAAAGCATGGCACTTATATGAATGGTTAATAATGTACCGTGCCCGGCAGATATATTCTCGACCGTGTTGCTCTTTTGATTGTTGGCGGCTCGCCCGTCGAGAAAGGATTTTGTTTTTATGTTCGACCCACGTGAGAAAATTGCACTCTTCATCGACGGGGCCAATCTCTATGCCGCATCCAAAAGTCTCGGTTTTGATATCGATTACCGAAAACTTCTGAAGGCCTTTCAGAAAAGAGGCTATCTGCTGCGCGCGTATTATTACACCGCATTGATCGAAGACCAGGAATATTCCTCCATTCGTCCGCTGATCGACTGGCTGGATTATAATGGCTACAAGGTCGTGACGAAGCCCGCGAAGGAATTTACCGACGCGATGGGCCGACGCAAGATCAAGGGCAATATGGACATCGAACTGGCCGTCGATGCCATGGAGCAATCCGAGACGGTTGATCACCTCGTGCTGTTTTCCGGCGACGGCGATTTCACCACGCTGGTCGACGCGCTTCAACGTCGTGGCCGCAAGGTCTCCGTTATCTCGACCATGTCCACGCAACCGCCGATGATTGCCGACGATCTTCGTCGTCAGGCCGACCACTTCATCGATCTGCTGTCGTTGAAGGCTGAAATCGGTCGCGATCCAAGCGAACGCGCTCACCGCGTCGTGGAAAACACCGAAACGGTCGAGTAGACTTTAGCCACACCGACGAAAGCGCGGGCGTCTGAAAAGGATGCGCCGCGCTTTTTCGTGCGCGCATTTCAGGCTTCCGCCCATTCCCGGCATCCGCACATCGAGAGAGAACGACGCCCGTTGCACGTTATCACATCGACACCGACCGGTCCCTTATGTTGCCGTGGCATTCGAACCATTTTGATCGCCCAGTTTTTTATGATGGTAATGAGCACTGTTTTGTATCAAATACACGATATGATCGGCTTTTTTCGCCGACGCGCCAGTGTGACCATTAAAATAAAACAGGCCCATGGAAGCTATTACGTCGGAAGAGCAGCGTCGCCTTGCAGCGCTTGAAAGCTACAACATACTCGACACGCCACGTGAGCAAGATTTCGACGATATCGCAGCGTTGGCAGCGTCACTGTGCGACACGCCCATTGCCGTCGTTAATCTCATTGGCGATGGCCGACAGTTTTTCAAAGCCGAAGTTGGCCTGGGTGTCCGCACGACGCCTTTGGACACATCGTTTTGCGCCCATGCCATACTTGAGCAGGACCTCCTCATCATTCCAGATACGCTGGAAGACCCCCGCTTCAACTGCAATCCTCTTGTTACGTCCGAACCCCATATCCGCTTTTACGCGGGCGCCCTGCTGAAATCCGATGACGGACTGCCGATCGGGACGATCTGCGTGCTGGGCCATGAGGCGAAGGAATTATCGAAAGCCCAGAAAACCGGGCTGCAAGCGCTAGCCCGTCAGGTCATGTCGCTCTTGGAGCTCCGCCGCAACCTTCACACCATGTCTCACGATCTGGCCCTGGAGCGCCGTCTTTCTGCCAAAAGGCAGATACGCGCCAGCAAGGCAGATGCGAAGGCCGAAGAGCTGCTGGTCAATGATGCGCGCTCGAAAGCGGCCCATGATGCGGGCAGGATCGGCATTTTCGAGGTCGATATTGCCACCAACGACATGATCGTGTCGGAAGAATTCTGTCGCATCTACGGCGTTCCGGTACAGCGGCAATATTCGACCCAAGTCTTTCAAAACCTCATCATCGATGAGGACAAGAAGCTTGCATCGGAAGCCATCAGCCAAGGTGATGGCACCGCGCCTTTGAGTGTCGAATATAGGATCAGGCGCGGCAACGACCAACGGGTGCGTTGGGTTGCGCGGCGTGCGCAATTTATCGAAGACGAGACCGGCAAAAGCGTCAAGATCATCGGCATCATCATCGATGTCACAGATTCCAAGCGCAAAGATGCTCGCATCGCAGCACTTCTAACCTTGGGCGACCGGTTGCGCGTGGGCAAGACGGTGGAAGACATTTCCCGCATAGCCTCGGAAATCCTGGCCGAGGGTCTCGCCGTAAACAGGGCCGGATACGCGACCGTCAACAGTGCCACGAGCGGGTTGTTCGTGGAGTATAATTGGCTCGCGAGCGGCGTTAATTCGATCGTCGGTCATCACACGCTTGGCGACTTCAGCGCCACGATCGAGCGGCTCGAAATGGGCGACACGCTGGCGGTCCCCAATATCAACGCGGCAAGCTGGCTGGACAAAGACGCTGCGTCCTATTCGGCAATCGGTGTGCGGTCTTTCGTCAAGGTTCCCGTTATCGACCGCGGCAGCCTTGTGGGCATTCTTTTCGCCCATGATTCCAAGCCGCGCTTCTGGAGCAAGCTGGAACTCGACTTCGCTTGGGGCGTGGCCGACAGAGCCTACGCCGCCATTGCCCGGTTGAATGCGGAATCCGAGCAGCGGCTTCTCAATCAGGAGCTCAGCCATCGTCTCAAGAACACATTATCCATCGTACAGGCCATTGCGGCGCAAACCCTGCGCAATGTGACAGAAAAGGATGCGGTTGCCGCATTCAACGGTCGGCTGCATGCGCTTAGTTCTGCGCATGACGTTTTGCTGCAGCAATCCTGGTCCACGGCACGGCTGCGCGACGTAATCCGCAAAGTCATGCACCTGCACGCCAGCAGCGAGAAAGTGCTGATCTCAGGTCCAGAAGTGCCACTCGGCCCGAAGGCTGGACTTTCCCTGTCTCTGCTGCTGCACGAACTGGGTACCAACGCCATAAAATATGGCTCGCTTTCCACGGATACAGGCGTGGTCGACATCAGCTGGGACGTTTCGGAGGAAACTGAAAAACCTATGCTGACGCTGAAGTGGGAAGAAAAAGGCGGCCCCCCTGCCCGTGAGCCGCAGCGCAAAGGATTTGGCTCACGCCTCATCCGCATGGGCATTGCAGGCACGGGAGATGTGGACAAGCATTTTACCAATAGCGGCCTGATCGCTACGTTCCGGGCACCATTGTCGCTGGTGACAGAACTGGGCGAGTAATCGCTTTGTTTCACCAGTCGGTAGAGGCTACTTAAGCAGCACTGCCCTTCAAGATACGCGATTTCTGGCGGTTCCAGTCGCGTTCCTTCTCCGTCTCGCGCTTGTCGTGCAGCTTTTTACCCTTGGCAAGCGCCAGCTCCAGCTTTGCGCGGCCCTTTTCGTTGAAATAGATTTTCAACGGCACCAGCGTCATACCTTCGCGATTGATACCGACGCGCATGCGGCTGATTTCACGCTTCGACAACAGCAGTTTTCGGCGGCGGCGTGGCTCGTGATTGAAGCGGTTGGCCTGGAGATATTCCGGCAGATGCGAATTGATCAGCCATATCTCGTTGCCCTCATCCGACGCATAGGATTCAGCGATATTGGCCTTGCCCTCGCGCAGAGATTTGACCTCGGTGCCGGTCAGCACGATACCTGCCTCGTATGTGTCGAGGATTTCGTAATTGAAGCGAGCCTTGCGGTTTTCCGCAACGATCTTGTTCACAACGCGCTGACTGCCTTTGGGGGCCATTTTTCAATCCGTTTTCATTCACCCGCAAACTGTCTGCGGTTCGGCCCCTATGTAGGGACAAAGGCGCCTAAAGTGAAGATGCGCCGTCGCCAGCGCATCTCAGGTTCATCTCAGTTGATCAGACCGGCATGCTTCAGCGCGGCATCGATTGCAGCTTCCGTCGCCGGTTCCAGCGTATCCATCAGTGGCGAACGGACCGTGCAGTTGCCGTTCCGCGTCCGGGACAGCGCATATTTCGTGCCGCAAACGCCTGGTTCGATGAAGATGGCCTTGTGCAGCGGCATAAGGCGGTCTTGATAGTCCAGCGCCAGCGCATAGTTACCAGCCAGCGTTGCCGCCTGAAACTCTGCACACAGACGCGGCGCGATGTTGGCCGCCACAGAAATGCAGCCGACGCCGCCATGGGCGTTGAAGCCAAGGGCTGTCGCATCTTCGCCCGACAGCTGAACGAAATCCTTACCGCAGGTGATACGCTGCTCAGACACACGATCGATCTTTCCGGTCGCGTCCTTGACGCCGACGATGTTCTTGTGGGCCTTGGCCAGCGAGCCCATGGTCTCCGGCGTCATGTCGATGACGGAGCGTGGCGGGATGTTGTAGATGATGATCGGCAGCGTCACCGCCTCGGCAATCGCGGAGAAATGCGCGAAAAGACCCTTTTGCGTCGGCTTGTTGTAGTAGGGCGTGACCACCAGCAGCGCATCCGCGCCGACTTCCTGCGCATGTAGCGCAAGCTCAATCGCCTCACGCGTATTGTTGGAGCCGGCACCTGCGATGACCGGAACCCGTTTTGCCGCCGTTTCCACGCACAGTTCAACGACGCGTTTGTGCTCGTCATGGGACAGGGTTGGAGATTCCCCCGTGGTCCCGACAGGCACGAGGCCGCTGCTGCCTTCGGCAATCTGCCACTCCACATGGGCGGCAAACGCCGTTTCGTCCACGGAACCATCGGCGGTGAACGGCGTGATGAGGGCGGGAATGGATCCCTTGAACATGCAAAACTCCTAGCGGCGAGCCAGTCCATGCTTCAGCCGCATTCCATGATTAAAACGGTGTCACATTAGTGTGGCCCAAAGCGACCGACAAGCTGTTAACACCGCCTTTTGACCTGAGACATACAAAAAGTTTGGACGAAAAGAGCGGCAAACGGGCCAAGCGCCTAGTGATGCGGCAAAAGCTTGTAACGCGACCATTCTGACCTAAATTTGATCTGAAGCGATGGAGTTCATTAAGGTTTCGTTAATGCTGAAAGCGGCTAATGGAAGACGTATTGTCCGCCCGCTTGCCAAATCGGAAAATCCGGTATGGCGTTTGACGTGGTGCCTGAACTGTAACCTGACGTGGCCCGGGCGAGCCACCCTCACATCGCGAGTAGGGGCATGAAGAAAACAGCTTTTGGCCTGCTGGCAGCGGGTCTTGCCGCAACCGTCTGGAGCGCTTGGGCAGGCCCGTCACCAGATGGCGTGGCGCCCCTGCCCTATGTGAAGCCGAACGCTCCTGCGGTTCCGGCGTTCTTGCCAGCCAGCCCCGATGTGACCGGCTCCATCATTCGCCCCAACATGCCGCTCGATGTGTCCGACCTGAAAGCGGGCCTCGACGCCTTGTCGAGCCGCGATGCCGCGCGTGCCATGAGCATTCGCAATGCCCTGCCCGTCACCAGTTTGGACCGGCATATCTTGACATGGGCGATTGCGATTTCCGGCCAGAGGGATGTTCCATCAAGCGAAATCACAGCCGCTCAGCGTGTCTTGAACGGATGGCCAGGGATTGCGACGCTTCGCGCAAACTCCGAACGCGCGATGTTGCGCGAAAGCCTTCAGCCCTCTGACGTCATCGCCTATTTCGCAACGACCACGCCCGAAACGCCGGAAGGCACCTTGGCGCTGGCCACCGCGTTCAATACGTCAGGCCATAGCGATCAGGCGCAAACGCTGATCCGCCGTATCTGGACGAGCGAGACCATGGATACGGGTCTGGAAGATCGCGTCCTAAGCCAGTTCTCCGGCCTTCTCTCCGTTGCAGATCACAAGGCGCGGATGGACTACCTGATGTATCGCAACCGGGTCAGCCAGGCCAAGCGCTTCGCCGATCTCGGCAAGGTGCCACAGCTCTACACCGCCTGGGCAGCCGTTCTGCAGAAATCAAAGACGGCGGCAGTAGCGCTCAACGCCGTTCCCGCCGCCATGCGCAACGACCCGGCTTACCTGTTCGCGCGCATTGAAAATCTGCGGCATCAACAAAAATACGAAGAAGCTGCAGCACTTCTTGCGCAGTCGCCGAAGGACCCGGTACAGCTGGGCGATCCCGGGGAATGGTGGAACGAGCGGCGCATCGTCGCGCGCGGTCTGGCGGATCTCGGCGATTTCAAGGAAGCGTACAATATTGTCGCAAACCATTCCGCCACCTCTGCCGTGGATATTGCCGACGCCGAATTCCACGCGGGCTGGTATGCCTTGCGGGCGCTGCAAGACCCGGCCTCGGCGGCCAAACATTTCAATGCACTTCTGCAAGCCTCCAACCGCCCGCTTTCGGCCTCGCGCGCCTATTATTGGCTCGGGCGGACGGCTGAGGCAGGTGGGCCGGGCGATGCGCGCGACTATTTCACCAAGGCTGCCGCCAATCCCGGCACGTTTTACGGCCAGCTTGCTGCCGCGCGAATCGGCACGACGACGATCAACGTGACCTACCCGTCTCCAACAGACAATGATCGACAGCACTTTGCCGACCGTGAGGCCGTGCGTGCCATCGAACGACTGGAAGCGGCGGGTTATAGCTGGCGGGCAGACAGTCTTTACCGTGCTCTCGCCGAGCAGATGGACAGTCCCGGCGAGTTGGCAATTCTTGCGACGCGAGCGGAAGCCAACAATAATCATCAGGTTTCGCTGCAAATCGGTAAAACGGCGTTCAGTCGCGGCATCGATGCGGCGGCACTCGCCTACCCTATCGGTGTCATTCCTGGCAGTGCGAATATTTCCGGCTCCGGCAAAGCTTTGGCCTACGCCATCGCCAGACAGGAGAGCGCCTTCAACCCAGCGGCCGTCTCTCCCGCCAATGCGCGCGGACTGCTACAACTTTTGCCTGGGACTGCCAAAGGCGTGGCCAGCCGTCACGGCATGGATTTTACCCAGGCCAAGCTCACCACGGATGCCGGCTATAACGCCACACTCGGCGCGCATTATCTGGGCGAGCAGATCGACAGCTTCGGCGGCTCCTACATTCTGACTTTCGTCGCCTATAATGCAGGTCCCAAGCGCGTGCCGGAATGGATTGCCCGTTACGGCGACCCGCGCGGCAAACCCATCGACGACGTCGTCGACTGGATCGAGCGCATCCCCTTCCCCGAAACCCGTAACTACGTGCAGCGGGTCATGGAAAATTACCAGATCTACAAAACCCGTCTCGGCCAGAAGGCCGACATCGTCACCGACCTGCGAGACGGCAGACCCGGCTGAGTTCAAGCGATACCATCATAAAACAAAAAGCGCCGATCCCGGCGCTTTTTTTGTGCCTGTTCAAACCTGCTGCACCAACAAACCATCACAAACGAAAAAGCCCGGCTCGAGAGCCGGGCTTTCCTGAATGACTTGGAAAGTCAGATCAGATTAGAAATCGCGCTGAAGGCGAACGAAACCGGTAACCTGGTCGTCAGCGTTGTCTTCGTCGATGTAGTTAGCTGTAACCTTTGTGCTCAGGCCGTCTGTGATTTTGTAATCAACAGTCAGACCAGCTGTCCATGCATCGTTGCTTGTGAAGTCAGCATTTGGGTTAACCGGCGTGAAGCCAATCGGAGCAGACAGGTTGCCGAGGTATTCAGCAGCTGGCGTGATAGTCAGCTTGTCAGTTGCCTTGATTGCGTATTCTGCAGCAACAGCCCATTCGGAAACGCCATAGTAGGAGTTTACGCCAGAAGCCCATACGCCAGACAGGCCGAGTGTGCCTGGACCAACGTCAGCAAACAGGATACCGCGAACGGCACCGTCTTCGAGGTCTGTGTCGTAGCTGCCAACGATTGTTGCAGTAACCGCACCAAACTTCGCGCCAACCACACCGGTAACACCGACGTTGTTGTCGTTGGTGGAGAACGTGCCTTCAAGCTCGTCAACAGAAACGTTGGCGTAGAAAGAACCAGCGTCGTATGTGTAACGAACAGAGTTGAACAGCGTGTTGGAGGACAGGATGTCCGTTTCGCCGTTCAGATCGTTATCCCACTCGCTGTAGAACTTACCGACCTTAAGGCCGCCGAGTTCAATAAATGCCTGCTGAATGTTGAGGCCGGAATCGCCAGCACCGTTTTCAGCGTCGCCACGGAATTCGATGAAGCCACGCAGAGCGCCGAGTTCGGTGTCTGTGCGTGTGTCAACGTTGAACTGTGCGCGTGTGAAAGAGTTCCAATCAGACGTGCCGGATTCATCACGACCGATGTCTGTCTGGAAACGGATGTAACCAGAGAACTTCAAGCATGTTTCAGTGCCAGGGATGTAGAAGAAGCCTGTGCCGAAAGCGTCGCAAACGCGAACGTATTCCAGTGGCTCAGGTTCAGCAGCGACGATTGCGTCTGCAGCCTGTGCGCCAGATACTGCTGCGAGTGCTGCAGCGGAGCCGATCAAAAAGCTCTTAATGTTCATGGTGACCTCCAAGTCAAATGATGAGAAACAGCGGATGGGAGTGATGCTGTCCTTGGAACCGATTAGAGCCATAAGCGGAGAGTCGCGCAACCGCGAAAAGAGCAAATGAGCGCTAAAGTCGAACCGTTGCCGTCATGCTGTTGCAACTTCGTCACAAATCAACCGCAGGATGGCCGAAGTGTTAATGAAGCATTACCGGAAAAAGCCGCGATCCTTTCGCATTAGACGTTTGAAATTCATCGGATAAAACGAAAAAACCCGGCTCGAAAGCCGGGTTTTCCATCACTGACAAAGTCAGATCAGATTAGAAGTTGCGCTGCAGGCGAACGAAGCCAGTGACCTGATCGCCACGGCCGTCTTCGTCGTAGTAGTTTGCAGTGAGCTTGGTGGTCAGGCCATCGGTGATTTTGTAGTCAACCGTTACGCCAGCAGTCCATGCATCGCGGTCAGACCAATCGTTGCCAAGGCGCAGTGTCGTAGAGTCGCTGGAGATAGCTGTCCCAAGAGCGCCAGTACCGTTCGTACGTACGCCATCAGCAACGCTACCGAAGTACTGAGCAGCAGGCGTGATCGTCAGCTTGTCAGTTGCCTTGATTGCGTATTCAGCAGCAACAGTCCACTCAGAGCGTGCCCAGTATGCAGAACCACCGGATGCCCAAACGCCGGCCAGGCCAAGCGTGCCAGGACCGATGTCAGCTGTACCCATGAGGCGAACTGCGCCTTCTTCCTGGTCGACGTCGTAGCCGCCGATCAGCTGAAGGGTGAAGCCAGCGAGCTTCGTGCCGACGCCAGCAGAAATACCAACATTGTTGTCAGCTTCCTGTGTAGCAACGCCGTTTTCGATGCGAGCGAGACGACCATTCAGGCCTTCGAGTTCGTCAACCGAAACGCCAGCCCAGAAAGAGCCTGCATCGTAGGTGTAACGAACGGAGTTGAACAGTGTAGCAGAGTTCAGGTAGTCAGTTTCGCCAGAAAGGCTGTCGCCCCACCAGTTGTAGAACTTACCGACCTTCAGGCCGCCGAGTTCGATGAAAGCCTGCTGAATGTTGAGGCCAGCAGAGTCTGCTGTGTCAGCATCGCCGCGGAATTCGATGAAACCACGAACGGCACCGAGTTCGGTGTCTGTCTTGGTATCAACGTTGAACTGAGCGCGCGTGAAAGAGTCCCAATCAGATGTGCCAGACTTGTCGCGACCGATGTCTGTCTGGAAACGAACGTAACCAGAGAACTTCAGGCAGGTTTCGGTACCAGGAATGTAGAAGAAGCCTGTGCCGAAAGCGTCGCAAACGCGAACGTATTCCATTGGTTCTGGCTCAGCAGCGACGATAGCGTCGGCAGCCTGGGCGCCAGATACTGCTGCGAGAGCTGCAGCGGAGCCGATCAAAAGGCTCTTAATGTTCATGTTGACCTCCAGTCAAGTTTCAAAAGGGTCTGGGTTCTTAAGCTGAAGGACAGCATTCCCTGCCCCATTCCCGTGTTCTCGAAAACGGACGATCCACCGCCTCGCTTCCGTCGCTGAAAATACGGAAGGTTCGTGCGCTTGCAATCGGCAAACGCAGTTATGACACCTTTACTCACCCGCTTCGTTTTAAGATGTTGCTTAAAAAACACATTTCGCTGTTCGCAGCGAACCAAGAGTTTACAAATTGTTAAAAAATACGTTTTGAATCCGTTACTTATACTGACTCCGCACCCAACGCGTTCTGCATCTACTCCCTGTAACGAGCCTATTTTGCAGGACTTATGCATGTGCAAGAGCGTGCCATGATGAGACAATGTATCATTGCCGGAAAGCGCGAAGGCGTCGACTTCGACATGGGCCAAGAGAATCGCGCGCACCACGATTCGCTCTTTTCGATTCGATAAACAACGATGGCTCCCTGCACCTTGAACGGGTCGGTGGAAAACACGCGCTATAATGGGTCTTTTTCGCCTCTTTATAGAAAAGGCCTTGCATTCGATTTTTTTACACAATAATCAGGCGGCACCGGAGAGGTGGCCGAGTGGTCGAAGGCGCTCCCCTGCTAAGGGAGTATACGTCAAAAGCGTATCGTGGGTTCGAATCCCATCCTCTCCGCCATCAGCCAAACAATCCTATACATCCTCGACACATCGATATCGCATCTGCGCGGAACATTCGTGCGGTTACTGCGTTACCACCTCGACCAACAGCAAGAGGTGATTTCAAATGGCTCAGACCAAATTGAACGTTGTGGAAGACACAGTCGAGAATCAGATTGCGGAACTGCGCTCGCAGATTTCGTCGCTGTCCAAGTCCGTATCGGCACGCGCAGGCGTCCTTTCAGACGACGCTTCCGAGTTTGTCGATGAAGCACGCGGCAAGGTACAACGCGTTGCTCAGTCGGCAGCACAGACCGTCAAGGCACAGAGCCACAATGTGGTCGAGGCCGTGAAGGAAAATCCAGGCACGGCAACGTCGCTGCTGACAGTCGTCGGCGCGCTTGGTTTTGCGCTCGGCTACTTCGTGGCAACCGCCGCGCAGGAGCAGAAGAGCAGCAGCATTTACCGCTGGCGCTAAGCTTTCAGCCTATCAGATATGAGGCAAGGAGTGTCAACTCCTTGCCTTTTTTGTATATGGAGGACAACAATGAGCTTTCCCGAAGACCTGGAAGTGGCACTGACAGCTTTTTCACGCGACAACGGTTTGCAGCGCGAAGCGGCAATCGAACGCATCTTGAGAGACCGGTTGCTGCATGAGGGGCTGATCACGTCCAAGCAGAAGGGTATTCCACCGGAAAAGCTGAATGCCAGCAACGACGATTGATGAGACTTAATAGCTTGAAGGCTTAAGGGTCGCTCCACCCTTGTAGCGGCTCGCCAATGATCGCAATGCGCTGGAAAACTCCGTGACATCTGCTCCCACCGCTACGAATGACGCTCCAAGCTCCAAATAGCGCTGATTAAATGTCTCGTTAAACGTCAGAATACCCGCCGCCTTGCCAGCCGCAACGATCTTGCGAATCGTCGCTTCGATCGTGTCCTGAACTTCCGGCTCCTCGATTCGCCCGAGATAGCCCATATCGGCTGCGAGATCGGCTGGGCCGATGAAAATGCCGTCGATGCCATCGACCCTCAATATATTATCGAGATCAGCGATGGCCGCGCGGTTTTCCACTTGCACCAGCAGGCAAAGCCCGTCTGCGGCTGTTTGGGAATAATCTTCAATCATGTTGAACGCGGATGCGCGTGCAACGGCGGCACCCATGCCGCGAATACCGCGCGGTGGATAATGCATGGCTGAAACAAGCGCTTCAGCCTGGCTTGCCGAATCGACCATCGGCACCAGCAGCGTTCGTGCCCCTGCATCGAGCAGTTGCTTGATAATCCAGCTTTCGCCTGTCGGCACACGCACCACAGGTTCCGCAGATGACGTGGCCAACGCTCGTAATTGCTCAATGATGCTGCGCAGATCGTTCGGGCCGTGCTCGCCATCGATCACCAGCCAGTCGAAACCTGCTGTTCCAGCGATCTCTGCTGTGATCGCCTCGCCCATATCCAACCACAGGCCGATCTGCGGCTTGCCCTGGTGAATGGCAGTCTTGAAGCGATTTTCCGGCACGGGCATGGAGCAATCCTCAGGCGAGCAGCAATTTCAGGTCAGCGGCGTGGTCGGTCAGAACCGCACGGTTGGGTTCCTTGCCGGTATCGAGCAGCTTTTTGCCGCTGACGTAGGCTTTCGCGTCATTGATGGCATCCACCGCAACAAAACGACCCTGTTTGAAATACCAGACCGAGTGGCTGCCTTCGCGCTGGCCGGGCCGCACCAGCGTTTCGTCATAACCATGGTTAAAACCGGCAATTTGCAGTTTCACATCATACTGATCAGACCAGAACCACGGCTTGGGCTGATAGGGCTTTTCGTCTCCTGCCAGAATGACAGCAGCTGCTTCCGCCTGATCGACAGCATTCTGCACCGATTCGAGCCGCACATCGGCGTCGTTGAAGGGCAGCAGCGCGCAATCGCCCATGGCGTAAATATCAGGGTCCGACGTGCGGGTGAATTGATCGACCAGAATACCGTTTCCGACATCAAGGCCCGATTCGCGTGCCAGCCGGTCGTTGGGCGTCACGCCAATGCCAGCGATAACGAAATCGACATCCAGCAACGAACCGTCAGATAGTTCCGCTGCGCTGACGCGCCCGTCTGTGCCGATCAGCCGGGTCAAGCCGGTTTTCTCGCGGATCGAAACACCATGGGACAGGTGAATGTCGCGGATGATCGCGGCTGTTTCGGGCGCTGCCACCCGTTGCAGAATACGGTCCGCCATTTCGATCAGGGTAACTTCAAGCCCCAACTGTCTGGCTACGGCTGCGGCCTCCAGACCGATATAGCCACCACCGATCACCAGCAACCGACGACCGGGCTGCATATCGTCCATCAACCGATCGGCGTCCCGCTTGTCGCGCACGGTCAGCACCCCGTCCAGATCACCGCCAACGCCTGCGGGCAAGAGACGCGGGGAAGCGCCCGTTGCCAGGGCCAGTTTGTCATATGCAAGCGTGCTGCCATCCTGCATGCGCACGGTTTTCGCAGCGCGGTCTATCTCTTCGACCCATGTGGACAGGCGTATCTCGACATTGTTTTCGGCAAACCATTCGGCAGACCGGAATTGCAGGCGATCAAAACTCATCTCGCCCATCAGATATTTCTTGGACAGCGGCGGCCTCTGGTAGGGCGGAACGTCTTCCGAGCCGATGATGACGATCGGCCTTTCATCCTTCAACGCCCGCAGTTTGGCGGCAAGGGCAAAGCCGGCCTGCCCCGCACCGACGATGACGAGTGTGCCTGCCATATGCTGCTCCATCAGTCCAAGAATATGCTCAAGGCCTAAAGCGAAGGAGGCAGCGCGTCAACCAAATTGAAAGGGGGACGGCGTCGCTCAGGCCAACCTGAGCCAGCCTTGCGCAACCTTCTGTCCTTAAACACGTTTTGAGAATGCGTTTCGTCCGAAAAACGTAAAATGCTGTGGCAAAACAGGCCAAAAAAGCTAGAAATGTTGCTGATATGTTCAGTTTTTGGCAAGGAAGCGAGCGTAAGATTGTGTTCAACCCAAAAGGCAATCGGGGAGGTTGTCATGGCGCTAAACGTTAATATCAGTGTGAACGATGCCGTCCCGCAGGACGAGATGTATGAGAAATATGCCGTCGATCGTCCCGGCAAGATCACCTTCATCGGCCACCATCTCAGCACCCGAAACACCATGCGTTGCCTCATTCGCAATATCTCGCTTTACGGCGCGGATATCGAAGTCAGCCCGCATCTGGATCTGCCGACGAATTTCTATCTCGAAGTTCTCGGTATCCGGGACGAGATCGGCTGCACGCTGATCCGGCGCGAGGAAGAGCAGGCAACTGTCGCGTTCAACATGCTGATTGATGCCGAGTTTCTCCACCATGTTCGCCGCCTGAGTTTTGAGACAGCACTCTGACACGTCTGGACGGCAGAAAAACAGTGTCACAACCACCGCATTTGTAATGGCCCGCCTTGCGCGGGCCAATTTTGATTCTATGGTGAAGCCGTTTCTTGCAACGGATAACGGAACTTCCTGAAATGTCCGCATTTTCGCGCTTTACCTCGCTCTCCGCTTCGCTCCCCTCTTCCGTGCCGTTCGTTGGGCCGGAGGCGATAGAGCGTAACCGCAAGCTTGATATCAAAGCGCGCATCGGCGCGAATGAAAGCGGCTTTGGCCCGGCCCCATCGGTTATCGACGCTATGCACAAGGCAGCAACTGAAACATGGATGTATGCCGATCCCGAAAATTTCGAGCTGCGGGAGGCACTCGCCATCCATCACGGCATTTCTCGCGGAAACATCGCCATCGGCAACGGCGTGGATGGTTTGCTGGGCGAGATCGTGCGGTTGGTGGTGGAGCCCGGAACGCCTGTTGTCACGTCCTTCGGCGGTTACCCGACCTTCAATTACCATGTGGCCGGGTATGGCGGACGTCTGGTGACGACGCCCTATCTAGATGACCATGAAAACCTCGACGGCTTGCTGGACCTCGTCAAAAAGGAAAACGCGCCGCTCGTCTATTTCGCCAACCCGGATAACCCGATGGGCAGCTGGTGGGACGCGAGCGAAGTGTTGACCTTCGCAAAGGCGCTGCCGGAAACCTGTCTGCTGGTGCTGGATGAGGCCTATTGCGAGACGGCACCAGAAAGCGCTGTCCCCAGCGTTCGCGCCATGATCGGCATGCCCAACGTGCTGCGCATGCGCACCTTCTCAAAGGCTTACGGTCTGGCAGGCGCGCGCGTTGGCTATGCCATCGGCACGCTGGGCAATGCGCAGGCCTTCGATAAAATCCGCAATCACTTCGGCATGCCCCGCGTTTCAATCGCCGCAGCACTCTCCGCACTGAAGGATCAGGCGTATCTGCGCGATGTGGTCAAGCGCATCGCCAACGCCCGAGAGCGCATCTCCACCATCGCCCGCCAGAACGGCCTTTCGCCCCTGCCCTCCGCCACCAACTTCGTCACCATCGATTGCCACAAGGACGGCGCCTACGCCAAAGCCATCGTGGATGGGCTGATGGACCACGGCGTCTTCATCCGCATGCCCGGGGTGGAGCCACTCAACCGTTGCATCCGCGTCAGTGCCGCCCCGGACGCGAAGCTGGATTTGTTTGCAGACGCGCTGCCGAAGGTGTTGAAGGCGTTGAGCTGAGACGTCAGTTGGACTCAAACAGCAACGCTTTGGGATAAGGAAGTGCGAGTGGCGGCATCTCGTGTTGCGAAAAATATCTGATTGATTTCGTCTCGCTATCAGATGGTGCCGAAATGTGCTTTTCAATACGGCACTTAAACAGCGTTACCACGTATTCGACCTGATCACCGTTGGGATACACATATCGAAAATCCTCGCCGCCAAACACGTCGATGATTCTCTCCACGCTGACATCAAAGCCGGTTTCTTCTCTGACCTCTCGCATGATCGCCTGTCGCGGCGTTTCTCCCAGCTCGATTGCGCCTGCCGGAAGGCTCCAAGCCTCGCCTGAAGATTTTTCCTGAAGTAATATCCGCCCGTCGGCGTCATGAATGACGGCAGCGACAGAGGGGAGAATGAGAAGTTCGCATCCGATCTGCTGGCGGAGTGCCTTGATATAGGTCGACATGGGTAAGCGCTGAGCCTCGTTTCGTGTCATGCTACCCGGTAATCAAACTTTTGGGATCATAATCAGACAAATAAAAAACCGTGCCAGCCTTGTTTCTGCTGGTCACGGTTTGATGTGTCGGCGTGGATCTGGCCGCTTGCCTTTTGAGGCTTATATTTTGTGCCGACCGGGACTGGAGGATACCGGTTGGGAGGGGAATGGCGGACTTGAGCCCGCTCTGTCTTTTTGATCTGTCCTGTAAAAGTCTCGCCTGAACTCAGTGCGAAGTCATCCAGTCGCGGGCGGCGCGTAGTGCCGTTGCGAGGTCTGCCTTGCTCATGTTGCGGGCCAGATCGGCGCGCAGTGAAACCGCCCGTTCCGAACCCTTGATGGCGGCGATGTTCAGCCACTTGTGGGCAGCAATGAGGTTCACCGGGCAACCACGGCCTGTCGCATAGATAAGGCCGAGGTTGCAGAAGACGTCCGCGCGGCTTTGGCCACCGGCGACTGCCATTTCGATATCGCGAACTTCAAAGCGTGCCATTTTCTCTATCCTGTTTGCCCGTTTTTTCTCTCTGTCTTCGCCCCTCTGCGGGAGCTTTGGCGGATGGGGCCTTACCGTCTTCTGCGGCTTGTTCTGGCCTTGTCCGTCGGCAGATTTGCTCTGCTCTTTCGATGTCCCCACTATGCCAAACGGGCTTCAACGGGCACTTAAAATCCATGATTAATAGGGGGCAAACAAAGTCCAAACGATTGGTAAAGTTGGGTTTTTGTTAAATATCACAAGCCCCGGAAATTAAGGACTTTGCAGACAATTTTACGAAAAGTTTACGGATGGAATTCAACCCTTTCGTAACCACGTCTCAACTCGGCATTTTTGGATGGATGATTTTCAGCGGCGCAAAGAGCTGAAAATCGCTGAATTTTGCCTCCGCCCATATTTCCTTTTACGTCCACGTAAACTATAAATCTGCGTATTCGCATGAGGAGATGCGAGAGCGAACCTTGAACACTGCAAGGTTCAGCCAAAGCTGGATTGGGAGGTCCCTATGAAGAGAATGACGATATTTGCCGCCGCCGCATTTTTGATGGGCAGCAGCGCCTTTGCTGCAGAAGCCATCGAGGGCAACTGGAAGACGGCCAGCGGCGAGACCGCAGCGATCACCCAGTGCGGCTCTGCCTATTGCGTGACCCTGAAGACCGGCAAGCATGCCGGAAAGCAGATCGGCAAGATGAGCGGTAAGGGCAACAGCTATTCCGGCGAAATCACCGACCCCGCCAACGACAAGACCTATGCCGGTACTGGCACCGTTTCGGGCAGTTCGCTGAGCATGAAGGGCTGCGTGCTGAAAGTGCTGTGCAAATCCCAGACCTGGACACGGCTCTAAACCCCCGCCTGTTCTTTCCCGCAGATAAAAACCTCATGTGGTCAACCACACCACATGAGTTGCGTTTGCAACGGGAGCGACGGCTTAGTCATCTGCGTCGGACACGATGTGCCCGGCCTCCGCAAGCAGCGAAACAGCCTTTTCTAAGTCGCTGGCTTTGACCAGCAGATGATCTCCATCGAACGTGGAGACGACAAAAATTCCAAGACCATTTTCCGATAGCGGCCTGATGACGGACAGGACGATGCCCGTCTCTCCGAATTCGAAGGGGCCGAGAAGTTTGAGGCAGGTCCAGCCCGCATCCTTGCGAGCGTTCTGCGGTACCCTGCCCTCGACGCAGACGATCGACAGTTCGTCATCTGTGCGACTGATGCTGACAAAGCCTGCTCCGTCCGCCCAATCCGGTATTGCTGCCTCCGGGTCCAGACGCGCAATGGCATAGGCCTGCGGAAGAATTTTCAGTTTGATCGACTTGCCCATAGCACTGCTCCACGAAACTCCGGCTGGACCATGCCTAACAAAATGAGCGACATAAGAACATATACCCCTATGATGTAGCGGTAGCTGCAATCAAAGATTGTTTTGTTGGATTCCCTCCGTCATATCGCTGTAATAAACCCTCTTTAGTTGCCCTGTCTGGAAGTATTCCAAACAACGAGCGGATGGAGAGCGCTATGACAAAGATCGACACGAGCAAGCTGAGCTGGGATGAGTGGGACGAGCTTCAGAACCCGCCACCAGCGGTGACCGATTTCAACCGTGTGGTCGAATCGGCGATTTCGCGTCGTGGCTTCCTTAGCGGCGTTCTGGCCTTCGGTTCTGCTGCCGCCGCACTCGGCACGCTCGGCAATCTGGCGTCTTCCACATCGGCACAGGCGCAGGAAGCCGCATCGCGCTTTCCGTTCAAGCCAATTGCGGCCACCACCGACAACACCATTCACGTGCCCGAAGGTTATAGCTGGAAGCCGGTTGCCAAGTGGGGCCAGCCTCTGTTTCCCAACGTGTCGGATATCGACCCGGTCAAGGGTGTCAGCCTTGAGAACTCGGACAAGGTTTTCGGCGAAAACACCGATGGCATGGAGTTGTTCGTGGTCGGCAGCCATCAGCTGATTGCCGTCAACCATGAATATGTGAACAACGAAACCAATCTGCCCCACCGCGAAAAGGGCATGCCTGCCAATCTGGACGAGGTGAAGATTCTTCAGCACATGCAGGGCGTGACCGTCATGGAAGTAGCGGAAGGCAAGGATGGCTGGGAGATCGTGGTCGGCAGCCCGTTCAACCGCCGCATTCACCACAACACGCCGATGAAGCTGTCCGGCCCCGCCGCAGGCTCCGAACTGGTCAAGACCAAGACCGATCCCAACGGCATCGACTGTCTTGGCACCTTCAACAATTGCGGCGCGGGCCGCACACCGTGGGGCACCTACCTGACCTGCGAAGAAAACTTCAACGGCTATTTCGGCTCCACCGACGCCGCCTTCAAGATGCCTGACGATTACAAGCGTTACGGCATCGCGGCCGAAACCCGCTACGGCTATGAGCTATTCGATGAGCGTTTCGACGTGTCCAAGCACCCCAACGAGCCGCGTCGCGCCGGTTACGTCGTGGAAATCGACCCGTCCAACGCATCCTCAACGCCCATCAAGCGCACGGCCCTTGGCCGCATCAAGCATGAAAACGCCGCCGTCGTCATCGCGCGCGATGGTCGCGTGGTCGTCTATATGGGCGACGACGAGCGTGGCGAGTTCCTTTACAAGTTCGTCTCCAACGGCATTTATGTGCCGGGTGGCGATACATCCAAGCTCTTGGACGAAGGCACGCTCTACGTTGCCAAGTTCAACGATGACGGCAATGGCGAGTGGGTGGCGCTGACGCCTCAATCCACCGGCATGAAGATGGACGAGATTTGCGTCTTCACCCGCCAGGCCGCTTCCAAGGTGGGCGCCACCACCATGGACCGCCCGGAATGGGTCGCCATCAACCCCGTCGCCATCGAAGCCTATTGCGCACTGACCAACAACACCAATCGCGGTGTTATGAAAGACGGCAAGCTTCGCGCCAATGGCGGCGGCGATGCCATGGCTATCAACGCGGCAAACCCGCGCGAAAAGAACGAATACGGCCAGATCGTGCGCTGGTATCCAGAAAATGATGACCACGCGGACGCCAAGTTCAAATGGGACCTGTTCTGCATGGCCGGCAACCCGGATGTTCACAAGGATGCCTATGCGGGCTCGTCCAACATCAACTCCGGCAACATGTTCAACTCGCCCGATGGCATGATGTTCGATTCGACCGGTCTGCTCTGGATTCAGACGGATGGCGAAGACAGCAATGACGGCCAATATGCCGGACAGGGCAACAACCAGATGCTGGCAGGCGACCCCGTTACCGGTCGCATCGAGCGCTTCCTGACGGCACCGAAGGGCGCGGAAGTCACGGGCCAGACATGGTCTGCTGACAAGCGCACCCATTTCGTCGGCATTCAGCACCCCGATGCGCCCTTCCCGGATGGCGAAGGCAAGCTGCCGCGCTCGGCCCTCATCGCCGTCAAGCGCGATGACAACGCCATGATCGGCTGATTGTCTTGCTCAATAAAAAAGGCGCCGTTCACGCGGCGCCTTTTTGATTCTGCTTCAGGCCTTTAAAAACCGGTCAAATCCAGTCGTTGCTGCCACCAGCACTGCAGCCAAGCGGCGGCACAGCGTTGCCGAAGGTCTGGTGCAGCTTGTCGCAACCCCATTTTCTGATTGGCGCTGGCATGCGGCTGTTCAACTCGATACCGACTTCGTTGTACGGGCTCTCGGTGTTGGTGACGTAGCTGTACCAACGGTAACCGAAGATCACGACGGCGAAGATCACAACCATCGTCAGCACTCTTATAATTTTCACAGTATGTCCTTACGCGTCTCATGAATGTCGACCCGCGCCACAGCTCTTTCGCACGATTTGCATGAGAGCCGCCCTTGCACGGGCCAGGCCCGGTCCTAGCCGGGAAAGCCGGTTTCAGCAAGCAACCTGATCTTTATGCTCACCCCGCCAGTGCGCAGTTGAAAAGGCAGGGTGCATCTGTCAGTTTCGGGCCGGGGGTAACGTAATTTGGAGGACATATTTTCATGCGCATGCTTTTGCCTTGCATCCTTTTGGCCAGTTGCATCATGACCGCACCCGCTTTCGCTGCCGAACCACCCGCATCGCCACCGGCAGACCGACCGTTGAACGAATTCGTCACCGCCGTCGAAAAGGACGGATCGATCACATTCCGCCTCTTCGCGCCAACGGCCAAGGCGGTATCGGTCGCTCTCGGCACCAATGCACCACTGGAAATGAAGCGCGCAGAAAACGGCGTCTGGAGCGCAAAGAGCGATGTGCTGAAGCCCAATCTCTATGAATATTATTTCAACATAGACGGCTTCCGCAGTATCGATACCGGCACCAATTATCCCAAGCCGCAGCGGCAGGTGAACACGAGCCTCATTCTGGTTCCCGGCAGCATTCTCGATGTGCGCGATGTGCCGCATGGCGAACTTCGCCTCGTCACCATTCCGTCCAAAGCCTTGAAATCCCAGCGCGCAACCTATGTCTACACGCCGCCGGGTTACACGGATGCGTCCGAACCTCTGCCAGTCATGTATCTCTACCACGGCTTTGGCGACACGGTTGCCTCCTGGGTTGCCCAGGGCCGCGCCCCGCAAATCCTCGACAATCTCCTGGCCGAGAAGAAAATCGAGCCGATGATCGTGGTCATTCCCGATACCGAAGCCGACATTCCCGAGGCCATCGCCGAAAACTTCCCCGGCGCCGACCGTCGCAAGAACTTCTATCCCATCAATGCCGATGCCATCGACCGCGAACTGGTGGAAGACCTCATCCCCTACATGAAACAGCACTATAAGGTGCGTGACGATGCCGATGGCCGCGCCGTTGTCGGCCTCTCACAGGGCGGCTACCAGTCCCTCGTCTCCGGCCTCACCCACTTGGGCACCTTCGGCTGGGTCGCCACCTTCAGCGGCGTTACCACCACAACGGTGCCGAACAAGGCGGTGGACACAGCCCTGAACGAGCCCGACAAGATCAACAAGGCGCTTCGCAACCTCACCGTTACCGTCGGAACAAAAGACGTCGTCACCGGCAAGGACATCGCAGGCCTCAAAGCCACGCTGGACGAAAAGAAGATCGATCACGACTACACGGATTATAAAGACCTAGGCCACGAGATGGACGTGTGGCGCCCATCGTTCGAGGCGTATTTGCAGAAGGTGTTCAAGAAGTAGGGGCTGAAGCGAACTGCCGCCTTGTCTTGGAAGAGATAAGGCGGCGGGTTATCGCGTAACTTTGTTGGATCCAGCAGCATATTTCCGCGGCGAGGCTCCCATAACCCGCTTGAACGCCGTACTGAACGCGGCCTCCGATTCGTAACCCAATGACAGGGCGATAGCGGCAACTGGCTCATGCCCGTTTGCCAAGCGCTCTTTGGCAAGAAGCATACGCCACCGCGTCAGGTAATCAATGGGCGAAGACCCGGCAATCGCCTTGAACCTCAGCGCGAATTTAGAGCGGGACATCCCGGCTCTTTCCGCCAACTTCGGCAAAGTCCAGCGCGCGCCGGGATGTGCATGTATCGCACTGATAGATGCTGCAATCCTCGGATCGCCAAGCGCAAACAACCAGCCAATACCCTGTCCCAGCCCATGGGAAAGGAAGAGCCGCAATGCTTGCACCAGCAGAAGATGCGCAAGATGTTGCACGACAAGGGCGCTACCCGGCTGCTTTTCGACAAGTTCCTGTCTCATTCGATCCAGCGCCCAGCGTAGACCCAGTTTATCGCTGTCGTCTCGCAAACGGACAATCGGCGGCATAGCCCCGAGCAACATGTCGATATGCGTATCCGAGAACGCAAAGTGCCCTCCGAGCAACATCGCCTCACCGCCGCCCCCAACACTGGCAATGCCACCGTTCCAATCTGCTTCTCGCAGTTCCTCGAAGGCAAGTGGTGTGAAGGCAAGGTCTCTGGCAATCACAAACCGCCTTCCATGCGGCAGCAGAACGCAATCGCCCGCATCGAGTGCTATTGGATTGGCCTCACCTTCAATCGCGATCCACGCGGTTCCAGACACAAGGGCAAAATATTTGACGCCGCTGTGGACATTGAACGCGATAGACCACCTCCCCCCGAGATCATATCCGCCAACGACATATGTATCAGGCTTGAGAAGTGACAGGACATCGGAAAGCGGATCTGATGACATTAGAGATAATCGCAAAAGAAATTGGGACTATCTCACATAGTTCATCCCTCTTTCAGTTGCTATCACCAAATGCACCGGGCGCTGACGACCGATGTTCATGAAAAGAGGGAGTTTTCCATGATCAAGATTATTTTAGGTTTCAAACGCCGACAGGAAATGGGATTTCAGGAGTTCAAGAACTATCGCCGCGACGTTCATGCGCCCCTGCTTTTTGGCATCCCGGAAGCAAAGAAAATTCGCAGATTCGTCGTCAACTATTCCGTTCAGGCTCCAGACTTCCCGGAACCCACCTATGATGCGGTTGTCGAGGCATGGTTCGATAATCTCGAAGACTTGAACACGCTCTATTCCTGCGAAAATTTCGTGACGCGAGTCGATCCAGATCACGTGAACTTCATCGACTTGTCTTCGGTCGGAAGGGTCATAGTGGAAGAAGTCGTATTGGTTGAGTAGCGCAGAAGCTGTGTCTATCGGAGGCCTTTAGTTTGGCTTTAAAACGAGCGAATAGGCCGCCTTGTCTCGAAGAGAGCTCTGGCCGCAATG
>NZ_BBJU01000026.1 GCF_000739935.1 Agrobacterium rubi TR3 = NBRC 13261 | reverse complement strand
CAGGCGCTTTCAGGAACGATGTCCCGCCGCAGGTCGGGCAATTGCACCGCGCCGGATAGATCCGCTCTTCTGTCGGCAGCCCATCCGGCAAAGGTCTGCGTTTTGGCTTTTCGCAGACATCTTCCAGCTCCGGCAGAGGTATCCTTCCAGAGCGAACCTCAGCCTCGGCGCGGGACGCTTCAATCTCCTCGAGCATCAGTTCGAATTGTTCGATCTTGCGGTCTATTTTCTCGGACGAGGCCCCATGCTGTCGATGGCGCAGCAACTCCAACTGCGCGCGCAAAATGTCGATTATGCTATCGCGTTTGGTGACTTCGGCGTCTTGTCGCTCGAGTTTCGCCGCCTGTTCAGCAACCAATGCACGCAGTGCAGATAGCTCGTCCTGACCCTGTGGCGGCGTTGTTTCCATACCCAAAAATGTAACTGATTTGGCCCTCTAGCGCCAGCATTTTACCCTGACACCCCCTGCAAAATAACGCTTTCAGCCCGTGCGATGAGGCGCTGACGTCCATGTCGGTCGTCGCCAGTCGATCCCCTCGACGAGCATCGACAACTGAGCCTGCGTCAGATGCACAACGCCATCTTTGGCCGCCGGCCATGGGAAGTATCCGCGTTCCAGAACCTTGTAAAACAGGCAAAACCCCTGGCCGTCCCACCACAAAAGCTTGATGCGGTCAGCGCGCCTGCCGCGGAATCCGAAGATCGCGCCAGAACCAGGCGCTTGCCTGATCACTCCCTCGACCAGTGCAGACAATCCGTCGATACCGCGACGCATGTCGGTCACTCCGCAGGCCAGATAAACCTGCACATTCCCTAACGGCCCGATCATGCGGCTTCAACACAAGCGATCAACGATGCCAAAGTCTCTCGCTCGATGTTTACCGGCACCTTCAGGCTGCGACCGTTGCGCAACGAGATCTGCACAGACATCTTAACGGGAAAATTGGATGGGATCTGCCGAAGTGGATCGTTGTCAACAAGACGGACCGGCAAGAACGACGGTGCGTCATCTCGACTGCAGAGAGTTCTGCGCCAGACTCTAATTTGCGATGGATGAACATCATGCCGACGCGCCACATCGCAAACACGCGCGCCAGGTTGAGCCGCTTCCGCCAGGATGCTCAGCTTTACCTCCAACGGCCAACGCCGCCTGCGTTCAATGCCTGAAATAATCTCCATGCGAGCCATGCCAACCTCTAAGATCCCGATCTAATCCCAGCACTAATGCTGGTACTAACGCCAGATCATCGCCTGGATGGCTCAGTTCGCGAAATGTGTTGGCCGGACGCACACTTCGTAAGGGCGGGAAAGCTTAGTGATCCTGCAAAGCCCTGCGGTTGGCCGCACCGGGCCACCGGCCACCAGCATGAGAGGTCTCCTAGGCGCCGACTTCGAGCGTTATACAGTCATATCGTTGACCGTCACAAAGCTTCTCGACGACGTCCTGAAACGGCTTGAGCGCTTCCATAGCCAGAAGGTCTCACACGAAGGTGCCCGTTTAAAAGGGTAGAACGTTTCGAAATCGGCGTTAACTGGTTTTATCGGTAATCGCTCAACGAGCTTTTGTGTCGCTCTTTGATTTAGCAGCACATGTTCGGAATAAAGCGGGAAGGGGCTTGGTTCTAACCAAGCCCCCAAAACATCAGTGATGGTGTTCTGGCATGTCTTTTAATTGATCTTTTGTCCATGATGTCACAGCGTGCACATCGCCATCCTCATCTCGCATGAAATCGAGATCGCTCAGAGCAACTGCTACAGGCTTGGCGCCGATTCCGAGAAAGCCGCCGACGTCGATAATAGCTTGACCGTTTGCTCCTGCACCATGGACGTGATCGACCTTCCCGACCTTATGGTCATCCGCGCCGTAGACGGCAGCACCCTCCAGGATTTCAGAGGTCAATTCTGTGGTCGCCAGGCGAACGTGGTTTGTATGATCCATTGGTTTTCCTCCTTGTTGGATGATCACGTAACGGTATCAAACGGTCGTTTTTCCCTGATCGGGTCCAGGATAGTTCAGCCCCCTGCTGATCTGCCATATTTGCGTAGCGCCTAGCGGCCGCACACCGCGTCTGTGGTTAGACCCCATGACATCTTAGATCACAGCAACAGCTGTATTGTTGCTGGGGAGAACTGCCCTGCGGCGCATCAGATGGGGCATTTTACTCAGCGCATTCCGCATGAAAACAGCCGCTATCTTCTCTGCATTGTGCTGTTCCAGCATCTCTTCATGAGCGCAGTCGAGTTCATGTCTGTGAACTCCGCCAATCGCATGTGGCAGCCAAGCTTCAACATGGTAATTTAGAATTTTCCGCAGGTTCTTGGATGTTGCTGGCTTTGCGCTGAAGAAGTGTATATCGGCGTTGATCCTGCCGGGAACGAAATGCTGGGCGATGTCCAGGTGATGCATGATGACCTCGCGCAGCCGCTCCAGGAATGCCGGATTTTCTCGCAGGATTTCTTTGAAGAATATATTTTCTCTCAGTCCGTATTGTTGGGTCAGAAAGTCACCGAGAGCCGAGAACGCCGGTTTGTCGCCAATGATGTTTTCGTCGAAACCAAGGAAACCCAAAGCCACTTTTGCCAAGACCGTTTCGTCGTTGATGGCTGCACCAGAGGGCGGCATGAACGGGTAGGAGTCGAGAAGAGCGAGAAAGGCGACATCATCGCCCTTTTGCTCCATCTGCCTGGCAAGCTCATGTGCCACGAGCCCGCCGAAAGACCAACCAACAATATTGTAGGGTCCGTCTGGCTGAATGTCGCGAATTCGGCTGAGATAGAGTCGCGCCATCTCCTCGATCGAGGCCGGCATGTCCGCTTTGTTCAGGCCATCCGCTTGAAACGCGAAAATGGGGACATCCTGAGGGATGTATTGTGCCAAAGACGTAAATGCCAATCCAAGACCCATCACAGGGTGGATGCAAAACAATGGTGGGTTATTTCCCTGGGCTCGGATGGGGAGAACGGGCGCCATGGGTGTCTTCTGTTTTCTTGGATTGTCGAGGTGTTTTGCGAAACTGGCGATGGTGGGTGTATCCACGAAACTTGACCACGCAATATCACCATCAATCTTACGGCTCAGAGCCGAAATCATGGACGCTGCAGAAAGGGAGTCTCCTCCGAGCTGGAAAAAATCATCGTGAATGCTGATGGTTTCGAGCTCGAGGATATCGCACCACAACCTCGCCAATAGGATTTCTTTGTCAGTGCTGGGCGCGACATGGGCTTGTGAAGTCCGCACCTGCGGTATCGGCAGGGCATTCCTGTCGATCTTCCCATTGGTATTTAAGGGAAGGTCTTCCATAACGACATAGACGGCCGGGATCATATGTGGCGGCAGAGTTCCGGCTAAACGGTTGGCCAGATGCTGGGTGTCGATCGTCCGGCCTGGGGCAGGGGTGAGATAAGCCACCAGCTGTTTGCTCTTGCCGTTATCTTCCCGTAGCACGACGACTGCCTGACGGATCGAACCGTTCGAGATAATTGCCGCCTCGATCTCGCCAGGTTCGACACGAAAGCCGCGGATTTTGATTTGGTGGTCGTTACGCCCGAGATACTCTAGAACGCCGTCGGCGCGCCACCGTGCCAGATCGCCGGTCCGATACATCCGTTCTTCGCCATTCCTGAACGGGTTTGGCAGAAAACGTTCCTGTGTCAGCTCCGGCCTGTTGAGGTAGCCCTTTGCAACGCCTGCACCCCCAATGTAAAGTTCGCCAACACTGCCCGGCGGGACGGGCTGATGCGATCTGTCGAGGACATAAAGCTGGGTATTGCAGATCGGTTTGCCGATTGGAACGCTGTCCAGATCGGAACCGGTCAGTGGCATACAGGCGGACCAAACTGTCGTTTCTGTAGGACCGTACAGGTTGATGACCGGGTGTCCGAGTTTTTCCATCCGGCGAGCCAGATCACGAGGCAAGGCTTCCCCTCCGACCAGCGGCCGCAAGCCTTTGAGCTCTGTGGGGTATTCACTTAAAAGCATGCGCCACAAAGACGGCGTCGCCTGCATTATAGAGATGGCATTGCTCTTGATTAGCCGGTAGAGAGCGGTCGGATCCTTGACCACGCAACGTGTCGTGATCACCGTTGTCGCTCCCACCGTCAGCGGCAGAAACAGTTCGAGTGCGGAGATGTCGAACGCAATCGTGGTTACCGCAACGATCCGGTCTTCCGGTTTGAGAGAGAGCAACTTCTGCATGGCTTGCAGGAAGTTGAGCAACGAAGCATGAGCAATCTCAACGCCTTTCGGGCGTCCGGTGGATCCGGAGGTAAAGATCACATAAGCGGTGTCCTGCGGTTCGGGGCCGTCAAAAACGCCGTTTGCTGTAACATCTGCGGGGTCTTCGTCCAGCAGGACGACCGGTGCCTTTAAGGCAGGAAGCGACACGCAAGCGGCTGATGTCGACAAAATGACACTCGGCATTGCGTCTTCAAGGATTGTCGACAAACGCTCCCGCGGATCGGACGGATCGAGTGGCAGATAGGCAGCACCTGTTTTGGCAACGGCGAGAAGTGCGATCAGCATTTGTTCGCTTCGCGGCGTGGCGATGGCCACGAGGTGTCCGCGCCCAATGCCGCGACCTTTCAGCACCGCTGCCCACAGGTCCGACGCCTTGTCCAGCGCTTCGTAATTCAGTTCCCGGGCTTCGAAAATGACGGCTGTTGCATGCGGTCGCTGCTCAACCTGGCGTCTGAACAAATCGAGCCAAGTGGCATTTTCGATTGGTTGCGCGGTGTCGTTCCAGTCATTCAGGACACGTTGGCGCTCGTTCGCCAACAGTAGCGAGATATCGCAGACCGCCCGATCAGGGCTGGAAATGATATTGGAAATGAGGTGAAGGAACCGTTCCTTGTGCTCCTCCAGTTCCTCCAGCGTGTATAGGGCGGGATTGGCATCGAAATCGACGTGCAGATCACCTCCATCGCCGCGGTCATAGGCGAAAATCGTGAAATCCGTCATTGTTCCGTTCGACAGATTATGCGCGGATGCAGCATGCCCGTCGAAGCGCAGATCATAGTCGAAAGGCTCAATGTTGACGCCCAGACGTGCTAACTGCTCATCCTGCCTGGTGAAATTGAGATCGCGGCGAATATCCTCATAACGATACCGCTGATATCGCAGGGCTCTCATCATCTGACTGGACGCCTGCTTGACCATATCCTGCCAGGATATGTCCGGCGTCACGTTGAACCGAAGTGGGACGGCATTGGCGACCATACCCGGTATTCGGCGTACCGCGCTGCTGATGCGGCCGGTAACCATGGTGACCATCGTCAGGTCCGAGCAATCGGTAGCGCGGGCGTAATAGCTGGCCACGGTCGCGATCAATGCCTGCGGCAGGCTCGCCCCAAGTTTTTTTGCTTCCTCTTGCAGCCGCTTGACCTCATCACGACCAATGGTCGTCCTCAACCGCAAAAGGCCGCCCGAGGGTGCATCGCTGTGCCGCGTAAGGGTGACTGGTGGAGAGATACCTCTCATTTGGTCCAGCCAATAGGTTCGGTCACGCTCGAAATGCACGGAATTGCGATAATTCTCTTCGCTGTCCAGGAGCTCTTGAAGCGAACCGAAGTCACATGGCTCTGGTTCTTCACCGCGTTTTAGGGCCGTGTAAAGTTGAGCCTGACGGCGCGCGAGGAGGCCTCCGGTGAAACCGTCGAAAAGAATGTGGTGGACCCTGTGGTACCAAATCCAGTGGTCTTCTTTGATCTTGATCAACGCGCTCGACCACAGGCCATCTTCCCCCAGATCAAGGGGGCGTGCTAACTCTGCACGCATCCAATCATACGCTTTTTCCAAGCCATCTGGATTGGCGCTGAAATCAAGGATGTCGAAATCTCTGCCCACATATGGAGCGATGATCTGACGAGGCTTGCCGTCGATCTCGACAATTTGGATACGTGTGACATCGACTTCTTGCGATAGCCGCTGCAGCGCATTGCAGAATACATCTGGAGAGATGGGGCCGAGGATTTCTATGGCCTCTGCGAGTACAAAACTTAAATCCGGCGGGGATAGCTTCTCTTTCACCCACATACCTGTTTGTGCGACAGAAAGAGGATGCGATTTGAAATGCCTGTCCATCGAATTTTCCTTTATAGGTCGAGTAGGCAAAAGAGATCGGCACATGCCAGTGGACGCACGAAAACGCATTGCGCTTTTGTGCCTGCTGCCGTGATAAATTGTAGATTTTCCGTTGCTCACAGAAGGGAGGCCGCTTCGCTGCTCCACTGGTCTGTTGCAGTGCAAGGTAAACGGCTTCCGGTATTTTGCAAGCTGAGGGTGCGACGCTAAAATAAACCCTTTAAAGCTTATTATTGACATGTAGCGTTGGAATTTTCATCGCAAAATTAGCTACTTTTTGAATAGTATTTTTTAATAGACAGTCAGATTATAAAAAATACAGCAGCATCCCGTTCTTAAATTGTCATATTAATGCAATTAATGGATGTTGCGCGCCTTGAGAAAATTATAGCGGGTAAAAAATCGAATTATCTTGCGATTAGCAGCTAAAATACAATTATTAATTGATTTTCTAAGGTATTTGGCCTGCTTTAATGCTGGGTTTTTTGTAAATAGGGCGTTACGGAACGAGAGATCCATCGCGTCCAAAGGTTGTAATGATTTTCATTAGCTATCGATCCAAGCCTTCGATGGATTTCGTTCTTGCTAGAGGATTGGATCATCCCAGATCGTTCAATGCATGCTGAAGGGAGCTTTTAAGTCGGTTTGTGCGCATGACAAAAAAAGAACGAGACTGGCACTTGAGCGGCATCGACCTGCCGACACTTGGACGATCCAGCTCTCCTTGATGCAGCGGACGGGCGCAAGAAGGGCATTTCTGAGCCAGCTGTTACAGCGGCTCAAAAACGCTGTTGGAACAGTGGTCCAGATGCTTGCCCAAACATTACTGCGCAATGCCACTCCCACCTGCCTCGGCACCATCTGGGTCGCGATGTCTGATTGCGACTATAAACATGGGAAAGCCACACAAAAAGACTTATGGAGTACCAACGCCCGTTCCCGTTATCTTTAATAACTATTATCAAGCATATCAATATGATAGGCTTGTCTCAGTCGAAACCCATCGCTTTCCCAGCTCAAATCCGCTCCACAATGGAACAAAATAAGACATAGTCCGTTTTGGTATCATGATCGAGGCGTCACGCGGTACACTCTTTCCGGATTGACGTGCTTTACACCACGAGGTCGAAGCAAAATCCGCCGATCGGACCCATTTCATGACTATCCTTAAAACAGCGGCCGTTGCCGTTGGGTTTGCCTTTGCGCTGTCTGCCACGCCTGTACTGGCGGCCTGCAACATTTCTGACGCCAAGCTGGAAGAAGCGATTTTGCAGAAGCCCGAATTGCGTGATCCTGAAAACCGCTACCTCGTGCTTGATCTTAGAACCATGCGTGATGCGGCGTTCCTGTTGTGGACATATGGGCTGGAAGATGATTGCGAACGGCTTGTCGGCAACATCAAGGAGCTGATCGCATCCCCCTCCATGGGTGAACGCGGCACGAGTGACGAAGATGCCGTCGACCAGCAGCAGGCTGCGGGCGAGCCGCTGCAACAACGATTAGGCAAGGTCAAAGGTAGCCGCGGTACGCTCAATGAAGGTCCTCTCGTGCCGATCAGTGCGCTCGATCCGGGCCTCCTTGTCAACGAGATCGTCGGGGCGGAGGTTAGGACCTCTGACGATAAAATCGTCGGTGAAGTCCGCAATGTCGTTATCGGAACAAAAGACCAGAAAGATTATGTGATTGTCGCATCCGGTGGCTTTTTCGTTCCGGGAAAAGACAGTCTTGTGGTGCCACTTTTGTCGTTGGTGATCGACCGGGCACGAACCAGCTTCTTCCTGCCTATCACCAGTGACCAGGTGAAATCCGTACCTTTGATGCCCGACCAGGATTACCTCTGGCTCGATGACAAGGAATGGCGTGCCAAGAACGACGCGATTTTCCAAAGCCTCATTTCCAACATGGCGAGTATAAATAAGACCCTCGCGCCGACGGTGGGTACGAAGTGAACGTCAAACGCGAAATAGCCCTCGTGGTCGAGGACGAGCCGCTGATCGCCATGCTGGCGTGCGACCTTCTCTCAGACCTTGGTTACATCGTTTTCGAGGCGCGGACCTCGAAGGAGGCCATGGAGGTGCTGACTGACGTAGAAGGGATTTTGATCCTGTTTACCGATGTCGATCTTGCCGATGGCTCCTCCGGTGTCGATTTGGCAGTTCTGGCGAAACAGCAATTCCCGACGGTCCGCATCGTTGTCACGTCGGGACGGGTCAAACCAGCGACACTTCCCGACAGCGTGCCTTTCATACCAAAGCCCTATAGCCGCGAATGTCTTACAACGGCGTTGCGCGCGCAGCTGGCTTCTCGAAACGGCGATAGTGCCGAGGCGTGATGCTACGATGGAACACCTGACCCTGCGCCATGTTAGGTAGAAGCGAACAACAACCACACCGGGCGCTCATTCTCATTTCATTCTTGCGAAGATCGGGACAAACATGACCCACTATGCCGCCGACGAACTGGTTCTTTCTGAAATCGCGACACTGCGGGAGGCGCTCCCGACATGGATCGTCAGCACAGTCGAGCTGGTCGAGCTTGCGGAAAACGCCGAGCGGGCTGCCCGTGCCGTCAATCCGGAAACAGCAGACCGGTCGCGTCAGCTGATCGTTGAGGTTGCCGAGTGGCAGCAGAAACTGACGGATTGGCAGCAAAAGGATTTGAGCCCACGCCTTTTGGCGGAGCTTCGGATTCTCAAGGCAACGCTGGACGCCTCCATGGATGAGGCAAATGCGGCTGCAGCCGAGCTGCTGCTTTTCAACTAACGAAGATGGCCCCACTCTCGTGTGAACGGACGCTCTAGCTTGCCAGGCGTTCCGGATCGACCAGGAGAGTGACGACCAGGCCATCCTGAGCCCAGTTATAGTTGATTGAGCCCTGCAGGTGGCCGGTCACGCTGCGTTCGACAAGCTTGCTACCATAACCAGCCTTTGATTGTGGTGGAACGACTTTAGGGCCGCCATTTTCCGTCCAGATGATCGTGACCGCTTCGTTTTGTGCCGAGCATGAAACGTCGAGCGTTCCCGTGTTTGATGACAATGCACCATATTTCAGAGAATTGGTGGCTAGCTCATGGACGATCAATGCAACGACGGTCGTTGCGCCTTCGCCTACGCTCATCCGTGGCACGGAAACCCGGATGCGACCGCTGAAAGCGCCCAGATCGTCGTAGGGAGCGAGAAGGACGGTCAGCAGATCGCCGAGTAAAGCCGAGGGTGCTTCCGTTTGGCCAGGCACCGGCCGGACAAGATCATGAGCCCGCCCCAGGGCCGTCAGCCTGAGCGTCAACTCGCGGGCCATATCCTCGACGTTTGTCGTCGAGCGCGAGGTGATCGCTGTCAGGCCAGAGGCAATGGCGAGAAGATTTTTCACGCGGTGGCTCATTTCTCCCGACAGAAGCTCCCGGCCTTCCTCGGCCTGCTTGCGCCCCGTCACGTCGATAAAAATGCCGAACATGATCCCTTGGACCATGCCGGCATCGTCACCTTGGCCACGGGCGGAAATCCATTTGAGTTCGTCGCCAATCATGATCCTGAAATCGATCTCATAGGGACCAATGATGGAGCGTGTCGCCGTAAAGGCCGCGCGGACCCGATCGCGATCTGCGGGATGGATGTGCGCAGACAAGTCTTCAAACGTGACATCGCGACCTTTTGGAACACCCCACAGTTCGTAGGAATGGTCATCCATCGCAAAAGCATCGGTATTGACGTTCCAAGACCACAAAGTGACCCCTGCAGCTTCGATGGCGCGTACCAGATTTTTCGGTTCCCAAAGAAGCGGTTTGAGAGTCGCGGGCGTGGTTGTCATGGGAACTCCGTACTTTCTCAAATTTTCGGCGACTGGAACATCGTCTCCGCGTACTTGAATTCCAGCTCTATAGCGAAAATACGACCAGAATGTCGGAATATTTTTCAGTGATTAGTTTGCGTCATTGTTTTGGTAAATCTAATTAAGTGTTTGTCTTGTTTAGGAAATTTAAGAGGAGGTAAATGTGTATTGGGTAAAGTCACGATTTGAAGCTGTCATATGCGTCTAGCAATCCTTGCCCCAAGGGCTCGCGTCCCTAATCTTTGGGACAGGGCTGCCTGCTGAACTCTTGATGAGATCAGTCTCTAGGAAAAGTTCTCCAGCACCGCCAGAAACGTATGTCGATCGCCCTGTCCCTCGGTCAACCGAACGCGGCCCTCGATATCGGCAAGGTGGTGATCCATCAGCTGTTGCGCCTTTGGCAAGTCCTTCGCTTTCAGGGCTTTGACGATCAAGCGGTGGTGATCGGCACCGCAATCATCTTTGCGCTCTTCTTCATATAGGGACATGACAAGCGAAAGGCGGGCGACGATCTTGGACAACATTTCCGTCATGACAGCGTTGCCGCCGAGTTCTGCCAAAACGACATGGAACTTGCCAGAAAGCACCGTCTTCGACTTTTCATCGCCGTGGTGATGGATGTGCTCTTCTTCGTCGGTCAGCTTTTCAAGGGCGTCCAGTTGGTCGATGGTCGCGCGGTCCAGTACCAGTTCGAGAATGACGTGTTCAAGCTTGCGCCGTGCCTCGAACAGAGCTTTTGCCTCTTCGATGCCAGGCTCAGCCACGAAAGTGCCGCGGTTTTTCTTGCGCTCCAGAAGATGATCGCTCTCCAGCACGCCGAGCGCGCCGCGCACGACTGTGCGGCTGACCCCGAAGTGGTCGGCAATCGCGTCCTCGAGAATCTTGACGCCGGGTTTGAGCGCGCCCTCACCAATGGCTGCGGCAAGGGTGCTGCGGATGCGCTCCGTCACGTCGTCATTCGCGGCTTCGGCTGTATCCACCGGGCTGCTGGCTTTTGTTGGAGTCTTGGCGCTTAGACGTCGCCTTGTGGTCTTCATTGTCGTCTCCAGATCGGATCAAGCGATATGATTATTTTCATGGGAATATTCCTGCGTATATGCGCTTGATCCTAAAAATCCAGTTCGTCCCATGGTTTTTAAAGTTGATGACACACGTCGTCGACAGAACGCTCGAGTCTTACGCCGCTTGCTGCTTTCTAGCCGCCGTAGCAAGTGAAATTCCATTGTCGCGGCAAACCTGTTCAATATGGCGTGCAGAATCTTTGATGAAGGTCACGGCCTCTTTGAAGCCATAGGACTGGTGCTCATAGGTCGGGTAGCCATACTGGCTGGCCTCATATGTCTCCCAATCAGGAATTTCCCCAGCGACCACACGTTTTTCGAAGGTATCAACCAGTCCGAGATAGGCGTCCAGTTCCTCGGCCGTCAGGTCTGGATGACCGGCACGCCAGATCGGATCATCGATCTCGATGCATTGGCGGGGATTGGCTTTGCGCGGCTTGTCCTCGACGGAAGCTGCGACTTCCAGAGAGAGGTTCAGGTCCGGCTTGGCCTTGGCAAGGATGGGGATGATCGTGGCAAAGTCGACAATGCCGCGACCGACGGGGCGGGTCTGGAAATCGAGGCCGCCCGTGGCATGACCGACATAGGCATCCTTGATGTGGGTCTGGCGCACATAGGGGGCGACGCGTTTTGCGGCAAAGACCGGATGCTCGGCCCGTTGCAGGCCGTTTGCCGTATCGAAAACGACACCCATGCAGTCCTCGCCAACCTTTTCGATCAGCCGGAGGATTTCAAAGGAGGTGATTTCGTCGTGGGTTTCCATGTTGAGATGAACGCCGTACGCGCGCGCCACGGGTGCGAGCTTCAGCAGCACCTTTTCGATACCCAGCAACTGCTCGTCCCAGGTCACATCGGTGCGGAATCGGTCATTGGCCAACCGCCCGCGATATTCCGATTTGAAATTTCCCGGCGATACCCACAGTTCACGGCAACCGATATCAGCACTCGCTTCAATCATACGGGTAAAGCCCAGGATGACATCGCCACCGCCGATGGCGCGAAACTCCGGGGCCTCGGCACTGCAATACGGGTTGATCTTGCCAACGCCTGCTTCGAGGTAGAGGCCAAGCTCATCGGCCTTCGCCTTGATATCGGCCAGTTCGCCCTTGTCCAGCGTCTCGCTCATATCGAGAACCGTGCTGAAAAAGATGCCGCCGAGACCGAGTTCCTTGACGTGTTCGAGGCTTTTGAAAGGGCCGCGCTTTCTCGCTTCGGGCAATTTCTGTCCGTCAATGCCTAGTCTCATGATCTGCTCCTTGATGTTTCCTGATCGGATTTGCTGCAATGGCATTTCCGTTTGATTGATGGTGAGTCTCAGGCGCGTTGCCTGGTATCTTTCTTGGCACCCACGTCACGGCCTTTCGGTGCGAGGCGCTTCTCGAGAAAATGCTGGCCGATGGATGCGATTGACGTGATGAGGAGGTACCAAAGCGAGGCAACGCACAGCAGTTCGATGACGAGGAAGTTGCGCGCATAGATGGCCTGCGCCTGGGTCAGTAGGTCCTGCATGCCGATGACGGAAACGATGGCGCTGGCTTTCAGCATGCCGATAGCCTGATTGCCGGTTGGTGGCACAATCAGACGGATCGCCTGGGGCAGAACCACGGTTCGTAGGGTTTGGAGTGATCGTAAGCCGAGTGACGAGGCCGCTTCCCGCTGGCCGCGGTCCACGGCGGTCAATCCGCCGCGGATGATCTCGCTCATATTGGCGGCTTCGTGCAGGCCAAGTGCCAGAAATCCCGCAAGGGCAGGAGTGACGAGGTCGTTGATCGATATGGAATACGTGCCAATACCCACTTGAGGTATGAACAATGCGATGTTGAACCAGAAGAAAATCTGGACGATCAGCGGCACGCCACGAAACCACCATACGAAGGCAACGGCCAATGCCTTCAAAACGACGTTCTGACTTGTGGCCATGACGGCGACGATGCAGCCGAACGCAATACCGAACACCATCGCGCCCGCCGTCAGTTGCAGGGTCAGAACCACGCCGTCGAGGATGACCGGATCGACCATGTAACGGGGAATTTCGCCCCATTGGACAGTCTGGTTGCGTGCGACTGTGAGGATGATGAGCGCCAGCGCGAGGACCGCGCTGGTACCGGATATGATCTGCCCCAACCGTATCGGCTTGCCGAGCGGTGGGGCGATGGCCATGCTGATGGGTTGAGCGAATAGGGCCATGGCTCAATTCACCGGCATGCTGGCGGCGTCGTTGAATTTGACGGTCTTCACAGCGAGCGGGCCAAGGCCCCATTTCTCCATGATGGCCTTATAGGCGCCGGTATCGACCATGTGCTGAAGCGAGGCGACCACCGTATCGCGCAGGTCCAGATTGTCCTTCGATACCAGCATGCCGAGATAGCCAACCGCGAGGCGCACATCTGGGAGCGCTTGCAGGCCCACGCCCTTGCCGGTCTGGTTTTCCGTCGTATAGACGCTCGTGGCATAACCGTTGACGGTTGCATCAGCGCGGCCGGTGCGCACAGCCTGCAAGACATCCGGCATTTTCGGGATGGACATGATGTTCATGGGTGTCGTGCATTTTGCCGATGCGGCTTCTACCATGCGTGCCTGAAACGTGCCGACCGGCACGGCAACTTTCTTGCCGCAGAGGTCTTCCATGCTCTTGATCCCGAGCGGATTGCCCTTGATGGTCATGATCGTCGTGGCATCAAACATATAGTCGATGACATCGACCTGCTTTTCCAGCTCCACATCGTCATTGATGCCGGAAATGGTCATGTCGAAACGCTTGGAGAGGACCGCGGGTACGATTGCCGCACCTGCACCGACATTGGTCATCTGAACATCGATGCCGAGAATGACACCGAGTGCTGCGGCGATATCGGCGTCGATCCCGATCAACTTGCCATCTTCTGACTGGAAACTGATCGGTGGCGTCAGGTCCGTTGCGACCTTGAGCACTTTCTTGTCCTTGATAGCAGGTGAAAGGCGGTCCGCCAGCGCCTTGTCGAACACGACACCCGGCAGTTTGGCGACAACGGCATCGGGCACCATTGTGATGGCGTTGCCTTCTGCTGCATGTGCGGAATTGGCCAGCAACACAAAAGCGATACCTGTCAGGCCATTCTTGAGATTTGTCTTGAAGCTGCGCATGCGATCCCCTTTTTGATTTTTATCGGTTTGAATTCACGGGAAGTGCGATGCAATCTGCGTGCCAGCTTGATCGTTGATTATTCAGCGCATTGTTTTCAAAGATTTATTTCAGGGTTCACAAGTTTCAAAATATTTCGCACAAATTTTCGCATGAAAATTCGTAAATACTTTGATTAAAAATAATCCCTCTGGGTGACCTCGATGATGCAGGTGGCGCTCGTCCACCTAAGCGGCTGATTTAGAAATGTATTCTATCAATTTCTCAGGTCGCACCTGTTATGATTTGCCGCCTACTATCAATTAATCAACAGCAATTTTCTTAGTTTCATAACTGAATTACTGCTTATTGAATAAGCGGCATCAATCAAAAATGCACATTTTTTAAATCCGAAAATAAGTTCAATGAAATATTATTATGAATATTCGCATATTTAAAAAACAGAAAAAATTGTTTTTAATCAGTATGTTGATTGATAGTGTCCGCTGAAAATTGCAAACTGGCACGCAGCTTGCAAATCCCTTGGCATGACCAACACAGAAATCCACATCGCTGATCGATCCTATCTTCGCCTCGTAACATCGGGCGCAGAATACTTTGACAGCAGTGGGCAACCCAAAGGGATATCAATGGCAGAGGGCTCGAAGGCAGGCGATGGTAAGCAGCTCAGCGTTCGCGGCCTGACCCACAGCTATGGTGGACAGAATGCGATCAGCGATATCTCGTTCGAGGTTGCGGCTGGTGAGATCGTAGCGCTGCTGGGGCCGAGCGGCTGTGGCAAGTCCACGGTGCTGCGGGCAATCGCCGGTTTGATCCAGCCGAAAAGCGGCGTGATCCAGCTCGGTGGTCAGGACCTTGCCCATGTTTCGGCGCGCTCTCGCGGCATCGGCATGGTGTTCCAGAATTACGCGCTGTTTCCGCACCTGACGGTGGCCGAGAACATCGCCTATCCACTGGCCTGCCAGCGATTGCCAAAGACGCAACGCGGAGAACGGGTAGAGGAAATGCTCTCGCTCGTGCAGTTGAAGGGCTATGGCAACCGCTTGCCGCGTGAACTCTCCGGCGGCCAGCAGCAGCGTGTTGCTGTTGCCCGTGCCATTGCCGGGCGACCTTCGCTTCTGCTGCTCGACGAACCGTTCGGCGCTCTTGACCGCGCGCTTCGCTTCGATTTGCAGGTCGAGCTTCTTCATCTGCAGAAGACACTCGGCATCACGACGCTGATCGTCACCCATGATCAGGAAGAGGCGCAAAGCCTTGCCGGACGTCTGGTGCTGATGAACAAGGGCAATGTCGAGCAGATCGACACGCCGATGGCTGTCTACGACCGGCCAAAAACGCTGTTCGTGAATACCTTTATCGGTCAGGCCAATCTGCTGCATGGCACGGTGGAGCAGTTGGATGCAGAGGCAACGACCATTGCACTCACAAACGGCAAGACGATCGTTCTGCCGCGCCGGCTGAACTTTACGGTCGGCTCCAAGGTCACCATCACCTTCCGTCCCGAAGACGTCAGTCTGTCAACGAGCCCAACTGACTTTGCGCTGCCAGCGCGGCTGACCGTGTCCGTGCCGCTTGGGCCGACGCTCGTTCACGATCTTCTTCTTGAGGATGGTGCAGGCCTGCGTGCTTCGCAGGTGCGCGGACCCTCCACATTCATTCCCGAGCCGGGAGCAAAGCTCTTTGCCGAGATTGACACCGCAAGGTGTCACGCCTTTCCGAGCGAACCGGAAGCATCCAGTGAATGAACAACAACAACAGAGGTGAACAGATGCAGGACTTCAACATCACACGACGTCATTTCGGATTGCTTGCCGCCGGTGCGGCAGTAGCCGTCACCGCCCCCTTTGCAGCCCGTGCTGCCGGTGGCACTGCAATCGCTGCGACCTTTCCGGGCAACTGGGAAGACGGCTATCGCACGGTACTGACGCCACTCGTCAAAGAAGCAGGTTTCGATCTGACGGTCGCGCCAGCCATGGCGCAGGACCAGCTTGCCAAGGTTATGGCCAGCCCCGGCAACCCGCCTTACGACACACTGCTGATGTCGCCCGGCCAGATGGCCGTCGCCATCGAGAATGATCTGATCCAGAAGATCGATCCGTCCAAGCTCAAGAACTGGAGCATGCTCGATCCTGCATTTCAGGGCGAATACGGCCCGACCGTCACGGTCGAAGTCAACGGTATCGCCTACAACCCCGATCTGGTTCCGGCACCCAAGGGCTACCGCGACCTGTTCGAAAACCCTGTTTATAAGGGCCTTGTGTCGTGGACCGGCTTCGCCTCCAACACGGGTGTCATGGCCTATACCGAAATCGCCAAGATATTCGGCAAGGGTGCTGATGACATGGACGCCGTGTTCAAGCTGTTCAAGGACAATCCGGAGCACATCAAGGGCGTCGTCGCCAGCACCAATAACCAGATGACGCTGTTCCAGCAGGGAGAAATTGCCGTCTTCATGTGCTCGACAGGCAATGTCGCTCGTCTCAAGTCCATGGGCCTCAAAGCCGAGTTCGTCCAGCCGGAAACCGGTTCGCCCGCAGCGCCAGTGAACATTCATCTGACCAAGGGTGCGAAGAACCCCGATGCGGCCTATGCCTATATGGACGCCGCCATCTCCAAGGCAGCGCAGGACAAGCTCAAAATGCCGCCGACGGAGATGTTCCCGACGAACAAGCAAGTCGAACTGACACCTGGTATCGAGGCTTATGTGAAGCGCGAACAGCTTGCATCGCTGGTCTATCCGGACTGGGCTGCAATCAACAAGAACCGTGCGGAATGGATCCGCCAGTTCGACGCTCTCGTCGCCGGTTGAGGTCAGCACATGAAAGCGAGCGGTTTCCCATACGTTATCCCGATGCTTTTGCTATCGGTGGCGTTCTTTGCGACGCCGCTCGCCGTTCTCGTCGGGTTCAGCTTCATCGGCCCCGATGGCCTGTCTCTCCACAACTATGCACGCTTTCTTGGCGATGCATTCAACTATCGTGTGCTGGTCAACACCGCCAAACTCGGTCTGCAGACCATCGCCAGCACCACTTTGCTCGGCATTCCCATCGCGCTGCTCTATTGGCACAGTGGCAAGACTGCGCGGCAGATCATCATCTTCCTGACGCTTGTTCCCATGTTGACAAGCAATGTGGTGCGAACCTTCGCCTGGATCGTTATTCTTGGCCGACAAGGACCAATCAGCGAGGCCTTCGTCGCGCTCGGACTTGCCGAGAGGCCGTTCACGTTGCTCGCCACCGAGTTGGGTCTTGTCATGGCCATGTGCCAGATCGACTTGCCCCTGATCATCCTGCCGCTGATCGCCATCCTGTCGCGAACGCCGGTGCAGTTCACTGAGGCCGCGCAGGTGTCTGGCGCGGGGCCATGGCGTATCCTGGTCACGGTTCTCTTGCCGATGATGCTGCCCGGTTTGCTGGCGGGTTGGATTCTGGTTTTTGCCAGCACCAGTGCTTCCTTCGTCACTCAGGCCGTCATCGGCGGTGCGCGCAATGTATATGTGCCGCAATTGATCTACCGCGAGGTCGGCACACTGTTCGATTGGCCTATGGCCTCGGCCATCGCGGTCGTCCTGCTCTTGTCGACCGGCATCCTTCTCGTCGCCATGACCATGATTTCCCGTCACAGGAGGCTTGTCGGCCATGCATAATCATCGTGAAAACCCGGTCCCGACGTTCCTCTACAAGGCATTCGTCTTCGGTTTCGGCAGTCTCAGCCTGATCTATCTTGTGGCACCGATTGTCATTGCGATCACCATGTCGTTTACGTCAGGCCAGACACTCAAATATCCGCCCGAAGGGTTCTCCCTGCGGTGGTATGAGGCGCTGATCGATCCTGTTCGTTCCGGAACGGAGCATATTGCAGCCGGTAATTCGCTGAAGATCGCAGGGCTGGCGGTGCTCGGATCGTTGCTGTTTGCCGTGCCTGCCACTATCGGCATGGCGCGGATGCGACGCCGCACGGTCAATGCGCTGGAGCCGTTTCTGCTCGCACCGCTCGTTCTGCCAAGCCTCGTTTATGGTTTGGCGGCGCTGATCGTGGCGAACTTCGTCGGCTTCCAGCCGTCGCTGTGGCTCACCGTAACAGGCCATGTCGTCGTGTTCGGTCCGCTGATGTACCGCGCTGCATCCGTCGTTGCACAGGGCATCAACCCGTCACTGGCGGAAGCCTCCACCGTCATGGGCGCGACGTGGTACACGACGCTGAGGCGCGTGATCCTGCCGCTGCTGGCACCCGGCATTCTGGCCGGTGCGTTTCTCGTTTTCATCCAGTCGCTCGACAACGTCTCCGTCTCGCTCTTCCTCGCCGATGCGCAAACAACCGTCCTGCCGCTTCGCATGTTCGCATTGATCGAGGAATCGCTCGATGTCCGCGTCGCGGCAATGTCTGGAATCCTGATCGGACTGACGCTCATCGTGATGCTGGTGGCGAGGCGCGTGCTGGCACCGTCCCGGCAACCTGACGAATAAAAATACTCTGGAAGGAATACCCAATGAACATACACGCCAATAAGGCAGGCAACTATCGCGTCGGATCGCTGCTTGCCGATTTCCAGCCGGATTTCGACTTTGTTGCGCCGCTGCCTTTGCCCGTCGAGGAGTTCAAAGACCGCCTACGCCGCATTCGCCGCCAGGCCGTCGAAGCCGGGCATGACGCGCTGATCGTTCACACCGGTGGCGTCGGCTGGTTTCACACGTCCAACCATTATCTGCGCTATATCTGCGACTGGATGCGCGAGGGCGTTTTGATCATCCCCACGGATGCCGACAAGCCGATGGTGCTCCTGTCCTTCTTCACCCAATCCGTGCTTCTGCCGCCGGGCGGTGAGCCTGTGCTGGTGGAAGACATCTGGCAGATCGGGCCAATCGGTCGCGAATATGCTGATCGTCCCGGTGACAGCGTGATCAAGACTGCTGAAAAATGTGCCGAACTGCTGGCCGATATGGGATTGGCGAAGGAGCAGATCGGTCGCATCGGTGATCGCACTTCGCTGACCTTCTGGTCCGCACTCGATGAACTCATGCCGAAGGCCAAGTTCGTACCTGACAATGCCATTCTCGACCGCATGCAAAAGGTGCGCTCGCCCCGCGAAATCGAAATGTTTCGAGCGGCAGCCCAGCTCGTCAGCATCGCCACGCAGGCGGCTTATCACGTCGCCAGGCCCGGTGTCACCGACCATGAAATCTATGCTGCCTTCACGCAAGCCCAGCTTTCCTTCGGCGGCGAGACCGGTGATGGCTACCAGATCGGCATCAATGAGTTCGGCACCCATTGTGGCAAGCCTTATGGCCATGTCGTGCGTCCGGGCGATCTCATCAATCTCTATGTCTCCAACATCACCTATCGCGGTTACACCGCCCAGACCGCTCGTATGATCGCGGTTGGTAATATCACCAAGCGGCAGGAGGAGGTGCTGGCGGCCTGTACCGAGGGTGTCAAACGCGCCGAAAAACTGATCCGCCCAGGCGCGCTAATGCGCGACGTGAACAACGCGGCCTTCGAGCCGATGATCGAGCGCGGCATGCTTTCCTCACCGGAAGCGCGCACCATGCCTTACAATTGGGCTCCGATGGATGATGGCAGTGCGCGGCTGATCCCGCGCCAATATGTGAAGAATATCGACTGGGAAGCGCAGGGCCGCACTCTCATGCATGTTTACCCGGCAACCTATGGCCCGCATAACCCCAATCTCGGCCACTCGGTCGGCATGGCCGGCGGGCAGAACAGTTTCAACATCTCGTCCCACAATTACGACCGGATGGAAGAGGGCATGGTGTTCGTGCTGCACACGCAATGGCTTGAGCCGTTGTCGGCAGGCTGTAATGTCGGCGACATGTATGTCGTCACCAAGGACGGGTTCGAAAACCTTTCCCGCCACACCCCGCTTGAAACCCACCGCATCGCTGCCGAGGCCTGATATGACCGAACACACCCACTTCGATTTCGCCAAGCTTACCGAGCGCGAGCGCTACAAAATCCTCATCGGAACCGTCATCCCGCGTCCGATTGCGCTGGTGACGACGGTCAGCAAGGACGGGACACCCAATGCCGGTCCCTTCAGCTTCTTCAACGTGCTCACCCATGATCCGGCCATTGTCGCTATCGGCGTCGAGAACTATTCCGACATGCGCTTCAAGGATACCGCCCGCAATATCAGAGAGACCGGCGAATTCACCGTTCATATCTGCGACAATGCGCTGGTCGACCAGATGGAAATCTGCGCCATCAAGTTCGGTCCCGAAGTGGACGAGATGGAGGAGGCGGGCCTCGCCACCGTTCCCGGCCAGATGGTGAAAAGCCCCCGCATCCTCGCCGCCCCCGCCGCCCTGGAATGCCGCCGCCACACGACGCTTCAGGTCGGCCCGGCCCGCGAGATCATCCTCGGCGAAGTCGTCGGCGTCTTCGTCCGCAGCGATGCTGTCAACGCGGCCAATCTGCACATCGACCAGCAGCTCATGGATGCTGTCGGACGAATGGGTGGGCATACCTACACCCGCACACGCGATCAATTCGATATCAAGACGCTGACGCCGCAGGAATGGGAAAGCCGAAAGGCGGATGAAAGTTTACCCGCAGAATGAGGAGACCGTAATTACACCTGCACCTAGCGCGCACCGCTACGTTGGGAGATATGGTTGCAGATGACGTCATCTATCTGTGTGGTTGGACGTGATTGCTAGGCGGAACATTGGCTCAAAGGGAAATTTTCTTGTCGAACCGCATCTTGGCGTCCTTCCGACGGACGCGTCATAGCCATCCAGATTTTCTGAACTGGTAGTACAAGATGCCGCAGAGGGAAAAGATGACTGCCAGGACGACATAGTAGCCGTACTGCGTCTCAAGTTCCGGCATATGCTGGAAGTTCATCCCATAGATCCCGGCGATGGCGGTGGGGACGGCGAGGATCGCAGCCCATGCCGCCAACTGTCTGGTGATCGTGCCCTGACGCTGCATTTCAAGAAGATTGCTGGCCTCGAACACAGATGTCACCACTTCGCGCAGACCTGACACCATGCCCTCGACCCGTCTGACGTGGTCGTGGACATCGCGAAAATAGGGTCTTGCATTGTCATCGATGCACGGCAGCTCAAGATGCGTCATCCTGCCGATCATTTCTGACATCGGCCCCAGCACGCGCTGAAACAGGATAACCTGCCTGCGCATCCGGAACAGACGTCTGATCTGGTCGCGTTCGAGAAAGGAAATCAACATATGCTTTTCCATTTCGAGAACCCTGTCTTCCAGCTTCTCGACCATCGGCAAATAGCCATCGACCACGAAATCGAGAATGCCGTGAAGCACATAATCCGGGCCATGCTCCAGGAGCCGCGGTGACTGTTCGAGTTGCTCCCGCAACTCCTTGTGCCCACGGGCGGAACCATGTCTGACAGTGACCACGTGGTTTGGACCGAGGAAAACATAGGTCTCGCCATAGGCGATCTTGTCGCCCTCCAGATGTGCAGTCTTCGTGACAACGAAAAGCTGGTCGCCGTAGACCTCGACTTTCGGGACTTGACCGCCCTTTAAGGCATCCTCCACGGCCAGCGGATGCAATCCGAACATAACCTTGAGGCTCGCCATCTCCTGTGCCGTGGGTTCCAACAGTCCGATCCAGGCGAATGCCTTGCCCTCCGTTTCAAAAGGCCGATCGTTCAAGGCAATGTCTTCTGCCCGTTTGCCCGCACGATACATATAGGAGGCGACAACTGTCATCGGGTTCCCTTCAAAACAGGTTTAGGGCATTGAGCCGGATAATGTCGTGGGGATGCGGCCCCGTTGCGGTTGCTGGACCGCAGTCCGTTCCCTTTGTCTTACGTCAAACTAAGGCGGATTGAGAGCCGGTGTCGCTAAAAAATCGAGACATGAAATCCGCCAATCTTGTCTCCTTTTTTTTGTAGATGGATATGCCGCGTGTGCCGAACAACCATGCCATTGACGAGGGATGCTGCAGTGCACATATAAAAACAATCGATCTTTTCAACGTGAAAACGCGTTACCGATCCAACGTTCGCAAACGCGCACAGAAACTGAGAGTATGACGTCACAAGCAGCTTTGTTGCTGGTCAACCCGAATTCCCGCAGAGGAAGAGACAGTCTGCCCGAAGTGCGTCGGTTGCTGGAGCAAGCTGGAATCCGTTTCACCGAGCTGCCGGCCGATTATGCGGGTACGACATCCCAGGCGATTGAAGAGCATATCGGCCTGGTCGACCGTGTCATCGTCGGCGGTGGCGACGGTAGCCTGAACGGGGCGGCACGCGGGCTTTTGAAATCGGGGCTTCCCTTGGGTGTTCTGCCGCTTGGAACGGCGAACGATTTTGCCCGCACCATCGGTCTACCCCTCGATCTTGCCCAGGCCGTGGACGTCATCGCCAAAGGCAACACGACCCAGATCGACCTCGGCGAAGCGAACGGACATCCATTCTTCAATGTGGCGAGTGTTGGTTTCAGTGCCGATCTTGCGATGTCGCTCACCGAAAAGGCCAAGAAGCGTTGGGGCAAGCTCGGCTACGGAATCGTCGCTGCCCGGTTGCTCGCCAGCTCACGATTGTTCACCGCAACGCTCGAGCATGACGGTCAGACCGAAGAACTGCGAACCTTGCAGGTGGCTGTCGGCAATGGGCGCTTTTACGGTGGTGGCATGACTGTGCACTCAGATGCCACGGCAACAGACGGCATGCTGGATTTCTACAGTCTCGAGGTCGATCACTGGTGGAGGTTGTTGGCGCTTCTGCCAAGTTTGCGCAAGGGTACCCACGGCGACTGGAACGATGTCCGTTCGTTCTCGACCAAGCATCTGACCATTCGCACCAGCAAGCCGCGCGCGGTCAATCTCGACGGCGAGTTAAAAACGAACACACCGGTGACGTTTCATATCATGGAAAAGGCGATCTCGGTTTTCGTCCCCTGACGGACGCAAACTCATATTCATTCATTTCAAAATACAAAGGCCGCATTTTTCATGGCAACAGGTCTCATAGCGCTTCTCGATGATGTCGCGGCAATCGCAAAGCTGGCTGCAGCGTCACTTGATGATGTTGCCGCGCAAACCGCCAAGGCGACCAGCAAAGCGGCAGGCATCGTCGTCGATGATGCTGCCGTCACGCCGCGATATGTGGTGGGCCTCAGCCCCGCCCGTGAACTGCCGATCATTGGCCGCATTGCGTTGGGCTCGCTGAAGAACAAACTTGTGTTTCTTCTTCCGGCCGCGCTTCTTCTCGGCTTTTTTGCGCCGTGGGTCATTACGCCGCTTCTCATGGTTGGTGGTGTCTATCTCTGTTACGAAGGTGCTGAAAAGCTCTATGCGGTTTTCTTTCCGCATGCTGCGCATGGTCACGAAAAGCAGGTGCTGGGTGAGGAGCTCGATCCGGTCGCTCTCGAGAACCAGAAGGTCAGCGGCGCTGTTCGCACCGACTTCATTTTGTCAGCGGAAATCATGGCGCTGACGCTCGCCGATATTTCTCAGTCCAGTGTCTATATGCAGGGCTTCGTGCTGGCCGCCGTGGGTATTCTGATCACGCTTGCCGTTTACGGTTTCGTCGCGCTTATCGTGAAGGCAGATGATGTCGGTATCGCGCTGGCCAAGACCTCGTCGTCGGTCTTTCAGGTTATCGGTCGCGGTCTCGTCTACGGCATGCCGATCTTCCTCAAGGTGCTGGCAGCTGTCGGCACCGCGGCGATGTTATGGGTCGGAGGCAGCATCTTGGTGCACGGGCTTGCCCAGCTGGGTTATGCTGGCCCAGAACACCTCGTCCACGATGTTTCCGCCGCAGTTGTTTCTGCCATCTCCTTCGCTCCATCCGTCGTTGGCTGGCTGGCGACGTCGGCCCAGCAGGCCATGCTCGCTATCGTCATTGGTGCGGTTGCTGTGGTTGTTATGGGGACTGTGATTGCACCTTTGTGGAACCAGATACGCGACGGGAAACACGGCTGATAAGTCCGATTTGGGCTAACCATACAGGATCATCGCCGCAGCTCCGAATGCGACGGTGTCTGTGGCGTCGATGTCTGGGATCAGGATGGCGGGCTGCAGGGCGCGGGCTCCCTCGAAGGGTCTGCTTTTTTCAAAGTCCAGCCACGGGGCAAGTCTTTCGCGCACGAGGCGCGGCAGCGTTCCACCGATGAAGATTGCAGAGGGTGCCAAAATCGATGCGATCATAAAGGCGAGCCGGGCCGTTTCAGGTCCTGCTCGCTCGAGCCAGTCGTCGAGAACGCTCATGTTCTTTTCGAGATAGATCGCCCACCGCTCCGAAGAGCGGCCCTCCGGTATCTGGCCCACTGACGCCGTGCACCATGCCGCCAAGTCATCGAATGAGGGCCGCGACAGGCCACGCGGGCGAAGAGCGCCGACATCTCCGGCATTTCCCAGATTGCCGCGATGAAGTTCGCCACCGATAACGATGCCGCTGCCGATACCCTCCGACAGATACAAATAGGCGAAATTATCGTGTTCGGCAGCGTTGCCCAGAGCAAGTTCGCCCACCGCCGCGGCGTTGGCGTCATTTTCAATCATGACCGGGCAACCCAGTGTGTCACGCAACGAAGATGCGAGATCGGGGCCCGCCCAGGAAATCACCTCGTCGGCAAGATCGAGGCTTGTCACGCCTTTGCGAAAACGTGTCGGCATTGCCACGCCGACGCCAAGCAGCAGGTTTTCATCGATATCGCACGATGCCAACAGACTGTTCTTGACGTCATTTATGGTCTCTTCCACGTCGCAGAACGCATCATATCGTCCGTCCAGATGATGCTCAGCAATCCTTTTTCCGCAGAAATCAAGCATCGTGAGGGTGAGTGAGTAATGATTGGCATGAACGCCTAAGGCATAACCGACGTGGCCCTGAAGCATGAGATCGATGTGGGGGGCACCGCGCCCGCCATGGCGTCTTGCGCCTTCGATGACGATACCCCGCTCGATCAAATCGCGGGTCATCATGCTCACGGCTGCTGGCGTCACGCCGCAAAAATCAGCGATTTCAGCGCGCGACGCGGCGCCCTTGCGGCGCAGATGGTTGATCACTGTCGCCTGGGTACCACCAATGCCAGCCAACGGCCCCTGTCGTTTGAGCACTATGACGCCCTCCAGAGAATTGAACTGGCGATGTCATAAATCCATTACTTAAGCAACTTAATTAAATAATCACCTTCAACCGGATCAACCCGCCATGAACACATTTCTTGCCGTCCTTTCTTCCGCAGCGATGACCGCTTTCGTTGCAGGCGCAGCGCATGCAGAAGACATCACCATCAAGCTCTCGACGCTCGCCGACAAAACAGCGCCAGGTCGCATCACCAATATCGAAGGTGCGGCGAAGATCATGAACGAGCAGTTCAAGTCCGCAGGCGTGGACAAGCGGATCGTCATCGACACCAACAACAGCGCGGTGAAGGGCTGGGACGATCTGGCTCTGGAAATGCTCAAAGCATTTTCCGTTGGCCAGGGTCCGGATATCTACGTTTTGCCGCATGAGTGGATCGGCCAGTTTGCCGAAGACGGTTACGCGCTGCCGATGGATGAGCGTATTGCCGCCAAACCATGGGTTTACGGCGATATTCTGCCTGTCCTGTGGAATGCGGCCAAAGCCAAGGATGGAAAGATTTACGGCGTGCCGCAGGATGCCGAAATCCGCATGTTCTTCTACAACAAGGATATGCTGCGCAAGATCGGCAAGGATGAAGCCTTCATCGAGGGTCTGCCAGCCAAGGTCGAAGCGGGCGAATTCACGCTCGATGATCTGACGGCGCTGTCCAAGGAAGTGGTCGATGGCAAGGCTGCACAATATGGAATGCTGCACCGACCTAATGTCGGTATCGATTATCTGATGGTCTTTCAGTCCTACGGCGTGAAGTTCATGGACGAGACAACCGGCAAGCTTGTTTTCCCGAAGGCTGAAATGACCAAGGCGCTCGGCTGGTATGAGCGCAACGCCAAGGAAGGCGTGACCCCCGTCGACAACACCTCCATGAGTTGGGAAGCCATTCAGGGTGCGTTCAAGCAGGAGAAGGCGTTCGTCTTCCATCAGGGTGTCTGGACGGTTGCCTGGCAACTGGGTGATAAGAACGGCGCGACATGGCCGACCGACAAGGACGGTTATTTCCACAAGATCGGCTGGATTCCGGCGCCGGCAGCTGAAAAGGGTGGCAAGCCTGCCAACCTCTCACACCCGTTGCTCTACACCGTCAACGCCAAGAGCAAGAATTCCGACATCGCTGCCGATCTCGTGGCGCTGGCAACGTTGCCTTACTTCAACACAGAGCATGCCGTGACGTCCTACCACACGGCGATCAGCAACGCTCAAACGGCTATGCCGAAATACAAGGATAACTGGGTTCTGTCCGCCGCATCGCCGATGATGGAGCATGCCAAGTTCGTTCCGAACCACACCCAGTTCGGCAGCTACAACAAGGTGTTGTTCAGCGGTCTACAGGCCGTTGAAACCGGCAAGATGACGGCTACTCAGGCCGTTGATTTCATCGCCGATGAGCTCGAACTGCAATTCGGCGCAGACATCGAAATCCGCGACACCGCCAGCAATTGATCCCGTATGAATTTCTCGCCGCCCGGCTTGGTGCCGGGCGGCACCTCTGTTTGACTGGTGCTCCACAATGTCCCAATTCCAGCCTCGAGCGCACCGCCCCGCACGGCCTATGCTCTATCTTGCGCCGGCCATCGCGCTGCTTGCGGTGTTCTTTCTGGCACCCATCGTCGTCAACACGGTGATCGCGTTCACCGACATGGGCGCCAATCTTCGTGTCGGGCAATTCACAACGCAGAATTTCGAACGCATCGTCCAGCGCGATGCGCGCATGCCTATGGTGCTGCTGACCACACTGATTTATGTCAGCGCGACGCTGTTCATCTTCAATGTCGGCCTCGGCGCGCTTCTGGCGATGACGTCTACCGCGATCCCCGACAAGCTCGGCAATTTCTTCCGTGGCCTGTGGCTGCTGCCGCGCATGAGCCCGGCCGTCCTCTATGGCATTTTATGGATATGGATTGCCGATCCTTCGCCATCAGGTCTGCTCAATCAGGTCACCGGCACCTTCGGCCTGCCGCCCATCAACCTGCGCAACGACTTTCCGTTGTTTCTCGTCATTCTCGCAAATGGTGTCGTCGGCGCATCCTTCGCCATGGTCATTCTGACGTCGTCGATCCGTTCGATCCCGTCACACCTTGCCAATGCAGCGCGCGTCGATGGTGCCAGTGAATGGGGTGTGCTGCGACATGTCGTGGCACCGGCGCTGTCGCAGCCGATCCGGATGATCACCATCTATCAGGCGTTGTCGCTGATGACGACCTTCGAATATATCCTGCTCATCACAGGCGGCGGGCCGGTTTACGATTCCACGCCCTATGCTCTCTATATTTACCGCCGCGCTTTCGAAAACGGTGCCTATTCCTATGGTGCCGCGCTGGCGCTGGGCCTGATGGTTATCGGGGTTGCCGTCACGCTCCTACACTGGCGCGTCACCAATATGCGCTCAACCTTTGCCGCTCCAAAAATCGAGGTGCTGTGATGACGCTTGTCCAGACCAATGCCGTATCCTCGCCCGATTGGGTGCGCCTCGAACGCCGGGGTGCCGCCCACAGCGCCGGTTTTCTCTCGGCTATTATTCTCTTCCTGACTGTTGTTTCCGTTCCTGTTCTGCTGCCTTATTTGTGGCTTCTGGTGAAGTCGCTGACATTGTCGGACGAAGCGGTCAGCCGTGTCGTTCTCTGGCGCACATCGGCCATTGCTGGGGTTGCGTATCTCGGCGCAATCGCACTTGCGCTTCTGGCAGAACGTTTGCGCAAGCCCGCGCTTTCATGGGCAGCGCTCTGCATCGTGATCGTCCTTCTGGTGGCTATTTTCCTGGCTCCGTATATGACGCTCGAAAACTATCGCTTCCTTTGGAACCGCGACATAGCTGGCACTGGCACCACAAAAATGGACCTGATGCCTTCCATATGGTCGGCATTTGGAAGCTCAGTTGTGTTCGCGGTCAGCCAGACGGTCATCGTTACGCTTGTCGCCACGCCCGCTGCCTATGCCTTGTCGCGTTTCGCCTTTGTCGGCCGGGAGAGCTTTCTTCGCGGTCTGCTCATGCTACATGCTTTTCCGGCACTGGCTCTGACCGTCGCGATTTTCATTCAGCTTCACTATATGGGCCTGCTCAACAATCTGGCGGGCGTCGTACTGGTTCTCAGCGCGCTGGAATTGCCCTTCGCCATTTTCGTGCTCAAGAGCTTCTTCGATAACGTCCCCTGGGACATCGAAATGAGCGCCGTCACCGATGGCGCAACGCGGTCCCAGGCGTTTCGCATGATCGTGCTTCCGCAGGTCAGCGGTGGGTTGATTGCCGTTGCCACCTTCACATTCCTGAAGGGCTGGGAGGAATATGTCTTCGTCCAGACGCTGCTCATCGACAAGAGCCAGATGACAATGAGCCTCTACCTCTTCTTCGTTGCACAGGACAATATGGGCGCAGACTACGGCATGATCGCCGCTGTCGGCATCATCTATCTCCTGCCTGTGCTGCTCCTCTACACCTTCACGCAGAAGTACATCACCCAGATGAGCTTTGGCGGGATCAAGGGATAATTGCCATGGCCAAGATCACTCTCGACAAAGTCACCAAGAGCTGGGGCGAGACCCAGGTTCTGAAACCGATGAACTTGACCATCGAAGATGGCGAGTTCGTTGCGATCCTCGGGCCATCCGGCTGCGGAAAATCCACGACGCTGTTTCTTCTCGCGGGCCTTTACGCCCCCACGGCAGGGCAGATCGCCTTCGATGGTCACAACGTCAACCGCGTCGATGCGCGCGACCGCAATGTCGGTATCGTTTTCCAGTCTTATGCGCTCTATCCGAACCTGACGGTCCGCGAAAACATTGCATTTCCATTGCGCTTCAAGGCCATGGCCAAGGACGAAATCGCAAAGCGGGTGGGCGAGGCGGCAAAGCTTGTCCAGATCGACGCACTGCTCGACCGCCGTCCGTCGCAACTTTCCGGTGGACAGCAGCAGCGCGTGGCGCTTGCCCGCGCATTGGTAAAAGAGCCGAACATTCTGCTGCTGGATGAGCCCCTTTCCAACCTCGATGCCACCTTGCGCATCACCATGCGGGCGGAGCTGAAAAGCATTCAGAAGCGGCTCGGTTTCACCACGCTCATCGTCACCCATGACCAGATCGAAGCGATCACCATGGCGGACAGAATCATCTGCATGAACAATGGCGAGATCGCCCAGATCGGCACGCCCGATGATCTCTATCGCCGTCCAAACAACCTGTTCGTCGCGTGCTTCATCGGCACGCCGCCGATGAACCGGGTGAAGGGCAAAGCGGCCGGTCGCCGTCTGCGTCTGGGTGAAATGTCGCTCGACCTTAATGTCCAGTATGATGGTGAGGTCACCTTCGGTTTGCGCCCGGAAGACATCACGCTCGTGTCGGATGCGGATGTGGCGTTTAAGGGTGAGATCGTCACGGTTGAGCCCATGGGTCGGGAAGTGTTCTACACCATCGACACGCTGGCCGGGCCCATCCACGCGCTTGAATATGGCGAAGAGGTGCGGCATGCGCCAGGCGCCTCGGTCGGCATCAAGTGCAAATCGGACCTCACGCTTCTCTTCGACATCTCGGGCAATCGCATTGTCGATCTTCATGCCTATGTTTCGCACCAAAGCATCCGGGCGAAAACGCTCAAGCCCGCAAACTGACAGGATTTCTCGTGACCAAAATCGTATCCCATCGCGGCGCCAACCACTTTGCGCCGGAAAACACCTTTGCCGCCGCTGATCTCGCGCTAAGCCAAGGCGCGGACTATATCGAGCTTGATGTGCGTGAGAGCTCCGATGGCGTGCTCTATGTCTTCCATGACGAAACGCTTGATAGAACCACCAATGGCACCGGCCCCCTTGGTCATGCCCTGTCGAGTGAGATCGATGCGCTTGATGCCGGAAGCTGGTTCGGGGAGGCGTTCAAGGGTGCGATCGTGCCGCGGCTCGATGCCTATCTGGAACATCTTCGCGGTCGTGCAGGTGTTTATATCGAGCTGAAATATTGCGATCCCGCCAAGGTGGTTGCACTGGTGCGTAACCTCGGCATGGTGCGCGACACGTTCTACTTTTCCTTTTCCGAGGAGATGCGGCGCGACTTGCAATTGATTGCCCCGGAATCGCGCAAGATGATGACGCTGAACATCGCCAAATCGCCGTCTCTGGTTGGGGCCGTTCACCACGCATCGATCATCGAAATCACCGTGGAGCAGATGCGCCGGCCGGGCATACTGGAAGCTTGCGGCAAGGCAGGTCTTGAAATCATGACCTATTACGGCGGCGATGATCCGGCTATCCATCGGGAGATCGCCGAGGCTGGCGTCGATTACATCAATCTCGATCGTCCTGACGTGTTCGAGGCGGCCAGACGTGAATTGCGTGGAAAGACTGCCTGATGCAAATCGCAGTCGTTGCCGACGTTCATCTGCATGATCTCCATGGCAGTTACGGCATTCTGGAAGAGGCAAGCGGTGAAGTGGCCCTGCGAACGCTTGATGACACGATGGCGTCGACCCGTGTTTTCAACGAAAGCTATCCGGCGTTTCTCGCGGTGCTCAACGATATCGTCAAGCGTGGCATCCGGGATGTCGTGCTTCTGGGTGACTATTCTGACGATGGCCAGATGGGTGCCGTTGCGGCGTTGAAAAAGGTTCTGTCTTTCTACGAAGACAATCACGGCCTGCGGTTCTTTATTACCTTCGGAAATCACGATTGTTTCGGCCCTGAACCGCGCCATCAGGCCAAATGGCTAACAAAGGCCGATGGTCTCAATCCTGTTCTGGTAACCAGCGACGATCATGCGCAAGCGCCAATGGTTATCCGGTCAGGAATGCTTGGAATGTCGACCGCCTCAGCCGTTGCTTCCATGTCCTGTTATGGCATAGAGCGGCCCTTGGGAGTAGCGCATTGGGAAATGCCTTTCTGCAATCGCGGTGAAGAGGAACATCGCCGTTTCCAAGACGATGATCCGATAGGCCTCGATGCGTCCTACTTGGTGGAGCCCCAGGACGGTCTCTGGCTTTTGATGCTGGATGCCAATGTCTTCCACGAACGCGGTGGTACCTGGAAGCTCCAGTCCGATGCCGCGTGGGATTACGTCTTGGCAGAGCGTCCCTATATTCTGGAATGGATATGTGATGTAGCAAAACGTGCAACTCTCCTCGGCAAGACACTTCTGGCCTTTTCGCATTATCCCGTTCTTCCACTGGCACTGGCGGGCATGGGCGACCATGTGCGGTCTGCGTGCACGCCGGATTGGCAGACGCGCATGCCGTCTCTGGAAAGCGGTCGATTTTTGGCGGAGGCCGGACTGCGGTGGCATTTCAGCGGCCATATGCATGTGGCGGGGCGGACGGAACTTGATGGGCTGGTAAATCTTGCGGTGCCATCACCCGTTGCCTACCCGGGCGGATATATCGTCGTTGCAATCGACGATGGCGTGGTGAGCCCCGAGACAGTGCTTTTGAATGAAACTGTTGGGTTCGACATCGGATTTTCGGCCTATGAAAATCAGATTGCTGGTGCCGACAAGCTCAACGGCACCTCGATACTTGCATGTTCGACGTATCCCGAATTTCTGCTTGCACACTTATTGCACCTGGCCGCGACAAAGCACATTCCCAACGACTGGCAACCAGACCTTCTCAGCCATCTCGACCGACCAATAGCGGATCTTTTCAGTGGAGATGCCGGGCTGTCGCCGGTTATGGAAAGGTGGCAGAGCGTAGCCTCGCAACCTTTTCGTATTATGATGGAAGATTACTATATTTTCCGCGCCGGTGGACGGGCGGCCCGACAGAATATTCCGGAGGATCGCTGCAATTTCTATCGCGAGTTGGGACATGCACCCCCGGGGGAAGGCCCTTCTGCTGGCCATGTTTTTCTAGAAATGTTCTTAGCTTGTTTCGCCGTGTCACGCGCGTGCTCCGTCACGCCTTAAATATCCGCTGTCATGAAAGGTTCACGCCGGGGCTCTACCAAATGGAAACGCATTTGGAGCAAGCCTTTGGTCGATCTCAGCGCAGCACATCCACGAACCGAACCGGTTCCTCACCCCCTTGAAAATTCTGGCGCAGGAAAATGGTTCCTTCCCGTGCTTGCGGTCGTGCTCCTCAGTGGGCTTGCCTATGTGGCCTACGCGCTGGCGCAAGACCTTACCAGTGCCGCTGCGGTTCCTTGGGTCTTGCTTGGCCTGGCGCTTTTGATTGCGCTGGGCTTTGAGTTCGTCAACGGCTTCCATGATACGGCCAATGCGGTTGCGACCGTCATCTACACCCGCTCCATGCCAGCGGAATTTGCCGTGATCTGGTCTGGCCTTTTCAATTTTCTCGGGGTTTTGACATCGAGCGGTGCGGTCGCCTTCGGCATTCTGGCGCTGCTTCCGGTCGAACTCATTCTGCAGGTCGGTTCAGGGTCGGGTCTTGCCATGGTGTTCGCGCTTCTCAGCGCTGCGATCATCTGGAACCTCGGTACCTGGTATTTCGGTCTGCCGTCCTCAAGCTCCCATACCCTGATCGGCTCGATCATCGGCGTTGGGCTTGCCAACCAGTTTCTTGCTCCGGCAGGCACGGCAACCAGCGGCGTGGACTGGTCACAGGCGACCAGTATCGGCCTTTCGCTTCTCGTCTCCCCACTGATCGGTTTTGGTTTTGCTGCATTGTTGCTTCTGGCCATGAAGTTTTTTGTGCGCAATCAGGCGCTTTATCAGGAGCCGAAATCCAGTGCCCCGCCACCCTTGTGGATCCGCGGGCTGCTGATTTTTACCTGTACCGGTGTCAGCTTTGCCCATGGCTCCAACGACGGCCAGAAGGGCATGGGCCTGATCATGCTCATTCTGATCGGTCTGGTTCCCACCGCCTTTGCGCTGAACCGGACCCCGGATGTGAACTATCTGGAAGCCTATAAAACCGCATCGGCCCAGGTTGAAACGGCGCTTGAAAAATACGTCAAGCCGGGTGCGACGGTCACCGATGCAAAGAAGGTCGTTGGTGATGCGGTTCGTTCCAAGACATGGAGTGACCAGACCACCCCGGCCTTGCAGCAGTTCATCCATCAGACAAGCGCGGAAGTCGCTGCTTTCCCGACGCTGGAGGCCGTGCCGAACGAAATGGTCGGCAACGTCCGTAACGACATCTATCTGATTGGCGAAGCACTCAAGCTGATCGACAAGAACAAGCTGCTGCCGATGGAGGAAGCCGATCTTGCAGCTGTTACCTCCTACCACAAGGCGGTCGACAACGCGACGAAGTTCATTCCGACCTGGGTTAAGGTCGCGGTTGCCTTGGCGCTCGGCCTTGGTACGATGATCGGCTGGCGGCGCATTGTCGTGACCGTCGGCGAAAAGATCGGCAAGACGCACCTGACCTATGGGCAGGGGGCTGCTGCGGAGGTCGTCGCCATGGTCACGATTGGCGCTGCCGATCACTTTGGCCTGCCGGTCTCCACGACACACGTCCTGTCCTCAGGCGTGGCAGGTACCATGGCCGCGAACGGCTCGGGCCTGCAATGGTCGACGGTTCGCAACATGATGGTCGCCTGGGTACTGACGCTTCCAGCCTCGATCGCCATCGCTTTCGTGCTTTACGTCATTCTCCGGCAGCTTTTCTGAGCAGAGCGGCGCGGTTGAGGTGCGCATAATTTTGCGTCTAAATTTTCATAAAAAAAGCCGCTCGAGAGCGGCTTTTTCATGTGTTTGTCTGATTTTAAAACTTGCGTCTGAAACCAGCAACGACAGCATGAGAGCTGAAATCCGTGCTGGAAACAGAGCCGTCACGCGCGGCAAAGTCAAAGTCATCCGCTGCTGTGTAGCGATAGCCGATATCAAACGTTGTATTGCTAAACAGTGAACTATCCCTGAAAAACGAGATCGTGTTCAGATCGATGCCAACGCCAGCATCGAGATGATAAGCAAACTTTGTGTCGTCATCATCCATGGCGACGCCAGTCAGGGAAACACCCTGGCGACGCAATTCGAGGTTCATCGCGCCAACACCACCGCCGAAGTAAGGCGTAAAGGCCGTGTTCGTTGGAATGTCGAGATAGGCGTTGACGAAGCCCTGAATGGTCCGCGCGTCTCCGAACGAATCAGATCCGAAGTTCACACCGTTGCGGCTGATTTCGTTGGCGTCTGCTGCACCGTAACCGATTTCAAGCTCCAGACGGGGCGAAACGAAGCCGTAGGACCCAAAGCTGTAGCCTGCGCGCAAACCACTGTAAGTCCCGAAATCATAATCGGTGCTGAACGATGCGCCACCTGATGTGAAATTTGTATTGTCCGGGAACGTCAAGCTGCTCACCGAGCCAAGGTAGAAGCCACCCGTGTTTGCAACGGCAACAGGCTCATTCTGAGTCATATCAGCAGCATTTGCAGATGATGCCAGAAGAGCCAGCAGGCCTGCCAATTTAACGATTTTTTGCATTCGGTAGACCTTTCAAGAATCGGCCCCCGCCGTTGCTGTCACAAAGTCAGTTGCGGCGTCTCCTGTCTAAGCAATTTTGTCTCAATCGACCCTTTTATGGAAAACTAGCTTCACATGCGTTGCTTATCCGCCACGGATGAAAAGGGCGGCGCGCATTCAAAGTAATGCTTTTTCATCGTCGGCGACGATAAAACATCGGCCCCTAGCAGCAGCGATTTCCGGCGTTTACAAGCAGACCGTCTCAGACGTGCTGGCCACCATTGATGTGGATTTCTGCGCCGTTGATGTAGGACGAGGGCTCCGTGCACAGGAAGTAAATGGTCTCAGCCACTTCACGCGGGTCTCCCAGCCTTTGCATGGGCACTTCTGCTGCCACGAGAGCGTCTGTTCCTGGAGACAGGATCGATGTTTCGATTTCGCCCGGAGCAATGGCGTTGGCCCTGACGCCACGGCGACCAAATTCATGCGCCATTTCTCGGGTTAACGACCCGAGGGCTGCTTTGGAAGCGGCATAGGCGACACCGGCGAAAGGGTGGACCCGTGTTCCGGCAATGGAGGTGACATTGACAATCGACCCCTTGGCGGCCTCAAGTTCTGGCATCAGCGCACGCGCAATGAGAGCTGTTGAGACGACATTAACGTTCAGCACCTGTGTCCAGATGTCCGCATCGGTGCCCATGACACCAAGCCGGCTCTTTTCCGGCCCTTTTGGTGAAATGCCGGCATTGTTGACCAGCGCATGCAAGCGGCCATTCGGCAGACGTTCCCGCACGGTCTCGGCAAGGCGCTCGATCTGCGTCAAATCCGACAGGTCGGCCTGGATATGGCTTTCGCGCGCCGATGGCCACGCACATTCTTCGGAAAAGGGCAGACGTGACACGGTGAGAATGCGCCAACCCTTGGATTGAAAGAGCTTTACTGTCGCGTGTCCGATGCCGCGGCTTGCACCCGTCAACAACATATAGCGGCGTTCTTCGGTCATTGGAGTATTCTCCTTTGATGTTTGATACATCTTAGTAGGAGATTTGTGAAGTGCAAGTTTTCTTTCTTGAAAGCCTATGCCTCATGCAAGTGGCGCTCTGTTCCCTGCATCACGCGCTCGAGAATAGGTTTGCCGCCAAGCAGAATATCGTCAACGATTGCCATGGACGCTGCCGGGGAATCGTGGCGTTTCAAGGCTTCGACTACCGGATAATGATAGTCGATCATCGCTCGGCCACCGTGAACATAGGCGTCCGAAATATGTGGGCCCATCTGTAACCAGAGGCGTCTCAGAATGCCATTTAACAGCGGAAGCCCAGCGATCTGCGGTAACATGAAGTGAAACGCCTGATTAAGTTCGGTTCCGCGCAAACGGTCGCCGTCAGCAATTGCCCGTTCGTTTTGGCGCAGAATGCTTTCCAGCGCTTCGATATCGGCACTCGTGGCCACCTGTGCGGCGGTTTCTGCTGCCAATCCTTCAAGCCGGATACGGATTGCACGAATTTCCTTGTAGCGGCCTTCGCTCATGCCTGGAATGCGGATGTCGCGCGGCGAGCGGAAGATGATCGCTTCATCATTGGCAAGCCGCAATATGGCGTCACGGATTGGTGTGACGCTGGTGCCAAATTGCTCGGCAAGATCGCGGATTTTCAGGCGATCACCGGGCTGGAACTGCCCCTGAATAAGGGCGTCGCACAGCTTTCCGTAAACGGTGCTATTGAGATTTTCATGTTCCAATGTGGAAAAATCAGCCATTCCTCAGCCCATAATTCAAATAATAAGATACTTGATGCATCTTTTCTTGCGTGAAGCAAGGTTCCTTTGCTAAAGCTGTCATATTCTAGCCGACAATGCATCGGGCAGCGGCGATCTTTGAGGCGAGCGGGCGACGCGCAACGGAGGACGCATGACAAAGCCATCGACTGCCACCAAGACGACCGATTCCATGCTGGCAACATGGCGTGTGACGGCTCACGCCGAGGCTGAAGCGGCGGTCAGGCATGTTTACGGACTCGTTGGCAGCGTAAAACGGCTTTCCAGCGAACGTGACGAAACCTTTCTGTTCACCTGTGAGGACGGCGCGGAATTCGTTCTCAAAATCGCCAATCCCGCGGAAGATCCCGCCGCACTCGATTTTCAGGACGGTGCGTTGCTGCATCTGGCATCGTCCGCACCGTCGGTCCCTGTGCCACGACTGGTCTTGACGAGCAATGGTGAGCGCAGCCACACACTGGAGGCTGAAGACGGCCCACGCGTGATGCGTTTCCTCACATTCCTGCGCGGTGAGTTGCAGTACCGAACGCAAAGCTGCGAGGCGCAAAGCCGGAACGTCGGGCGGGCGCTGGCCGAACTCGGCGTTGGACTGGAAGACTACGCTGGACGCCCGCCGGCTGGAAAGCTCATGTGGGACATTTCCCACACGCTCGATCTCGTTGGCGTTATCGAGTATGTTGCACCAGAGCGGCGCGGGCGTGTGGAGGCGATCCTTGACGAATTCGAGCGCGCCACCCCTGCAATTACAGCGCTGACACGTCGACAGATTATTCACAACGACTTCAATCCACACAATATTCTGCTCAACCCGGAAAGGCAGACCGAGGTCGCCGGGATCATCGACTTTGGCGATATGGTGCATGCTCCGCTCGTCAATGATCTTGCCGTGGCGCTTTCCTATCATGTGGCGACGGATAACTGGGCTGCGCGGGTCGGGGCTTTTCTCGAAGGCTACCTTTCGGCCCGCACGCTTCAACCCGACGAGTTGGAGCTGCTGCCGGTTCTCACCCGGGCGCGGCTTGCCATGTCGATCATCATTGCCGAATGGCGCTCGGCGCGGGTTCCAGACAATGCCAGCTATATCATGCGCAATCACGCCTCTGCCTGGCAGGGCATCCTCAACATATCCGATGTAACACCGGCGCAGCTGAAGACGCTCGTGCCCAACCTGTCCGAGGCTTGATCATGTCGATGGTAAATGCTTTCTCGCGCGAAGATTTCGAGCGACTGGATGAGACAGAGCGTGCCCTCATCGCCCGTCGGGAAAAGGTATTGGGTCCGGCCTACCGGCTGTTTTATGAAAAACCGCTGCATCTGGTGCGCGGCGAGGGCGTCTTTCTTTACGATACTGCGGGAGAAAAATATCTCGACGCTTACAACAATGTCGCCTCGGTTGGACATTGCCATCCACGCGTGGTGGAAGCCATCACCAGGCAGACCGCGATCCTCAATACCCACACACGCTACCTGCATGACGGTATCGTGGATTATGCCGAAGCGCTGACGGCGACGTTTCCGCAAGCGCTCAGCCAGGTCATGTTCACCTGCACGGGCAGTGAGGCCAACGACCTAGCTGTGAGGATTGCCCGCTTCGTCACCGGTGGTACGGGTATCATCGCCACGGAGCTTGCCTATCACGGCCTGACGAGTGCTACGGCGGAGTTTTCACCTTCGCTCGGCGAGGCCGTACCGCTCGGCCCGCATGTCCGTACCGTTGCCGCGCCGGACAGCTACCGGAATTCGCCGGAAGAGGTGATGGAAAAATTCGGCCGCGATGTGCGCGCCGCAATTGCTGACCTGAAGCGCCACGGCATCAAACCGGCGATGTTGATTACCGATACGATCTTCTCCAGTGACGGTATTTTTGCCGGGCCGAAGGGGTTTTTGAAGCCAGCAGTTGACGCTATCCACGAGGCAGGTGGTCTCTTCATTGCCGACGAAGTGCAGCCGGGCTTTGGTCGCACCGGCGAGACAATGTGGGGTTTCGAACGGCATGATGTGTCACCCGATATGGTGACGATTGGCAAGCCCATGGGCAATGGTTATCCGATGGCGGGCGTCGTGCTTCGCCCCGAGATCATTGCCGAATTCGGCCCGCGTGCCAGATACTTCAACACCTTTGGCGGCAACCCCGTCGCGGCTGCTGCGGGTAAGGCCGTTCTTGATACGATCCGCATCGAGGGCCTGCAGCAAAATGCGCTTGGGGTGGGACAGTATCTGATGGACGGCTTGAAAAGCCTGTCTCATCCGGCGATTGGCGACGTTCGCGGTTCCGGTCTTTTCGTCGGCGTTGAGATCGTTGGCGAAGCCGCGACGAAGCGTCCGAATGCCGCCCTGACGACGCGGATCGTCAACGGTCTTCGCGACCGCCGCATTCTCATCAGCGCCTCCGGTCCCAATGCCAACATCCTCAAAATCCGCCCCCCGCTCGTCTTCTCCCGAGAGAACGCCGATCTCCTGGTGGATGCATTGGGTCAGGTGTTGAAAACACTTTGATGTCTGCTGCGGCAGATGCTGCGCAGCAGCCATCTTTCGGCTTCGATTGAACCTGAACCCAAGGGTGAAGATATGGAAGCGGAAACGCTACCTCCAGCTCATGTGATCGGCAGCCGCGCATCCGAACGGTGCTCTGTCGTCACCGAATCGTTTCTTCAGCTGATCGCAGCCCCAGCGGTTTATTGGCGCAGGCATGATGTTGTTGATGTCCATTCCTGGAGACTGAAACTGGGTTTGTGATGTCGTCACGTACCAGAGCCAAAATCCGAGCATACCGACCATGAGCACAAGCAACGTTCCGAAGAAAATTTGCAGGCCTTTCCAGGCCGACATCGTCTTCTTCGGCGCATGGGCCACCGGCATGTCATTGATACTGGCCTGATGTGCGAAGGGCGCCAATGCCGCGGTTCGCTCCTCGTCGGTCAATGCAATACGTTGGAGGCGATCGTCCAGAAGCACGGGTAAAGCCGTATTGCCGTGCCGGACAGCCAAGCCCAAAAGTTTGCCGTTGGCTTCGCCGACGATCAGCGGCTCTGCGCCCTGTTTCATGCGAGTGTAAGCCGACCGGCCGGTTTTATCGGTCGCGATCTTGTCGTTGTAGGTAACCGAAAGACTATTCTTTTTGCGGTCGAAGGCGCCGATTTCCACAGCGATGGGCTTGAGCAAAGCAGGTTTGAGCAATTGGCCCTTGGCTCGTAAAATGCGCAGGGCCATAAAAATCATCCCAATGCTCAAGCCGCCCAGCGCAAGCGTGAAGAGCGTGAGCGTTATGATCCGGTTCCAGAGCTTGTCGAGGCCAAGGCTTATTGTCGCAAGTTCAGGATGGTCTGCCGAGATGATCACCGCTGTCTCATAGTCCCCCACGTGAAAATCGACGAACATGACTTCGACCTTCGTGTCGTAGCTCTGGCCGTTGACGTTGTAGACAAGCCGGGCCTTGCAGTCGGTCAGGATCGCCTTTCGCGTCGTGCATTGACCATTCTGGATATCACCGTCCTCTACCACCACCGGGTTCTGGCTGATGAGGAAATCGCGATAGACCCCCGGTCCCTCCCAGAAAAGGAGAAAGGCAGCGAGCGCCAGAAGAATGGGGGTAGACCAGAAGTAAGGGCGAGGGACTGAAATTACATCCGGTGCAAGCGAGAACGGGCGATTGGGGAGATGGAGCGTCGGCGTCAAGTTCGTGGTCTTTCCAGATTTCAAATATCAACGGTAACGATTAGCCAGATCAGGACGATCTGATCAGAGCATCGAACGGCGATGCCCGCAAGCGGCGAGCATGTCGGTGCCCGTAACATAGCTTGTCTCGTTGCGGGCCAAAAAAGTGGCGACCGTCCCTGGGAATTTTTGGTGGAGAGCGGCCGCAATGGCTGCCTTTAATCGCTATTCCTAAAAGCTGGCATCAGGCCAGAGGGCATGAACAAGCATGCCAACGTTCAACGACACTCTGAGGCAACATCAAAACTTCAACCGCGCGGTCAATGTGGCATTGAAGGGTTCGCCGATTTGGTTGGCCAGTGCAGTGCCGCCGATCGAAGACGTGTAGTAGGTGCGATCAAAGATGTTCTTCAGATTGAGCTGGACCGTGATTGGGCGCTCAAGCTCAAACGTGTAGGCTGCAAAGGCATCCACGACCGCGTAACCGGGCAGATAATAGGCGTTATCGTTGATACCGGCCCGGTCGCCAACGGCGCGGATTCCGCCGCCGATTTTCAGGTTGTTGCCCGATGGACCGACGTCTCCCACATCATATGCCAGATAGAGCGAGCCCGTATGGCGCGCGACGTTGACAGGACGTTTTCCCGCATTGTCACCCTCCAAAACCTCGGCATCGGTAAAGGCGTAGCTTGCGATGAAATCCAGGTTATCGGTCAAAGACCCGGCAACATCCACTTCCAAGCCACGTGATCTGACCAGTCCCGCCGTTCTGATGTTGTTGTTCGCGTCGGAATAGGCGACATTTTCCTTGTCGGACGTGTAGAGCGCAATATTGGCGGTCAGTCCCGATGGCAGCTCGAATTTCGAACCGACTTCATAGGAGACACCTTCTTCCGGCTTCAGATTGCCAAATGGGCTTGAAATGGAGGATTGTGGACGGAAGGTCTTGGCTGCATTGGCGTAAAGTGAAACGTCAGGCTTGAGTTTATAGACAACACCCGCATTGGGGACGAGAGCATCCCCGAAGCTGTCTGTGTTGTTTCTAAAGGGGCGGCCCCTGCCAGCCAGCAAATCATAATATTGATATCGCAGTCCACCGACAACGATCCATTGGTCATTGAGGTGCACAGAATCCTGCACATACACCGACGCAGTAGACAGTTTTTCGGTCTGGTCGCTTTCGCCGACGGAAACGGTCGTGCACTCAGGAAGATTCCCGTAAACGGGGTTGTAGATGTTGAAATTTACCGATGGGGCACACCGGATCATGTCCGTGCGCAACGTGTCGCTGTAATCATAGGACGTGCCGATCAACAGATCATGCTGCATTCCGCCGATCTCGACCTCACCAGTCAAGTCAGCGCGGATGGCATGATTGTAGATCGTTGAATAGTTGGTGGCGTCTGCCCTGCGCGTCACGTTGCCGTTGGTTGGGTTATAGGCCGTCACGCGCGCCTGATTGTCCGAATAGACATTGCGGCTATAGCTGTAGTCGATCCCGAGCTTCCAGTTTTCCGACAGTTCATGATCGATCTCGACCTGGAAGAGGTCGGATTTTCCATCGGTGATGTTGTAGGGCTCATCGAAGCGAATTTTTCGGTCCACATTGACGGCACGGCCCGTGTTGACATCGAAGATCGTGCCGCGATCAAATGGCACGCTGTAATCCTCGTGCATGTAAGTTGCCGTGATTTCGGTATCGTCGCCGGTCCATGTCAACGACGGAGATATCAGCCAGTTCTTGGTCTCACCGAAATTGCGCCAATAATCGACATCCTTGTACTCGCCGATCAGGCGGTAGGAAAAGTCCGTCCCCGTGATCGGACCCGTGACATCCAATCCAGTGTTGCCGCCGCCGAAACTGGAAAGACCGCCGTAGAGTTCTCCCTTGAACGTATCCTCCGGCTTCTTCGTCACGACATTGACCATGCCGCCAGGGTCGAGAATGCCATACAGCGTGGAGGACGGACCCTTGAGGACCTCAACCCGTTCCGTCATGGCATTGAACGATCGGGGCAGGGCGGTCTTCATCCCGTTTGTCAGGATGGAGCCGTCGCGATTGTCACCGAAACCGCGGCGGATGACGGAATCCTGCGTGCCACCCAGCGTATTGGTTTGTGTCACGCCGCTGATATTGCCGAGCGCATCATCCAGATTGCCCGCATTCTGGTCTCGCAGAACCTGTTCGCTGACGACATTGACCGCCTGTGGAATGTCGATGAGCGGGGTATCCGTGCGTGTGGCGGTGCTGGTCGATCTTGGCTGATATCCCTGCGTCGCACCGGCACCGTCTACCACGATAGGCGCGAGCACGGTGGATGTCTCCGACGCACTGGGCTGAGCAGCTTCCGACTGGCGTGATGTCTTCTTGACCTCGACGGTTTCCTGCCCATTTGCAGGCAAAGCGACCATCATGCCAGCGAGAGCAATCATGGCCGGAGCCATCGTCCTGTCAAATTTGCCAAATCCCATCGTCATTTCGTCCCCAATAGCGCACGTGATATCCCCATCATGCTGGTCTTCTGTATTTCCTGAATGTAGTAGTCAACTTTCTGAGGATGCCTATTGCTACAATGACACTCCGATTTTTCGTTTTGAAAAACTATTTTGGCCTGAAAATCCAGGCCTTCATGACGCAGAAACATGTCTGGAAAAGAAAATTTGGATCGGTTAAATGTTGACTACTACATTCATAAAATACAATGAACACACGATATAAGGGAAGAAAGCGGTTGATTTGATGCGATCCAATGGCGGTGATCATGCGCTGCATGCCGAGCGAGTGACGGCAGGTTATGGACGCTCCAGTGTTCTTGTCGATATCTCGATGGTCGCTCCCAAGGGTAAGTTCACCGCTCTGGCAGGGCCGAACGGGTCGGGTAAGTCGACGTTGCTGGCCGTGCTCTCACGCATTCTCAAACCATCCGGCGGGACAGCCCTTGTCGACGGGCAGGATGTCAATCGGTTGTCGACCAGAGAGGTGGCACGAAAACTTGCATTGCTTCCGCAGGCACCGGTCGCTCCTGAAGGTCTCAGCGTCTACGATCTGGTGTCGCGCGGACGTTACCCGCATCGTGGCATTCTCAAATCCTGGGACGAGGGCGATGAAGATGCCGTCACTCAGGCCTTGCATATGACCGGCATCAGCGATCTCTCGGCACGGCCGGTGGATAGCCTGTCGGGCGGTCAGCGCCAGCGGTGCTTTATCGCTCTTGCGTTGGCGCAGGATACAGCAACGATCCTGTTCGACGAGCCGACGACGTTTCTCGATCTGCGGTATCAGGTCGAGGTCATGGAGCTTCTTTCAAGCCTTACCCGCACAGCGAACCGAACCGTCATCGCTGTTCTTCACGATCTCAACGCCGCCCTGCAATATGCGGATCGCATCGTTTTTCTCAAAGGCGGTGCCATTCATCACGTTGCTGAAACCGTCGACGAATGCTCAGCCGACCATATCGAAAGCGTCTTCGATACGAAGGTTGTGGCCGTCAGGCATCCGACGACCGGCAGACCCGTCTTCCTGCCAGACCCATTTTCCGGAACATCCGTGCTGTGAGGGACGCGGTCAAGTCAGGCGGATCGACAAAGCGGCTGCAAGGTCTCTGGCTTCCGTGTGGCTTGGGACTGTTGCTGGTTCTCGCTCTCACGCATCTGAGCGTCGGTGCACGATCCGTATCGCCGCAATTCCTTATCGATGCCCTGACGTCCCGGGACCTTGCCAATTTTGACCAACAGATACTGCTCAAGCTTCGTCTGCCACGGCTGCTGGCCGCCATTCTGTGCGGTGCATCGCTGGGTATCGCAGGCCGTTTGCTGCAATCCATCCTGCGCAATCCGCTCGCCGAACCGCATATTCTGGGTCTGAATGCAGGGGCCAGCCTTGCGCTGGTGGCAAGCACCGCGTTGCCTGCGGGGCTGATGGTGTTCCCGGCCAGTCGCCCGTTGATTGCGGCGGCGGGAAGCGGCATTCTTTTCGCGCTTGTTCTGTTTCTGTCGTCGGCGGGACGCACCGGCCTGACGATGACCAAGGTCACATTTTGCGGCATCGCGCTGTCTGCTTTGGCATCTGCCTGCGTATCTGCGATCCTCATTCTCGATCAGGAAACGCTCGAGCAGATGCGGTTCTGGCTCGCGGGCGATCTCTCAGGCATTTCCCTCTCCGACCTTCAGACCGTTCTTCCCATCGTCATGATTGCTGCAATGGCTGCCGCCTGGATTACGTCGCGTTTGGATATCATGGCGTTGGGAGACCAGGCCGCGACGGGACTTGGCGTGCCGGTGCGCCAGACGAGATTGATCGGCCTGATCGCCACCGCGCTCTTTTGCGGTGCGTCCGTATCGCTCTGCGGCCCCATCGGCTTTATCGGTCTCATCGTTGGCGGCGTCGCTCATCGCATGGTCGGCGGGCGGCACATGGTTTCGATTCCGCTATCGGCCTTGCTCGGCGCAAATCTCATGATTGCAGCCGATATCGCCGCCAGAACCATTGCCGCTCCGCAGGAACTGGCAACGGGAATCCTGACGGCATTCGTCGGCGCTCCGGTTTTCATCGCTGTCGTTACGCGGGTGCTGCGATGAAGATGAAAAAGATCGGCGGCGGTTATCACCGCGTTGAAGTCCTAGCCCTGAGTGTAAAGCTGCATCCGGCAAGACTGGCAATCACAACGGCCTTTCTGATCGTCCTTGCCCTGCTGGTTCTTCTGGCACTTCTGTCAGGAAGCGGGCGCGCCGGGATTGACGAACTCGTGGCATTTGTCACAGGTTCAGTGAATCAGGGCAATCTATCTGTCATCGGAGACCTGCGGTTACCGCGCATCATCATGGCGCTGAGCTGCGGCGCCATGCTTGGGCTGGCGGGTGCAGCGTTACAATCCCTGACCCGCAACGGACTGGCCGATCCGGGTCTGCTGGGCGTGCGTGAAGGCGCAGCCTTGGCCATCGTCACCGTCATTATCGCTTTTCCGCAAACGCCGTTGATGCTGCGTCCCTTCATCGGTATGGCCGGAGGTTTTGCAGTTGCCGCCGCTGTTGCGCTGCTGGCAGGCTCGCTGTCTCGCCTACGTTTCGTGCTGATCGGCATCGGATTTTCCTGGTTCCTGTCCGCGGTCATTACGCTGTTGCTGACGGTTTCCGATATAGACCGCGTCCAGATCGCTTTGACGTGGATGGCAGGCAGCCTTGCGACAGTCACACCGGACATGGTTCCGATTGCTCTGACGGGCCTGTGTATCGGTGCCGCCTTGCTGTTTGCCACGGCGCGCGCAGCGGATGTCGCGACGCTGGGAGACAGTGCAACGATCGGGCTGGGTGTTCGCGCCAAGGCATTTGCGCTCATAAACCTCGCGTCGCCGGTTTTGATGACCGCAACAGCCGTGTCTTGCGTTGGAAGCATCGGCTTCGTCGGGCTTATCGCTCCGCATGCGGCCAGAATGACGATCGGCGGTGGCCAGACCGCGCTGCTGACGGCAAGCATGCTGATCGGCGGAGCGCTTGTCGTTCTGGCAGATACCATCGGCCGCGCCGCGTTCGCGCCGCTGCAAATCCCCGCCGGCATTGTCCTGGCACTCGTGGGTGTCCCGGTTTTGCTTCTGCTCCTCTGGCGCCGTCGCGATCAATTGTGAAAGGTTTTCCATGATGCGAATGTTTGTTTTGATACTTCTGCTTCTCGTCGTTACCAGCGTTGCGGCGGCGCAGGAGACGAGGTCATTTCAGGACGATGCCGGGCGTACTGTCGTCATCCCCAACAGACCACTTCGCATCGCATCGCTCCACGATATCGACGTCACCATTCCGCTGATCGAACTCGGTATCACGCCGATTGCCAGCCATGGCAGGGTCGGTATTGACGGCAAACCCTATCTGCGCTCCAGCGCGATCCTGACAGGCGTCGATTTCGGCAATTCCGGCATTGCCTTTCTCGGTGCAGTCGATATCGACCTCGAGGCGCTGGCCGAACAGAAGCCGGATGTCATCATAACCGCGGTTGGACGCCCTACACCCATTGCAACACTGGAGAAAATAGCGCCAACCATCGTGATCGATCCCACCAAATTTGGAACGGCGCATGCCTATCGCAAGCTGGCCGAACTGACGGGAACCGAAGATAGGCTCGCCATTCTCGACCAGCGATACCGGGCAGGAATAGAGGAACTCAAAACCGCAATCGACACCAAAAACATCTCTGTTTCCGTCATCCAGCCGCTCAACGGAAAGATCAATATCTATCACACCTACCGGGCGCTCGGTCAGGTGCTGCGGGATGCGGGCTTCCAGTTTCCAAAGATCATCAACGACATCCCTGAAGGCGGGCGCATCGAGGTCAGCGGCGAGCGTCTTCCAGACGTTGATGCGGACTTCATTTTCGACCCCTACCGCTCGGACACCGGCGGCACGTCGAAAGAGGAAATCGAGGCCATGGACAAGGTCGTACCAGATTTTTGCGGCTTCCTAAAAGCCTGCGCCGAGGGCAGGTACGTCATGGTTTCCAGAGAAGAAGCGATTTCCAACAGCTATGCGGCTATGGCTCTAATGACGGCGGTCGTAAAATCTGCAATCGCACCACGTCCGAATGTGAGATAGCTTTCGACTTCAAAAATTTCGCAGCGTCAGGCACTGTGGTTGAACACATTCCTTCAAGCAACGACAATGGTCTCGATGGGTAACACCGTTCCAAAGAAACGCCACATGGATCGCTTTGGAGAGCGATTGAAGAAAAAGCGGGACACGCTGTCGCCGGGGCTTCTGGCTGTGGCAGAATATATCGACAAGCATCGACATGCGGTGCTGGCAAAATCCGCTCTCGAAATCGGCCGTGAGATCGGAACGTCGGATGCGACCGTTATCAGGGCCATACAGGCGCTGGGTTTCGAAGGTCTTGTGGACCTTAAGGATACGCTGGAAAGCCACCTTGGGGAAACGGATTCTCCGTCCGAGAAAATGGCGGCGACCACGAATGACCTGCTGGACAACACCAATTCTGCCATCGACTTCGTGGTGGCCGACATGGGGTACGCCATGCAATCCCTATCGTCGGAAGACAACCGGCGTGCGATGGCATCGGCTGTGAGCCTTCTGTCCACCGCCAGGAAGATCGGCGTTTTCGGGATCGGCGCATCGGGTATCATCGGAACCTACGCATCCCGCAACTTCGTCAGAGCTGGTTATCCGTCCTATGCGCTCAACCAGACGGGGATCATGCTGGCAGAACAGCTTCTCCAGATGGAGCCGGGCGACGTCCTTCTTATCCTTGCCCAAGGCCGTCCCCATCGCGAGGTTATGACGGCGATTGCGGAGGCAGAGCGCCTTTCGATACCAATCGTCGCCATCGTCGGTAAGGAAGAGACGGCACTTGCTCAGCATGCGACAGCCGCGATTGTTCTGCCGCGCGCAAAGACGGAGAAGGTTGCCATGCACGGCGCGTCACTCGTGTGTGTGGAAGCTTTAACGCTGGGTCTGGCTGGCAAAAACAGAGATTTGACGCTGTCGACGCTCGATCGTCTGATGGAGCTGCGCCAGCAGATCAGACCGAACAAGCGATGAGGTTACGCTGGAGGAGGCTGATGACGTGGCGCGACAACCCACCTGTATCCGTCAGAACACTTGGCGAGGGAACCGAACAAGTTAGAATAAAAAAAGGCTCCGAACTGGGTTCGGAGCCTTTAATGACGTCATGTCCCGTTATGCGCGGTCGATGACGTCTTTTACTTTTTCTTTTGCCTCGCCCTTGGCCTGCTGTGCGTGGCCCTTGGCTTCCTGGGCAGCGCCCTTGGCTTCCATCTTGTGGTTGTCGGTGGCGTCCCCGACTGCCTGGCGGGCTTCGCCAGCTACTTCGTTGGCTTTGCCTTTGATCTTGTCCATAGTGCTACCCATTGTGGTTCTCCTTGTTGGATTGGCATTGCTTTGCTGCCAAAATAACGGGTGGCGACACGTTATGGTTCCTGCGATATGTCGATCTTATTTCTCATCACGGCCATAACCCGTGAGGAAGCTTACGAACGGCCCGCATTTCGGTGATCCCTAGCCGCGTATATTCAATACGATTTTGCCACCTGTAAAAGTGTGGTAGGCGCCAGCCAAGCAATACCAACAGGAGAATAAGCGTGACCGAACCGACCGTAGACGATGCAACAAACCGAATTTATGAATCGCTCAACACAGACAATGCCGACATCGACACCCATATCGCGACGCTTAAGGCCGCGTTGACACGTGCGGGTTCAAAAGAGGTCTTGATCGACCCGTCGAGGCTTGTGCAGAACAATCGTTCTGGCAGGAAGTTGATGCAGGCCTATTTCAGACAACGCGGCGTGACGGTAAAGTTCTTGGCGTCGTAGAATTTATTTTAAGACAGTACATTCTTGAAATTGGGGATAGTCGCTGGAGACTGTAAAGGATAAAGCCGACGTCTTCGGCGTGATGTTGAAGGCGGGAAGTGACGCTTTTTGCAGCTGACACAGAGGCCGATGGCGCCAGCCAACGGCTATCCCTTTCAATGAGAGTTGAACTCCGTTACTCTGACGATATGTCGGACTGCACGGATAGTTGTCATCTCCTATTTATCTATTTATTCAGTGACTTAACAGTAAAAAGGCTTGCCAATAGGCCTTTATGCTCAAGTGTACTGCCGTGATTTAAGTCCGGTGTCCCGCCTCAAAAGGTGTCATTAAAAGATGTAAGGCACGCATGACTTTTGGTAGTGATTGCGTGCAAAATATCAAGGGAGCCAGATAGCTCCGAGTCATCTCAAAGACGATCTAAAAAAATACAACTTTGATGATATGCACGTCACTTGATAGTTTATTTTGCAGCCATAAGTAATAAATAGTATTTATAAGAGTTATTGCTAATAATATTTTTCATCTATGTTTATATTGACACATAATTGAAAACAATGCAGCTTAAAGGTGCTCTCTCGTAAATACAAAAATATCGTTGCTGGCGCTCTGCATCTTTGAGGATGGGTGTGGGTCGTTTTATTTAAGTTTTGGGGGGAAGTTTCACTTTTACGGGGAACTTCAATGATTGATCAGAATAGGCTCCGTGTTGCGACTGTCGGAGCCAATAGAGAGACTATAACAAGACTTCGCGACAATGTTTCACTCAGTGGAACGGCAATATTCGTTGACGAAATACGTGAGCTTGAAAAGCTTTCCGAATTTGTCATCAGAACATTGCCGGACGTTGTTGTGGTGGGAATAGGTGACCAACTGTCTGAATTCGACGGGCACATTGTCGTTCGTGCGTTGCGCACTGCGCGCAGCGCCGCGTCGGTCATCTGTGTCGTCAACGATGATCTCGTCCAGACTGTACCGGATATTTATGCCGCTGGCATCCACAATATCCTGCTCGTATCCGACATAGCGATGGAGTTTTCCCGCGCTATCAGCATCATCGGAGGCGGCGGTAACTATATCAGCCGCCATATATTCGGGCTCATCCGCGAGCCCAATATCCGCTCGTTCTATGCTGCACTCAACAACACGTCCTTGGCGTCCGTGGATGCGGAAGCGGGGCCGCTTAGTCGGCGTGAGGAAATGGTCCTGAAGTTGTTTGCCTTTGGTTTTTCAACGAAAGAAATCGCCGCTGAATTGAAAGTCAGCGGAAAGACCGTTGAGACATATAAAGCCCGCGCTTCAGAAAAATTAGATCTGCGATCTCGTGTCGCAATAGTAAAATATGGCTGCAACAGCGGCTGGTTTTCGGTTCTATTGAACTAATTATTTCCAAATAATCTTTGTTTTAGTGCTGCGGCGATATTTCGCCGCGGCATATTGTTGTTTGTTTCATATTTATAGTTAATTTATTCTTAATATTTCGCTTTTTCCTGACTTGAACAGGATTTTTACCGACATAAGCTTAGACCCATGGGCCGAACACGAAATAGAGAGCCGTGCCTCGGACCCGTTATGTGAACCAAGCTATGACGGGAGCAACGTCCAAATGGCGCGTATCAGTATATTTGGCATCGGTTATGTAGGGGTAGTTTCGGCTGCATGTCTTGCCAGTGACGGGCATGATGTTGTTGCGGTCGATGTGGACCCTAACAAGGTCGATAAGGTCAACCGCGGCGAAACGCCGATTGTCGAGCCTGGCCTCGACATCATGATCAGAAAAACGGTGGAACTCGGGAAACTGCGCGCATCCCTGGATATCGCAGAGGCCATCGCTGACACCGACGTTTCCTTCGTTTGCGTCGGCACGCCAAGCGATCCCGATGGCGGCGTGGGCCTAGCTTACGTCAAGCAGGCCTGCATCCAGATCGGCAAGGAAATTGCGTCCAAGGGACGTTACCATTCCGTCGTGATCCGCTCGACCATCGTGCCGGGAACGATGGAGTCGGTGTGCATACCGCTTCTCGAACAGGCTTCGGGACTGGTTGCAGGCGTGGACTTCGGTGTCGGTTACTACCCGGAATTCCTGCGCGAGAGCACGGCCATCGAAGACAACTACAATCCAGGTCTGATCGTGTTCGGTGCGCTGGATGAGCCGACGCTCGATGTTCTGAAAGAAGTCAACGCCGGGTTGCCATGCCAGCTCAGCATCGTCTCACTCGCAACAGCCGAGATGATCAAATACACCAGCAATTCCTGGCGCGCGACCAAGGTTACGTTTGCCAATGAGATCGGCAATATCGCCAAGTCTCTGGGCATCGATGGTCAACAGGTCATGCGTGTCCTTTGCTCGGATGGCAAGGTGAACATGTCGCCTTACTTCATGCGACCGGGCTTTGCCTTTGGCGGTTCCTGCCTTCCAAAAGACGTACGGGCATTGCGCCATCTTGCGGCTGCCAAGGCAACCAAGACGCCTCTTCTCGATGCTGTACTTGTCGCCAATGCGCGGCAGATCGAACGCGCCGAGACGATGGTCGAAAATACCGGCGGAAAATCGGTCGGTCTTGTCGGCATCAGCTTCAAGGCGGGAACCGACGACCTGCGGGAAAGCCCATTGGCGGATCTCGCCGCCCGTCTCATCGCTAAGGGTTACGGCCTGAAGGTGTATGACCCGAGCGTGCGCGAGGCCTACGACAACCAGATGACGGGGTCCGGGCGCGGCAACAACACCATTCCTGATCTTCAGGACCGCCTCGTTGGCGGGATCGGTGAGCTGATCGACGCCTCGGACATCATTCTCATCGGCAACCGTTACGATGAGACGGTCGATCCGTTGAGTGAGGCCGTTACCGAAAAGTCCTGTGTCGATCTTGCCCGTTTGACGGCAGGTCTTCGCTCGAACGGTCGGTACGAAGGCATTTGCTGGTGAGGTCGCAACAATGATCAGACATGCGCTCTACTTGATGACAGTTTGCCTTTTGGTGCTGTTCATTCCTTTCGAGGAACTTTCCAAACATATCGGTCTTGCGTTGACCATCGGTGTTATCGGCGCTTGGCGGTATAGCTGGGGAGCTATCAACTTCGTCAGAGCGCATGTCTTTATTCGTTTCGTCCATCCCCGTCGGCGCGCGTTGGTGGAGACGCTCTACAGCCAACAGCCCGTCCCCGCCCATGCCTTCTTTCTGGCCACCAGCTACAAGATCGAACCGGAAATCTCGACGACGGTCTACCGCTCGATCTTTGCAGCGGCGGGTGCATCGAGAGGCGGGGCGACCGTTGTCGCTTCCGTCGTCGAGGCTGCGGATGAACGGTTGATCCGCAGTATTTTCGAGCTTACGCCGGATATGCAGGGCAACGTCCGCCTGATCATCGACCGCATTGCCGGGACCGGTAAACGCGATGCCCTGGCAACGTCCCTGCGCATCATCGCCCGCCAATGCCCCAGTGACAGAGACGTCGTCATCTTCGTCGATGGCGATAGCTGTCCGCCTCTCGAAATCGTCGAAAAATCGGCGCCGTTTTTCTGTGACGACAGAGTTGGCGCTCTGACGACGGACGAACGGTGCGAGGTTCCGCAACCAGGTCTGTTCCGTGACTGGTTCAACCTGCGCTTCACACAACGCCAGATGATGATGTCATCGATGGGCCTGTCCCGGCGCATCCTGACATTGACGGGCAGAATGTCGGTTTTCCGGGCGACGCTCGCCTGCAACGGCGATTTCATCCGTATGGTTGAACGCGACAGCATGGATCATTGGCGCCTGGGACGGGTGACGTTTCTGACCGGTGATGACAAGTCGACCTGGTTCTGGTTGCTGAAAAACGGTTGGCGGATGCTTTATCTGCCAGACGTCAGCAGCCTGTCGATGGAAACGCAGCCACATCCCGGTTTCGTGCAATCGGCCGTGGTTCTGATGGTACGCTGGTTCGGCAACATGCTGCGCACCAATGGGCGGGCGCTCGCCTTGGGACCCGGCCAGATCGGTGCCTTTACTTGGTGGTCGCTGCTCGACCAGCGCATATCGATGTGGACGACATTGCTCGGCCCCGCAACGGTTCTGGTTTCGGCCATCTTCGTGCATCCGCTGATCCTTGCCGCCTACATCACCTGGGTAATGGTCACACGCTATGTCTATTCTCTGGCCATCATGAGTTTCCGGCCAAACTTCCCGATCAGCTATCCCTTCCTGCTGTATTTCGGTCAGCTGGTTGGCGCGGCGGTGAAGACCTTCGTGCTGTTCCGCCTCGACCGCCAGAAGTGGACGCGGCAAGCGGCCAGCAAGACCAAGGTGCGACAGCCGCTGTCGCTGCGGCTGAAATCCCTGACGTCATTTTATCTTCATGCAGTTGCCACGGGTTGGCTGCTGCTCACCGCAATCGCACTGAGTTGAACCCAAGCAACAAGGAACGCGCATGACTACGATCGAGCAAACTGGCCAAGAGCGGTCAAAAGAAGCCTTTTCGGATGCGGCATCGGCTTTGCATTCCGGCAATGAGCACCCTTCCATCAATCTGCCTTTCAGCGTCGTCATTGATGGTCGAAGCTATGACGGCATCTCCGTGTCCATGGCGCAAGCCAAGGTCAGTGGACTTGCAGCCCCCGGTCTGACGCAGGCAACACGTCTGGCGATGTTCCGGTTCGACTTCGGCGCTTTTGTCTTTTCCCTTCCCATCGCCGTCATCGTTGATGCGGCAAATTCCGAAACAGGACAATTGGCTTTGACCTTCTCGGAACCGGCAGGGCCGCATATGCCTCAGCTCCGGTACATTCTGAACGCCTGGCTGGCGGGGGATGTCGTCAACCTGCATGATATGCTGCAAGCCAAGTCAAGGCTGCCCAAGACAGCGAGTGGCGCAAACGCCCACATGACGTCCGGGCGATTGCTAAGCAAGCTGCTGGGTATCGCCGTCTCCGCAGCCGCTTCGGTTCTCTTCATCTTCGGCGCTTCGGCCCTGGTGTCCAATCGCGTCTACCAGCACACCGTAGAAGGCCCGGCTCTCGCCGTCTGGAACGGGCCGGTGCTGCGCGCCACGGCATCCGGTCAACTCTCTTTCTTTGCCAGCGCTCCGGTGAACAATCAGCCGCTTTATACGATTGAAAGCTCGTCTGGAGCATCTGTCACAGCGGTCATGCCGTGTGACTGCACACTCAGAGAGAAATACCTGAATCAGGGTGCAACGGTTCTGGCAGGCGATCCTGTCGCGCAACTGAGTGGCGCTGGCGAAACCCTGGTTGTTGAGGCTCGCTTCTCGTCAGCCGACCTCAATGCACTATCCGATAAGGCTGCGATTGAAATGACCATGGCGGACGGCACCGTTCTGCCAGCCCGATTGGACAACGTCAAAACCAAAGGTGCCAACGTCGATCCCGCCGCAATGATGGTCGTCACTTTGAAGCCTCAGGCGGCCATTCAACCCTCCAACGCCAACAAACCGGTGCGCGTGTCCATCGATACCACGCCCGCTTGGCTCGCAGCGATCAACGATGCGGGTGCTCGTTTGATCTCGCCCATCAGCAACTGGAAACGATGACCATGAAAACCTCCAAGATCTATCCTCTGATTCTTTGCGGTGGTTCTGGAACCCGGCTTTGGCCGATGTCACGCGAAGAACAGCCAAAACAGTTCCAGTCGATTGAAGGCAAGGGCTCCATGTCCTTCTTTCAACAGACCGTCCAGCGCCACCGTGGTGGAATGTTTGCAACGCCGATCGTGTCTGTGGGTGAACGTCATCTGGAGACAGCATCCCGCCAATTGGCCGAGATCCAGTGCAAGGCCCACATCATCACCGAGCCGATGGCACGCAACACCGGTCCGGCGGTGCTCGCCGCTTCGATGTATGTGGCCGGGGCAGAGCCGGATTCCGTGCTGGTCGTTCTTCCCTCGGATCACGTCATTCAGGGCGATCTCAATGGCATCGTGAAGTCGATGCATCAGGCAGCGCTCGATGGCTTGATTGTCACATTCGGCATTCGTCCGACATTTGCTGAAACCGGTTACGGTTACATCATGGATGGTGGTGTTTTCGACAATTATCCCGGTCTCCACCGGGTCGAGCGCTTCATCGAAAAGCCCGAGCTGAGCGTCGCTCATTCGTTGTTCGAAACGGGTTCGGCCTATTGGGCGTCCGGCATCAGCATGTTTCGCGCAGATAAACTCGTCAGCGAATATCGTTTGCATGACCCCGCCACCTATGAAGCGTTGCAGACATCTTTGAATGACGCGCAGCCTCTATCCAGCAACCGTGGCATTGCGCTTTCGGCCAAGAGCTTTGTGAAAGCCCTCAGCCTGCCAACGGAAAAAGCCATCTTCGAGCGCACGACCGATATCGCGCTCGCACCAGCAGACATCAAATGGGACGATGTCGGCGCTTGGAATTCGCTGCACTCCATTGGCCAGAAATGTGAAAACGGGAATGTCATTTCCGGCGATGTGGTGATGCACGACACGCAGGATTCGTTGATCAGGGGAGGGGATCGGCTGATTGCGGTCGTCGGCATGACGGATGTAATCGTCGTGGATACCGATGACGCAATTCTGGTTGCCTCGAAACATCGCTCGCAGGACGTCAAGAAAATCGTTGAAAAACTGGTCTTGTCGAAGCGGTCGGAAGTCAGCACCCACCGCAACCAGTTCATGGAGTGGGGAACCTTCAAGTCCATTCATACCGCCAATGGTGTCACCATGAATTTGCTGACGATTGCACCGGGAAAGCAGGCGCGCATTCTGGGCGGCTCCAATCGAAGCCATATCGTCACGGTTTTAAGCGGCACCGTTCACTTGAAGTCGGGTGCTATGGGCATGCCTGTCCACGCAGGCAGCGCGGAAATGTTCCTCAGTGCCGATTACGCGCTCGTCAGCAACTATTCGGACTTGCCCGCCGAACTCATCGAAATCACCTGCGAGATCAAGCCGTCCATTCAGCAACTGCCGCTTCCCACCATGCCGGTGGGCGCTTTGCAGCAGGCACTGGGAGTGGAAGATTATGTCTAGAGCACTCCTCCCAGCCCTGTTCTTATATGCCACGGTCACGGCCCTCTTGCCGCAGCCATCTCTGGCAATGGATGCAGGCAGTGCTTTGCCAATCCCTGCTGCGTCCCAGCAACGGCTTAGCACCGCCAAATTCGGCACGGTCATCCCCATCGCCACGGTCGGGGCAAGCCAGGGATTGTTTGGCGAACTCGAAAAGCACGTCGATCCGAACGTCACGGCCATCGTCATTGAAAGCGGTGCTTTTACCCTCTCCGACCTTGCAGCTATCGCTGCGGGAAAACATCTGGAGGGGACAGTTCAAAAACGCGGTGAGACATTTCAGATCATGGCACCCCTGGTGATCTGGAAGGGGGCGGAGCTTCGCATCGGGAAAGGCGAACAGCTTCTTCTCGAAGGGACGAAATCGGCCCTCATTCTCAACGCCGGAACGCTGACCGTCACTGAGGCCTCGATCGACGCAAGCGCATCGTCCGATGCGGGCAATCCATTCCGTCCCTTCATTCTCACCGTTGCCGATGGCTCAGCATCGATCAGAGGCAGCCACATCCGCAATCTCGGTTTTGGATCCTTTGCGGAAGCGTCGGGCCTTTCCTTTCTCGGGCGCGGATTTTCCCTTTCCACATCCAATATTCAGGTCACCAACAACACCATATCCAATCTCGTCAGCCTCAGCCTCGTCAAGGCGAACGGAAGTGTCATCGATGGCAACAGCCTGACCGGCATGCGGTCGTCTGGCATTGTCGTGCAATCGACATCCCGCATCGCCGTGCTGAACAACAGCCTGAGCTCATCCAAAGGCCATGGGATTAGAGTGACCAGTCGCAGCCAGCAGGTAAACCTCCAACACAATGACATCACGGCCAGCCAAGGCCATGGCATATTCGTGGATGACGGCTCCGTGCTCGTTGCCTTGAACGACAACCGCGTCGAAAAAAGCGAACTGTCCGGTATCATCATCAAGGGAAGCGGCTGCAGCACGGTTTCGGATAATCTTGTCGTCGGCAACAAGCTCAGCGGCATTCGCGCCGAGGGAAGTCTCGGCGTTGAAATTTCCGGAAACTCCATCCTCAAAAATCACGACGGCATCTCGCTTGAGGAACAGGCCGGAGCAATGTCGACAGACATTCACGGCAATGTTTTCTCGCGAAACGCCATCGGCATCCGCTCGGATGGGCACGGTGATGTGCGGCTCTCAGCCAACGACTTTTCTGCGCAATGGCCGCGTCTGTTCGCGGGCGCGATGGCAGGTGCGACGGGTCGATATCTTGATGCTCACGAGGGTCGCCCGAACGCCGAATTCATCGTGAATGGCAAGCAGAGTCCAGCCATCGTGCAACTGGCGTCTTTCTCTGCTTTCGGTCTTGCGGCCTGCAACAAAACGATAGGGGGCTGAGATGGTATTTTCGTCCGAAATTTTCCTGTTCATGTACCTGCCATGCTTCCTTATTGCCTATTATCTGACGCCGCCGCGGTTTCGTTCACTAACAATCTTGATCGGCTCCTACGTTTTTTACGCATGGTGGAGGGTCGACTTTCTTGGCCTGTTGTTCGCCACCACGGTTTGGGTCTATTTTTTCGCGATTTTCATCGAGAAAAATCTCGGTCGCCCATTGGCGAAAGCTCTGATGATCGTTGGCATCACGGGTTGCCTGCTCGTGCTTGGAATCTTCAAATATCTGAACTTCTTCATCGATAGCATCGCCGCCCTTGGCGGAACAACGCCGGATGCGATGGGCTTTCACTGGCGGCTCATCCTGCCGATCGGCATATCCTTTTATATATTTCAGTCCGTCAGCTACCTGATCGACGTTTACCGGCGTGATACGCCTGCAACCCGTAACTTCATTGATCTTGCCGCCTTCAAGGCGCTGTTTCCGCAGCTTGTCGCGGGCCCTATCCTGCGGTTTCGCGATCTTGCCGGCCAGTTCAAGCATCGCGAGCACAGCCTGCAGAAATTTGCTGATGGAACAGCGCTTTTCACGATTGGCCTCGCCAAAAAGGTACTGATCGCAGACAGCATCGCGCCGCTTGCGAACGCGGTCTTCTCCAACCCCTCGCCAACTCTCGTCGAATCCTGGACGGGCGCTATCGCCTACATGCTCCAGCTTTATTTCGATTTTTCGGGATACAGCAACATGGCCTGCGGCCTGGGTTTGATGATCGGCTTTCAGTTCGTCAAGAACTTCGACATGCCCTACACGAGCCGCAGTATCACCGAATTCTGGCGTCGCTGGCATATCAGCCTTTCCACATGGCTGCGTGACTATCTCTACATCTCGCTCGGCGGCAGCCGGCTGGGGCCTTTGCGCACCTATATCAATCTGTTCCTCGTCATGTTGCTGGGTGGCCTGTGGCACGGTGCGAACTGGACATTCGTGATCTGGGGTGCGTGGCATGGCGGTTTACTGGCAATCGAGCGGGCAACGGGCTGGGACAAGCAAGCCACGCGTCACTGGGTTTCTTTGCCCCTGACATTGTTGCTGGTTCTGGTCGGCTGGGTCGTCTTCAGGGCGGAAAATTTGTCGATTGCGGCAAATATCTACGCCGGCATGCTCGGCTTCCACGGTCTGCCGCTCACCTCTGCGCTGTCTCTGGCCTTCACGCGAGAGGCGCTGCTGATGCTTGTCGTTGCAACAGCGGTTGCAGCCTTCGAGCCCTGGCTGCGCGATCTCTTCCAGCCTGAGCAGGACGTGACCTTTAGCGCCGATGGAACCATGGTCATGCAGACCTCGGTTGCGCTGCCGCTGACCGTTCTTCTGCTGGGTGTCGTGACCGTTCTGAAGCTTGCCGACAGCGCCTACTCCCCTTTCCTTTATTTCCAGTTCTAGGAGCCCGCCCATGACGGCCATTCGTTCGTCTCTTGCAATCCAGCTTCTGATACCTGCCGCGCTGTTTGGCTATGCAGCCTTCGCCAACTTCGGCATGCCGGAGCGCTTGCAGCCCGCCCATGTACAGGACGATCTGTCGCTTACATCGGTTTTGAATGGTGGTGTGACGGTTCATTTGGAGAAGCTCTACCGTGATGGTCTGCCCCATCGACAACTCGCCGTCGAAATCATTGGCGCAGCCCGGTACCTTCTTCTGGGAGAAGGAAGGCGAGGGGTCGTCTCGGGACAGGACGGTTATCTCTTCACCGATGAGGAGTTCCGCTCCCCCGCTGATATCGACGCTTATCTGACGGCCTCCGTGGACCATATAGCGGCGATCTCGAAGATATTGAGTGAAAAAGGCGTGCAACTGGCCATGGTTCCGCTGCCAGCCAAGAGCGATGTCTATGCAGATGAGGCCAAGCAGTCCGCAGCGTCGTCCTACAGCGAAAAGCTCTATGATGATTTCAGGGCACGACTTGAAGCGCGGGGCGTCAAGACCGTCGACACCCGCTCGGCGCTGATGTCAGCCCGTCAGGACCGCCAAGTGTTTTTGAAGACCGACACCCACTGGACGCCTGCCGGTGCACAGGCGGTCGCCGGTGCCGTCGCGACACAGGTGCTTGGAGAGAAGCCTGGAAACTATGAGATTTCGCCGGGTGCCGAGGACCGCATCGAGGGTGATCTAGTCAAATACGTCACCGGTGGCGTTTTTGCGCCACTCGTCGGTCTCGGAAACGAAACCGTGACGCCCTATCATTTGGCGCAGACATCTGGCGATCAGCCGGTCGATGACATCTTCGGCAACGCAACGCGCATTCCGGTTGCACTCGTTGGCACGAGTTACAGCGCCAACGAACTCTGGTCCTTCGCATCCTTTCTGTCGTTCCAGTCTGGACTGGATGTTGCCAATGCCGCGCTGGTTGGCCAGGGGCCGGTCGCACCCATGCGCCAATATCTTGCCTCTCTGGAAAACGTCGATTCCCTTCCGCAAACGGTGTTGTGGGAATTTCCGGTTCGTTTTCTGACCGACGCAAAACTTTGGGCAGCAACGCCAGCAGCAATGGAGGTCGGCCATGCAAAGCTCTGATACCCCCCGCTTTCGGATTTTCAGCGTCGTCTTCTTGGCATCTACCATGATGTTGGCAACGGTGGTCGGTGCCGATGCCCAGCAGCGTCGCAAGGCTGGTTTCATCGCCGGCATTACGCGCACGGACCAGCTTCCCACCCTGGAATTGCGCGATGCGCGCAAGCGTATGGTCAAGAAGCAGCGTATCTCCTATCGGCAGCTTCAGGTTCTGGCGGATCGCGGCGATAGTCTGGCGGCCATGCTGGTTGCCAAACAGCTCTATGAAAAGCCGGAACTTGCAAAGGATGCCCTGCACTATTTCACCATGGCTGCCGCCGCCGGTCGCTCCGGCGCGGTCAAACCGCTCGTTGCGCTGGTGCGGAAGATCGACCCTGAACCTGCCAATCGGAAGCGTCTCGATGCCGCAGAGACCGTCTTGCGTGCTCATGCCGCACGCGGCGATGAAGCTGCGTTCGAAGGGCTTATGGGCGCATATCGGTCTGGCACGCCTTTCGAAAACAGCCCTGCGAAATATGCCGCGTTCCGCGCCAGTGCCGCACATCGCGGCAATGCCACTGCCGCGCTGGAAGAAGCCATCAGCCTTATCTCAACCAACGGCTTGACCACTAAACGCAGTGAGATCGAAGCCTATCTGGTGGTTGCGGAACGCTCTGACGACTTGAAGACCCAGAGTGTGGCTGGCGCGCTTCGACGCAAGCTCGCTTCTGCCGCGGCAACGGAAAGCCCGATTTCTGGAGACATGAATGAGTAGCATTTTGAACATTCGTGCACCGCTCATTGTTTCCCTGATGTGTATGGCTTTGTGGTCATCTCCCGTCATGGCTTCGAATTTCGGCTGCACCGGCCTTGAAGAAGACCCTCTCGTGGCATCGGTCGAAGGCAAGGACGGGTATTTTTTCCGCGTTCTCGCCGATATCCGGATGCAGCATCAGCTTGGGGAACATACCGCAAAGCAACTGGCCGAAGTGGCACGGGCGCTGGAGGCCAATGGCACCACGCTGATCTATGTACCGATCCCCACCAAGAGCCTGACGATGCCGCAATATCTGCCGGACAGAACCGCCGAGCTGGGGTTCAATTACGAGATCGCCAAGGTCGCCTATGACGAGACGCTTGCAAAATTGCGCCGCAACGGCGTCGTGACCGTCGATGTGCTCAAGGCGCTGCAAAGCAACGATCGCAAGCATCCGCCGTTTTTGCAGGCAGACTTCCACTGGACGGCATGGGGCGCACAGGCTGCCGCCAGCGAGGTTGCCGCGACGATCAAAGCCTTGCCCGGCGCAGACGGTTTGCAGAACGCAACCTTCGAGACGAAGTCGGCTGGTCGCCAGCAGATTATTTCCACCATGCGGCGCTTTCTTCAGGCGTCATGCGTGTCGTCGCTACCGGCTGCCGAAATGGAAGCCTTCGAAACGACGGAAGTCATCACCTCAGGCGGTGCGCAGCTCGATATTTTCGGCAATACTGATGAGGGCGAGCAGGTTGCGCTGGTCGGTACGAGCTTTTCCGATCTTGCTCCGGCAAATTTTGCAGGCTTTCTCTCTCAGCAACTGGGAACATCCGTCAACAATTATGCGGTCTCAGGCGGCAACCAGTTTGGCTCCATCACGGCATATATCACCTCGTTGAATTTTGCGGAAAAGCGGCCGCGCTTCCTGATCTGGGAAAACCCGATCTACAACAATCTCGGCAAATTCGGAGATGCACCGTTGCGCGAACTGGCCTCCGCCGCCGTCAAGGTATGCGATAGCGGCGCATCGCCGGAATTTTCTGCCTCGACTGAAAACGTGCTTGATCTGGAGCTGCGGCCGGAAAGCCTGGAAGGCCCGTCCGTCATTCTGGCCTATGCCGGTAACGAGAACAGCCGTTCCGCCATGCTGCGTGTCGGGCTTGAGGACGGGGACGTCATCGAAACGCAGATTTCGCGTCCTGACCGTGCGGCATCCAGTGGACGCTACTACTTCCCGTTCGATGCCAGATCCAAGTCCGTCAAGAATGTCCAGATCACGTTCGACACCCTGTCTCCCGAAAGCGCCAATGTGAGCATTTGCCACACGGCCAGCACAAAGGACAACTGACATGAACCATAAAACGATGTCTTCCATAGCCGTGCTAGTCGCAGGGTTCGCCGTCACGACAGGGCACGCACAGGATGCTGGACTGTATGGCAAGGCCGTCGATCCCAAGGCATCCTTCGTGCGGGTTGTGAGCGTTGATCAGCAAACAGCGACGATCGGCGGAAAACCTGTGCCACCGACGCAAGGCGTCTCGCCCTATGTGAATGTGGATGCCGGCTCTGTGGAGATTTCCTCTGGCGGACAAAGCGCAGTCATGACGGTCGAGCCAGGCAAATATTACACGATGACGATGGGGCTGGACGGGGAGCGCATTTTTAGCGATGCGGTCAAAAACGATCCCGCCAAGGCGCAGCTTTATCTCTATAATTTGAGTGACCTTGCCAGCATCGACCTGTTCGTACCGGCTGCAAAGGCTGTTGCGCTTAAAGGCGTGGCGGCGGGTGAGAGCATGGATGTCGCGTTAAAGGCACCGCTGTCTCTGGCCTTCGAGATACAGAAGGACGGAACGGCTGTTGCCAAGACCGAGACGATCGATCTCAAGCGCAAGGCTGCCTACTCGATTGTGATCACCGGTGCCAACGGTCGCTATAGCGCCGTTGCTCTCGAAAACAACCTTTTGCAGCGATAGGAGGCCTTCATGTCTTTTTCTTCCAAAAACCACGGTGCTCTGGGCTTTCTTCTCTCCTCTGCCATGTTGGCCGTGTCAGCAACTACCGTATGGGCAGCACCGTCAGAGCCGCTTAAAATCGAATTCCTGCCTCCGGTGGTGGAGCCGGCAAATATCTGCATTCAGCGCGCGACCGATGACGATATCTCGAAGCGTTGGACATCCTGGGACCAAAAGACGCTGCCGAGCACGAAAGGCTGGATCATCCTGCGTGAGGCACAGAGACTGCGCGACATGGACGCGACGCGCAATTTCCAGCTTGTCGACAGCATGATCGAGCGTCTGGGTGAACGGAGCGATCTTTCTGCCAGTGACGTCATGGCGGAACGGATCTCGCTCTATTTGCGCGCCAGCAAAATTACGGAGCTTGAACAATCCGGTCTCCTGAAGAAGCTTTTCGAGCTTGGCAACGGCATGTCGGCGCGTGAGATGAAAATGGCAGCGGACCTCATCTCAAGTGGCCTCGTAAAGGACCAGGGCGGACAGGAAGCGGTCGAGAAACTGCTCGTGCGGGCAGCATCGAACGGCCATGCGGATGCCTTGCTGACCCTGGCAAAGTTGCAACTGGACGGCAAGCCTACGCCCGGTTGGGACATGGAACCATCCTTGGCGATCACCATGGCGCTGGGCTCCATGGTCGGCAAGCTGGACGACAGAATTTGCGAACGGATCGGTCGTATCGCCCGCGAATTCGAAAAGGGCGAAGTCGTCGCTGCGAATCGTCACATTGCCGAGGCATGGTTGAGAGTAGCCGCCGACCTGGGTGATGGAACGGCTGCCTGGAAAGTCGCCCGTTACCATATGGAAAGTACCGCCATCGAGAAAGATAACGACATTCTCTTGCGGTATCTCAAAATGGCGGCCGACCGCGGCATGATACCGGCCATGGTGGAATTGGCCAAGATTTACAATGCGGGCGCCATTGTCGAAAAGAATGAAACGCTTGCCCGTCAATATTTCATCAAGGCCGCGGATGAAGGCAATCGCGCCAGTCTGACACACCTTGCCAGCCTCTATAGAGCGGACACTGACGACCTTCGTTCCGTCCAAGCCTATGAGGAGACGCTGCGAAAGCTCTCGGAACTGCCGCAGCCTCCGGTGTGGGCCTTCTCCAGGCTCGGAACTCTCACGCTTGAGAAACACGGTCAATGGGCCGGTGAAGCAGAGGCAACCGCCCTGTTTGAACAGGGGGCAAAGCTGCGCGATGTTTCCTCCATGCGCAGCCTTGCCGACATGCGCTTGCGACACGTCGATGAGCCGGGCCGCTTCAATGAAGCGACGAACCTGCTCCGCTCCGTGCTTGAAAATTTCGGCGTCACCGGCACCGTCAATGATCTGAAAGCGGCCTATCTTTGCCGGCGACCGGGCGGTCCTGATTTTCAGGAAGCTGCAAAGTGGCAGCAAATGAACGACGAGGACGCCGCAGCGAGCTGGCCTCTCTGGCGGATCGTAAAGCTGGTACGCCGTCCCGACGCGGTTGAAATTGCAGCGTTGCAGTCCGAGGCGTTGTATGGCCGTGCCGATGCACTGGCCGCCTATCTCTATTATCTCAAGTTGACGCATGCCGATGAGCCAACGCTGCGGCAATGGACAGCCAAGGTCGCGGCAGATGGCGACGCTGGTATAGGCCATGCCAAGCTGTTGCTGGCTGCCGCAACGAACGAAAGCATGAAGCAGGACGCGCTTCGCTTGTACGTTTCAGCGGCTGAAACCGGATCGGTCACGACGCGTGTTGCTGCCGCCAATGCGGTCATCGCAAACCTTCCTGAAAACGAGACGCTACGCAAACTGGCGCTGGATTATCTGGAAAAAGCCAGCGCAGAAGGCAATGGCCGCGCCATGCGCACTCTGGCGTCGTTGCGCGATACGAACAGTGTCTACGCCCAATACGCCAGTGTAATATCGACCAATGGCGATGCGACCGCATTGATGTTTGCGGCTGAGGCGGACCGGTCCGTCGATGCGCAAAGCCGCCTTCTGTCTATGGCATCGTCCATCATGGACTGTAATTTCGAAAACGCATTTGCGTTGGCAAAGGCATATGGCCCGGTTGACAGCGCGAAGGCCGATAGCTGGATGAAGGTTGCAGGGGAACTGACCGAGCAACGTGGCTGGCGGTTCAGGCTGCTTGGTGATTTTGCGTCGAACGGACAGGGCAAGGATATGTCCGAAAAAGCCCTTGCTCTTTATGATGCTGCGGTGCGCTTCGGTGACATGAAAGCAGAGATGGTGCTTCTGAGCCATTACTCCGACCCGGGCAAGAAAAGCTACTCCAAGGACAAGGCCGCCAATGTCGTTTTGTCCTCCATCAAGAACGCGACGCCCGACCAGCTTTATGATCGTGTCGCACGCATCAAGAAAATGAATGGGCCGGTGCGCTCGCTGGTCCTGTCAAACCTGGATTTGCATGCCATCTATAAATCAGCCGCAGAGAGCGGAGACCCCGGTGGTATGAGAGAATATGCCAAGTTTATCGTAACGGAACCAAGACCGGGAGAAGATGTCAAACAGGCGCAAATGTTGCTTGTTGCGGCAGCGAACTTCAACGATGTGCCGGCAATGCTGATATTGGCCCGAAATCATGCCTACGGAATTGGCGGACCGGTTTCTCTGGACGAAGCCCGCGTCTGGCTGCGCAAAGCATCGGACCTTGGTAGTGACGAAGCGGCAGAAATGCTGACGGGTATGAATGCGAAGATCAATTGAGGAACAGAAATATGACCGGATTTTTCCTCAAACATGTGGTGCTCGCTGTGGGCCTGAGCACCTGTTTCTTCCAGACCAGTGTTATGGCGGCGGAAGAGTGCCCCACCGTGCAGCCGGTGGTGAATATCGATTTACCATCGCGATACAAGGATGATGACAGATCCCGTTCGGAGATCGATGAAAAACTGAACGCCGAAGTCGAAAAATCGCTCGCGCCGATCGACGGCTTTATTCGCAATATGGCAGATGCGGCCAATAAAACGCTGGACGAAAAGAAGGCCGGTGCCGCAGCAGAGTGCATTTTTCGCAGCTTGGCGGGTTGGGCACAGGCCGGCGCCTTGACGCAGGCCGAAACCATGAACGCGCATCTGGCACTTTCCTCCCGAATTGCCGGTATTTCCGCCGCCTATGCCAGAGCGCTGACCGTGGAAAAACCGTCTGCCGCAGACATGAAATCGATTGAGGATTGGCTGGCCGCACTGACGGAAAAGCAGATCGTCTACTTCGACACGCAAGCCCCGCCCATGGCGTCCCGTAACAATCACCGGGCATGGGCGGGCCTCGCCGCAGCGCAGGTGGGCGCCATTACCGGCCGACAAAACCTGATGGATTGGGGTGCGCAGACAAATCAGATGTTGATATGCTCGGCAGGCCCGGACGGCAGTTTGCCGGAGGAGATGAAACGCAAGGACAAGGCGCTTCACTATCAACTCCACGCCTTAGCCCCGATCGTGATGACAGCACGTATTCTCTACCCCTCAAGGCCGGACAGTTTGGCTGTGTGCGACGGCAAGCTCGACAAGATCGTCGACTTTACGGTTTCCGCTTTGGCAAATCCTGAAATCGTCGCGGATATTGCTGGCACGAAACAAAGCTTTCAAACCCGCAAAGAGAAGCTGAAAGCCTTTCAGATTGCCTGGCTTGAACCGTATCTCTATCTACAGAATGATGACATGGCGCTGAACCTTGCCAAGTCGTACCGCCCTTTGGCCAACTCATTCCTGGGTGGAAATCTGACCAAATATTATGAAAACGCCGAGTGAACGGCGAGGATCGCGCCGTTCGGTCAAGTCGAAACTTCTATCTTCGATAGCGTCGACATCATCCATGTCTCAAAGTTTCAATCAGCGCACTTGCGCGGAGCCAGTTTCATGTTGAGCGGCTGGTTCGGACGCAATGTGACCTTCATGATCGGCGTTGGGGCTGTCGGCTGAAGTGCTGACAGCCTGACTTTTTGAAGCATAACGGCCAGAATAACGACGGCTTCCATGACTGCGAAGGCGTTTCCTATGCATACGCGAGGCCCGGCGCCAAAGGGCATGTAGGCGTAGCGGTGCCGTGTCTTTGCCGCTTCTGGAGAAAAGCGATCGGGATCGAATACCTCTGGATCGGACCATAGAGATGCGTGGCGATGAACGGCGTAGATCGGCACGATCAACACGGTGCCTGCTGGAATGCGGTATTCACCGAGCTGGAAATCCTGCAGAGCGGTTCGGGTGATGATCGGCGCGGGCGGATAAAGGCGCATGGCTTCTGAAAACACCTGGCGCGTATAGACCAGTTTCGACACGTCATCCGCAAGCACGGGCCTTCCCGCTGTCACGGCATCGATCTCAGCCAGGACTTTCGTCTCGACCTGCGGATGCCGGGCAAGGAGATCGAATGTCCACGCGAGCCCAAGCGCCGTCGTTTCATGGCCTGCGGTGATGAAGGTCATGAGATTGTCGACGATCTCGGCATTGGTCATCGTCCGCCCGGTCTCGGGGTCTGATGCCGATAGAAGCATGTTCACCAGATCAAGGCGGTCGTCGGGATTTTTCCGCCTCTCTTCGATGACGCTGCCGAGGCTGGAGCGCAGAAATTCAACGGCTGCCCGCGCCTTGCGACGTCCAGGATAGGGTATCCATTCCGGTGCGTGCAAAAGGCCAAGTGCAAAATTCCAGCCGGTCGGCTCCAGGAAATCGGAAATACCCTTTTCAACCTTTGCCACGTCGATGCCATGCCCGCCCGACATCATCGTCTCGACGATAATGTCGAACGTCGTGCGCATCATCTCATGGCCGACGTCGAGCGTGCCGTGGCCCTTTTCAAGCCATCTGTCGCGGGTGCGCTCAGCCGCGGCGATCATCGTCGGCTGTAGTTCGAGAAGCTTGTCGTGACGAAAAGCGCCTGCCACCGACTGGCGCTGCCATTTCCAATTGGCACCGTCTGCGGTCAGCAGTCCCTCACCGAGCGCCGACCCAAGCGCGCGCCGAACCTGATCGCCCTTGCCCAGCACATCTGCGTTTTTGACCAACGCCTCGTGGATCAACACGGGGTCTGCCAAATAGACTTTCAGTTCCCCGGCGGTCTTTGAGAAAACAAGCGGCTCTTTGAAGATCGATGGGGGAAGCGCATCCAGCGGATTGCGAATGATCGCCGCCAACGCACCCAGCGTCGATTGTGGCGTCAACGGAAAGTCCGTCTTCAGTTTGCTGTCGTCGTGAAGCGCTGTGTCCATGGCGTGGATCCTTGATTGCAGGCGAGCGATAAAGTACCCGTTTAAGGTATTCGCCTTATCTTGAAATAAGGTGTTCACCTTAAACTTACAAGAGGTCGTGCATCACATGGCTGCGGATGACGCAAAAGGAAAAACCAAGGGTGTCAGCACGCGCGACCGCATTTTGGATGCCACTCTAGCACTGTTTAATGACAGAGGCCCCGACCGGGTGACGACCGCCGAGATCGCACGGACGGTCGGCATCAATGAGGGCAACCTCTATTATCATTTCAAGACTAAGGAAGCGCTGCTGCAAGCGCTGTTCAAGAGATTGGAGGAAGACGCGACTGCTTTCATGACGGATGCGCGTTCAAACACCATCACCGATCCTGGCATTTATTCGGATTTCATGCGCCGCTGGTTTTCCATCATCTGGGCTCACCGATACATCTTTCGGGATTTGCCCGGCATCATCGCCATTGCGCCATCCCTCCGTGAGCCAACCCGAGAGCTGAGCACGAGGATGCGGCGTGTGGTGGAAGGGACGCTTCATCAGATGACTGACGCGCATTTGCTAAAGGTTCCAGATGAGGAGACACCACGGTTGCTTGCCAATGTCTGGATCGTATCGACCTATTGGGCCGTGTATCTCAGCCTTCAGGAGGGAATTGACGATCTGGGGCCAGAGCATCTGGATTGGGGATTGGGCCAAGTGGCGAGCCTGTTCAGACCGTATTTGTCGGAGGTGGCGAAAACCGAGCTCACGTCGATGCTTGGTCGCTCTGTTATGCAAACGCAGGACCAATAACGGTTTCAGCCGAGGCGATCAGTCTGGCAGGGGCGTTTGTTCGGACCAGCACCTGCGGTTAGACGCGACCGGCTTCCTCAGCCTCTTTTCTGAGTGGGTCCTTACCCAACCTGAATCGCCTTGGCGAATAGGCTTGAATATCGTGCGCCTGGCCTTTGCCCGTTATGTGCCCGGCGACAATTGCGCCGGTGATCGGGCCCGAGGCAAAGCCGACATGCCCGTGGCCAAAGGCATAAAAGACATCTGCCGAGCGGCTTGACCCGCCGATGACCGGCAAACCGTCTGGGGTGGATGGGCGGTGACCCATCCACTTGTCGATCTGAATATCGCGCATCGCGGCAAGCGCCGGATAGGTTTTTCGGGCATGATCGAGAAGGATATCGACACGGTGCCAATTGGGCGGCGTATCGACCGAGGCAAGCTCCACCTGGCCGGAGAGGCGAAGACCGTGCGCAGTCGGGGTATTGGCCATCTTTCCATCGCTGGGCATGACGGGGTACCGAGGGCCGCCGGTTTCCACCTGTATGACCCCGTGATAGCCACGCTCGCTTTCGAGCGGTATTCTGTCTCCGGCAGATCGTGCCAATGCTTTCGACCAAGCGCCGGCAGCAACCACCGCATGATCGCAGCTAATAAGCCCCTGATCCGTCTGGACACCGGTCAAGCGCTCGCTCTCGAATGCAAACGCCAGTGCCTTGGCTCGGATCAGTTTTGCTCCACCTGCACAAGCCACTTGGACGATCCTGGCAACATAGGCGCTTGGATCGAGGCAATGCGCGCCATCTTCGGCCAGGATCGCAAAGGAATAGCGCGGGTCGAGGCTCGGCTCGCGCTCTGAAAGCACTGCTTTGTCCAGTTCACGCCAGCGAAGGCCGGTCATGCGGCGCAGATGCCACGCCAACGCCTCCTGTTCGAAGGCGCGCCGGTCTGGGTATGCGTAGAGCAGGCCGTCCTGACGAATGAGGTCTGGCAAGCCCAGTTCCTCACTCAAAACCCGATGCCGCTGCGGGCTGTCGCCCAGCAAACGGCTCAAGGCATGAGCCGTTGCTTCCACCCGTCGAACCGATGCCCCCGCCCATAGGAACCGCAGCAGCCATGGTGCAAGCTTTGGAAGATGACGCCATCTTATGACCAGAGGACCCTCCGGGTTCAGCAGATAGCCTGGGACTTTCTTCCAGAGACCGGGCATGGACATGGGAACGACCGAGCCGGGACTGATCCAGCAGCCATGGCCATAGCTCGCGGCTTGGCGACCGCCGGGTTCACCCGGATCAATGATTGTCACCTCGTGCCCTGCACGCACGAGTTCGAGCGCAGTGCATGCGCCGACGATCCCCGCTCCTATGACGACGATGTGCTTCTTTTCCACACTGGACATCGCTGTTTTCCCAAATTTTGCAATCGTCTCGCCCGCGCCCACAGCTAGGCCGTGATCGCTGGACGCTTTCTTGATCTTCGTTGTCAGTGCTCGGCGAGTATCCGGGCATTCGATTTCAAAGAGTGATCAGAAACCCTGATGCCGAGGCCGGGCCCATCCGGCACCACCACTTCGCCATTGCGGTTTTCGATCTTTTCCTCCAGCACATCCTCCGTCAGCACATGATGCGGCATATAGAATTCGCACCCCAGTGAAACTCCAGGTGTTGCGGCGATGAACTGCGTACCCGCCGCCAGCGCGACCCCACCTTCCCACAACGTTCCGCCGTAGCCTGGCAGGTGGGCGACATCGGCGATTGCCATCAAGGCCTGCGCATCGAGCAGTCCGCCGGTTTTCATCAGTTTCACGGAAATCGCATTCGCAGCCTGAAGCCTGATGATGTCCATCAGGTCACGGGCATCAAAGCAGCTTTCGTCGGCCAGAATGGGAGTGTCGAGCGCGGCCGTGAGAGAAGCCATCGATGTCAGGCAATCGCGTGGAACCGGTTGTTCGATGAATGTGGGTTTAAACTGATCAACATCGCGCAAGGTCGCTATAGCACCAAACGGCTGAAGCGCCTGATTGTAGTCGATCCGCAGGTCAATCTGATCGCCGAAGGCATTGCGCATCGCCTCGAGATGGGCAACGTCTTCCCGATGAGACTTGACCCCCGTCTTCACCTTGAAGATGCGGTTACCCTGCGGGACCATCTGTTCCATGCGGCGCATGTCGGCGTCGAAATCGGGATCGGCGATCGAAAAGGAGAGAGGGATCGTGTCGCGCACTCTGCCGCCGAGAAGGTCTGCGACCGAGAGGCCTGACGACTTGCCGAGAATGTCGAACATGGCAGTTTCGATGGCAAGTTTTGCCTCGCCATGCCCGACCAGCGCCTTTTTCATCCTGAGCGTCAGTTCGCGAATGCGATCGATGCGGGCGCCGATGACGAGAGGCCGCAGGTAGATGTCGATCGCCGCAAATGCGGCTTCCGCCGTTCCGGTAAAGACTTCCCAAGGTGCGGCTTCACCCCAACCGACGATGCCGGAAGATGACGTCAACTCGACCAGAACACGTTTCACGGTTCCCTTGACGTTGCCGACCCCCTGCTGCCGCGCCATCTTGATCGGGCTTTCGATGAGGAAGACGCGGATATTGCTGATCGTGTCCATAATGCAAGGCCTTTGGATGCGGATGGTCAACGGGCGGAAGCACCCTTGTGAAAATGGCTGAGGAAGGTCTTCGTCGCTTCCATTCTGGGTGTGTCGATTACCTCACTCGGAGTGCCTTCCTCGACCACGTAACCGTCCCGCATGAAGATGACCCTATCCGCGACATCGCGGGCGAAGGCGATTTCATGGGTCACGATCACCATGGTCATCCCATCTGCCGCAAGCTTCTGGATGGTTTGAAGGACCTCGCCGACAAGTTCTGGGTCCAGCGCCGATGTCGCCTCGTCGAACAGCATGACCTCCGGTTCCATGGCCAGAGCACGGGCAATTGCCACGCGCTGTTTCTGGCCCCCGGATAAGGTCTGCGGCATCTGTTGCGCGCGGTCGGCAAGGCCGACCTTTTCGAGCTGAGACATCGCCAGATCCGTCGCCATCTTCCTGTTCATCCCTTTGACGTGGACAGGTGCTTCCATGACGTTCCCGAGAACCGACATGTGCGGGAAGAGGTTGAAGTTCTGGAACACCATGCCGGTGCGGGACCGGAATGCTGCAAGCGGCTTGGTCTTAGGGTTCTGGACGGATTTTCCGAACTCGAACATGGTTTCGCCAACACGGATGCGACCGGCGTCGGGTACGACGAGGAGGTTTATGCAGCGCAGCAGAGTGGATTTTCCGGAACCCGAAGGGCCAAGCAATGCAACCACGCCACCCTGTTCGACCTGAAGATGGATATCCTTGAGAACCTCCAGGGGGCCGAAAGATTTACGAAGTCCGGAAATTTCGATCATCGGCGTCGTTACGGTCATCGCCCTTCTCCCAGCTTGCGTTCGCGATAGCGGACATAAAGCGTCAGCGGGAAGAGAATGACGAAATACATGACGGCCACTGCCGTATAGGTCTCCAGCGGTCGAAAGCTGTCATGGGCGGCCATCTGTCCCTGATAGACAAGGTCGGGTACCGCGAGCACGGACACCAGGGAGGTATTCTTGAACATCAGGATCGACTGGTTCATCAGCGCAGGCAGCATGCGATGCAGCGCTTGGGGCAGGATGATGCGGCGCATGGCCAGAGACGGTGTCATTCCCAGAGCCGAGGCAGCTTCTGACTGGCCTAGGTCTATCGAAACGATGCCGCCGCGAATGATTTCCGCGAAAAAAGCACCGCCATAGCAGGACAATGCAAGCAGCGAGGCGGTCATCGGAGTCAAATCGATGCCAGCCACCATCGGCAGCGCGTAGTAGCACCAGATCAGTTGCACCAGCACCGGCGTGCATCGGAATATCTCGATGAAGGCCAGAGACAGGCCTCTCAACAGCTTGAAGCGCGACAGAAGACAGATGGCTGCAGTCAGGCCGATGGTCAGTCCGCAGACGATGGTCGCCGCGGTAAAGCCGACCGTTATGCCCAGCCCTTGCAGGAGCAGCCAACGATATCCCCAAAGGATGGAGAAGTCCCATTCATACATCTATGCGTGTCCAGTTGCCGAGGGGAGGGGTGGCGGGCGCTAGCCCGCCCAATCGACACTTTAGATTTCGAAACCCGGCGGGAAATCGCTTTCCTTGACACCGACAAGACCCATATTGCGGATGATTGCATCCTTCACGAAGCCGCTTTCACGCTGGCGGGTGATCCATGTGTCGGTATATTCGCGCCAGGATTGGTCCTCTTCCCGCCTGAAGCCGGCATTGGACGTGGTAAAATCAGCGGGGGTCGGCATGACCAGTTCGCCGATCGATGGGTTTTTTGCCCGCAGCGTGAGCGCCAGCACCATGACGAGGCATTGCGCGTCCGCGCGTCCGGATTGTAGCGCCGCAGTCGCGTCGCTTGCGGTTTTCAGGCGCGACACCTGTGCCAACGGGGCATGGCGGGAGATCGCTGAATCGTGGGATGAACCGGCATCGACGGCAATCCGCATGTCTGGCTTGTTGAAGTCGTCCCAAGACGTTCCGCCCACATTCTTGCGCGCAATCATCGTGAAGGCGTTTTTGAAAACCGGACCTGAAAAGTCGATGACTTTCTTGCGCTCGGGCGTCGGGTTGAGGCCGAAGAAGACGTCGATCTTGTCTGCTTGGAGATCGAGAACCGAATTGCCCCAGGTCGTTTCCAGAATGGAAAGTTTCACGCCGAGATCATCTGCAAGTTTCTGACAAATATCGATATAGAAACCCCGCCAGGAGCCATCCATCAAACTCTTTTGACAATAAGGAGCGCCATCGGCAACACCGCCGATCCGCAACGTGCCGGAGGATTTGATACGCTCGAGCGAACTGGCCGCAAACAGGGGCCTGCTCATGCCAAAACCGGTCGCAACAGCGCCAAGGCCCAGGACTTTCGTAAATTGACGTCTCTTCATGTCGTTCCCCTGTGTTGGACACGCGATGAAAGCCAGTGAGCTGTCACCATTCCTGTGTCATGCGGCGCTCCCTTGTGGCTGCAAAAGTATCACCCTCCAGGTCTATGCCGGTTTGTGTGTGATGCGCGCAGGCCTTGCCGCAATACGATTGTTGGACCAGCAGGGGTCAAAATAAAAATGTTGAAAAATATTTCTTTCATGACTTTTATTCATGATCATTATCGAGGTCTTCATGCGACGATACCTTCCGTCCCTTTCCGCTCTGCATGCTTTCGAGGCGGCTGCGCGCTACATGAGCTTTACCAAGGCCGCTGACGATTTGGGACTGACCCAAAGCGGCATCAGCCGCCAGATCAAGAATCTCGAGGATTTTCTGGGCGTGACGCTGTTTCATCGCTCGGGCCCAAGGCTGGTTCTGACCGAGATCGGCGCGAACTATTACCGGGATTTAGCGCTGACGCTCGATAGACTTCAGGAAATATCGATCGATGCCGTCAGAGGCCGCGCCATCGACAGTTCGCTGATGATCGGGGCGCATCCGACATTTGCGACCCGCTGGCTGCCGCAACGGCTTTCCTCCTTCATGAAGGCGAACCCGGACGTGCCGCTGGAAGTCACGCCTGCAGTGCCAACGACCGATTTCGAAACGACCCGCCTCGATATCGCTGTTTTAAGAGGTGCGGGGACATGGCTGCATGCGCGTGCTATCGAACTCTTCCCCGAAACGCTGGCCGTGGTCGCGTCGCCGAACCTCATTCCCCTGGGTCAAAAGCTGGAACCCCTGGACTTCTGCCACTTCCCGATGCTTCAAAACTCCACCCGTCCAAGTCTGTGGCTGAACTGGCTTCGCCTTGCTGGCCTGTCTTACAATGGACGAATCCACGGGACACGGTTTTCGCATCATGAGATGATCATCAACGCGGCGATACACGGCATGGGGATCGCTGTCCTGCCGACATTCTACATCGAGCACGAATTGAACAGCGGCCAGTTGCATATGCCGTTCGGAGACCCGATCCGCTCGGACGATTCCTATTTTGCTGTCTACCCCGAGCGAAAGTCCCACAATCCTAACATCATCCTGTTCCGGGATTGGCTGATACGAGAAAGCAGAAAATCCTTCGTGGAGGATGCAGCGAGCAGGTCTCGCATCATAGAGGATAGCGGTCACTGAAGCGGCGGCTACAGGAACGCACCCACGCTTACTGACAGTGATCATATCTCAAAAATGCTGCATTGCAGCATATCCTGCAACGAGATATCCATCGATCAGTCAGGAAATACAATGGTTTTGCCTCAGTCAGCCCGTCTCCACCGGATGCTTCGTTACATCGGTTGGCCACTTGGGCTGCTTTTCGTCTGGGATATCGTTGTCACGCTTGCCTATGTCTATCTTCCTCACCCGTGGTTAAACCTTCCGGTTTTGCCGATGAGCCTTCTCGGTTCGGCGCTCGCTCTGTTCATGAGCTTTCGCAACAACAGCGCATATAGCCGTTGGTGGGAGGCGCGCACTTTATGGGGAGCAATGGTGAACGCATCGCGCTCCTATGGACGCGAAATTCTCTATTTCATTGATGACAAACAGGAAAGCCAGGACTTTCGTCACGAACTGATACGTCGCCAGATCGCGTATGTGAACGCATTGCGCTGTCATTTGCGACGCCAGCCCTGTGAGCCGGAAATCGCGGATTTTCTTCCTGGTGACAGGCTTCGAGATGTGGTCGACGCGGCCAATGTACCCAACGCCATTCTCAATGGTACGGCGGCTCTCGTGAGAGATGCATTTCATGCCGGATGGATCGATGCCTACAGCCGCGTCCAGATCGAGAGAATTATGGTCGATATGAGCAATGCGCAGGGCGGTATGGAGAGGATCAAAAATACACCTCTGCCGCGTGGCTATGCTTATTTCCCCACCTTGTTCGTGCACGGCTTCTGCATACTTTTACCCATCGGCCTTGTCGACAGCTTGACGCTGTTTACGCCACTCGCATCGACCGCTGTCGGCTTCATGTTGTTGGCCATGGATCGCGTCGGCGCGGATTTGCAGGATCCTTTTGAAAACAGGGCGCATGATGTTCCATTGACCTCGCTTTGCAGGACCATTCAAATCGATCTTGAACAGTTGATCGGAGACGAAGCGCCAGCCAAGCCCGTGCAACCCATCAAGAACGTCCTCTGGTGACGGTCGGAACGTTCATTGTTCCAGAGTCGATCACGTTCGGCTTTCCTCCGCTTTCGCCTGTGCTTGAAGTGCGAGTTCGCACACCTTGAAAACATGTTCCTGCGTCATCGCCGTGTCTGTGCGATTGCGAATATCGTCACAGACTTTTCCGAAATAGGGCAGGCCTGCATTCGATGCGTCGATATATTCGCACCTGCCGCCGTTGACGAGGATGAGCCGGTCGGTACCCTCCGTATTGCCGATATCGACATATTTGCGAAGCTCGATATAGCCTTCCGTTCCAAGAATGGTGAGGCGACCATCACCCCACGTGGGCAGGGCGTCGGGCGTGTACCAATCGACGCGGATATAGCCGTGGCCGCGGTCACCGCGCAGCAGCACTTCGCCGAAATCCTGAAGGCCGGGATCATTGGGGTTGTTATAATTGGCAACCGTCGCCGAGACGATGTCTACTTCGGTCGAGCCGGTGAAGAACATGAACTGGTCGATCTGGTGGCTCGCAATATCGGTGAGGATGCCGCCATAGGCCTGGCGGTCGAAGAACCATTGCGGCCGGGTGGCGCGGTTGAGACGGTGTGGACCCATGCCGATGGTCTGAATGACGCGCCCGATCGCGCCTTCAGCAACAAGCTCTGATGCTTTCGTGACACTTGGAACTTCGAAGCGTTCTGAAAAATCAATCGTCCAGATGCGTTTGGTGCGGGCCACGGTTTCACGCAGGCGGGTCAGTTGCTCAAACGTCGTGCAGCCGGGTTTGTCGGACATGACATCCTTTCCCGCTTCCATCGCGCTGATGGCGAGATCGGCGCGTTTTGCGGGAATGTCGGCGATGAGGACGAGATCGACGGCGTCGTTAGCGAGAAGAACATCTTTCGATGCGGCGCGCGGCACATTTGGAAACCGCTTCACAAAGCCGTCCACGACGTCCGGTTCGCCCTCCGTCCACCAGCCCACAAATTCCGCTCCCGCATCGAGCATGTTCTGCGCCATGCCGAAAATATGGCGATGCTCGATACCCAAGGCGACGAATTTTATCGGTCTATGCATGCGTCAATTCCACTTCCTTGCGGGTTTCAGCCGATTGGATGATCGCGTCGATCAAACGGTGCGACAAAAGTGCGGCCTCGCCCGTCACCTCCGGTTCACGACCCGAGGCAATGGCATCGACGAAATCTTCAAAAACCCCTTGGTGCCACGCGTGGGTAAAGGCCATCGGGTCTGCGCCTCCTCCGGTGCCGGATGCCGCGCCGCCGAAGCTTTCCTCGCGCCCGTCGCGCCAGTTTACATGCAGCAGTCCGGACGCAAGTCTGAGGCTGCCGTGGTCGAAGTGCAGAGATATGGATTCCGCCGTCCCCGGGAAACTCGCAGTGCTGGCAACCAATGAGCCAACGGCGCCACTTTGGAACCGTAAGCCAGCGCTGACATAATCCTCGGTTTCCATGGCGTGGAACCGTGTGGTCGCAGCCATCGCCTGCACGGAAGACACAGGACCCGAAAGACTGAGCGCCAGATCGATGGTGTGGATCGCCTGGGATATCAGAACACCGCCGCCATCGCGCGCCAGGGTGCCTCGGCCCGGCTCGTCGTAATAGGATTGAGGACGCCACCAAGGAACAGAGATTTCGCATAGACCAAGCGTGCCCAGCCGCCCCGACGTGACCAGTTCTTGCGCTTTACGGGACGCATCACGCATCCGGTGCTGAAAAATGATGCCAAGAGTGACGCCAGCGCGCCGACACATGTCGACAACGGCTTGCGCCTCTGCCGTATCGCGGGCCACGGGTTTTTCAAGAAGGATATGCTTACCCGCCTCAACCAGAGGCTCGATTATGGTCGCGCGCACATTGGGGGGTGTGGCGATGATGGCAAAATCGACCTCTTGATCTCGCGCGGCGTCTTCGACTGAAGGATAGACGATGACGTCGTGCCCGCTGCGTTCTGATGCCTCGCGAGCAAGCGGCACCGCTCGGCCAGAGCCACTGTCGACGAACCCTTTCAGTCTGATTTTTTCAGGACTTGCGACGCAAGCGAGCATGTGCGTTTTGGCAACCATACCGGCACCGACGATGATACCGGTTTTGATTTTGTGCATTCTGGAGCCTCCCGTCCCACTATGCGGAAACATTGCATGCAGGCGCGGTGCTCGTCAACGAAGGCTCATCAACCGGGGGAGACTATCCTCTGAAGTCACCTTCATTGCTATCCCGCTCGTCGTAATTCAAATCCCATTCTTTTTTTGCTGGTGCCTTTCCCGGCGGGGTCTTGTGTGTTGTTGCGTCGTCTGAGCCGGTGATCGCCCGTGGCTTGGCGCTGGCGACACCATTGTTGTCGCTCCGCTCCAATCCCTTGGCAAACTGGCCTTCGGCATCTTTGTGGATTTTGTCGAGGGGGCGGTCGTTGTCTTCGGAATGTCCCATATCTCATATCCTTTTGGCTTTCCTGCACCGGTGGCGCCGATGGGGTCGTTTGTTCTTTCAAGCGAACCGCGTTCACCACCAATCGTTCCCTTGAGGACGAGCGCACAAGGGTACGGGCTGCCGGTTTTTTTGCCTGGCATTTGGGTGAATGTGGAAAAGTCAGGAACTCACGCGGCTTAGGCTGGTTAGTCACACACCACCCACAATCTGGAGAACCCCATGACCGACGTAAAACGTCCTACGCCACCCTATGCATCGCAGGTCCAGTCGCCGCCCGGTAAGACTGCCGAAATGCATCCAAGACCTGACCATGGGGAAGAATCCTATCAGGGTAGCGGCAAGCTTAAAGGCAAGGTTGCGCTGATCACGGGTGCGGATTCGGGCATCGGCAAGGCGGTGGCCATTGCCTTTGCGCGTGAAGGCGCGGATGTCGTCATATCCTACTTGAATGAAGATGAAGACGCGCAGGATACGGCAGAGTGGATCAAAAAAGCGGGTCGAAAGGCCGTGGTTATTCCCGGCGATATCAAAGCTGAAGAGCACTGCAAATCGCTGGTGCAGCGCACGGTCGAAGAGTTGGGCCGCATCGACATCTTGGTCAACAACGCAGCGTTCCAGCGCACCTATGACGATATTGCCGACATCACCGCTGAAGAGTGGGACGAAACCTACCGGACGAATATCTACGCCCCGTTCTTTCTGTCCAAGGCTGCCGTTCCACATATGAAGCCGGGCAGCACGATCATCAACACCACATCCATCCAGTCTCGCCAGCCGTCTCCGCAGCTTCTTGCCTATGCGTCCACCAAAGGCGCCATCTCGAATTTCACGGCGGGCCTCGCCGCCATGGTGGCCGAGAAAGGCATCCGGGTCAACGCTGTCGCGCCTGGCCCCATCTGGACGCCGCTCATCCCTTCCACGATGCCTGCCGATAAGACCAAAACTTTCGGCGAAAAGACCCTGATTGGCCGGGCCGGGCAGCCCGCGGAACTAGCAGGTGCCTACGTTCTTCTGGCATCGGAACTCAGCAGCTATATGACGGGTGCCGTCATCCCGGTAACGGGTGGCGAGATCATGATCTAACGGCGAACTATCGCCAAAATACAAGATTGGTAGGGTCTTTACCTACCAATCTGCACTTATAGCTTATACTCGTTAGCTGTCGTCACATGGTGGTGGATGCGGCCTTCGAAAAACTCCGATAGCACAGCTTCCGTCGCCGCACGCGCTTCACTGCGCACAGGGCTTGCCAGCGCCTCGTCCACCGCTTGCAGGTCTGGATAGTTGATCGCAAGGATCATCGGTAGTTCCGGCGCACCGTCATCACGGGCCTCGGCAAAAGACACCCGCACATCCGTTGCCTTCGGGAATTGCTGCCATTTCGGCAAGATGCGCTTGATCACGGCCTCGCGAAATGCCTCCGTCTGACCGTCTTTGACCTTGCCCTCGAACAGGGCGTAACGGGTAATCATTCTGACATCTCCTTGTTCGGTCCCTTGAAAAATTCCATTAGCGCAGCTTGATCCTCGCCGCCCAAGCCTGCTGCCGTCAGCATGCGGTGGATTTCGGCGCAGAGGGAGGTCAGCGGCATGGCCGTGTTGGTGCGGCGTGCCAGATCCTGCGCGCCGCTCAAATCCTTGACCATGTTGTCGATGCGCCCGGTGCGCCGGTAATCCTTCGCCACATAGCGTGGCATATATTCCTGCAGAATCGAGCTATCGGCCCGACCACCTTTGAGTGCTTGCGGAATTTTGGCCGCATCGACACCGGCATCAAGCGCCAGTTGTGTGGCTTCGGCGACGGCCAGAAACCCGAGACCACACAGCACCTGATTAATCAGCTTGGTCGTTTGCCCAGCACCGACGGGTCCCATATGGGTGTAGTTGCTGGACACGTCTTTCAAAACATTATGGGCATCCTCGACATCACTTTGCGTACCGCCCGCCATCAGCGTCAACTGCCCCAGCAACGCCTTCGGCGCGCCGCCGGACAGTGGGCTATCGACCCAGCGCAGACCTTTTTCGGCTGCATCTGCCGCAAGCTGTTTGGTGGCATCGGGGTCTATCGAAGACATGTCGATCAACAGCGTGCCGGGTTTGGCACCATCAGCCACGCCGGCGTCACCGAAGATGGCGCGTCTGATGATGCCGGGCGAATTGAGGCTGAGGATGACGTAGTCGCTGACGGCAGCGGCTTCAGCAGCGGTCTTGGCGGAAGAAGCGCCCTTGTCCACGAGAAGCTGGACCTTGTCCTGGTCCAGATCGAAGACGGTGAGGTGATTGCCCGTCTCCACCAAACGGGTGCCGATTGCACCACCCATGGCGCCCGCACCAATCAGCGCGATCCTGTTGCCCATAATCAATCCCCTCCCGGTTGATGACGATACTCAGTAATAGGCTCTCATCGTCTGATCAGAGCGAAGCCGTGATCCCGCCGTCCACATAGAGGATGTGACCGTTGACGAAAGACGACGCATTTGATGAGAGAAAGATGCAGGCGCCGACGAGTTCCTCGACCTTCCCCCAGCGCCCTGCCGGTGTGCGCTTTTCAAGCCAAGCGGAAAAATCGGGATCGGCAACCAGCGCTGCATTCAGCGGCGTATCGAAATAGCCGGGCGCAATGGCGTTGCATTGCAGGCCGTATTTCGCCCAGTCCGTCGCCATGCCCTTGGTCAGGTTGCCGACCGCGCCTTTGGTTGCGGTGTAGGGGGCAATTCCGGGGCGGGCGAGTGCGGTCTGAACGCTGGCGATGTTGACGATTTTGCCTGCACCGCGCTTGATCATGTGGCGCGCCACGGCTTGGCCGACATTGAACACGGTTGAGATGTTGGTCTTGAGAAGGGTCTCAAATGCGTCAGCTGGAAAGTCTTCCAGCGGCGTGCGGTGCTGCATGCCCGCATTGTTGACGAGAATGTCGATCGGGCCGACTTCGCTTTCGAATCTATCGACGGCTTGACGCACCAGCCCGTGGTCGGTGGCGTCGAAAGCCAGCACATGCTGTACGCCGAGTGCGGCTGCTGCGGCTTTCAGCTTGGTCTCGTCACGGCCGTTCAAGATCACCTCCGCACCAGCCGCGGCAAGGCCTTGCGCCATTGCATAGCCGATGCCTTGCGAGGAGCCGGTGATGAGGGCACGTTTGCCTGTGAGGTCGAAAAGTTGGGTGCTCATGTTTCCTCCCGAAACGATCGCTGCTTCATCTGTCAGCTAAAGGCGATCTGTGTCTTCATGGATTGCCCCTTGTCGGAGGCGATTTCGAACGCCTTTGTTGCTTCCGAAAAGGGCAGCGTATGGGTGATCAAGGGTTTGACATCGATCAAGCCACCCTGCATCAGGCGGATGGCGGTGGCAAACTCCTCGTGGAAGCGGAAGGAACCGCGGATGTCCAGTTCCTTGGCGGTGATCGCCATCATCGGCAACGTCATATCGCCGCCAAGTCCCAGCTGGATGATAATGCCGCGCGGGCGCAGCGCCTGAATGCCGCTGACCAGCGCTGGCTGCGCACCGGAGCATTCGTAAAGCACATCGAAATAGCCCTTGGTCTGGCTGAATGGCGCCAGACCATCCGGGTTTTCAGAAAGATTGACCGTGCGATCGGCGCCGACGGTGCGGGCAAAGCCGAGCGCGCGTTCGGAAAGATCGGCAGCGACGATCTCACTGGCACCGGCCCGGCGGGCAGCGAGGATGGACAGCGTACCGATTGGTCCGCATCCGGTCACCAGCACCCGCTTGCCCAGCATCTCGCCCGCGCGCCGCGTGGCGTGCAAGGTGACCGACAGCGGTTCCGCCATCGCAGCTTCTCCAGCGCTTAAGCCATCGGCCTTCACGCATTGTTCGGCCTTGGCAACCAGACGTTCGCGGAACGCGCCCTGGATATGTGGAAAGGGCATGGCAGAGCCATAAAAGCGCATGTTAAAGCAATGGTTCGGCATGCCCTTGAGGCAATATTCGCAGGCGCCACAGGGGCGGGACGGTGAAATGGCAACGAGATCGCCGATGGCGAGATTGGACACACCTTCCCCGAGGCTCGCGATATAACCGGACACCTCATGTCCCAGAATCATCGGCTCCCTGAGACGCACCGCGCCAAAGCCGCCATGGGCGTAATAATGCAGATCGGACCCGCAAATGCCGCCGGTGGCAAGGCGTATCTCGACCTCGCCGGGACCGGGCGCCTCGATGGTCGCTTCATCGATCCGCAAATCTTTGGGCGCGTGAATAACGATTGCTTTCATCTGATGTCTCTCACAAAACCGGGGTCGGTAGCGGGCGGCCTTCGAAGTGGGCCGACAGGTTGTCGAACACAAGCGCGCCCATTGCCTTGCGCGTCTCAAGCGTACCGGATGCCATATGTGGCTGCAACAACACGTTATCGAGCGTCAGGAAACGCGGGTTCAGCTTCGGCTCGCCTTCAAAGACATCGAGCGCTGCCGAGCCGAGCGTCTTGTTCTCCAACGCATCGAGAAGCGCGTCTTCATCTATGTTGGATGCGCGGGAAATATTGATCAACATGCCCTGGGGGCCGAGTGCTTCGATCACATCGCGACTGACGATATGGCGCGTTTCGCTGGATGCGGAAAGGGTAACGAACAGAAAGTCGGATCGTGCGGCCAGTTCGATCGGGTCGGCGATGAACGTCCAGTTCTTGGCGACGTCTTTGGGTGCCGTTGCGCTGTAGGCAATGTCCATGTCGAAGCCCGCAAGCCGCCTTGCGACCTCGAAACCGATACGACCTAGGCCGAGTATCCCGACGCGTTTGCCATGCACCCGTGATGTCAGCGGATAAGGGCCTTTGCTTGCCCAGTCTCCGCTCTTGACCCAGGCGTCAGCGTTCACCATTCCGCGCGCCTGTGCCAGCAGCATTGCAACACCCAAATCCGCGACATCCTTGGTCAGCACATCCGGCGTGTTGGTCACGCGAATTCCCCGTTCACGCGCCGCGTTCACGTCAACCGCATCATAACCTACGCCATAAACGCTGATGATCTCCAATTTCGGCAGCGCGTCGATCATCGCGCGGCTGGCACCCAACTCGCCACGGGTGGCGATGCCTCTTATGTCAGCGCCGTTATCGCGGAAAAACGATGTCTTTTCAGCCGCTTCGAAATATCGGTGCATCGTGAAGTTGGCATTCAGACGCTCTTCGTCCCATGCTGGATAGGGGCCGACCTGAAGGATTTCAATTTTGCTCACGGCATCTCCTCCGATGCGTTGTTATCGATAACATAGATTTGCTCCCAATCTTTGTCCAGCGCGATTTTGAGATTTGTGAAGCTGCAGCGGGAACGCAAAATGAAATGTCCGCTCATCACTGAAAATGAATCTTGACTTCTATGTTATCGATATCATAGCGTCAGACATCAGGCTTTGGGAGGAGCGGATGGAAGCGGAAAAATTCCTGGAATTTCGTTCCGTGTCGAAGGAGTTCGGCGGCACAAAAGCGATTACGGATGTCTCGCTGGAGCTGAAGCGCGGAGAAATTCTGGCGCTTCTGGGAGAAAACGGCGCTGGAAAATCCACACTGATCAAGACGCTGGCGGGCATCTATAAGCCCGATGGCGGCGAAATCCTGTTTCGCGGCGAGCCCTATCATCATCGTCCGCCCAAGCCCAACCAGCGCCAACCCGTCGCCTTCATCCATCAGGATCTCGGCCTCATCGAGTGGATGACGGTGGCTGAAAATGTCGGTCTGGCACAGGGCTTTTCCATGAGCCACAAGCTCATCGACTGGAACGCGACGGCAAGACGCACCGCCGAGGCGCTGAAGCTGGTGGGCTGCGATTTCGACCCGACGACGCGGGTTCAAAGCCTGACACGAACCGAAAAATCGCTTGTTGCCATCGCCAGAGCCTTGGCCGTCGAGGCAGATGTACTTGTGCTGGATGAACCCACCGCCAGCCTTCCCGCCGACGAGGTCGAGAGGCTGTTCAACGCCATCAGGCCGTTGAAGGAGCGCGGTGTGGCGATGATCTACGTCTCCCACCGCCTCGATGAAATCTTCCGCATTGCCGACCGCGTGGCCGTGTTGCGCGACGGTCTTCTCGTCGGCGAGACGGCGGTTGCCGATACCAATCCGGACGAACTCATTCGCATGATCGTCGGTCGCAAGGCCGATCAGCTGTTTGCCAAAGCCCATACGACACTTGGTGAAACGCTTGTTACAGTCGAGGATTTGGCCTGCCGCGGTGCCGGGCCGGTATCGTTTGCCCTGCGCCAAGGCGAACTTCTGGGCCTTGTCGGCCTGCGGGGTGCCGGACAGGAACTGATTGGTCGCGCCTTGTTCGGCGTAGAGCCCGCAACCGGACAGGTGACGATCCGTGGCAAGCGTCCCGATCTTCGCAGTCCTGAAACGGCCATTGCCTCCGGCATCGGGCTGATCGCGCGTGACCGCACGGAAGAATCCGTCGCCATGTCGCTTTCGCTGCGCGAAAACACGTTCCTTAATCCGGGCGCGACCGGCAGGCGTTTGTCGAATTTCTTGTCACCTTCGAAAGAAGCGGATCTGGCATGGTCGATTGGCGAGAAGGTGGGTCTTCGGCCCAATGAACAATCGCTGGCAATCGAGGCACTTTCGGGCGGAAACCAGCAAAAGGTCGTTGTCGGCCGCTGGCTGGCGACGGGCCGAAAACTCCTGATTGCCGAAGACCCGACGGCCGGTGTCGATGTTGGCGCGAAAGCCGATATTTACCGGCTGATTGCGTCCGCCGTTGAGGCAGGGCTTGCCGTGATCGTCATCTCCACGGATTTCGAGGAAATCGCCCATATCTGCCACCGCGCGCTCGTCTTTTCACGCGGACGCATCGTGCGGGAATTGACCGGAGACGACCTCACCACATCCGCTGTCATCGCTGCAGCATCCGCCTCCGAAGCGGCCTGATTATCTGGAGAACGAAGATGCAATCCATCCAGTCCACCGCACTCGAGCCGACAAAGTCGGAGCTACAGGGCCTGTCGACCGGCGACAAACTCAAGCGCTTTTTGCCGGTGTACGGGTTGGTGATCCTGACGGTTCTGCTCATCGTGATCTTTTCCGTCATGCTGCCGGATACGTTCCCGACTGTGCTCAACATGCGCTCGATCATTGCCAACAAGACCATTATCGCCATTCTGTCGCTGGCGGCGATGATCCCGATGGCCTGTGGGCGGATCGATCTTACCATCGGCTACGGCATCGTTCTCTGGCACATTCTGGCGATCAGCCTGCAAACCATGTATGGCGTGCCCTGGCCCATCGCCGTTCTCATCGTGCTGGTGCTGGGTGGTTTGACGGGCCTGTTAAATGGCGTGCTGGTGGAGATTGCCAAGATCGACAGTTTCATCGCAACGCTTGGCACCGGAACGGTCATTTATGCCATAGCGCTTTGGCATACGGGTGGTCGTCAGGTCGTCGGCGTTCTGCCGGATGGATTTCTAGCCCTGAACGGCACCTTTATCTTCGGCCTGCCCATCACCGGATTTTATGTGCTGGCACTGGCGCTGGTGATGTGGATCGTGCTCGAATATCTGCCGATCGGTCGCTACACCTATGCCATCGGTGCCAATCCGAAGGCCGCTGCTCTCAACGGCATTCCCGTGCGTCGCTTCGTGGTGAGTGCCTTCGTTATTTCTGGTCTGCTGTCGGCTCTCGCCGGTGTGTTGCTGGCATCGCGCCTGCGGATCGGTCAGGCCAGCGTCGGGCTCGAATATCTGTTGCCGGCTTTGGTCGGCGCGTTTCTCGGCTCTACCACGATCAAGCCCGGCCGCGTCAATGTCTGGGGTACGATGATCGGCGTCATCATCCTGGCCGTCGGCATTGCCGGTATCCAGCAATTCGGCGGCTCCTTCTTTGTCGAGCCTCTTTTCAACGGCGTCACGTTGCTGGTTGCCATCGGTATCGCGGGCTATGCCCAGCGCCGCCGCGGCGTGGCTGGCCTGTTGAAGCCCAAAGGCATGCCGGAAAAGACTGCTGCCGACCCGTCCTGAGTGCATGCATCGTCGTAAAAACCGTGATTTCAATGGGAGGAAATACCATGAGACGCAGACAGTTCCTTGCAAGTACGGCGTCCGCCGTGTTCGCTATCGTCCTAGCAGGACCGGCCTTTGCGGATGCCATGACGGACGCCAAGGCCGTCGTTGCCAAATATGCCAGCAAAGTCGAAAAATGGGACGGCCCGACAACTGGCCCGAAAGCGGCAGCCGACAAATCGGTGGTGATTGTGGCCGCTGACATGAAGAATGGCGGCATTCTGGGTGTCGTCAACGGCATTGAAGAAGCCGCCAAATCCATTGGCTGGAAGGTGAATGTGCTGGATAGCGCCGGTTCCGTCGAAGGCCGGACGGCCTCGTTCGGGCAGGCGCTGACCCTGAAGCCGAATGGCATCATCATTGCAGGTTTCGATGCCGTCGAGCAGAAACCCGCCATGGCGGAAGCCAAGAAGGCCAATATTCCCATGGTCGCCTGGCACGCTGCCCCGGCTGTTGGACCGGTGGATGAGGTGGGCGTTTTCGCCAATGTCACGACCGATGCTATGGAAGTGTCCAAAGCCGCCGCCGATTACGCCTTTGTTGATGCGGGCGGAAAACCGGGCGTCATCATCTTCACCGATTCCACCTATGCCATCGCCATCGCCAAGGCCGACAAGATGAAGGCGGAAATCGAGGCGCTTGGCGGTACCGTGCTCGAATATGTCGATACGCCAATCGCCGAGACTTCACAGCGCATGCCGCAACTGACGACGACGTTGCTACAGAAATACGGAGCAAAGTGGACGCATTCGCTGGCGATCAACGACATCTATTTCGATTTCATGGGCCCGTCTTTGTCAGCCGCAGGCATTCCGGGTGACGGTGCGCCGAAGAGCGTAGCGGCGGGCGACGGCTCCGAAAGCGCCTACCAGCGCATCCGCGCCAAACAGTACCAATCGGTCACGGTCGCCGAGCCCCTCAATCTTCAGGGCTGGCAATTGGTCGATGAACTCAACCGCGCCTTTTCGGGTGAAAAATGGTCCGGCTATGTGTCGCCATTGCACGTGGTGACGGTCGATAATGTCGAGTTCGACGGCGGGCCGAAGAACTCGTTTGATCCGGATAACGGTTATCGCGACGCGTATAAGAAAATCTGGGGCAAATAAAACAAGCGGATGGGTGGCGTGCGGTCTTGCTGCACACCACCTGATCGCTATCTTCGCGCTAATGTCCAAAAACAAGGAAAGGTTGGGCCTGATGTCATTTTTCGAAGCGGAAGACCCGGTCTTTTCCACTTTCGTGCTGGGTAATGCGCCGCTCAAGAAGCTGGCTGGCGGGTTCGACTGGGTCGAAGGACCTGTTTGGTTCGGAGACCATGATTGCCTTCTGTTTTCCGATATTCCCAACAACCGCATCCTGCGCTGGAGCCCTGCGACAGGCATTTCCACGTTTCGCGAGCCATCGAATTTTTCGAACGGCCACACGCGTGACCGCGAGGGAAGGCTGGTCAGCTGCGAACACGGCACACGACGGGTTTCGCGCACGGAACATAATGGGACGATCACTGTCATTGCCGACAGCTATGACGGTAAACGGCTGAATTCACCCAATGATGTGATCGTGGCGTCAGATGGCGCCATCTGGTTCTCAGACCCGCATTACGGCATTGCGACGGATTATGAAGGCTTTCGCGCGGAGCAGGAATTGCCTTGCAATGTCTACCGTGTCGACCCCATGTCGGGCGAAGTCCGCGCGGTGCTCACCGATTTCAACTGCCCGAATGGCTTGGCGTTCAGCCCCGATGAAAAGCGCCTTTATGTCGCCGACACAGGGCGCATGTTTTCCGATGACCCGCGCCATATCCGCGTGTTTGATGTTAACGAGAACGGGCGTTTGAGTGGCGGCGCAGTCTTTCATTCCATAGAGCCGGGTTGCGCAGACGGAATGAGGGTCGATGCTGCCGGCAATCTCTGGTCCTCCGCAGCCGACGGCGTTCACTGCATCTCTCCCGACGGTCGCCGTCTCGGCAAAATCCTTGTGCCTGAAACGGTTTCCAACGTGTGTTTTGGTGGACGCAACGGTCATCGGCTGTTTATCACGGCGACCACGTCGATCTATGCGGTCTCGCTTGCCATTCGCGGCCATATCCGCTGATACGATTAAGACCGCCAAAGCGGTAAAGAAGAATGGGGTAGTGGGGCATGCGCAACGACAGAACGCCGACTATGGCCGATATCGCGCGCGCGACAGGTGTTTCGCCCATGACGGTCTCGCGGGCATTCAAGGCGGGCGGCCTGGTCAACACGGAAACGCGTGACGCGATCTTGAAGGCGGCTGAAGATCTTGGCTATGTCTTCGATTCGACCGCATCCAATCTTCGCTCGAAGAAAACAGATTTCATCGCCGTCACGATTCCCTCTATCAACAACGCCAATTTTGCAGATACCGTCGGCGGATTGTCCGATGTTCTCAGCGCGCAGGGGTTCCAGATACTGCTCGGCTATACGAACTACGACATGCAGGAAGAAGAGCGGCTGATCGAAAACCTCCTGCGCCGCAAGCCGCAGGCCATTGCCGTGACGGGTGGCCAACATACGCAGCGGGCGCGCAAGTTGCTGGAAAACGCCAATATCCCCGTCATCGAGACCTGGGATGTGCCAGCCGAACCCATCGGTCATTTTGTCGGCTTCTCCAACGCGGATGCGGTGCGCAGCATGGTCGATCATTTCATCGAGGTGGGTTATCGGCGCATCGCCTTCATCGGCGGTGATGCAAGCCGCGACACCCGGGGCACCAACCGCCGCCATGGCTTTATCACCGCATTACGCGACCACGGGCTTGATCCTTTTAGGTTGATCGACGCTGGCGCGCCGCCTATTTCCATGCGGGAAGGCGCAAATGCCATGGCACGGCTTCTCGAGGAGTTCCGCGATACCGAAGCGGTGATCTGCGTGTCCGATCTTTCAGCCTTCGGCGCTTTGACGGAGTGCCAGCGACGGGACATCTGCGTGCCGGAGCAAATCGCCATTGGCGGGTTTGGCGACTATGAGATCGGCGGCATTTCCGTGCCCGCGCTGACGACCATCAATGCACACGCCCGCATGATCGGAGCGCGCACTGGTTCGCTCATCCTTGATCTCTTGAATGGCAAGGACGGCGTCCCGCACCTGACCATCCAGCCGCAGCTCATCGTGCGCGAAAGCAGCCTATAGACGGTCACCACGTCGGTCGGCATTCCGGTAGCAAAAACCCGCTGATCGCCATCAATCGTCTTCACGCATAAAGGCCCGTCGCTCGCAGTGAGCAACGGGCCTTTATGCTGAAGGTCGCAGGAATGAAGCCTTCAGAGATTGGCGAGCAGGTCATTGATCCGCGATTCCATATCGGCAAGTGCCGCGTCGACATCCTTCTGGCCGGTGATGGCAGAGTTCATTTCTTCGCCGACAATATCCTGGATAGCGAACTGGCGCTGCACCGTGGCAGGCAGTGGTGTGCCGAGCGTGGCGATTGCCGAGACCGTGTCGCGGTGCGGCAGGGCCTTGAACGCGGCACTGTCGAGAACCGCCTTGACCGATGGCAGGTGACCTGTGCGTGCCCATTCGAAATCATTGTCGGCAAAGAACTTCAGGAACTTGCCGATGGCGGCGGTTTGCTCCTCGCTGCGGTCCTTCTGGGAAACGCCCCAGGCGTGGCCGTCGGCATATTGCGCCTTCTTGCCGGCAAAGAGCTGCGGATAGGGGTAGACGGCATACCCGCCCTTGTTCAAGGCCGTCCCCTTGGTTTCCGACGAGGCGTTATAGTCACCGATCATCCATGTGCCATTGAGATGCACACCGCCTTCGCCAGCCAGAAAGGCGTTGATACTGCCAGCATAGTCCATGTCCTTCGTCGTGTCGCCCTGGTCATAGATCGCCTTATACATCTCGATGACCTTTTTGGCCTCGGGCGTTTGCAGCTTGACCTTGGTCGGATCGGCGAAGAAATCGGAATCCTGCTGGAAGAGATAGGTGTAGAAATTGCGTGCAAACAACGCCTTTTCATTGGCGAGGTTCTGGATCAGGTAGGGCTTTCCGGTCTTTTCCTTAAACTGTTTGGCCTGCGCCAAAAGCTCGTCCACGCTTGTCGGAAGCTTTGGCGTGCCATCGGCATTGACGAGATCAGCCTGCTTGAACAAATCCATGTTGATGTGAAACAGCATGGTCCAGTTGTCGATGGGAAGGCCATACATCTGGCCTTCTTTTGTCACGCCGCCGCGCGCAGCATCGGTGAAGAGGTCGGGCGTGATGCCGTTCTTCGAAAGCAGTTCATCGAGAGGAAGCAGCAGACCTTTGGACTGATAGTCGGAGATCGCGGAGTGATGGATGGAGACGATATCCGGCGGATCGCCAGCCGCGAACTGCGCCGTCAGCTGGTCGTAACCCGGCCATTCGACGGTGGTAACCGAAATATGGATGTCGGGATTGTCGGCGTTGAATTTGTTGATGATCGAGGTGATGATCCCGCATTCGCCAACCGCCTTGGTGACATCGGTATTTTTGCCAAAATCCGCGTCGCAGGCACCAAAGAAGCGTTGCAATGTCAGCTCCGTGGCAGCGTATGCGGGACTTGCCCCCATCAGCGCGACGACGGATGCCGCCGCCAGGAATGATCGTCTGAATATCTGCATCATGATAGTCTCCTCCGTTCATGATCAGTCATGTGATCCAGCGTTCGAGTGCGCTGGCTGGTCGAAACATTTCGCGTTCAACGCACCGCGGCACCCGAGACAGCTGTGACGATGTATTTCTGGAAAAACAGATACAGGATGAGAATTGGCGCACCGGCAAAGACCGCCTGCGACATCAAAAAGCCGAGGCCTTCCGACTGCGCGAAATTGGTCTGTGTCGACGCAATCCCGACCGTCAGCGTGTACATTTCTTTCTTTGTGCCGGAAATCAGCGGCCAGAAGTAATCGTTCCAGGCATTCAGAAAGGTGAAGATGCCGAGCGTGGCCTGTGCGGGCAGCGTCAAAGGCAAAAGCACTTTCCAGAAGATTTTGAAGCGGCTGGCATTGTCGAGCAATGCCGCTTCGTCGAGCTCCCTAGGAATGGCCCGGAAATACTGCGTCATCAGGAAGACGCCGAAGGGTGCAGATAGGCCGGGCAGGATGAGGCCCTGATAGGTATTGTGAAATTTAAGCCAGCTGAAGAGCTGGTGACGTGCGATCAGCACCGCTTGCTCAGGGACGGCAAGTCCCATCAGGACAAGAATGAAGATCACGTTGCGGAACGGAAAGTTCAGCCGGGCAAAACCGTAGCCGGCGAGTGAGGATAAAACCAGCGTGCCGATGGTCAGCCCGCCTGATACGATCAGGCTGTTGAGTATCCAGCGAAACACCGACGACGTCGCCAGAATGTTGATATAGTTCTGGATGGTATAGGGCGCATGGAACACGGAGTTCATGCTCACCATCAGCTCCTTGTTGTCCTTGAAGGACAAAGCGATGACCCAGATGAGCGGTGCCATCATGAGGATAGCCGCCACGACGGTGAGCCAGAGGATCACGCGGTCGCCGGTGGTGCGGCCGACCATGCCGGAAGCGTGCTCATTGCTCATGCCGCATCTCCCTTTCTACGTGATACGAGGAACTGCACTATGGCCGCCATGAGGATCAGAACGAACAGCACTTCCGATGCGGCTGCCCCAAGCCCGAGATCCCATTTCGTAAACGCCGCCTCATAGATGTAGAGGACAAGCGGTTTGGAGACATTGTTCGGTCCGCCGTTGCTCATCAGCTTTGCCTGGCCGAACAGCTGGAACTGGAGCACGATCTGGATAACGACGACGAGCACGAAGGTCCGCTTGATCGACGGGAATGTGATGAAGCGGAAGGTGCGCCAGCGACTGGCGTTGTCGAGTGCGGCTGCCTCGTAGATGTCGCCGGGAATTTGCTGGAGTGCGGCGAGATAGAGCATCATCGGCAGACCGATGCACCACCAGATGGTGGCAATGGCAATCGCGATCATCACCAGATCGGGATTGGACAGGAAGGCAGGTGTCGTTGCGCCGAACCAGCCATAGATCGTGGATAGCAGTCCGAAATTCGGAATGAAAACAATGCGCCAGACGAGCGTGACGATGGTAACCGACAGAACCGATGAGGCAAAGAACACCGTACGCAGGACAGCCGCCGTGCGCGTCTGGCGATTGAGCGCCAGCGCCAGCAGCAGACCAATGACGGCAAGCGGTGGGACGGTCAGGACGACGAAGTAGAAAGTGTTCCAGATCGACTGGATAAATATACGGTCATTGAAGAGGCGGATATAATTCGTCAGGCCAACGAAACGGCCGATCGCAAAGGCATCGGCCTTGTGCAGGCTGAGCCAGATGCCCCAGAATAGGGGAACGACGAGCAGCGTGACGAAGAAGAAGAGATAGGGGGCGACGAAAAGCGCATTGCGCCAAAGCGGCGCATTGACGGGCCGGACTTTGCGAGAGGCGGTGGACTGCATCTCCGCCATGTCAGCCATCCTCCGCATGATAGGCGCGGCCGTCCGCATCGAAGAGATGCGCGCGGTGTCCATCCAGCGAAAGCCCGATCCGATCGCCAATCGCAGCGCGGCTTAGCCCAATATCTTCGGCAACGATCATCTGGCCGTCGGCAAGCCGGGTATAGAGCAGCGTTCGGTCGCCGAGCCGCTCCAGCACCTCGACGGTTCCTGTGGTGGCCGATACCTCGCCTTCGCCCGCAGGCCGCACCGCTTCTGCGCGAATGCCCAGCGTGTGCTCTCCACCTGTCAGGCCTTCGGCGCGCACGCTCGTCTTGAGGTGTGAGCCGTCCGGCAGGGTGGCGACAGCGAAGCCGCCTGTTTCGGATATCTGCACGGGCATGAAATTCATGGTGGGCGAGCCGACGAAAGTGGCAACGAAGCGGCTGGCCGGGCGCAGATAGATGTCCATCGGCTTGCCGATCTGCTCAATCTTGCGGTTGTTCATCACCACGACGCGGTCGGCCAGCGTCATCGCTTCGATCTGATCGTGGGTGACGAAAATCATGGTCGATTTGACACGGTTGCGGAGCTGGGCGAGCTCGACACGGGTCCTGACGCGCAGAGCGGCGTCGAGATTGGACAGCGGTTCATCGAACAGAAAGGCTTTCGGCTCCTTGACGATCGCGCGCCCGATGGCCACGCGCTGACGCTGTCCACCGGAAAGCTGGCCGGGCTTGCGCTCCAGAAGGTGGCCGATCTCCAGCATCCGGGCGGCTTCTGCGATGCGAGCCGAGACGGTTTCTGAGGGAATGCCGATATTGCGAAGGCCGAACGCCATGTTGTCGGCGACCGTCATGTGCGGATAAAGCGCATAGGACTGGAACACCATGGCAATATCGCGCTTGCCGGGTGGAAGCGTGTCGATGCGCTGGCCATTGATGGAGATCGTGCCCTCATCCACGCTTTCAAGCCCGGCAATCATGCGCAGCAAGGTGGATTTTCCGCATCCGGAGGGACCGAGAAAGACCATGAATTCATTGGCTTTGACGGACAGGGAGAGGTTCTCCATAACCGTCATCGCGCCATACCGCTTGGTCACGCTGTCGATCTCGATCTGCGCAGTCATGCCAACCTCCACCCTTCCATCAAGGCAGTCTTGCCGTGACCGCTCGGTAAAGAGGCGATTGCCGTGTTCGAATCTCGAATGTCCATCTTGTCCTCCCCAAGGCCTGCACTCTTTTGAGCCGGCCCAACCGTCATTCCTTCTTATGTTACCGGATGCCCCCTCCACAGTGGCATCTGGCGCGATCATCTTGCGGTTCACTCACGCCGAAAGGCGGATCATCCGGTAACTCAGCGGTGCAATCGAGACGGTCAGCCGTCCCTCGTTCAGGCTTGCATCCTCTCCCTTTACGGGTATGACATTGTCAGGCTTTTCCGCCGTATTCGTAATGTTGATGTTGGAATGGGCGATGACCTGATCGTCTGCAATCGAGAGGGCACCGAATTCCAGCAACTGAACGTCAATGTCCAGCGCGTCGGTGAGATGCCGGTTGACGATGAAGAACGTGACCTGGCTCTTTGTCTCGTCGTGAACCGCAGATACATCGAGATAGGGCACGGGGCCAACGCCATCGACTGTGTACGTCGGGCTGTCGATCATCAGTTTCAGCGCCGTGCCACGTCCGTAGACCGATGCGTAATAATAGGGGTAGAAGATCGTCTGCCGCCAGGCTGCACCGCCCGGAACGGTCATGATCGGTGCTATGACGTTGACGAGCTGGGCGAGGCAGGCAATCCGCACCACGTCTGAGCGATTGATGAAGGTGTTGAGAATACAGCCGACCTGCAGCACATCTTCAAAATTGTAGTCGTCTTCCAGAAGGGCAGGGGCCTCCGGCCAGCCACTGCCGCCTTCAAGGATCGCACGGTCTTTTTCCTTGGAGTGGTACCAGACGTTCCACTCATCGAAAGAGATATAGACATCCTTCTGGGAGCGCTTCTTCGACTTCACATAGGCGATGACCCCGGCAACGGTGCCGATGTAGTTATCAAGCTCAAGGCTGCGGGCAAGATAGTTGGCCGTGTCCTTGGCGCGGTTTTCAAAATACATGTGAAGCGAGATGTAATCCACCTCATTGTAGGTGTGTTCGAGAACCGTCGCTTCCCACTGCGGATAGGTCGGCATGTGGGCGTTCGATGAGCCGCAGACGACAAGTTCGAGCCGGCTGTCGAAAGCGCGCATCGCCTTGGCTGTCTCGTGGGCAAGCCGTCCATATTCATCGGCCGTCTTGTGGCCGATCTGCCAGGGACCGTCCATCTCGTTGCCGAGGCACCAGAGGCGCACATCGAAGGGGGCCTCACGGCCATTGGCGCGGCGCTTGTCGCTCCAGGTGCTGCCGCCTTCGTGGTTGACATATTCAAGAAAGTTACGTGCCTCATCGAGACCGCGCGAGCCGAGGTTGACGGCCAGCATCATCTCGGTACCGACGGAGGTGCACCAGTCTGCAAATTCATGAATGCCGACCTGATTGCTTTCCGATGTGTGCCACGCAAGGTCGAGGCGGACAGGGCGATCTTCCTTCGGGCCGATGCCGTCTTCCCAGTTGTAGGCTGACACGAAGTTTCCACCGGGATAGCGGACGATCGGAACCTGAAGTTCCCGAACGAGGTCGATGACATCCTGGCGCATGCCGTTTTTGTCGGCGGTCGCGTGGTCCGGTTCGTAGATGCCGGTATAAACAGCACGGCCCAGATGCTCGATGAACGAGCCATACAGCCGCGGATCGATCTCCGCGATCTTGAATTTGCGGTGGGCAATAACCGTCGCCTTCATGTCGCTCTCCATAATATCCATTTTTATGATATATATCACAATTTGAGATAAATAGAGCCAAGAACGATCACTCGGTCAAGTTAAAACTGTTGTGCAGCGCACGCAGGAAAACGCTTAACGCGTTCGCAGTCGCAGCAGAATATCCTGATCGTAATTGCCAAATCCTCGGCCGAAAATATTGATCCCGCCCGGATGCTTGGCGTCGTCCTTCACGCCGATCCGCAGGCGGATGGAGTGGTGTTCCTCGAGTTTCAGATCGGAAAGCCGCACGTCCGAAATGCGGAGGCCATCGACATAGGAGCCGTCTTCATTGACACGGAAACTCTTCAGCTTGCCATATTGCGAGCCCTTCAACTTCCACCAGTCCGGGGTGTAAACGCCTCTCTGGTCGCCGAAATCTCCTGGAGATGTCCAAGTCGCGACATCGATCCCGTTGACGGCAAGCGTGATGTCCGAGGGCCAGTCGGCGCTCGTGCCAGGAACCTCCGAGCTCAGCTCCAGCGCAAACTCGATCTCGCGAATTTGCGCATTGGCAAGCCTGGCATTGTTGGGGAATTGGTACTCGACATAGCCGCGGGTGAACCAGATCAGGGTCGTTTTCATCCTGTCAGGGTCGAGGAAGGTGCTCGGCACATCGAGCAATCCGATGATGCCGTCAACCGAACAGAGACCGCAGGGAGCCGACACTTCGAAGCTGGTATAGAGCCCCAAGGGCATTGATACCTCGATTGCGTTCTGTTCCGTCTCCTTGATGTTGTCCTTCAAAACGATCAGCACTTCATCGTAGACGCATTCGCAAATCTTCTGGCTTCCCTTGCGCGCCTTGATCGTTTCCGTGCGGATCAACCCGGCTTCCTGCAACATTTGAAGGCTTGTCGAGACGCTGGACTGCGGCAGACCAAGCACCGCAGCGATGTCGTTGACGTTCATCGGCCCCTTCTGTTGTAGAAGCTTCAGCATGGAAATGCGCGTTGGCGAGGCTAGAGCCTTGAGAACCGATTGATGCTCCTCGGGGTCGACGACAAGAAAATTGCGGCTCAAGGTCAAGCTCCCGAAATTAGCGATCTCTCACCTCTATATCGGAAAAGCTGATGTAATCAATGATTTCCAGATACGCCGGATACTGTGCGGCCCGAATGGGCACAACTCTCCCATAGAGCTTGTGATGTCAAAGCAAGCCCGGATCAATCGGCAGACGATTGTTCCTCGGCGCCTCACCGAGTTGCGGTCTCTCGAGACGTTTGGGTCTTGCCCATTCCTGTCTCGCTTCTTCAGACAGTACGAGTCCGTGGCCGGGTCTGTCGGGGGCGTAAGCGTAGCCGTCACGGATTTCGATGGGGGTTTCCACGAGGTGATCGAAGTTCTGGAAGGAATATTCCAGCCATTCGACTTCCGGCAGGGCTGCGGCCATATGGACGCCGACTTCAAGGAAGGTGTTGCCAAGGCTAACGGGGATACCCATTTCGGCGGCCAGCCAGCCGATGCGCATGACATCGGTCACCTGCCCATGGACGTTGAGAAGATCAGTGCCGTGGTTTTCCAGAAGGATGCGTTTGCCGGGCATATCGAGATATTCGCCACTGTTGATCTGCGTCCAGTTGACGGCGTGGCGCAACGTCCGCAGGCCCTCGAAGTCATGGCGCAGAATGGGGTCTTCCACCCAGAGCAGATCGTGGCCAGCATCGCGGATTTCAGTCAGTTTGACGAGTGCTTCCTTGGAGTTCCAGGCCTCGTTGGGATCGATCATGATCAGCGAACCCTCTGGCACCGATTGCTGTAGCAGATCGAGCCGTTTCAGGTCGCGTTTGAAATCGGGGTGGCCGACTTTGATTTTGAAGGCGTTATACCCAATGCTCGCCGCATGGCGGAACAGCGCACAAAATGCCTCATCGCTCAAATGAAAGTCGAGTCCGCTGGCATAGGCACGGACGCGATCTCTCCGGCTTCCCAGCAATTGGTGCAACGGCATGCCTGCCTGTTTTGCGGCGAGGTCCCAGAGTGCAACTTGTAGCGCTTCATGAAACGGCAGCGAAAATGCGCGCTGGTTGCCGCCACGTGGCCGGTTGACACGGTGCACGAGGCCTATGGCTTTTTGGCCTTTCAGCGTCTGCCAAACCTCGTTTTCGAAGACGGCTTCGATTTCAGCCTGATCGGGCAGGGGGTGGAAAAGGGTCTGGATGAATCCCAGCCCGACCTCACCTGTTTCAGAGACCAGTTCCAAAGCTGCAACGTTGGCGTCGTCGGCACGAACCTGACTATCGCCAATTACACGGTCGCGGGCAAACTGAAATCGCGTTATACGGAAATGAGAAATGGTCATGGCGGGCTCTCTGATCGCTTAAAAACTGATACTGATCTATCAGAAAGGAAATTTTCTGTCATCATGAAAAAATTGTCGGAGCGTCAAACTGTGAAATCAAGCATCATGGAAGCGGGTGCGCCGCGCCTGAGCGATGTCGCCTATGAACGCATTCTGGAAAGTCTTTTCGAGCGCAAGGTGCCCGTCGGCGCCTTCATTTCGCAGAACGAGCTTTCGTCTATTGTCGATGTGCCGGTCGCGCCGCTGCGCGATGCGTTGCGGGTGCTGGAAGCTGAAGGCATTTTGACCATTCATCCACGGTCGGGCATTCAGTTCATTCGGCCCGGTCTGGAGCTCACGCGGTCCACCTACCAGTTTCGCTCCATTGTCGAGCGCGCGGCCGTCCGGGTGTTTGCAGAAGAGGCGGACGAGCACATAACAAATGCCTTGGAAGTCAGGCATTCCAGGCTTTTGCGTCGGGTCGAGCGTGATGGTATTGGCCCGGAGCAATTGCTTGAGATGGATTCGCTGGAACTGGACTTGCACGGGCACATTATTCAAGCCTTGCGCAATCCGCTCATAGACAGCGCCTATAAGCGCATGCACAATTACCTGCGGCTACTGCGATTGGAGCGGAAGGTCACGGTGCCGATCATGATCCGAACGCTGAAGGAGCATCTCGATATTCTCGAGGCCTGCGGCACGCGAAATGCTGAAGCTGCGGAAAAGGCGTTGCAGGCGCATTTCCAGGCGGCCATGCAGCGTAACCTCGGGCTGGTATAAATTAGCACCATTAATTTCAGAGGGTGTTGATGTGCGTTGTTGCAGACGTTGAGAAATGGTGCTAGCTTCCACTGATCGATCAGATTGGGAGTCTGATCTCTTGGGAGGTTTCGATGCATCTGAGCAAACGTGAATTTCTGGCAGCAAGTGCAGTGCTGGCTTTTGCCGCGAGCCTACGCAGCGCCAACGCCGCAACGGCGATCAATTATTGGCACCATTTCGCCAGCCAATCCGAAATGGCGGGACTGGCGAAAATCATCCAGCTGTTTGCAGCGGCAAACCCGGATATTTCCGTGACGCAGGAAAGCATTCCGAATTCGGAATATATGGCTAAAGTCTCCTCTGCCGTCGTGGCGGGTGGTCGTCCCGATACCGGCATGGTGATTGCCGAACGTTTTGCCGATCTGACGGCGATGGGTGCGCTGGTCGATATCAGCGAGCGTGTCAATAAGTGGGAAGGCAAGGCCAACCTGCCGGACAACCGCTGGGCCGGAATGTCGAGTGAAGGCGCGATTTACGCGGTGCCAGCCTACGCCTTCGTCGACTGGATGTATTACCGCAAAGACTATTTCGACGAAGCGGGAATTTCCGCGCCTCCCAAAACCTTCGACGAGTTTCTGACCGTTTGCCGCAAACTGACGGACCCATCCATGAACCGTTACGCATTCGGCATGCGCGGTGGTGCGGGAGCCTTCAAATACGTGATCGACGTGATGGAATCCTTCGGGTCTCCACTCGTAAAAGACGGGCAGGTGGCCATCGACAAGCCAGCGGCGGTCGAGGCGATCACCTTCTATTCCAACCTCTTCCGCAAGGAAAAAGTCGCGCCGCCAAGCGCGCCGAACGATAGCTATCGCCAGATCATGGAAGGTTTCAGAACCGGCCAGACGGCGATGATCTGGCACCATACCGGTTCGCTGATCGAAATCTCCACGGCACTGAAACCCGGCGTCCAATTTGCCACCGCACCAATGCCGGCAGGCCCGAAAGCGCACATCGCTCGCGTGGCCTATGCGGGCAACGGCATCTTCAAGGAAGACCATGTCGAGGCCGCGTGGAAGTGGATCAGCTTCTGGGGCCAGACAGATGCGGCTATCGCACTGCTTGAGGCGACGGGTTACTTCCCGGCTTCGACCGCCGCGCTCAAAGACGAGCGGATCACCGGAAATCCGATCTACGCTGCGGCCACGCAGACGCTCGAATTCGGGCGTCTGCCGAACAGCTTCGTCGGTGCAGCAGGCTGGTCTGAAAACGTCGTTAATCCGACATTCCAGTCGGTCCTCACAGGTCAGTTGACGCCCGAACAAGCCGTCGATCGTATGATCGAGGGACTTGAAGCAGCGCTGCGCTAATCTCTTACAGGCGCGGTGCGGCTTGTCGTATCGCGCGCGCCAAGCAGGGACGGCGTCAGCGCCGCGTTTCCATGACATCACATTCAAGACGCCATCCTTTCAGCAGTCTCGGAGACATCTCGGAAACGCGTTACTGGGTGTATCTGCTTCTGCTGCCGAGCCTTCTGCTGCTGTTCCTCGTGGTGGCTTACCCGACGATCTACGGGTTCTTCATCAGCGTGCGCGAAATGCGCCTGACACGGCCCGGCCTCAATGGCTTTGTGGGGATGAAGCATTACGTCGCGATGATGTCGGATCGCGTTTTCTGGATATCGTTGAAGAACACCGCGATCTGGGTTGTCGCAGCTGTCACGATCGAGATGACGCTCGGCTTCATCGCAGCCGTGGCGCTCAACCGCAATCTGCCGGGCACGAAGATTTTCGGCGTGCTGATCCTGCTTCCGTATTTCCTACCCAATGTGGTGGCGGGGCATATGTGGGCGCTACTTCTCGATCCGCGCCTTGGCGTCATCAACGATATTCTCGTTCGGCTTGGCATCTTGAGTTCCTACAAGGCCTGGTTTGCCGATCCCAACACCGCCCTTGCCGCGACCATTCTTGTCGAGGCATGGCACGGTTTTCCGTTCTTTGCGCTTCTGTTTCTGGCTGGCCTCAAAGGCATACCGGAAGACCTGTACAAGGCAGCCGCCGTCGATGGTGCTGGCTCCTTCACCAAGTTCAGATTGATCACCGTGCCGATGCTGAAGACGGTGATCACGGCTGCCGTCATCCTGCGCGTCATCAGCCTCGTTAATTCGCCCGATCTTTTGCTGGTGCTGACAGGCGGTGGCCCCGGTAATGCCACGCAGGTTCTCTCGCTGTACGCATTCCAGACGGCCTATCGCGATTTCAACTTCGGTTACGCGGGCGCTCTTTCGGTTGTGATGTTCTTCATCCTCATGGTCTTCGCAACGATCTATATCCGCCTGTCGCGCATAACGAAGGAGTGAGCCATGTTTAAAAGCAATCGTAGCAGACGACTGGCCGCCGATATCCTGACTTATGCGTTCTGTTCACGCTGGCGGCCTTCTGCCTTGGCCCGATGGTCTGGATGTTTCTGACATCGCTGAAGCCCGAGGCCGATATCGTGACGTCACAGATGCAGTATATCCCGACGCACATCACCTTCGAAAACTATGTGGCGATCTGGACCCAGTCTAACTTTCCGGTGCTGATTACCAACAGCCTCATCGTCACCACGGTCACGGTCGCCATCTGTGTCGTCACCGGCACGCTGGCGGCGTATGCCTTTTCGCGGCTGGTGTTCCGTGGACGCAACAACATCATGCTGGGCTACCTGCTGATCCGCATGTTCCCCGCCGTGATGATGATCATCCCGCTTTATGTGATGATGCGAACCGTGGGGCTGGTAGACAGCCGCTTCGGCTTGGCTCTCGCCTATACCAGCTTCCTGCTGCCGCTTTTCGTGTGGATGCTCAAGGGCTTTTTCGATGCCGCACCCAAGGAGCTGGAAAGTGCAGCGCGCATCGATGGATCGACCCGGCTTGGTGCCATGGTCCGCATCGTGCTGCCGCTGGCACGAAACGGCCTCGTTGCCAGCTCCGTCTTCATCGCCATTGCCGCCTGGAACGAATTCATCTTCGCTCTCATGCTGACCACAGGACAAGGCTCTCGCACATGGCCGGTCGGGCTTCAGCTGATGGTCGGCGAATTCCAGCTTCCCTGGGGCGTTCTCGCCGCAGGCGGCATTCTCAGCATTCTCCCCGTCATGCTTTTGTTTGCGATCGTCCAGCGGGCAATGGTTCAGGGTCTCACCGCCGGAGCCATCAAGGGCTAAAGGAACACGTAAAATGGCGACACTTTCACTCAACAACGTCCGCAAGTCCTACGGCGCACTCGAAGTCCTGCACGGCATCGATATCGAACTGGAGGATGGTGGCTTTCTGGTGCTGCTCGGGCCATCCGGTTGCGGCAAGTCAACCTTGCTCAACATCATCGCCGGGCTCGATGAGACGTCCAGCGGCGATATCGCCATCGGCGGACAATCGGTGTCCAACTTGCCGCCGAAGGATCGCAACATCGCCATGGTGTTCCAGTCCTACGCGCTCTACCCGACGATGTCGGTGGAGCGAAACATCGGTTTCGGTCTGGAAATGCGCGGTACACCTGTCGATCAGCGGCGAGAAGCCGTCGCGCGTGCGGCAGACATGCTGCAAGTCACGCATCTGCTGGATCGCAAACCGGCCAACCTTTCCGGCGGCCAGCGTCAGCGTGTGGCAATGGGTCGCGCGATCGTTCGCGATCCGGATCTGTTCCTGTTCGACGAACCGCTCTCGAACCTCGATGCCAAGTTGCGCGTGGAGATGCGCACCGAGATCAAGCGGCTGCATGAACGGTTGGGCACCAGCATCGTCTACGTCACCCACGACCAGATCGAGGCTATGACACTGGCAACCAAAGTGGCCGTCATGAAAGGCGGCCATATCCAGCAACTGGCCGATCCACGCACCATCTATGAACGCCCCGCCAATATGTTCGTCGCTGGCTTCATCGGTTCGCCCGCCATGAATTTTCTGAAAGGACGGCTGGTGAACAGCGAGTCCGGCTGGCAGTTTAAGGCAGAAGACGTGTCGCTGGATCTGGGCCGCAGCGATACGAAACTGGCAGAACAGGACGTCATTCTCGGCGTTCGGCCGGAAGAGTTGAAAGTCGCCCACGCCGACAGTGCTGCCGCGTTCCGGGGCGTAATCGACGTGGTCGAGCCCACCGGTCCCGACACGATGCTCACCACGCTCATCGGTGGCCAAATCGTGATCGCGCGCGTTGAGCCGCGGTTTGCCAGCAAGCGAGGAGAGACCGTTGCTTTCACCGTCGACCCCAGCAGCGTCAACCTGTTCGACCCGCAGACCCAAGTCAGGCTACCTTGGTAGCAAACCCGGTCTTGCTGTAAATATTTGGGACTTCGTCTGAGCGCTCCAACCTGTGCTTGTTTTAGATGCCTTGAGGTATTGAGCGCGCTACACATCCCATTGTTGATTCTAGCAAAAAACTCCGACTACAAATTAATCATCGTTACAAGATGCTGGTGTTTTGCGCAAAAATACTATCTGAAAGGATAGGTTTTTGATCGCATTTTGGTGGTAGCTACCCATCCGAAACAGGCGCCTACCTACTCCTTCCCACGCTTCCCCTCTGCCCCTAAGCGTTGCACGTTAACGTCATCGTAAACGAAGGCGGGAGGTCTCGATGCAAGATGACACTGTCCATATCCGCGTCATCTCGCCGCTGGTGACCAGAGGATTTCGCAAGCTTGCGGACCTCAAGGCGCTGGAATATCCGGGTATTGTGATATCCCATGCCGAGATCGCGACCGGTCCCGGTTCCATCGAAAGCGAATTCGAAGCCGCGATGTCCGTGCCCGGCACATTGGTCGAAGTGAGGAAAGCCGATAGAGACGGCGTCGATGCGGTCATCATAGACTGCATGGGAGACCCAGGGCTGCGGCCTGCGCGTGAAATTACCGATATGGTGGTGGTTGGTCCGGCACAAACCGGAATGCACATCGCCGCCATGCTCGGCCACACATTTTCCGTCATCACGGTCATGCGGCGCTTGAGGCCATCCTTCGAGAACACGGCAGCGCTGTGTGGCCTTTCCACCAAGTTGGCATCGGTGCGCAGCGTCGATATTCCGGTTCTCGATCTGGAGACGGATATGACCGAAACACTGAGCCGATTGATCGAGGAAGGTCGTAAAGCCGTAGAGGAAGATGGCGCAGAAGCGCTCGTCTTCGGCTGCACCGGGCTGATGGGCTGTGCTGCCGGGTTGCGGGCCGGTCTTCTCGCCAAGGGCATAGATGTCCCGGTTATCGACCCTATACCGACCGCGATCTCGATCGCCGCAGGCTTGGTTCGTGCTGGTCTGACGCAAAGCAAGACGACCTATCCTGCACCACCTGAGAAAGCATTGGTCGGTTATGATGTGCTGCACGAGGCCATGCTGCCGCTAGCGGCCGAATAATCACGAGACGGGATGATGGATATGGCAACAGGCGCAATCAGCAATACCGCAGAAAGGAGCACGATGTCGGTCGGCATTCGGATAAGAGAACGCTTCTTTTCCGGTGGGCTCTTCTGGTTGCTCGTGCTTCCTGCATTCCTGTTCTTCCTTGTCTTCTTCGTCGTGCCGACCGCCTCACTGTTCGCTCTCGCTTTCAACAAGTCGACGGCTGGCGTCATCAGCCTGTCGAGCGTAATCACCTTCGACAATTTCGTGCGCATCTTCACGCGCTCGATCTATTACGAATCCATCCTGCGCTCGGTGGGCATTGCGGCGGTCGTGTCGCTCATATGCCTTCTCTTCGGTTATCCACTGGCCTACGTCATCGCCAAGACCGTCAACCCCGGCCGCAACGCGCTGTTGATGATCCTGGTGCTGTCGTCCATGCAGCTCGACATGGTCATCCGTCTCTATGGTCTGATGGTTCTCTTGGGCGATAACGGGCTCATCAATGGCGCACTGATCAAGATGGGCGTCATTTCCGCACCGCTGCCGTTGATGTACAATACGTTCGGTGTCGTGATCGGGCTTGTGCAGATCACGCTGCCCTTCATGGTTCTGTCGCTGATCGGCATCATCAAGTCGATCCATCCGTCGCTGGAAGAAGCCGCACGGTCTCTGGGTGCATCTCGCGCCAAGGCGTTTACGTCGATCGTCCTGCCGCTGTCCATGCCGGGAATTCTCGCTGGAACCCTTCTGGTCTTCGCGCTCGCCATTTCGTCCTATGTGGTGCCCGCGCTGATGGGTGGATGGAAGGTCATGGTCATGCCGATCCATATTTACCAGCAGGTGGCCGAAACCGGTCGGTGGCAGTTTGGCGCTGCCATTGCTGTCGTACTTTTCGTCACCAGCCTCATGGCCATTGCCGTCTACCAGCGGGTTGCCATGCGCACGACAGGAGGACGCAGCTGATGCGCGACGAATCTCCCATTCCTCTGGTCTTCAAGATCATATCGCTTCTGACGCTCACCATTCTGCTCGTGCCGGTCGTTATCGTGGTGCTGGCCGGGCTGAATTCGGGGGATTATCTGACCTTTCCTCCGCAGGGCTTTTCGCTGCGCTGGGTCTACGCCTTCCTGACGTCCCCCGCTTTCTTGTCAGCCTATGGTGTGTCGTTCATGGTTGCCGCGATTTCGACGGCGATCTCCACCGTGCTCGGCACCATGGCAGCACTTTTCCTGTCGCGCGCCACCGGCCCGTTGATCGGCATGTTGCGCTCCTTCTTCATGATGCCCATCGTTCTGCCCGGCGTCGTGCTTGGCCTCGCGCTCTATGTCTTCTATGTCACCTCCGGCATCGGGCTGGCGCGCAGTCTGACCGGCCTCGTCATCGGCCATGTCATCGTCACCTGCCCATTCGTAATCGCAACGGTCACGGCATCGCTCGTCGGTTTCGACCGCAGCCTGGAAGAGGCGGCCCGTTCGCTCGGCGCGTCTCCGTTTACGGCCTTCAGGCTGATCACGCTGAAGATCATCGCACCGGCCATTTCCGCGGGCACGATCTTCGCCTTCATCATTTCCTTCGGCCAGTTCGAAGTGACGCTGTTTTTGTCGACGCCGAACCTGCAAACTTTGCCGATGGCGATGTATGTGGCGCTTCGTTACGCCTTCGAGCCGACGGCAGCGGCTGCCGGTATCTTCGCCATCCTGCTCGTGGTGGTCTCGATGATCGCGACCTCCAAACTCGTCAATCTGAAACGTATCTTCGGCGGCTGAACCGCTGCCAGAGACTGAAAAGACCGATCCCGCATCCATAAGTTCAAAAAAGGGGAACATGGACATGACTGGAAAGACATTCGATCCCAATCGCCGCAAGCTTCTGAAACTGGGTGCCGCAGCAGCCACGCTGCCGCTGTTCAACATCAATCATGCGTTTTCGCAGGACGTGACCTATGATGGCTCCGTTTTCGATGCCGGTGGCGCTGTCCTGCGCATCGGCGAATGGGGCGGTCCCTGGGGCGAGCTCGTTCACAAATATCTGCTCACGGATTTCGCCAAGGATTACAACTGCAAGATCGAATATGACTCGACCTGGCCGTGGTTCCCGAAATTCGTCGCCAATGGCCCACAAAAGCCGCCGCTTGACGTAACGAACTGGAACCTGCCGGAAATGTTCAAGACAGCGGCGGCAGGTGATTTCTTCCACACGATCGAGGAAATCCTTCCCAACCTTCCAAACGGCAAGAACCTTTGGCCATTCGCAACCTCCAACGGCGTCGGCGTCACCTGGGCGTTCAACCAGTATGTTCACGCCTACCGCACCGATCTCGTCACACCGCCACCCACGAGCTTTAAGGATATGTGGAAGCCGGAATTTGCCGGCAAGCGCGGAACCTACATCACGTCCAACACCTTGCAGATGGACTTCTTCCTCGTGGCGTGCAGCCTGTTCGGCAAGGATCAGTATGATCTGGACGCCGGTTATGAGGCGATGCGCGCCTTGATGCCCGCCAAGATTTCCGACTTCACCGGCAACATGCAGACGTTGATGGATCGCGGCGAGGTGGTCATAGCCGTGCAGAGCGACGCAGAACCCATGCAGGCGCATGACAAGGGTGCGCCGTTTGCTGTCATGTACTGGAAGGAATTGCAGCCGATTCTGACACAGACCTACACGATCAGCCGCTATTCCGAACCGACCCAGAAGAAACTGGCCTATGCGCTGCTCAACCGCGCGCTGGAGCCATCCTTCATGACCAATATGGGCAAGGAATTCTATCTGCGCCCGACGGTTTCCAACGCGGTTCTGCCTGATAATCTCGTCAAATCGGGCATCGTCAACAGCGCCGATGCCATCAAGGATTTCTGGTTGCCGGACTGGAAGGCCTATCTGGAGAACGAAGACGAGATCGTCGAGACCGTGAACGAAATCTTCGCAGGCTGATCAAGATAGACGATGGAACCGGTGGCCGCATTGCGCGGCCACCAGCCAACGGACAGATGGGAAATACAGGACGATGTCGGATATCCAGTTAAAAAACCTCGTCAAATCGTATGGCAACACGGTGGCGGTTGCGGGTGTTGACTTGCACATCAAGCAGGGGGAGTTCTTTTCCCTGCTCGGGCCTTCGGGCTGCGGCAAGTCCACGACGCTGCGCATGATCGCGGGCTTTATCCGCCCCAGTGCCGGCCAAATCCTGATCGGCTCGGATGACGTGACGGGCTTGCCACCGGAAAAACGCGATATCGGCATCGTCTTCCAGAACTATGCGATCTTTCCCCATATGAATGTTGCCGAAAACATCGGTTTTGGCCTCAAGCTGCGCAAAAAGTCGCCCGCAGAGATCGACAAGGCCGTGGCCTTCGCTCTCAGCCAGGTCGGCCTCGTGGGCTATGAAAACCGTTATCAGCGCCAGCTTTCTGGTGGCGAGCAGCAACGCGTGGCACTGGCGCGCGTGCTGGTGACCGAACCGCGCATTTTGCTTCTGGACGAGCCGCTGTCGGCACTCGACAAGGCTCTGCGCGAGGAGATGAAATACTGGATCAAGGATTTGCAGAAAAAGCTCGGCATCACCACGGTCTATGTCACCCATGACCAGGATGAGGCGCTGACCATGTCCGACCGCATCGGCGTGATGCAGAAAGCCCGTGTCGAACAGGTCGGAACACCGCAGGAAATCTACGAGCGCCCGAGAACGTTGTTCGTGACGACCTTCATCGGCCAATCGAACGTGATCGATGTCACCGTCAAAGGACGCGAAGGCGAGCGGTTGCGTGTTGGCTTTGGTGATGTCACCGCGTTGACCCGTGCACCGGCGACTGACATGGCCGAGGGAACGGCAGTCAAACTCGTCGTGCGGCCTGAAAATGTGATCGTCGGCCCAGCCGGAACCGGTCTGCCCGCAACCGTGATCTCTGAGACCTATCAAGGCGCTCTGGTCCGTTACCGGCTCTCCATCGGCACCAAGGAGATCATCTCCGAAAGACAAAATCAGTCCCATGTGGAGCGCTTCTCGCCTGGACAGGCGGTGGGCGTGAGCTGGGACCCGGAAAGATCGGAGGCATTGATGGCCTAAAGGGCCGCAATCGCTGAAACAAACCATCGATGAGGCGAACCGGCGTGCGGGCAATGTCCGCAGCAACGGGCGCTTATTGTCTGAAGACAAGTCAGGAGAAAGACATGCGTATAGGGATTGATGTGGGCGGCACCAACACGGACGCTGCTCTGATGGACGGAGCCGCCGTGATTGGCGCATGCAAGAGCCCGACGACGGCGGACGTCGGCTCGGGCATCGTTGCCGTCATGAAAAAGCTTTTGGACATGACCGGCGTATCGGTCACACAAATCCAGGCGGTCATGATCGGCACCACCCATTTCACCAACGCCGTCGTGGAGCGCAAACGCCTGCTCGAAGTCGCCGCCGTCAGGCTCGGCCTGCCTGCCACTAAAGGATTGCCGCCGCTCACTGACTGGCCGAAGGACCTTGCCGATACGCTCGGCCGTCACACCTTCATGCTGCATGGCGGCCATGAGTTCGACGGACGCAAGATCGCGCCGCTGGACGAAAAAGGATTGATGGATGTGGCGCGGACCATCCGCGAGCGGGGCTTGAGAACGGCTGCCATCACCTCGGTGTTTTCGCCGGTTACGCCGGAAATGGAGCTTCGTGCCGCAGAGATCCTGCGCGAGGAAGTTCCGGGCATCGCTCTGTCCCTCAGCCACGAAATCGGCCGCGTCGGTTTTCTGGAACGCGAAAATGCCTCGATCATGAATGCGTCGCTGGCCGACCTGTCGAAGAAGGTCGTGTCGTCGTTCCGCGATGCCCTGAAGGAGCTGTCGATCACGGCGCCTTTCTACGTCAGCCAGAATGACGGCACGCTGATGGCACCCGATTATGTCGAGCGTTACCCGGTGCTGACCTTCGCTTCCGGCCCCACCAACTCCATGCGCGGCGCAGCGCTTCTGGCTGGAGAAAAAGAAGCCATGGTGGTCGATATCGGCGGCACGACATCCGATGTCGGTATGCTGATGCAGGGGTTCCCGCGCGAATCCGCCGTTGCGGTCGATATTGGCGGCGTGCGCACCAACTTCCGCATGCCGGACGTGCTGGCCATCGGCCTTGGCGGCGGCTCGCTGGTGCGCGATGACGGCACCCGTATCGGGCCTGACTCCGTCGGCTATGAAATCACCTCGAAGGCGATGGTGTTCGGCGGCGATATGCTGACCACAACGGATATTGTCGTCGCGGCTGGGCTGGAAGATATCGGCGACCGTTCCCGCGTCGCCCACATCCCGGCCAGCACCATCGAGGCGGCGATAGCCACCATGCATCGGATGGTGGACGAAGCTGTGGACCGCATGAAAACCAGTGCCGAACCGCTTCCGGTCATCCTCGTTGGTGGTGGCTCCATTCTCGTATCGCGTGATCTGCCGTCGGCCTCCAAGGTCATCAGACCGGAAAACGCTTCCGTCGCAAACGCCATCGGCGCAGCTATTGCTCAGGTCGGGGGAGAAATCGACCGCATCTTTTCGCTGGAAGGCACATCGCGTGACGTCGTGCTGGCAGGGGCCAAGGCTGAAGCCGCCGAGCGGGCGATCAAGGCGGGTGCAGCACCGGCATCCGTCAAGATCATGGATATCGAAGAGGTACCGCTCGCCTATCTGCCCGGCAGTGCCACACGCATCCGCGTCAAGGCTGTCGGCGAACTGGTGATTGGCTGAGGAGCCCTGCGATGAAACTCACACGCGAACATCTTGCCGATCTTGCCGTCGGCGCCGCTTTCCTCGGCACCGGTGGCGGTGGCGACCCCTATGTCGGTCGTCTCATGGTGCAGCAATGCCTGGATGAAGGCTGCGAGGTCGAGCTAGTCGACCCGCAAGACATACCCGACGACAGCCTTGTCATTCCAACTGCCATGATGGGTGCGCCGACCGTACTGGTGGAAAAGATACCGTCTGGGGACGAAGCCATCGCCTCGTTGCACCGGCTGGAAAAACGGCTCGATCAGAAAGCGTCGTTTACGATGCCAATCGAAATCGGCGGCATCAATTCGACGATTCCCCTCGTCGTCGGAGCACGGCTTGGACTTCCGATTGTCGATGCCGACGGCATGGGCCGCGCCTTTCCCTATCTGGAAATGGAAACCTTCGGTGTCTATGGCATTTCCGGCTCGCCCATGGCCGTCAGCAACGAGTGGGGCGATTGCGCGCTGATCGAGGCTGTCGATAACCGCCAGATGGAATGGCTGTCGCGCGCCGTCGCCATGCGCATGGGTGGCTGCGCCTATATCGCCGAATATGCCATGAGCGGTGCGGAGGTGAAACGCACTGCCATCCCCAACACGCTGACGCTCGCCATTCGCATCGGCGAAGTGATGCGTAAGGCGCGTGACGAACACCGCAACCCCATCGAGGCGTTGCTGGGGTTTCTGCCCTCGACGCTTTACCGTTACGGTCGCATCATCTTTTCCGGCAAGATCACCGATGTCATGCGCGAAACGCGGGCGGGCTTTACCATGGGACGGGCACGCATCGATGGCATCGCTCCCTTTTCCTCGCAGATGGAAATCGAGATACAGAACGAAAACCTGATCGCACGGGTGGATGGCAAGGTGAAGGCCATCGTGCCGGACCTGATCTGCATCATGAACACCGAAACCGCAGAGCCGATCACCAACGAGAACCTGCGCTATGGCCAGCGAGTGACCGTGGTTGCCGTATCCGTGCCGGAGATTATGCGCACACCGGAAGCGCTTGCCGTTTTCGGCCCCTCCTGCTTCGGGCTGAAAGAACCCTTTACCTCGATAGAGGAGACCGTTTGACATGAACATCATCACGGATCAGGATCTCGATGACCTTGCGGTTGGTGCAGCTGTGCTGGGGACGGGTGGCGGTGGCGACCCCTATATCGGCAAACTGCTGGCAAAGGCTGCAATCGCAAAATACGGGCCTGTCTATCTGGTGCCCCTGGAGGATGTCCCCGACGACATCGCCATCGTCGCCTGCGGTGCGATGGGAGCGCCGACGATCCTCATCGAGAAGATACCTTCCGGCGACGAAGGCGATCTCGCGCTCGAATGCTATGAGGATCACACCGATATTGATGTCGATGCCCTTATTCCCTTCGAGGCGGGCGGCATCAATTCCATGGTGCCGATCATCATGGCCGCCAAGAAGCGCATACCTGTCATCGATGCCGATGGCATGGGCCGCGCCTTCCCGCAGCTCGAAATGGAAACCTTCAATGTCTATGGCGTATCGGCCAGTCCCGTCGCCGTCGCCGACGAGCGCGGCAATTGCGTTCTGATCGAGACCAAAGACGCTGCAAAGGCCGAGTGGCTCGCGCGCGGCGTCACGATCCGCATGGGCGGGCAGGCCTATATCGTCAATTACGGCATGGACGGCAAAACGGCAAAGCGGGTTTCCGTGCCTGCCACCATGTCGCTTGCCATCGGCATCGGTCGCACCCTGCGCGAGGCCTCTGGCAGCCACCGCGATCCCGTGGCAGCACTGATCGAATTTTTCGCGGGCACCCATTACGGCCATGCGGAGATCATCGCGTCGGGCAAGATCATCGATGTCGTGCGCAAGGAGGAAAACGGCTGGTCGGTCGGTATCGTGACGATCGAGCCCTTCGATCCGTCAACACCGATCGTAAAAATCCGTATTCAGAATGAAAATCTGGTGGCGGAAGAAAAGGACGGCAAGGTGCTGGCCATCGTTCCGGACCTGATAACGGTGCTGGATCTGGACACGGCGGAAGCCATCACCACCGAACGGCTTCGCTACGGTCAGCGTGTCAATGTGCTCGCGGTCAGAGTGCCGCCGATCATGCGCACGCCGGAAGCGCTTGCGGTGTTCGGTCCTTCAGCGTTTGGTCTGCCCCATACCTACAGACCGCTGGGGGCTTGACGAATGATCGACTTGCGGACCTGATGGAGGCACAAGCAGGCCCGCCTGCGATCGAAAAAGAGCATGCCGATGCAGAACCCAGGTTTGAGCGAAAAGACAAAATCTGTCGAAACTGGCGTGGAGCGTGGCAGAGCTGGATTGCGCTTTCGCCCACCACGCATGCTGTTCAATGCCATAGAGCGCCCTTATCTGCTCTCGAAGCTTATGGACGGGCTGGCGCGCCAGATCGTCGTCTTGCGCGCCCCCCCCGGCTTCGGCAAGACGGCGCTGATGAAGGCCGCTTATGACCGCATCCTGGCTGGAACGTTGCTTCTCCCCGGTATGCGTGAAACACCCATTGCGCACTGCTCGTGGCTAACTCTGTCTTCGCCGCAATCACCAGAGGATTTCGTCGCCGATCTGCGGCAAGCGCTCGATCTTCCGCAGAGAGCAGACACTGCCGATGCCTTGCTGGACACGATGGAAGCGGTCGGGCGGCGCAGTGGCGTGACCGTTTTGTTTCTCGATAATGCCGATGCCGCTGTTGGGCAGCATCCGTTTCTAGAGCAGATGGTGCTATCCGCGCCGGATAATCTGAGTATCGCCGTCGCGTCCTTCCGCCCTGCGGCGATACCGCTTGCCCGGTTGAAGGCACGCGGCACGCTGAGTGAAATCACGGCAAGCGACCTGCTCTTCGGGCGTTCTGAACTTCAGCGCCTTCTGTCCCGCTCACAGACGGCGGCCTCTGTCGATCAACTGATGCAGGTGACAAGAGGTTGGCCCGCGCTGGCACAGCTTGGTTCTAGCGTATCTGCGCAGACGGAACCGTTTTTGACCGAACAGCACGCAGACATGATGGGCTTCGTGCGGGAAACGATCATCAGCCAGCTATCGCCTGCTCTCTGCGATGTTCTCCAGAAAATGGCGAGCTTTGATGAATTTCGCCTGGACCTTGCCACCGATCTCGGCGCCGAGCCGGTGTCGTCTGATGATCTCGCCTTTCTGGAAGCACTGAACCCGGTCGTTGAAAAAAATGCCGGCGGGTGGCTTTCGCTTCATCCGGTCCTGCGGTCCTGCTTCACCGACGATATGGCGACAAAGCCAACAGACAATGGTCGAGCGCTGCACCGACGCGCCGCCACATGGTTTGCGACCCGTGGCCTTCTGGAGCAGGCCGTCTCTCATGCGGCACGGAGTGGCGACTTTCGAATGGCCGAGGAGATTATCGATCAGGCAGGCGGTGTCGATATCTTTCTGCGCGCCGGACACAAGGTGTTGGAACACCTGATCGACAACTTTCCGCCAGACGTTCTGCATGCTTCTCCCGGCCTCGTGGTGTGTTACGCCGTCGTCCTCTCCAAGCGTGGAAATGGCACAGCTGGACGGGAGCGGCTGGACCTGTTGAAGGAAAATGGCGACTGGTCGGAGGTTGCACTGGCCGCCGTTCCCCGCGATGTTCTGGATCACATCGACAGCCTGATCGACGTCTATGTGGATCGTCGCATGGATACGGCTAGGGCCAACCATTGGGAACAAGTGGCCGCAACGCTGCCGCCGCATGCGACCTGGGAACTGGCCTGGATCCACAATCATCTGTGCATCATCTATACGCGGCTGGGCGATCTTGAAGCCGCACGGCGCACGGCGCTGAAGGCACTCGGCTATTACCGCGAGGAAAAGGCGGCCTACGCGCAGGTCTTCATGCTGGTGCATCTCGGCCTCGTCGGGTCGCTCAGCGGCGAGTTTTCGTCCGCGCTGCAATTTTGCAGGGAGGCCGAGGCTCTTGTCGAAAGCAAACACTGGAGCGACCGCAATCTCCTGGCCATCACCCGACTTGCCTGCGCCGATGTGCTCTATCATCAAGGCGAGGTCCAGCTTGTCGAGACCATGCTCAGCGAATGCATGGAGCCTATGGTGCGTGGAGAAAGTTGGGTCGATCTGTTCACGCGCCTGTTTTCGCTGCTTGCCCGCAGCCGCCTGCATGTCAGTGGTTTTGATACCGCCATTGCCGCCATCGACAAGGCAGAGGAAGTTGCCGTCGAACGGGCCATGCCTCGTCTGAAGATTGCAGCTGGCATCATGCGCATCGACCTTCTCGTCAGGGTCGGCATGATCGAGTCTGCAGTGCAGGCCAGTGAAAAAGTGGTGGCCATGCGGGGGAGGGTGGATCCCAATAACTGGACGTGGAGGGAGGCTTATGATTACGAGATCGCATCAGCCCGGCTGGTCCTTGTTCTTGGTCACGCGCAAACGGCGCTCGATGCGCTGGAAACACTGATCGCCAAGAGTTCACGTGACGGGCAGGGTTATCACCGGTTGATTGCCGAAATCATCGCCGTGCGTGCGGCATGGAACGCTGGACAGCAGGACAAGGCCCTGTCCTACATGCAATCGGCCATCGCTCTTGCCCGTGCCCACGAGGCAACCCAGTTTTTCATTGATGAAGGCCCGGAGTTTGCGGTCACGTTGCGGGCCATCGTGCGCCGCTTCGGACTGAAAGCCTTCAGTGTTGATGCCGTGGACTTCATGAGCCGCATCGTCGGCCATGGCTTCCAGCGCCAGCCAAAAACCGCGATTGCCATGCAGGAGAGGATAGACGGCGTGAAACCCTCTGCGGGCCTGTTGAGCGGCCGGGAGACCAGTGTCTTGAAACTTCTGGCAGATGGCCGCAGCAACAAGGAGATGGCACGCTCGCTGGATATTTCCGAAGCCACCGTCAAGTTTCACCTGAAAAATATCTATGCCAAACTAGGCGTCAGTCGGCGGGGGATGGCCGTATCGGTCAGCAACCAGCTCAATCTGACAGGAGGTTCATAGCGACGGTCACAGCGTGTGGCCGCAGCACGGGATCACACACCCGTGCTGCGTCTTCTATCAACCGCCTGCGCTAACCTTAACGTTGCCGCCATGGCCGCCGCCGCCGAAGACCTGGGCTTTACCGAAGGACGAGCGGATCTGGCCGCGCGGGCCTTCCAGGCCGATTTCGGGGAAGAGAAGTTCGGAGACCCGGTAGGCTTCTTCCAGATGCGGATAGCCTGATGCGATGACCGTATCAATCCCGATATCCTGATATTCGCGCAGGCGCGCTGCGATGGTCTTCGGTGAACCCACGAGCGCCGTACCCGCGCCGGAACGCACGAGGCCGATACCGGCCCACAGGTTTGGCGAGACTTCCAGCTTGTCGCGTCGCCCACCATGAAGGGCAACCATGCGGGCCTGACCGACGGAATCGGAGTTTTTCAGGAAGACCTGCTGTGCGGCGGCAATCGTTTCATCGGAGAGTTTGGAGATCAGCCGATCTGCCGCCTCCCATGCTTCCTCGTCCGTCTCGCGCACGATGAAATGCAGGCGAATGCCGAAAGTGACCTCGCGACCGACCGCAGCAGAGGCTTTACGAACCTTTTCGATCTTTTCGGCGACCTGTGCCGGTGGCTCTCCCCAGGTGAGATATTTGTCGATGATGCCAGCCGAGAAATCGATGGCCGCATCGGATGAGCCGCCGAAATAGATCGGCGGGCGTGGTTCCTGCACTGGCGGCAGGCCGAGTTCGGCATGGTGAGCCTGAATATATTTGCCATCCAGATGCGCGCTTCCGGTTTCGATCAGCCTGTTGAACACCTGGAAGAATTCGTCCGCATGGTCGTATCGTTCGTCATGCGGCAGGAAAATGCCGTCGCCCGCCAGTTCCTGCGCGCTTCCGCCAACCACGATGTTAAGAAGCAGCCGGCCGTTGGAAACGCGGTCCAGCGTTGCGGCAAGACGGGCATAATAGGCGGGGGATGCCACGCCCGGGCGGATGGCAACGAGGAATTTGAGGTTTTCGGTATAGGCGGCCAGATTGGCGGCCAGAATGAAGGATTCTTCGCACGCCACGCCGGTTGGGATCAGCACGCCGGAATAGCCGAGACGATCCACTGCCTGCGCGATCTCGCGAAAATAGGCGGGGTCCGAGGGGCGGGCGAGATCGTCCGACCCAAGGTAGGAACCGTCGCCGGACGACGGGATGAACCAAAGAAAATCGAGAGGTTGTTGGGTCTTGGCCATATTACCTGTCCTTACTGTCAATCAAACCGCCAGACGACGGGAATGAGGTTCTGAAATCGTGTGATGTGTGGTGGCGAGGGCGTCGGCCACCTGTCGGGCAACGAAGACGGCGTGTTCTGTCACCTGCGGCAGGCCCATCAGTTCCCCGAAGGTCCCACGCGCCAGCGGTCCGGCGACCAACAGGTTTTCGACCGGCTTGCCTTCGCTGTTCAGCGCGCGGGCATCGAGATTGCAGGCGATGCCGAGACCGGTTTCGCAGGCGCCGATATGGCCTTGTTCTGCAAGCCCTGCCAGAAACGGTTGAGACTGCAAAATATGGTCATGCGCCGGACCTGTCGTCACCACGATGGCATCAAATAGATGCTCTTCGAGGTCAGGCTTGTTGCGTTGAGACAGCCTAACGCGGAAGGCGTCGCCCTCCTGCGCCACTTGCTTGAGCCTTGCTGCGCGAATGCTCAAACGCCTGGCTGCAATAGCCCGGTCAAGCGCATCTTCCACTTGCGGCGCGATGCGAAAACGGTGTGCATCCCAGAACGGACGCGCAAGCCGAACGATGCGCCGACGCTCGGTGACGGTAAGCGCCCGCCAGATGGCAAAGGCCTGCGCACGCACGGCATCCAGAACCGCATGCCACGTCAAGCCCTGCGCTTCCGCCTCTCTGATAGAACGGCGGATCGTGTGCAGCAGCCCCGAGGCCGTTGTCGAAGGCTGAGACGAAAAATCGCCGAACGGCTCCTGCACGGCGGGCGCGTGGCCCCGCGAGCGCAGACCCCGACGCGACACCGACAGGATCGTGCCGCGATGCCCCCGTTTTTCCAGTGACGCGACGACATCGGCAGCGGTCAGCCCGTTTCCGAGGATCAGCACGCGGTCATCGGGTTCAATCGCAAGAAGAGCTGTGGGCACAGTCACATCAGCAACCAGTTTCGGGTGGTTGGCAAAGGGCAACAACGGGCGAAGCAGCGCAGGCGAGGGATGGCTGGCCGCCAATACCACGAACTGCGCCTGCAACTCCGCGTTCTGACTGTCCGTGATATGCCAGTCCGAGCCCGAGGATGTGATGGAGATGACTTCCGATCGGCGGTGTTCGACGGCGCCTGATACCAGCAAGGGTGCGAGTTCCGATGCAACATAATCTCCAAAGACCTGACGGCGGGGATAGGGCAGGCCATCGCGTCCGATGAGACCTGCATCTGAGACATCTTCATCCGTCGTCGCCAGATACCGGAGAAAACTCTCGGGATCGTCGGGGTACATAGACATGCGCCCGGCAGGCACGTTGATGCGATGCGCGGCGTCTTCTGTGCTGTAGGCAACGCCCGCCCCCAGGCGCTCGCGCGGTTCATAGACCACGATGCGCGCTTGACCGGCGCTGAGAGCGTTCAAATGCAGCGCGAAAGCCGCTCCACTGAAGCCACCGCCGATAACGGCAACGACCGGCAACTCGGACACTTGCGGCATCTCAAACTCCAACATCGAATTTCAACGTTGCGCTCATGCACTTGCACTGCGTTTGGCATCGGAAAGAGACAAGGCCAGAAGCTCGGACAAATGCTTGCGCAGGGCCGCAAACTCCGGCGATGTCCGGTCTCGCTTGCGCGGCAGACCGACAGAGACTTCCTCAAGAATCCGGCCTGGAAAAGGCTGCATGACAACGATACGGTCCGCCATGATGATGGCCTCCTCGATATCGTGGGTGACGAGTAGCATGGTCGAACCCGCCTCGCTCCACAGATCGACCAGATGGTCTTGGAGCTCGGCGCGGGTCATGGCGTCAAGCGCGGAGAAGGGCTCGTCGAGCAGAAGCACCGATGGTGTCGTGACCAGCGCTCGCGCCAGTGCAACGCGCTGCGCCTGCCCGCCGGAAAGCTCCTTGATCCACCGTGTCTCGTAGCCTGAAAGCCCGATTTTCTTCAGTACCTGCTGCACGCGGTCCCGGCGCTGGTCGGCATCGAGCGACGACACGCCAAAGCCGATATTGTCGGCTACCGTCAGCCAGGGGAACAGCCGTGGCTCCTGAAAGACGATGTTGACCAGCGGGTCCGGCTCGACCAGGCGCTTGTTGTCCAGACGTATGTCGCCGTTGCTTAGGCTTTCCAGCCCCGACAGCAGGCGCAGAAGCGTGCTCTTGCCGCAACCGGAACCACCGATCACGGCGACGACCTCGCCTTCGCGCACGCTCAGCGAAAAGCCATCGAGCGCATGCGTTCCGTTGGGGTAGACTTTGGAGAGATTGCGAATATCCAGCATCACCGCGGCCCACCATGCGTGTCCTGCCAGCGCAGGAAGGGCGCGCTGACCAGAATGAGAATGCTGTCTGTCGCCTTGCCGACGATGGCAAAGATCAGGATGGCGGCCAGAATCTGGTCCGGTTTTCCCAGTTGCTGCCCATCGACCAGGAGATAACCAAGCCCCTCGGATGCCCCCATGAATTCGGCGGCAACGACGAACATCCAGCCAAGGCCGAGGCCCGATCTCAGTGCCAGTACATAGCCGGGCAGGATCGATGGCAAGAGAATGCGGCGCACGAGGTCAAAGCCGGAAAGACGGTAGATGCGACCGACCTCGACGATCCGCCGGTCCACACCGACAACGGCACCATAGACGCCGAGGTAGACAGGAAAGAACACGCCAACGCCGATCAAGGCAATCTTGGAGGCTTCGAAAATCCCGAACCAGAGAATAAAGAGCGGCACCCAGGCGATGGACGGAATGGCGCGCAGCGCCTGCAGGGTCGGGTCGAGAATGCGCGCGACGCGCGGCAGAAAGCCCGTCAGCGCACCCAGCACCGTTCCGGTAGCAGCACCCAGGGCAAACCCGAACAATACCCGTTTCAGCGTGACCCAAATGTGGGTGAGGAGATCGCCTGATAGCGCAAGCTCCTGAACCGTCGCCAATATTCGCGACGGCGGCGGCATCAGCCGCCCGCCGATAATACCGGCGCGTACCAGAAGCTCCCAGCCCACAATAACGGCAATCGGAAACACGATACCGATCAAGGGGTGATCAAGCAGCGAAAACCGGCGATGCCGGTTTTCAGGTCTGTCGATGTCATCTTGCCGCTTTAGCAGCACACTATCCAGCAAAGCCATGGGATATCACCGACCCGCCGCAGGGGCGTAGCTCGTGTCGATCAGGTCCGAGACCGTTGCTTTCACATCAACATCGGCCTTCACGACACCCGCTTTCTGAAGCGCCAGACCGGCCTCTTCGATGGTCTGGGCCTGCTCGTCACCGATTTTCGACTGGCTGAGATCGGTGCGTTCCAATTGACGCGCGATTACGGCGTCCGGCAGTTTCGTCGCAGCCACAAGTGCTGCTTTCAGCTTGGCCGGATCCTTGCGAGCCTCGTCGCGGGCGCGTTCATAGGTTGCCAGAACGCGCTTGACGATCTCAGGATGTTCCTTGGCAAACTCTTCGCGCACATTCAGCACGCCCCAGGAGTTGTTGGCGGGATTGCGATAAAACAGCGTATCGCCATCCTCGATTTCGGCAGATGCCATGATCGGGTCGAGACCGGCCCAAGCGTCCACATCACCGCGCTGCAAGGCTAGACGCCCATCGGCATGCTGCAACAGCACCAGCTTGATGTCCTTTTCGGTCAGGCCCTTGTCGGCCAGCGCACGCACGAGGAAAATATGGGCGTCGGTACCCCGTGTCGCGGCGACCGACTTGCCCTTCAAATCCTCGACCTTGGTGATGCCAGTGTCCTTGCGGGTCACAAGTGCCACCCACTCCGGTTTTGAATAGACATAGATGGATTTGATGGGGTTGCCGTTGATGCGACCGACGAGGCCTGCGGCACCCGCCGTGGAGCCGAAGTCGAGCGAACTGGCATTGAGGAATTCCAGTGCCTTGTTGGAACCGGCAGACTGCACCCAGGTGATCTTGATACCGTCCTTCTCGAATTCCTTTTCCAGCAGCCCATCACTCTTGAGAAGGAGGCTGACGGGATTGTAGGTCGCCCAGTCGATGCGGATTTCAGAAATGTCTGCGGCATGAGCCTGGCCCAGCGCCACAAGTCCTGCCAATGCACCCAACGCCGACGCAATCCATGCTCTCATGTCTCAATCTCCAAATTAGAGGCACAGCTTCCGGCAATTTCACCGAATTTGTAATCCGCACGCTTTCCAAATTTTGCGCGTTCAGGGGAATATCGCCGCTGTCTGGATGCGCTCGCGTAGCGGAATTTTCTGGCGCCGGGTTTTCAGGCGTCCCGGTCCTCAGGTCTCATGTCATGGCGTCTTTATGTTTTCCTTATGCGCCCCACCTGTTTTCCCAATCGAACCCTGACGCGTTGAGGGCGTAGGGTGATCTCCTCGAACACACGGAGAAACCCACATGTCCGACCTCGTTTTCGTCCTCGTCGGCTGCGCGGTGCTGATTGGCTTTGCCTTTTATGCACGCGCGCTCAACCAGCTGTGAGGGCGACATGATCGAAGCTTTGCTCGCGCTGGCCGTTGCCGGTGCTCTTGTCGTCTATCTCGTCGTGACGCTGTTGCGTCCCGAGCGCTTCTGACCTTTCGGGAGAATGTCCATGACCATTATCGGGTGGCTGCAGATCGGCCTCCTTTTCCTCGCCGTCCTCTGCGTCGTCAAACCGCTGGGGCTCTACATGGCGAAGGTATTTTCCGGCGAGAGAACCTTTCTTTCGCCTGTCTTAAACCCCATCGAGCGCGGCATCTATCGCGCGGCTGGCACCAGCGCGGACAAGGAACAGACCTGGCTGGCCTATACGCTGTCCATGCTCGCCTTTTCGCTGGCGAGCTTCCTCGTTCTTTATGCCATCCTGCGTCTTCAAGCCTATCTGCCGCTCAATCCGCAGGGCTTTGCCAATGTGCCGGCTGACCTTGCCTTCAACACCTCCGTCAGCTTCGTCACCAACACCAACTGGCAGAACTATGCCGGTGAAGCGACCATGAGCCATCTAAGCCAGATGGTTGGCCTAACGGTGCAGAACTTCCTGTCGGCGGCTGTCGGCATTGCGCTTGCCATGGCCTTTACCCGCGCCTTCATGCGCTCGCAGGCCAGCACGCTCGGCAATTTCTGGGTCGATATGACCAGAGCCACGCTCTATGTGCTTGTGCCACTGGCCATCGTCATCGCACTCATCTTCGTGTGGACCGGCGTGCCGCAAACGCTGGATGCCAGTGTCACGGCAACCACGCTCGAAGGTGCACAACAGGTCATTTCGCTTGGCCCCGTTGCAAGCCAGGAAGCCATCAAGCAATTGGGCACCAATGGTGGCGGTTTCTTCAACGCCAATGCTGCTCATCCATTTGAAAATCCGACGGCATTCGCAAACTACGTCAACATCTTCGCGATGCTGTGCGTCTCTGCGGCGCTGATCTATACGTTTGGCCAGATGGTGGGCAACCGCCGTCAGGGCTGGGTGCTGCTGTCAGCCATGGCCATTCTGTTGGTTTCAGGCGTCGTCGTCATCTACTGGGCGGAAGCTTCGGGTAATTCCATTTTGACCGCACTGGGTGTCGATGCTCTCCAGGGCAATATGGAAGGCAAGGAAGTTCGCTTCGGCCAGGCCATGACTGCTCTCTATGCGGCCGTGACGACAGGCCTTTCGAACGGTGGCGTCAACGGCATGCTGGGTTCGTTTACCGGGCTTGGTGGTCTTGTGCCGATGTTCCTCATTCAGCTTGGCGAAATTCTGCCGGGCGGCGTCGGCTCCGGCCTTTACGGCATGCTCGTCTTTGCGCTTCTGGCCGTCTTCGTGGCTGGCCTGATGGTGGGACGCACACCGGAATTCCTGGGCAAGAAGATCGAGGGACGGGAAATGAAATGCGCCATGTTGGCCGTTCTCATCCTGCCTGTCGCCATCCTCGGCTTTTCGGCGGTGTCGGCCGTGCTGCCCATGGCCGTTGCCAGCATCGGTACCGCAGGCCCGCACGGACTTTCGGAAATCCTTTATGCCTATACCTCGGCTGCGGGCAACAATGGCTCGGCTTTCGGCGGTCTTTCCGGCAACACGGCGTGGTATAACACCACGCTTGGGCTCGCCATGCTGCTGGGTCGTTTCGCCTATGTCGTCCCTGTGATGGCCATTGCCGGTTCGCTGGCCGCAAAGGTTCGTGTTCCCGCCTCCAGCGGTACGTTCCCCACCGATGGCCCGCTTTTCGTCGGCCTTCTCATCGGCATCATCATCATCCTCGGCGGGCTGCAATATTTCCCGGCTCTGGCGCTCGGTCCCATCGTCGAACATTTCGCGATGCTGGCCGGTCAGACCTTCTAAAGGAAAACTCTTCATGTCACAAAAGCCAGCAAAACCTGGTCTTTTCGATCCAGCCATCATCGGCCCCGCCATCAAGCAGGCCTTCGTCAAGCTCGATCCGAGACAACTTTACCGCACACCCGTCATCTTCGTGACCGAAGTGGTGGCCGCCATGGTGACCATCATCTTCGTCCGCGATCTCATCACCGGCAACGGCACAGCCAGCTTCTCCGGCCAGATCGCCGCATGGCTTTGGTTCACGGTGCTGTTTGCCACCTTTGCCGAGGCCGTAGCCGAAGGCAGAGGTCGTGCCCAGGCAGAAAGCCTGAAGCGCAGCCGCTCCGATCTGACCGCACGTCGCCTCGATGCCAATGGCGTGGCGCAGGACGTTCCTGCCACCATGCTTGCGGTGGGCGATGTCGTCGTGGTCGATGCGGGCGAACTCATCCCCGGCGATGGGGAAGTCATCGAAGGTGTCGCTTCGGTTAACGAAAGCGCCATCACCGGTGAATCCGCGCCCGTCATCCGCGAATCCGGCGGTGACCGTTCGGCGGTTACGGGCGGTACACAGGTTCTGTCCGACCAGCTCAAGATCCGCATTACCACCCCGCAGGGTGCCAGCTTTGTGGATCGCATGATTGCGCTCATCGAAGGGGCTGAACGCCAGAAGACGCCCAACGAGATCGCCCTGTCGATCCTGCTTTCCGGCTTGACGCTGATCTTCTTGATCGTCGTCGTGACCATCTGGGGTCTTGCCGGCTATTCCGGCACCGTGCTGACCGTCACGGTTCTGGCAGCTCTGCTCGTCACGCTCATTCCCACCACCATCGGCGGGTTGCTGTCGGCCATCGGTATTGCCGGTATGGACCGTCTCGTGCGCTTCAACGTCATCGCCACCTCTGGCCGTGCCGTCGAAGCGGCGGGCGATGTCGATACACTGCTTCTGGACAAGACCGGCACGATCACCTTCGGCAACCGCATGGCGGCGGATTTCATTCCCGCACCCGGCGTCACCCAGCATCAGCTGGCGGAGGCGGCCCTTCTGGCCAGCCTGTCGGATGAAACACCGGAAGGTCGCTCCATCGCAGCCCTTGCCACTGGCGAGTTTGGTCTCGCCACGCCAAAGGCTGTGGTCGATAACACGATTGCGTTCAGCGCACAGACCCGCCTGTCCGGCGTTGACATGGGCGCACATCAATTGCGCAAAGGCGCGATCGACGCCGTGTTGAAATTCACCGGCCTGACTGACAAGGACGCCCCGCGCGAATTCATGCAGGCGGTGGACAGCGTGGCACGATCGGGCGGCACGCCGCTCGGCGTGGCAGACGGCAAGCGCCTGCTTGGCGTCATCCACCTGAAGGACGTGGTCAAGCCCGGTATCAAGGAACGATTCGCCGCCCTTCGCGCCATGGGCATTCGCACCGTCATGGTCACCGGCGACAACCCGGTCACCGCCGCCGCCATCGCGTCCGAAGCCGGCGTCGACGACTTCCTGGCCGAGGCAACGCCGGAAGACAAGCTGGCCTATATCCGTAGGGAGCAGCAGGGCGGTCGCCTGATTGCCATGTGTGGCGATGGCACCAACGATGCGCCCGCTCTGGCGCAGGCCGATGTGGGCGTGGCCATGCAAAGCGGCACCCAGGCCGCACGTGAAGCCGCCAACATGGTCGACCTCGACTCCAGCCCGACCAAGCTCATCGAGATCGTCGAAATCGGCAAGCAGCTTTTGATGACGCGCGGTTCGCTGACGACATTCTCCATCGCCAACGATGTCGCCAAATATTTCGCGATCATCCCGGCTTTGTTCGTCACGACCTACCCGGCGCTCGCCGCCTTCAACATCATGGGGCTGTCGACGCCGCAATCGGCGATCCTGTCGGCTGTCATCTTCAATGCCCTCATCATCATCGCGCTCATTCCCTTGGCGCTGAAAGGTATCGCCTACCGGCCATCCAGCGCTGCCGCGTTGTTGCGTCGTAACCTCTTGATTTACGGCCTGGGTGGATTGTTGCTGCCCTTTGCCGGAATCAAGATTGTCGATCTCGCCGTTTCGGCCCTGCACCTGGTGTAATCATGCTCAAACTTCTCAGACCAGCCTTTGTCGTTCTTGTTCTCTTGACGCTCGTCACCGGGGTTATCTATCCGCTCGTGGTCACCGGCATTGCGCAAGTCGTCATGCCGCAGCAGGCCAATGGCAGCGTCATCCGCCGCGGTGATGCCGTTGTCGGCTCTGTCCTCATCGGCCAGAATTTCAGCTCCGAGCGCTACTTCTGGCCGCGCCCGTCGGCAACCTCGCCAGACCCGTACAATGCTGCCGCCTCGTCCGGCTCCAATCTCGGCACGACATCGGCCAAGCTGAAGGATCGTGTGGCCGGTGATATCGAGCGGCTCAAAACGGCGGGCGTGACGGGAGCCGTTCCAGCCGACGCAGTCACAACGTCCGGCTCCGGTCTCGATCCGCATATCTCGCCGGATTTTGCCCAGGCGCAGGTCAACCGTGTGGCGGTTGCCCGGCAGTTGCCAGTGCCGCAAGTGCAGGATTTGCTGCTCAAGCACACCGAGAGTGCCGCCCTTGGAATTGTCGGTGAACCGCGCGTGAATGTGCTAGAGCTGAACCTTGCGCTGGATGCGCTCAAGAGCTGATACGGATGCCGATAAACGAACCCTACGAGACGAACCGTCCCGATCCCGATGCATTGCTTGCCCTGGCGGATAAAGACCGCCGGGGCAAGCTGACGATTTTTCTGGGCGCCGCCCCCGGTGTGGGCAAAACCTATGCGATGCTGAACCGCGCCCAGAGATTGCGTGCAGATGGTACCGATGTTGTCGTCGGGCTTGCCGAAACCCATGGCCGCACCGAAACCTCTGCTCTTCTGGAGGGGCTGGAAATATTGCCGCGCCTGTCGGTCTCCTATCACGGCAAGGAGTTGCAGGAGTTCGATCTCGATGGGGCACTGGCCCGCAAGCCGCGCATCATCATCGTCGATGAGCTGGCCCATTCCAACCCGGAAGGCTTTCGCCATCCCAAGCGCTATCAGGACATAGACGAGCTCATCGAGGCGGGCATCGACGTATGGACGGCGCTCAATATCCAGCATCTGGAAAGCCTGTCCGATCTCGTCGCCCAGATCACCGGCGTCAATGTGCGCGAAAGAATTCCCGACACGGTGCTGAAAAAGGCCGATGACGTCTTGCTGGTCGATCTTCCCCCCGCTGAGCTGATCACGCGTCTGCAGGATGGCAAGGTCTATCTGCCCGCCAGCGCGCGCCGCGCCGCAGACCGTTTCTTCCGGCTCGGCAATCTCACGGCGCTGCGAGAACTGGCGCTTCGCCGCACGGCAGACCGGGTGGACGATCAGATGATCGATTACCTGCGCCAAAACGCCATCGAAGGTCCATGGGCCACCGCCGAGCGTCTCCTTGTCTGTATCGGCCCGGACACCCTGTCGGAAAAGGTGGTGCGTGTCGCCAGCCGCCTAGCCTCGGGTCTGAATGCGCCGTGGCTGGTCGTCAACATTTCCCATTCCGACCGGGAGACCATGGACGACGAGGATTTGCGGCGCATAGACGATACCTTCCGTCTGGCGGAAAAGCTGGGTGCCGAAACACGCCGCGTCACCGGCAGCGATTTCGTCACCGAGATCATGAAGCTCGCCAAGCGCGAACACGCAACCCAGATCGTCATCGGATCGCATTGCCGGACATGGTTGCGCAATCCGCTGCGCACGAGCCTTGCCGATGCCTTGACGCAGGAAACCAGCGGCATCGGCCTTCACCTCGTCACCGCCGATGAAAAGACGCCGCATCGTACAAGGCAAAAACCGGTCTGGCCGCGACTGCCCACGCTCGCCAAGCCCTTCGGCATCGCCTTCATATGCGTGCTGCCCGCCGCCTTGATCGGCGCGCTGATCGACCGCATCGTCTACCTGCCGAACATCTCGCTGCTGTTTCTGATTGCCGTTCTGAGTGCCGCGATTTATGCCGGTTTTGCCGCGGCCCTCATGGCAGCGTTGCTCTCGGCGCTCGCCTATAATTTCTTCTTCATCCCGCCGCTCTACACCTTCACCATCGCTTCGCCGCATGAGGTCTTTGCGCTCTTCATCTTCGTGGTGGCAGCCATTCTGGCGGGCAGTCTCGGCTCGCGTATCCGTGAGCAAGCCAAAACAGCACGGTCGCGCGCCGCCGCCATGCAGGCGCTCTATGATTTCGCCCGCAAGCTTTCTGGCACCGTCGATGTCGATGAGGTGCTGTGGGCGTCCGTTACGCAACTGCATGCGGGTATCAACCGCAACATCGTCTTCCTGCGCCCCAATGGTGACACGCTGGAAACCGCCGCCGCATGGCCGCCGGACACCGAGCTTGGCATTTCCGAAATTGCCGCCGCACGCTGGGCCAACACTCGCAAGGAACCGGCAGGCGCAGGCACCGGTACACTGCCCAATTGCCGTTTCCAGTTCCGGCCACTGACGACTCCGCACGGCGTAGTCGGTGTCTGCGGCTATGAGGTTGGCGATGAAGCGCTGGATTCCAACGCTGAACGCATGTTTTCCGCCATCATCGATCAGACGGCCACGGCCATCGACCGCGCCCGCCTGTCGTCGGAAAGCGCCAAACAGGTCGTGCGACTGGAAAGCGAACGATACCGCGAGGCGTTGCTATCCTCCATCTCGCATGACCTGCGCACGCCACTGGCCACCATCACCGGCGCCGTCACCAGCCTGCGCGAGCTGGGCGAACGCATGACGCCGGAAAGCCGCGATGATCTCCTGCAATCCATCGAGGAGGAGGGGGCGAGGCTGAGCCGTTTCGTCGCCAATCTCCTGGACATGACGCGGATTTCCACCGGCACTCTCCAAGCCAAACGCGAATGGGTTGACGTCAGCGATGTCGTGCGGTCCGCGACGGAGCGCGCCCGCAAATATTTCCCAGCTCACACCTTCGAAACCGGGATTGCCACGGACTTGCCGCTGTTGCGCGGAGACAGCGTGCTTCTGGAACAGGTCCTGTTCAACCTTCTCGACAATGCCGCAAAATATGGTGGCGGGGAGCCTGTCAACATCTATGCCCGAAGGGACGGAAAAGAACTTGTTCTGTCAGTCACCGATCTGGGCAAAGGCATCCCCACCGTCGATCTCGACCGCATCTTCGAAAAATTCTATCGCCGCTCCAAGACCGATGGCCGCTCGCCCGGCACGGGGCTCGGCCTCTCCATTGCCCGTGGGTTCGTGGAGGCGCTGGGCGGGCGCATTCATGCTGAAAGCCCGGCGGTCAGAAAGAGAGGCACTCGTATTGTCATGCGTTTCCCGGTAGAGGAGAAAGACCAGACTTTGGGATCACCATGACACTAGCCCGCATTCTCGTCGTTGATGACGAACCTCAGATCCGGCGTTTCCTGCGCCCCGCACTCTTTGCTGCGGGTTACGATGTCATCGAGGCTGAAAATGGTGCGGATGCGCTGAAAGCGGTGGCAACGGCAGCCCCCGATGCCGTCATTCTCGACCTCGGCCTGCCGGATATGGACGGCAAGGATGTCATCACAAGCCTTCGCGGCTGGTCCACCATCCCCATCATCATCCTGTCCGCGCGCGATCGTGAGGTGGAAAAGATTGCAGCGCTCGATCTGGGTGCCGACGATTACATCGAAAAACCCTTCGGCATCGGCGAACTCACCGCCCGCATCAGAACTGCCATGCGCCACCGGGCAAATGCAGGCAAGGCACCGTCGCTCGTCCATGCCGATGGTCTTGTCATCGACGTGATCAAGCGCATCGTGTCGCGAAACGATCTGCCCATCCGCCTGACGCCGAAGGAATACGACCTGTTGACCCTGCTGGCCCACCACGCAGGCCGCGTCGTCACCCACCGCACATTGCTCACTTCGGTCTGGGGCCCGGCGCACGAAGAAGACCTGCATTATCTGCGCGTTTTCATCGGTCAGCTTCGCCAGAAGATCGAGCGCGACCCGGCGCAGCCGAAAATTGTCCAAACAGAACCCGGTGTCGGCTACCGGCTGATCAGCGACTAGGTTTAAATCGCAAATGCATCCACGCGTTTACCCTCGCGGCTGAAAAGCTTTTCCAACGCGGCAAGATCAGGCGCATGCGGGATATCGGCCAACGCCGCTGTCGTTTCCTCCCCGACAGGCAATCCCATGGCCGCCGTCATCAGAATCGTCTCACCAGCGGCGATTGTGCCACGCAGTTGAGGCACCAGCGTTCGGGCATGGATGAGGTTGGTGTTGGCAATCGCCTGATGCGCTATGCCATCACGCACCTTACCAGGCGACAGGTCGACAATCGCGCTTATATCTTGCTGGCCGAAGCAGACGCCGCGACCGTTGCCAGTCTCGCTGGTGTCGCGGTTAAAATCGGCCCGCTCGATGGCAAACCCGCCTTCGGAGGTGTCCAGCGCATGTGGCGTGATGATGCGGTGAACCCTGATATACCAAGGATTGTGCGGCACGAGCCACGTCTCCACCACCACATCCCGCCATGGCCGCCAACGGGAATACAGGTAATCGCCCGCAATTAAAGCCTCTTCCATCGTCTCGCGGGTGCGGAAGTGCACGCCGTCGTCCGATAGCCCCAACATCCCATCGAAGCTGGCCGCCGCAAAATGCCGGTCGTCTGCCTCGATGTTGAATGCGTAGCGCGTCGAATAGACGAATTTCGAATATTTCTCCTGCGCACCGCGCATCTTGTCATGCTGCTGGCCCGAAGAGAGAACGACGACATTGCCCGGCGTGTGGAAAGCGACCATGCCGGGTTTCGGCAAGGGCACAGGCTCGGCGAATGTTTCAGGTTCTGCTTCTTCCGCAGCCCAGAATGCATGGTCGCCCGGTAGTGCCAGTGGCAGGAAGAACTTCAGCGCCCAATAGGGAGAGCAGGGAGAGTTATAACTCTCGCCCATCAACAGGTTGGGATAGCCGTAACCGATGGATAAAACGCCGTCGCGATCACAGATCGGCAGCTTCGCCCACCAACGGATGTGGCGCATATAATAGCCTTTGACCTGAGACCACGGCAGCGCCTCAAGATCGGCAAAGGCAAGCCCACCCCAGAAACCGCCCGCCGCGAAACGATAGGTCTGGCTGCGCCCAAAGGCGAGCGAAGCACCATCCGGTCCGAACCAGTGGCGGATATCGCTGGCGAAGCGTTTGGAGCGCTGAAGCAGCCGGGCTTTGCGCGCATCGTCGCCCTTGGCGAGCACCGTATAGATCAGCCCATAGAAATGCATGGCGAAGGGAACGTAGTGGTCCACCCGCCGCACCGGCCCATCGCGGTACCAGCCATCGCCAATGTCGAAGGCCTCGAGCTCGTCGAGATAGGCGTGTGTCTTGGATGTGTCGAAAGCAACGCCCACGCGCTCCAGACCGAGATCGATCAGAACGCGGAAGAACTTCCAGTTATTATCGACGAATTCCCGTTCGCGCGCCGCAAGCAGGTAGGCGGCAACGATCTCCTTGTCGGCTTCACTCAACGGTTCCCAGATGTGCTCAGGCACCATGGCCAGTGCAAAACCGATGGCCGCTAGCTCCACAAGCCGCTGATTGCGGTCCGAGACATCGCCCCAATATTCGGCATGATCCGGGTTGGTGCCGTTAGCCAGACCGCGCCGGTACAAGTCCCAATGCGGGAAGTCATAGCCGCCAGCCGCCAGCGGAACGATGCCCCAAAGCGGGCGTGCAAACCCTTCCAGCTCCGCTGCCGGATAATCGAAGATCGCGCCAGTAGCACTCAGCCGGACCCGCGCCCCACCTTCGGAAAAATACGGAAGAAGCGGGTTGAACAAATCCATGACCGCTTTAGCAAGATCGTCTCTGGTCAGCAGTGGATTGTTGAAAAGCGGGTTGTCCCTAGCGCTATCGTGATGCACGGCATGTCTTCCAAAACTGGATTATAAAGAGAGGCGGTCGCAAGAGACCTGCGACCGCCTGGCGCTTACTTGATGGCTTTGACCCCGTCGTCCATGTCCTTGATGCCGTCATCGATGGAGATGTTGTCTGTCATCAGCGCATCATGGACGCGGTTCAGCACGACCTCGATGCGAGCAGCATTCGGATTGACGGCCATTTCCAGATAGGCCTTACCGGCTTTCAGCGCATCCTTGCTGTTCTGGTCCTGCGGAAAGCCGGGAAGAGCTGCAATGGTCTGCGCAACCGTATCCGATCTCAGCGCCGGGAAGGTGCCGGTGGAGGCGACGATGGCAGCGCCTTCAGGCCCGGTCACGAACTTGATGAAATCAAGCGCCGCTTCCTTGTGCGCCGAATTGGAGTTCACCGACAGGCCGGAAATCTGCGCCGCCGTTGTGCCTGCCTCTACGCCATCGGGGTGCGGAAACTTGACGATACCCCAATTGGCGCTCTTGGATTCGCCCGATTTCACCTTGGCGATCTGTGTGCCCATGAACCACGTTCCCATTGGCATCATGCCAATGGTGCCGTTGAAGAACAGCGCGGAATAATGGGTGTTGGAGGTTTTCAGCGATGCATAGGACGGGATTGCGCCGCTTTTTTGCAGGGCAAGCGCCCGTTCATACCACGGCTTCAGAAACTCGTAGTTGCCATCGACCAGCGTCTGCTTGCCGTCCTGAATGCCGGGCAGTTGCACCGTGGAGCGCCATGTGTGCAGCAGAGCGCCGTAAACGCGGTTCTGGCCCATGCCGCCCTTGAGCTTGGTGGCGATCTCATCGAACTGCGCCCATGTCATATCATTGGTGGGGTAGGGGACGCCTGCCTTATCAAAAACGTCCTTGTTGTAATAGACGATCCAGAAATCGGAGCGGAACGGCAGCGCGTAAATCTTGCCATCCACGCTTAGCTCCTCGATTAGCCCGCCGTAGCCTGCCGGGTCGATCTTCTGGTCCTTCATATAGCTGCTGAGATCGGTGATGTTGCCAGCACGCACTAGGTTGGCATAGCCAGGAACATCCTTGATGGTGACGATATCGATGTCTTTGGAGCCGCCAGTCAATTGCGTCGAAATCATCTGCGTGTAGTCCTGCGACCCGAGATCGACAGGCTCGAAACTCACATTGGGATGCTTGGCTTTGTAAGCATCCATCAGCGGTTTAAAGTAGGCACCCTTGTCGAGATCCCACAGCGCCCATTTGAGCGTCACCGGCGCATCGCTTTGCGCAAACGCCGCTCCTCCCATGCTCATGGCAAGGCCAATGCCTGCGGTGGCCAAAGCGAAGGCTCGTCGTGTCGTGTTGAATTCCATAGTCGGTTTCCTCCCGGACTGTGTGTAGTTTATTGATCTTATCGGTAGCGCGTCCCTTTGAGGTCAAAGGTCTCGATATGCCGTGCTGCAAAGCAGATAGCGAAGATGCCAAGCGAGAAATTAATGGTGGCAGGCATGAACACTGACACCGGATAAAACAGGATATGCGCAAGCCATAGCGCTACGACGAAAGCAAAGGCCGCCAACATCGGCAGCGGCTTCACCAGCGCCAGCAATGCCGCTTGCCGAAACAGGCTGGAAAGTGGCAGATCGCGTGTCACTGTCAGCACGATGGCATAGGCGGATAAGAGGCTGACAAACAGCGTCATGACAATGCTGATCGCCAAGGGCAGGCTGTAGATCAGCCCATCCGGCATCGCCTTTGCGTAGGTGATAACGGCATAGGTGCTGGCGGCTAGTATGGCGGCACAGGCCACCATCAGCACCGTTCCACGCACCGCATAGCGCTGAAACGCCTCAACAAAATCGCGCAGCAGATAGGTGTTTTCATCCGATACGATGGAGCGGGACACTCGCGCCATGGCGAACGTCGCCGCAGGAATCGTGACCAATGGCAGGCTGGCGATCAGGAACAGCAAATTGAGCTTCACCAGCTCCCACCATTCGCGTTTCAGAATGTCGAAGAACAGGGCAAGGCCGGTGGGACGCGGGGCATCCTTGTCGATCCCGGCTCCCTCCCTTGTCCACAGTCCTTCAAGCCATTGCATCATGCGCCTCCCAGCGGGTTAGTAGAGAATGGAGCGTTCCGTTTCCGGGTCGAACACCTGCGCGCCAGTCAGGTCGGCAATGAGGGTGATATCGTCGCCCAGTCTGCCCTTGAAGCGTGGAGACACGCGCGCGATCAGCGCCTTTCCGCTTGCAACGAGATTGAGGTGAACCTCCGATCCCATCGGCTCGGCCAGTTCCAGCGTGGCATTGAATGGCACGGTATTGGCCGCGTCGATGTCAGCAGGTGCAAACTCGTGAAAATTCTCCGGGCGAATGCCGAGAATAACATCCTTGTTCTCGTAAGGGCGCAGCCGCTCAATATCGATGCTGGCAGGCAAAGGCATCGGCGTGCCATCGAACACGGCGGTGAAACGCTCACCGTCGCGCTTCAAGGTCACCGGCAGCATGTTCATTTGCGGCGCGCCGATGAAACCGGCAACGAACATATTGATAGGCCGGTCATAAAGCTGCTGCGGCGTATCCACCTGGTGAATGTGGCCGTCCTTCATCACCACGATACGGTCGGCCATCGTCATCGCTTCGATCTGGTCGTGCGTCACATAGATGAAGGTCGCGTTCAGCCGCTTGTGGAGCTTGCTGATCTCAGCCCGCATCGTGCCGCGAAGCTTGGCGTCGAGGTTGGAGAGCGGCTCGTCGAGAAGAAAGACTTCGGGGTTTCGCACCATCGCGCGGCCCAGCGCCACACGCTGCCGCTGCCCACCGGAAAGCGCTTTCGGTTTACGGTTCAACAGGTGGGTGATGTCGAGAATATTGGCGGCTTCCTTCACTTTTTCATCGATGAAGTCGCGCGGTGCCTTTCTCAGTTGCAACCCGAATGCCATGTTCTTGTAAACGGTCATATGCGGATAGAGCGCATAATTCTGGAACACCATGGCGATGTCGCGGTCTTTGGAGGGCACGTCATTCATCACGTCCTCGCCGATGCGAAGTTCGCCGCCGGAGATTTCCTCCAGCCCGGCAATCATGCGCAACGTCGTGGATTTGCCGCAGCCGGATGGGCCGACCAGAATGATAAATTCCTTGTCGGCAATCTCCAGATCGATATCGTGGACGACCTTGAGCGCACCAAAGGTCTTGTTGAGTTTTTTCAGCGAAATACTTGCCATATCGTCCTCACGCGCTCACCAGTAGGATGCCCAGTTGCGCGACAATCGCGTCAGTGCTTCCAGATAATAATAATCGCCCCAGGACACGCACTCATCGACGCCTTCGCCGCGGCAGGTGTTGTGCTGCGTTTTCTTCGAATAGGTGCCGTGCAGAAGCTGCCCGTTAGAAACCGTGGGGTCCTTGACCGAGTAGGAATCGACAAGGCTTTTCACCATGCGTCGCGCGAGGTCGCGATACTGCTCGGCCTTCTCAGCCTCCTCCAGATCGGCCATTTCCAACAGGCCGCAGGCAACAATGGCCGCTGCCGAACTGTCACGCGGCTCGCCGTCTTTCTCCGTAAAGACGAGGTCCCAATAGGGCACGAGATCGGGCGGCAGTCGCTTCAGATAAAAGGTCAGCAGCCGCTCGAAAGCGTCGCGATAGGCGGGCAGGCGCTCGTAGCGATAAGAAAACGCCATTCCGGCAACGCCCCAGGCCTGTCCGCGCGCCCAATAGCTCTCGTCGCTATAACCCTGCTTCGTCACACCCCGTACCGGCGCGCCGGTCTCCGGGTCCATATAGAACGTGTGATAGGTGGAATCGTCCGCCCGAACGGAGTGCGCAAGCGTGGTGCGGGCGTGCGCTAGTGCAATATCGCGGTAATCCTCGCGACCCGTCTGCTCAGCGGCCCAGTAGAGCAGCGGCAGGTTCAACAGGCAGTCGATGATATACCGATATTCATTCGGATTGCCTTTGCGGCCCCATGCCTGAATGAACTGGCCTACGGGCTGAAACCGCTCCATCAATTGGTCGGCAGCCATCAGGGCTGCACGTTTGCCATCCTCATCCTCCACCAATTTCCACGCAGCGATGCAGGAGGGCGAATAGAGAAAGCCCATATCGTGATGGTCGGTCTCGATGCGGTTTTCGATCCGGTGCAGAAAGCTCTGCACCTGTATCTGCGCGGCGTGTTGAAAAACCTTATCACCCGTATGCTCGAAGGCGAGCCAGATCTGCCCCGGCCAGAAACCGGCGGTCCATTGGTCGTTGGCAACGGCTGGATAAAAATTGCCGACGCTGGAATGGTTCTGTGCCTTGTAGGTAAACTCCGGCAGGTTGCGCCGCACCTGTTCGACAGCCGTTGCCATCGCCGCATCGATTTCGGCAGAGGTAATCGGGTTCGGTTGGGTGTCGGTAAAATTCAGCATGATATCAACCCTTGATCCCCGAGGAAGCGACGCCTTCGACGAAGAAGCGTTGCAGCGCCAGAAAAACGATGAGAACCGGGATCAGCGCCACCACTGACGCGGCCATGATCAGTCCGTATTCCGCCGAATATTGCGAAATGAACATGCGAAGCCCGATCTGGATGGTCTTCAGTTCCGTTTTCGTCAGATAGATCATTGGCCCCAGAAAGTCGTTCCAAGTCGTGACGAAGGTGAAGATCGTCAGCGTCGAGAGCGCGGGCTTGGATAGCGGCAGCATGATCTTCGCCCAGATCTGGTATTCGTTCATGCCATCAATGCGGGCTGCCTCGCACAACTCGTTGGGGATCGACATATAGAACTGGCGCATCAGAAACACGCCAAACGCGGTGAAAGCCTGCAACAGGATCAGCGCCAGATGGGTGTTGTTGAGGCCGAATTCGCGCATCAGCAGGAACTGCGGCACCATATAGACCTGCCACGGCATGGCGATGGTGGCGATGTAGCCTAAAAAAAGCGTGTTCTTGTAGGGAAAGTGCAGCTTGGCAAATGCGTATGCCGCAAAACTCGATGTCAGCAACTGCATGATCGTGACGATGATCGTCAGCTTGGACGTGTTATAAATGAACAGCGCCAGCGGTATCTTCGTCCATATCTCCGTGTAGTTTTCCCAGCGCGGCTGTGCCGGTATCCATTCGATGGGAAAGGCGAAGACATCGCGGCTGAGCTTGAGCGATGCCGACAGCATCCACGCAAACGGCAACAGCATGACGATGGTGATCGCGATGACCGTGGCATAGACGGCAATCGTTCCAACGGTCACTTTCCGGCCCATGATGCGCATCGCCTCAGTCCTCCCGCTGCCGTTTGAACTGGACGACCGTCACGGCCAGCACGAGGAAGAACAGAACGAGCGCAATCATGCTGGAATAGCCGAGATCCCAGGAAATAAAGGCTTCGTTATAGATGTGGTAGACCAGAACGAGCGTGGAGGTGCCGGGTCCGCCCTGCGTGATCATGTAGACCTGATCGAACACCTTGAACGACTGAATGGTCAGCATGACAGTGACGAAAAACGTCGTCGGTGCCAGTTGCGGCAGCGTGACGTGGATGAACTTCTGCCAGGCATTGGCGCCATCCAGACCGGCCGCTTCGTAAAGCTCGGAATTGATGCCCTGAAGCCCGGCCAGATAGATCACCATGTAGTAACCCATGCTCTTCCAGATGCCGAAGAGAATGACGGTGACCATTGCCCAGTGCCGGTCCGCCGCCCAGCCGGGCATATCGGCGGGGTCCATGCCCAGCGTATAGAGCAGCATGTTGACCGGCCCCATTTCGGGGTTGAAAATCATGTTCCAGACGACGGCCACCGCCACCAGCGACGCAACATAGGGAAAGAACATCGCGGTGCGAAAGAAATCGCGACCGAGAATTTTCTGGTTGAGAAGGACGGCCAGTCCCAGCGCGCAGGCCAGCGTCGCAGGCACGGACACGACGGTATAGACGATCGTATTCCAGAAGGCGGAGATGAACGCCTTGTCTTCGAACAAGCGCCAGAAATTATCCAGTCCCGCAAAGCTCATGGCATTGGAGCCATCCCAATGCATGAAGGCGAGCGCAAAGGCGAAAAGAATGGGGCCGAGCGTGAAGATGGCAAAGCCGAGAAAATTCGGGGCAATGAAGGAATAGGCGATCAGCGCATTTTCGATCCGGCGTCGTCTCTTGGAAACGATCCGCACCTTTTTCTTGCGGTATGGGGCCGCCTGTGTGTCGGACGCGGTCACAATGGCCACGGCATTCCTCCCATTGTCGGCCAGCCGTCGTCATGACCGGCGCAGACCGCTGCAACATCTCCTGCCATCAGATTTTCACCTGATGCCTCCTGCCGTTTTGATAGCACAAAATTCGCATTGGTCAAACAACCTCACTTAAAGTCAGACAAATTCTCTGGAGATTCGAAAAGACGTATGATAGGAACCTTGCTAACGAATATCGAACGCGCGGGAGGTCAGGGCGTGTTTGCAGAGTTGATAGCGCTCCTGCCGGGCAGGCTGGGTGATTTTGCAGCCGCTGTCACGGCTGAACGCATCCGCTGCTCCGCATCGCAGACCAGCCGCGCAGAGCTGATCGATGCTGCCGTGAAGGCGCTTGGTGAGTCATGGTCCATCATCCTCGCCAGCGACTACATGGAATATACCCAGAACGGCAACCGCTCGCGCTTCGAAGCGCTCTATTTTGCGCGCCGCCTCAAGCTGAACGCGCTGGTTCTGGGAGAATGCATCGAAGGCGAGGGGCGTTTCTTAGCCGAGATCGCCAACGGCCTATGGCTCATCTGCGAGGAAAGCGGCTGGCAGCTGCCCGCGCATAATTCCCATGTCCGTGGCGGTTCGCGCACCCCACTTCCCGATCCGCAAAACCCGGTGATCGATCTCTTCGCAGCCGAGACGGCGGCCAATCTGGCGCTGGTCTCGCACCTGTTCGCCCCCCAACTGGACGCCACCCTTGTCGCGCGGATTTCCAGCGAAATCGACCAGCGCATCACCCGGCCCTACCTCTCGCACCACTTCTGGTGGATGGGCAATGGCGATGAGCGGATGAACAACTGGACGGCGTGGATCACGCAGAACGTCCTCCTATCCACATTCCTGCAGCCCACCGATCAACCGACCCGCCGCGCCGTTGCCGAGCAAGCCTTTAAGAGCCTCGATGCCTTCCAGAAGGACTATGCGGAGGACGGGGCCTGTGAAGAGGGCGCACTCTATTACGGCCATGCGACACTTTGCATGTTCACGGGGCTCGCGGTTCTGGAGGAGTCGGCTCCCGGCGTGACCGGCCCCCTGCTGCGCGAAAAGAAGCTGCGCAATATGGCCGAATTCATCCGGCATATGAATGTCGCCGATGACCAGTTCTTCAACTTCGCAGACGCCCCCGCCCGGTTCGAGACGAGTGGCCTGCGTGAGTATCTCGTCGGCAAAACCATCGCATCCCCTGCGCTTCAGGTCTTCGCCGTAGATTGCTGGCAGCGTTCGTCCAAGCGCTTGATGCAGGATGAGTGGAACCTCTGGTATCGCGTACAAGCGGTTCTGTCAGAGCAGGAACTGTCCGAGGCATCTCTCCCGCCACCCGCCAAAGTCGATATGTTCTACCCCGGCATAGAACTCGCCATCGCCCGCGATGATATCTTCGATCTCGCCGTCAAAGGCGGCAACAATGGCGAAAGCCATAACCACAATGATGTCGGCAGCATCACGCTGTACAAGCATGGGCGTCCCTTCCTCATCGATGTCGGCGTCGAGACCTACACGGCCAAAACCTTTTCGCCGCAGCGTTACGACATCTGGACCATGCAATCGGCCTTCCACAACCTGCCGAGTTTCGGTGGCATGATGCAAATGGATGGCGAAGCCTTCGCGGCCCGCGATTTCCGTGTCGATTTCACCGAACAGCATGCCGAAATCTCTCTTGATCTCGCCGATGCCTATCCGCCGGCGGCGGGTGTGCAAAGCTACACCAGAACCATCAGGCTTGTCCGTGGTCAGTATGTCGAAATTATCGATAATCATGAAGGCGAGCGTGATGCCGTTCTGTCGCTCATGACGGTCGAAAAGCCCCGCATTGCTGGCGACGCGCTGGTTCTGGGTGACCTCGGTTCCATCGATATCGAAGGTGCGGCGGTGCCCACTATCGAAACGATCGAGATCGATGATCCGCGCTTGCGCCAGTCATGGCCGAACGCCATCCACCGCACCCTCATTCCGCTCCAAGGCAAACGCCTTCGCCTCGTCATCCGCTAAGGGAGAATGCCGATGAAGCTCACACTGAAAGTCATCAACGCCGCTGGCACGGTCCTGTCGCAAGCGAGTTCCGACGACGAAGTTTTTCTGGTCTATCGCAGCGAATATACTGAAGGTGACAGGATCGTGGTCGAAGCGGCAGAATCAGGCCATATCGATCTCAGTCTCGATGCCGGCATCCCGCCCGCCCGTGTCTTCCTGGCGGGCACGAATTTCTCCCTTCCTGTCCCCTTCGGACTCACACGCAAGACCTATCCGCCACAGGCTTTCCTGGGTAACCTCCACCGCATATCCGCCTGTCGCGTTCACCCAGATGAGGCTTCGATACGTCGAAACCTCGCCTTCAATCCCTTCGATCATCACGACAACACGACGCTCTTTCCCCATGCGAAAGCCAATGTGGAAACGCGCGGCGAGGCCGTCTTTGCCGCCCGCAATGCCATCGATGGTGAAAAGGCCAATACGGATCACGGCTTCTGGCCCTATACCAGCTGGGGCATCAATCAGGACCCGGCGGCAACGCTCACTTTGGCGTTCGGGCGTCCCGTGCGGATTGATCAGATCACGTTGTATCTCAGGGCAGATTTTCCCCATGATGCCTGGTGGAATGAGGCCAGCATGACCTTTTCAGATGGCCACGTGCTGACGGTCCCCTTGGTCAAATCCGGTGCCGCTCAAGCCTTCGCCATGCCGCCGCGCACGGTGGAATGGGTGCGCCTGCACGACCTGAAAAAGGCTGGCGATCCATCGCCTTTTCCGGCGCTTACCCAATTCGAGGTCTGGGGCGCGGACGTGTCCTAGTTAGCGGCGATACCGCGCAGATCGCGCATCATCTCGCGGTAGCGAAGCTGGCTGCCGCGCAGATGCTCCTGCATGGCCAGCTTTGCCGCCTGCTCGTCCCGGTCTGAAATCGCAACGATGATCGCCTCATGTTCCCTGTGGATCAGGCGTCGATAGGCGGTCTGGTCGACCTCTTGCTGCTTGGGAACGAAGCGGGATTGCGGGATGGCCGCGGGTCCATGCAGCTCCAGAAACTGCGTAAACAGCGGATTGTTGGTCGCCGCCGCAATCGCAAAATGCAGCGCCAGATCCGCCTCGCGGATGGACTGGTTGTTCTCGAGACAGTCCAGCACTTTGGCGTGGCACTCGAAAATCGCCTCTTCCTGAGACGGCGACCTGCGAAGTGCAGCAAGCCCCGCAGCCTCGATTTCCAGCGGGGTGCGAATTTCCAACACTTCGAGATCCGAAGAGAGTCTCGCCTTATCCACGCTGATGGTGGGGCGTGTACCCTTGTCCGTCTTCAAAACGAAGATGCCAGCCCCTTGGCGCACCTCAACAAGCCCGTCATGGCGCAAGGCAGCGACCGCCTCGCGCACAACCGTGCGGCTAACGCCGTGCTCCTCGGTCAACTCGATCTCACTGGGCAGTCTGTCGCCAGGGCCGTATCGCCCAGAGGCGATTACGTCACGCAGAATGCCGCTGAGCTGGCTGACGAGCGAGGCTCCGTTTTTCGGACGCTCTTTTCCAATTTGACGCATATTAAGGATCGCTCGGCGTTAAAGACAGATGTATGTGCAGAAATACATATGATGAATTTTGATGAATATCAATCATTGTTATATTTGTCAGATGATTGATTGTTTTGAGCCGTAGGCAGGGCTCGCTGCCCCTGTGAGCGGCATTGCACGCAAGCCGTAACCAATTGGACATACAATTGCGCTAACATTCACCCCATTGAATATACCGGCGGTTTGAAGGGTGTACGAATGGCAGGCAGGGCGGAGTTTGTGGTGCAAAAGCTCGTCGCGCTCTACGCGGATCAGCAAGGCGCGACCGTCATCGAATACGGCCTCATCGTCGCGCTCATTTCGACGGCTGTCATTCTGGGCATGCAAGCCATCGGCACCAATATCAATGCGATCTTTCAGTTCTTGGCCGATACCTTCACCAACGCCATGGCCTGAGCGCGTCGTTTCATTCGTCCTTCGACGGTAGCTTTATTTCGGCCGTCTTCAGCGCGTCGGCCAGACGCACCTTGGCAGAGCCGGGTTTCAACGGCTTCTGCTGGCTCTCATGCGGCGCCCATCCCGAGACATAGATGATCGAGAACGTCGCGCGGATGCGACCATCGGGATCGCTGTATTTTTCGGCATAGAGTTCGGCCGCACGCATGAAGAACCGGCGGTTCAGCGGTTTTCGGCTTCGCCCCGCCAGCGGGTTGGACATCCCCATGGCCCTGAGATCGCGCATCAGCGGCAAAATCGAATCGTAGCGCACCGTATAGGTTTCCGTGTCCGTTACCGGCAGCGCAAAGCCCGCCCGTTGCAACAGGGCGCCGACATCGCGAACATCGGCAAAGGGAATGACGCGCGGGCTTGCCCCACCGCTCAATTCCGCTTCCGTGGATAGCAGCACGTCGCGCAACTCCTGCAAGGTGCCAGCACCGGGAATGGCGGCCATGAACAGACCGTCGGGCTTCAATGCGCGGCGAATTTGGATCAGTGTGCCGGGCGTATCATTGGTCAGGTGCAGGCTGAGCGGCGAAACGATCAGATTGGCGGATGATGGTTCAAGCGGCAGGTGCTCGATGGGTGCGATCTCAAGCGGTTCGTTGTTCGTTGCGAAAGCCGCATCGATGTCCACACGTGTAACAGTGCCGACTTTGCCGGTCTCCTTGATGCGCTGCGCCGTTATGCCCGTCGCACCATGCAGTTCGACGGCGCTGTCGAAGTGTCGCTCAACGATGGCAATGCGGTCGGCGATCTCCTCTGCGGCGATATCCAGCAGAAACAGGGCTTTGTCGTCTCTGGAACGCAAGGCGCGCTTGCGGTTCTGCTCGATCAGCGCCGCGTCGAAAACAATATCCATGCCGTCATCCATCCAAACTTTGCTGTCGCAAAGGCACCCGTTCGCGCCTATTGTCAACCTCATGATCCCAAGGGAAAAGCCATTTTCGAGCGATGCTGGCGTAGCGATGCTGCGCGCTATATGGCCTGCGGTGGCCGATGTCGTCTATCCGCCGTCCTGCGTCGGATGCGGGCGCAAGACGACATCGGGCGGCGCGCTGTGCGTCGAATGCTGGGCGGGTGTGCAGTTCATCGAGCGGCCCTATTGCGAAGTTCTGGGCATTCCCTTTGCACGAGATCATGGACCGGGCATTCTCAGTGCCGAAGCCATCGCCGAACCGCCACCCTTTGCCCGCCTGCGCGCCGCCGCCGTCCATGATGGCCCCGCCAGACGGCTCGTTCATCAACTGAAATATCTCGACAGGACTGACCTTGCCCACCTCATGGCATCATGGATGCTGCGGGCAAGTGATGGCACGGTCGCGGCATGCGATTGCATCGTGCCCGTTCCCTTGCATCGGCGCCGTTTTCTGGCGCGCCGCTTCAACCAGTCCGCCGAACTTGCCCGCCACCTGTCTGTCCTATCGAACAAGCCGTTTCTCGCCTCCACGCTGGTGCGCATCAAACCCACCAGCCGGCAGGTCGGGCTGTCGGCACGGGCGCGCAAACAGAACGTGCGCGGTGCCTTTGCCATTGCGCCGGGCCGAGAGGCCGACATCATCGGCAAGCGCGTGGTTCTGGTGGACGATGTCTACACCACCGGCGCCACGGTTGCCGCCGCCGCCCGCCGCCTCAAAAAGGCAGGTGCCTCGGATGTGACCGTTTTGACCTTTGCAATGGCGATTTCCGGTCCTATATGACACCTCACGAATTTGATTTCCTCGATATGGCAAGGGTTTGAGAACAATGGCATCCGTCACGATCTACACACGCGATTTCTGCGGCTTTTGCGCCCGCGCCAAGTCCCTTCTGGACAGCAAGGGCGTGGATTTCACCGAATACAATGCGACCACAAATCCAGACTATCGTCAGGAGATGATCGACAAATCCGGCCGCAATACCTTTCCGCAAATCTTCATCGGCGAAAACCATGTCGGCGGCTGCGATGACCTCCACGCGCTCGACCGCGATGGCAAGCTGGACCCGCTTCTGGCCGCTTGAGACCGCGACGACGTTTGAAGACAAAGACGAGATAGGGACAAGACGAAATGAGCTTCAAGGCAGCCGCAATCCAGATGTGCTCGGGCGTAGACCCCAAGACCAATGCCGAAAATATGGAACGCCTTATTCGTGATGCGGCACAGCAGGGCGCGGTCTATGTGCAGACACCGGAGATGACCGGTGCGATCCAGAAGGATCGCGATGCCCTGCGTGCCTGGCTCAAAGACGAGAAGGGCGACATCGTCGTCCTGACGGCGGGCAAGCTTGCGCGTGAACTCGGCATCTACGTCCATGTCGGCTCCACGGCCATTGCCCGCACCGATGGCAAGATCGCCAATCGCGGCTTCCTGTTTGCCCCTGATGGCGAGCGCATCTGCACCTATGACAAGATCCATATGTTCGATGTCGATCTCGACAATGGCGAAAGCTGGCGCGAAAGCTCCGCCTACGAGCCCGGCACGCAAGCGCGCGTCGCAGACCTGCCGCTCGCTAAATTCGGCTTTGCCATCTGCTACGATGTCCGTTTTCCTGCGCTGTTCCGCGCAGAAGCCATGGCCGGTGCCGAGGTTCTCACCGTCCCCGCCGCCTTCACCAAGCAGACCGGCGAGGCCCATTGGGAAATCCTGTTGCGGGCGCGCGCCATCGAAAACGGTGCCTTCGTCATTGCCGCCGCCCAAGGCGGCACGCATGAGGACGGCCGCGAAACCTACGGTCATTCCATGATCATCGATCCCTGGGGCAATGTGCTGGCAAGTGCAGGCGGGGAGGGCGAGCAGATCGTGCTTGCCGATATCGATCCAGCCGCCGTCACAGGCGCGCGCGGCAAAATCCCCAACCTCAAGAATGCCCGCGAGTTCCATATGGACACGGTCAAAAACACCGTCGTTCTCGGGGTGCCCTCGCAGTGATCCGCTACGCGCTCAATTGCGAAAAAGCCCATGAATTCGAGGGCTGGTTTTCCGGCAGCGCCGATTTCGATGCGCAGCTCGAGCGCGGATTGATCACCTGCCCGGTCTGCGGTTCACCCAACGTCGGCAAGATGCTGATGGCACCATCCGTTTCCACCGCACGCGAACGCGAAGCCACGCGCACGCTCGCCATGGATGCGGCGCAGAAACAGGCCTTCGCGAAAATCAAGGAAACGCTCGCTAGCATTCGCGCCAATGCGGACGATGTCGGCGATAAATTTTTCGAGGAAGCGCGCAAGATCCACTATGGCGAGACGGAAGAGCGCGGCATCATCGGCCAGGCATCTCCTCAGGAAGCCAAGGCGCTGATCGAGGAGGGCATCGCCGTCGCGCCACTCCCCGTTCTGCCCGATGATGTGAATTGACGCGTCAGGCCGGACGTTTCGCCAGCACCATGTAGTTCACGTCCATATCCGGCGACAGGTTCCATCGGTCCTGTAACACGTTGTAGAATACGCCGGTGCGGTGGATAATGTGCATGCCGTTGGCAACGATTGGCGTTTCCAGTTCGTCCGGGCGCACCAGCTTTTCATATTGGTGCGTACCGCGCGGCAGCCAGCGCAGCACGTTTTCGGCGGCAAAGATTGCCAGCGCACGCGCTTTGAGCGTGCGATTGATGGTGGCGGCAAACATCAGGCCGCCGGGGCGCACCATCTTGGCGCAGGTGCCGACGAACAGATCGACATCGGCCACATGCTCCACCACTTCCATGTTGAGGATGATGTCGAAGGTCTCGCCCGCTTCGAAAAGCTGCTCTGCCGTCACGGCGCGGTAATCGACACTGACATTGTTTTCCCGCGCATGCGTGGAGGCGATGCCGATGTTCTTTTCGGAAGGATCGGCGCCCACCACATCCGCACCCATGCGCGCCATGGGTTCGGACAAAAGCCCGCCGCCACAGCCGATGTCGAGCACGCGCAGGCCTTCAAGCGGGCGATGCGCCTTCACGTCGCGGCCGAAATTTTCGCAGGCGCGGTTGCGAATATAGTCCAGCCGCACCGGGTTGAACTTGTGCAAAGGCCGGAACTTACCCGTCGGGCTCCACCATTCCGCAGCCATGGCGGAAAACCGGTCCACTTCGCTCTGGTCGACGGTCGTCTTTGCGGCTTCGCTCATGGGTCTTGCTCCTTCATATCCTGCCCCTGAAGTCGGATGCTTGACCCGCGAAGTCAAGGGGCCCGCTCGCCCGTGGCGCCGGTGGCTACGTGAAGGAACCGATATCGTGGGAATCTCGTTTCATGCTGCGTTCATCATCGTGCGCGTATTTTCAAAGAGTTAAATGCCGATATCGGTGACCAAGCCTTTGCTTGAGGGAGAATAAACGTGAAGAAGAAACTGTTTGGTGCCTTAGCGCTGCTTGCGCTTGTCGCCGCCCCGGCGCTCGCCGAAGCGGCGACACAAGGTTTTTCCACCGCAAACGTCAATATGCGCTCCGGTCCCAGCACCGCCTATCCCGCCGTCGTGGTCATTCCCAACGGCGCGCCGCTGACCATCCATGGCTGCCTGTCGGATACGCCGTGGTGCGACGTATCGTTCAGCTATGGTCGTGGCTGGGTTGCCGGCCGTTATGTTCAGGCCGTCTACCGTCAGAACCGCGTCTATGTAGAGCCGCGCTATTACCGTGACCTCGGCGTTCCCATCATCACGTTCGAGGCTGGACGCTATTGGGACCAGAACTACCGCGACCGCGATTTCTACCGCGAGCGTGATCGCTGGCGCCGTCCATCCGGCGGTTACTGGAACGCACCGCCACCACGCGGTGATTTCAACCGCCCACGTCCGCGTGACGATTGGCGCGACGATCGTGGCCGTGATGACCGCCGTGACCGGGGTCCGAACGATGGTCGTTGGGAACAGCGCCACGGCGACTGGAACCAGAACGACCGTCAGCGCCCACCCATGCGCGATCGTGATGGCGACCGCCAGCGTTGGGATAATGACAATCGCGGCGGCGATCGGGATCGCAATGCCGAGCGCGACCGCAATCGTGATGGCAACGGAGATCGCAACCGCGAGGTCAACCAGCAGCCACAGCGCGGCCAGAATGATCAGAACAGTGGGCGCGCCGCTGCACGTGAGTGGCAGAAGCTGCGTGAGGACGATAATGCAGGTCGCCAGCCGGACGTCGATGTGCGACGCATTCTGCCGTCAGATGGCCAATAAGCGATGAACGTCGGGCGATCTGAGCCTGGCGATACAGCTTGACCAAAAAACGAAAAAACCCGGCGGATCATCTCCGCCGGGTTTTTGTTAGGTGCGATCTTTTTTCTTAGGCGCGCGCTTTTCGAAGGGCTTGTCTTTTTTGCCATCGAACTGCGCCGGTCTGTCACCGGCAGGGGCGGGCTTCTTTTTCCAGGGCTTGTCTTCCGTGCGGCGTTCGCCACCGGCTGCAGGCTTGGCGGCGAATTTCCGCTGTGCCTTTGCAGGGCGCGTGTCTTCGCGGTTGCCGCCGGTCATGTCCGGCTTGCCTTCCATGGCTTTGACGCGGATGCCCTTTTCCAGCATCATGTCCTTGCCAAGCGCGGAGGTGAAACGGTCCACAGCATCGGCGGCCAGCTCCACATAGGTTTCCGTCTGCTGCATGCGGATCGCGCCGATATCCTGACGCGTCAGCTTGCCGAAGCGGCACAGCATGGGGATCAGCCAGCGTGGCTCGGCATTCTGCTTGCGACCAACGGAGAGCGTGAACCAACCGCTATCGGAAAAGTCTGAACGATCCCGGCGTGGCTCGTTGTTTTCAACGGTTTCGAAACCGTCGCGACGCGGCTTGCGGGCGCCATCAATCGAAACCTCGGCAATGTCCTCCGGTGCGGACCGACCCGCATGGTAGAGACGCACGAAAGCAGCTGCGACCTTTTCGGCACCGTGCTGTTCGAGAAGCTTGGCAACAAAATCGCGCTCGTCATCATTGACGTTTTCCGTCAGCGAAGCATCGGCCAGCAGGCGTTCGCCATCCCGCTGGGTGATTTCTTCGGCAGACGGTGGGCGAACCCAGGCGGGGCTGACCTTGGCACCTTCCAACAGGCGCTCGGCCTTGCGACGCTGGCTCATTGGCACGATAATCGCGCTGATGCCCTTCTGTCCGGCGCGGCCCGTACGGCCCGAGCGATGAAGAAGCGTGTCCGAGTTGGTCGGCAGGTCAGCGTGAATGACGAGCTCGAGACCTGGCAGATCGATACCGCGTGCTGCAACGTCGGTTGCCACGCAAACGCGGGCACGACCGTCACGCATGGCCTGAAGCGCATGTGTACGTTCGTTCTGGCTCAATTCACCAGACAGGGCCACAACGGAGAAACCGCGATTGTTCAGGCGCGCTGTCAGATGGTTGACGGCTGCACGGGTGGAGCAGAACACGATGGCATTGCGGGCTTCATAGAAACGCAACGCATTGATAATCGCGTTTTCGCGGTCGGATGGCGAAACCACCATGGCGCGATATTCGATATCGACGTGCTGCTTCTGCTCGGATGTCGTCGCAACGCGCACGGCGTTCTTCTGGTAGCTCTCTGCAAGCTTGGCGATGCTGCGCGAAACCGTTGCCGAAAACATCAGTGTGCGGCGGTCGGATGGTGATTCCTCGAGAATGAATTCCAGATCTTCGCGGAAACCGAGGTCGAGCATTTCGTCGGCCTCATCCAGCACCACGGCGCGAATGGACGAGAGGTCCAGCGCCTTGCGCTTGATGTGATCGCAAAGGCGACCCGGCGTACCGACGATGATATGGGCACCGCGCTCCAGCGCACGGCGCTCGGCACGGATGTCCATGCCGCCAACGCAGGACGCAATGGAAACGCCCGTAAATTCATAAAGCCATTCCAGCTCGCGCATCACCTGCATGGCCAGTTCGCGGGTCGGGGCGATTGCTATGCCAAGCGGCGCACCGGCCTGAGCGAAGCGGCCATTCTTCTGCAACAACGTCGGCGCAATAGCCATCCCGAAGGCGACGGTCTTGCCAGAGCCGGTCTGGGCGGAAACCAGCGCGTCCTGTCCGTCCAGCTCAGGGGCAAGCATTGCCTTCTGAACAGGGGTCAAATCTTTGTAGCCGCGTTTTTCCAACGCCTGTGCAATCGCCGGGGCGATACCCTGGGTTTCTGTCATCTACCGTCTTTCGGATATTGGGCTGCCTGCATCCGCTAAAAACCATTAGATCATAAGGGTCATAAAGCAGCCGATACGGGCCATTTCGGCCATTCAGCCAGTTGAATTGACGCGCTCATACTGTGAATAGCGGCGTTTGTACAGACCAAAGCGGTACGCTCGTGGCATCGAAACGCCCTTCGTGAGGTCCAGCCTGCCGTAAAAGGCGTACCGCGCAGTCCATAAACGGCATTGCGTGGCCCATGCCTTTTCGCTATGAGACCCGCAACTTGAGGCCTTTTTTAACGAGGGGCCGACTGGGTTGTGCTCTTGTCCGTCGTATCAGGCGGCAAAATGGGATGGTACTGGTCAAACTATGGCTCGCATTGTCATGAAATTCGGCGGTACATCCGTCGCAAATCTAGAACGAATTCATAATGTCGCCCGGCATGTGAAACGTGAGGTGGATGCTGGCCATGAAGTGGCCGTTGTCGTGTCCGCCATGTCCGGCAAGACCAACGAGCTGGTGGACTGGGTCCAGAACACGCCCAAGGTGGCCGGTTCGAAGGAAACATCCTTTTACGATGCGCGCGAATATGATGCGATCGTCGCGTCTGGCGAACAGGTCACATCGGGCCTTCTGGCCATCGCCTTGCAGTCCATGGGTGTGAACGCCCGTTCCTGGCAGGGCTGGCAGATCCCCATTCGCACCGATAACGCCCATGGCGCTGCCCGCATTCTGGAAATCGATGGTTCCGATATCGTTCGCCGCATGGGCGAGGGACAGGTCGCCGTCGTTGCCGGTTTCCAGGGTTTGGGCCCGGATAACCGCATCGCGACCCTCGGTCGTGGCGGCTCCGATACGTCTGCCGTTGCCATCGCCGCTGCCGTGAAAGCTGATCGCTGCGATATCTATACCGATGTCGATGGCGTCTACACCACGGACCCGCGCATCGTGCCAAAGGCACGTCGCCTGAAGAAGGTCGCCTTCGAGGAAATGCTCGAAATGGCATCTCTCGGTGCAAAAGTTTTGCAGGTTCGCTCGGTCGAGCTTGCTATGGTGCACAAGGTTCGAACCTTCGTGCGCTCCAGTTTCGAGGATCCCGATGCGCCGGGCATGGGTGACCTTATCAATCCGCCCGGTACTTTGATTTGTGACGAGGAAGAAATCGTGGAACAGGAAGTCGTAACCGGCATCGCCTATGCCAAGGATGAAGCACAGATTTCGCTGCGCCGCCTGTCGGACCGGCCGGGTGTGTCTGCCGCCATCTTCGGGCCGCTCGCAGAATCCCATATCAATGTCGACATGATTGTGCAGAACATCTCGGAAGATGGTTCGCGCACCGACATGACGTTCACGGTGCCGTCGGGCGATATGCCGAAAGCCATCAAGGTTCTGGAAGACAACAAGGCGCAGATCGGCTTTGATGTCGTGCAGAACGAGACCGGCCTTGCCAAGGTGTCGGTCATCGGCATCGGCATGCGCAGCCACGCCGGTGTTGCCGCAAGTGCGTTCAAGGCACTTGCTGAAAAAAATATCAACATCAAGGCTATCACGACTTCGGAAATCAAGATTTCCATTCTTATTGACGGCGCCTATGCGGAACTTGCAGTTCGTACTTTGCATTCTGCTTACGGTCTGGATAAGAGTTGATTCTGTAACGTCGATACACGTCATCCGATTCTTTTGGTGACGTTGGGTGGTTGACGGTGCATCGACTGCGCATCCCTGCCGTCAGGCTTGCTGTGCAGGCTTTGTTTTGGTGGATCCTTTCATGCGGGTCATCTCGCCCCGCATGTGAAGGTGTCAGGGAGCACCGCGATGAGAGACCTTTCCGCAGGTCCACGCGTTCTTCTCAAGCGGCTTCGCGAAATGATGGCGGAGCATCTTGAGCCGCAGGAGCGCCTCGACCAGATTGTCCGGCAGATTGCCAGTAACATGGTGGCGGAGGTGTGCTCCGTCTACGTGCTGCGGTCCGACAGCGTGCTCGAGCTTTATGCCACCGAAGGCTTGAATAAGGACGCAGTCCACCTTGCCCAGTTGAAAATGGGGCAAGGTCTGGTCGGCACCATCGCCGCATCGGCCCAGCCGCTCAATCTTTCCGACGCGCAGGCCCACCCCGCTTTCCGCTATCTGCCTGAAACTGGCGAAGAAATTTATCATTCCTTCCTTGGTGTACCGATTTTGAGATCCGGTCGCACTCTTGGCGTTCTTGTCGTCCAGAACAAGACCAGCCGAACATACCGGGAGGATGAAGTTGAGGCACTCGAAACAACCGCGATGCTCATTGCAGAAATCGTAGCGAGCGGTGAATTGAAAACCATTACCCGTCCCGGCGTGGAACTGGACCTGACAAGGGCTGTGTCCATCGATGGCGATGCCTATGGCGAAGGCCTCGGCCTCGGCCATGTCGTGCTGCACGATCCGCGCATCGTCGTCACCAATCTGTTGAACGAAGACGCCGACACTGAAATCCGGCGTCTGGCCGAGGCTATCGGCTCTCTGCGCCTGTCCATCGACGACATGCTAAATCGCCGTGATGTCGCCACCGAAGGTGAGCACCGCGAAGTCTTGGAAACCTACCGGATGTTCGCCCATGATCAGGGCTGGGTGCGGCGCATGGAAGAGGCGATCCGTAACGGCCTGACAGCGGAAGCCGCAGTCGAAAAGGTCCAGAGCGACACCAAGGCGCGCATGATGCGCCTGACCGATCCTTATCTGCGCGAGCGGATGCACGATTTCGACGATCTGGCCAACCGCCTGCTGCGCCAGCTGATCGGCTATGGCGGACGCCCGCCGGAGGAAGATTTTCCAGCCGATGCCATTGTTCTCGCCCGCGCCATGGGTGCTGCCGAACTTTTGGATTACCCGCGTGAAAAGCTGCGCGGTCTGGTGCTGGAAGACGGTGCCGTCACCAGCCACGTCGTCATCGTTGCCCGCGCGATGGGCATCCCCATCATCGGTCAGGCTGCCGGTATCGTCGCGCTGGCCGAAAACAACGACCCGATCATCATCGATGGTGATGACGGGCAGGTGCACCTGCGCCCCGTCATCGATTTGCAGCGCGCCTATGAGGAAAAAGTCCGCCTGCGCGCCAAGCGCCAGGAACAGTTCCGGGCGCTGCGCGATGTCGAGCCCGTCACCAAGGATGGCGTGCGCGTCGATCTGAAGATGAATGCCGGTCTTCTCGTCGATCTGCCGCAGCTGGAAGAATCCGGTGCCGATGGTATCGGCCTCTTCCGCACCGAACTGCAATTCATGATCGCCTCGACCATGCCCAAGGGCGAGGAACAGGAAGCCTTTTATCGCAGCGTTCTGCGCAACGCCAAGGGCAAGCCGGTCACCTTCCGCACGCTCGATATCGGCGGCGACAAGGTCGTCTCCTATATGCGCGGTCAGGAAGAGGAAAACCCGGCTCTCGGCTGGCGCGCCATCCGCCTGTCGCTGGACCGTCCCGGCCTCATGCGCACCCAGATGCGGGCGCTCCTGCGTGCCGCATCCGGTGCCGAGCTGCGCATCATGCTGCCGATGATTACGGAAGTGGCCGAAATCCGTGCCGCCCGCGAACTCTTCCAGAAGGAAGTCCAGCACCTTTCGAAATTCGGCCACTCCCTGCCGCGCAAGCTGCAATTCGGTGCCATGCTCGAAGTGCCCTCGCTGATGTGGCAACTGGATGAGCTGATGGCCGAGGTCGATTTCGTCTCTGTCGGCTCCAACGACCTCTTCCAGTTCACCATGGCGGTGGATCGCGGCAATGCGCGCGTGTCGGATCGTTTCGACACACTGAGCAAACCCTTCCTGCGCATCCTGCGCGATATCGTTCGCGCCGGTATTCGCAACAACACGAAGGTGACGTTGTGCGGAGAAATGGCCAGCAAGCCCTTGTCGGCCATGGCCCTGATCGGGCTCGGCTTCCGCTCGGTGTCCATGTCGCCAACCGCCATCGGTCCGGTCAAGGCCATGTTGCTGGGTCTTGACGTTGCGACCCTGTCTGAGGCGCTGGAAGCGGCACTGGACGACCAAAAGTCGGTGGAAAGTCCGCGTCAGCTGCTTTTGCGCTTTGCCGCGGCCCATTCTATCCCTATCTGAAAGCCAACAGTAATTGGAGTGTCTGACAGGTGGCCAAGCTCCCCGTCGAAAAAATGCGTGAGCTTGAGCGTCGTTTCGGTGAAATCGAAGCGCGCATGGCGTCCGGCCCTGCCGCCGATGTCTATGTCAAGCTCGCCTCGGAATATTCGGAACTGCAGCCGGTCGTCAAAACCATCCGCGAATATGAAAAGGCGCTGGCCGAGACCTCCGATCTGGAAGCCATCCTCGCCGACAAATCTGTCGACAAGGACATGCGCGATCTGGCCGAGGCCGAGCTGCCGGAGCTGAATGAGCGCATTGAGCAGCTCGAAAAAGACATGCAGATCCTGCTTCTGCCCAAGGATGCCGCCGACGAAAAAAGCGCCATCGTTGAAATCCGCGCTGGCACCGGCGGCTCGGAAGCGGCACTCTTCGCCGGCGATCTGTTTCGCATGTATGAGCGCTTTTCCAGCACCAAGGGCTGGAAGGTCGAGACCCTCTCGGCCAGCGAAGGCGAGGCGGGCGGCTACAAGGAAATCATCGCCACGATTACCGGTCGCGGCGTGTTCTCGAAGCTGAAATTCGAATCCGGCGTCCACCGCGTGCAGCGCGTGCCCGATACCGAGGCCAGCGGCCGCATCCATACATCGGCAGCAACCGTCGCTGTTTTGCCGGAAGCCGAGGAGATCGATATCGAAATCCGCGCCGAAGACATCCGCATCGATACGATGCGCGCGTCGGGTGCCGGCGGCCAGCACGTCAACACCACGGACTCGGCGGTGCGCATCACCCACCTGCCCACCGGCCTCATCGTCACCTCGTCGGAAAAATCGCAGCACCAGAACCGTGCGAAAGCCATGCAGGTTCTACGCTCGCGCCTTTATGATATCGAACGCCAGAAGGTCGACAATGAACGCTCGGCTGACCGCAAGAGCCAGGTTGGGTCCGGCGATCGCTCCGAGCGAATCCGCACCTATAACTTCCCGCAGGGACGCGTCACCGATCACCGCATCAACCTCACGCTTTACAAGCTCGACCGCATGATCGAAGGCGATATCGATGAGATGGTCGATGCACTGATCGCCGATTATCAGGCAGGCCAGCTGGCCCAGCTCGGCGAACAGCAGTGACCACGCTCGCCCATCACCTGACGACTGCGCGTCAGCGTCTTTCAACCGCTGGCGTCGCAGACCCCGTCACCGATGCACGGCTGCTGATCGGGGCTGCCACCGGCTTCTCGCTGACGGATTTCGTTCTGAAGGGCGACAGCCTTTTAAGCGATGATCAGCTCTCGACGATCGAGGCCATGATCGCCCGGCGCGAAAATGGCGAACCGGTTCACCGCATTCTCGGCCACCGAGAGTTTTACAGCCTCGATCTCCTCCTGTCTCCCGAAACGCTGGAGCCGAGGCCGGATACCGAAATCCTTGTCGATGCCGTGCTGCCTTACCTCGATGATATCGTCAACCTGCATGGCTCGGCCAGCATTCTGGATATGGGCATCGGCACCGGCGCCATCTGCCTTGCCTTGCTCAACGAATGTCCCGCCGCGACCGGAGTGGGAACGGATATTTCTAAGGGCGCACTGGTCACGGCCGCTGAAAACGCAAAGCGTAACGGGCTTGCAGACCGTTTCAAAACGCAGCTCAGCAACTGGTTCGACGCCATCGAAAACAGCTTCGACATCATCGTGTCAAATCCGCCTTATATTCGAAGAGACGTGATCGCAACGCTGGAGCGAGATGTCCGGCAGTTCGATCCGATGGCCGCTTTGGATGGCGGCGAGGATGGCCTTGATCCTTACCGTGCCATTGCCAGGGGTGCACCGCGTTTCCTGAACGCTGGCGGCATTATCGGTGTGGAAATCGGTTACGACCAGAAGATCGACGTCACAGCAATATTCGCAGATGAAGGCTATGATCTGCTCAATGCATTCAAAGACTATGGCGGCAATGACCGCGCTTTGATCTTTGGAACCTGAAGCTTTCAGGTTAATATTGGTTTTGTGCAAGGATATTTTGCACAGCAAAAGAAAAGGCTTGGATTTCTGCAGGAAGCGGGCTAGTTTGCCGCCACATGTTGGGTGGCTGAGGGCGAATTTAGATTCGCCAGGGTATGGATCAGTCCCGAAGCGGGTTTTATGGAAACCCTGAAGGCTGGGCATTCCCGGCATGTGATTCAGGAAACTTTGTTCGCAGGCGGCTCGATGCAGCATTTGCGCATCCGGGCATTATACGCGAGGTCTTGTCCTTTGGTGCAAGTCGCGTAATGGGAGCAATCACGGAAAACCGGACTTTGATATGCGTCCTTCCGTCATTGTATCGAAACAACGAAATTATCAGCAAAACAGAATTCAGGTGAGCAATTGATGAGGCCAGGACAGCAGCAAAACAAGCGCGGCCGGGGGCGTGGTAGCAACAACAATGGCGGCGGCGGTGGCGGCAGCAACAATGGTGGCGGTAACAACAACTTCAACCGCAAGGGCGGCAATCCGCTCACCAGAAGCTACGATAGCTCCGGCCCGGACGTTAAGATCCGTGGCACGGCTCAGCACATAGCCGAGAAATATTCGACGCTTGCCCGCGATGCTCAAAGCTCCGGCGACCGCGTCATGGCTGAAAACTATTTGCAGCACGCCGAACATTATAACCGCATCATCGCCTCTGCCCAGGCCCAGATGCAGGAACGCTTCCAGCGCGATGAGCGCGGCGAGTTCCAGCAGGACCGTGACGGCGACGATATCGACGGCGATGATAACGACGACGTCGTCGTATCCATGCCCGCCTCCTATGATCAGCCGGATCAGCAGCGCGCGCAGCGCAACGATCAGTCCCAGCGCAATGACCAGCCGGAACGGCAGGATCGCCAGGACAGACAGGACCGCCCGGAACGCTCTGAGCGTCAAGATCGCCCCGAGCGTCAGGACCGCAACGAACGCCGCGACCGTCGCGAGCGTCCTGCCCGCCAGGAACGCCAGCCGCGCGAAGAGCAGGATGAAACCACTGTTTCTCCTGTTGCTGCCGCTCCGGTTGCCGCAGCCCCCGTCTACGACGCAAGCTCGGCTCCGCAGCCCGTCATCGAAGGCACACCGAAGGAAGTTGCCGTCGAAGAGGAACAGCAGGTCAGCACGGCTGCAACCGAGCGCGCCCCGCGCCGCGCCCGCAGCACCAGCCCCCGCCCCCGTCGCCCCCGCCGCACGGCCGGCAGCGAAGATGGCGAAGCAGCCCCCGAAGGCGCGGAAGGCGGCGAAGCCCCAACCCTGGAAAACGCCACCGAATAGTCCGGGCGTTTTGTCATGTCATTTATTGAGAAACCCCGGTTCGCCGGGGTTTTTTCGTTTGGATGGAGTCTTCAAGGGCGCCACGAGTTACCTCCTTCGGTAAACTCGGTATGGCATGTGAGTGCGGCGGCTTTGGCCCTAGCTGCTAGAGACGGCGGCAGGACGGACACAACGATAGCAACCCTTATCTATCATCCTGAGCCTGTCGAAGGAGAGAGGTGCCCCGCAGGTCGCATTGGTAGCATCCCTCATCCTGAGGTGCCCCGTAGGGGCCTCGAAGGACGAGGGTTGCGGGCTTGGGGCAGAGTGCGCGGCGGATGCTTCGAAAGCACAACGTGCCACCTCTTCTTCGACAAGCTTAGGATGATGCATGAGAGCGGAGTATGCCGCTCACCCCCTCTGCCTTGCCAGGCATCTCCCCCTCAAGGGGGGAGATCGGCAAGAGGCGCCATCATCGCTCCAATCGCAGCCGTTAGACGGTTGGTCGGCAATACACGACGTACCCAGTGCAGCAGCGCAACGCTCAAGATGACCGGCAAGCGAGCCCCCAGCCGATCTCCCCACCTGAGGGGGAGATGCCCGGCAGGGCAGAGGGGGGTAAGCGGCACCCTCAGGTCTCACAACAGGCCGCCAAAACCGCCCGCAACAAAAATACTTCCCAACCAAATCAATCTCTTACCCGAAAATCCGCAAAAAACACCAAAAGTCCCCCCGCAACTTTCTCCACGGCGCGCGAATCACCCGCACAATTGCTCCGTTCCGCCCTCGGATACACCGCAAGGGGTTGCGGCGAGGCGGGACCGGCGCTGGTGGGAGAGAGGTTACGCATCCTCTTTGCCATCGGGGTCGAGCAGCAATTCCCCCGGCGGCACGGGAGGATGACACCGGTTTCGGACCGGCCGGTGTCATCTCCCGATGCCCGACCTGGCCGCATCACGGGTGCCAAGACTGACCGTCTTGCTGACCCGCGATGCATCCGCCAGGAACTTAGTCGCCGGGTGTACCGACAGCTCATCGTCCCCTGGTCGAACGCGACCATAAGGGATTGAAGCGAAAGTCATGCGGTACACAGGAACACGCTGCATCTGCCCCGCACTGTCGGCAAACAGTGCGGACGGATCGCAAGGGGCGCACCTGGCCGGGTCTGGCGGATGAAGAGCTTGCGAAAAACGGATCGATCCTTCCGCCCCTCGATTATCGGCGCGGAGGCAAATCGAAGGCAGATGCAGCCGAACTGGCAGGGCGATGATCTGGCAACAGGCCATCGCCACCCGGATGGGAAGGGTCGAACCTTGAACACGTCCGACCGGTTCTCCGGCAAGGTTCCCCCTTCGCCGTCCGGGCTCTGCCAGCCGTGGCAAGTGGATTGCTGTTTGGCCAAAAGAGCCGAACGGGGCGCTGAAAGGTGCCATTCTTAGACTACCCAACGAGGCAGCTTGCAGCGCCCCGTCCGACATACCCGTGGCCGCGAATGGTTATGGGACCAGAGAATAAAGCAAACCACGGGCAGGTGCTGCCGCGTGAACGGCGAAGCTTGCGTAAGCGGTGGCCGGGGTTTTTGATAGAATTGGATTTTGGTGGGTGTGGCTGGATGCTGGGTACAGGGTACAAGGTACTGGGCTGCGGGCCACTACGCAGCAACCCTCATCCTGAGGTGCCCCGCAGGGGCCTCGAAGGACGAGGGTTGCGGGCTTGGGGCGGGAGTCCGCGGCGGATGCTTCGAGGGTCGCTTCGCTCCCACCTCAGCATGAGGTTGGAGGGTGTGGCGGCCGCCAATATACAAAAGTCAGAGTACGCCGCTCACCCCCCTCTGGCCTGCCGGCCATCTCCCCCACGAGGAGGGAGATCGGCTGGGCGCATGCTCCCCACTCTGTCCGAAGCGGCAGAGATGATCGAGCGCCATCCACGAGTCGATCTCCCCACCTGTGGGGGAGATGGCCGGCAGGCCAGAGGGGGGGCGGGCTTGCTCCAGCGCCGGCGATAGCTGTCGCCACCGTCGCCAACCCAAAAAATCACCCAGCCCCCGTTCACCACCTCTTTAAACCCACCATTTCCCCCACCATATCAAACCCATAAGAATGGATCAGGCGCCAGGCCATCCGTTCGAGGCGATGCAGGCACACCAAGGCCTGTTATCGTAGCGGGGCTCGCCGCTTCAGGGAGCTTCAACCCTAACATTCCAAACTGTGCCGAAGACGGGCAGGGCGGTAAAAGGAGTTATGAGATGAACATTGAAAAATATTCCGAGCGTGTTCGCGGTTTTCTGCAATCGGCGCAGACCTATGCGCTCAACGAAAACCACCAGCAATTTGCAGCCGAACACGTGTTGAAAGTGCTGCTGGATGATGACCAGGGCATGGCTGCGGCGTTGATCGAGCGCGCTGGCGGTAATGCCAAGGAAGCGCGCCTTGCCAATGACGCGGCTCTCGCCAAATTGCCGAAGGTCTCCGGTGGCAATGGTGGCCTGTCGCTGACCGGCCCGCTTGCCAAGGTGTTTTCCACCGCTGAAGACATTGCCAAGAAAGCTGGAGACAGTTTCGTCACCGTCGAGCGGTTGCTGCAGGCTCTGTCGGTGGAAACGTCGGCATCGACCTCCGCGTCGCTGAAGAAGGCTGGCGTCACCGCCCAAGCCCTCAATCAGGTCATCAACGATATCCGCAAGGGCCGCACGGCCGATGGTGCCAATGCCGAACAGGGCTTTGACGCCTTGAAAAAATATGCGCGTGACCTGACGGCGGAAGCGCGCGATGGTCGGCTTGACCCGGTTATTGGCCGCGACGATGAGATACGTCGCACCATGCAGGTTCTGTCGCGCCGCACCAAGAACAACCCCGTGCTGATCGGTGAACCCGGCGTCGGTAAAACCGCGATTGCGGAAGGTCTCGCCTTGCGCATCATCAATGGCGACGTGCCGGAAAGCCTCAAGGACAAGAAGCTGATGGCGCTCGATATGGGCGCGCTGATTGCCGGTGCGAAATATCGCGGTGAGTTCGAAGAGCGTCTGAAGGCTGTTCTCAACGAAGTGCAGGCTGAAGCCGGTGGCATTATTCTCTTCATCGATGAAATGCACACGCTGGTTGGTGCGGGCAAGGCGGATGGCGCGATGGATGCGTCCAACCTGCTGAAACCCGCTTTGGCGCGCGGCGAGTTGCATTGCGTGGGTGCGACCACGCTGGATGAATATCGCAAGCACGTCGAAAAAGACCCGGCGCTGGCCCGTCGTTTCCAGCCGGTCATCGTCAGCGAGCCGACGGTCGAAGACACGATCTCGATCCTGCGCGGATTGAAGGAAAAATACGAGCAGCACCACAAGGTCCGCATCTCGGATTCGGCACTTGTGGCAGCGGCAACGCTGTCCAACCGCTATATCACCGATCGTTTCCTGCCGGACAAGGCCATCGACCTTATGGATGAAGCCGCGTCACGCCTTCGCATGCAGGTGGATTCGAAGCCCGAGGAACTGGACGAACTGGATCGCCGGATCATCCAGCTCAAGATCGAGCGCGAAGCCTTGAAGCAGGAGACCGATGTGTCATCTGCTGATCGGTTGAAGAAGCTCGAGGATGAGCTGGCCGACACCGAAGAAAAGGCGGATGCGCTGACGGCCCGCTGGCAGGCGGAAAAGCAGAAGCTCGGCCTTGCCGCAGACCTGAAGAAGCAACTGGACGAAGCCCGCAACGAGTTGGCGACAGCCCAGCGCAACGGCCAATTCCAGCGTGCTGGTGAGTTGACCTATGGCATTATCCCCGGCCTTGAAAAAGAGCTGGCAGATGCCGAAGCTCGCGATAGCGGCGGTGCTGCGTCCATGGTTCAGGAAGTGGTGACGGCCGACAACATCGCCCATGTCGTGTCCCGCTGGACGGGTATTCCGGTCGACCGAATGCTGGAAGGTCAACGCGAAAAGCTGCTGCGCATGGAAGACGATCTTGCCAAGTCCGTCGTCGGGCAGGGCGAGGCGGTCCAGGCTGTGTCGAAGGCGGTTCGTCGGTCGCGCGCCGGTTTGCAGGATCCCAATCGCCCGATTGGCTCCTTCATCTTCCTCGGCCCAACCGGCGTCGGCAAGACCGAATTGACCAAGGCGCTGGCACGCTTCCTCTTCGATGACGAGACCGCGATGGTTCGCCTCGATATGTCGGAATATATGGAGAAGCACTCCGTGGCCCGGCTGATCGGTGCGCCTCCTGGCTATGTCGGATACGAAGAAGGCGGCGCGTTGACGGAGGCCATTCGACGTCGGCCATATCAAGTCGTGCTGTTCGACGAGATCGAAAAGGCGCATCCGGACGTTTTCAACGTTCTGTTGCAGGTGCTGGATGATGGCCGTCTGACCGACGGGCAGGGCCGCACCGTCGATTTCAAGAACACCATCATCATCATGACCTCGAACCTCGGTTCGGAGTTCCTGACGCAGATGGGCGACAATGACGATGTGGGCTCGGTGCGCGAGTTGGTGATGGAACGCGTTCGCAGCCACTTCCGGCCGGAGTTCCTCAACCGCATCGACGACATCATCCTGTTCCATCGCCTGCATCGCAATGAAATGGGTGCCATCGTCGAAATCCAGCTGCACCGCCTGGTGGCGCTGCTCAGCGATCGCAAGATCCTGCTGGAACTGGACGAGGATGCGCGCAACTGGCTGGCCGACAAGGGTTACGACCCCGCTTACGGCGCTCGTCCGCTCAAGCGCGTTATCCAGAAAAACGTGCAGGACCGTCTAGCCGAGCTGATCCTCAGTGGCGAAATCCCTGATGGCTCACGCGTCAAGGTCACCTCCGGCACCGACAGGCTGCTGTTCAAGGTCAAGCCGCAGCATCTGGATGTCGAAACCGCCGACGCGGCATGATGACAATGAAAAGGGCTCCAGCGATGGAGCCCTTTTTCGTCACAGGTCGCCAACAAGCGGAGCCGTCTGTCGTGAGTGAAACATCGATACTTGCCTGCGGAAAACTAAGAGATGGTGATCTGATCCGGTATGTTTCTCCCGCCAGCACACCGGAAAAGCAGACGACGTTAAAACGTGCGCAGGCCCTGGAGGCTCTGGGGTTTCAGGTCGATTTCGGGCCGCATGCCTTTTCGAAATATGCCTCGATGGCTGGCACAGACGATGAACGGATCGCCGATCTCAACAATGCTTTTCGCGATCCACAGGTGAGGGCCGTCTTCGCTACACGCGGCGGCAAAGGATCGTACAGGATTGCCGATCTGCTGGATTTCGATGCGGTTCGTCGTGATCCTAAACCATTGCTTGGTTTCAGCGATATCACCGCGTTGCACCTGATGTTGTCGAAGCAGTGTGGATCGGTGGGATTTCACGGCGCGGTGTTTGGTGATGAGACGAGCGGCATCGACCAAGACAATCTCGATTTGCTCTATCGGATGTTGACCAGCAACGGAGAAGTGGTCTTCAAAACACGACCTGAAGAGCCGACGGCCTTTCTGACGACGGAGGGTGAGGCGCAAGGCAGGTTGATTGGTGGCAATCTCGATATCATCGGAACCATGGCCGGCTGGGGGTTGCCAGATCTGTCTGGCTACATACTCCTCATCGAAGCGGTCGATTGTACGCCTGGACGAATAGACCGTGTGCTGACAACGCTTCAGAAAGGCGGGCATCTCAGGGGCATCGTTGGTGTTGCCATAGGTCAGTTCACGACAGCGGATGGCACACAGTCCAAACGCCTCGTCTCTCTTTTGCGGGATCATTTCGAAAAACTGGATGTTCCCGTGCTCGGCGGTCTACCGTTCGGTCACGGCGACAAACCGTTGAGCATACCGCTTGGCACCCTCGCACGACTAGACGCAGCTGCGGGTACGCTGACTGTCGCCCACTGAGCGGGTTCAGGAAAGCCTTAACGGCTCGCCACTTGGTCTGGCTTGGTTTCGATGTTCAGCAGCGTATCGATACGGCGCCGTTCATCGGAAAAGCGCGCCAGCGCTTCGCCCGAAAGCGATTTGCCGCCCGGCAGGCGTACCTTCATGGCATCCACCTTGGTGCCATTGACGATAAGCTCGTAATGCAGATGCGCGCCGGTCGAAAGACCCGTCGATCCAACATAGCCGATCACCTGCCCCTGCGTCACACGCGCCCCTTCGGTAACGCCCTTGGCAATGGCGTTCTGGTGATTGTACGAGGAAACATACCCATTGGCATGGCGGATCAGCGTCTGGTTTCCGTAACCGGATGCCCAGCCCGATTTTTCGACAATGCCGTTGCCGGTCGCAATGATCGGCGTTCCGCGTGGGGCCGCCCAGTCCGTACCGGTGTGCATGCGGCTGAAGCGCAGAACCGGGTGACGACGCATGCCGAAGCCGGAGGTCATGCGACCGTTCGGCACGGGATTGCGGATCAGGAACTGGCGAATGCTTTTCCCCTGACCATCGAAATAATCGACGCTGCCATCATCCGGGTTCTGAAAACGATAAAAGCGCGTCTCGTTGTCGCCGAACTTGGCGTTGACATAAAGCAGTTCGGACTGGTCCGTCGCTTTTCCGTCTGGTCCCTGAACCGAGAAGAAGGCTTCAAGTGAATCCGTCGGTTTCAGCTGGGCCTGGAAATCGACGCTGCTGGCCAGAAGCTTGACGAGCTGCGCAACCATGGTCTGGTTCATGCCATAGGTGAGGGCGGCGCGGTAGACACCATCATAGACCCGCGGCAGATCGCGGTTGGCCGTCAATGGTGCATTGCTGCTGTCGAAGGCTGTCGCAACGGCATCCAGATGCGGCGGCTCGCTGGCCCGCACAAATTGCTTGGTATCGTCGGTCGCCACGGTCACCATATGGCGGCCTTTGCGGTAGAGACTGGCGCGGACGATATCGCTCTTCTCGTCGCTTTGAAGAATGCCGATCCGCAGCACGTCCCCCGCCTGCACATCGGCTGATCCGTTTTCAACACTCAGAACAGCCGCGGTCTGCTTGGCCTGCTCTTTGGAGTAACCGGCACCAAACAGCGCTTCCTCCATCGTTTCGGCCTGGCGAACCGGTATCACGTCGTCGGCATATTCCTGAAATTTGACCGTCGAAGCCTGAGGCGTCGACACGGACATGTTCTGTTCGACCACGCGCGCCGCGAGACCAGCGGTCATGTCCACATCTTCTGTGGCCTCAAAGCGGCGCGGATCGATATAATAGAGCGCAGACAACTGTTCGTTGCCATCGGTCAACATCGAACCATTTGACCGAACTGCCTCTTCGACTTCGTCGAAGCTCATCGAACCGGCAAAAGCAAAGGGGCTGTTCTTCGTCGGAAAGGCCACTGTCTTCAAGCTAACTTCGGATTCCACCTCGGAACCATAGATCGTGCCGGTCTTGCTGGCAGCAGGCGAGGCGTCGTCATTCGTTGCAAAGATATTCAGCGGATCGAAAGGAGGGTAATCCTCCTGATTGTTGTAATTGGCAGCCAGCGCGATTTTCACGTGGGAGAAGGGGACCTTGCGCACCACTTCCTTGTCACCGTCATGAATGACGGTCGAGACTTCCATCACGGAACGGTCCGAGGGACGTGCGGCTATATTTTGACCCAGCAACCGTGTGCCACGCCGAACGGTCTCGGACGCGTCCTGCTCCATATCAGCCCGCGCAAAGGCTTCGGCTGGAATGGCAAGCTGTTGGCGTCCATCAAGTGCTGCAAAAAGAGCAACACCCATAAGAATGGAAGAGGTGATGCCTGTCAGAAACGTTCCGCTCAACCAGCGCAGGGAGATTTCACGCCGGTCAGGAGCTCGCCGACCTTCCGCCAGAATAGGCGGCTCGGTTCCAAGCGAGCGGACCATGTCTCGATCCGTCATCATGCCTGTCGCGACCAGTCGTTCATTGGATCTCCAGAAACCTTCAAGCCGAAGATGTGCAACTTTCAAAGTCCGGAGTCAAACGAGAGCGATGCGCTCAGTTGAGTGTTCCCCGCCTTTATAGTGTCAGCTTCGTGCCATTTCGGGATATGATGCGCTAATGTCCAAAACGTGGCGGTCGTTAAGGGATTGTTGAGAAAGCGTGATTTGCGCTGCCTATGGGTAAGGTCGCCAGGGGTTTTGAGGCGGAATATCACGCTCATTTTGAAATTATGTTGTAAAATCAGGTGTCTATTAAAAAAGGTATTTTTCTTGTTAGGCCCC
>NZ_BBJU01000027.1 GCF_000739935.1 Agrobacterium rubi TR3 = NBRC 13261 | reverse complement strand
AGCTTTTGCCTCGGCATCCTCCACACGCCATTCTTCCGCGGCTCCTCTGTCGAGAAGATCCTCCACCACCTTGGGGTCGAACACATGGAACGTAATCTGACGAGCGCGTCCGTTCAGTCTGACGGTCCTCGTCCCGGCGCTCGGCAGACGACCGTCTGCAAGCCAACGATGTCGCTCGCTAGTCTTGATCGTGAGGATGTCCTCGATTTCTCGCGGGATGACCGGCATTGCTCCGGCTTCCGCCACCACTTTCGCGACGATAGCCGCTGCCGCGTTGAATGCGGTCTTATCGTTGGCTGTCATCGCCAGTGTAAGATCGACACCTTCCAGCGAGATCGACTTTTTAGAGATCGCAGGCAGCCTTGCTTGTATTTCCTGAAGAACGCCTTTCGCCCGAACGGCCGACCCCATTGTTACCGTGGCTGGCAGGGTCCATGTCCTGATCAGTTCGATCTCATCTTTTTCACGCTTCGGCATGTCACACAAATGGTGGTTCAGCGCTTCCAAGTCAACGAGCCTGGTGACAGCAGACGAGGAACTGCAACCGATCTTTCTGATCCCTCCCTCTTACCGAAACTCTCCATCAAAATGTTCAGGAAGGCTTCCCGTAATCGATGCAGCATGATGCATAAGCGGGCGGATAGTATTCGCCCGCGACCTCACGACGCCGCCAACAGGGAGGTGTTCGCCCAGTTCGGCCCCGACAATTCGAAACTGGTAGGACTGGCACTTAGAGCCTAAAAGAAGGTCGTCGATAAGATCGTAAAGGGAGCAAAAATGCATCCTTGATGTATGGAAATTTAGGTCTCGGCGCCGCGACGCCGTCGAATATAGCCGTCTACGAAAGCGCTTTCACGCGGCCGAAACTTGGTTTAGCTACCTTAAGTCGGGACTTTTGCGAAAGTCGGTAAGCGTCTGATCGTACATGGTTCTTCAGTGCTGCAAGCGTGGCTTGATCGCCTTGACCTCTATAAAAAACGTTGAGGGCAGTCTCGAACGACGAACCACTCTGGGCGGCGATGCCAAATAACGTCATGCTGGAATGAAACTTGAGGTCATCGGGAGAGCCAAGAATTTCGCGTGCACTGAGGCTGGGATGGCTGAGCATGGTGCGCGTGCACTCCTCCAAACGGGCGCCCAAAACAGGATGTTCCAGGTAGGCTTCGGCTTCAGAACGCCCAGAGATCGCGTAAAAGCGGGCAGTTTCCGATCGACCAAGTCCGTGAATTTGCGGAAAGATGAACCACATCCAGTGAGACCTCTTCAGTCCGTCGCTTAACTCCTGCAAGGCTTTTGCGTACGTATCTTGTTGCGCTTTGATGAACCGCGCCAGATCAAATTCCATCCCTGTGTCCTTCGCTCAGCGGGTCAGATTTTTGTCTTCCAGGTGCCATCACATCTCATTCCATTTCCAACTGTGCAAACCATGTAGCGTAGGGGGTGTTCCTGGCGAGATGGCGATTGAAGTCAGGCGCGTCGTCATCCCACCAGACCGGACCGCGTTCTCCAAGGGCAACTTTGGCTGCATCCACTTTCTTGCGTGCTTCGATCATCGCTGGTGAGCCTGCCGATGCATCGCGAACTGCCCGGCGTGCCACCATCAAATCCTTGACCAGTGCCGTACGGGTTTCCTCATCGAGTTTAGGACTGCTGCGACGCCACAGCCTTCCTTTTACGACGAAGTATCGACCATCGGGCGTATCCGGATACTTGTTGCTCATTCGAATCCAAGAGTCCCTTGTGCCGGTTCCGCATCCCGAGACGGCTTGTCCTCAATCCGCCGATCCAGTTCAGTCTGTGCGCTGAAGCGCACGTCCACATCCCGATCTGCGATAAACGCGTTCAGCGCCTCGATGCTGATGCGACCCCAGGGTTTTCCCCGGTCTGGTCCGGCAGGCACACGCGGTAGAAGTCCCGGTTCGTTGCTCCACGTCAGGCAATCCTCAAGCGAGGTTTGGTTCAACATGTCTCGGAGGTGATGAGCCGTAACGTAGGCGTCGGGCATAGCCCTATGCGCTGGGAGGCCGATTTCATGCACCAGTCCGGTGGGCATTCGTTGATAACGCAGCATCTGGTTGGAAAACCGCGGAAGTTGTGGCCAGACACGCAGCGCGCATTTCCATGTGCAGATCCAAGGTGTTCCGCCTGTAAACCGCGGTGTACAATATCGTTGCTCGAAAGCGGCTCGATGAGCTGCCAAGGCGTCAATACGGCCGGGTGGACGGAGAACGGTTGACGCTATTTCTTTCCAGAAGGGAGCATCCGCGACTTGGGCATCCAGAATATGATGAATCGCCATCGTGTCGGGTGAGATGGGACGTCCAGGGTTGACGAACAGCGCCCCGCGCTCGTCAGTGACCTGCCACTTTCCAGTTAGGTCGATGACGACATCCTGCCAGCCGATCTCACAAACGTCGTTCGGGCCATTGCCTCCTGTTTCGAGATCGATGACGCGTACCCTGGCTTCGACCACTTCGGTGCTACCTTTCTTCAAGCTTCAGCATTGGTAAGCGCGATCGGCATAGGATGGTTCCTGAATATGAGGCCTGCGGACAGCGGAGCTTGCATGCATTGACAGCCGAAGCTGAGGGATTGATCAGGCTCTCCTGAAATTTATTTTGTGCACGTTACCAAGCACCGTTCCAAATCTTACTCACTGATTCAATTTGCGAATTTCTCGAGTTGCTAAAAATAGAGGACTGCTTTCCTAATTTAGCGCCTCTTGACTCTCATTGGGCGCAGGAACAGAACGTGAACTTCAACATTGAAAACGGCATGAAGCTGTTCCTATAAACGACACGAACCGGAAGGATTGCGTGAACGATGGCTGCTGCGCGCGAGCATGTCATAGCGGATCTGCGTGGTCGCATCGCTTCGCTGGAAGGCGTCGTGGCCAAGCAAGCTGAGTGTCTGCCGTTCGGGGTAAGCGCAATCGACGCGGTGCTGCCAGGAGGCGGTCTCGTCAGAGGCGCTCTTCATGAATTTGCAGGAGGAGGCACCGGAACCGTCGATGGGGCAGCCGCGGCCCTGTTCGTGGCAGGCGTTGCCGCTCGCACCAAAGGCAAGATCGTCTGGTGCCTGACGCGCCCGGATTTGTTCTTTCCTGCGCTCGCGCAGGCAGGTCTTGACGCAAACCGCGTGATCTTCGTGGAAAGCGATCGCGAAGAGGACGTGCTTGCCTCAATGGAAGAGGCGCTCTCCTTCGGTGGGCTGGGCGCGGTCGTCGGCGAGGTCGTGCGACTGCCGATGCTGGCGAGCCGGCGGCTTCAGCTTGCGGCGGAAAAGAAGGGAAGCTTGGCGCTTGTTGTTCGCAGGTGGCGACGACAGACGGAGGCCAATGATTTTGGCCAGCCGACGGCGTCGACCACCCGGTGGAGGATAAGTGTGCTTTCGTCGCAGGACTTACCCGTGCCGGGTGTTGGGCGGGCAAGATGGTTGCTGGAACTGATGCGGTCGCGTGCTGGCGAATGTGCCGAATTTATCGTTGGAGCGTGTGATGACCAGGGTCGTATCGATCTACCTTCCGGATCTGTCGACGGATCGCATTCGTCGCGCCGATCCAGGCATTCCGGCTGAACGGGCCATCGCCGTGATCGCGAAATCCGGATCAAAACGCTGGGTGTCGGCGGCAGATGTTGCCGCGAAGAAGGCAGGTCTGCGTATCGGCATGCAGGCAGCAAAGGCACAGGCGCTGTTTCAGGGACTGATGATGATCGATGCCGATCCGAAGGCGGACGCCGAAGCGCTGGAGCGCATTACCTTCTGGGCACTGAGCCAATACTCTCCGATCGTCGCAGTCGATGCGCCTGATGGCATCGTCATGGACACAGATGGTGCCGACCATCTCCGGGGCGGAGAGCTTGCCATGTTGAGCGGGATTGCCAATCGCTTTCGGGGCAGGGGGCTGACGGCCCGTGTTGCCATTGCCGACACATGGGGTGCCGCTCATGCCTGCGCACGTGCCATCACCAGAGAGACGGTGATCGTGCCGCGCGGCGAAACCGTAAAGGCGGTCGAGCGATTGCCGATTTCCCTGTTGCGTCTGCCTGAAAAGATGGTGGGTGATCTAAGAACGCTCGGCTTTCGAACCATCGGTGAGCTTTCTGCGACGTCGCGGGCACCACTGACACTGCGCTTCGGACCGGAAATCGCCCGCCGTCTCGATCAGATCTTCGGCCGCACCGGCGAACCCATAGACCCCATCCGCACGCCCGAACTGATCGAAGTCAGCCGCATTTTCCAGGAGCCGATCGGTGCTGCCGAAACGATCGACAAATATGTCGGTCGTCTGGTCATAGAACTCTGCAACCAGCTTCAGAAAAAGGGGCTCGGTGTTCGCCGCGTCGATCTTATCGTCCACAAGGTCGACAACACGACCCAGGCGCTGCGGGCAGGAACGGCAAAGGCCGCCCGCGATGTCGCCTGGTTGACGAAACTGTTTCGCGACATGACCGAAAAGATCGATCCTGGCTTCGGGATCGAGAAGCTGACCCTTGCGGCGATCATGGTGGAGCCGCTTGAGGAAAAACAGAAGGCGTCTTCGCTTGTCGAAGACGAGATCGTGGACATCACTCCGCTCATCGACATCTTCGGCAATCGTGGACAGCGTGTCTATCGTCTCGCCCCCGTTGCCTCTGACGTTCCCGAGCGCAGCGTTCAGCGGATTGCACCCATTGCAGATGACATTGTCGTCTCCTGGTCGCATCACTGGCCGCGTCCGGTACGACTGCTCGCTCATCCCGAACTGGTAGAGGTCATCGCATTGATGCCCGATCATCCTCCCGTTTCCGTCACATGGCGGGGCAAACGCCGCAAGGTGAAACGCGCCGATGGGCCGGAGCGGATTTTTGGCGAGTGGTGGCAGCGAACATCCGAGTGGGCCGCAGTCCGGGACTATTTCATCATCGAAGATGAAGCGGGCGAGCGTCTCTGGGTTTTCCGGGCAGGCGATGGCGTGGATAGCGAAACCGGGTCGCACAAATGGTTCATCCAGGGAATATTCGCATGAGATATGCCGAGCTTCAGGTCACCACCCATTTCTCGTTTCTGCGCGGTGCCAGCAGCGCGACCGAACTGTTCGAGACGGCGAAAAGCCTCGGCATCGATGCCATCGGTGTCGTGGATCGCAATTCACTAGCTGGCATTATCCGGGCACTGGTAGCATCTCGCGCCACCGGCCTTCGTCTCGTGGTCGGCTGTCGGCTTGACCTACAGGACGGGATGTCGATCCTGGTCTATCCGACGGACCGGGCCGCCTATTCGCGTCTGACCCGACTGATCACGCTTGGCAAGGGGCGCGGCGGCAAAAACAACTGCATCCTCCATTGGGACGATGTGATGACCTACGCCGATGGCATGATCGGCATCCTCATTCCCGATCTCGCCGACGATACATGCGCGTTGCAGCTCAGGAAGATGGCAGAGGTGTTTGGCGCCCAAGCCTATGTGTCCCTTTGCCTGCGCCGCAGACCGAACGATCAGCTTCGACTACACGATCTTTCCAACATGGCCACGCGGCATAAGGTCAAAACCGTCGTCACCAACGACGTGCTGTTTCATGAGCCGGGGCGGCGGCAGCTTCAGGACATCGTCACCTGCATCCGCACCAAATCGACCATCGACGACGTCGGCTTTGAGCGCGAACGTCATGCTGATCGATATCTCAAGCCGCCAGAAGAGATGGAACGCCTGTTTCCGCGCTATCCCGAGGCACTACGGCGGACGATGGAAATTGTCGATCAGTGCAGGTTTTCACTTGAGGAGCTGACCTATCAGTATCCCGAGGAGGCGATCGTTCCGGGTAAAGACGCTCAACAATCTCTCGAACATTATGTCTGGGAGTGCGTACCGGACCGCTATCCGGAAGGTATGCCGCCAGACGTTCTGGCGACAGTCCGGCACGAACTCGATCTTATCAAGACGATGAAATATGCGCCGTATTTTCTGACGGTGTTTTCCATCGTCCAGTTCGCGCGCTCGCAGGGAATCCTCTGCCAGGGGCGCGGATCGGCTGCGAATTCTGCCGTCTGTTACATTCTCGGCGTCACCAGCATCGACCCTTCGACGAATGATCTTTTGTTCGAACGTTTCATCAGCCAGGAGCGCGACGAACCGCCGGATATCGATGTTGATTTCGAACATGAGCGCCGCGAAGAGGTCATTCAGTGGATTTACAAGACCTACACCCGCGAGAAGGCGGCACTGTGTGCGACCGTCAGCCGTTACCGTGCCAAGGGTGCCATTCGCGATGTCGGCAAGGTGCTTGGCCTGCCTGAGGATGTGATCAAGGCATTGTCGTCGGGCATGTGGTCGTGGTCGGAAGAGGTCAGTGATCGCAATGTGAGGGAATTGAACCTCAATCCCGATGACCGCAGGCTGAAGCTGACGCTGCAACTCGCACAGCAACTGATGGGCGCACCACGTCATCTCGGTCAGCATCCCGGCGGGTTCGTGCTCACCCACGACCGCCTCGATGACCTTGTTCCGATCGAACCTGCCACGATGGAAGACCGACAGATCATCGAATGGGACAAGGATGATGTGGAGGCGCTCAAGTTCATGAAGGTCGATGTTTTGGCACTGGGCATGCTCACCTGCATGTCCAAAGCATTCGATCTGATCCGTGAGCATAAGAACGATGATCTGGATCTCGCGACCATCACCCAGGAAGATGCGGCAACATACGCGATGATCCGCAAAGCCGACACCCTCGGCACGTTCCAGATTGAATCCCGAGCACAGATGGCGATGCTGCCACGTCTGAAGCCTCGGACATTTTACGATCTGGTCGTCCAGGTGGCGATCGTGCGCCCCGGTCCTATCCAGGGCGACATGGTGCATCCCTATCTGCGCCGCCGCGAAGGCAAGGAAAAGGTCGAATATCCAACGCCAGAGCTCGAGGCAGTTCTTGGTAAAACACTGGGCGTGCCGCTGTTTCAGGAAAGCGCGATGCGCGTAGCCATGGTTTGCGCGGGTTTTACCGGGGGAGAGGCGGACCAGTTGCGCAAGTCAATGGCGACCTTCAAGTTTACGGGCGGGGTCAGCAGGTTCAAGGAGAAGCTGGTCTCCGGCATGGTGCGAAACGGCTATACGGCCGAGTTCGCCGAGAAGACATTTTCGCAACTGGAAGGCTTCGGATCCTACGGTTTCCCGGAATCCCATGCTGCGTCGTTTGCGCTGATCGCCTATGCCTCGAACTACATCAAGTGTCATTTCCCGGATGTGTTTTGCGCGGCGCTCCTGAATTCCCAGCCCATGGGTTTCTATGCCCCGGCGCAGATTGTCGGCGATGCCCGCGTCCATGGCGTCGAAATCCGCCCTGTCTGCATCAACCGATCCCGTTGGGACTGCACACTGGAGCCAATTGGAAATACCGACCGTCATGCCGTGCGCCTTGGGATGCGGATGGTGAAGGGCTTGGCAGCGTCGGATGCGGCTCGAATCGTTGCCGCGCGCATGAACGATGGGTTCAGTTCCGTCGATGATATGTGGCGACGATCGGGTGTTCCGGCAGCATCTCTCGTAGAACTCGCAGAGGCCGACGCCTTCCGGCCATCGCTTCAGCTCGAACGGCGCGATGCGCTATGGTCGATCAAAGCGCTGCGCGACGAGCCACTGCCGCTGTTTGCAGCGGCTGCAGACCGCGAGCAGAAATCGATCGCCGAGCAGGCGGAGCCTGAAGTCGAGCTCCGGCAGATGACCGAGGGCCATAACGTGGTTGCAGACTACGGACACGTCGGCCTGACACTGCGCGAACATCCAATGGCATTCCTACGGGAGAGCTTGACCAAGCGCAGCATGGTGACGTGCGAAGACGCGATGTCCGCCCGCGACGGTCGATGGGTCTACACCGCAGGTCTTGTCCTGGTTCGGCAAAAGCCGGGGAGCGCGAAAGGCGTGATGTTCATCACGATTGAGGACGAGACAGGTCCGGCGAATGTCGTCGTCTGGCCGAGTCTCTTTGAGAAGCGGCGCCGTGTCGTTCTGGGGGCATCCATGATGGCAATCAACGGGCGAATCCAGCGGGAAGGGGAGGTCGTGCACCTGGTCGCCCAGCAGCTATTCGACCTTTCTGCGGACCTCTCTGGTCTCGCTGACATGGATGTCGTGTTCAAAGCCCCATCAGGACGTGGAGACGAGTTTGCTCACGGCTCGGCAGGTGGTGGGGATTCTCGCGATAGACAAAAACCGGTGCCCGAGGCGCGGGACATCTTCGTGCGTGATCTGCACATCGATACGCTCAAGGTGAAGAGCCGCAATTTTCATTGAGCTCCGTAGAGGGCGAGACCAGTTTGCCACTATTTAGCGGCAGGCTGGTCTCGCGGACCATAGGTCAGAGCACGCTGACGTTCTCAGCCTTTGATTTTCCGGTTTTCCGGTCCTGGCCAACTTCGAAAGTAACATTGTCACCTTCTCTCAGCGATCCCCCCTGTTGCGAAGCGGAGACGTGAACGAACACGTCGGTTCCACCATTCTCAGGTGTGATGAAGCCAAATCCCTTGTCATCATTGAAAAATTTAACTGTACCGGTAGGCATAAGAATTCCTTTTAATGTCCCTGCAGTCGCTTGACCAGCATTAGGCTTTTTACCGCTCGTTTGCCTGACCGACAACCTCCAACGCGACAATAGCTGCATGGAAATGTCGCAGGCTGCTGTTCGACTATTTGACCGTGTTGACTGCATCCTCGAGCGCTTCAATACTTTCCATGACAGCTTCGAAACCAGGTGGATTTGCAAAGATCATCGCTGACATTCTATCGTAGTCACTGGCGAGTTTTTTGCGCATATCGGGTGTCGGCACCAGGCGATAAGTGCCTGGCACGGCCAGATCGTATCGGTGATCCGGCGATCGAAACATCAGTTCCTTATGCCGTCGGCATGCCTCGGCGAGTTCACGCATTGAAGCCGTTACCATGCCATAGTCTGGGTGGGTCCAAATCTGGTGGACATCGTAGTAGTGGCGTGAATATCGGTTGAGGTCGGGAACCTTTCGTTCTGGATTATCCTCAGCGCTGCGCTTTTCTGTCGTTTCCGTCATTGCGTGCAGGATGAGGACCTTCTCCCAAAATGTCCTCTCCGGCTTGACGGTCGTAACGTTTTCGACTTTGAAATCGCTTTCCCCCATTTCCCTGGCGACGTAGGCAACAATGGCGCGCGCTTCTGCTGGTAATGGGTCCGGGCGCGCTCCGCCTTCAATGCGCACGGCGGCCTCGACATAGCCTCCGCTGGTATCGAAAACGCTCTTGTATCGGAGCACAAGAATGTCGAGAGCCTCTTTCTTCCGGTAGATGTCGTAGCCGAAACCGAGAGAGAAATGTCCGGTTTGGCCGGTTTCGGTCTCGACTAAGGCAATCTCCTGGCTAAGATTTTCCCTCAGGGGACCAGATATGTACTGGCGCGCGGCCTCGTCCACCACGTCTGCTAATGCCTTTTGCTGCTTGGTCACCGAGGAGAGCGCGGCGATCTCGCTTTCAGTCGGCACTTGGAGATCAGCTTTGTAAATTCCGATATCGATATCCTCGGAGAAGCGATTGATGAGGCTGTAGGCTTTGCTAAGGCTGGTGCCACCTTTGAAATAAAGACCGATCTGATCATTGGCTCGCCCATTGAATAGGAAGTCGAGGACCCAGCAGACATAGAGATCCTTTTCGATATTCTCAGCCCGAGTCTGCAGGTCGGACGCCACCGTTTCAAACAAGGCCCGACGCTCATCGGGGCTACTGCGAAGCACATTAATGAAGCCCTGCCGCATTTTCTTCCTCTGTGACGCGAGTGTCGCGCGCTATCGTTTCCACCACGGGATACATCCACGCAGGAAGCGCGCGAATGTTATCGCGTAAATCCTCGACAATTAGTTGCTTTTGTAGGTTTTGCGCGAGGTGACGGACAATCCCTTCGACGATGATTTCCAAATTTGAGCGTTCATCTCGAAACCAGGTCAGTGCCTGGACGATCCGCATGGCAGGTCGTCCGGCCCAGAAAGCCGTCTTCGCCGCTATTCTCTTGAAATCAAGCTGGTAAATGACAGGCTTCGCTGCATTCGGATCCCCGGAGTTCGCTTCAATCACAATGGTGCGGGGGTAGGTATCCGCATAGATCGTTGAGCGGGCGGGGACAGCTGTTGTCAAGCCAAGGTCGTTTGCGGCGGTCATTCCGTCGACGAGGACACGCAACTTATCACGCCGCGCAATCGCATCGACGAACGCGGCGCGGGGCGGGAACACCATTTTCCCAGTCAGTTGGCTGATGCCCGGCTTATCGTAGAAGCCTCGATATGGTCGCCGGATATCTCCTCGCGCAGTGAGCCTCTGCAGTGCCTTTTCGACCGCATTGGGTGTTCCGATATCGAGGAAGTCGTCACGCGACCAAACGCCTCCAGGGGAGGCGGCAGTTATGCGATCTTGAATGCGCTCAAGAGTATTCGATGTGGGATCTGGCATAGTTATCCTATTTACTGACCGAAGATTATATACAAATTTTGGTCACTAACAACTGGCGAAAGTATACTGACCAATATTTAGATATAAAAATTGGTCAGTGGGCCTTCCGCAGCATTCGGCATAAGGTGTTGTTCTAATCGTATAAACCGGCGAGAAGGAGGTCTCCTCAGTCGGCGGTAACGTAGCCCGAGCGGCCGGGCTATTGGTTATGCTGAAGCCTCAGGCCGCGAGCCTTTTCCCTTCCGGCTTTCATACCTGAAAGGGTTCAATGACTCCGTAGTCTGGCAACATCGAGCATTGCTGCACCGCCCTTTTCAAAAAGCCACAAGCAGCAACTGGCCAACACCTCTGTTGTATCGGAACCAGCAGGTCGCCTGATCAGCAAGCAGCAGGTCAATCCTTGCCGAGCGCAATAATGCTCCACCCATCGGCGTTTCCAACTCCCGCTCTCTTAACTGGCATCCCTAATCCAGTCCCGTCCTTGGACGGTCAACCCGCAAGGGGTTCGCAGCTATCTGCGACCTCTCTGGCTGCGCCGCCGAGGTGACCGCGGTCAGATTGTCATCGGTGACGATGGGGCCGAGGATCAGATCGATGGGATGTCCACAGGTCGTTTTGGCCGATAACCCCGTTTGCGCTTTTCGCGAAGCACGTCGAGGAACAGGTCGATGGCGTGGCTCTCATTGTCGAACAGATGCACCATCTGCTGTCCGCGCGTACCAATCCGCCCCCAGGCGCGTACAAGCGACACATCGCCGAACAATGTCGGCTGAACGGCGAGCGAATAAAACCGCGCCATGTTTTTCTCCGGCGCGATACGCTCGACATAGAGGTGGTAGGGCTGCGTGATCATGCCCGCAGAATCGCGCGTTCGGATTCTGCCGTCCAATGAGAGTTTTGAATCGGACGGGCATTATCGATTCATATCGTTGATCCGTCTGGTTCGTTTCATTCGCACCAACTTCGGCGTGATCCTCCCCATTTCCGAGCCAGGCCTTCAGCGACGAGAATTTCGCCGACCGATCGCCGGTCCCGGTAGACGATCCTGAGCTTCCGCCCAGAGCGATCTTCATCTCTTGCAGCCGCCTTGAACGAGAGCGGACCCGAATTGAGAATGTCGAGCAGACGCTGTTTCGCCGCGAGACCAAGCTCGCGTTCTCGCTTGCATCTCGGTGGACTTAGCTCTGGCGTGTCGATGTCCGCTATCCGGATCTTCTCGCCTCGAAACCAAAACGTATCGCCGTCCACCACGCAGTTGACGCGTTCGCCGCTTCCGCAGATGGAAAAAGCTTCGCTCGCGCTACTTGCATTGCTTGAAGGCTGGGCTGAGGCAATAGCTGCGAGGAAACCAACGGCTAAGGGGGATAGGCTGGCAATTGCCGTAACAAATCTCAATGTCATGTCGTCTCAGTGTCTGTCGTAGAAGCGGTTTCATAGTTCTTCACCCCCTCTGTGGCTAGTTTGTGAAAACGGTTTGCTCCGACGGACGCGCTCATGTCTTTGCGTCTGAACCAGATGGCGCGTCCACATCTGAGCGGCGGATTGCCTGATGTGAACACGATCTGCTCGTCAGCGCGCATGCGCAGCACCTCATGCGGCAGGATCAGCGGCCGGCGGCTGAGCTGCCGGGAACGCGAGCGCGACGATCCCCTCATCCCTGACGAGCGGTTTGTCTGGTCAACTTCGACCGTCGTCTCGCCGCAGCGTTTCGAGATATAGTCGGCGGTATCAGGATCATTGATCGCGGCAAACGAGATCCATGATGCGGATTCGAACCATTTGCTCGTTGCGTCCCGGCCGCCATAGGCCTCGCGCATCTGGCCGATGGACTGGAAGATCATCGTCAGCGTGATGCCGTATTTGCGCCCGGCGTCGCGCGCGGTCTCTAAGATGCGCAGGTAGCCGAGCCTGGCGACTTCGTCGAGCAGGAAGAGAGCGCGACCTTTCACATCGCCATTACGATTGTAGATGGCATTGAGCAGCGATCCGATAACCACGCGCGCCAGTCCCGGATGGGCTTCCAGCACCTTAAGATCGAGCGCGATGAAGATGTCGGTTTCACCATCGGCGAGATCGTCGGTCGAGAAACTGTCGCCCGAGACGAGGGCGGCATAGTTCGGATAGGATAGCCAGTGGGTTTCTTTCACCGCATTGGCGTAGACGCCAGAAAAGGTCTCGGGTGTCATGTTGACGAAGACCGAAACGTTCTCCTTCACGAAGTCCGATTCCGACTGCTCGTAGATCTTGGTCAGTCTCGCCCGCAGCTTCGGTTCCGGCTCGGAAATATTGGCTCTTACGCGGCGCAGCGTCTGGTCTTCCTCGTCCGTGAGACCGGACAGGCAGACGTCGGCGATCAGAGCCGTCAGAAGCTGCATGGCCGACGCCCGAAAGAAGTCGTCGCGCGCAGAGGCCGATCGCGGATTGTCGGTCATGATCCAGGTCGCGACGGCAACGATATCCTCTTCCTTCGTGCTACCATGTCGCCCGATCCAGTCGAGCGCGTTGAAGCCGACGCCTGACGCCGAGGGATCGAGAATGATCACCTTTCGGCCAGCCTTGCGGCGATGCTCTGATACCATCGGCGCAACCTCGCTCGATGGATCGAGGACGACGAGACCGCCACCCCACTTGAGCGCGGTCGGGACCGTTACCGACGTCGTCTTGAAGCCGCCGGATCCGGCGAAGACGATGCCATGCGACGAACCGAAAGAGCCGTCGAAGCATAGGAGCGGGTTCTTGCCCCCCGCGCCCCAAGTCGACGGATCGTCGGCGCGGAACGACACTGCCGCAACGCTATCGCGATCGACACGGTACCTTTCGCCGACAACGATGCCGCCTGGATCGGGGAAAAGTTTTGCAGCCTCTTGCACTTTCATCCAGTCGGCCTCGCCATGCACCGCTCGCTTTCCCCCAATCCGCCGTGGTGCGGCTTTCGCAAAAGCTGCGTTACCCTTCATCGCGACGCGTAGTGCGAAGACACCGGCAAGGAACGTTTTCGATGCGCCAAGCATCGTTGCGGGATCCACATATCCGAGCACGGATTGTCCTTCCGGAATTTCGCCAGCGATCCCGGCCAGGCGAACCCCCTCGCGCAGGAGAGCGATGAGGATGGCCACTCCATTTCCGCTGACGACGCCCCATCCAGCAGCCTTGATACCCGCTGCGCCATTTGCCGCGAACAGAAAGATCGTGCCGATTGCAGCCGCGGTGGCATAGGGCAGCGCGAGGCCGATACGCCCGAGCATCAGCTTCGCCTGCGCGGTCTTTCCAAACGCGGCCAGCCAGTGTTCGATCCCCGGCATGAAAACCACGACAACGATCATCGTCGTGGCCGGGATGACGGCGAGGAACAGTTTACTCACTGTTACGACCGAACGCCTCCGCGCCTATCGCCGTGAGGCGCGATTGCTCCGCATCGTCGCCCTGGAGGCGGCGGCTTGCATCGATCAGCAGGCCGAGCAATAGCGCCCGCTTTTCGTAGCGCAATCCTGCCTTGACGATCAGGCCACCGAGTTCGATTTTTTCGCGCGTGTCTTTCTTGCGTGCATCATTCGTCATCGTGCGAGCCATGCGTTCAAGCCTCACGACTGCTGCCCGCAGCAGCGCCAGTCTCGATCGTCGTGAGCGTCTCGCCTGCTGTCCTGCCGTCACCAGCATTTCTCTTCCTGGTCGAAGCCGCCATGCCACCGCGAAACCGCCCGGTGATTTCTTCAAGCGCAGCCTGTAGCGCGGTTTCCTCGGTCTCGATCTCACCGAGGCCGGCCTTCAGCGCGATCCGGCCGATGCGCTCGGCCTCACGTGTTTCGGCTTGTCTCAGTTGATCCTGTAATCTGGCGATTTCTTCCCTGATCTTCGATGATGGTTTCTTCATTCCGGTCGCATCCCCCTGGAAATCTTGTGGCGTTTGTCACGCTGCAAGATTTCCTCAAAAGCGCTTCCGAAGGAATGTGCAGATCTGCACGTCGGCAAAGCCGACACTTTGGAGGATGATCCCGCCGTTCCGAAGGAGCGGATCCAAGGGCGCAATTATACGTCGCTGACGCGACGCGTTGCTCAGAGCCCCGAAGTGGGGCCGACCATGGCCTGACCGCTCCAGACGAACGGCGTTCGAACCGGGAGATCTACCGTCGTGGCCATCGCCCACTTTTCAGCCAGCATCGTCAGCCGCGGCAGAGGCGCCAGCGTGGTGCTGTCTGCGGCCTATCGGCACTGCGCGAAGATGGAATACGAGCGCGAGGCCCGTACCATCGACTACACCCGCAAACAGGGGCTCCTGCACGAGGAGTTCGTCTTGCCCGCCGATGCCCCGAAATGGGTCCGCGCGATGATTGCCGACCGCTCGGTATCAGGAGCTTCGGAAGCCTTCTGGAACAAGGTCGAGGCTTTCGAAAAGCGCTCCGATGCGCAGCTTGCCCGGGACCTGACAATCGCTCTTCCGCTGGAGCTCACCCCGGAGCAGAACATCGCGTTAGTTCGCGACTTCGTGGAAAAACACATCCACGCCAAGGGCATGGTGGCCGACTGGGTTTACCACGATAATCCCGGCAACCCGCATATCCACCTGATGACCACATTGCGTCCGCTGACCGAGGAAGGGTTCGGATCGAAGAAGGTCGCGGTGATTGGTGAGGATCGCCAGCCCGTCCGTACCAAGTCCGGGAAAATTCTCTATCAGCTCTGGGCCGGGTCGACCGATGACTTCAGCGTTCTGCGTGATGGATGGTTCGAGCGGTTGAACCATCATCTGGCGCTTGGCGGCATCGATCTCAAGATCGACGGCCGTTCCTACGAGAAGCAGGGTATCGAGCTCGAACCGACGATCCATCTTGGCGTCGGCACCAAGGCAATCGAGCGCAAGGCGCAGGAGCAGGGCGTCCGGCCAGAGCTTGAGCGCATCGAATTGAACGAAGAGCTGCGGAGCGAAAACACCCGCCGTATTCTTCGCAATCCAGCCATCGTGCTCGACCTGATCACGCGAGAGAAGAGCGTCTTCGATGAACGCGATATCGCCAAGGTTCTGCACCGCTATGTCGATGACCCGGCTGTCTTCCTGCAACTAATGGCCCGTATCATCCAGAAGCCCGAAGTGTTGCGTCTCCAACGCGACACGATCGAGTTTTCCACCGGAGAAAAGGTGCCGGCCCGTTATTCGACCAGAGCGATGATCCGGCTGGAAGCGACGATGGTGCGGCAGGCGTTGTGGCTGTCGAACCGGGACGGTCATGCTGTGTCTGAAGCTGCTCTGGCCGCAACGTTCCGGCGGCATGAGCGGCTATCGCAGGAGCAGAAAACCGCAATCGAGAGGATCGCCGGTCCCGCTCGGATCGCGGCCGTCGTTGGACGCGCCGGTGCTGGCAAGACCACGATGATGAAGGCAGCCCGCGAGGTTTGGGAACTGGCCGGATATCGGGTCGTCGGCGGGGCGCTTGCCGGCAAGGCCGCCGAGGGCCTAGAGAAGGAAGCCGGGATCCAGAGCCGGACGCTCGCGTCGTGGGAGCTGCGCTGGAACCGTGGTCGTGACGTTCTCGATGACAAGACAGTCTTCGTCATGGACGAGGCGGGCATGGTCGCATCAAAACAGATGGCCGGCTTCGTCGATACCGTTGTCAGGGCAGGCGCCAAGATCGTTCTGGTCGGCGATCCCGAACAGCTCCAGCCGATCGAGGCGGGGGCTGCCTTCCGCACCATCGTTGACCGCATCGGTTATGCCGAACTCGAGACGATCTATCGCCAGCGCGAGGACTGGATGCGCAAGGCGTCGCTCGATCTCGCCCGAGGAAATGTGGAAAAGGCACTGACCGCCTATGATGTGAATACGAGGATCAAGGGAACGCGCCTCAAGGCGGAAGCGGTCGAGCGGCTGATCGGTGACTGGAACAACGATTACGATCAGACGAAGACAACGCTGATCCTTGCGCATCTGCGCCGCGACGTGCGCATGCTCAACGTCATGGCCCGGGAAAAACTCGTTGAACGCGGCATTGTCGGTGAGGGCCATGTCTTCAAAACGGCTGACGGTGTCAGGCGGTTCGACGTGGGCGACCAGATCGTCTTCCTGAAGAACGAGACCTTGCTCGGCGTCAAGAACGGGATGATCGCTCATGTCATTGAGGCCGCACCGAACAAGATCGTTGCTGTCGTCGGAGAGGGTGATCAGCGCCGGCAAGTCATCGTCGAGCAACGCTTCTACAGCAATCTCGATCATGGTTACGCCACGACGATCCATAAAAGCCAAGGCGCGACCGTCGACCGCGTGAAGGTGTTGGCAAGCCTCTCGCTGGACCGGCATCTGACCTATGTCGCGATGACCCGCCATCGCGAGGATTTGCAGCTCTATTACGGGACGCGATCCTTTGCCTTCAATGGTGGTCTTGCAACGGTTCTCTCCCGCAGACAAGCCAAGGAGACCACGCTCGATTACGAGCGCGGAAAGCTTTATCGCGAGGCGCTGCGGTTTGCGGAAAGTCGTGGCCTCAACATCGTCCAGGTGGCGCGGACGCTGCTACGCGACCGACTCGACTGGACGCTGCGCCAGAAGACGAAATTGGTCGATCTCGGCCAGCGTCTTACAGTCTTTGCAGAGCGTCTCGGTCTGCACCACCCCCTAAAAACCCAAACGAGGAAGGAGGCCGCGCCCATGGTCGCAGGCATCAAGACATTTTCTGGTTCTGTTTCCGATACGGTAGGCGAAAAACTCGACGCCGATCCAGCCCTCAGACAACAATGGGAGGAGGTCTCGACCCGTTTTGCATACGTCTTTGCCGATCCCGAAACCGCCTTCCGGGCGATGAACTTCGATGCGGTGCTAGTGGATAAGGAAGCGGCCAAACTGGCGCTTCAGACGCTGACGACCGCCCCGGCGTCGATCGGGCCGCTCAGGGGCAAGACCGGCATTCTGGCCAGCAAGGTTGAGCGCGAGGCGCGTCGTATCGCCGAAATTAACGCCCCCGCCCTGAAGCGCGATCTTGAGCAGTATCTGCAGATGCGTGAGGCTGCCACAAAGCGGCTGCAGGCTGACGAGCAGGCATTGCGTCAGCGCGTGTCGATCGACATCCCGGCACTGTCGCCGGCCGCGCGCGTTGTGCTTGAGCGTGTACGCGACGCGATCGACCGAAACGATGTGCCGGCGGCCATGGCCTATGCGCTGAGCAATCGGGAAACCAAGCTGGAAATTGACGGTTTTAATAAGGCCATCACCGAACGGTTCGGCGAGCGCACGCTGCTCACCAATGCCGCGCGCGAACCCTCCGGAAAGCTCTTCGACAAACTCTCCGAAGGAATGCAGCCCGAGCAGAAGGAGCGTCTGAAGGAAGCCTGGCCGATCATGCGCACGTCCCAGCAGCTCGCCACTCACGAGCGCACCGTCCAAACCCTGCGGCAGGCGGAGGATTTGCGTCTCGCCCAGCGCCAGACGCCGGTGATGAAGCAATGAGGCGTCGGCTTCTCCTGGTCCTGGCCGGCGCGGGCGGGATGATCGCCGCTCTGGCGGCAGTCGCCTATATGGGCGGCTTTCGGTTGAACCTGACGCCGAGCGAGCCGCTTGGGCTCTGGCGTATCGTGGCCCTCCAGCGTCCGGTCGAAACTGGCGATCTCGTGTTCATCTGCCCACCGGTGACCACCTCATTCGAGGAGGCACGCCGCCGCGGCTATGTCCGGCGTGGCCTCTGCCACGGTGGCTTTGCGCCGCTGATCAAGACAGTGGCGGCGCTTCCCGGACAGCATGTCGAAATCGGCGCTAATGTCACTGTCGACGGCAGGCCTCTTGCCTCATCGATCGTTCGCGGGAGCGATGGAGAAGGCAGGCCGATCGCACCGTTCAAAACCGGCATCGTGCCACCGAAAAACCTGTTCCTTCACTCATCCTTTGCGAGCTCCTATGATAGTCGGTATTTTGGGCCGGTTCCCGACACGGGCCTTCTCGGCCTGGCGCGGCGGGTCCTCACGTTCGAACCGTAACTGGCGGCGTTCCTGCCTGCTCACCGCCGTATCCGTCGCTTGCGGCTGGATTGCCTGGAGCGGGCATGTCTTGACCCTTCCTGTCGCCGTGTTGTTTCCGGCGCTCTGGGCAATGTCACCATCACGGCTGACAGCGGGGCTCGTGTCGGCCGGATATTTTCTGGCTGCGTCGCGTGGGCTGCCGCATGGCGTCGCCAACTTCTATGCCGCCAAGCTCTGGCCTGGGCTTCTGCTTTGGGCAGTTGCTTCGCTTTCCTTTGCCGGCGTGCATGCGGCGCTCTGGAAGGGGCGACCGGAAGGCAAGTGTCCGGGAGAAGGTCGAACGAGAATGGCAATGGCGGCGCGCTATCTGGCGGCGGCGACGCTGATGGGCCTGCCACCCCTCGGCATAATCGGCTGGGCGCATCCGCTCACGGCTACTGGCGTGCTTTTTCCGGGATGGGGATGGTGGGGGCTGGTCGCGATGACAGCCGGCCTCGCGATGATGACATCGCGATATTGGCCGGCTGTCGCCATCGTCTTGGGAGGACTTTGGCTCTGGTCCACCGCTACTTGGACATCACCCAATCTACCCGAGGGATGGAAGGGCGTCGACCTTGAACAGGGTGAGAAACTCGGACGAGACGGCTCGCTCGACTATCACCGTGACCTGATCGCAGCGGTGCGCGCGGTTGCGGGAGGGAAAATCAGCTTCGTCGTCCTTCCCGAAAGCGCACTCGGCTTCTGGACACCGACGGTCGAGAGAGTGTGGCGTCAGGGCTTGCGAGGCTCGGAGCTCACTGTGATCGCCGGCGCTGATGTCATCGATCCGGGCGGCTACGACAATGTCATGGTGGGGATTTCGGCTGACGAAGCACGAATTTTTTATCGCCAACGCATGCCGGTCCCGGTGTCCATGTGGCAGCCATGGCGGGCATGGACCGGGCAGGGTGGAGGAGCGCGTGCCAACCTCTTCGGCAATCCAGTTGTGCAAAGCGGTGGCCAGAAGCTCGCCGCGCTGATCTGCTACGAACAACTCCTCCTTTGGCCGGTCCTGCACTCGATGCTGCATTCGCCCACCGCAATCGTCGCCCCGGGCAACGGATGGTGGACCGCGGGAACGTCGGTCGTCGCCATCCAGAATGTGAGCGTGATGGCCTGGGCTAAACTGTTCGGACTGCCCGTCGTCACTGCGTTCAATAAATAAGGAGATATTCGCGATGGTCGATGCCGCCCTCATCAAGGAATGCAGCGATCCCGGCCTAAAGCCGGCGATCGTCGAACAGTTCATCGAGCGGGCAGGGGCACCGGACCCGCTCGTAGTTACGGTCCGCTCCGGAAACCGCGTCATACTGGTGCCGAAGCCGACGACTCCAGAGGAAGCGCTTGCACTGATACGCCAGAACCTCGGCCGCAACACCGTGCGCGTCGGGATCACACAATATCCTGCCGGGCTCAGCATTGTTGAGGCGGGTCAGATGAAGCCGGACCTGGTCGATGCTTGCGAGAACATCCGCATGGGCACTGCGTTGTTCGCCAAGGTCTATCGCATCGTCACCAAATGGTATGGCAACCCGACCGAAAGGCAAGTCCTGCCACAGGTGTTCGACGACGCGATCATTGCCTGGCAGACGGGATACTTCGAGGGGGAGGCAGTGTTTCGAGCGCAAGATCCAAGCGATGTAAAGCTCGCCCAGCCGGGCCTAGTCCGGCGGGATGGTGCCGACACGCAAAATGGTCTTCGGGAAAATAAAGCCAAAACCGAGTTGCCCGCCAACGCTTCGGCATCCGATCCCAACACTGCAGGGATAAGGATCGACCTGTCGAGCATTGACGCCAAGCGCTGACTCCTGCAGATCTGCACGGCAATTGTTCGTCCATCGCAGTAGCGAAAAAAATATCCACATCCTATGAGGGGGCACAAGGCCGGGCGCGTTGTCCCAGGGCGCAGGGGCGAACCGCAGACAATATAAAGGGTTGGATCACAAATGAGTTCAGAAGATACGCTAGTCGAGACATGTGAACTGCGTCCAGTGATCGGGCTGACGGCCGGCCTCGCAAAGGCGGACGTCGAGAGGCTGACGGTCGATGCTATTCGGCTGCACAGGCAGCTTCTTGAGAAGACGGATCAGCTGTTCCAGTCTTTGCCAGAGGACTATAGGACAGGAAAGGCCAATGGTGGGGTTCAGCATCTCGAATACATCGAAGCAATGATCGAGATGCATGCACAGATGAGCGCGGTCAAAACGCTCTTGAGCGTTCTCGGGTACATTCCCAAGATGACCACGAGCTGACCCCGATCTTTTTGGGTAAAGCCTGATGCGCAAAAGATCGAGCGGAGCCGGCCACCGGTCTTTCAGATTAACTTTCTACGAATTGCGAGCGCGGTAAGGTGTGCCTTGCTCCGCACGTTGAAGCGCTTCATAGCCTCGCGGAGCTTGACACGGACGCTATTGTATTTGATGCCCTCCACGGCGGCGATTTCCTCCATTGTCATTCCAACAGCAATCCATCTGAGATAGCTCGCCTCTTTCGGATCGAGCCAAGCAGCGTCTTCAACGGTCGGAGTGGCTTGAAGAAACGATATGCGGGCATGGAGTTGTCCGACGGCAGCCGCCGCTGCGACCGCGTCGATCTCACGGTCGAGATCGATTGTAGGCCTTTCAGACGCCAGAGTGAACATCGACATCGAGCCATTGGCCGTCTTGATGGGTACGGTGACTCCGGAGCGGATACCGAAATCTGCAGCAAGCGCGTATAAGGCGCGCTCTTCCTTCGATTGTCTCGCGCGATCCTGCTCGCCAGACCACGTAAAAATTTGCTTTCTGGAACGCGCGCGTTTGACAACTGGATCAAGCCGGTCGAAACCTTTCTCGAAATACGTTGACCGCCACTCGTGGTGATAATTGGTAACTGCGATGCTATGCTTGTGTTGGATGTGGAGATAAGCGTAGCCGGTGAAGCCGAAATGTTGGGTGAGGTCGGAAAGGCCTTGCGTAAGGATGCTGTCGTCGCCGCGTATAGCCGCAAGATCGGTCAGTTTGTCCAGCCAGTGCTGCATTTTTCACTCCGTTGTGGTGGGAAGGTGAAACGGGTCACGCGAGACACTCAATTCATACTATATAAATAAAATAAAAATCAATCTAAGATTGCATAATGTATGTTATGGAACTTTTAGGTTAGTTCAGCTTATCGGCTGCCTTCTGAAGTGCAGAAATGTGATCGGTACAAACGACGTTTACCAAGGCCAGCAAAACTGCGGTGCGTTGGCCCAGCCACTCGAGCGTTTCTCCGGTTATGTTGTATTGGCTTGAATATCGCGCCTTCACATAGGCTTCGTTGATCGTATTGAACGCAGCACGCTCCCGGTGATGCTCACGCGGAAAAGCCTCTGCCAAGCGGCGATCCTGTTCCTCGGCGAATGACCGCAGAATTTTCAGGTTGTGAGATGCTGGGGCGTAGTTTGTTAGGGTCAATAAAATGCACGAGTATGCCTGTTCAAGCGCTTGGTGAAGCTCGAACGCGGCATTTTCCGAGTATGACTTCTCTGTTGCCAGTTGAGCCATATCGAGGAAACGGGTCGCGGCATTGTATCGCTGTCTGAAATGTTCGCTTGCTAACCTCAAGCGTTCTCTCGGTTCCAACTCCTTGGGTCCGGCGAGCGGTTCGTCATTCAACTCGTAAAGCACAATGCCTTCTTTGCGAATATCCGAGAAGAAATGATGGCCCTCCCTCAGGGAAGTATTCACCTCGCGTAGCGAATGCACGATGAACTGAACTGGCAATTCAATGTCCTTGCTGCGTATCAGCCTGTCTGCCGCCTTATACCAATATTCGGCAAAGTCGGTCAGCTTGCGGTTATTGACGATGACGAGGAGATCGAAATCGGAACGGTATCCCTTCGATGTGAACGGTTCATCGATATACGTCCCTCTGGCATAAGACCCGAACAAAATGATTTTCAGGATCCGTCCGCGCTTTTTGAAGTCCGCTGTCGCGTCCTTCAATGCGTCCTCGAACTCCTCATGAAGAATTTCCAGAGCTTTGGAAAGCTGCTGTTGTTTTTGCGGCGGAATGTGGTCGATATTGGTTTTCATCGTGGATGATAGGTCTTTTGTTACAGTGGCACGGCGGGTTTCGAGCATTAGATCAGTAGCTTACACCACGTGTTCAAAACGACAAATGCATACCGATCGGTGTTTTTCAGTCCGTACGGCTTCTCCGAAAACAGTTTAATCTCTTTTGCAAGTATGGTCGCTCGCGTTCTTTGCAGAGCCCTACTCTTGATCGATCACGTGCCACTCTGTCGTCTGACAGCGCCAGACAAAGCGGTGCAAAGATCTCGGACCTGCTCGTCGGTGTGGTCTGCGGTGACACAGACACGAATACCCGCCCTCCCCTTTGCCACGGTAGGAAAAAAGATCGCGGAACTGTAAATGCCCTTATCCAGAAGTCCCCGGGTTGCGGCGACCGCACGTTCCTCGGAACCAAGGGCAACAGTGCGGATCGGCAATTGGGCACCGGTTTGTTCCGTTTGTAGCAGCGAGTCCAGTAACTCAATATTCGATTTAAGTGCTTTTTGCCGTTTGGCGAGTTCCCCACTGCTATGGATCGCGGCGGACTCGATTGCCGCACCGATGGCCGCAACGTTGAGTGATGCAGAAAATGCGTGGGCGACGGCAAAGCGTCGAAACAGCTCTTCTTGCCTAGCTGTACCCAGCATCAACATTCCGCCGGACGCACCAAAACCCTTTCCCAGGGACGCAGCAATGATCGTGCGTGAGCCGAGATCACTTCCAAAGTGTGATCGCGCAAAACCTTCTCCGTTTTGCCCCCATATTGAAATACCGTGGGCGTCGTCGATATAGAGGAATAGGCCATATCGATCCTGCAATGAGAGCAGATCCTCCATAGGCGCATTTCCGCCCATCGAATAGACGCCATCACAGACATAGGCGACAGATTTGTTGGCCCGGCAAAGATCCTCTAACATGTTCAAGTCATTATGTCCGATCGTGCGGACCTCTGTCTCCAGCGCAATCGTACCCTTATGGAAGGCGAGCGTTGCGTGCGCGTGCTGGTCGAATGCCATCAGCGGCCTGACCCCTCCAGTAAGATGGCCCGAGGCGACGATAGGCAAGGCCCCCATGTTTGCCGCCAAAACCGTTGTGTAGGTTATAATCCGTGCCCGAAAAAGGTCCGCAAGTGTCGACTCTAGGTCACGCAAGATGGCAAAATTTAACCTGGTTCTGGCGCAGGACCAATGCAATGCCCCATAGTCGGTAAGTGCCCGGATCGCGCCGTCAACGACTGCCGGATGATTATCTAGGCCAAGATAAGAACATCGAACAAAATCAGTGATGCGTCGCGCCGGAAAGCCATCGAAGACGATATCCACCTCTCTGCCTTGACGTGGGTGAGCATATATTGCCATCAGTCCCTGGTGATGGGCCGCGCTAAAGTAGCTCTCCGCGTGGTCGATCAAACCGGCCGTGTTTCGGCGCGCTATACGAAGCTCTTCATGACTGGACATCGCTGAAATCCTTGAACGAAACAGATGCACGCAGGATCGGCCAAAGGACAAATTGATCAACAAAGGGTTGCAGAATGTTTTGAGAAATTTCTGTGAAGGTGATTGTCACGCAGTCATGTCAGCAGGATTTGTCTCCCTTTGTGTCAGCTCTATCGCGTAACCACTGGAACGGGCGGTACGGATAACGTCCGAGCCGGTCGCCTTTTTGAGGTGCCGTCTGATGCGGCCCATGTGAACATCGACTGTTCTTGGTTGCACATAAACCTCTTGGGGCCACGCCGCAGCGATCAAGTCGTTGCGACTAAAAATTCGTCCCGGGTCTGTGAGAAGGTGTTCGAGAAGTTTGAATTCGATCGGACCAAGTAAGATTTCCGTGCCGTTCACCATCGCGCGCTTTCGCTCTGGCCAGAGCTCGATGTCTCCCAGTTTCAAATGAGCCTTTGATGGGGATGATCCATAGCGTTGCGCAGGATTGATATCCTTGAGAAATGTAAGAAGATGCGGCGGCCAGAAAGGGCGTATCAAGCAGTGGTCAGCCCCTGCGCGCATCAGGGACATGTATGTTTCGTTGTGTCCGTTGGGGATGATTGCGAGAATCTCAATGCGTTTCCCTATCGCGCTGTGTTTGATGCGTTGACAAATCGCACTGGCGGTTTCGCCATCGTCTTCCACATCGATGATGAGACCAACGATATCCGGGTCAGCACATTTTGCCTCGACGTCTGCCTCGTTGCACAGCGCCGATTTGATCCCTTCGCTCGACAAAATATGCTTGAGGACAGCGAAGTAGTCGGCGCTTTGCGTCATGATAGCGACTGCTTTTGTTGTTTCAAAACTGTGTTGCATTGCAGCTCCGCGATACCTGTTAAAACTGATTTTGATGTCACAAAACGTATACAATATACGGTTAAAATGCTACACAAATTGGAAAAATTGCATATTTTGTTTTATATGCTTGAAATACTCTATCCTTATGTGACATCAAATAGGGGATTTCCTGAACGTCATGTCACGAGGTAATGGAAAGCGTGTGACCGCTATTAATCTGCCAGGGGCGAACATGCAGCTGTTTGACAGTTCTGCATCTCTGAGACGAGGCTAAACGCCCGGCATTCAAGATCCTGCGCCAGGCTCGTAGGAGGTCACATGGATATGAAAAGAAATGAGGAATTCGCTCCGCTTATCGGCGGTGGTATTCCGCCGCGTGTTGACGCGTGCGATGTAGCATCCGCAGCACGTAAAATATTTGGGGCAGATGCGGCGCTCGCGGTCGCGTTTAGTGCTATTGATGCACGTCTCGACGGCAGAGACAGTGATTTTCGCTTCTGGACGTCTGTGTTCCACACACTTACGCGCAATTGACGCGATGGACGTCATCAATGGCGGCGGCGTATCCGATTGATCGCACGGTCCGGATAACGTTGTCGCCAGAGGTGTTCAGCGCTTGCCTGATTCTACCGACATGGATGTCGACAGTGCGTGGTTCCACAATCGCTCCAGCAGGCCAGCAACAGGCGATAAGTTCGTCACGGCTGACGGCCCTACCCGCATGCTTGGCAAGGTGAACAAGAAGCCTGAAATGCAGCGCAGACAAATTGATTTCAACATCGCCACGGCGAACGCGGATTGCTGCTAGGTCGATTTCGACATCCGCGAACGTCACGGTTTTAAAGTTCTCTGGCCCCGATTTGAAAGGCGCGCCAAGTTTCAGAAAGTTGAGCAGGTCGGACGGATCGAACGGACGTTGCACCATATAGTCGAAATGGACAAGGTCAGTGTCGTTGACTGGTTTGCTATCAAGAGGAAAGCCGACTATCCGGAATTCCGGTTTATGTTGTCTCATCAGTGTGGCGGCGCGAAGAAGATCACCTGAACCAAGGCACAGAAGGATCGTGTTCCCCTTGGCGACGAAAGACGGCGCTGTGACGAGCAAACCATCGAGATTGGATGCCAGACCCACGCCATGGCCTGCCTCTTCCAGTATGTATCGTAAAATGAGATACAGTTCGGGGTCAGTCGTGTGGATGAGCAGCGAATGACGCACGTCCGTCCTCCATAAATTTGCGTTTTGCCCGTCTTTCTCAATTACGCGGGGGTGTATTCACCACCATTGATGTCAACGACAGCTCCGTTGATAAAAGCAGCTTCGTCGGAGATGAGAAAGCACACAAGCTTTGCAACCTCGGCGGTTTCTCCTGTTCGTCCAGCCGGAATTCGTTTTGCTGCGTCGAGATTAACCTGGCTTGTTCGGCTTCCCGCCATAGGCGTGACAATGCGTCCAGGTGCGACGACATTGACGGTAATGCCGTTTGACGAGAATTCACTGACGAGCGCGCGGGCGAGACCACCAAGTCCGGCTTTTGAGGCAGCGTAGGCCGCTCCAGCAATCATCGGTCGAGTACGCCCTGCAAGCGACCCTATCAGAACAATACGCCCGAAACCGTTGGTCACCATACCGGGAATTACAAACTGGCAGCATAGCATAGCCCCGGTCAGGTTCACGTCGAGCACATTCTTCCATTCGTCCAGATCGATCGCCACAAAAGGCCGGGCCACGCCATCCGGCCCTTTGGGCGAGATGCCCGCGCAATAGACAAGGATATCGGGAGCAGACCACCGGTACTCAAGATCTTTGAAGAAGCCCCTCACCTCACTCTGATTTCTCACATCGCAGCATTCGACCATGGCACTGTTGGACTCGATGTAACTTCGAAAGGTGGAGCGCGCGGCTTCTGCCGCGCCCTCCGTGTGCCCGAACAATGCAACCTTGTGGCCAAGGCCGAGGAGGTGATGCGCAATTGACAAGCCGATACCTGAGGTACCTCCAGCAACGACTGCCACCCTGCTTCTTTTGTTTCGTGTCATGCAGCGCTGTCCATCTGCGCAAACAGAGAGATGGCTGGGTGAGCCTCTGGATCTGTGACCACCTCAATGAGCAATGGAACGTTGCGACCCGTGACTTTTTTGATCTGAGCCTCAAGTTCCCCCGTGTGGCTGATCCGCACCGCCTCGCAGCCACATGCCTGTGCGATTTTGACGTGATCCACCTCCGCAAAATGGCACGCCGTCGTGTACTTGCCGAACTTCACGGTTTCCGCGTCACGCTGAAAACCGAGAATACCGTTGTTGAGCACAATAATGGTGATTGGGATTTGCATGCGTACCAGCGTTTCCAGCTCGGCCCAGCTATGTGCAAATCCGCCATCACCCACCAATGCAACAACATCGGAATGTGGTGCTGCGACTTTTGCCCCGATTGCAAGCGGCACGCCCCACCCAAGGCCAGCAAGCCCACGGGGTGTGATGATCCGCGTTTTTTCTGACGCCACCCTTAACTGACCGAGAACCCACATCGACGAGTAACTGGCGTCCGCAACAACTGTTGTGTTTTCGGCGATGATGTTTTGGAGTTCAGCCATGACCCTTTCAGGGCGCAGCGGGTTTGCATCGGAGCCATAAAAAACCTGACGATCCGCATTGAAGTTTTCCCAGCACGCGCGGATGCGCGCACATGTTGTCTCACGGGAAGAATACCTGAGATGCAGATCGCAAAGCTGGATCCTTTGACGCAGCCCTGCAAGGGTTTCGCGAGCGTCGCCGACGAGTCGAATCGCTTCGTAGTTTCGGCCGACCTCCTGAGGATCGGCATCTATGTGGATTATATCAGCATCTGGATGATAATGACGCCAGTTGTCAGTACCATTTTGGTTGGTTCTTGTGCCGACCAGAATGACAAGGTCTGCCTCCCGAACCATTTCGACCGTATGTCGGCCAAGTGATTTTGGTCCTACAAGTGATGCCAAAACGCCCGCGGACAATGGATGCCACTCGTCCACCGCACCCTTGCCCATATTGGTTGTGAAGACGGGTAAAAAAGCCTCGTCCTGGAGCATTCGCAATTGCGATGCAGCGCCGGAGGCATGCACACCGCCGCCCGCAATCACGACCGGTGCTCTTGCGGCAGCAATCGCCTGCGCCGCAATGTCAAGATCGTTGTCGGAAGGTCGTGGTCTGTCCAGTGGCCAATGGCCAAGATTTTTCCGGCGAGCCCTTGATGAAGCAACATCTGCGGATCGAAGCAAATCTGCGGGCAACAGCAGGGCGGCCGGGCCCGCGCGGCCTGATGTTGCTGCGGTAAAAGCGGCATCAACGTAGTCTTCTACGCGCTCCTCAACCGTCAAACGTCGCACCCACTTCGTACACGATTGGAAAAGACTGATGTGATCAAGATCCTGAAAAGCGTTGCGATCTGTCTGGTCGCGCTCCACATCCTGCACAAGGGCAATCACAGGAACGCTTGCCTTGAGTGCCTCTGCCAGCGGAGGGACGAGCAGTGCTGCCGCCGGTCCATTCTGGGCGGCCACGATCCCGACCTTGCCGGACCGCCGGGCATAACCGTCTGCCATTGCGCCGCCCATATTCTCCTGCCGGTAGGATATCTGACGGATGCCGATATTTTCAGCTGCAAGTATGACAGCGGACGGAAGGCTTTGGCCAAATATGACCTCGACGCCGTGGCGCTTTAGCGCACGCGCGATCCGTTCAGCGACGGTGGTTATATGAATTTCACTGTCCATCAGGCTGCCTCCCCGGCATGCGTTTTGAAGTTTATGAGGAAATCGTCGAAGACAGAGATGATGTTGCTCATATCCTCTTCTGTCATTGGTGTCGAAATTGATGCCGCTGCTCCGTATGGCATCAAGATGCCATTGCTCAAGAAGTGGCGGCTCATCATCTTCAGAGCATTTTCCCCAGCTGGCGTCGGCAGGCTTTCGCGAAACGAAAAGGGTTCGGATGCCCTTGCGTGAATACGAAAAAGCGATGCTGCTCCCGTGACGCACAAGTCGACACCATGATACGCAATCCTTGAACGCAACCCGTCCCGGACGAAATTGCCAAGGTGTTCAAGATGTTCAAAAGCCTCTTCGTTCAGCGCTTCCATGGCAAGGCGTCCCGCAAGCATTGAAACCGGGTTGGCAGAGAAGGTACCGCCCTGGGGCACAACTGGTTTGCCTCCAGTTTTGCCAAACACCGACATGATTTCCATTCGGCCTCCTATTGCACCCACAGGAAAACCACCACCGATGATCTTACCCATTGTGACAAGGTCTGGCTCAAGGCCGTACCGTGCCGAGGCACCCGCATGCCCTTGTCGAAGGTTAAGGACTTCGTCGGCTATGATGACAATTCCGTAGCGCTTGCCAACGGCGTTGATTGCTTTCATGAACTCCAGCGTCGGTGGTATCAGGCCCGCGCGACTTGGCATCGGATCGATAAGGATGGCCGCCAGGCGCTCCGAGTGTTTCGATACCTGCTGTTCCAAATTTTGGACGTTGTTGAACTGAATGACGACCACATCATCAAGAACACTTTCCGGCATTCCAACATATGCGCCGCGTGGCGCGGTCTGCGTTGCCGATTGGCCAGCCTCAGCCCAGTCATAGGCTCCGTGATATGCGCCTTCGACCCTCGCAATAGCAACGCGACCAGTCGCGGCACGCGCAGCCTTGATAGCGAACATCACCGCCTCTGTTCCACTGACGACAAAGCGGAGATGTTCAACAGCAGGAATACGGTCAATCAAAAGTTCTGCCAGGTCGATTTCGTGGCTCATTGGATTCGCGAAACAGCTTCCCATCCGTAACACATCAGCAACCGCCTCTGTTATCGGGGGGAAGGCGTGTCCGTGGATCAGTGTCGTGAAATTATTGTTGAGATCAAGCATTTGATGACCATCAATATCGGTCACGTACGCGCCTTTTCCATACGATACAAAGATCGGGTGAGGATCCAGCTCGATAGTGGAACGTGTTACTCCCGCTGGGAAAACCGATTGGGCACGTTCAAATAATTCGATCGACCTTTGCCGCTTGAGTGCAAGGTTGCGAGCAGCATTTCTGTGTGATTGCATTGATCCTCATCCTTTCATGGAGAAAAACGGACGAAGTTTACCCGCCCTTCACAGTTTTGTTGCAACAAAAATATGAAGAGTCAATATGTGACGTCAATTTGGGGTTTAGTTGTTATTCCGAACTGTCGGGTGCCGCAGAGCGCAGTTTTCGGTAACCTTCCCGGATGTCATTCTCAACAGCAGCCCTCACGCCTGTCGGGTCCCGGTCTGCCAGCGCTTCAATTGCCACCATGTGATTGTGAACGCCCTGACGGTGTCGTGCATACTCTGGATAAAGATTGAGAAGCGTCGGACCGATCCTCACCCAGAGTGATTCAATCATGCTCAAAAGACCGGGCATGCCCGCTAGCTCGTAGATTGCGAAATGAAACTCCTTGTTATGCCAAAGCGCGTCATGATAGCGGCCAGCCTCAAGGCTCTCATTTATAAGACATTGAATTCCATGAAGGTTTGACACAGTTTTCTCGTCAAAGGTCCTGGCGCCGTACTCCGCCGCTACGCCTTCAAGCGCTATGCGCGTTACCGTGATATCGCGCAGCTGTGCTTTGGTCAGTGTAGGTACAACCAGTGTCTTTGGCCCAGAGAAGATCAGGGCAGACTCTGTGATCAGTCGGTTCAGGGCATCGCGCGCAGGTGTTGTACTCACGTCAAGTTCCCCGGCCACGCCGCGCACTGTGAACTTATATCCTGGAGGGTAGGCGCCGCGGATCATCCTTTCGCGGAGGATATCGTAGACCGCACTCCCCATCCTCTGGTGCGGTAGGTTCGCATCACCCTCTTGACGTGAATTTTCGATCATTTTGCCTCCGTAGCACGTTGACTCGTCATATTTTTGATGTCACAAAAATCAAATGCAAAGCTTTTGCGAAGGCTATGTGACATCAAAGACTAAATATCATTGATTTCAAATGTTGTCTCTTGGGACAGCAGAATAACGCTGCATCTGCCCAAAACGTAAAATCGGGATCTTGGACAGCACGAAAATAAAAGGGGATTCAATTGATTGGCGAAGCACTAAATCTCGAGGGTCTGGTGAAAAGTTACGGGGACACGATCGCGGTGGACGGAGTCGATATCTGTGCATTGCCTGGTGAATTCGTTTCCGTGCTTGGGCCGTCGGGGTCCGGAAAAACAAGCGTACTAACGATGATCGCAGGTTTCGAGCGCCCGTCGGCCGGAAGGATCACTATCGGTGGCCGGAGCATTACCGACCTTGCGCCGAATAAGCGCAACATTGGGATGGTTTTTCAGAAATATGCGCTCTTTCCCCATCTCACGGTACGCCAAAATATCGCATTTCCTCTCAAGCTCAGATCGAAGTGGAAGTCCGGATGGAAACAACGGGCCGACGAGATGCTGGAATTGGTGCAAATGGGCCATCTCGCGGACCGACTGCCTTCGGAGCTTTCCGGCGGCCAGCAACAACGTGTGGCCGTGGCCCGTGCGCTCGCGTTCGAGCCGCCGGTGATGCTTATGGACGAGCCTCTTGGGGCGCTGGATAAAAAACTGCGGGAAGCAATGCAGTTCGAGATCAAGCGAATCCAGAAACAGGTCGGAGCCACAGTACTTTATGTCACCCACGACCAGGAAGAGGCGCTGACTATGTCAGATCGGGTCGCAATCATGCATGCTGGACGTGTCGTGCAGATAGGTACCCCTGCTGCGCTCTACCACGCGCCATCCAACCGCTTTGTTGCTGATTTCATTGGAAAAATGAACTTCCTTGACGGAAAAATCCTATCTGTGGATCACGATGAGGTACTCATACGGCTATCCGGGGATGTGGTTGTACGCACCACAGACAGTTCCCAGGTCGCCCTGAAGACAACGCGAGAAGGCGATAATATATGCTTTGCTATGCGGCCTGAGCGATTGGCACTTAAGAGCCGCGGATCTCAGACCCTTGGAGCAATACCAGGTGTCATCGAGAGCTGTGTTTTCACCGGCTCGTTCCACGTTTTTCTTGTCCGGCTGGAATTGCCTGGAGCACCAGTGGTCGAAGTTCAGGTGGTAACAGGCAGCGAAGCGGAATTCTCGATAGGTCAAAGCGTTGACCTTCTACCCGATCCAGATGCAGCCAGCTGTTTTCTAGAAGATGAGAGGCGTGCGGCATGACTGCTTCTTTGACCGCCCATCGAGCGCCTCGCAAAATTGCTCACATCTTGTTTTCATCGGCCTCTGCGAAGACTTACTCTCACGCAACAGCACTTATATTGCTGTCGCCAGCAGCCGCCTTCCTATTGGCAGGGTTCGCTTATCCGCTTGCGAAGCTCGTGGCGATAAGCCTGCCAGCGATGAGCCTGGAATACTATCGGCGCATCTTTCAGGAACCCCTCTATCTGGACGTTCTGCTGTCGACTGTATTTGTCGCAATTTTTGTTATGTGCGCTAGCCTTATCCTTGGGTTTCCTGTGGCCTACGCCATGACGCGACTGAAAAAACCGTGGGCGACGATTGTAACAGTGTGCGTATTGATCCCGCTTTGGACTTCCGTCCTGATCCGATCATACGCGTGGATTATTCTGCTTCAGCGCAACGGCATCATCAATCAGGTTCTGGTCTCTGCAGGCCTCGTTGATGAACCCTTGCGAATGATCTACACGCAAAGTGCAGTCATTTTGGCTATGACGCATGTCCTTCTTCCCTTCATGATATTGCCGATCTTCGCCGCATTGCGCGCAATACCGGACGAGTATGTCAAGGCAGCCAGAAACCTTGGCTCGGGCCCTGTCCACGCATTCTGCAAGGTTACGGTTCCATTGAGCCTGCCTGGCATCTTCGCAGGCTGTGTCATGAGTTTCGTTCTTGCGCTTGGATTTTATGTCACACCGGCACTCGTCGGAGGTGCAGGTTCTCTCATGATGGCGACGCTGATTGGCCAACAGACGATCGTCTTGCTGGACTGGCCTTTCGCGGCAGCCCTCTCCACAACACTCCTCATCGTCACACTCGCCGTGATCGTCGCGTTCCGCAAGACACTATCGTTGAGCAAGGGGCTGAACAATGGCATCTGATAACCCGACATTTGAAACGCCGCTCGTGACCAATTCTTTAAGTTCGTCACGAGGGTCTCGTCGCAGTATCGTGGCCACGTATGCTGCAGGCCTTTTGGTGTCTGCAATCATGATCTTCCTTATTCTGCCGACATTTCTGGTCATTCCAATGAGCTTGAATGAAAGCAGCTACCTTGCGTTCCCACCACAAGGGCTTACGTGGAAGTGGTATGCCGCGTATTTCTCGGACCCGGATTGGATGGCTGCGACGGCTTTCAGCCTCCAGATTGCGCTGGCAACATCCCTTGTCGCAACCGTGACGGGGACAATGGCCGCATTGGCCCTCGCAAAGAGTAAACTTCCCTTTAAGGGGTTTCTGCAAGGCTTGGCTCTGGGGCCTATGATCGTGCCACACGTGGTCCTCGGTGTTGCACTTTACCTCGTCTTTTCGCCCTGGAGGATGACCGGGACGCTCAGCGGATTTGTGATCGCCCATACGGTTCTGGCCATACCCTATGTCATGATCGTAGTTGGCGCAGCAGTTCAGAAGTTCGACTCATCATTGGAACTGGCGGCACTCAATTGCGGTGCGAACAGAGTTCAAGCTTTCTTTCTTGTCATGCTGCCCAGCATCGGGCCGAGCGTGGCATCCGCTTCCGTTTTTGCCTTTCTGGCATCTTTTGACGACGCGACAGTTTCGTTCTTCATATCTGACATCGGGGGCAAGTCGATCGGGCGCAAGATGTTCGAGGATATCGATTTCAATCTGACGCCTGTCATCGCGGCAGCATCGACAGTGCTCGTTGCAATTTCGCTTGCACTGATGACCGGAGCACAACTTTTGACATCACAACGCAGACGCTAACTCAACGTTACAAATAAGGGAATTTGAAATGATCAAACTGGATCGGACGCCGAAGGCTTGCCTGAAATCAGGTTTAGGTCTGATGTTGGCACTCGCTTTCACAACATCTCTCCACCTCGGAAACGCACAAGCAAACGAGCGCGTCGTCATCGCTACGACGGGTGGCACCTACGAAAAGGCCTTGCGGGATGCCTGGTTCGTGCCTTTCACCAAGGAAACTGGGATAGAAGTTGTTACGGTATCTGCGACAGACGCGGAAAAACGAGCCAAGGTCACGGCCATGGTGCAAACCAACAACGTGACATGGGACCTCTATCTGGACGGAGAAATTCAGGCAGGATCCGACGCTCATTATAAGATCACCGAGGATCTCTCAGCATATTGCCTGCAGTTCGACGTTGACACTCATCTCGTGGCCGATGCCTGCACACGGGGCGGGGCGCGATTGCAGTCGACCGCTACCCTGTTGGCTTACAAGCCTGACGGAAATGGCAGTGACCCGAAAACATGGGCGGACATGTGGAACGTTGAAAAATTTCCAGGCGGGCGAGCATTCCCAAACTTCGATGACCCCTGGCGGGTACTGGCCGCGGCGTTGCTTGCTGATGGCGTTGCGAAGGAAGACCTTTTCCCAATCGACGTTGATCGCGCATTCCGCAAGCTGGATGAAATTCGGCCCGCCGTTCAACTGTGGTGGAAGACCGGTGACCAGAGCGTACAGGGCTTTCGCAACGACGAGTATCGCCTCGGACAGATCTGGTTGACACGGGCTAAAGCGCTGCAGGCTGAAGGGTTTGACATTGGCTGGAGTTACGACGGAGCTTTCCTCGTCGGCGATCGGATCGCGCTCATTCGAGGTGCGAAAAACCGCGAGAATGCGTTGAAGCTGATCACGTACTGGCTGAAAAACCCATCGGTTCAGGCGAAGGCTTGCGAGACGCTTTCGTGCACCCCTCCGAGCCAACAAGCAATTTCTATGATGTCTCAGAAAGCCCGGGACACTCTCCCATCATCGTCAGATGTCGAGCAGCGCATTATCGTACCCGATGCGCAATGGATCAACGCAAATATGAGCATGCTGGTACAGCGTTGGAATGAATGGATCCGCTGATCTGTTCCCAGGAGGCAAGGCACGCTGCTGCCTCCTAGTACACTGTTCCTTTTGAAAATCTCGCCTGAAAACAACGGCTCCACCTCACACCTTCTATTCTGGAAATCATGATGTTGCATAATCACGTGGGTAGCGACTGGCTGAATGAACGTATTTTTATTGGCGGTGACTGGATCGAAGCGGACGACCGCAGGACACTTGGCGTCACCGACCCTGCGACCGACCGCATCGTAGGAACTGTTCCCTATTGCGGTGCAAATGAGACGGCCCGTGCCATCCTGGCTGCAAACGACGCCTTTCCGACCTGGAGCAATTTTACCGCAGGCGAGCGTGCACGCGTACTTCACCGCATGGCTGATCTTATCCATCGACATCGCGATGAACTTGCCGAATTGCTTACATTGGAGCAGGGGAAGCCGCTTCCCGAGGCCCGAGGCGAGATCGAAAGCGCAGCCGCCTACGTCACCTGGTTTGCGGAACAGGCAAGGCGTATCAACGGCGAAACCATTCCCTCGCCTTGGGCTGACCGTAAAATCCTGGTGACGCGGGAGCCTGTCGGTGTCGTCGGCGCGATTACGCCATGGAATTTCCCATTCTCCATGATTGCGAGAAAGCTCGCGGCGGCACTGGCTACCGGTTGCACGATCATCATTAAGCCTTCTGAACTGACCCCCTATTGTGGCCTTGCTTGGGGAAGGCTCGCTGCTGAGTCGGGTGTTCCGGCGGGTGTAGTCAACATCGTCACCGGAGATCCTATCGCAATCGGGGCGGAGTTGACGTCAAGTCGAATGGTGTCAAAAATCACTTTTACGGGTTCGACGGCGGTGGGAAAACTTCTGTACCGTCAATCGGCGGATACGATGAAGCGCGTCTCCATGGAACTGGGGGGCAACGCGCCCTTTATAGTTTTCGACGATGCAGACATCAACAAGGCAGTCGAAGGCGCGATGGCCTCAAAGTTTCGCAATTCGGGGCAAACATGCATCTGTACAAACCGCTTCTATATTCATGACAGCGTGTACGACGCCTTCCTCGAAAAGCTCTCTCATGCCGTGGAGACATTGGAAGTCGGAAATGGTTTTGATGAGGGTGTCGAACAAGGTCCTCTCATAAACATGGCCGCACTCGAGAAAGTCGAACAACACATTTCCAATGCTGTTGCGGAGGGTGGCCGGATCGTAGTCGGAGGCGAACGCCATAAGCTTGGCAAAACGTTCTTTCAGCCCACTGTGTTGGCTGAGGTGAAGGATCATATGGCCGTCTGCCGAGAGGAGACATTTGGGCCCCTGGCTGCCGTCTCTCGATTTCGTGCGGATGAAGAAGTTATAACGGCAGCGAATGCGACGGATTCCGGGCTTGCTGCGTATTTCTATACTCAGAGTCTCAAGCGCACATTTGCCATTTCTCAGAGCCTCAAGTTCGGCATGATAGGGGTAAATGCAGGACTTATCTCCACCGAAGTGGTCCCTTTTGGCGGGGTGAATGAAAGCGGGATCGGAAGAGAAGGATCAACCCACGGGCTTGATGATTATCTAACTTGGAAGTACATGTGTTTGAGCGGATTATAATCCTCGAATGGGATAAGCATCGCATGATTAGTCCTGGTCTCGCCTCGCATGCGCGTCGCCGTCGCTGGTCGAATGCAGAGAATCTTACGATCATCCAGGAAACAGAACTATAGCAGTCTTGAATTTCACCGAGATCTAACCCGTTTTTCCATTTAGCGTAAGCCCATCAGATCCGATGTAAACAATTGCCCGACAACAATATTATAAAGCGTCAGTGGATCACGACGAAACGGAAAAATGGATCAAACGCATATGAAACTGAACACTGATAGGGCGCTGAAACTTTTTGGTTGGACGATTCCGCAGCCTCTAATGGCCGCTAGTTTGACTTGGCGGTCATCAGCAGACGGAACCGACTTGAGATCGCGGCTATTGGTCAATGGGTGTAAGAACGATCTTGCCACGGGCGCGACCAGCCTCAGATAGCGTAAGCGCCTGCCTGATCTCTACCAACGGCAGAACCGCATCGACGTGTGCTACCACCTTACCAGCCTCGACCAGTTCCGTAATCGAGACCAGGTTACGCGCGCTCGGAACGGTGAGCGATCGCTTTACGCTGACACCATATCGCTCGGCTTCCTTGTTGGGGAAGGCTACGACGGTGACCATGAAACCGGCCTTCTTGAGGGTTTTGAAAGCACGCTGAAATGTCTCGCCTCCCATTGTATCGAAGACGATGTCGACTTCGCGTGCCGCGTCTTCAAAGGGTTGGGTTGTGTAGTCGATGAACTCGTCGGCTCCGAGAGCACGAACGAATTCTTCGTTGCGACCCGACGCTACCGCTGTGACATGCGCCCCGCAGGCCTTGGCGAACTGAACGGCAAGAGAACCGACCCCGCCCGAACTGTTGGTGATGAGAAGACGTTGTCCGGCGGAAAGTCCTGCTTCATCGAAAAGTGCCTGCCACGCAGTGGAGCCTGCTAGTGGAAGGGCCGCTGCGTGGATAAGGTCGATATTATGAGGCGTACGCACGACATTGGTTGCTTTAGCAACCGCATAGTCTGCAAAAGCACCGGTGTGGACCATGCCGAAGATGGTCTCACCCTGCTGAAAGTTATCGACACCAGCACCAATCTTCTCGATTGTGCCGACAACTTCGCCTCCGAGGTGAATCGGCAGGGTCATCCCCATGCGCTGGCCCATGCCCCCACGAATTTTCCAATCAATAGGGTTCACGCCTGCCGCGTGAACCTTCACCAAGACCTCGCCGACCCCCGGCTCTGGCCGATCGACCTCAGCGATCTCCACCACATCATTGGACCCGTACTCCCGGATAACAACAGCTCTCATAATTACGTCTCCTAAATATTGACCTGCTCTTTCATATAGATGTAGTTTCCCGATGTGATGCCAATCCGCATCGCGGACAGGCCATTCCACATGCACCCACCTTTCAATATCCACCGCATGAGCAAACCGAGCGGTTCAGCCTTGCCGCTCCATAGTCATGATGAGGCGCAACTCACCTATGCTGCGTCTGGTATGATCCAGCTTCATACTGATGAAGGTGTCTGGCTTGTGCCTCCCCAGCTTGCGGCATGGATTCCGGCAGGTGTTCTGCATCGCCTGGATATCATAACCGACGCCGAGCTTTGGATGGTGCAGTGGCAACCACCTGCAATGGCGATCTGGGCTCCTCCAAATTTCCCGGACCGTGCCTTCGCATCCAAGGTCACACCGTTACTCCAGTCCCTGCTTGCAGCGGCAGTTGAAGACGATGCGTCATCGGTTAAAGCAGAACTTGTGGTGAGGCTGATATTACTTGAACTGAGCGCAGTGTCAGATGCACCGACCTACCTTCCTATACCCAGTAACCCTGTCGCAAAGCGGGTGGCTGAGATCGCTCTTGGCGATCATCGCAATCGCATGGATTTGAACGAGTTGGCATCGCGAGCCGCAACCTCGGTTCGGACAGCAAGCCGTCTGTTCCCGATGGAGACGGGAATGACGCTCAAAGCCTGGAGGCAACGGGCGCGGATCGTAAAAGCCATGGAGCAGCTTGCCCTGGGCAAGGCAATCGCCGACGTGGCGAGCGACGCAGGCTTCTCAAGCACTGCCGCGTTTTCCTGTGCGTTCAGGCAGGTGACAGCGACAACACCTGGCGCTTTCATCGGAGAGCCTCGAAACTAGATGCGATTGGCAGACTGTTTCCGGGCCAACGTTGGAGTAAGTCTGGCAACGCTGCATTTGGCCGATGCCATTTTAAGAAAACTCGATGATTAACCCCTTATCCGCCACTTTAGGTCTTGTGTCGGAGGTATTACTAGGTTTCCCTTCAGCGCTCCGGAGTTGCTGATATCCCATCATTGCTCAATCCCCCGCAGCTATCAGCGCAAAGCCAACTTACATTCACAATGGTATCGTTTCCTCACAGGCGAGCTTGAGAGATTGGTCACTCTCTAATTCTGGACTTCTAAGGCTTCACGTCAGCTAGCCGCTTGGTACTGAAACTCGTGGTTCTGGGTCCGCGCTTGATTTCCCATTACTTTGAAACGACCGATGATTGCAGCCAGTTTTTCGGTTTCCTGTGCAAGACTCTGAGCGGCAGCCGTCGTTTCCTCCACCATGGCCGCGTTCTGCTGTGTGACTTTATCCATCTGATCTGCTGCGGACGACACCTCCCGCAGGCTCACCGCCTGTTCACGCGCATTTGCAGCAATCTGATGGACGGTGTGGCTCATTCCCAAAACCTGTTCGACAATCTTGCCTAGAGATGAACCGGTTTCCTCGACCAGTTGGACACCAGCCTCGACCTGGTTGGATGACATGGAGATCAGTTCCTTGATTTCTTTCGCAGCCTTGGCGGAGCGCTGTGCAAGTTCACGCACCTCCTGCGCCACGACCGCAAAGCCCTTGCCCGCCTCACCTGCCCGTGCAGCCTCGACGCCTGCATTCAGTGCAAGCAGGTTGGTCTGAAAAGCAATCTCATCAATGACGCTGATGATATTGCCAATTTTGCTTGAGGACCCCTGAATTTCCATCATCGCCGCAATCGCGCGGGCGACGACTTCGCCACCCTTCTCAGCATCCCCACGAGCGACATTCACAGTTTTTTGCGCAGTCGATGCGCCATCTGCAGTATTGTTTACGCCACGAGTGACTTCACCCAGAGCCGCGACGGTTTCCTCAAGCGAGGCAGCCTGCTGCTCGGTACGCCGGGCCAAGTCATTCGACGCCGTGGATATCTCAGAGAGACCGGAGCGTATCGTATAGACTGCGTTAACGACGTTGCCGATCGTTTCTTCAAGCGAAGAAACAGATACGTTGAAGTTCTGCCGGATGGCATCAAATTCGGGCGCAACTCGCTCGTTCATGCGCACCGTCAAATCTCCGGCAGCAAGGGAATTGAAGCTGCTCTGGACGATTTCAACAAAGCGACGCAGATCGTCAGCCTTGTCGCTGTCGATCGCGTTCTGGCGCTTGCGGTCGCCGTCGATCTGGCGCTGGAGTTCCTCCTGCTCAGCCTGCATTTCTTCACCCCGGGCCAAGGCAAATCGAAACGTCTCGAGCGCGGCCGTCAGTCTGCCTAGCTCATCCTTCTTGGCCGTCTGACCAACCGGATCCCTGTAATTGCCATCTGCCATCTTGCCGACAGCGCTCAGAACCGCCGTCAATGGCTTTTTGATAAGGATCTGGCTCGCCAGTAGAATGACGCCAAGCGTGACACACAGAATAAGTAGCCCGCCAATCAGAGTGCTGTAGACCTGATGCCATACCGGAGCGGAAAAAACCGTTGACGGAACGTCGAGCACAGTCGCCCACGTGGTGTTCATGCCGGATGCAGTGAATGGATAGATGAGGCGCACCGAACCGTCCGGAAGTCCGGTCACGACCCTCATCTTGCCATCTGCCAACGACTGTTTGACATCTGCAGCACCAACGTCAGAATAATCCTTCATCAGATTATCCGAGTTCGGATGGGTCAACCATTTGCCGTTGCTGGCGAGCAGCATGACGCTACCGCCTTCAAACGGCTTCATCCGTGCCAAACTCGCCGTTAGATCGTCGAGCTTGATATCGACGCCCGCCATGCCGACGACCTTGCCGTCGATCTTGACCGGCACCGACACCGATGTGACAAGCTTTGACATGTTGGTGAGATAAGGCGAGGTGATAATGGCGTTCCCGCTCTTTAGCACACCGCTGTAGTATTCATCTCCCGGTTTGATGGTCCAGGTGGAAAACTCCATCTGGCCACCGTTTCCTTTCGTCCAGTAGGGCGTGAAGATACCTTCCTTGTTCAATCCATCATTACCGACTGTAGGCTTCGGGCTCCTGCCATCGATCAGCTCGCACATCCAGGCCCCGAACACGTTTGGATATTGCGGAGCAACCGACTTGATCATGGCTATAATATCCGCGCGGCTGCGAGAGCCATCGCCAATAATTCCTGTGATCGTAGCAGCAAGTGTTGCGCCAGCTGATGTTGCTTCGGAAATATCTGTTGCAACGTGCTGGCTGACCAAACCGGCCTTTTCGTTCGCCAAGGCCATCACGTCGCGTTCTGTCGCAGATTTGACAGCGACAACATTGAAAGCCGTATAAGCGATGAGGATACCCGTAATGGCGGTTCCCGTCGCCAAAATGAGTTTTCCCGACACAGTACTAAAAAGTTTTTTCATTGACCCGCCCCTGAATACTAGCGGCATCCTCGGCTAAACGTATAAATAATCCGCAAACGATGGTAAATTAAAACAATTCCGGTCACAGGCTATGGGCAGCGAGCAACTTATAAGCAAATAGATCATCAGCATCCCCTGCCTGAAATAATCTCAGGATCAGACGCTCGTTCTCGATAAATTACATGTTGAGATGCTCCAGATCTGTCGGTTTTCACGAAAGACGAGCACAAACACACCGCGCAGATCAAGATAACTTTCGCCGGAAAATTCTGCCGTTGTTAGCAGCTCTTCATTGCATCTAGCGCGCCAAGAGCCCCCCACTCTCATCAGCAACGTCGCAATTGCATTGCAAGCGCTGATGCCGCGCTGGCAGGAAGCGACAAAACAAGCAAAAAAGCAGGCCCATCATGAATGAAGGGTCGTTGTTCGCAGCGACGAGCGCAGGCAACTGAGCGAATGTTATGATCGTTCCTACGTACCACATTTTCCTGGAAAACCAGGCGATCAGTCCAGATACTATCACTGATAACGATAGGCAGCGTACCAATATGTAATGGCATCCCGAGGTTCATTGACGTCGCCTAGATGACACACAAACTGCCGGAAGAATATGTCAAAGATCAATGTTGCGGCCGGTCCTCTCCATCGCGGGTTCATCATCATTAGATCAAAGCACCTTGTTAGAATTAACCGCGTTCGCCACTCCGGACTCCCGAGGAATGTCGTTGAGTAACGTTGTTTTCCCTGCGCCGAGGAACCCGGTCAGCAACGTTACAGGCATGGTCCCATGCGTTGACTGAGACGACCCAGTCGATGTCTGTATGGCGGTTTCCTCTTGGCAAAAGGGTTGGCGAACATGTCTCCTCGCTTGTTCAAGATGGATTTTCGCGGTCAGGGCGGGCCGTACTCGTCGAATCTGCGGGTGGAAAAAGATCGGTGGCGAAACGGCTTGACAGCCATGTAGTATGTAATGGTATTACATTCGCGAATGTTTGTGTTGTTATACCATTACGTTAGATCGGAGGTTTGGCATTGTTGCTAGATTGGCCCGAAACAAGCATCTGGTCCTAACGGTGGTCGAAGAGTGTGAGCGGCCCCCTCCGCCCGGCTCCGTAAGCTTGCTGTTCCACCCTTCCCTTTCGAAACAACGGAGATGCAAATGACGTCGAAACTCCCAGTAACGGTATTGTCGGGATTCCTCGGCGCCGGAAAAACAACCTTGCTCAACCACATCCTTACCAATCGCGAAGGTCTACGCGTTGCCCTCATTGTCAACGATATGAGCGAGGTCAACATTGACGCCGCGCTGGTGCGTGATGGCGGAGCCAACCTCTCGCGGACTCAAGAACAACTAGTAGAGATGACCAATGGCTGCATCTGTTGCACATTGCGCGATGATCTCCTCCAGGAGGTTCGCTCTCTGGCCGAGCAGGGTCGATTCGATTATCTCCTGATCGAATCCACCGGGATCGCCGAGCCACTGCCAGTCGCCGCAACATTTGACTTCCGCGACGAGAATGGTCGCAGTCTTTCCGACGTTGCAAGGCTCGACACGATGGTGACTGTGGTTGACGCTGCCAACCTGCTCAAGGACTACAGTTCCTCCGATTTCTTGGCTGACCGGGGTGAGACGGCTGGCGACGGCGACAACCGAACGCTCGTAGATCTCCTCGTCGAGCAGATTGAGTTCGCCGATGTCGTGATCCTCAACAAGATCGGCACGGCGAGCCCCGAGCAGCGAGACGCCGCACGCAAGATCATCGCCAGCCTCAATGCCGATGCAAAACTCATCGAGGCAGATTTCGGCAAGGTCGGCCTCAACGAAGTGCTGGGTACAGGACGTTTCGACTTCGCCAAAGCGGAGACCTATCCTCTCTGGTTCAAGGAACTGCATGGCTTTGCCCACCATGTTCCAGAATCGGAGGGATACGGTATCCGGTCCTTTGTCTATCGCGCTAAGAAACCGTTCAATCCTGCGAAGTTCCAGTCATTCATCAATCGCTCGTGGTCGGGCGTTGTCCGCGCGAAAGGTTTTTTCTGGCTTGCCACACGTCCGGACCACGTCGGCGAACTAAGTCAAGCGGGTGCGCTCGTACGGACTCAGAAGATGGGCCTATGGTGGACATCGGTACCGAAGGACCAGTGGCCCGACGACCCTGGCTTCCTAAACATGATGAAACCCTACCTTGATCCGATCTGGGGTGATCGAAGGCAGGAAATCGTTTTCATCGGCGCAGATCCCATGGATGAGGCGGCCATTCGAGCTGAACTGGACGAATGCCTGATCGACAGCACCGAATTTTTGCCAGATCGCTGGCAAGGTATGCCTGATCCGTTCCCGTCGTGGCAAAGGCAGGCAGTATGACCGCCGCAACCACCAGGCCATCCGCAAGTTTTGCGGATGGCCTGCTTCTCGCGATGCTCATCGCGGGCGGACATACTCGAGAAGCGAATGCAGCCGGGTTGCGCCATACTCGGCAACGGTCCAGGAACCGGTCCTTCGGTCGCGCAGCTAGCCATGCGTTTCCCGGTAAGTCTCAAAAAACGTCTTAAGCGAGGTGCAGTCTGCGGCCCGATCCTCTATGTCGTGAACTTTCGCAGACCGCGCATTTGAAAAGGCGATCCTTATTAAGGGTTGCGGTTCAAGATGGGGAGAACGTCAAACGCCTTGACTGAATTCGAACTGCTGCCCGCGTTAGTTCTCATAAGCGATTAAATTAGAAGCATTGTGCGAGAAATACTCGTGCCCCTATTGGAAATACTGAGATTGATTTGACACCTCTTTCAGAGAAACTCCCAGAAAATTCGTACGTCGCGGCAACCGGTCCGACTCGACCTCCGCAACGAAACCGCACGTTTAAGTGCACCAACTAGCTGCTGCCCCACGACACTCCCGCATAAAAATTAAGCACAATTAGGGCGCGCAGAATTTTTGAGCGCCCTGCTTGCGTAGGTTTGGCGTTCGTGCTTGTATAGACAACTAACGCATATAGGAGCCTCGGCCAGATCCGATTTTCTACATCAGGGGACTGCGACATGATAACTTTTGACAACGTCAGTAAGCATTACCGCGGCCCAACAACGGCTGTCGACACTTTGTCGCTGACTGCGCCAACCGGCAAGCTTACAATCTTTGTCGGCCCTTCAGGCTGCGGCAAGACGACGTCGCTTCGCATGGTCAACCGACTGATCACGCCCTCCTCGGGCAGAATTCTTCTCGACGGCGAGCCAGCGGATGCGATGGATGTCGCGCTGCTGCGCCGCAGGATCGGGTACGTCATTCAAAACGCCGGACTGTTTCCCCACCGCACAGTCGTGCAAAACATCGCTACAACCGCGCGGCTGAACGGAACGCCCACGCAGCAGGCGCTTCGCACTGCTCATGACCTCTTGGAACGTGTCGGCCTCTCCTCCGCCTTCGCCAATCGCTATCCATGGCAACTTTCCGGTGGCCAGCAACAGCGAGTGGGCGTTGCCCGAGCACTCGCGTCAGACCCGAAATTCATGCTCATGGACGAACCTTTCAGCGCTGTCGATCCGGTTGTCCGCGCCCAGTTGCAGGACGAGTTCCTGCGCCTCCAACACGAAATCGGCAAGACCATTATTATGGTTACGCATGACATCGACGAGGCTCTGAAGCTTGGAGATCAGGTCGCAGTCCTGCGCACCGGCGGAACGCTGGCGCAGATCGCTACCCCCCAGCAATTGCTGGCAAGACCCGCCGACGACTTCGTCGCCGATTTCATTGGACGTGACCGGGGTTATCGCATCCTTGGCTTTGCCGAATTCAACAATGACGGCGTGCCACTTGGCCAGGAGCCGACAGCCACGCTCGGCGCCACTCCGGAGTCCCTTCTTCAGATTGCGATCGACAGATGGGTGCTTGTCGCAGACGCCGAGCACCGGCCGCTAGGCTGGGCCGATATCGAAAGCGTCAAGGCTCCATTAAGAGATGGCGATCTCAATCTTAGTGGCACGCTTGCCGTCGAAGGCAGCAGCCTGCGCCATGTCCTTGATGCTGCACTCAGTTCACCATCAGGCCGAGGCGTGATCGTCGGTCCATCAGGTAAATTGGCGGGCACCGTCACCCTGTCTCATGTGGCAGCCGCGATCGAGGCGGCGCGCACCGGTCGCATGGGAGCGCATGCATGAGGTTCGATTGGCTGTACCGCGAGTCCGGCCGTATCGCCGAACTCTTCCTCTGGCACCTTTGGCTTTCCGTCATTCCCGTGGTCATCGGCCTCCTCCTCGCTCTTCCTCTTGGTTGGCTTGCGCAGAGGGCCGGCTTCTTCCGCTCAAGCATGCTGGGCGCGGCTGGTTTGCTTTACACCATCCCGTCTCTAGCCCTCTTCGTTCTCTTGCCGCTCGTTCTCGGTACGCGCATTCTAGACCCGCTTAATGTGCTCGTGGCGCTGACGATTTATGCGCTGGCTCTTCTCATCCGCACCGTCAATGACGGCCTCGATTCCGTGCAGCCCGACGTCATTCAGGCTGCCAACGCCATGGGCTACCGCACATTGCCGCGGCTTATTTTCGTTGAGCTACCTCTTGCGGTGCCGGTCATTGCCGCGGGCCTCCGTGTCGCCGTGGTGTCCAATGTCAGCATCGTCTCAGTCGCAGCACTCGTCGGCACGCCGCAGCTCGGTCTACTCTTCACGCAAGGGCTTCAACTGCGCTTCCTGACGCCGATCATCGCCGGTATCGTTCTTTGCGTGCTGCTGGCAGCTTTGCTCGATGGGATCGTGGTCTTTGCCACAAAACAGCTGACACCGTGGCAGCCCGGAGGTGCAGAACGATGATCGCATGGTTTTCCGATCCGGCCCACTGGACAGGCACCGATGGCGTCTTCGCCCTCGTCATTCAGCACCTGATCTATAGCGGTGTTGCCCTCTTCTTCTCCTGCCTAATCGGCTTGCCGATCGGTCTTTATGTCGGACACACCGGCCGCGGTGTGGTTGTCATTGCTGGCCTCGCGAACGCACTGCGTGCACTGCCGAGCCTTGGTCTTATCGTACTGCTCGTCATCCTCTTCGGTCCGATCTTTGCGTCCGACATGGCATTCATCGTGCCCAGCATCATCGTTCTCGTGCTGCTGGCCGTACCGCCCATCATGAGCGCAACATATGCCGGGGTTGCGGCGGTGGATCCGGCAGCGGTGGATGCGGCGCGCGGCATGGGCAAGCGTCCGCTCGATATTCTCTTCGATGTCGAACTCCCTTGCGCCCTACCGCTCATTTTCTCCGGGCTGCGGAGCGCGACGCTGCAGATCATCTCTACGGCAACCATTGCCGCCTATGTATCGCTCGGCGGGCTTGGGCGTCTCATTATCGATGGCCGAGCGCAGAACGACTACTACCAGATGGCGGCCGGCGCCGTTCTGGTCGGTTTGCTCGCACTTGTGGTCGATCTGGTGATCGGCATTATGTTGCGGCTTACGGTATCACCGGGACTAACCCGCCGCGCATAAGGCAGGAACACCAACCTAGACTGCAATTTCATCCTGACGACATTGAAACAAAAGGAGTAGCTTGCATGGCATTCAGTATCTTAAATTCCGCCGGCGCGTTTGCGCTCATCGTGTTTTCCGCCACTACGACACTTGCCCAGACCGACCCCCTCGGGAATGCGCCGGCTCAGCGTACGGATACGTCCACCATCATCGTCGGCTCGGCCGATTTTCCTGAAAGCCAGCTTCTGGCCACGATCTATGCAAAGGCGCTGGAGGCAAAGGGCATCAAGACTGAAACGAAGCTCAGCATCGGCAGTCGCGAAGTTTATATGCCAGCACTTCTCGACGGCTCGATCGATCTCCTGCCGGAATATGCCGGCGCGACCTTGAGCTACCTCGACAAGAATGCCAGCGCCCACTCGCCGGAAGACGTAGCGAAGGCTCTGAAGACCGCGCTGCCGGCAGGCGTCACGATGCTGACACCATCCCAGGCGCAGGATTCCGATGGCGTTGCCGTGACCCGCGCGACGGCGGAGAAATACGAGCTCAAGACGATTGCCGATCTCGCGCCGGTTGCATCAGAACTCGTCCTCGGCGGCCCGCCGGAATGGAAGACGCGCAAGGAAGGCATTATCGGCCTGAAGGACCTTTACGGGCTTGAGTTCGAGTCGTTCAAGTCCCTGGATGTCGGCGGCCCGCTGACCCTTTCTGCACTCCTGAACGACCAAGTTCAGGTAGCAAACCTCTTCTCGACGGACCCGGCAATTGCGGCCAACGACCTGGTCATTCTGGAAGACATAAAGAACCTATTCCCGGCCCAGAACATCGTGCCGGTCATGGCAAAGGCAAAGGTCAACGATACGGTGACGAAAACACTAGATGCGGTTTCGTCCGCTTTGACGACCAAGGATCTGATCGTGATGAACGGTCGCCTTGCCAATCACGACAGCTTCGATGTGGTGGCCGAAGAGTGGCTGACGACACACACGTTGAACTAACTGCAGTTTGCGGGTATGGCACGCACCATACCCGCACGCGCGCCCACCGCGTCAGATGCCGAACCTTTGTCGTTCGCCTTGGAGCCTTATGCAAACGCTAAAGAAAAAGGTCGACAAGCTTCAAGACGAGCAGGCGTCCGACAAGCCGCTTTACGTCACGCTCAAGGATTATGTTCGAAGCCGTGTCGAAACCGGAGAATGGTCGGTCGGACAGCGTGTCCCTTCGGAAAACGAGCTGGTTGAGTTGCTCGGCGTCAGCCGCATGACCGCCAACCGCGCATTAAGGGAACTGGCCGATGAGGGCTTCGTCATTCGTGTGCAGGGCAAGGGTTCATTCGTTGCCAGTGAGAAGCGGACGTCGCAGTTTCAAAGCGTTCCCAATATTGCCGATGAGATCACCCGCAATGGCGGCGTCCATACCGCCAATGTCATCGTGCTGCGCATGGAAAGCTGTGACGCCGAACTGGCAGAAGCGCTTTCGGTCGAAATCGGCAGCTCGGTGTCCCATTCGATCATGGTGCATGCGGAAGACTCCGTGCCGATGCAGATTGAGGATCGCTTCGTCAACCACACCATCGTGCCGTACTATATCGATCAGGACTTCACCAGAACCACGCCGAACGCATACCTCACATCGGTCGCGCCAATCATTAGGGCCGAACAGCATATCGAGGCGGTGACAGCGCAGCCCTGGGAATGCAAGCTACTGGCGATCTCCAAGACGGAACCCTGTCTATTGGTCCGCCGTCGCACTTGGTCGCAGGCCGGCGTAATCTCCTCGGTGCGCCTGCTCTATCCTGGAAGTCGCTACCGCCTCTACAGTACCTGATCCTCCATTCGGGGACGATGCTCCTCTCCCGAATGAACAGTCCCTTTCCGAACGAATATCAGGACACTCGCATGACCGTGTTGCTCGATGACAGGCTGATTTGGCAGGATGTGGCCGCTGTCAGCAGGGGAGAGGCGTTAGCCCTGTCTGACGCCGCCATTCAGCGCATCCAGACGGCCCAGCAGATCGTCGACAGCATTGTCGAGCGCGGCATCCGCGCCTATGGCGTCAATACCGGCGTTGGTGCCCTCTCGGACACGGTTGTCGACCGGGCAGCGCTTGGCAAGCTTTCGCACAACATCATTCTGAGCCACGCCTGCGGCGTTGGTCCCCTTCTCCCGCCTCGTGACGTGCGCGCAATCATTGCAGCCCAGATCGCCAATTTCGCCCATGGATATTCCGGCGTCTGCCGACAGGTCATCAAGCATCTGACGACCCTTCTCGAACTGGACTGCATTCCAGAAGTGCCCTCCCGCGGATCGGCAGGATATCTGACCCATAACGCGCACACAGCACTCGTCCTCATTGGCGAAGGCTCCGCCAGAATAGGAGGACGCATCTTCAGTGGGCGGGACGCATTGGCCGAGATCGGACTGGAGCCCCTGGTGCTTGGCCCTAAGGAAGGGTTGTGCCTTGTCAATGGCACGGCCTGCGCCACCGGACTTTTCAGCGTTGCTCTCGACCGCGCCGCCCGCCTTCTCGACTGGGCCGATGCGATTGCCGCCTTGACGCTGGAGGCTGCCCGTTGCCAGATGCCCGCGTTCAGCGAGGCCGTCCTTTCGCTGCGCGTTTCCGACGGCATTGCCACGGTCGGGGCGGCCCTGCGCGCCCGCCTGGCGGGAAGTGGCCTGATCGAGGCTGCGAAAGGCCGCCGCACACAGGATGCGTTGAGCCTGCGCGCCATTCCCCATGCCCATGGCGCTGCACGCGATCTCTTCGAACACTGCGCCACCGTAGTCGACCAAGAACTCGCATCGGTCACCGATAATCCAGCAGTCGCTGGGACACCCGAGGAGCCACTCGTCTGGTCGGAAGCCCATGCGGTGGCCCCGGCGCTTGGCCTTGCCGCCGACGCGCTTGCCATTGCCATTGCCCAGATCTCGGCCATGAGCGAGAGACGGATCGACAGGTTGGTCAACCCGCTGGTGAGCGGGCTGCCACCTTTCCTCGCTTCCGATCCGGGAAGCCACTCGGGGTTCATGATCGCACAGTATACGGCTGCCACTCTTGCAAACGATAACCGACGGCTTGCGGCCCCTGCCTCGACCGATGGTGGCCTGACCTCCGCCCTGCAGGAGGATTTCCTGGCGCATCCGACCGCTGCTGTTAACAAGCTTCTCGCCGTTCTCGACAATGCCGAATACATTCTGGCGATCGAATGGATGGCCGCCACGCAGGCCCATGATTTCTTAGATAGCGTGGCGTGCAGGGCACCCGGCACGGACGTGCTCCATAGCCTTTTACGGTCGCGGCTCAGCCATTACGTTGATGACCGCCCAATCTCATCAGACATGGAAAAGACGAAGTTGCTCATATCTCAGACCGTCCCTCCACATGCGTCCGAGTAACTCGGGCGGGTGTTACATCATGAAGTCGAGGTGGACAGACTTGGCGCGGATGAAAGGCAGGCCCTTGCGTTTTCCGGTCCAGCCAACGACATGCAGATCCCTTGCCGCAGCTTCGTGTCGTTTTGCTAGCATCCATGACCGACAATCGATTGCGGCAAAATCCGCTTCACCCCTTGCCACAGCCATGACCGACGCGCGATGCGCACCGGTTTCGATGAATGCGGAAAATAGGTCAAGACTTTCGCCGATGGATTCCAAGTCACGCTTTAAGGCTAGATAACCCGACATCGAGCGATGCTCGTTGAAGGCAAGTTTCCGGCCTTGAAACAACCTAAGCGGCAAGACAGGTCCGCCGGTGCCAGACGCCTCGACGCTCGTGCCATTCTCCCTGCGGGCAATAACGGCGCTCGAGTAGAGGATGCCGGAACCGCCTGCGATATTGTCATAGGAGCTTTGACCAATGACCTGGACATGATCCTGCAAGCCGAGCTCCATCGGCCCCCAGCAGGTGGCGGAGATGAGGAGAGCCGGATGGCGCCACAGGACATCGAGATCGAGAGCATCAGGATCGAGTGTCGCCGGGTCTGGCGCGATGAGCGATCCGCCCTCACCTCGAATGCCGCCTGGAACTGGCGGCATGTCCACGTTGCGTCGAACGAGGTGCTGTGGCGCATCAATGCCTTTTGCCATGAAGCAGGAACGCATTTCCTCCCAAGTGCGATCCACATCGGAACGCACTTCTGGCCAGTCATACATCGGCAGAGCTGCAATCCAACTCACGCGGAAAGATCCGATGTTACGACTTTGCCGGGTAGAAGAAAGTCAGAAAGATCAATCTGCTCCTGGGGCGAAACGATTGTCATAGGGGAAGCTTCATCACGTCTCAGGACTGGATGCACAACGGGCTCCTTCGCCTTGATCGCGAATGCGCGAAAAACCTCGAAATAGTTAGCAAACACGTAGCCCTCATTCATCCTTTGCCAGTCAGCGCGTCCGCTACGATAGAGTGATGGAAGATCATACCATGCCACGGTGGGCAATTTGTGATGCACGAAGTGCAGGTTGTTGTAGAGAAAGAGCGGCGCAAGAAGCGAGTTTTCGACAATGATCGTCCGCCCGTCCGGCTGCTCCGCCCATTGATGCTCGCAATAGGAGCGGATGGCGATAATCGCAATGCCGAGATAGGTGGAAACCCCCATATAAAGCCAGACGGGAATTCCGAATAGTTGGGAGACCACAAGCAAGGTCGGAATGACGCCGGCAAAGTGGAGGAGCCACGCAACTGTGACCTTAAGGTCGCCCTTTAGGATCTTGCGCCATTCGGAGGCGGTAAATCCGACCACCATGAGGGGCGGACCGATCAGCACACGTCCGATTAGGGTATTGTTCCAGGTAAGCAGGCGCTTCAGGAGCGCCGGCAAAGTCTTCCAGTCACTCGTGGCACGATAATAGCTTTCTGGATCGTCGAAAGGATCTGTAAGACGCTCGTCTGCATGATGCTGAAGATGCGTCCGCTTGTAGCTGCGATAGGGGTAGAAGACGCCGAGCGGTGCAAAGACCAGTGCCTCGTTTACCTTTGCGTTTCGTGTGGGATGGCCGTGCAGGACCTCATGCTGAAGCGAGGAGTGCAAGGCGACTGCCACCCCCATCAGCACGAGTGCGACGATGGGATAAGCCGGATAAAGACCGTATCCTGCCGCCGCCCAAAGTCCATAGCACGCAATAAGCAGACCGACCGTCGGCCACTCTATTCTCCGCATCCTCGTTCGACGGTGGTGCGATCGTAGTTTTTGACTGTCGGAAAAAGTTCGGCTCATCATCATCCCATACATTGTTCCCGGATCAGAATCGCACCACCACGGTAGTTGAACAATGAGACGATGGTGACCAGTCGTTGCTTTTGGTAACAAATAATGTGATATGTTCACTTTAATAAACAGTTGGGTGGATTATGGACAAACGCACTCTGGCGGAACTGTTCCGTGTTCGCTTGATGGAATTGGTGATGCGTTCGGGTGCTAGACATTCCGCATTTGCAGCCGGGATCGGCATTGATCGCTCGGCGCTTTCGCAACTTTTGTCGGGTGATTCGGCGCGTTTGCCGCGCGTGGAAACCCTCCTCAACATTGCGGAGCGCCATGCGGTCTCGCTCGATTGGCTTCTCGGCATCTCGCACGATCCCGGCCTGACAGGCGAATTGCGACCGAGTTTCGAAATCGAGGAAGGCGGCGAGGATTATACCGATACGCTGCTAATGAAATGGCATGCCGAGGCGACGGGGTCGAAAATTCGCTATGTACCAGCACGCATCCCAGACCTGTTGCGGACCCCGCAGATCATCGCCTTCGAAGCTGAGAGCGCGCATCAGAATGTCGGGCCGCAGGCCAGTGAGACAGCCTTTCGGCTCGATTACAATCGCCAGCCGGGCACTGACATGGAAGTTTGCATGCCCTGCGAAACGCTGGAAGCCTTGGCGCAGGGACAGGGCATGTGGAGCGGGCTGACGAAGGAGGTGAGAGCCGCACAGCTGCGTTATATGTCCGATCTCATCAATGAACTCTATCCATCCTTCCGCCTGTTTCTATTCTACGAAAAGGAGCGATTTTCCGTGCCTTACACGATCTTCGGATTGCAACGCGCCGCGATCTTCGTGGGCGGCATGTATCTCGTCCTTAACAACGCCGAGTCCATCCGCAAGATGCAGCGCCACTTCGATGAATTGATCCGGTTTACCCGCGTGCATGCGCATCAGAGCGCTGACTATGTGAGATCGCTAAAGGTTCTTTAGGAGTAAAACGTTAAAAAGTACCTGCTCACTGGTGGATGCTGCTGCTCTTCACCAATACGAACCGCTCACGCGCTGTAAGAACTCGTTGTGTTTCTGATAAATCCCATACGCAATCTCCGGCGTTCCATTCGGCGTAGCAAGTTATGGACCACCGTGACCTTGCTAGCACGGTCAATATTCGCGGTGAGGCCGGCTGGCGCGAAGTGGAGATTCGCCGGGGGTCATCAAACGCGACTTGCCCAATCTTTTCAGTCAAAATTTGGCTCAAGCTTGCTAATATCGCGCATAGTGCGCTGTTTCACCGGGTCATTGGGCAGGGGAAGGCTGTCGGCACCGATCGGTTGAACGACAAGCTGGTCGCCCGACTGGTCAAAACGGCGGCAATAGAGGCCAGTGTTCAAAGCGATCTTGCCGAGCATGCCCGCGGTACCTTGTTCGCGGGCCATTTAGTTCGAGCCGGTCTCGCCTCCTCGGCTGAGGTTGACGAGCGCTATGTGCAAAAGTAACTCGTACATGTGTCGTCCGAGATAACGAAACGCTGTCAGCTCTGGCGGGATTGGCTCCGGGTTAACGTCACCAAGGCTGCCGTGCTGTAGCACCTTGCCCGCTGGATGGCCGCTCTTGAACCCCAACTCAGCCGTAAAAGAAGCGCGAGGGCCACCTCAAAATCGGTCATGATGTTCAGCATGGCAGTGGCAAGGCGTGTGACGTCCACTACGGAACCAGAGCTTTCTGCGTCATCGACTTTTCAAAAAATTAGGCCTGTTTCCGGCCAACCTTCGACTCGATCTCCGTCCATCCAAGGTCGCCACAGAATTTGCGTAGCTCTGGCACGCAACATAAGTATACACATCCTCTCCTCTTGCGGTCGCAAGCTGTTCGCTGCATTGACCTGAACCAGGACCGTTGGTTTTCATCGCGTTGTTGGCAGTGTTCTGGAGTATATTGTCCATCATCCCGTCACCTCACAGCACGTGCGGATCTTTGTCTCGGCACCAACGCCACGCAGCGATTGAGTTCGTTTCCGGCGCTATAAGATCGTGTTTCTCAGCAAAAGCAGCAAAAAAGCCGCGCGCTGTCTCGGCTTCGATTTCACCGCGTAGCGCGGCATTACATGCCTTAAGCGCGACCGAGTGCGCGCTATCCCTCTGCGATGGTGGCCATTCGACAAGATGTCGGTAAGCGTCCATCACGCTTCGAACCTCAGCCGGAAATCCGAGGCCCACCATAATCGACACGGGCTGTCTGAACATGTCGGGTTTCATTCTTTTCTCCTTCCCCACGCGGAATGTTGTCGGGTGCCGTTGCAACGGCACCCTCTTGTTGAGCCGACAATGAAGTTTAAGCCGCCTTTTGCGCTTCGATCTGCGCGGGAGCGGCCGATGTCAGCGTGGGTGCGCTTTCGATGGAAATCTTGCGCGGTTTCAAGGCCTCGGGGATCTCACGAACAAGATCGATGGACAGAAGACCGTTGGCCAGCTCCGCTCCGTTCACCCTGACATGGTCGGCAAGTTCGAAGCGGTGCTCGAAAGGACGGCCGGCAATGCCGCGATGCAGGTAGTCGTCATTTGCTGCCTCCTGCTTCTTGCCCGTGACGGTTAATAGGTTGGACTGAAAGGTGATGTCGAGGTCTTCCTGCGCAAAGCCTGCCACAGCCACAGAGATCCGGTAGCTGTCATCACCGGTCTTGACGATGTCATAGGGCGGCCAATCGCTGATCGAGCGGGCGCGCTGGGCATTTTCCAGAAGGTTGAAGACCCGATCGAAACCAACGCTCGAGCGGAAAAGAGGTGCGTAGTCGTAAGATGTTGCCATAGCCATATCCTCCTTGAAGCAACATGGGGTACGGAAGCGCCGAAACACGGTGCCTCCAGCAAGGCCAGCCCTTTACTAGCGACTGGCGGCAATCGATTTGGTTTTTCACAATTTCGGGTTCAAGAGCTTGGGCAGAAAAAATTCTAGGTTTATTGCAGCCGTCGTAAATAGCGCGTAGCGACGGCGGATCACCGACGATCCCGGCGTGTTCGCCGGATCCGATATCAATTGATACGTGGGACGACTGGACTGAACTCGTGGGAGTATATCGGGGCCTAAAGAGATCGCGCTTCACCTCCATGATTTCGAGCAAAGTGCACAAGCAGCCGCCTGAGCCACGACATCTCCTTGCAAGCTCCGCAAGTTTTTCTTTCTGGCGGACCAAGGATTTTTAACTCGCAGCCGGAATCCCGGCTGCTACCATCATGGACATTGCCCGGTTGCTCCCACGCACAGGATTTAATGAATGATCGACACCCTGCACGCATGGGCCCCCCACCCAGCAAACGCTATGAAACAATTGCAAACCGGTTTCGCCCGATTTTCACCCAGATTGCAACGCATACGGTAGCGCGCGATCTCGACAGGCAACTTCGCTTCGACGCGTATGAAGCATTAAAGGCAACTAGCTTTTCCAAGTTGCGCCTGCCGGAACAGCATGGTGGTCTCGCTCTCACCCTGCGCGAACTGTTCGGCCTCATCATCGAATTGGCTGAAGCCGATCCCAATCTTACCAATGCCTATCGCAGCCATTTCGGCTTTACTAAAGACCTGCTCAACGCCCCCTCAAGCGCATGGCTTGACAGTTGGCTTGGCCGGCTCGGAGAGGGAGAGACCATCGGCAGCGGCTTTTCGGAACTGGTTGATACGCGGCTTGGGACCTACTCGACACAGTTGATCCGTGACGGAAGCAGCTGGCGTCTGAATGGCGAAAAATACTACACCACCGGCTCCCTTTATGCCGACTGGATAACGCTTGGCGCGGTGGATGGAGATGGCGAACCCATCGGCGCACTCGTTCCAACCCGTGCACCCGGCGTTGACATTGTCAACGATTGGGATGGCTTCGGGCAGGCGTTGACGGCAAGTGGCACGGCGCGCTTTACCGATGTGGGGATCGCGGACGAGTTGATCAAACCCAGCGCGCTACGTTTCAGCTATTCCGGCGTATTTTTCCAACTGGTTCATCTGGCATCGCTTGCCGGTATAGGCCGCGCGGCGGCCTCAGATCTGGCACGTCAGGTGGCGGATCGGAAGCGGGTCTATCAGCGTAGCAATGCCGGTCTCTTTTCGGATGACCCGCAAATCCTCCAGGTCGTCGGCCAAGTGCGGCGTGCAGCCTATACCGCAGGTGCAATCGTGCTGAAGGCAGCGGAGGCGCTTCAAGCCGCCTATGACGCCAATCTTTCTGGCGACGAAGAGCAGATTGCTTCTACCAACCGCAACGCGGAAATCGAAGTCAGCCAATCGGTAACAGTTGTCAGTAATCTGATACTCGAAGCCTCCACCACTCTTTTCGACGCCCTTGGAGCCTCTGCCGCCAAACGCAGCCATGGGCTGGACCGTCACTGGCGCAACGCACGCACCATCACCTCCCATAACCCACGCATCTACCACGACCGTATCGTCGGCGATTTCGCCGTCAACGGTGCCTCGCCGCCAGCCAATGGTGGCGTGGGAGTAGCGGTGCAAACAGACAAAGAAAAAACAGAAGCATGAGCAAATCACAACGCCGGCTGAACCTGAACGTTGGTATCAACACGACAGGCTATCTCCCAAATGCCTGGAAATACCGCACCGGCACCCGGCACGACATCAATGATATCGACTATTATCGCCGACTGACGGAAATCGCCCATAAGGGCCGGTTCGATGCCGTGTTTCTGTCGGATCATCCAGCACTTCTGACCGATCCGCTCAGCCGGCCGTTTCACACCATCGACCCGCTGATCCTATCCACATCCCTTGCGGCCCAAGTGCCCGACATCGGCTTCGTGGCGACGATTTCGTCCACCTATAACTCCCCTTACAATCTGGCGAGACGGACGCAATCCATCGATATCGTTTCGGGTGGTCGCCTGATCATCAATGTCGTGTCTTCCTTCAATCCAAATGTCGCAGCCAATTTTGGCAACGCACCGCTGCCACCGCGTAGCGAGCGTTACGCGAAGGCCACAGAGTTTCTGAATGTGGCCAAAAAACTGTGGTCCAGTTGGGATGAGCGCCGTGATCAAGCCGTGCCCAAGGACTGTTTCTGGGACGCGACGAGCGCGCAAGCCATCGAGCATGAAGGAGCCTTCTTCTCCGTCAAAGGCCCCCTCAACGTGCCACGCGGGCCGCAGGGCCACCCTGTAATCGCCCAGGCAGGCGCTTCGGAAGGCGGCATCGATCTGGCAGCACGTCACGGCGAGATCATCTATTGCAACATTCTCGCCCGGCCCCCCGGGCAGGTCTTTGGCAAGAAAGTGCGGGACCGCGCCGTCGCCTTCGGCCGCGATCCATCCGGCATCCGCATCGTTCCGGGCCTTGTCGTAATCCTGGGCAAGACCCGCGAAGAGGCCTTAAGAAAACACGAACTCTTCAGCGGCATGGGTTCTGAAGACGGACTAATCGCCCTCTTCATCAAAGAAAACGGCCTTGATCCTGACCGCTTCGACCCGGATGCCGTATTAAATGCCGAAGAATTCATACCGGACCAGAACCGTCAATGGGCGGTCGGGATGGGGCTCGGCCTCTCCGATCTTCTGACCCATGAGCGGCTGACGGCCCGCCAAGTCGTACGACGCTCCGAGGGACATCACCGCCTGCTGCTGGGCACCGCCGAAGAGGTGGCAGATGGCATCATCGATCTGTGGCAGGACGGAACCGTGGACGGCTACACCCTCCAGCCCCCACGTGCGCCAGATGACATCATCGAATTTGTGGAGCAGGTGGTGCCGATTTTGCAGGATCGCGGCGTGTATCCCCGTGATTACAGTCCCGGTACAGTAAGAGATCGCTCTGGTTTGCCCTACCCTGAATGAAGGTCACACGACCGATGCTGCCGAGTGCCAAGGTTTAGAGAGCGAGACTGCATGCCAAGATGCATGGCTGATGTTATGACCCGCCAGTCATATCAGATTGCGATTCAAGGCTTACCAGTTGCAAGGTAGCCCTACCGTTTCGATATGAAAGGTCACGCCCTCGTTGCGCTCTATCGGGGGTCATTTTCCTCCAGCGAGAGATCCCCATGCCCAATTTCCTTCACCTCACCGCCTTCATGCGCCCCGTCAGCCTTCATACTGGCGCGTGGCGCTATCCAGGTGCTTATGCGGATGCCAACTTTAATTTTAGCCATGTGAGGTCATTTGCTCAGAAACTGGAACAGGCAAAGTTCGACGCCTTCTTCATGGCAGATCACTTGGCCGTCCTCAACATGCCGGTCGAAGCGCTGAGACGCAGTCACACGGTAACGTCTTTCGAGCCGTTCACACTTCTGTCGGCTCTTGCCGTCGTAACTGACAAGATCGGTCTTGCCGCAACCGCCTCAACCACGTTTGACGAGCCGTATCATGTCGCGCGCCGCTTTGCCTCCCTGGATCATATCAGCGGCGGCCGGGCTGCCTGGAACATCGTCACGACGTCAAACCCTGATGCCGCCCGCAACTTCGGGCTCGACGGGCACCTCGAGCATGGTGAACGATACAAGCGGGCGCGCGAATTTTTTGATGTGGTGACAGGGCTGTGGGACAGCTTCGCAGATGATGCGTTCATTCGCGATCAGGAAACCGGAATCTTCTTCGATCCGGAAAAGATGCATGTGCTGGACCACAAGGGCGAGGAGTTCAGTGTGCGCGGGCCGCTGAACATCGCCCGTCCCGTCCAGGGATGGCCAGTGATCGTGCAGGCGGGGCAATCAGAACCCGGCAAGCAACTGGCCGCTGAAACCGCCGAAGTCGTCTTTGCCGCCCCGCGCGATTTGGCCACGGCCAAAACGCTCTATGCCGATATCAAGAGCCGCATGGCAGGATTGGGTCGAGATCCCGCACATCTGAAGATCCTGCCCGCAGCGATGATCGTGGTCGGGGACACGGTAGAGGATGCCCAGGCCAAGCGCGCCAAGCTTGATAGCCTCGTGCACTACGATAGCTCCATGGCTTCGCTTTCCATCGCGCTGGGTCACGATGCCTCTGGCTTTGATCCAGATGCACCTCTACCGGACATTCCGGAAACGAATGCCAGCAAGAGCGGACGGGCGCAGGTGCTGCGAGTGGCCGAGCAGGAAAGGCTCACAGTGCGCCAACTTGCGCAGCGCTATGGCGGCTATGCCGGTCTTGCCTTTGTCGGCACGCCCAGGACGATCGCGGATGAGATGGAAATCTGGTTAAACGAAGAGGCTTCGGATGGCTTTACCTGCGTCTTCCCATTTCTCCCGCAGGGGCTGGATGAGGTCACGGAAAAGCTGGTTCCGGAATTGCAACGACGCGGTCTGTTCCGAAAGGATTATGATGGAACGACTTTGCGTGAGCATCTTGGCCTTCCCCGCCCCGCAAACCAGTTCTTTCTCTGACGATATGGTGGTGTCCATCCTTGAGAAGAGGGTCACGCACAGGAGAGGCCCTAGGACGGCGAACGACTAGCGCCGTCATGCGGGAGACATTGTTCACATGCAAGAATGAAAATAGAATATAATTTCTATAGATTTATTTTCTCACTGTTAGTCTTTCAGCATTCGCATCCTGAGCGTTCATGCCGACCACGGCAGCAGGATCGTTGCGGCAAGGTCGGCGTGTGCTGGCCCTCCATTTCCATTCGAAAGGGTTAGGTCGATGAGCAATACAGCGCATCTCACTATCGAGAACGCAACACGGCAATTTTCCGTTGATTCGAAAACGATCACTGCGTTGCAGGAGGTCAGCCTTTCGGTGGCTGAGGGAGAGTTCGTCACAATCGTCGGTGCCAGCGGCTGCGGCAAGTCTACCCTTTTGCGGTTGGGTGCCGGGCTAGATACCGGTCACCAGGGTGAAATCCGTCACCGGGGAGATGTCGTCAAAGGACCAAGTCTCGACCGTGGTATTGTTTTTCAGGAGCCTCGACTTTTTCCGTGGCTGACAGTTGAACGCAACATTGCTCTCGGGCTGGAAAATGCTGACGTCAGCAAGGCCGAGAAGAAGCGTCTGGTAGACGATCATCTGGAACTCGTAGGCCTGACGGGCTTTGCGAAGGCCTATCCGCATCAGCTTTCCGGCGGCATGGCGCAGCGTGCCGGCATTGCCCGCGGGCTCGTCAACCGGCCAGACGTTCTCTTCCTGGATGAACCTTTCGGTGCTCTTGACGCAATCACGAAGGCGCATCTTCAGACTGAGTTGCAATCAATCTGGTCACAGGAAAAAATCACCATGATCCTGGTGACGCACGATGTGGATGAGGCGGTCTTTCTCGGCGACCGCGTGGTCGTCATGTCCCCACGCCCGGGTCGCATTCGCGAAATCGTACCGGTGAACTTACCACGCCCACGTGACCGGACCTCCGCTGCCTTTTCGGAAGTCCGCGCCCATGTCCTGCAAAGCCTGAACGGAATAACTCCTCTTCGCGAACTCATACCGGTAGCCAGCGAACAGCGCTCCGCCCATGCCAAACCCAACCTAGCCATCGCTAGCGTCGGCTAATTTTTATGAACCATTGGAGCATTGCCATGAAACTCTCGTCCGTTTTGCTTGCGGCGGCAGGGGCCGTATTCGGCATCACCTTGTCGATGCAGCCGACATTCGCCGCGGAGCCGCTTGTCATCCACGTTGGGTATGCAGCTATCGGCGTCGACAACCGCCCCTTTGCAGAAGGTACCTCTGCCGCTACCGCGCGCGCCGGTGAATTCTTGAAAAAGGAATTCGCCAATGACGGAAATATTAAAATCGAATGGACCTTCTTCAAGGGCGCCGGACCTGCAGTCAACGAGGGCTTTGCCAATGACCAGCTGGATTTCGCCTATCAGGGTGATCTGCCCGCGCTCATCGGTCGTGCCACAGGGTTGAAGACGAAATTCTTGCTCGCAAGTGGCGCTCGTAAGCCGCTCTATCTGGCCGTCGCAAAGGAGTCTGGTATTAAAAAGATCGAGGATCTGAAGGGCCGCAAGATTGCCTTGCAGCGCGGCACCAATGGTCACTTGGCGACAATCAAGATCTTGGAAGCGCATGGCCTGAAGGAACGCGATGTGCAAGTGGTGAACCTGGACAGCGCAGCAACGGTCGCAGCACTCACAAGCAAGGATATCGATGCCGCCTTCGGCGATACACAGCTGATCAATCTTGCCGCCAAGGGATCAGCCGATGTGATCTACACCACAAAGGGCGACGATCCCCGTTTCGGGCGCAATGCCGGCATCATTGCTCGGGAAGCTTTCATTGATGCGCATCCAGAAGTAACCCAGCGCGTGGTGGACGCCTTCGTCAAGGCCGCACAATGGTCTTCGGATGAAGCAAACCGCGCCGCGCAGTTCGAACTCTGGGGCAAGTCTGGCACGCCAATCCCGATCCTGGAAGAATATTTCAGCGAGGACACCCTCGCCTATCGCAACTCGCCGCTGATCGATGACCTGCTCGTGTCGCAGTACAAGGAGCAGGCGGTGAAAAGCAAGGAATTCGGCCTTATTCGTCGTGATGTAGACCTGAACGGCTGGTTCGAGCCGAAGTACCTAGACAGTGCCCTGGAGCGGCTGAAACTAAAGAGTTTCTGGCAGCCGTATGGTTCCAACGGCAAGCCGACTGCCTCGTAATACGTTATTGCGACGAACATCAAGGAAATTGAAGTCCATGGCCGCTCTGACGGAATCTAAAACGGATACGGTCATCATTGTCAGTGGGCAGTGGCGCAACCGCGCCGCTGTCGGTGCTTTGTCGCTTTTGCTACCGATTGCGCTTCTGCTGCTGTGGTGGATAGCTTCCGAGAAAGGTTGGCTGGCGGAACAGATCCTGCCGCATCCTCTCTACGTCTGGCAGACGCTACGAGAAATGGTTGCCAGCGGCGAACTTCTGTATCACACCACGGTCAGTCTACGCCGCGTTCTGATCGGCTTTATGCTGGGCGCTACGCTCGGACTCGCGCTTGGCGTCGCAATGGGTCTATCAGAGACCGTGGAAGACTATGTCAAACCGCTTTTCCTCGCCTTGGCCCAGATTCCAACACTCGGCTGGATACCGCTGCTGATGCTGTTGGTCGGCATCGGCGAAACCTTGAAAATCATTATCATCACCAAGGGTGCTCTGGTGCCTATGGCGCTCAACAGCTTTGCTGGCATCCGCAATGTCTCTCCTCGCTACCACGAGGTGGCGCGGGCTTTGCGCTTCAGCCGCTGGCAGACATTGCGGCTAGTCATCCTCCCCGCCTCCATCCCCTTTGTTTTTACGGGTATCCGCTATGGGCTGACGCATGCATGGACGTCCCTGGTGGGCGTTGAACTGCTCGCCTCGTCCGAAGGGCTTGGCTATCTGCTGGTTTGGGGCCGGCAGATGTTCTGGCTGGATACCGTCATCATCGCCATGCTGGCCATCGGCCTTGTCGGCTTCATCATGGACAGTGGGCTCAATCGCACGGAACAGCTGATCCAGCGATGGAAACGGAACGAGATGTGACCATGAGGACTCAAACCTCTACCGCAGTTCGGATCCGCCGTGGTCTTACCCTCCCATTGCTTCTGCTCGTTCTCTGGGAAGTCTCCAGCCGAACCGGGCTAATCGATCCAAGGTTCCTGCCTCCGCTGGAAAGCGTAGCCGCGACCGCAAAACGTGAATTGCTCGGCAATGACCTGGTTTTCGATCTGCTCTCGAGCCTCGCCCGCAATCTGGGCGGCTTTCTGCTAGGGGCTATCGTTGGGATCGCCTTTGCGACCCTGCTTGCACTGTCTTCGCTGGCGGGTATGCTCGTGATGCCGATTTTCAATGGCTTCAAGCAAATCTCGCTGCTGGCCTGGATCCCGCTGATCTCCGTCTGGTTCGGCTTCGGCGAGCAGGCCAAGATCGTCTTCGTGGCACTTGCCTCGTTTATACCTGTGGTTCTCAATACATATGACGGCATCCGGGACGCACCGAAGGAACTGCTTGAGGTCGGGCGCGCCCTGCAGTTCAACGCGCGCCAGCGCTTTCTGCGCATCTATCTGCCCTCTGCGATGCCAACGATTGCCACCGGCATTCACCTTGGCCTCATCTATTCATGGCTGGCGACTGTCGGCGCTGAGTACTTCCTCGCTGTAGGCCCGGGCATCGGCGGCTTGGTGATTGCTGGACGAGAACGCTTCGACATGGCGATGGTCATGGTCGGTGTCATCATCCTCGGCCTTGTCGGCTTTGCCCTCAATCGCCTCGCCTCAATGCTGGAAAGCCATCTTCTTCGCTGGCGCCCACGCCGCACGACGTAAACTCAAATCCATCCTTCCCATTACTTTGATGCAGGCATCAGAATGAACAGCAAGAGCGAATTTCTCTGGTATATCCCGAACGACGTAAAGGCAGGCCATCGCGGCGACACCGCCGCCGAAGGGCACAACAGTCTTGATGCCTTGACCGCGAATGCCTCCGCGCTGGAGGACAATGGCTGGACCGGCGCACTGATCGGCACGGGCTGGGGCCGGCCGGATACCTTCACCGTCGCGGCATCCATTACCGCCCGTACGAAGACGTTCGAGCCGCTGATCGCCGTACGTCCCGGCTACTGGAAGCCTGCCAACTTTGCCTCGGCCACTGCCACGCTCGATCACCTGAGTAGTCAGCGCATCCGCGTCAACATCGTGTCCGGCAAGGACGATCTAGCAGCCTATGGAGATCAAGAAGGTGACAGCACCCATCGCTACGCTCGAACCAAGGAATTCATGCGGCTCGTGCGACGGCTGTGGACTGAAGACGCCGTGACCTTTGAGGGCAAGCATTTCAAGGTGAAAAACTCGACCGTGCAGCCGGGGATCAAGGCAACGGTGGACCGGCCGCATCCAAAGCTGTATTTCGGTGGGGCATCGCAAGCAGCGGAACAGGTTTCTGCAACGGAAGCGGATGTGCAGCTGTTCTGGGGCGAACCGCTGGAGGATGTGGAGGAGCGCATCGAACGTCTAAAAGCTTTGAGCAAGACGCTCGACCGCGATCTACCACCGCTGGAATTTGGTCTTCGCATTACCACGCTGGTGCGGGACACTACGGAGGAGGCTTGGCGAGATGCCGAGGCAAAGGTGGCTGCTATGGCCAAGAATGGCGGCGATAACTGGCACGACCACAAGCGTGAGGTGGCTGTGGGGCAAAGGCGGCTGCTTGAACTGCAGGCAAAAGGCGACGTGCTCGATGACAACCTCTACACTGCACCCGGAAAATTCGGCGGCGGCGGCGCGGGCACAACATGGCTAGTCGGCTCGGCAGAGGATTTGGCGCAATCCCTGAGCAAATACCGCGATCTCGGCATCACGCATTTCATTCTTTCGGACACGCCCTATCTCCAGGAACTCAAGCGCCAGGGAACACAGCTTTTACCGCTGCTGAAAGCATCTGCTTTGCAATCGCATAATCCTGTTCATAGATTATGAGAACATGCCCGCCTTTGTGCGAGTGCCTGCTTCACACGGAAGGGTAAGATTGACGACCAAAGGCTCTTGCTATTTCCGGGCCACATTTACAGCACATCCGCTTCACTCGCTCTCATAGTCGCTGAAATCAGGTTTGCCTCGAGCCGCATTTCGAAGCGACACAAGTGCACCGGATGTAGGACCTTTGTAACTCATTGTGAAAAAAGGATTTTTTAGACACCTTGAAAGAACATCAACCCACGGCACCCTCGCGTTATACGAACATGCACTTAATACTAGTTGTCACCAGCGCATAAAATTCTGGTCTGCGCGATCGAAGCAAGAAGGGCCGCGCCGACTGGAATTATGTCATCGTCAAATTTGTAAGCTGGATTGTGCAGCGGAGCGCCATTTTCCTGGCCAATGAAATAATAAGCGCCCGGAACGATTTTCAACATGTCGGCAAAGTCTTCACTCGCCATGAAGGGTGGGCATTCCGCGTTCACATTACCGCTTCCCAGCAGCGAACCTGCTATATCAATGAGCGCCTGTGTTTGAACAGGATGATTGTGCAGCACCGAAAAAACATCTCGGATATCGACCTCAATCTCTATGCCGTAAAGTTCCTCGCAGCCTCGCGCAGTTTGAAGCATCCTCTCGCGAGCCAGCAAGCGAGTATCCTCGTCTAGCGCCCTGATCGTACCACCTAATTCCACCACATCTGGAATGACGTTGTAAGCAGATCCGGCCGATATTTTGGTGACGGAAATGACCGCAGAAGAAATAGGCGAGACGTTTCGCGAGACGATCGTCTGAAGCGACTGGATCAGCGTGTTCATGACAATAACAGGGTCAATCGTCGTATCGGGCAAAGCTGCGTGACCTCCCTTGCCCTTGATGCGGATATCGAAGAAGTCGGCCCCTGCCATCGCGGGGCCCCTTGAGATTGCAACCGTTCCCTTGGGATGATGAGGTGCGTTGTGAAGCGCATAGATTTCATCACATGGGAAACGTTCGAACAGACCGTCGGCTATCATCGCCCGCGAGCCGCCCAGTCCTTCTTCAGCGGGTTGGAACACAAACATTACGGTCCCTGAGAAATTCCGGGTTTCTGAAAGGTAGCGGGCAGCTCCGAGGAGCATCGTCATGTGTCCATCGTGCCCGCAACCATGAAAGCGATTGTCGTGGCGCGACCGATAGGGAAGATCGGTCAATTCCTGCATCGGCAAAGCATCCATGTCCGATCGCAAGGCAATCGTCGGGCCTTCACCATTTTTCAGCAACCCCACCACGCCGGTCTTGCCGATACCCCGATGCACTTCCACGCCCATGGCCTGCAAGTGTGTCGCCACGACATCTGACGTTCGCTCTTCTTCAAAACCGATCTCCGGGTTCGCGTGGAGATCGTGACGGATGGCGATAAGGTCGGGAAGAAGCCCCGTAATGTGATCGATGATTGACATGCACTCCGTTCCTTCAAGCTATCCGCGTCGCTCGTGGCAAGCGACATCTGTTCCGCTGGTCGTCGGCTCAAGTCGGGGCCGATCTGTATAACATCGTTCCACTTTGATCGGACAGCGCGTGACAAAGGGGCAACCAGATGGCGCGGCGAGCGGGCTTGGAATTTCACCAGACAGGACGATCTTCCTGCGCGCTCTTTGCGCCACCGGATCTGCCAGCGGAATGGCCGATAGCAACGCTTCGGTGTAGGGATGGCGTGGTGCACCATACACATCATCCGTCCTGCCGCGTTCGACAATGGTGCCGAGATACATGACGACCACCTCGTCGGCGATATGCCGAACGACCGACAAGTCATGGGAAATGAACAGATAGCTCAAGTTCAGCTCTCGTTGCAGTTTCATCAGGATGTTCAGGACCTGCGACCGTATCGAGACGTCCAGAGCCGATACGGGCTCGTCACAAACGATTAGCTTGGGCGATAGAGCAAGTGCCCGCGCAATAACCACCCGTTGCCTTTGGCCACCCGATATTTCGTTGGGGAAACGGTTGGCCTGCATGGCTGAAAGACCGACCATCTCCATGAGTTCGGCTACGCGCTTGGTGCGATCCGGGCGCGACCAGCCACGGATTTTCAGCGGCTCGCCGATGCTGTCGGCAATCGACATTCTTGGATTGAGCGCGGCACTCGGATCTTGAAAAACGATTTGCATCTCGTTTGAAATGAGCTCGTGGCGCGCTTTGGCCTGCATGGAGTTCAGAGGCTTGCCATCAAAGTGAATTTCGCCACTGGTGACGGGTGCAAGACCCAGAATTCCGTAGCCGGTCGTGGACTTTCCACAACCGCTTTCGCCTACAAGCGCAAGCGTTTTGCCTCGCTCGATGTCCATCGAGATGCCATCCACGGCCTTGAGGACAGCGCGTCCGCCGGATGCAGCCGGTTGGCTGACATTGAAATGTATCTTGAGGTCTTTTACGGAGAGAATGGGTGACGTCATGCCAGTTCCACCGTTCTTTCAGCGTGCCAACATTCACGCAGGTGAGCGTCTTCGCCGACGGAGTTGCTATTCGGCGCAGGTTCGGTGGCTGGCTGTGTTTCGCATGCCGCATCGCTCAATGGGCAGCGATTGCGGAAACGACAGCCAGCAGGCCAGCTGCCGACATCGGGAACAGTGCCTTTTATGGTATTGAGTTCTGTTTTGCGTTCTCCCGAAAGCTTGGGGATCGTCGTCAGCAGAAGTTTTGTGTAGGGATGCGCTGGCGCGGCAAACACGTCGTCCACCAAACCTGTCTCCACAATTCTGCCCGCATACATAACGGCCACGCGGTCAGCCATCTCGGCGACGACGCCCATGTCGTGGGTAATCAGCAAGATGGACATGCCGGTCTCCTGTCGGAGGCTCTTCATGAGGTCGAGGATGGACGCTTGGATGGTGACATCGAGCGCCGTCGTCGGCTCGTCGGCAATCAGAAGTTTCGGCTTGGAGATCAGCGCTGCCGCAATCGAAACACGCTGACACATGCCGCCGGAGAGCTCGAAGGCGTACTGGCTGTAGCGACGTTCCGGGTCAGAAATGCCGACGCGGCGCATGATCTCGATGGCCGTCTCTTTGGCCTCGGCCTTGCCCGTTCCGCGATTGAGAATGAGCGCTTCGGCAATCTGGTCACCGACAGGCATCAGAGGATTGAGCGCGGCAATCGGCTCCTGAAAGATGACGGACATATTTGCGCTGCGAAATGCCCGTCGCTCTTTCGGACGAAGATTGCCCACATCCCTATCGGCGATACGCAAATCGCCCTGCATTTTTGCCGCATCAGGCAACAGACCCAGGATGGACAGCGCTGTCATGCTCTTGCCGCAACCACTTTCACCAACGATGGCCAGTATTTCGCCCTGCTTGATCGAAAGGTCGATCCCATCGACGATCGTTGCGCCATCGATGCTGACGCGCAGCCCTTCCACATGTAACAATGGCGCCGATTGCCCAACCATCACGTTGCCTCTTTGCCGGTATTGCCCTCAGCCGCCACATGGGCCCAGGGGCTGTAGGGGTGCGCCTGGCCGACACGCATGCCGTCGCTTCTTATCATCACGGCCGACGGGATCGCAAAATTGACCGGGTAGAGCGCGTTGTCGACAATCTCCACTGGATAGTGTTCAGATACGGCAGCGGCGATGTCGTCCGCATCGCGCTGGTCGATCTTGATCGTCGGCGTACTGCTGTCGATGCGGGGGCGATGAAATGCGTCCTCAAGCGTCAACCCGAAATCGACAACAAAGGACACAAGCTGCGTCAGTGCTGGGAAAATCTGGCGCCCACCGGCCGCACCGATGGCCATGAACGGCTTCCCCTCCTTGCGCAGCAAGAGAGGACACATATTGGCAAGCGGCTTCACCCCCGCAGCGATGGAGTTCGGGTAACCTGGACGCGGATCGAACCACATCATGCCGTTGTTCATCAAAAAGCCGGTTTCCGGCAAGGCGACCTTCGATCCGAACCGGGACAGGAGCGTGTTTGTCAGTGAGACCATGTTGCCATGGGCATCGACCACGCTGATATGGCTGGTGCAATCACTATCTGGTGTCGCCGCCTGTCCCATCGTGGTCAGCCGTTTCCGATAGGACGTGCGTGCCGCGGTGGCATAGGCAACGGCTGAGGTCGCATCCGGCGTTGCCTGAGCCGAAAGAGAATTCGCAAGCAACTCCATCGCGTCGATAAAGCTCGGCCCGCCGCTTAATCCCGGCATCACATTGATTTCGACCCCACGGTAATCCATCGTCCTGGGTTCGACCCAGCGCGGCTGATAGGAGGCGAGATCTTCCAGATCGATGGGCGAGCCACCCGCGTTCAGGTCACGCACCAGACTTTTGGCGATATCGCCTTCATAAAAGTCACGCGCACCCACTTCTGCCAGCCGCCTCAGAACCTTCGCTTTTGTGTTCATGGGACGATAGACGTCTGCGGCACGGTCCGAAGTGCGGGGCGGTTTTCCATTCTCCATGAAGAGATCAGAGGTCGTCGGGAACGTCGACAACGTTGCCCACTCGGTCGCGATACAGAAACAGGAATACCAGTCCATCAGCAGACCGCGCTCGGCGTGCTCTATGGCAGGCGCGAGTGCCTCGGCCCAGCTCAATGTCCCAAAGCGCCGGAGTGCTTCGGAAAAGCCTGCAATGGTTCCCGGGACGCAGATGGATGAGTAACCGATGAGGTTGCGGTCGTCTTTCACACCCGGCCAATTGAACCAGTCACCGCCTTGGTCGCCAGTGATCGGATAGCTCTCCGGGTTCAGTCTGCGCGATGATTTCACGCCGAAATCTAGACCATGGACGTCGCCCGTTTTTACGTCCGCATGGAGCAGAAATCCGCCACCGCCGATGCCCGAAAGCCAAGGCTCCACGATGCTCAGGACAAGGCCAGTAACGACTGCAGCATCCATGGCGTTTCCGCCTTTTGCCAGAACATTCGCCCCGGCTTCCGCCGCGAAGCGGTTCTGGGCCGAAACGATGCCGGTGCGGCTTTCGACGGAAGGCTTCTGTATTGTCCAGGTCTGCATAAGGCTATTCCATGTTCGTGCGGGTGTTGAAACCCGCCGGTATTTCGGCATCGACACGAAATCTGTCGTGATTGGGCGAGTTCAGATGATGTCTGGCAATGTCTCCGACGGTGGCGACCCACACGTCTTTTTCCTGCGTGACGAGGTCGAGCAGTTGCTCAAGGAGATGGATGCGATGCGCCCTTCCGGAAATCCAGTCATGGATGGTCAGCATCAGCATGCCACCGTAATGGTGCAGGTTTTGCCACTCGTCACGCCATATTTCGAAAACGGCTTGGGGCGATGCCGGTGGCCAGTGGTCGGCTCCGCCGCCCAGAAATTTGAAATAGATGGCGTCATCGATTGCCCATTGCACCGGAATCTCGACGACATCTTCTATGACGTAAGGGTGATCAAAACCCGACAGGGACGTATCATACAGCCCGTGGCGCTTGATCTCCGCCAGCATATGTGGCGTCACTTCCCACGCGGGTGAGCGAAAGCCAGCCGGTTTTATCCCCGTTTGGCTACGGAAAATCTCAAGTGACCGTTCAAGCGCCTCGGAGAATTCGTCATCGCTCGTCTGCGCGACGATTTCATGGAAGTAACCATGCAGGCCGATCTCATGGCCGCGTTCGACCATGACTGGCAATAGCTCTGGATAGAACTCTGCGACAGAACCCGGCACGAAAAAACTGCCTTTGATGCCATATCGATCCAAAAGGTCGAGAATACGCCAGATACCGACACGCGGACCGTATCGTCTTTGCTCTAGCTGACCCAGAAATCGCGAAGACGCATCGTCCCGGTTCTGCCAGAGCCACGGTGAATCGGCATCGACATCGACCGAAAATGAGAAGGCACTTTTCTTGCCGTCAGGCCATTGATAGTCGGGCCATGGGCCTGAAGTCTTCAAACGCGGTGTCAAAGAGCGCTCCTCTTGTCCTGAAAGACCGTCATAACCCCTGCGGAATTGCCTCCATCGACGGTGAGCGTCGCGCCGGTCACGTAACCTGCGTTGTCGCCTGCGAGGTAAAACAGGGCGTCGGTGACATCCTTTGCGGACGATGCCCTGCCCAGCGGGATGGTGTTCGTAACCGTATTGATGTGGTCATCGGTGAGCTGGCTGACGACACTTCCCGCTGCAAAGCCGGGCTCAAGCGCATTCACGCGGATGCCATATTCCGCAAGCTCGAGAGAGAACCCTTTGGTCAAGCGATCGAGCGCTGTCTTCGATACGCAATACGGTACGACGGTGCGACGCATCTTGCGGGCTGCACCAGAGGAGATGTTGACGATATTGCCACGCACCTTCTCCCTGATCATCAAAAGAGCCATGCCTCGCGTAATCGCAAAGGGAGCGCGCAGATTGATGTCGAAGATCTGGTCCCACTCGGCGACATCGATATCCAGAAGGAAGCCGCTTGGGTAGATGCCGGCATTGTTCACGACGACATCCGGGGCGCCCCACTTGTTTCCGACAGCGTCCACAAGCCCCTGAATGGACTTCGCATCAGTGAGATCGCAGGTGTGAACGAAAGATTGTTCCGAAAGGCTCAGCCGCGCCGCAAGCGCATCGAGTTCCGCCGTTCGGGCATCGGTGATACAGAGATGCGCACCTGCTGAATGGAGCGCCTCGACAATCCATTGACCGATAACGCCGCACGCACCTGTTACAACGATCCGTTTACCGGAAAAATCGTTACTCATAAGAACTACCTCATTTTGGGGTCGAAGCGATCACGAAGCTGGTCCCCGAGCATGTTGACGGAAAGGACGAGAAGAAACAGACAGATGCCGGGGAAGGTCGCGATCCACCAGGCGGTGGCCACATAATTGCGCCCCACGCTCAGCATCGCGCCCCAGCTGGCGGTGGGTGGCTGGACGCCCAGCCCAAGGAAAGAAAGCCCCGCCTCGAACAGCACCATGAGGCCAAACTCCAGCGTTGCGACAACGATCAGCGCGCCCATGATGTTTGGCAGGACATGGCGCAGAAGAACGTGCAGCGTACCGGCACCCATGAAGCGCGATAGCCGAACATAAGGCATATTGGCGACGGACAACGTCTGGCCGTAGGCAACGCGTGCATAGCGGGGCCACCGGGTCAGCGCGAGAACGATCACGACATTGACGAGGCCGGGACCGAGGATCGCGACGGTGATGATGGCCAGCAGGATGGCTGGGATAGAAAGGAAGATGTCGGTAAGGCGCATGATGACCGTCTCGACCACGCCACGGGCGTAACCAGCGATCATTCCAAGTGCAGTGCCAACGATACCGGAGAGAATGACAGAAGAGAACGCAACGAAGAGCGACACGCGTGCGCCATATATCAGGCGGCTCAAAAGATCACGGCCAAGCTCGTCGCTGCCCAGTGCGTAAAATACGTTGCGTGCGGTTGTGCCCGGGACTTTCAGTCGCCCCAGAAGATTTTGCGTGTTGGGATCATAGGGCGCAATGAGGGGTGCGAAGATGGCAGCCAGCACGAACAGCGCCATGATGATGATGAATGGCAGCGCCTTGAGATTGCGACGCAGACGCCTGGGGTTTGTGCGCGGAAATGCCGCCGATACTGCGCCGCTCATCGCTTGATTTCCAGTCTGATGCGCGGATCGACAACGCTATAGAGAACGTCTGCAAGGATGTTCAGCGCGATGGTCACGAAAGCCCCCATGATGACGACGCCCTGCACGACCAGAAAATCTCGGGAGATGATCGACTGCACCGTCAGCTGTCCGAGGCCCGGCCATGCAAACACCGTTTCCACGATCACGGCACCTGCAAGAAGATTGGAGATTTCGAGTGCGGCGACGGTGATGACGGGTATGGATGCGTTTCTCAAAAGGTGTTTGACCACCAGACGCCCCATTGGCACGCCGCGGGCGCGTGCTGTCCTGACATAGTCCTTGGAAAGCTCATCGATCAGGGCCGTGCGCGTGACACGAGCAAACGTCGCCATGCTAATCAGCCCCAGGGCAATGGAGGGCAAAATCAGGTGTTCGAAACCACCTGCCGATGACGGCGGCAGCCATCCCAATTTTACGGCAAAAAACATGATAAGCAGAATACCGCTCCAGAATGTCGGAAGGCTTTGGGCGGCCAGCACAAAGCCAGCCAGAAACACGCTGACCGGATTGCGGTGAAACAGCGCCAGAAAGATTCCGACCGGAATACCGATGCCGCAGGCCACGAAGAGTGCGCCACCGGCGAGCATCAATGTGTAAGGCAGTCTCGACGTGATGATATCGACAACCGGGACGTTCTGAATGATCGACCGCCCGAAATCGAACCGCATCAGATCGAGAAGAAAGGAAGCATACTGAACGAGAAGCGGCCGGTCGAAGCCGAGGGAACGCCGCATCGCTTCAATATCCTGAAGCGATGCCGTTTCGGGTACCAGCAGGAAGGTCGGGTCGCCTGTCAGACGCTGAAGAAAGAAGATGAGTGTCGTGACACCGAAAACCACGACCAAAGCTTCGCCCAGCCGTTTGATGAGGAAATGTTTCATGATGCTGCCAACATCAGTCAGTCCACGTCATGCGGTTGAGGAACATGCTTTCATTCGGCGTCGGCTTCCATTGGAGCTTGTTCGAAGCACCGTAGATGATCGCGGCCTGATAAAGCGGAATCACATAATTCTTTTCCGAGTTAATCTGCTGCACGGTTTTATAAAGCTCCAGCCGCTTGGCCTCATCGAGCGTTTGCCGCGCTGCCACCAGCGCGTCGTCAATCGACTTGTCGCCTGCGGTGGCCCAGCCACTGGTTGAATTGAGGGTTGGGAAGAGAATACCATCGGCATCCTGACAGGCGCAGGACCACCGGCTGAACGCCGTTGGTGGGACGGTCGCAGGCCCGCCCTGCATCTGCTTCAACCAGGTTGCCATGTCCGTCATCTGGATCTGCGCATTCAGCCCCACATCTGTCAGCATCTGCTGCAATGCCTGCACGACACGCTGGTCATAGACGGGAGATGTCAAAAGCGGGATCGGCTGGGTTGCTGCGGAACCGGCGGCAGCGATGAGCTCCTTGGCCTTTTCCGGCTCGTATGGCGTGGAGGTCACACCTTCGACCCAGCCAAAATGCGCAGGGCTCATGAACTGATCGACGGGCTTGTCATATCCGCCGAGAATGCCCTGAGTGATACCCTCCTTGTCGATCGCATAGGCAACCGCCTTGCGAAGGTTGGCATTGTCCATCGGGGCCTTCTGGGCATTGAAGGCAAAATAGGCGACCCGTTCGGTGAGAACAGACAGCGCCTTACCGCTGGTCGAGCCTTCAAGCTGGGCGGCCAGATCAGAATCGAGCGTGACGACGAGATCGGCAGCACCGGCCTGAATATTTGCAAGGCGCGTCGCCGCATCAGGGACAGCACGGAATGTCACTTCCTTGAACGGTCCCTTGTCGCCCCAGTAGTCTGCATTGGCCTCGACAACGACTGCAACCCCGCGATCCCAGCGCTTGAATTTATATGGTCCGCTGCCAACCGGGTTGAGATTGAAAGCGTCCTTGCCGACTTTTTCGACGGTCTCCTTCGGCAGAACCGAAAGCTTCACCAACTGCGCGAGCAGGGCCGGATAGGCACCGTCTGTCGTTAGCGTGACCTTTGAGCGGCCCGTCACCTCTGCATTCACGATCTTGTTGAACTGGCTCAGCTGTGGGCTTGCGAAAGCAGGATCGATGATCCGCTTCACGCTGAAGGCCACATCTTCCGGGGTCAGCTTCTGACCGTTGTGAAAGGTCACATCGTCGCGAATGGTGAATTCGATCCTCGTATCGGAAAGATACGTCCACTCGGTGGCCAGTTGCGGAACGATCTTGCCGTCATCGTCGCGTGTGACGATGTTGTCGAAGATGTTTCGATAGACGAAGTAGCTGTCTGGGTTCCATTGCAAATGGGGATCCAGTGACGACGGCTCGTTCACCAAGTTGACCGTAAACATATCCTTTGCCACCGCAAATTGCGGGGTGGCCGTCGAGAGCAACCAACCTGCGGCGAGGGCAAGCAACCCGTTCCTCACGTTTTTCATGTTCGTTCCCTTTATACTCGAAGCTTTCTGCTTCTTTGAGCTGGCGCCAGATACGCTCTGGCAAGCGTTCGGTACGATGCCTCAATCACTCCATGTCATGCGGTTCAAAAACAGGCTTTCATTTGGAGTCGGCGTCCAAGCGAGGTGCTTGGACGCGCCATAGATTGCGGCCACCTGGTAAAGCGGGATCACAGGGATATCGCTTGCCACCGTTTCATGGACCTTCTTGTAGTTTTCCAGACGCTTGCCCTCATCCAGCGTAGAGCGGGCATCCGCCAGTTGCTTGTCGACCTCGGGATTTCGATAGGTCGACCAGATGTTTTTGGAATCCAGAAGTGGGAAGAGAACACCATCGACATCCTGGCACGCGCATGACCAGCGGCCATAGCCCAGCAAGGATGCGGTTTCGGGACCACCCTGAGAGCGCTTCAGATAGGTCGCCATATCCGTCATTTCGATTTCGACGTTGAAGCCGACATCGGTTAGCATCTGCTGTATGGCCTGCACCACACGCTGATCGAAGACCGGTGCCGTTGCGAAATTGATCTTCGCCTTCGCAGATTCTCCGGCATCAGAGACGATTTTTTTTGCCTGATCAGGATCGAATGCCGGTCCTTTGATGCCATCGACCCAGCCGAAGTGAACCGGCGTTGCAAGTTCGTCGACTGCCTTGTCGTGACCACCGAGAATGCCCTCGATCAGCCCCTCCTTGTCGATTGCATGAGCGACGGCCTGACGCAGCTTTGCATTGTTAAAAGGAGGTTTTTGCGTATTCAGGCGCAGATAGGCGACACGTTCCGTAAGCGCCGACAATGTTTTGGCGGAAGCGGAGCCTTCCAGCTGCGCTGCCAGATCCCCGTCGAGAGTAACGCCGAGGTCCGACGTTCCAGCCTGAAGATTGGCAAGCCGGGTGGAGGCATCCGGCACGGCTCTGAATGTTGCCTTTTCAAACTTCCCTTTTTCGCCCCAATACGACTCGTTGCGCGCAAGGGTGACGGAGACACCCCGCTGCCAGGCCTCGAACTTGTAAGGTCCACTGCCGATTGGCTGGAGATTGAACGCATCCTTGCCTCCCCGCTCGACAATGGCCTTAGGCACAATAGACAGTTTGACGAGCTGCGCCAACAAAGCTGGGTACGGCCCGTCCGTTGTCAAGATAACGGTGTCTTGACCGTTCGCCTTCGCATTCAGAATCTTGTTGAATTGGCCAAGTTGAGGACTGCCGAATTTTGGGTCGGTAATGCGCTTGACGCTGAAGGCGACATCGTCGGCCGTCAGTTTTGAGCCATCGTGAAACGTGATGTCGCTGCGTATCTTGAATTCGATTTCAGTATCGGAAAGATACTTCCACTCCGTCGCAACCTGCGGGATGATGGTGCCCTTGTCGTCACGTGTGACCAGATTGTCAAAAATATTTCTATAGACGTAATAGCTGTCCGGGTTCCATTGCACATGGGGGTCCAAGGAGGATGGCTCGTTGACGAGATCAATTGTCAGCGCATCTTTCGCCCAGACCGGACCAACCATGGGAGCGGTCAAGAGAAAGATCCCGAAGACCGAAACAAGCATTTTCCTGCCAAGTGAAGTTGTCATTGCTCATTTCCCTTTTTTTTGGAATTCGACGGGCCTACCAGGATTTTTGACGCAGTGCTGGGATTGATGGAGGGCTGTTCGCTCATTCGAGTGGCCGCAGCGACCTGAGGAAACGCTGACGTGAACGTTTTCGATCGCAGCATGCGATCGACGATATATTCGCGGAACCGCCGCAAATCGTCCAAGAGCAGGCCCTTTGCGGCAGCCCCATCTCCATTCTCGAGAAGATCGACCAGGGCTGTGTGGGAAGAAGGAATGTAGTTGGGATGGCTCCCTTCAAAATAGGACAGCAGCCGTGCTGAGTGATCCAGAGCGCTATTAAGCCATTGGACGACTATTTCGCCGCGCGGTTTTGCCAGAAGAGTGAGGAAGGAGCGATCAAGCGCTCTCGATGCTAGAACGGCCTCGGTTTCTGCTCGGTCGATCAAGGCATCAAGTTGCGAAGCGACGCCTCGCAAATTTGCCAACTCTTCCGGTGTGAAAACACCCGTTGCCAACTGAGGCTGGACAAGGTTGCGGGCCTCTAAAATGTCACCGATCGCCGCGCCTGTGATTGGTGCGACCTGCCAGCCATTTCTTGGGATGGGAGAGATAAACCCTTCCACTTCCAGCCTGGCAAGCGCATTGCGGACGGCGGCTCTGCCCAGACCAAAACGTTCCGAAATTTCACCCTCAGACACTGCATCTGCGGGAGCGAGTTCGCAGGTGATCAAGGCACGCTTCAGACGCTTGAACGCGAAGGCGTTCTTGCCTTCAGGCTGCAGGGACAGATGGGAGAGGGGTGAGGACTGATCTAACATGGCATGACGATACTGAGGATTTGAGATTTCACAAGGTCAAAATTAATATCTCAAATACGAATTTTGGAATATTACACCTTGCCTGCGTCTTCTTTCGAACATGTCCTTCCAGACGGAACTATTGCTTGTGCGAAGATATCCAAGCAGACGCCTGCATCTGCGAGCTTCTACGAACCCGGCCGAACTGAATCAGGGGATTACCGCGTGTAACGTTTGGAGCACGACTGCCAAGACCCACGGAACTGGCGTTAAAGTAGCTTTCTCCAGCTTCGCAAACCAACAATGTCTAAGGTCAGACGACAGACATTATCTTGCATAAGGCTACAACGCCCCGATGCGGGCGTAATGGAATAGAACGCCTACGACTAGATCGTTTGACGCACCTCCTTGAAAGGATATGAGCCAGCGACCCTGCTAATCAATCTTCCTCAGTTTGGAGATTGTTTTACCAAAGCAATTTCTTGTCGCGATTTGAAATAAGATCGACCAGTCTATTTATCCCATCGCGCCACCTAGCATCACTGATTGAAGCGCCGTGCGGAGATTAAGCGCCATAAAATCCGCATAGTTGCGGAGCTTAACTTGCTACTCTCCAATCTGGAGCGTACTCTGAACTATGGTGTATATCTGGCAGTCTCCTCAATGGCCGAAGTTCCGATGGAAGTTTGAATACTTGGCATAGCAGCCGCACGCCTCGATCAGGGGCGCCGCATTGGTCGCGTCGAGAGTCTCGGGTTTCGCATACGCGAGGCAACGTTCCTGCAGGCGCTGACGGACGACGTCGTCAAATCGTCGGCGATCGAAGGGGAGCGCCTGGATGAACAGCAGGTTCGATCATCGTTAGCCCGACGGCTTGGTATCGACATCCATGGCTTCGTGACGCCGAACCGCTCTGTTGAGGGCATTGTCCATATCACTTTCGATGCCACGATCAATTGCTCACACCCACTAACGGCAGAGCGGCTATTTCAATGGCATGCAGCACTGTTTCCGATCGGGCGAAACGAATGGGGTCACAAGCTGCGTGTCGGAGATTGGCGTGATAACTCAGGCGGTCGTATGGAAATCGTGTCAGGCGCATTCGGATACGAGAAAGTCTACTTTGTCGCGCCGCCGGCAGATTGCTTAGAGCGTGAGAAGTCAATCTTCCTTGAATGGTTCAACGAAACGCATGATCTCGATCCCCTTGTCAAAGCCGCTATCGCCCACCTTTGGTTTGCAGCCATCCATCCTTTCGGGGATGGCAACGGTCGCATCACCCGCGCAATCGCCGACATGACTCTTGCACGGAGTGGTGGTGAGGCACAGAGACTTTACTCTATGTCCGCCGCTATCGAGAGGTCTCGCACTGGCTATTACGAAGCCCTGCAATTAATCACCAGCAATGAATCTCTCGACATAACAAGCTGGGTTGAGTGGTTCTTGGATCGTTTGGGCAACGCTGTTGAAGGCGCCCTGGCAACTCTCGACAACGTCATGCTGAAAAATGATTTTTGGCAAAAGCACGCTGCGCATGATCTTAACCCGCGACAAGCCAAGGTCCTCAACAGGTTGCTAGAGGGCAACTTCGAAGGCAAGCTCACATCGACGAAGTGGGCGAAGCTGACGAACGCATCTCAAGATACGGCGTTCCGCGACATCTCAGACCTTTTGGAGAAAGGCATCCTGAAAAAGGGAGATGCTGGAGGCCGCAGCACAGCCTATGAGTTGCTTGTCGAGTTTCCAGTGAGCCAATTGTCCAGAGGAGCTTAATCAGGAGTCGTTAGAACTCGCGATGTCGCCTCGTCCGGCAAAACCACCTCTTCGGCGTAGTCGCATCAACTCAATCAGCGTATTAAGGCCTCGTTAACCTCATTCCCTTAGCAAGCCGCCCCCGGGCTGGAACGGAACTCTTCTATCCACGCGACTGGAAGGCCATCACGATCGACCAGTTCGTTAAAGAAGTGGATGCCTATATCCGCTTGTACAATGAGAAGCGTATCAAGATAGCGCTGGGATCACTCAGCCCGATCGAGTATCGAAGAAGCCTTGGTCTTAGCCCATAAAGCAGTCCAACTTTTTATCCGCACCCCCGTTTGCAACAAAACATAATCATTCGAAACGCAAAGACACACGTCTCTGAACTAAACTTCGTAGAAAACCGGAGAGTGGTCGATGTTGAATCTTGTTGGATTGTGGGCGTTGAAAAGTGTCTGTCTCTACATGCCAGAACCGCGGGCAATCAAACTGTTTGAAAGCGTCTGCGAGGCAGAGGGTGTTGCGACGTTTAGTGCAACAACGCCTGATGAGTTTGAGCTGGCAGCTCGGAATCACCAATTCGCAGCAATCGTAACTGTCGCTGACTGCATCGACGAGATTCGGTTAGTGAGCAATCTACCGATCATCGATATTCAACCCCTTATAGACGATTGGCTCGCAGCGGGTTCATTCCAAAAATTGGTGGGGATCGAAAACCTGACATTTCTTCACGGTACCTGTTTCATCGCTAGGCGACGATAATCGTATCTGGCTTCGGATATGTTCAGAGCATTCAAAGGCAGAATGTGAGCCGTAACGGGAAACCTGCGCGTAACTCAATCAGCGGCCGTAGTCAGCAGGTGTCAGTCACAGTCCCGTTTTCCAACGCAATCCTCTCCAGCCCTGGATCCCTTCACGGTTTGGCGCGCTAGTGGTGAACCGCTTCGAAGCGGGATCGGGAACAACGCTTAGCCGGAATGACGGGCCAAAGGCCAATTGACGACCCCATTTGCACGCTTAGGAGCCGTCTGACTTGCGGCCTCGCATGTCGTAGCAGCCCATGTTCGATACGGCCGGTCCATTAACTTGGCCAGAAGTCGGAGGGGCGTGGTCCCGCCGCCATTTCCACGGAAATCAAGGGTGAGGGCCTTGGCTTTCTGCGATTGATCTACAAAATCGATGGCTGCGTCCTCGAATGCGTCCCTTTCGAAGCTGCGACTGCGCAGGATTGGAATGAACGAGGAGAAACGATCAAGCGCCGGTGCGAGCGAGAGTGTTGGCAAGACGTGTTCGCTTCTCCGGACTTGGACACATTCTCCGCCGGCCAGAAGAGGCGAGAAGCTAGATGGAAAAAGGAAGGTACGACGAAACAAAGCAACTCGTGCAGCCCAAACGCGGGGCCGAAGCCCCGTAAGTCGGCTATAGCCTTCTTTTTCGCCATAGCTCAATTGTCCGCTTCATCGTGACCACGCGGGCGAAAATATCCGCTCCTGGAACGCCAGCGCATCATCCAAGCTCCCGTGAAGCCATTGTTCATGCTCGTCTGCATGTCCACAAGGCGGGTATCCGGTTGTGCGCGGGGTCGGATCGCCTCGTAGCATCCTTCATAACCCCGGAACAGACCGGACCCCACTCGTACTTTTTCACATCGCTTTGAACGAAATGGTGGCGCAGGGGCTGCACCTAATCAGCATTGGGCCGCCGCTGGTCGCGATCCGCGCACGCGACACAACTTCTGTGAGGGCATTGGATCGTTACGGGTTGGCACGCATGACCCATTAGAATATCAATCTGGGTATGAGACAATCGACTAAGTCAGGCTCCGGTGGACGTCCAACTCAAGAGGCAACCGCGCAATTGTCGGGCAAAATCCTCGACGTAGCTGAATCTCTGTTTTTGGCGCAGGGTTTTGAGCGGACATCGATCGATCAAATCGCTACGACAGCGCGTGTAGCCAAGCGCACATTATACGCACGCTTCGCAGACAAGGAGGCCGTCTTTGACGCGGTAGTCAAGAGACGTATTGACAACAACCTCCTGGAGATAGATAGCCTCGACCTGCAGGGCTTGAAACTCGAAGACAAACTGTTGAAGCTGGCTTATCTTCTGCTCGAGCACATCCTCCAGCCGCAGGCAATTGAACTAGACCGGGCGATCACAGCTGAAGCAGTCCGTTTTCCCAATCTTGCGCGCCTCTACAGAGAGCATGCGGCCCCTCGCTATATAGGGTATATCGCGCGGGTGCTGATCTCTTCGTCGGAGTATTATTCAAGCGAGCAAGGAGATGCGCAACGGGATGGGAGCAATTTTTTGGTTCTGATAGTGCTGCCACTTCTACGAACGGCGCTTTTTTCGACTCCAGACCAAGTCAGGCGGGAACTGGAGGGTGGCGTCATAGAAGACCGTGTTCGATTTTTCATGAACGGCATCCGGCCGTAGCCGAAAATTCCTCCCTCGTGTCCTGCACTCACTCAGCCGGAGCGACTTGCGTTGTATGATCCGCTCTTCGCTCGGCCGGATTCTTGCTGAACTTCATCACGAAGGCAAAGAACACAGGAACAAAGAAGATCGCGAGGACCGTAGCGGAAATCATGCCGCCAAGTACGCCAGTTCCAATCGCCGTCTGGCTACCGGATCCTGCGCCCGTAGCGATCGCCAGAGGTACCACACCCAGAGCGAAGGCGAGTGACGTCATCAGGATTGGTCGGAAACGAAGGTGCGCAGCCTCCACAGCTGCATCGAACGTCGACTTGCCTTCCGCCCTGAGGTCCTTGGCGAATTCAATGATCAGAATGGCATTCTTCGCTGACAGTCCCATGATGGTGATCAAGCCAACCTTGAAATACACATCGTTTGGCATGTCACGCAGCATTACTGCACCGACCGCACCAATCACGCCAAGTGGAATGACCAACAACACCGAAAGCGGTATCGCCCAGCTTTCATAGAGAGCCGCGAGGCAGAGAAACACCAGTATGACAGACAGGCCCAAAAGCATCGGCACCTGCGAGCCGGACTGGATTTCCTGTAGCGACTGCCCGCTCCATTCGTATCCAAAACCGGATGGCAGTGCGCCAGCAATCCGTTCGACCTCAGTGATGGCATCGCCCGAGGAATAACCCGGAGCCGCCTGACCGCTGAACCGGACCGCCGGGAAACCATTATAACCGACGATCTGCGCCGAACCCTTGGTGAACTCATATCTGGCGAAGGCCGAGATCGGCACCATGCCGCCTTCGGAGTTTCTCACCGTCAGTTTCATGACGTCGAAGATCGTGCCGCGCTTGTTCGCGTCGGCCTGCACGGTGACCCGCTGCATGCGCCCAGCATTGGGGAAGTCATTGACGTATGCAGAGCCGAGGCTGGTGCTGATGGTCTGGTTGATGTCGGCGAAGGTGACGCCATAGGTGTTGGCCTTCTCGCGATCGATGGTCAGCACGGTTTGCGGTGCATCGGCAAGACCCTCGACCATGACCCGCGCAAGAATTGGGCTTTTGCCGGCCTCTGCCATGAACTGATCACGCGCCGAATTTAAAGCGTCTGTACCTTGTTTGCCGCGATCCTGAAGCCGGAACGCAAATCCATTGGAGGTGCCGAGGCCAGAAATCGCGGGCGGCGACAGGGCGTAAGCCGTCGAGTCCTTGATGGCCTGGAAGCCGGCATTGAACTTGTTCGACAAAGCCTTGGCCGACTGCTCAGCGGTCCGTTCGCTCCAATCCTTCAGGGTGATGAACGAAAGTCCGGCGTTCTCGCCCGACCCGGAGAAGCTAAAGCCACTGATCGCCACAATGCGATCAACCGATCGTTCGGACGTGACGACCTTCTCCATAAGCTTGATAGAATCGAGCGTCCGTTCCGCCGTAGCATCGGCCGGACCCTGGACCTGGGCGAGCAACGTGCCCTGATCTTCATCAGGAAGGAAGGAAGACGGCAATTGCAGGAACATCCAGGCCGTCGCTGCTGCTACGACGAGGTAGATCAGCATGACGCGTCCTGAACGCTTGATCAGGCGCGCTACCCAACCGCTATATGTATGGGAACCACGGTCAAAGCCACGGTTGAACCAACCGAAGAAACCTTTCTTGTTGTGAGCATGCCCCTTTTCGACAGGTTTAAGAAACGTCGCGCAAAGAGCAGGGGTTAGCGTCAAGGCGAGGAAAGCAGAAAACAGGATCGACGCCACCATTGTCAGTGAAAATTGCTTATAGATAACGCCGACTGCACCCGGGAAGAATGCCATCGGAACGAAAACCGCAGTCAGCACCAGAGTAATGCCGATCACCGCGCCGGTTATCTGCATCATTGCCTTCTTGGTCGCGTCTTTCGGCGAAAGCCCCTCTTCCATCATAATACGCTCGACGTTTTCAACAACAACGATCGCGTCGTCCACGAGAATACCGATGGCCAGAACCATGCCAAACATCGTCAGAACATTGATCGAGAAACCGAGCACGAACATCACACCGCAAGCGCCTAGCAACGCGATCGGCACGACGATTGTCGGAATGATGGTGTAGCGAATATTCTGCAGAAATAGGAACATGACGAGAAAGACAAGGACCATCGCCTCGGCCAGCGTCATCAAAACCTGTTCGATGGAGATATAGACGAATGGCGTGGTGTCGTAGGGGACCGAATATTCGATGTCTTCGGGAAACGATGGTGCCAGCTCTGCCAGCCGCGCCTTGATGGCAGTGGCGGTGGTCAGCGCATTCCCGCCCGGTGCAAGTTCGATCGACGCACCGGCAGCAGGTTTGCCATTTATCCTGACCGAGGTGGCATAGCTGTCGGCACCGACTTCGATCCGCGCTACGTCTCGCAGTCTAACTGTCGACCCGTCTGTTTCGGCGCGAAGTACGATCTGGCCGAATTCGTCCGGCGAGGTTAACTGCCCCTTGATCAACAACGATCCCGTGGTACGCCTGTCCGGCGCCGACGGTGCTGTCCCGAGACGGCCGGCAGCAACCTGAGCATTCTGTGCCTGGATAGCACTTGTAACGTCGGCTGGCGTGAGATTGAGACCAAGCAGTTTGTCGGGATCAAGCCAGACGCGCATGGCACGCTCGCTGCCGAACAGCTGGGCATTACCCACACCGGGAACGCGCCGTAACTCGTTGGCAACATTACGGCTCATATAGTCACCCAGCGCGATGCCGTCCATTGAACCGTTCTTTGATGTCAGAGCCACCAGCAACAACGTGCCACCGCCTGCAGTATCGACGCTGATACCCTGCTGGACGATGGAGGATGGCAGTCTGGCCTCAACGCGGCGAACACGGTTCTGCACTTCGACGGCAGCCGTTTCGGGGACGGTACCTGGTTCGAATGTCACGGTAATGCTGATAGAGCCTTGGGCATTCGACGTGGACTCGTAGTAGAGCAGCCCCGGGATACCATTAAGCTCTTCCTCCATCAGACGCGTCACGCCCTCATAGGTGTCTTCAGGCGATGCACCGGGGTAAGTGGCGGAGATGGTGATCTGCGGAGGTGCCACATCCGGGTATTGGGAGATGGGCAGCATGGTTAGCGAAATTGCGCCTGCTAGCATGATGGCAATGGAGAGCACCCAGGCAAAGACTGGCCGATCGATAAAGAATGCAGGGATCAATGGTCAGCCCTCCTTTTTCGGGGAGGCGTCAGCAGCGACTGGATTGATCCATGGCTCGGCTTTCACATCCTGACCGGGGCCGACCTTCTGAAAACCTTCGACGATCACCTTGTCATTGGCCGCAAGTCCTTTGATGACTACCCATCTGCCATTGACTATCCAGCCAAGCGCCACTTCACGGATTTCGACCTTGCCCTCGGCATTGACGATGTAAAGCTGTGGCTTTCCAGCGGTATCACGCTGGACGGACTGTTCCGGCACAGCGAAGGCTCCTTCGAGCGCTCCCTGCTGGAGTTTTGATCGGACATACATGCCCGGCAAAAGGTTGCGCTCCGGGTTGGGGAATTCACCACGTAAGATGAGTTGGCCGGTCTGGGCATTGACGCTCGCCTCAGAAAACAAAAGCTTGCCGTCATGAGGATAGGGACGACCCTGCTCCGTCACCAGCTTCATGCCGACGCCACCTGCAGCATCTTCCTTGAGATCGCCATTCTTGATGGCGTTGCGCAACAGGATCAACGTGTCGGCCGGCTGGGTGAAATCCGCGTAAATCGGATCGATCTGCTGGATAGTTGCCATCACGTCGGATGTCGGGCTAACCAGCGTGCCTTCTGTGATCAGTGCACGGCCGATATTGCCGCTGATTGGCGCCTTGATTTGAGTGTACTGTAGCTCGAGCTGGGCAGATCGGAGGTCTGCCTGAGCGCGTGCGACATCTGCATTGCTTTGCGCAAGCTCGCCGATTGCTGTCTCGCTGGCGTCGGCACTGGCGACACCGCTCTGACGTAGCTGGGTCTGCCTGTCTGCCTTCTGCCCTGCAAGCTTCTGTGCTGCGAGCGCGGCGTCGAGAGTGGCCTGGGCGGAGTCGACCTTTGCCTGAAATGGTGCCGCGTCAATGACGTAGAGAAGATCGCCCTCTGTGACAGCTGCTCCCTGCTCGAATACCCGCTTTTGCACGAGACCGGTTATCCGGGGACGGACATCCGCGGTAATCATCGGCGACACGCGGCCCGGTAATTCGCTGACAACCGGGATGGTCTCGGGTTTGACTTCAACGATAGAAACTTGTGTTGGCGGTCGTTCAGCCCCTTGTTTCTGTTCCCCCTCCTCTTTTCCACAAGCCGCGAGCGAAACGGCAGCACAGGCCAAAATGGCCAAGCGGATGGAGTTCGTCATAAGGTGCATTGTTTATCCTGAAATTAATTGGCGCGGCGCGCAACGCTGCACTTCTGATGGAAGTCAAACGCAAAAGAAACGAAACGGTTCCGTTGCGTTTCAGTTGCGCAGCATTGTTGATTTTCATTGCGGCTCGGTCTCACAATTCCGCGATGCGCACGAAGAGGAATTTGGAGTGAGCGCCCCTCTGTTCATGATCAGTATATGGCATACGTGCCGTACGATCATGCCAGATCCAATTGTGTCCTAAGATGCTATTATGTTCAGAAATGTTGTAGGGCTACCGCGCCTTGCCGCGCCGCGCGGCAGCTGTCAGCAAAGTGCGATGGCCAGATAATGCGGATCGGACTTTCGTTTAAGCTCAGTTCGTTCGTCGTAGTCCTCGCTGGACTGTATTAAGGCATCGAAACAGCTTAACGTGCTGGGCAGGATATTACCCACATCCGCGGCACACTCACGCAAGCTGCCACCTATCCCTTGGCGGAAGTTGGCCGACACACAGCGGAGGCGTACAGTGAAGTCAAAGCAAGGCTCGCCGCACACTATTTGGATCTATGGCGCAGTGTTCCGCGATGGATAGAAGATTGGCAGGATCGAGTACCAAGCAAGACGCTTCAGGTCGACGAAGATGATCGTCGCGCAAGCGATCGAGCGTGACTACCTTCTAGTTACGAGGCGATCAAAGACTGGCCGACCTTTTCAGCAAAGCGATCCCAGAATTGCGACTTTCGGTCGTGTCACCATCCACCTATGCGCCCAAAAATCAGAACTTTCGTACATTGCAGCGTTTCCCTTTAAAGTAACTCATATCCGCACGTGTTGAAGTAATTTTGAGCCTCTTTGGCTTAACCGGATCAATGAGTTTCCCGATGCGTTTCCAAGCCCGGTAACGTTTCAATCGGCCGCGTTTCGCAAGAGTGTCTATGCGTTGCGAATGATTATATCTTGTTGCAACCACGCTTTGCGCACATAAAAATACACATAACCGAACACAGTGCTGCAATGGCCCGGGCTAATCTTCGTCATCACCGATGAGGAAAGCGCAACATGCTCCACCCCCCGAAAGTTTCGAAAATACTAGTCTTTCTGCCTGAGGCAGCCGGCGCGACGATCGTTGCCAGGCTGGCAGACCATGGATTTCAGTCTGTCTGCGTGTCCACGGTGCCCGAGGCTTTTGATGCGTTACGATCGGACGAGTTTGTTTTTGCCATAACGAGTCGGCCGGACATTGACTTGCTGCGTAATATTCGCGTCTTACCCGTTATCAACCTGGAAGTTTTTTTCCATGCCGACATCTCAAGCGATGGTAGGCGAGTTAATTCGAAGCGGTTTGACAATAAGGCCTTTCTTGAAAGGGTACAGTTTCTTGCCGTGCCAGTGCCGGCTACAAGGTCGGTCATGGCGACAGGTCACGTGACACCGTTGACCACAAAGGCGAAGCGCACTTTCCGATGGTGGACCATCGCCGCCAATGCGCTACGCTCTCAAAGTCGCAAGGATACGATGGATGCTCCCTTCTGATATATCCCGGCATTCCACAGGGCGTCCGTCAAATGTATCGCAGGTCTTAGCGCTCTTGTCAGAGCCGCCTGCCGGGCGGGTGAAGAGTTGGGTCGCGAGACGACAGCGATCAAACCGGTTTTTGCGCGTCGGTGAGATTTGGCAAACGGCCGCACCAATAAAGGAACAATCGTTTTTGGGAGTATGCCTTGTAATGTCTTGGCTGATTAGTGCTGCATCCTTGACAGGTTACGTCATCCTGGCAATGTTTGTGCTCGTGGCGCTTGGGCGGGTTGCCAAGCATAGCTGCCTTGCATTGGCAGGCAGATTGCCTCGGCGGTCACGATCGAGGCATCACGTAGTAACCTGGGTATCCGCAGCATTTTTTTCGCTACTGGCGGTCAGAGCCTGCTACATCGCAGCAGCTATTGTTGACGCCGAGTTTCGGTCAAACCCAATCGAATACAGTAACGCGGAGTAAGCGCGTTGTTGGAATGTCTGTGTTTTTAACGATTCCGGTGAGCAGAAATTTTAACGCACCGGTTCGGACCGCACGCGTATTTTGTTATAGATTTCTGCGGTCTGCAAAATATTTCGGAGCCGCAACATCTTGCAATATTTCCTAATAAAGTTTTGCATGAGATCGGATAAAGGTTGGATTGCAGGCGGGCGGTCCCGCTAAAATTCGCCAAACGGATTTCCGATATCACCCGACAAAAGGTTGCATATGGCAATATCCCCGCAACAGCCAGGAAATTTGACGCCGATTAGAGCGGGCGCACTGTCGCATAAAATCCTGATAGTCGAAGACGACAGAGATATTGCGGACATGCTCGTCGATCTGATGAAAGGCCACGGCTACGACGCTGCCTCGGTCGGAAACGGCATCGAGATGGACAGAATCCTTGGCCGTCATAGTTTCGATCTGATCCTTTTGGATGGAATGCTACCCGGGGAGGATGGCTTCAGCATCTGCAGGCGATTGCGGTCTTCAGGAAAGACTCCGATCCTGATGTTGACAGCACTTCGCGAGGATATAGACCGCATACTCGGGTTGGAACTGGGAGCGGACGACTATGTTACCAAGCCGTTCAATTCTCGAGAGCTGCTGGCGCGCATTAGAAACATCCTGCGCAGAGCATCTGATCATGATGAGCCTGAAGCTGAGCTTGAACCAATGACGTTTTCGGGATGGCGAATAGACCCGCGGAGTCGTCAGCTCTTCGATGCGGATGGCGCGCAGGTTTCCATGACAACAGCAGAATTCGACCTTCTTTGGGCCTTTTGCTGCCACCCCAACAAGGTTCTCACACGTGAACAACTTCTTGCGATGACGCACGCGGGCTCGGCAGGCCCGATCGAACGAAGCATTGATGCCCATATCAGCCGTGTTCGGCAGAAGATTGAGCCTAATCTCAAGGACCCGACATTCATCAAGACCGTGCGGCTGGGTGGATACCTGTTCGCCTCGCAGGTTGAGCGTCTTTCATGAAGGGGCTTCGAAGCGCCTCTATCCGCAAACAGCTCTTGTTTCTTGCGATCCTGCTTGTCGTTCTCGTATCAGTTGTTGCAGCGACAACGGAGCCCTTTATATATGGGAGGCACGATAAGGGCATAGAGATTGGGTTGTTTGCCGGTCGTATCGAAACAGTGCTCGAACAATATTCCCGAGGCCAAACCGAGCTGGAGGAAGAGGCCGCACTGCGCTTTGCCGATCGGCTCGGCATTTGGACAAAGCGCGCGTCTGTTTCCCGAGCTTCCATGTTGTACGAGGCTGGTACGCCGAACCCTGAGATCCTGCAGCGTGTTAAAGAGCTCATAAATGATGGGATCGTGACAGCGATGCAAAATGCGGTCTCCAGTGATCATGGCGCACCCGTGCTCACCATCAAAGTTGATGAAACGAGAGCCCTTTCTTTTACAATGCCGCAGTTTCCTACCAGCGTCTGGCTGGTACCAGCCATGGCAAGCGGCATTTTGAAGATTGTCATCCCGCTGATCCTGTTGGCATACTTGGGCAGTTGGTTAATCACAGAGCCCGTGATCCGGTTCGCGGCAGCTGCGCAACGCGTCAGCATGGACGATCATTCTGAGGAGCCGTTCAAAGCCGAGGGTGCGTTAGAAATCAGGAGCCTGGCGGCATCGCTTAATGTCATGCAGGGCCGAATACAGACAATGCTACGTGAGAGGACGAGGGTACTTCGAGCGATCAGTCACGACCTTAGAACACCACTCACAAGGTTGCGAATGCGTATCGAAAGATCGAATGAACCCGCTCTGAGAGAGATGATGCTGGCTGATGTGACAATGCTGTCCTCGCTGATCGACACCAGTCTCAGCTTTCTCGACAATACGTTCGAGCCAGCCCGCAAGGTGGACCTGTCGAGCTTGCTGCAAACGATTTCTGACGACTTTGCGGATACTGGTGTCAGCACTCGCTTTATCGGGCCCAGGCGCCTCACATACATATGCATGCCGCAAGGTTTGACACGCGCCGTTTCAAATCTTGTCGATAATGCCTCTAGATACGCCGACCATATCGAGATCGCGCTTGAAGATCGGCATGACACAGTCACCATCACGGTTTCAGACGATGGGCCGGGTCTGCCAGATGATTTGAAGGAGAAGGTTATAGAGCCGTTTTTCAAGGCAGATGCATCCCGTCAATCCGGAGCAAAGACCGGTGGTTTCGGACTTGGTCTGTCAATAGCGCAGGGGATCGTGGTGATAGGTCACAAGGGCGTCTTCACATTGCGGAACCGACAGCCAAACGGCCTCGCCGTTGAGATCATCCTGCCGAAAGGAGAGATACTGCAGTCTCGGAACTCGTCCTCCGATACTCTCATAATTTAATGTCTCCGACCCGCGCGAACATTTCCTAACATTTTTGAAAACGCAATAACGTTGCGGTCAGCTATCGGTGTGCCACACGGTGCCAACCGGCTGGAGTCAGACCATTGAAGATTACCTACAAAGCAAGCATTTGCCTTGTCATCGCCAGTGGCCTGCTTGCCAGCTGCACCACTGCAGATCCGACTGCCTACAGCGGTCTGGCGTCGGCGCAGCACCTCAAAGCAGACACCAGTGATCGCAATGGCCGTGTTCCATACAGTTACAATAGCGGGGCAAACTGGAGCCACTACGACAAGGTCATCGTTGATCCTGTCACGGTTTACCGGGGACAGGACAGCCAGTTCGTCAAAGTCAGCGAGCAGGACAAGGTCGCTCTTGCCAGCTACATGCAATCTCGGTTCACGCAGAAACTACGGACGCGTTTTTCTGTTGTTTCCGCACCCGCGCCTGGAACGCTGCGCGTTCGTCTGACACTCACCGGCGCAAAGACGACGACGCCCGTTCTCGGTCCTATCTCGCATCTTGATGTCGGGGGAGGTGTGTATAACGCGGTGCAGGCCGTTCGTGATAAGGAAGGCACGATGACCGGCTCGGTGTCCTACGCCGTTGAGATATTCGACACGACGACGAGCACGCTCTTGTCGGCCTACGTTACCAAACAGTATCCCAACGCGATGAATGTTGGTGCCAGCTTCGGCTCGCTCAAGGCGTCGGAAGTGGCGATCGACAAGGGTGCCGATGCGCTGCTGTCCCGGTTGCGCCCCTGAGGCCAGCCGCAACATTTCAGCACAACAAACGACACACAGCAACAGTAGCCACGGGCATGATGCCGCCATGCTTCCTTTTGAGATGCCAATACCCATCCCTCGGGGCACTGGAGCATGCTGTTCAATGCACACTAAAAGGAGAAGATCATGAGACGCCATGTTATCCTATTCAGCGCGACCTCAGTCTTCAGCGCGATCGCTGCACTACCTGCCTTCTCGCAGGTCGTGATTTATGATGGCCAATCCTCGGAGCCCTATTCTGTGGATGGCAACACAGAATCCAACTTCCTTCATGCCTGGAACCGCAACCATGACGATCAAAACAGATGGTCCCAGCGAGGCGGGCGTTTTGGACCGGACGACGTCATCACCTTGCTTGAGGACAGGGGTTACCGGGTGAGAAACGTTCAGGATGTTGGTGAACGATTTCTCGTCAAGGCGACCCGCGGAGGCGACAACCTGCTCGTTAGTGTATCGCGTTCTGGCGATATCATGGGGGTTGTTCACGACCAGTACTGAGGCATATGCGCATCATTCCAACACCGTCAACAGAAAGGCAACCCATGGCCATTTATCTCAGCGGCGATATCATTCCGCCATCCGCAATACACACGGATAGCGCAATACATCTCGAGCGCGTATGGCGGCATCGCCATGATCTCGAGCTCGGAGCGGGAAAGCCGCGGCGCGTCCGTTTAGCAATGCTCGCACTTGGGGTTGGCGGTCTTCTTCTCGGCTCACTCGGTATGTTGTGGTATGGCAATCTCGGACCTGCCCATACCACTGTTTTTGAGGAAGCCATGGCTTCCACGCCTATTCGGCAGGTTGGTAAAGTCGTTTCGACAAAACTGACAGAAGTTCGCGATGCAGCGTCGTTGCCCGTCTCGGCAAGCAAGGCCGAACCTCAGAATGACACTCTTCCCTATGGTGTCATTCCAACCAAGCGCCCGACCTCTGCAACGATCAAGTCCGGTGGGTCCCAGGCGACTGGTAAATTTTCTACAGCTAACTCGGCGAGGGTCGTTCGCTATGACCGCTGCCAACCCAAGTGCGAAACTCAAGACCCGCTCATTGTCGGCACCACACGGCCTGTAGTTTACGTGCCAACGTCCACGGGCGTCGCCGAAACCATCGTAAGTGAGCGTGCGGACAAAACTCCAGATATCGGTGCAGCCGCAATGAATAGCGCGGGAACGATCCTTTTCCAGACCGCAACCTTGCCTTTTACGGCGGTGAAATTCGGTCGGGATGCCCTGATCAAAACGGCAGACTTGGATTGACGAGCTGAGCCGTTAATGGGGCCTACTAAGACGAGAAACAATCGCGTCCGACAACAACTGCCCCGCGTGAGAGCCTAAACCTAAGCCTCTCGATCGGTCATAAACCTATCCGCAAAGCTTATCGCAGCCGCGTCACCCCAAGTGCCCACCCTTACAACCATATAGATATATCCTAATTCAGTAGTTACTAGAAGTTGTTGTTAAATCCAGTGAATAATATGCACATCCGCAAAATCGACGATGCAACCGCCATCCCCTGATGTCGGCGGTTTCATGTTTTTCCACTGAGGCCCAACAGCCTGTTCCAGAATTGGTGCAGGCGGAGTCCCACATTATCGGCCGGCGCGGACCTTGGGGGCGTTGAGCGGGTCGGACCTACAAACTTTTTTGCTCTCTCGTGGCGTCACCCAGTGCGGCACGGCGGCGAGCGTCGGCGTCGAGTCGACGGCCCGTCAGTCTTATGATCTGAGTCTAAATGTGACTATCGTGCTTGATGTAATCTCGGATTTCAATCCGGCTGCCAAAGCAGCTTGTGAGGCCAACATCTACCCCATGCCGGCTGAGACCAGATCTCTACTTGAGATCATCGAGGTCCTTAATCGAATTTCCCGGGCGTAAATGTCCGCCGTGTTGCTCGGATCGGTTACTGCCAGTGCAGAGATCAAGTTTTTCGCAAATCGGTCTGCATGCATTTTCTCGCACGCCTAAAGCCGATTTCCAAAAGGCTGATTGGATAATCCCACATCGCGCGACACTGTCGTCAGCGGCAAATGTTTCAGGCTTTATACGTAGTGCGGACAGGACGCGCTGAGCGGCTCCAATGTCCTCCCCAGGCAAATCCTCCGCCAGAGCTCTACAAGCCGAAAATAAAGGCTGATTACGGCCTCATAGGTTTGCTTCCCTTGGAGGTTAGCCGCGAACGTGTCCTGGCTGCCAGAATCATCCGAAAATACGATGAATTTTAAACGGTATTCCATGTCGTATTCACCCAGTCGATTACAAGGCTGTTGAAGCCTCAACATTTCGCAACAAATTGAAACACACAGCAACGCGCGCCCAAAGTAGGTTTCATCACAAGCTAAAAACCTAAGCCAAGGGTGGTTTTGATGAAAGATTTATGAACTTTGGGTCGTAATAGTGCCTCCGCATCCTACGTCAGAGTCGCGTCCCGAGGGCGGTTGCAGGGAAATTTCAATGACAGACGTCATTTTCAAAAAAGGGACTGCGGGACGATACGGAGCCAAGGCAATAACGCCGAGTGCGTGGAGACTGCCGACAAGGCTGCGTGAATTCGCAAACCGGGACAAGATATCGCTGGGAAGCCTTGGGGATAGTGTGTCGCGCTGAATGAACCCTGGGACAAGCCAGCGTTAAAACTGTTTTCATAAGCTCGTTGACTAAAGCCGCTGCTCAGTAAGCCGGTGAAACGCGCTGAACTTCAAATACGCTTGTTGCAATCAAACACGCAGGAGGATTGTCCGTTGCTTCTCGATGTCATGAACAATCGTTCTCGGATCGTACCAATTCTACAGTCGGAAGCAGCGGAATGCGGGCTTGCATGCCTAGCTATGGTGGCATCGTATCACGGCCATCTCGTGACAATGTCCGAACTGAGAAGACGCCATGCGGTATCGGCCAAAGGAACCACCCTCAAGAGTCTGATTTCCATTGCTGACGACCTTGCCCTTACCGGTCGGGCATTGAAGGTAGAAATGGACGGCTTGGGCGAGTTGAAGACCCCTTGCATCCTTCACTGGGATATGTCGCACTACGTCGTTCTCAGTCGTGCCAACAGGAAATGGATCAAAATACACGATCCAGCGAGTGGACACAGACATCTTACCCTGACTGAAGCGTCCGCACATTTCACTGGAGTTGCGCTGGAACTCACGCCGGCAGCTTCGTTTCAAAAACGCCAAAAAGTCGAACGGGTGCACTTGACGGATTTGTGGTCAAGGAGCGCAGGGTTTATTCCAAGCTTTGTTCAAATCCTCCTTCTTACTGCTTCGCTTCAGTTTCTTGCTCTAGTGTCACCTCTAATCAACCAGTTGATCGTAGATGAAGCGATCGCGAAAGGCGATTTCAGCCTCCTGAACATTATCGTCATTGGTGCAGGTCTTCTGTTGTTAATCCAAGGTGCGACCACATTGCTGCGTGGGTACGTACAGATGCACTTCAGCACCCTTCTGACGTTTCAGATGCGTGGTAATCTGCTTCGTCACGCTTTGCGCTTACCAGTACCTTGGTTCGAGAAGCGTCGCCTCGGCGACATCTTATCTCGATTTAATTCCCTTCAACCTGTTGAGGATCTTCTAACGGGTGGCTTGGTTTCAGGTATTCTGGACGGGCTGATGGCAATCCTTACCCTTGCGGTCATGCTCATCTATGCGCCCTATCTTGCACTTGTGGTGTTGGCCTCACTAGCTGTCGTCATTTGCACAAGGTTGATCACGTTTCCTTGGTTGCGCAATCTCACCAATGAAGGGCTTCAATACCAAGCGAGAGTGGACAGTGTTTTCCTGGAAACCATCCGCGGCGCACGGGCTTTCAAGCTCTTTGGTCGAGAACTGGAACGACACGGGGTATGGCAGAATGCCTATGTTGACAGTCTCAACAATAATGTGCGCCTTCAAAAAATCGGCCTAAAAGGCACGGCCGGGCTGTCGATTGTCACAGGCGGAGAACTGCTTCTGGTGTTCTATCTCGGTGCGAGCGCGATCATCCGAGGTGAGATGACGCTCGGCATGTTGCTGGCCTTCCTGTCCTATCGTGGCCAATTCAGCAGCGCTGCGCTGTCATTCGTAGAACAGTGCTTCAAGTTTCGCATGACGGGACTGCATCTCGAGAGATTGTCTGACGCCGTGCACCAAGATTCGGAGCCTGGTATCGAGGCCGGTCCGCATGCACTTCGCCCTGTAGTGGGCGGGCTTAGCATAAGCAATCTCTCATTCCGTTACGCCGAGCGTGAAGCCTGGGTGCTGAAGAATGTTTCCCTGGACATCACGGCGGGTCAATCAGTGGTATTTGTCGGACCTTCCGGTGGTGGAAAATCGACACTTCTAAAAGTGTTGATGGGGCTTTATCCGCCGTGTGAAGGGGAGGTCTTGGTTGATAGTCTAAGCTTCAGTGCTGTCGGCATGCGAGCCTATCGCGCGCAAATTGGCGTGGTGATGCAAGATGACCAGCTTTTTGCGGGCACGATTGCGGACAATATCGCCTTCTTCGATCCAGAGATGGATATGGCGCAGGTCGAATTTGTAGCTCGCAAGGTCGATCTGCACCAAGAAATCGAACGTATGCCGATGGGCTATATGACACTGGTTGGAGACCTGGGCACAACATTGTCGGGCGGGCAGCAACAGCGCGCGCTTCTGGCGAGAGCTCTCTACAAAAGACCCAAAATCCTGTTCCTTGACGAAGGAACAGCCAATCTCGATCTTTTGTCCGAACGTCGCGTTATGCAGTCTCTCAAGGGCCTCGGTATAACCCAGATTATGGTTGCCCATCGCCCTGGCGCTATTGAAGGGGCGTCACGTATCTTCGCCATCGAGGCAGGCGAGGTTCGCGAATTGCACCGGGAAATCCCGGCGCAGCCATTGCAGGTGGTGCCATGAGCGACACGCTGTTTAGACCCGAAGCAATTGAACATCGTCGCAGGTTGCGTGGTGAGGTGATGATTGCACAGCCCGTGAGTTATGGCGTGATGACGGTGTTGCTGGGTGTCGTGGTCGTCGTCGGGGCTTCATATCTGATGACCGGTACCTACGCAAGAAAGGAAACGGTCCAGGGATATGTCGCGCCCACCGGTGGCCTGGCTCAATTATATGCCACAAAAGGAGGCGTCATTTCCAAGGTCCTGGTCCGTGAAGGCGACCTGGTCACGCAAGGCCAGCCGATGGTAGAGCTATCGCTGGAGACAACCGGTTCTCAAGGGAAGGTTGGCGAGGAACTGCGCTTGCAGATTGTCTCCCGCATCCAGTCCCTTGATATACAAATTGAAGCGGCCGAAGCACGCTTTGATGAAGAGCGTCGTCGACTGGCTGCAAGACTTCACGGTCTTGCCGAAGAGCTTGCCTCGCAAACCCGCCGGCTCTTGTCGGAACGCGAACTCAAGGATCTTCAAACGCGAGATGTTGAACGCTACGCCGGCCTCCAAGTGGGGGGCAGCGGCACAAAGTTTGAATTGTCGCGACTGCAGCAGCAGATTCTATCGCAGAAAAGTGTAATTTACGAACTGGAGCGCCAACATGCACAGCGCCAGGGCGATCTGGATGACGTGCAGTCGCAATTGACAAAACTACCCGCTGAGCAGAACGATAAGCTCGCCCAGTTGCAGGGGCTTCGCAGCGAACTTCAGCAGTCGCTGGCTCAGCTTCAGATTGATCGAGCTTACGTCGTCGTTGCACCCGTTGCCGGTAGGGTTGCTGCTCTGCAGGCGCAGCCTGGTCAGACGGCTGTGGCTCAGTCCCCCTTGGCAGCACTTGTTCCCGCGGGAAGTTCTCTTGAGGCAAATCTGCTTTTGCCGTCACGAGCCGCCGGTCTGGTCCAGATCGGCCAGGACGTCAGGCTCAGGATTGACGCCTTTCCCTACCAACGCTTTGGAGTGATTGTCGGCCGCGTCGCCCAAGTTTCGCGCTCGACTTATCTCGAAGGCGAATTGTTGGCTCCAATCTCATTCACAGATCCCGTCTACCGGGTCACCGTCAGCCTCGATCGTACGAGCGTTTCCGCCTACGGCGAGGAGCGCCAACTGACGCCCGGTATGACACTCATCGGCGATATCATTACAGATCGCCGACACTTCACCGACTGGATCACGGATCCGCTAAAAGCCATAGCCAGTCGGTGAATCCAGCAAAGGGAACGACCTTCCTGGTCGGACCTTCACGACTAACCAACCCAAAGGAGACTAACATGAGCAAGATGATTGAAATCAACAGCGATATGCTCGATCTCGTGAGCGGCGGTGCCACAACCGTCGCTTCCACGGTTACGATTGGTGCTGATGGCGCTGTCACCGGGAACTACTCGTTCGGTAGCCGATCGGGAAGCTTCTCGGCAACATTGCCGGCCGAAGTCGTACAGAAGGCCGGAACTTTTTCTTTTAGCAATAAGTCTGGTTCTTTCAGCTTTGAGAACTCGTTTGCTAGCTAGATTTAGCTGACCAAACTGAGCCTGGCGGATAAAGATCTAGCCGCCAGGCTCCCCCTTCCGGGACCTTCGCGTCTTACCCGTCATGAACTCAGAGTCTTTTCCCACCCACATTTCTCGCGATGGAAGGTTTGGCGATGCTAAGCGTGGGACAGCGAGGCCTTCCTTAATAGGAATGAGTTTCTCGCTATGCAGGTGCCAGCTACAAGGTTCGGTCATGCCAACAGTTCAGGTGGCACCGTTGTCGGTAAGCCTGAGTGGTGACGTCGATTGATGGGCATCTGTTATACGCTCTTCAATCCCATCCGAAATTGCAATCTTATTGAACAACTTGCCTCTATGTCGACTTGTTTTCGACATCGCAAGGTTACGTGGCGAGCGTATAAGCTCTCCAAACAAAGGTGACGAGCATGTCGCAAACCGAGTTAACGCTTCAAGAAGTTCTCAATGACCCGCTGATCCTTCAAGTCATGCAAGCAGACGGAATATCCGCCTGTCAATTGCTGAGTTTGCTTAGTGAAGCGCGTGATCATCACAGGAACACCAACTACCGCGACATCCGGGGATCGTCCATGACTGCATCCGCCACCAAAACTGATCTAGCACCAAAGAAAGTCAAGACCACATTGCAACATAACATAATGTGAAAAGACACTCTGCAACAAGCGCTTAGGCCATAATCGTTCTCGAACAGGGCTAGACCGTCTTGGGTTTTCCTGTTCCGCCATTCAACACAGGAACGATCACATGAAACTTAAAATTTTTGCGCTTGCAGCGCTCGCAGTCTCTTCTGCAGCGCCGGTTGTTGCAGCAGATATTGTCTATGAGCAACCTTCGGCTCCAAATGAGCAGCAGGTTTCCTCCTTGTATGATTGGTCTGGCTTTTATCTCGGCGCGCAGGGCGGATACAGTTGGAATCAGGCGACAATCTTTGGCTCTGACGTGGATCTCGACAGTGGCTCGGCAGGTGCACATGCTGGGTACAATTTTCAGCGTGGAAATATCGTTTTTGGTATCGAGAACGACTTCAACTATAATTTTGAAGAGAGCAGCGGCGCTAACGTCGAGTGGGACGCCTCGGGCCGCGGTCGTGTTGGTTATGCGTGGGATCGCACTTTATTCTTCGCTACAGCCGGTATCGCTGCGGCAGGTGTTAAGGTCGATGTTCCTGGCGCGGACAAGAAAGATGATATTCTGATTGGATGGACGGCCGGCGGCGGTGTCGAGTATGCCTTCACGGATAATATTCTTGTGCGCGGCGAATATCGATACTCTGACTTCGGCAACAAAGACTTTGGGTCGGCGGTTGGCGAAATCGGAGCAACCCAACATAAGGTCATGTTAGGCGCGAGCTATAAATTTTGACAATCCGGCTTCCCATTTCCTCCAGTCTCGGAGGCCGGTAAAATGGCGGATTGTTGGTCCCCGCAAAGCATTAGAGCTTGTGGAAGATCAACAATCGACTGCCTTGGGAGCTTTGCAGGCCTGACGACGGTGGTCTCGTGGACGCCCGGCGCCTTGTCATAATCCAAAGCCGCTATCACAAATCCAGTCATCAGACGCCCATGGCGACCCGGTTATTACGAAATTCCCTCAGTACGAGATTCATATGCCTGGCTTGCCGCGCTTGTGGCGTCGACCCGCTCGCCTGGCTGCGTCACGTGCTCCATGAGTTGCCACAACGCGCTACCGACGTCAGAATTGACGACCTCCTGCCGTTCAACTTCGCCAGCAAAACACCGCGAGCATAACAAACAGATCCGAACCACGACCCGCGATCTCATCTTCTATCGCGTTGACAATGAAAAGGTAGTCATCATTCATATTCTGTATGGTGCAACCGACTATGGCACCATCCTCTTCGGGGAGTGATTAGAATGTGTCACGCTCGGCGATCCCTCGCGGTGTAGCCAAGGGGAGTTGCTGCGGCTTACCTCTGAGCGTCAAAATATAGACCCTATGGCCGCTCACTCAAAATGGATAGCGAATGGCAACTTTGTCAAAAATTTGGGCAAATCCATGCAGAAGCCGGCTCGTATCGCGACGCATTTCCATGTGGCGTAAACGTTTCTGATGAAATAGACAAAGCGCTGATCGCTTATCCGGAGGAAAGGATATTTGGGCTCATGTGTATAGTGGCCGGCCGTCTGCATGTGTTTTGACCCTGGAATATTCTATCGAGTGCGCGTGGAGTACCTCTTGCTGGACATTTTAAGGCGGAACCGCCAGACGACCTTCGAAAATGAAACAACGCTACCGCGAAACTACGATCCGAAATCCATTGCCGCGCCAGAAGCCATTCGGTTCGAGGCTTCCACGGTATGTGCAGCAGGCCTTCAGTTTACCGCTCGAAAAACAGCCTCCGCGTAGCACGCGCCGGATTGACGGTGCGGCATCCACCGCTTCACGCCCATCGTTCGAATAGGGATATTTGAAGTCGGGCGTTGCCAAATCGTCGCCCCACAGCGTGGTGCACCACTCCCAGACCTGACCGACCATATCGTAGCAGCCATAGGGAGAACGCCCTTTCGGAAACAGACCAACTGTGCAGGTGGTATTGAAGCCGGCCTCTTCCGAATTCGCCGCATCGTCCATCCAAGCATGTCCCCAAGGATAGCTGAGGACATCCGGCCCTATATCCGGCTGGTCGCCGCGCGCGGCACGTTCCCATTCCGGTTCCGTCGGCAATCGCACGAATTCGTCTGCCGAAATACGCCCTTGCGCACGCCAGCGGTGGGTCAACCAGCCACAATAGGCTCGTGCATCGTGCCATGTGACGTCAGTCGCAGGAGAACTGCGTCGGTCATCCGAAAACCCTTCCGGGCTGCGCCACAGCCGGTTCGTGTCTCGCACGAACACACCGTAGGCACTGTTGGTCACCGGATAAAGGCCGATACGAAAGGCGTCGACGGTAACTGGATGAGGCGGTGCTGAATTGGGATGGCTGTGAGAGCCGGAGGTGAATTCTCCGCCTTTAACATCTGCCAATGCATCGAGTTCGCGCGGATCACCCCAGAGCGAGAGCCTGCGGCCCGCCGTCTCACGTTCCGGCGCAGAGAGCGCTCCGTGGCTGACGATCGTCAGCAAATGCGCAGCGATGCGATCACGCAAAGGCCCTGCTTCCGTCACCATATCAGCCGCCAGCAACGCGCCCCGCAGAACCGCATCACCCTCGCCTTCTATCAGTGCTTCAACCAAGGCGCTGGCCTCATTCGTGCCGGAAAGACGCGCCGCAAGGCTTGTCATGACCGGTACCCAAAGGTCTGGCTTCTTGCGAAAATGTTCAACGGCCAAATCAGCGGGCTTGGATGCCAGATGCACCGCCGTCAGCAATTGCCGCACGCGGGTGATGGGCATGATGCTTGGGTCATCCACCTCGGCTGTCAGCGCATCGAACGCCAGACCGCAAAAGAGGTCGCTCGTCTGAGCATCACCGGAAATCTTTACAAGCCAGCTGTCGGTGATGGCCTCGGCGCTCTCCCCCGCATCGCCGCCATGCATGGCCATGACGAACTGCGCGGGATTTGCAGCTGCAGTGCCAAGAGCAATCCCTGTCGCGCCGAGATCGAGGCCCGCCAGTCGCAAAGCCGTGTCCCGACGTTGGCTTTTCAGAAGCGGCAGCAGATCATAGCGCACATAGCCCGCGGGAAGCGCCCAGCTTTTGACGACAGAGACCTCGCCGAGTGCAAGCAGCTTCACAGCCGGATGGCGGTTCTGGAACGCCAGCGCTTCGGCAAGCAGCTGACGCCCTGCGTCACCGGCCGCCTCTATGCCATCGAGTATCAGCAAAAGCCCACGGTCCGCATGGAGCGCAACATCGGTGAAAGATGCGAGCAGTTCCTCGAAAGTTTTCGAGGTCTCGACAGTGAGATATATCGGGACAACGCCCTCCAGCGTCCAGTGCTCATCATGCACTGCACCCAGATCGTTGCGCGGAACGGCGCGCGGCGAAAAGCCACCTTGCGCCAGTGAGAACGCCAGATGCTTCGCAAACGTGGTCTTGCCGCTTCCAGTCTCCCCTGTCAGCACGAGTGCGGGATGATCGCGCACCATTTCCAGCGCCGAGAAATAGACGGCGGGTTCGGGTTCTGCCTGATCGGTAAGCTTGCGCAGGCCCTTGGCCGCCTTGTCCTCAAATGTAAAGTTGACGAGCAGCGGAATATAACCCGTCGCCAGATCAACAATCGAGGCATCCGGCAGAGCAAAAAGCTGCTCAGCACCGAACTCGTTTGGCCGCGAAACAGGACTGTCTACCGCGTCAATATCGTCACTGTTCATGGAAAGAGCTTTGCCACATCTGGGTTATGAAATCTCTGAATCTCGATGGCATAACCGGCCGGATCTTCAAAGAAGAAATGCTCGCAGAAATTTCCTCGCAACATCTCAGACTGACCGGCAACGCCTGCTTCCTTCAACCGCTTGTACCAAACCTCCACATCTTGAGAGACGATGGTCAGCAGCACGGCACTCTTTTCCTGATGTTTCAGATGACCGCGATTGCCATCGACAATGCCGAAATAGCAGTTTTCAGCGATGCGGTAGATGCGTGCCATTTTCTGATCGAGCACCAGTTCGAAGCCCAGAACCTTTTCATAAAACGGCACGACAGCATGGATATCGTCGTAATAGAAGAAGGTGATCGAATAGTCTTTTTTCATCCTGTGCGTCCTCGTGTTCAGGCAATCGTCAGCGCGCCCTTGTGATCGATCGAAAGGCCGGCGATGTCCTTTCGCGCCGCGAAAACATCGACGGGATGCGCCAGATAAAGCCAGGGCGGGTTGGCGTTGAGATAGGTCAGGCACGCGGCATAGGCACGCTCCCGCGCATCCGGCTCCGCTGCCGCGTTGGCCAGCGCGATCAGCCGTTCCGCTTCGGGATCGTCATAACCCTGCCACCAAACGGCCTTCGTTACACTCGATATCTTGTCGTTAAGAATACGGTACGTGCTGTGTGGCGAGGAATCGAAGATCGCCAGATCACCCATCTCTTTGCGGCCAATCTGGCGGGCATATTCAGGCCGGTCGGTTTCGATCTCGATTTCTACCTCGAATCCGACCGCCTCAAGCGCTTTGGCTACGAACCGGCTGATCTCCGGTGCCCGCTCCGGCATGAAGGTGGGCGTGCGCAACGTGATCTTGCGGTCTCCCTCCGCCTCAGCCAGCAAGGCGCGTGCTCGGTCGGGATCATAGGCGATCGGTGAAAGCCCGGCCGTTCTCATACCGAGATGAAACGGACTGACGATGCTGGACGACGGCACGGCCAGATCACCGAATATTTCACGGCAGATAGCCACGGTATCGACGGCATGATTGGCGGCAAGCCGTGCCTGGGGTGAGCGGAAAATGCCCTCGCTGCAATTGAGATAATACATGACCGACAACGTGTTGACGGCCTTGTCCCACTGGAGGGCGTCATCGAACTCCAGCTGGCCCTCGACACGCTCAAGATTGAGCGCAGCATCAACCTTGCCGGATTTCACCAGTGCGTAACGTTTATCGGCGGAAGGCTCGCAAAGCGCAATGATGCGCTGCGGTTCTGCATTACCGGACACCCGCTCTAGTTCAGTTCGGACCTTGGTTTCGAAATTCAGAACGCGGAATGGCCCCGTACCCAGAACCGGCGTGCCGTCAGGCGCGAAGCGGCAAATATAAAACTCGGAGAAGATATCGAGAATATCGGCGATGGGATGCGGGTTGCGCACCACAATCGCTCCGTCACCATCCGCCGCGATCTCGGCATCGGCAAGATAGCGGGCATAGGACCATTTCATGCCGAACGTGTCCACGGCCTCCAGAATGCCATCGATGAAGTCGGTGATATCGGAAGCGACACAAGGCTTACCGTCATGGAACACAGCGCCTTCGCGAATGACGAAGTGCCATTCGCGTCCATCCGGTCTGTGCGTCCAATGCGAGAACAGGGCGGGCAAGACCTCGCCGTCACTCCATTTCAGCAGCGGTTCGAACACAAGATTTTTCAGCGTCAGAATACTGGTGTCATCCGTCACCCGTGCCGGTGGCAGGAAATCGACTTTTTCGAGGACTATAGTCAGAGTGGACATGGTTGCCTCAGTCGAGTTCGTTGCGACGGCGCGGGTTGAACCAATCGGCAAGGGAGTCGCCGATCAGATTGAAGGACAGCACTGCGAGCAGGATCGCCATGCCGGGTGCAAGTGCCACCCAGGCAGCACTGCGCACGAATTGCAGGTTGGCAGACACATCGGCACCCCACTCCGCCATGGGCGGCTGCGCGCCAAGGCCTAGAAAGCCGAGACTTGCGGTTTGCAGAATGGCACTGCCAAGCGCCAGCGTGGATTGCACCAGCAGTGGGCCAAGCCCGTTGACGAAAACATATCGGAACAGGATGCGCGGTGTCGGTAGCCCAAGTGAAATTGCCGCCTCGACATAGGGCTTGACGGAAATACTGAGCGCCTGGCTGCGAGCAACACGGGCAAATTGCGGGGCAAGCGTAATGGCAACGGCCAGCATCGCATTTTCAAGGCTTGGGCCGAAGGCGGCCGCAAGCGCAATGGCCAGCACGAGCGCTGGAAACGCAAGAACGGCATCCACGATGCGCATAAAGACACTATCGAACCAGCCCCCGAGAAAGCCCGCCAGCATGCCAATGGTCACGCCAACGGCAAAGGCGATGGCCACGACGCCCACCCCAATCGCCAGCGTTGCGCGACCGCCGTACATGATGCGGGTAAAGATATCGCGTCCGAAGGCATCAGTGCCAAGCCAATGCTCGAAACTCGGCGCGGCCAGCTTGTGCAGCACATCCAGCTTGGTTGGCGAATAGGGCGAAATCATCGGCCCAAACACGATGACGCAGACGAGCATCAGCAGAATGATGCTGCCCGCCAGAGCCAGCGTGTTTTTGCGCAGGAAGTTGGAAAACTCTGACATCCGGCTCACTTCATCTTCTTGCGGACACGCGGGTCCAGAACTCCGTAGAGAACATCGACCACGATGGAGGTAAAGACGAACAGCAGCGCAAACACCAGTGTCGTGCCTTGAATGACCGGATAATCGCGATTCTTGATCGCCTCAAACATGTAACGGCCAATGCCGGGCCATGCGAAAATCGTTTCGGTCAGGATCGCGCCACCCAGCATTTCCGCAAATTTCAGACCAACGACAGTGATGGCCGGCAACAGGGAATTGCGCAAACCGTGGCCCAAAATGACATCCGCGCGGCGCAAGCCCTTGGCCTTGGCCGTGCGAATGAAATCCTCGCCCATCACCTCCAGCATGGTGTTGCGCACGAAGCGGCCAAGCGTCGCTCCGAGAAAAGCAGCCAGTACGGCGGTGGGCAGGATCAGATGTTGCAGGGCGCTCCACGCAGCGGCCCAGTTGCAGGTGATGATGCCATCCAGAATGGCAAATCCCGTTACCGATTCAGCAGTGATGAAGGAACTCATGCGGCCCGAGACCGGCAGCCAACCGAGATAGGTGGCGAACACCAATTGCAGGATCAGCGCCAGAAGAAAGGCTGGCATCGAAACGCCCACCAGCGAAACGACACGTGTGATGTGGTCGAATGTCGAATTCGGACGCGTGGCTGATAGAACGCCGATGGGAATGCCGATGATGATGGCAACGATGACGGCCAGAACCGAAAGCTCTATCGTGGCAGGCAGGCGTGTGAGAATTTCGTGCGCCACCGGCTGCCCGGTTTTCAAGGACACTCCGAAATCGCCTTGCAACAAGCCGGTGACGTAGTTGAAAAACTGAACCGGAAACGCCTGATCCAGATCCAGCTGCGCCCGCAACGCGTCGATTTGCTCCTGCGTCGCGCCGGGGCCAAGCAAGGTCACTGCCGGATCGCCGGGAATGAACCGCACCAGCAAGAACACGATGACCAGCACGATACACATGACAGGTATCAAGGCGATCAACCGGCGTGTAATAAAACTGGCCATTCCCTGCCCACTCACATCATCTAAAAATGATCTGCACCGGTTTCCCGTTTCAGATCGGATCGTCGGGCGCGCAGGGAGCGCGCCCGGAAAGGCTTACTTCTTGGACACGCCCCAATATTCATTGAGTGGCGGTGCACTGTTGACGACGAGGCCTTCGACATTGGCGCGCTGGAAAACGATCAGCTTGGGGCTGAAGAGATAGACGCCGGGAACGCGCTTGACGATTTCTTCCTGCACCTGATGATACAATGCCGTGCGTGCCGGGACATCCACAGTCTGCTGCGCTTTCAGGATCAGATCGTCCAGGGCCTTGTCTTCCGGCATACGGAACGTCATAGCCGAGTTGGCGAGCGACGATAAGTATCCGATAGTGATGTGCGCATCCGGATCGTTGTACCAGGGCTGGCGACCATCAAGTGCTGCATCGAACTGGCCTGCGGTCTGAAGGGCGCGGTAAGCCGGGAACTCGGTCTGCTCGATGGTGGCGTTGATGCCGATATCGGCCAGATTGGCCTGCACAAAGGTGGCAACGGCTGCCCAGAGCGGGCCCTGGAAACTGTAAAGCTTCAGTTGGATTGTGGAGGCATCGACACCTGCTTCCGCGAGCAGCTTCTTCGAAGCTTCAGGGTCATAATTCAGCGCCAGATCCTTGATCTTCGGATCGAACGCCCAGCTGTTGGTGGTCAGTGGACCATAGACGCGTTCGGCAGTGCCACCGAACACGCCTTCCAGCAGGCCATCATAATCAATGGCATGGGCGACGGCCTGACGTACGCGGATATCCGCAAACGGACCGTCTTTCCTGCTGTTGTTGAATTCCAGCTGGCGGATGATCTGGCTGGGTGCCTCAAGAATCTTCACATCGGCATTGGACTTGAGTGCCGCAATGTCTTCAGCCGCAATGGCGGAAAGCTGGCCCTGCTGCTGCACCACATCGACGCCGCCGCTTTCAAGCTCCAGACGCCGAGTCGAGGCCTCCGGGATGACGCGGTAGATGATGCGCGAAAGCTTCGGCGCACCACGGAAGTAATCCGGATTGGCTTCCAACACCACATTGGTATCGGCCTGTGCGCTCTTGAAGGCAAAGGGGCCGGTACCGACCGGGTTGGCAGCAAATTTGTCGCCAAACTTCTCGACGGCAGCAGGGCTGACGATGGCCGACTGCGGCTGCGCCAGAATGGAGAGGAAGGCCGGATAAGGCTCTGTGAGGCTGATCTTCACTTCTGTGGGTGAAACGACCGCGATGTCCTTGATGAGGCCGAAGGTTGCCTTGACGTAGGAATTTGTGGCCTTGGTACGCTCCAGTGAGAACTTAACTGCAGCAGCATCAAAAGGCGTGCCGTCCTGAAACTTGACGCCTTCGCGGATTTTGAAGTCGAACTCTTTACCGTCGGCAGACACAGTCCAGCTGGACGCCAGTCGGCCTTCTAACGCCTTGAAGTCCGGCGCAGTCCAGGCAACCAGCGTATCGAAAACATTGAGAATGATCTCGCTGCCGATCGGTTCGGCCTTGTTGGTACCGGGCTCTAAGCTGACGGGATCGGATGGGACGGCGATGACGAGTGTCTTCAACTGGTCATCACTCTGCGCGTTGACCGCGCCTACAAACAGCGGAACAGCCACAAAGGCCGCGGCGGCTAGTCCTTTAAAGAGTTTCATGGGCACGACCCTTTCGCGGTCTGATCGAGGCATTGTGCAGCCTCTGCTGGCTTCATGCTGTCAGTATAATCGCGGCTCGCGCCTCTGATATTCCACGAAATATATCATCGCTTTTTAGACTGTAAAGGTGACCTGCAAGCAATTTGAACAAATAGCTAATATTGCTTATTCATTGTGCAAAAGAGGAAATATTATTGTGTCTTCAGCGGGATTTGAGCAAAATCTGAGCGTCAGATTTGCTCAACCAGGATAGGCACCGGTGACGACAGGGCGCGTTGGATCGCTGACCCAGGCAGACCATGACCCGGAATACATGGCCGCTTTGATGCCGATGGAGGCAAGCGCCAGAACCGTGTGTGCAGCCGACATTCCCGCCCCGCAATAGACACCGACCGGTTTGTTGCCATCGGCACCCAGCGCCCGATACATTTCGCGCAATGTCTCTCCGTCTGTGAAATTTCCGTAGTCAGTAACATTGTCCGGCGCTGGTGCGCTCACTGCATGGGGAATATGCCCGCGTGGTGGCTGGCCGGGCGGGACTTTCCCGCCAATGTAATTGGACCGGATGCGCGCATCGAGAAGAACCCCGTCAGTCGCCAGCTTCAATGCCGCATCGGCATCGAGTTCTGCCATATGTCCCGTCGACAGAACGATGTCGCTCGGCACCGGTGTCGTGCTTTCATCCGTCACCGGCATATTCGCCGCAATCCACGCTGGAAAACCACCATCCAGTACCCGCACATCCGGCAGGCCTGCCCAGCGCAAGACCCACCACGCGCGCGCCGCCGTCATGCTGCGGTCAGCATCGTAAATGACGATGGTACTGTCAGGTCGCAGACCCCAACTGCGTGCCTTGGCCTGAAGCTCTGCAATGTCAGGCAGGGGTCTCTGCCCCCCTTCGACGCTCGCAGGAGACTGAAAATCGGTATAGGCTTGCGTATCTATAGCGCCTTTGATCCGCTGCCCCTTGAACGAGTTCTGGCCCGTATAGGGGTTAATGGAGTGCACGGCGATGACTGTGACATCCGCACCAGACGACAACATTTCTTGCAACTGTGCTGGCGTCAAAAGAACCGAAATGCGCGTCGTGTCAGACATGGTGATCTCCGAATATCAGGGCTGGAAGGAGTCTACCTCTCTTATCGTGGTAAATCACCCACTGCGAAAAGGATGACAAGCAATAAATATCTCACGTAGTATTCTAAGAGATATTTTTATTGACATTCGATCATCTCCACGCTGCAATGCGTCTGTCGTGAGCCGGAGTATCGAAATTTGACAGTCCTTTCGGTCGAGAATCTGACAACCGCATTTCGCCGCAATGGCATCTGGAACTCCGTGGTCAATGATGTGAGTTTCAGCATCGATGCCGGTGAGACAGTGGCAATTGTCGGCGAATCAGGTTCTGGCAAAAGCGTCACGGCCATGTCGATCATGCGACTGTTGCCGGAGCGCACATCGCGCGTGACAGGCACCGTCAGGCTTGGCGAAACCGACCTGCTGTCGCTTCCCGAGCGGCAGATGCAGGACATTCGCGGCAATGATATTGCGATGATTTTCCAGGAGCCGATGACATCGCTCAACCCCGTCCTATCGGTGGGCCGTCAGATTGCCGAATCGATCATCCGGCATCGCGGCATCTCCAAGACCGAGGCGCGGGCGGCGACGGTGAGGCTTCTCGAGCGTGTACGCATACCCGCCGCATCCGGCCGCTTTGACGAATATCCGCACCAGCTTTCTGGCGGCATGCTTCAGCGCATCATGATTGCCATGGCACTGGCCTGTCGCCCGAAACTGCTGATCGCCGACGAGCCGACGACGGCTCTCGACGTCACCGTTCAGGCGGAAATCCTGCAACTGATCAAATCCTTGCAGGATGAGGAGAACATGGCTGTCCTCTTCATCACCCATGACATGGGTGTTGTGGCCGAAATTGCAGACCGGACCGTGGTCATGTTCCGCTCCCGCGCGCTCGAAACCGGCAAGACGGAACAGATTTTTGCCCAACCCGCCAATGTCTATACCAAGGCGCTGCTCTCTGCGGTGCCAAGGATGGGTTCGATGGAAGGCCACGACTATCCGGCCACGTTTCCACTGACCGATACGGATACAGGCGTCCCCTCAGCCGAGCGCGAGATCGCGGGCACCATACCCGCAAACACGCCACCGATCCTGGAAGTCCGCAATCTGATTACCCGGTTCGATATTAAATCCGGCATTCTCGGACGTGTGAGCGGGCGCGTTCATGCCGTCGAGAATATCTCGTTTGATCTGCATGAGGGTGAAACGCTGGCGCTCGTCGGTGAATCCGGCTGTGGCAAGTCCACCACCGGGCGGTCTGTGCTGCGTCTAATCGAGCCGGTCAGTGGTACCATCCGCATCAATGGACAGGATGTTCGTTCCCTCACACCCGCTGCACTTTCGAAGCAACGCCAGCATATGCAGATGATCTTTCAGGACCCCTTCTCCAGCCTCAACCCGCGCATGCGCGTAGGTGAAGCCATCATGGAGCCGCTGGTGTCGCATGGTTTGGCCTCGACCAAACACGCCCGCGACAGGGCGACGGACCTGCTGGTCCGCGTGGGATTGCAGGCCGATATGGCCAAGCGCTTTCCACACGAATTCTCGGGCGGCCAGCGCCAGCGCATCAGCATTGCCCGCGCATTGACGCTCAATCCAGGCCTCATCGTGGCCGATGAAGCCGTCTCTGCACTCGATGTCTCGATCAAGGCGCAAGTCGTCAACCTGATGATGGAATTGCAGGAGCAGCTGAAAATAGCCTATCTCTTCATCAGCCATGACATGGCGGTGGTAGAGCGCGTCAGCCATCGGGTCGCAGTCATGTATCTGGGCGAGATCGTCGAGATCGGCACCCGCGCGCAGATATTCGGCAATCCGCAGCATGCCTATACAAAGAGGTTACTCAGTGCCGTTCCGATTGCCGATCCCGCCAGACGCCATTTGCGGAAAGTGGTGGAAGGCGGAGAGATTGGCAGTACGGTGCGTCCGGTAGATTATGTACCGGTGGTGGCACGCTATGCAGAGCCAGCACCCGGCCATCTCGTCAAGGTCGCCTGAGAGGTCAGCGCATGCGCCAAGATTTGCGCGGGAACGGAGACTTAGAGTGTCAATCCGCCCTGCCCGGTTGCGATCAGTGCGCCGAGGATGCCACTCCGGGTGTTCTCGTTGTGCTCCACGATAACCTGCCGCGCGAGATCGGAATCACGCTTGCGCAGAGCCGCCACAATACGATGATGATCAACATTGGTTTCCGGATTGATGTCGCGAACGCGCGCGCCCATGTAGAAAAGCCGCGCACATTCCTCAAGATGGCTCATCACCAGCGCATAGAGGCGAGGATTGCGGGAACCACGGGCAATGGCAGAATGAAATTCCTGATTGGAATCCACGAAGGTTTTCGTGCTGATCTCCTCACCGATCACGTAGCTCACATCCGCCAGCTGATCGAGCGCGTCGAGCTCTTCATTGGAAAGATTCTTGGCCGCAAGCGCCGCCGCAGTCCCTTCCAGCATGCCGCGAATGGCAAAAAGGTCGTTCATATCCTTCACGGTGACAGGCGTGACGCGGTAGCCCCGACGCGGATAGGCTTCCATGAAACCCTCGACGCAAAGCCGTGCAAGCGCCTCGCGCACCGGCGTCTTGCTGACGGAAAGCTGCTCGGCAAGCTCCGGCTCGGACACATCCATGCCCGGCGCCAGTTCTCCGGTGATGATGCGCTCCCGCAAGATGGCGTAAGCCTTCTCGGTCAGAGATTTGCTGCGCTTCTCCCCCGACACATCCGCTCTGTTCAAAGCCAATCTCCAGTTTTGCGGCTACGCCATCCGTTAATGCTCGCAGGTTCAACATAGGTCAGGCATCCGGGCATTGCTATGCACCGATTGCGCCATGGCCTCATCACCAACAGAACTTTGACAACCAACGACGCACTGATATACTACGTAATATATTTAACGGATACAATCGTCGTATTCGTCCACGCCGCAGGTATCGCCTTGTCAGAGATTTTGGTCATCAATCCCAACAGTTCCGTCTCTGTCACACGCTCCATGGAGGCCTGCCTTGGTCTCGTCCGCGATGCCACCCGACACAGCATCCGTTGTACGGAACTTGCCAAATCCCCGCCCGGTATCGAGACGGACGCCCATGTGGGTGAGGTCATTCCCAACATAGTCGAAGCCGTGAACGAGGCCTCAGCCGATGCCTTCGTGCTTGCCTGCTTCTCCGATCCCGGCATTGCAACGGTCAGAAAAACGACGACGCGACCCGTCGTCGGCATTGCCGAAGCGGCCTATCTGGCGGCCCTTGGCCTTGGTGAGCGCTTCGGCATCATCTCCCTCGGCCAATCCTCTATCAACCGGCACGTGCGCTATCTCAAACATCTGGGCTTCGACGGTCGCCTTGCTGGAGACCGCTCCATCGACAAGACGGTGGTCGAGCTGATGGCGGGAGACGTCGTGGACATCGTTTCGCGCACCGCCAAAATACTGAGAGATGAAGACGGTGCTGATGTCATCATTCTCGGCTGTGCGGGCCTTGGCGGATACCGTCATGCGCTGGAAGAAACACTCGGGCTTCCCGTTATCGATCCGGTTCAGGCTGGCGTTGCGCTGGCATGTACGACTTTGAACCTGAAATATGGAAGGCATGCATTATGAGCCATGATATCGTGATAACCGGCACCGTGGTTCTGCCGGATGGCCCGCTGGAAAACGGCTGGATCGCCATCAAGGATGGAAAGATTGCCGCCATCGGTAGTGGCCACGTTCCAGATGCTATGGAGCGGTTTGACGCTGGTGACGACATGATCATTCCGGGCGTCATCGATGGCCAGACCCATGCCTGTAGCTATGGTGGCCTTCCGGGCATCGCATCGACCACGCGCTCGGCGGTGGCTGGCGGCATTACCACCATCGTGGATATGCCCTATGACAATCCAGATCCGCTGAATTCCTTAGCGCGGCTTGATGCCAAGATCGCAGCGATCGAAGAGCACGCCCATTGTAACGTGGCGCTCTACGCCACCGTCATGCCGGATCAGTCCACCGAGGAGATCGAAGGGCTGATTGCCGGTGGTGTGGTGGCTTTCAAGATTTCGACCTTCGAAAGCAGCCCGACGCGCTTTCCCCGTATCGCATCCAACCAGACACTGGAAATCTTCTCCGCCCTTGCCGATACGGATATTCCTCTTGGCGTGCACAATGAAGATCAGGGAATCGTGCGCGCGCGTATTGCAGCCGCCAAGGCCGCTGGACGTGATGGCATTGAGGCGCATTCCGAAAGCAGGCCACCGGCGGCGGAAATGGCCGCAACGGCGCAATTTCTGGAACTGGGTGCAGCCGCAGGCGCCCACGCGCATATCGTTCACCTCACGACGACACGGGGCTTCGACATTGTCGAAAACTATTTGCTGGATGGTTTCCGCGCCACGGGTGAACTCTGCGTGCACTATCTCTGGCTGGACCCGGAAATCGACGGCCCCGAACTCGGCGCAAAAATGAAGGTCAACCCACCCATCCGCCCCGGCCAGATCGAGGCACTGTGGGAGGATGTGGCGGACGGTCGTGTCGCCTTCGTAAGCTCGGATCATTCCAGCTGGCCGGTCGACAACAAATTCACGCCGTCCATTTTCGACGCGGGCGCTGGTGTGCCGGGTCTCGAAACTCTGCTTCCGGCTTTCTACACCGGCGCGGAAATACGCGGTTACGATGCTGCGATGATGACGATCGAGCAACTCTGCGAACGGCCCGCAAAATTCTTCGGCCTCTGGCCCGAAAAGGGCACATTGCGTGTCGGGGCGGATGCCGACATCGCCATTCTGAAGGCCGAAGCGCAGATCTGGGACTCGTCAAAAGCCCATGATGAACTGTGCTGGAGCCCCTTCGACGGCCGCGAATTTTCAGTTCGCGTGGTGCGCACCTATGTCGGCGGCAAGCTGGCGTGGGATGGTGCCGACATCGTCAATGCAGCCGGTGACGGGCAGTACGTTTCTCGCGGCACATCCAGCTGGTTTGAAGCTTAAAGGAGAATGAGATGCCATTGATCAACAACCAGACGTCGGGCGTTTTCGTCATTGCCTGCACTCCCTTCACCGATGATGGCGCAGTCGATGTGACAAGCATCGATAACATGGTGGATTTCTATTACGACAAGGGCGCAGACGGTCTGACCATCCTTGGCATGATGGGCGAAGCCCCGAAGCTGACGCAGGCCGAGTCCATCGCCATCACCCGCCAGACGCTGGCACGCTCGGGCGACAAGCCTGTGGTCGTCGGTGTCTCCGCACCGGGGCTGGCCGCGATTAGCGAATTGACGAAAGCCGTGATGGACATGGGCGCGGCAGGCGTCATGGTCGCACCGCCATCCAGCCTGCGCACAGACGAACAGATCATCGGCTATTACCGCAACGTCGTTGAGACAATAGGCACCGACGTTCCGGTCGTCTTGCAGGATTTCCCGCTCGTTACTGGCGTGCAAATTTCCTCGAAAACGCTTGGCGTCATCTTCGAAGCGCATCCCAGCATCGTCATGCTCAAGCATGAAGACTGGCCGGGCCTGCAAAAGATCACCGATCTGCGCAATGCCGAAGCCAAGGGTCGCCGCCGGACTTCGATCCTGTGCGGCAATGCTGGTGTGTTCTTGCCGGAAGAGATGCAGCGCGGAGCCGATGGCGCAATGACCGGCTTTGCCTATCCCGAAATGATGGTGGAGGTCTGCCGCCTGAGCAATGAGGGGCGCTATGACACTGCACAGGACTTGTTTGACGCCTATCTGCCGCTGATGCGTTACGAACAACAACCGAGCCTGGGCCTCGCCATCCGCAAATATGTCCTGGCCAAGCGTGGTGCAATTGCCAGTGCTACCCAGCGCCGCCCGGGCGCATCTCTAAACGTACAGGCCATCGCTGAAGTCGAACGGCTGATCGAGCGTCAGAAACACAAACTTGAGGCTTTGAAATAATGGATTTTCTGATTTCCGGCAAAACCGCCCTCGTTCTGGGCGCAAGCCGTGGTTTGGGTGCCGCCATCGCCAAAGGGCTTGCGGCTGAAGGCGTCAAAGTCTTCGCCGCAGCCCGCAACGTGGCCGCCATGGAAAAGACCGACAACATCACGCCACTGACGGTCGATCTCTCCGACGCGACTTCCGTCGCTGCCATGATCGCGAACGTTACGGCAGCAGGTGGCGTCGATATTCTCGTCAACAATTCCGGTGGCCCCAAAGCCGGACCGGCCGCCGGCCAGTCGAAAGAAAGCTGGGCCAACGCCTTCGACAGCATGGCAACCTCCATTTTTACAGTGACCGACGCCATGCTGGAAGGCATGATTGCGCGCAAATGGGGTCGCATCATCACCATCGGCTCCTCCGGTGTCGTGCAGCCCATTCCCAATCTGGCCCTTTCCAACGGCATCCGCGCTGCGGTGGCCGGTTGGTCGAAAACACTGGCTGGCGAGGTTGCTAGCCATGGCATCACCGTCAACATGATCCTGCCCGGCCGGATCGATACCGACCGCGTGCGTGAACTAGATGCAGGCAAGGCGGAGAAAACATCAAAGACGGTTGAAGCCGTGCAAGACGCCTCTCGCGCCGAAATCCCGGCGGGCCGTTACGGCAAGCCGGAAGAATTTGCCGCAGTCGCGGTCTTCCTTGCCAGCGCGCAGGCCAGCTATGTAACGGGTTCGGCCATCCGGGTGGACGGTGGCATGATCAAGGGGTTCTGATCAGAATGGTTGATTTCGACAAAGTTGTTGAGCGCCGCGGGACCGGAAGCTCCAAATGGAGCAAATATGGACCGGATATCCTGCCTATGTGGGTGGCTGACATGGACTTTCCATCTGCCCCTGAAATTGTCGATGCCATTAAATCCCGCCTGGAACATCCTTGTCTTGGTTACGGCGTCGCGCGTGACGAGTTGCGCGCCTGTATCGTGGCCGATCTGCAAACCAAATATGATTGGACGATCACGCCTGAAGACATCGTCTTCCTGCCGGGCGTAGAGCCCGGCTTCAATATGGCGCTGAAAGCCCTGCTTTCGCCGGGCGATGGTGTGCTGGTGCAAACACCGGTGTATCGCCCGATCCTCAATGCCCCCGGCCATTGGGACATGAAGCGAATTGATGCGCCGCTGGTCGCCACTAACGGTGGCTACAAAATCGATCTGGACGATTTTTCCGCTAAGCTTAAGCAGTCCAAGGCCTTGTTGTTTTGCAATCCGCAGAACCCCACAGGCAAAGCCTTCACGTGTGGCGAAGTCGAAGCAATTGCCGGGCTTTGCGAAAGCAATGACACGCTAATCATCTCCGACGAAATTCATTGCGATCTGCTGTTGGACGGCAGAAAGCATGTCCCCATTGCCTCGCTTTCGTCTGATGCAGCAAGCCGGACGATCACGCTGATGTCAGCGGCAAAAACCTATAATATCGCTGGTTTGAAGACTGCCTTTGCCATTGTTCAAAACAGAGATATGCGCGAAAAATACGTGCAGTCTCGCTTGGGCATGGTCGACAGCGTCAACATACTCGGCCTCGAGGCCACCTTGGCGGCCTATAGTCATGCGGATGTCTGGAAAACGGAGATGTTGGCCTATATCGAGTCCAACCGCGATTTCCTCTCGCAAGAGATCGCCATACGCTTCCCACAGATAAAGATGATAAAACCTGAAGCGACTTTTTTGGCCTGGCTCGACTGCTCTGCCCTCAACCTTCCGACCGATCCACAAAGCTTTTACCTGAAACACGGCAAAATCGGCTTCAGTGCAGGATCCGAATTTGGAGCGAACGTTTCCAACCACCTGCGAGTCAATTTCGGCTGCCCCCGCACGCTACTTGAAGAGGCTATCAATAGGATGGCGCGGGCATCGGCTGCTCAGGCCAAAGAAGACGATGCTAGGTCCAAAGGCAAAGCTGTAGGCTGACAAAGTAATTAAGCATTTCGTATCGACGTCCGTATACTGCTCTTGATGAGACTCGAACCAGCGACCTGTAATTCTAAAGGCTTACGCGGCCCAGGGATTGATAACTCTCAATCCGGCTGCTTCAAAATGGGCTTGTGTCTCGCGTTGCGACCGCGAGATGGTTTTCTCCAGCTATAGCAGCAATGCAGACATTCAACAGCAATTAGATAAATGGGAAATGATGAAGCAAAGAGCAACCAGACGTGACGTCGTCAGCGAGCTGAGACGCCTCCGATCAACTATAATATCCACGATCAATATAAAATCTCGTAAGCCCCAGAACTTTCGACACCAATAGGTAGTTGCGCCACGGCTCAACATATCCTGGAGTGGGGCGCGAGGACTATCGCGCTTACGAGCAGCCCCCCAATCCCTCCTTGAATCGCGAGCGGTACATATCCGTGGTAATGATACTGCTGCAAACTAACCAAGATTTCTTGCAGCACCCAGTGTTTCACTACAATTGCAATCTTGTCTTGCCTGAGCGACCTTCTCGATAAACGGCTTCAAGTTTGTGAGCGTCAGGATTTCAAACGATCTTTGACGGGTTTAAGCAGTTTTTTATTCATTTCCCTTAGCGTTCGATGCTGGGGCAGCATTGTGTTGCAGGGAAGAGGTCGAAGCATGAAATTATCCCAGAAGATGAAATCTATAGGTTTCAGAACAACAACTGGGATGGCATTACTGCTCATGTCGGTCGTGCTGGTCGCATATGTCGGGATCCGTGGTATAGGAAGCCTGACAGGTGCCGTGTCTCAAACGGTGGATACTTCAAAGGTCCTGATTGGAGCCAACAAGGCCGAAGGGGCCATTATCCAGTATCTTGTCAGCAAAGAACCCCAACGCATTGATGAAGCAGCCAGCGCTCTCGAGAAAGCGCAGGCGACACTCGCGTCGCTAGCTTTGTCAAAAGAAGAAAGCTCTCAGCTCTCAGCCAGCATTTCGATGATGTCAAATGCGGTTAGAGCTCTAGGAGCTTCTCAGGATGCTGTCCAGAAAACAGCCATCTCTCTGCGCGACAACACCGGAAGCATGGTTTCCTTGGCTGATCAGGCTGAAAAGAGTGCACAGGATATCGCCAACCAGGCCGAGACCAATTCGAACAACGCGCTGATCAGCCTGAACACCATCCGTATCCTTATGCAAAATGCTAGCAATTTCAGCGAAGGGGTCAATGCAGTCGAGTTAGCGCTTGTGAAGGCCTCCGCGCAGGGTGGACGGATATCGACCGATCAGATCGCGGAACCAATGGCTCGAGCTCAGGCCGGCTTGACTGAAGTTGTCAAGCTAGGAGGAACACCTGATATACAGCCGATTGTCAGCAGCTTGGAGACGACCTTCGCGGAGATTCAAACCGCCATTTCGAAAGATAATGGCGCAGCTTTTTCCTCGACACAGGACTTCTCACTGTTCTCAAACATTTCAACCGCCTCTCAGAAGCTGGACGAGGTGCTACGTAAATCCGCAGAAACGGAACTGGCCGCCAAGAGCGAAAAAGATAAGGCTCGATCAAAGGCTCGTATCGTTTCCGGTACTGCACGCAATTTCAGCAATGTCTTGAAAGATATTCTTGTTCAAGTGGAGCGATACCGCCTCCAGCCTTCTTTTGAAGCTGAAGCCATAGTGGCGGCAGGCCTGAAGAAGGCAGCAGCCTTTGGTGGAATGCTGGCGAAGACGACCGGCAATGACATGACCGCCAGTCTTGCCCAACTGGGCGAGACTTTCGACGCTATGAAGAAGAATTTGGCGTCGTTCGATCAGCAGGCTTCCCTAGTCGTGTCGACATCGCAGAGTGTCACCGACGGGATTGTTGAAATCGCAGGCGAAATTGCCTCGAAATCAGAACTCCAGGGTAGTCAGGGCACATCCTGGATGTGGGGCGCCGGCCTGTTCAGCCTTGTCCTGGCTATGGCCATTGCGCTCTTCATGGTCCGATCCGTTGCGCGGCCGATGATGCAGGTTGCTCAGGCAATGGCGCGTCTGGCAAAGGGGGAACCCGATACGCATCTGAAGCTCGCGAAGACCGATGACGAAATCGGTGAGATGATCGGTGCTCTGCAGGTGTTTCAAGAAAACGACCGCGCCCGGATAAATGCCGAAGCCGAAACAGGTCGCGAAAGGCAGCAAGCGGAAAATCTGCGGATTGAACGTGAAGCCGAGCGTGTGACAGAGGCGCAAGCGATGGAGCATGCGTTCCGACAGATTTCCGGTGGCCTGGACGCTCTATCCAAGGGGGATCTGACGGCGCGCATAGGATCAGTCGATTCCCGATACGAGCGTATCAGAGATCATTTTAATAGTGCCGTTTCCACGTTGGAAGAGGCGATCGGCGCTGTCATCCTCAGCGTTGGCACGATTCAGTCCGGGTTATCCGAAATATCAAGCGCATCCAATGATCTTGCCCGCCGGACGGAACAGCAGGCCGCCTCCCTTGAAGAAACCGTGGCCGCCCTAGGCGAGGTGGCCACCGGCATCAACAGCACCGCCGATGGCGCAGCCCACGCCCAAAAGACGGTTGCGCTCGCCAAGACAAACGCGGAAAGCGGCGGAGCGGTGGTGGACCGTGCCATCAGCGCGATGAGCGAAATTCAGGATTCCTCAACGAAGATCGGCAATATCATTGGCGTCATCGACGAAATCGCATTCCAGACGAATTTGCTTGCGCTCAACGCAGGGGTCGAGGCCGCTCGTGCCGGGGAAGCTGGCAAAGGCTTTGCCGTCGTTGCACAGGAAGTGCGCGAGCTTGCCCAAAGATCTGCAAGTGCCGCTCGCGAGATCAAGGTGTTGATTTCAACATCGACGGCTCAGGTTACAGCCGGCGTCAAACTCGTCGATGCAACGGGCATATCGCTCAAAGACATCTGCGAGCAGGTCGGCGGCATCAGCGTCATCATAGACAAGATTGCGGTGGCGGCGCGGGAACAGGCCGTCAGTCTGCGGGAGGTTTCCAACGCCGGTGACGAGATGGATAAGGTCACCCAACAGAATGCTGCTATGGTCGAGGAAACAACTGCGGCGTCTCAAACTCTCTTAAATGAAACTGAACTGCTGGCTCAAATGGTGGGGCAATTCGCGACCCGGCCTCCAACGAGCGCCGGATTGCTTGCAGCAGCAGCGTAAAGCTGGGGTCAATGATCGTATTTTGACCCGGCTTTATTAGACGACGGTCCAGAGAATCGCTGACTCTCTTACGGGCGGCTCGCAAGTTTCTGTGTTAAAGTTATCGTCGTAATAGGAAAAATATCGCTAAAGTTGTTGTGAAGCCGACTCTTGATTTTGAATGCGATCAGGGGCGGACCGATCCGCCCCATCTCGAATGTGATGATCTTATCGCTTCCTATTTCCCCTCGTCGTCACTTCGAACGGGATCAAATCAGAATTTTTTTTAGTTTTTAGATACTTGAAAAATAATGTCCTGATCGACAAGGACGTTGAACTTGTAGCCTGCCCGGATTTCTAGAGTCGGCTGAACATCCATGTTCCGTTGGATGGTCAGATCAGAAACGCGCCCGAAGGTCTCGGCAAAATTCCGACGCGTTGCATCCGAGGCCGTGTCCTGGGTCGCGAGCGTCGAACTTTCCGGAACGGCCATGTCGATTCCGGTCCCGATCAGGGCAATCAGCACCGCCGAGCCGAACGTTTTCAAATAATGATTGTTCACCTTGTCGCTGAAACCACTATGCCCTTGCGCATCGGTCCCTGACATGCCGCCGATCTGCAAGGTCGATCCATCAGGGAAAATGATGTCAGTCCACACGACGAGAACGCGTTTCTGTCCGAAGGACACCTTGCTGTCATAGCGACCGAAGAGCTTCGTTCCTTGCGGGATCAGCAGACGGTGGCCGGTTGCACTGTCGTAGACGTTCTGGCTCACCTGCGCGGTGATTCTGCCTGGAAGATCGGAATTGATGCCCGTGATCAGTGTTGCCGGAATGACGGAGCCGCGCTTTAGCTCAAAGGGCGATTGCTGGGGCACAACACGGTTCGGCAGGTAGCCAAGCTCTTTCAGGTCGGTGTTGAAGAAGTCCTCCTTGGCGCCCTGGGCATTGGGATCAACATTCTGACCACCGAGCCCGGCGCGCAACGCGGCCGCATAGAGATCGGGACCACTTGCCGTGCTTGCCGACGTCGTTGCGGCTCTTGTTGCCGTGTCTGCGGTCGCATCTTGCGTTTCAGCACGCCAATCCAATTTGCCGCGATCGATGGCAAGCGGCGCATCATAGGCAGCGTTGTTCGCCTGCAGGCGGGCCATGCGCTGGCGCTGCTGCTCCCGCAGAACCTGCTCCTGTTGTTCTCGCTGAAGACGAGCCCGCCAAACCGTATCTGCTTCGAGGTCCTGACCGCGCTCCTGCGACTCGCGTTGCTCTGGCTGCGGTGTGAAGCGATTGTTGGTCTTGTCTTCCGCCGGCTTTGTCTCGACCGGCGTCGGCTGGAATGAGGTTTGCTGCTGCGGTTCTCCAATGATGCCATCGGTGACGCCGCGTTTGATCTGGTCGGCGAACGTCGAGGCGGGGTTGCCCGAATTTGTCTCCGGGCCACTGTCCTTGCCGAAGTACAGTCCGCGGGATGCGAGCCCGTAGAAGATGACCCCAAGGAACGCGAGCGCAAGAACGATGATGACGGCAATCGGCAGGCGGTTGATCCGCCGGATAGTGGATGGGGCCTGGCTGTTTTGCGCGCCGCCGAGATTGAGAGATTGCACCATGTGATCCTCCCTCACCCACGCCGCATCAGCGACAAGGCGCTCGCTGGCGTCGCGCCGTTTGCCGTGATTGAATAAGCGCGGCCGAGCTCGACGCTGTTGGTCGAAAGACGTGCGAGCACCTGGCCATCGCCAGTCAAGATCACATAGGCGAGAGGGATGATCGTCATGCCACCATCTGTCTTCTGGTCCGTACCGACGGCATAACCCCATCCCTTCAGCGCCGCTTCCATCGCCTGTCCGAAGGGCGAGGTATCAGTCTTGAGCGCAATGGTCGCTTTTCCCGGCCCGATCTGTTCGGCAAGGCGGCTCACCATGTCGCCGGCGATTGCGCTGGCCGCAGGACCGGAGATTTCCGGTGGCGCGTTGCTGGCCACGACACTGTCAGTCCCCATCGACTGGCATCCGGAAAGAAGGATGGCGAAGGTGCAGACTGCGGGAGAATTGCGGAGGGCTCGAAAAAATCGCGGACGGGAGAAAAGGATGTCCATTACCTCCCTCCCCTTCGGATCGTGATCTTCTCCTGTTTCCGGCCAACGCCGGAAACGAGCACAGCGCGATCGACATGGTAGTCGACGACCATCATGTCGCCCTTCATCCGGTAGTTCACAATCCGGTTCTGCCCACCGGAGGTGACGAACAGAACAGGCGCATCCTGGCCGGAAATCGAACGAGGAAACTGGATGTAGGTCTTCAGCCCATCGGAATAGACACGCGTAGGCCGCCAGCCGGCGCTACCCGAAACAGAATAGGAGAAGTTCAGCTGCTCGGCGGGGACACCCGCGCCCGGAATGGTGCTCGCCTCGAGCCGCGCATTGATGTCAGCGAGCTTTGTCGAAACATCCTCCGGATATTCGAAACCAACACGGGCCATATACTGCGTCGAATGTGACTTGAGCTGGATGTGATAGGTGCGACGCGACGTTGTCACCACCATCGAGGTCACAAGACCCGGCTCCGACGGTTTGACGATCAGGTGGATCGCCTGTCCTCCGGCAGCACCTGAAGTTGCGGGCTCCACCTTCCAGCGCACCGTGTCGCCGACCATAACGTCGCGGACGACCTCACCGCCTTGCAGTTCGATATCGCAAACTTGTAGCGGTGAGCAGACAACGGAAGGCTGCACCTCACCATAAAGGAAGATCACCTTTCCGTCGGCGCCCTTGGTCACCAAGCCGCGGGACCCACGCCACTGGGTGGAGATGCCCATGCCTTTTGCTTCGTTGGCTGTGACGCCATCGGCAGCATATGCATGCAGAGGAGCGACCACTGAATACGCCAACAGTGCCGAGGCGAGAGCGCCTGTCAGCGTGGCCCGTGTTCTTGTGCGCGGGATGATCATGTTCGGGGCCATGCCTTTCAAAGCTGTGCTGTCCAGTCGAAGTCGCGGAGGTAGAGACCGATGGGGTTCAGGCGGATGACACCCTCGTCCTGCGGCGGCGTCAGGGTCACGGTCGCAATGCCGCGGAAACGGCGGACGGCCGTTTCCTTGCCGCGCCGGTCGCGCTCGAATTCGGTCCAGTCCAACTGGTAGCTCTGGTTCGAGAGCGCGACGATATTGTTGACCTCGATGGCAACGGTCGAATTCTTCGCTTTCTCGAAGGGCGAGTTCGAGCGAAACCAGGCATTGACCTTTTCCGTCGCCGGATCGGCTGTCCTCAGCAGTCCATAGGTTCGATCGATATATTGCTTCTGCACCACCGCATCCGGCGTCACACTCCGAAAATTAGAGACGAAGCTGCCGAGGGTTGCGCGCACCACACGCGGATCGGCGTATTCGATCTGCTGGGGAAAGCCGGCATTGACTGATGTGCCGAGCCTGTCGACCTCGACGATATAGGGAACGAGCTTGACCTGCGTGCTTTGGTAAAGCGCATAGCCAAAGCCGATAACCGCCATGGTCATGCCGACAATGCCTACAATACGCCAGGCGGCGGCGGACCTGACATAGGATCCATAGCGCTCGTTCCATTCATTGCGCGCGGCGATATAGGGATTGGCAATGTCGCGATTATCGAGCGGATTGTGTCCGGCCATGGCTGATCGGCCTCCAGTTATTTGGTCTTGTTAAGTGGCGGTGGTGGAGGTAGCGATGCGGTCCGACCCGATTGCTGGTCAAGTTTGGCGTTGGCAAGCCCGAGCAGCGATCCGGCATAGGCACCAGGCGACCCGATCGCCTTGTCCTTGGCGGCGGAGCCGACCGCGCCCGCCGCACCGCCTATGCCGGCCTCCATGCCACGCATGGCGGCACTGCCGAGGGACGCTCCTCCTGCCCTCGCCGCACTTGCAGCCTGAAAACCTCTGCTGGCTGCTGCCGTCGCCAGATAGCCGGCACCCGCCGCAAACGAAGCGGCCTGTCCGCCGTGGCGGATGGCTTCCATGCCCCCGGAAACGGAGGCACCCTGGACCACGCCTTGAAGGATCGGTGGCACATACATTGCGATGACGAAGACAACGACCGAAATACCGGCGATGGCAAGCGTAGTGATAAACTGCTCGGAGGTGGCTGTCGGTGCCTCGGCCAGGCCCAACAGGATGTCCGAGCCGATCTTCGCAATCATCACCAGCGCCATCAGTTTCATGCCGACCGAGAAGGCGTAGACCAGATACTTGACGGCGAAATCCTTGGTATAAGATGTACCGCCCAATCCGAGCATGATCATGCCTGCGAGCAAGCCGACATACATCTCCACCATGACAGAGACGAAGATCGCAGCAACGAGCGAAAAGCAGACGACGACCACGACCATGGCGAAGACGGCGGCGATCGCCAGGGAGTTATCCTCGAAGAGGCCAAACTTCGCCTGTTCTGACATTTTGGTCGCAACGCGAATGCCGGCGTCGAAAATGTTGGCGGGAGAGGCTGACCCACCGCCAGCGCCGATCTGGTAGAGGCTGTCCACGACAACCTTTGCAAATGCCGGTCCCTCATTGAGGATGAAGGCAAACAGCCCGATGAACATGATGCGCTTGACGAGTTCGGCAAACCAGCTATCGAGCGACGCGGCGTTGATCGCCAGCCATACGGCGGCGATGCCAAACTCGATGCCCGCCAGAATCCAGAACAGTGAACGCGCTGCATTCATCACCGTCGTCTCCCAGCCCTTGGCGGCCGCAACGACGGAGTTTTCCAGGGTCGTGAGCACTTGACCTTGCTGCGCCATAGCCGGCGTGCTCGCGATTAGGATGAGGCCGATCGCGACGCAGGCGAGCTCCACGCGCCGGGAAGGATGAACGATCACCATCTCGGCTTCATCTCCTTGCCGCCGCTTATGTCCCGAGTAGTGTCGCCGCCAAAGAACTTTTCCCGGTGAACTCGTCGGTCTACATTGAATGCAGCTTGCGGAGACGCTTCGCCAGCTCTGGACAGGTGTGTCGCAGGCGGCTGAACGATCCATCTGGCGACGATACCGGACGCGATGATCCCGACGACAGCAAGGATGATGAAAAGGCGCGGGCTCACCAGCGGGGCTCCATCGTCTGTCCGCCGCGGATGTCATGCTCGCTTCCGCTGAAGAATTGCTCGCGGCGCGCCTGAGCGAGATCCTTTTGTGCCTGCTCCGACTGAAACCAGGTACCCATCATCGTTATCTGCTGGGAAACCAGGCCCCGTAGCTTCTGCACCTGCGCGACCTGCTGGGCGGCGATTTGATGTCCGACCTGCAACGCCTTCATCTGCCCGTCGGCCGTTTCCGACATCAAGCGCAGCGACGACATCGCGCTTTCCTCGCTCGAAAACTGGTCGGCCGTCAGGTTTGCGGCCTTCAGGGAACCGGCGATCGTGTCGCGATTGGTGTCGGACCAGTTCTGATAGGTGGACGAGAAGCCTGCCCCGTCGGGCAGGTTGCTTTTCATCTCGGAAAAACTTTGAAAGCGCTGCTTGAGCACGTCGTCGATATTACCCATCGAGAAGGCGATCCCCTGCCCCTGCTCGACGACATTTTGCAGGTTCTTGAGATCGCTTTCGACCTGGCCCCAGACGTGGTTTGGCAACCGCGCCGTGTTCTGCAGCATGTTGTTGTAGATGTTGATCTGGTTCTGGATTTGCTCGGCAAGCTGCGAGATCTGGGTAATCTGGTTGTTGACCTGCTCGGCCGACTTGCCGACGAGCGAAATCAGCTCGGCATTGTTGGCTAGCTGTGTCCATTCCGTTGCCTGTCCGGTGACACCACCGGCCTGAACCTGGATTGGCGTCGCTATTGCGAGGCCGGTCGCCACGATGACCACCGCACGGTAGGTCTCAGAAGGTCGGGAAGAGTGTTTCGGCATGGGCGATCCCCCTTTGCTGGAGCCAGTGGAGAGGCCAAGCGTCCCCGTGTTCGGAATGAAGAATGCGAATGCGCTTGAGGTCTTTTTTGCCGGTTGCCCCGACGAACGAAAGCGCCACTGGACCAAGCGCCATGTCGAAGAGCCTTCGGCCCTCGGGCGAGACGACGTAATATTCGCGCTTTGGAATGGCGGTCGCGACGATCTCGATCTGCCGCTCGTTGAAGCCGATGCGCTCATAGAACTCGCGCGTGCCCGGTTCGCGCGCGGCACCGTTCGGCAGGCAAATCTTGGTCGGGCAGCTCTCCTTGAGCACATCGATGATGCCGGAGCGCTCCGCATCCGAGATCGATTGGGTGGCGAGGACCACAGCGCAATTGGCCTTGCGCAAAACTTTCAGCCAGTCCCGGATCTTGTCGCGAAACACCGGATGGCCGAGCATCAACCAGGCCTCGTCGAGAATGATCAGGCTAGGAGCGCCGGTCAGGCGTTTCTCGATGCGCCGAAAAAGGTAGGTGAGAACAGGGACGAGATTGCGCTCGCCCATGTTCATCAGTTCTTCGATCTCGAAGCACTGGAACGGGCCAAGCGCCAGGCCGTCCTCTTCGGCGTCGAGCAACTGGCCCATCGGGCCATCGACGGTGTAGTGATGCAGCGCGTCCTTGATCTCGCGCATCTGCACGCCGGAAACGAAGTCCGACAGCGAGCGACCGCGGGATTCCGCCATCAGTGCCACCTGCCTGGAGATGGCGTTGCGATAGTCCGGGGTGATGGTCACACCTTGCAGCGCCACCAGCATCTCGATCCACTCGGCCGCCCAGGCACGGTCTCCGTCGGACGATAGTTCGGCCAACGGGCAAAAGGAAAGTGCCCTCACCTCACCACTTGCCGACGAACCGATATCGCCGCCGATCTGGTAGTGATCGCCGTTGAGACCGAGGGTCAACGGCAGCATCGAGCTGCCCTTGTCGAAGGCGAACACCTGAGCATCGGCATAACGCCGGAACTGCGCTGCGATCAGCGCCAGCAGCGTCGACTTGCCAGAGCCCGTTGGCCCGAAGATCAGCGTGTGTCCGACATCGTCGACATGCAGGTTCAGCCGGAACGGCGTCGATCCGGACGCGACCTGCATCAAGGGCGGCGAGGCCGGCGGATAGAACGGGCAAGGCGCGTTCGGACTGCCCGACCAGACGGAGTTCAGGGGGATGAGATCGGCGAGATTGCGTGTGTTGATCAGCGGCTCGCGAATGTTGGCGTAGGAGATGCCTGGAAGACTGCCGAGAAAGGCGTCCGTGGCGTTCAACGTCTCGATCCGTGCGCCAAAACCTTCGGCCTGGATCAGGCGGCGGATCGCCTCGCACTTCTCCTGGAGGCGACCTGAGCCTTCTTCGAAGATGACGATGACCGGTGTGTAATAGCCATAGGCGACGAGCTGCGAGGAGGCTTCGGCAATGGCATCTTCAGTCTCAGCCACCATCAGCATGGCGTCCTGATCGACCGAGCGTGATTGCGTCTGGAACAGCTGGTCGAAGAACGGCCGTACCTTCTGCTGCCACTTCTTGCGTGTCCGCTCGAGCCTTGCCCGTGCTTCTTCGGCGTCGAGGAAGACGAAGCGGGATGACCAGCGATAGGTGAGCGGCATCCGGTCGAGCGTGTTAAGGATTCCCGGCCAGCTTTCCGCCGGCAGACCGTCGATCGCCACCACACCGAGGAACCGGTTCTCGACCAGCGGCGTCAGGCCATGCTGCAGCTCGGCCGTCACCAGCCAGTCGAGATACATGGGGATGTCCGGCAAGCGCACCGGATGGTTCTCGCCGGTGACGCAGAAACGGATGAACTGGAAGAGCTCGTCGTAGCGCGCGACGCGATAGCCGCCGCGCTCCGACGTTTCCAGTGTCACCATCCGACGGATCGACACGACATTGGCGAGATACTGCTCGACCTCCCGGATCGAGGTGAGGAAACTTGTCAGTGCCTTGTCGGCATAGGTGGCGGAGCGGCTCGCCGCGTCGGAGTAGATATACCGCGTCAGCCGGGAGCGCCGTGGCTCCGGGGGCCGCCAGGTTAGGATCAGAGCATGCCGGCTCTCAAAATGCCCCTTCTCCTTCTGGAAATGCATCCGCCGCTCTTCGTCGATGGCGCGCGTGACCGGATCGGGAAAATGGGCTTCAGTCTCGGTCGGGTAATCGCCAGTTGGCACCCTGATAGTTTCGACCTGTATCATCCATCCCGAGCCCAGCCGCGACAAGATGGCATTGATCTGTCGCGACACCTCGTTGCGCTCGGCGTCGGTCGAGCTCTCGCTATCCGGCCCGGCAAAATACCAACCGGCCATCAGGGAGCCGTCTTTCAGCAGGATGACGCCATTATCAACGAGGCCGGCATAAGGCACCAGATCGGCAAACGACGGGCCGGAATGGCGGAATGATTTGAGGGCGACCATCTCAATCCCTCAGTACTTACGCCACGGCGACGAGGTCGCGCGATAGGACATCTTGTAGGAGATGTGGCGGAGATAGACTCGGCGCATCAGGGGATCGGATTTGGCGATCGTGCGGAGTGCCGCGACGGCTACCAGCCAGAACGCGATGCCGAACAGGGCCGCGTACCAGGTCAGGACAACGAAGATCAGGATGATGGCGGCCAGCGCCGTCAACAGCACGAGCTCGCGGTCGGCGCCCATCAACAGGTTCGGACGCGATAATGCCCGGTGCACACGAGCGCGCGCCAGAGAAGATCCGGCCTCAGCCATGAGTCCCCTCCCCCGCTGTGGCCGGCGTCATCCTCGGTTCGGGAGTTTCTTGCTCGGCCTGTGCATGATTGCCGCCGATTGATGCTCCGGTTGCTCCAAACAAAGCGACAATCTGGGTAGCCCCAAGCAGCACGCCACCGACCAGCGCGACGTAGCAAAGCCGACGTGCAAAATCGTTCAGTTCGCCGCCGAAGATCAGCATCGCACCGGCAATCGCAACCGCAGCCAATGCAATAAATCCGGCGACAGGCCCCGTGATCGATTGCTGGATCTGTTGCAGTGGCGATTCCCAAGGAAGACCGCCGCCGCCAGAAGAGGCGAGTGCTGGTTCTGCAAGACTGACGCAAACGGCGACAAGCGTCGCGCGGTTAAGAGGAATGGAGATGTTACGCGACATGGCTGTCCTCATCGATCTGGGCGTAATGTTCGGTCTGGTAGCGGCCGTTGCGGTATCCTTCGATGTGGATCACCTCACGGACCCGCCTCCCCTTAACCGTTCGTTCAATGGAGACGACGAGATCGACGGCTTCTCCGATCACCTCCTGCATTGGCTGCTGGCTGGCCTCCGCCGTCAGTTGCTCGAGCCGGCGCAAGGCTGACATCGCCGTGTTGGAATGGATCGTGGTGACTCCGCCCGGATGTCCCGTGTTCCAGGCCTTGAGCAGCGTCAGGGCCGCACCGTCGCGGACCTCGCCGACGATGATGCGATCGGGACGCAGGCGCATCGTACTTTTCAGCAGACGGGCCATGTCGACGGTATCGCTGGTGTGAAGCGAAACTGCGTTTTCCGCCGCGCACTGGATTTCGGCAGTGTCTTCGAGGATAACCATCCGATCGTCCGGCGACGCAGTAACGATTTCTGCGATGAGGGCGTTGGCGAGTGTGGTCTTGCCCGAGCCCGTGCCACCCGAGATGACGATGTTCATCCGAGCGTCGATCGCGCTTCGAATTGCAGATGCCTGGGCTTCGGTCATCACCTTCGACTTCACATACTCTGTCAGTGGAATGAGACGGGAGGCACGACGGCGGATGGTGAACGCCGGTCCGGAGACCACCGGCGGCAATAGACCTTCGAAGCGGTGTCCACCAATCGGAAGTTCGCCAGAGATGATCGGCCGCGCGTCGTCGGCCTCCGACTGCAGGGCATGCGCAACGCTGCCGATAACAACTTCGGCTGCGGCGGTGCTCATCGCGCCGGCCGGTGCAACGCCGTGCCCCAGCCGCTCAATGAAGAGGCGGCCGTCCGGATTGAGCATGATCTCGACCACCGTCGCGTCATCGAGCGCGATGCAGAGTTGGTCACCAAGGGCGTCCTGTAGTTTGCGGACCAGGCGGGGTTGGGAGCGGAGCTGGGTCACGCAGCGCTCCTGAGCAATGTCCCATCAATCTGCGGGGTCGAATGGTAACCCTGTGGGCAAACCTGCTCAAAGCTGCCACGGTCGGCCTGCAGGCTTCCGGCGATGGCGATGGTGTTGCCGATCGGAGCCGGTTCGCCGAGACGCTGCATCGGCCATCCCGCTCGCTTCAGGATGCGCTCGAAGCGGAGATCGGTGGCCGTGACGATCTCACTGTAGCCGCTCGCCATCGACCATTCGATGATGCCGGCGAACAAGGTGAGCGTCGCGAGATGAAGTGGGGCCCCTCCCCTGCCAGCGAGCAAGGACGTGTCGATGCAAAAGCGCGAACTCTCAACCATGCCTGAATGAGGACGAAGCAAACCCGTATCGAGAAGCTGGGGGAAGGTCTGCTCCAGCATTGTAGGGCCAGAAGCTGGAAGGAGACGAACGCAACCTGCGACCGTTTCACGGTCGGCAATTGCCAGGAGATAAGTCGGCCTGCAATCATCGTACTGGTCGCGCTCTTCTCCGGCGGTGATGGAGACGTCCCAGGCGAGACGTCCGGCAAATACCGTCGCTCGAAGACGGTGCATCTGTCTCAGGAACTCGCGATGGCGCTCGTATTTCTCGGGCGCGACGGTCAATATCCGCATGATAATCTCCGCTTGAACAAGGTCATGCGGAATGAAATCATCTCCTTGAGCGTGTGCCTATGTGCAGATTTGCACCTCAGGTGATTCTAGCGACTCGCTGATCCCTCCCGTAGAATGTGAGTGTGCAGTGAGCTAGATCGAGAAGATTCATGTGCAAATCTGCATTTCGCCGTTACGAGGTCGACTTGCGCAAACAGATGTAAGTAATGGATTCAAATCACAGAATCGCGATAATCCGCGGTTGCGAAGAAAATGCGTTAACCATTGATTAACTTTAAATATCTTGCAAACCATGCTGGAATCGGTTGTGCTATTCACGGTAAATAGGTGTGTTTACGAAAATTACCGTGTGTACGAGAGGAAGTCGTGGAAAATTCGGCTCAGCTTCAAAAGGCTATCCATAAACTGATCGGCGCCCACGCGCGAGACCTCTCTGGTGCGTTGCACGAACATCGTGTGAAGTTGTACCCGCCAGAGGCGCGCAAAACTTTGCGTTCCTTCTCCTCGACGGAGGCTGCGAAGCTGATCGGTGTCAACGATGGATACCTTCGTCACCTCTCAATCGAAGGCAAAGGTCCTCAGCCCGAAATTGGCAACAACAATCGTCGCTCCTACACGGTCGAAACGATTCAGGCCCTACGAGAATACCTTGATTTAACCGGAAAAAACGATCGGCGCTATTCACCCAAACGCTCAGGTCAGGAGCATCTGCAAGTCATCACAGTTGTCAATTTCAAAGGCGGCAGCGGGAAGACGACAACGGCTGCACACTTGGCGCAATATTTAGCCCTTAACGGCTACCGTGTTCTTGCCATTGATCTTGATCCGCAGGCCAGTATGTCGGCATTGCACGGCTTCCAGCCGGAGTTTGACGTCAAGGACAATGAGACGCTTTACGGTGCGATGCGCTATGACGCTGAACGTCGCCCGTTGAAAGACGTGATCAAGAAGACCTATTTCGCCAATCTTGATTTGGTGCCAGGCAACCTTGAGCTGATGGAGTTCGAGCACGATACGGCGAAGGTTTTGGGCTCAAACGATCGAAAAAACATCTTTTTCACGCGCATGGACGACGCGATCGCTTCAGTCGCGGACGACTATGATGTCGTGGTCGTAGACTGCCCTCCGCAGCTTGGCTTTCTAACCATTTCCGCTTTGTGTGCAGCGACTGCCGTCCTCGTCACCGTTCATCCGCAGATGCTTGACGTCATGTCAATGTGCCAGTTTCTTTTGATGACGTCGGAACTGCTGAGCGTCGTCGCCGATGCAGGCGGAAGCATGAATTACGACTGGATGCGTTACCTAGTCACTCGCTATGAGCCCGGTGATGGTCCTCAGAACCAGATGGTGTCGTTTATGAGGACGATGTTTGGAGAACATGTCCTCAATCATCCAATGTTGAAAAGCACAGCTATCTCAGACGCGGGCATTACCAAGCAAACGCTCTATGAAGTCAGCCGTGACCAGTTTACGCGGGCGACCTACGACCGTGCGATGGAGTCGCTAGACAATGTAAACACTGAAATCGCGCAGCTCATTCAAAGCGCATGGGCGCGCAAATGACGGCGCTAGCATCTCGCGTGAATGCGCAGAAGTTGTCAGCCGGAAACTTTCGAGAAGTCACTTGTTTTATGGTGGCAACCTCGACACTCGAGAGGGCTAACAATGGCTAGAAAACACCTGCTATCCGATCTCGCTGGACCGAAGTTGCCAGCCGGAAACTCCGAGAACATTTCCGCGCAGAATCCTGCCACTCCGCAATATTCCCCACGTGGCGCGATAGGTGCTGTTTCGCGCTCCATCGAGCTTTTGAAGTCTCAGTCGCTTACGGAACTCGATCCGAATCTCATCGACGCGCCGCTCGTGGCGGATCGGTTGGAAGAGTCTCCCGAGCAGTTTGAAGAGTTCGCTCGTAACATTAAGGAGCACGGTCAGCAGGTCCCCATCCTCGTGCGCCCTCACCCGTCTGTTGAAGGTCGATACCAGATTGCATATGGGCGCCGACGTCTGAGAGCAGTGAAAGCTGCTGGCATCCAAGTGAAGGCTGCAGTTCGCACCTTGTCGGATGACGAGTTAGTTCTGGCGCAAGGGCAAGAGAACAGCGCTCGGCAGGATCTGTCGTTCATCGAGCGCGCCCTATACGCCGCAGAGCTTGAAGCTGGTGGGTTTCAGCGGCCCGTCATTATGGCGGCTCTTGCTGTGGATAAAAGCAATCTTTCCAGGTTGATCCAGGCAGCCAAACAACTTCCAGCAGATATCATCCGCTCGATCGGCGCTGCCCCCAAAATCGGTCGGGACCGTTGGTACGAATTGTCAGGCCGCCTAAGTCAAGATGGCGCTCCCGAAACTGCCAGGACGTTACTCAATAGCGATGTAGTCAAAAGCTTGAGTTCTGACGAGCGTTTCGCTCGAGTATTCGAAGCTGTCACCCCTGAGAAGACAAAGGCGGCGAAGTCTGAGGCGGTAGTTTGGAAAGCTGAGGACGGCACCAAGGCCGCTCGGTACAAGCAAGACAAGCGAACGCTGACTTTAATGATCGACAAAAAGGCCGCGCCAGACTTTGCGGACTACCTAATGTCGGCGCTCCCAGAAATTTACGCTTCGTTCAAAAGGTCGAAGCAGTAAAACGAATCGCAACTAGGAAAGGAACGATAGCGCAAAGAAAAAGCCCTCCGAAACGGTGTTCCAGAAGGCCTCTCTCAGTTTGGTCGCTTAGAGAATCGCATTTCCCGGAATCCCAGTCAAGAGTCAACGCCAACCTAGCGTAGCTTTTCTTTGCCTTTTGGAAGGTGAAAGAAATGGAGACAGGAAGTGTGACGACGCCCTTTGGGCGGCGGCCAATGACGCTTGCCTTGGTGAAGCGGCAAATGGCCACCAACGATATCAAGGCTGGTAAAACGGTCGAAAAATGGAAAGTCTTCCGTGACGCCTCGGAAGCGAGAGAAGAACTCGGCTTGCAGTCGAACAGCCTGGCTGTGCTCGACGCACTTCTGAGCTTCTATCCCGAAAACGAATTGCGCCAGGACGCACAGCTCATCGTGTTTCCTTCAAACGCTCAGTTGATTCTTCGGGCCCACGGTATGGCAGGGGCCACGCTGCGTCGTCATCTCGCGCTGCTGGTCGACGCTGGCCTTATCGTTCGCAAGGATAGTGCCAATGGCAAGCGTTACGCGCGGAAGAATGGCGCCGGCGAGATCGAGAATGCCTTCGGCTTCGACCTTTCTCCGATCCTCGCCAGGTCCGAAGAGCTTGCTGCCATCGCGCAGAACGTCGTTGCTGCCCGTTCCGCATTCCGCAAGGCGAAAGAGAACCTGACAATCTGCCGCCGTGATGTCCGCAAGCTCATTACTGCGGCGATCGAAGAGGGTGCTGACGGCGACTGGATGGTGATCGAGGCTATGTACATCGATCTCGTTGCCCGTATTCCACGCTCCCCCACCATCGCTGACGTCGCCAGTATCCTCGATGAACTCGAGCTTCTGCGCGACGAAATCCTTAATCTATTGAATATGCAGCAAAATTCAGAATTTAATAGCACCAATGATGCTCATATTGAGCAGCACATACAGAATTCAAAATCCGAATACTTCCATGAACTTGAACCTAGCTCTGAAAAAGAGCAGGGCGAAAAGCCGAAAAAGAGACGCGAACCTCAAACTGAAACGCTAAAGGCCTTTCCTTTGGGTGTCGTGCTGAAGGCCTGCCCGCAGATTATCGACTACGGACCGGCCGGCGCTGTGGGCGGTTGGCGCGATCTCATGTCGGCCGCGGTCGTGGTGAGGTCGATGCTGGGCGTCAGCCCGTCGGCCTATCAGGAGGCTTGCGAAACCATGGGACCTGAAAATGCAGCGGTTGCGATTGCCTGTATCCTGGAGAGGGCAGGGCACATCAATTCGGCCGGCGGATATCTGCGTGATCTGACCAACCGGGCGGCGCGTGGGGAGTTTTCGCTCGGGCCGATGGTAATGGCACTGCTACGGTTGAACGGGGAAGCTGGAAAGCGCTCGGCGTGAATGACCATTGACAGAAACGACTTCGATCGCCATAACTACCCCAATGGGTTATAAAACATTATGCCTACAGTCGCTGAAACCTCGCTCTTCACCAAACAGGCACCGGCTCTGTTCACGGACGACGAGGGCAAGGATCTGATTGACTTTCTGGCGACCGATCCACAGGCCGGTGATGAAATACCGGGTGCGGGTGGTGTCCGTAAGCTGAGATTTTGACCAAGGGTAAAGGCAAACGAGGCGTTTAGGTGTCATTTATTGCTGGTACAGCGACGATCCGATCATCTATGCGCTTTTCGTCTACGGCAAGAGCGAAAAGACGGCTTTGAAGCCGGAAGAGGCCAAGGCGGTCGCTGCGTTCGCGAAGGCGATAAAGGCGACATACAGGAGCAAACCATGAGCGAGACGACAAAATTCGGCGAGGATTTGATTCAGGCTATGACCGAAGTTCTGGGTCATGCGCAGGGCAGGGACCCTGCGGGAATGCGGGTCACTGCCGTTGATCTGGAAACTGTAGACGCAAAGGCAATCCGCCAAAAGCTACATCTGACACAAGATGAAATGGCTGCTTTTCTTGGGACAAGCGCTTCTGGGTACAAAAAGTGGGAGCAAGGGGCTCGTCAGCCATCTGGTGCCGCTCGGACGCTTCTGCGTGTGATGGAAAAAGAGCCCGAGGCGGTGTTGCGAGCATTGTCGAATTAAGTTTGTGATTGAGTGTGCTGAGTTAAGCTACAGGCTGCTCTTTCTCTCTTGGTCGGTTTCAACCAGGCTGGCTCAACGCAATAACGAATAAATTATTATTCTCAGATATTTAGAAATCCTCCCTTGTGGAACAGTGCGGGCCGGAGCAGAATGGCTGAACGTTTCTTTGTCCTGCAAGCCTTTCGGCTACACAACCACGCCTTAAGAGCGATCATGCCCACCCATCATGGGTAATACCTACTTTTCTTAGAGTTGAGCCCAATGTCTAGAATTGCAAGCCTCTATTCTAGAGCGGTTGATCAATGAGAGGCCGGTCTCCATGCTGAGACAGCGCGGACCACATGCAACCAAAAGCAAGTCGGTCATCGACTTGAAAACCGCTCTGGGAAATATCTAAAAAGTTTCCGGCTGGCAACTCTTCCGTGGCGCCAGAACACAGAGACTGAAGACAGACAGGATGAATCATTTAGCTAAAGCCTAACACGACTAGGCTAGGCTTACACATGCGTAATGGATGCCATTATAAATCGGCGGTGGGTAAGGATGCCAATACGCATGATAACGCCCATTATTTCTCACGTTAACGTGGTCATTTCTTTACGCTTAATCACAGATGACCAGCACGTCGCCGGCGGTGAGATTTCCGAGCAACCCCGAAGGGGCTATCCGAGCTAGAAACCTTCATGCAGTTTTCTGCATGCGGACGATGAGCTGGTGATGCTGCAGCTGTATCAGCTTGGCCACTCCACCCGTGACGTTTCTCAATCTTGTTCATGAGCTTGACGAAAGGCATGTCAATGCGCGCCCTCGAATTCGAAGTAACGACGGCGGGCAGCATGGGACGGATGGTCGCGGACATGGAACTCAAGTTCATCAAAGACAGACAACGCGCGGGTGTCGAAGGCCGATGGCAGTCAGGTCCATAACTTTCAGCGCGATGCACTGGCTAATGCGGATGTTGAGGCGAACGACATCTACGAGGACTCGGCCTCGGGCAAAGGCCCTTCGCGCCGTTCAGTGTCCTCTTTCATGTTTTTACTCTTTTTCCCAACACGAAATTGAACTTCTGGTTGGGCTCGTCAAGGACCACAATGGTAATCCGCGAGAATGAATATATGATAGTCAGTACGGCAGCGTACACGATTGTATTGATGGTTCTACGCTATCATAAGTGTACATTGATCTATGGAAAATCTTTTTCGACGTATCGACGGCGCTCTAGGTGATGAGGTCTGTATGTCGTTTGAACAGGATGTATGGGTTGTTCGCGTTTTCGAGCAGGGACTTCTACTAACAGCGATATTCCATTCGGAGGATGAAGCCAAAGAGTTCGCGGAAATCGAACAAGCAAGGATGGACCAGTTAACGCCGGGTAGAGCCACCTAGTTGCTGCCTTCACTAATCGTTCTAGCGGAAATAGCATTTTTCTATATCACTATTATTAGTTGCTGTTTTGGTTCGAATGCTGCATCAGGTGATTGCTGGTTAGTCGCCATAATATCCTATTCCCTCGGAATGATAGTTATTCGAGGCCGAAACCGCCATATTTCGATCAGGGATTAACCAGCGCCATCAAGTAATTGCAAGAAAGGGTGAAGGAGTGTTTGGTTCTCCTTCGTTTTCGCCGGTTGTCTTAAGTGCGATAAACTTTCGAGGGGTACCATCTTGTATGATCGCCACTTGCTGCGGAACGGCTTTCCCTCGCACCTTTGCTTCAAGCGCATATGTTAGAAGGTTCAACTCCGCCTCCGTTATGGCCCGATATTTGGTTGAAAAATGGCTTCCGTCTGCGTCAAGGACGGTGACGTTTTCGTACACGACGTGGAAGAAATATTTGGTCATCACGCTTTCACAAATAACAGTCTAGGTGCCCCTAACAGGTGAATGGAGAGGGTTCCTTGCCGACCCCTAAAACACAAAGGCCTAATGTTACGTTCCAAATCCAAATTGGGTGAGCGAAGCGGTCAGTATTGTCCGGTTGCGTACACACATCAAGTCGTACTAGAATACCGCGCTACCTTAAAGTAGATAGGAAAAATGACTGACCTGTTCGACCGCATCGAGAACGTCATCGGTAATTCAGTGGAATTGTTCTTTTCGAATGAACTCTGGACGGTGCGCGTCATTGAAGACGGCACTGCAACCACCACACCATACGAGAGTGAAGCCCCCGCGATCCAATTCGCGGAAGCCGAGATGAAACGTCTTGGTCTAACAACGATCATTCGTCTGTGATCACGCTGACCTCTTAGAGACTTGCTCTGAAGCGTAATTGCCAAGTGCCCCCGGTGCGTGTGAATCGGCAGGGATCCCTATGCCGATACGCACGATAAGGGCCTGTCGCAAACATTTTCGGAGCGCGCGATTATCCCCTGAGCATCCTCATTTTCATGCTTTGTTAATCTTTTGCAGTCCGAAGAGGCGCGCAAGCAAATCGTTCTGATCGTTGATGGTCCATCCTCCGGAAAAGCCAAAGCCTTTCCTCAACCACAGCATCGCCTCGAAACCCGCGATGGTTCGCCGCGCCGTGTTGAAGGATTGGAAGCCACCGATCTTTGGCATGTTCTTCTTTACCCGGAAATGGTCACTTTCAATGCCTTGCTGGAGATGCTTAGTGACATAATGCACGGGATCGGGATGGAGAAGCCCATCATCAACTGACGTTTTGATCGTTGACGGGAAGGTGTTGGCCCCGTCTGTCCCGATCCTGTTCGGCGAGAACAAGGGTTCGTCTTTGAGCATCTTGCGGAAGAACCGCTTGGCCGCGTCGAGATCGCGCTTAGCAGTCAGCAGGAAATCCACCGGATTGCCATGCTTGTCGATGGCTCGGTACAGGTAGCGCCATTTGCCGCGGATCTTGACGTAGGTCTCATCGATCCGGACCGAGCCGCAATGGGGTCGCCGAAACTGCCGCAGCCGTTTTTCGATCATCGGCGCATAAGCCAATACCCAGCGGTTGACCGTGCTATGATCGACCTCAAAGCCCCGCTCGCGAAACATCTCTTCCAAGTCACGATAGCTGAGCGGGTAGCGCAAGTACCAGGCAACCGCCTGTACAATCAACCAGGCCTCGAAATGCCTGCCTTTGAAGTCATCCTTTGATTGGCGCTTCAGCTTCTCGGCAATAGCATTCAGAATCATGGGCTCGCTCCGCAACTTTCGGAGCGGCAAATTCCATGCCTATGGTCAACATACGATTAAGCCCGAAAATTTGCGACAAGCCCAGTTTTAATCAAACCTCTTGACCCATCGTAGCGTTTCTTCCAAGGAATCAAGGGGCTGGGGAGCATCGATGAGCGGTCGCTGATGATCGTCAAACCGGATCGGTTTCAAAACGTCGGAGACCGACTTATAGGATTGCGGAATGAGGCCACGGTTAATATCGCCAATTTCGGGCCGTTTTCCAGCCTGGATGACGAGACCTCCATGATAAGGAAAGATCGGACACCCGTCTCCGAGACGTCCCGCTAGCTTCTCCGTTCCACCCAGTTCAGAGACGAAACCGTCGTCAATAAACGTCAGCCAGTTGATGGTCCTGATAGCCCTCTTTCGCGACCGGTTCATTCGTACATACCAGCGGGATTGTTCGGGTACGTCCAAGCCCGGAAATCGCCGCGCGATTGGAAAGGCGAGCAGCCGATCCGCCAGGCCCTGCCTACCTTCGTTGAACAGAATCGAAAGTCCCGCGGTGCCATAGGCCGGCTTGAGCATTTCGCACCACTGCTGAACGAGCGACCTGTATTCATCATATCCGACCGTTTCCGGCCAACTGGCCGGTAGATAGATAGCGATACGGGAAAATTCCCGCATTTCCGTGTTGCCGACGGCTTCCGCGTAATAGATCGTCGGATCATCCACGTCGCGAGAATTCGGATAGCCGAATAACGCCGCTTCGAAGCTTTCATCTTCCTTCACATTATCGGGCGTGTGAGCACGTTCCATCACATAGGCATCGTAGTCGAAACCCTTGAGGGAGTGGAGCTTTCGACCGTTATGGGGAAGATAGTGGGTCACCTGAGCTTCAAAGATCCGCTTATAGTCTATCAGGACCTCTGCCATCCTTTCTCGCGTTTCGAGGCTCGTCGCTTTCTGGAGGGCAAAATCGATATAATGTCCGAAACGAAGCAAGGGCACGCCGCGTGTGGATTCCACTGCGATCCTATCGAGAATGCTCCAGTCGCTGGCCTCGGTCAATAGCTTGTCTGTGTCTTGCGTCATATTGCCCTCAACCTGCCGTGGCCGCCGTCAAAGTCAGCCCTCCAAGAATCGCGGCCGCAGCTGCACCGCCGTAAATCAGGAGACCGCCGGTTGCGACCCCGCCAACGGCTAGCCCTGTTGCCTTCCACGGATTTTCCTTGGCCCACTGGACTGGATCATTCAAGAGCTCCGCTGACTCCTTGACAGGTTTCGCCACTGGTGCTGTAACCGGCGCCGGAGCGCTACCTCCGCCTGAGCAATCGCAATCGTTTTTGAAATTCACGTCCTCGCGCGTCATGTCATGCTGTTCGGTGATCTCGTCGATATAGTCGCTCTGCTTGCCGCGCATTCGGTCGCCAGGTCCCTTGTATTCGGTCCCTGTCATGTTATCGAGATCGATGAAGTCGATGGGCCTTTTTCCACCGCCGTGCATGATCGAACCGTCAGGCCTGCGGCGAATCGTCCATTGCCCGTCATTCAGGTCAAATGCAACTTCGGGTTCTATATTGCGATTGTTCTTCTTGGACCATTCGGTCATCTTCTCCGCCACGCAGCGACCGCTCATGGTGCCGGCGGCTTGGCAGGCACAGGCAGCCTTGCAGATTTCGTCCAGTAGTTCACGGTTCTTCTCATCACGGACCGGTCCGGTGAAGTAGCCGCCTGCCGAAATCGTATTACCCTTGTTGAGCAGCATCCGATCCGTTAGCCGCGTTACATTCCGCCCTTCCATAAAGACGTTCGAAGACCAAGAAAGGAAGGTCGCACGATGCTGATTAACGCCGGACGTCACACCGCCACCGACCCCAGGCTCATCCCCAAAAGAGCGGTAGAACTCCGATCCTTTTACGCCGCACATGGCACCACCATGCGAAAAGACCGAGAACGTGCCTTTCGCCAGGTCGCGTGCATAAGCAGTGTTGGCATAAGGGATGGGCTTTTCTGGACTTTTGCAGACATCCGGTAGGGTTGACCGTACCCAGCCATCGGAATGCTTGTGGCAGAGTGTCAGCCCATTGATGGAAACGGTTTCCCTCATGAATCCATTCCATGCTTATTTAGAGATTGGAACACTGCAACACAGCGCGGCCCCTGTGGTAAGGCGATTGACAGGATCGAAACACCGGCAGTCTGGTCCTCCGCCTGATCCGGCGGACCAGACTGCCCGCCGTCAATTGCCACAGTAGCCATGATAAGACTATTAGCCGCCCCACAATCCCCTGTAAAGGCGATCGGCGTTTCAAAATCCGCCAAAAGTTTGTCAGGAACCCGCGCGCCAGAAAGGGCAAATCCGAGATCTTCAGAACGCCAGCGCTCACCATTGAGATCGACAAGGAAGCGGGCAGGTGAAAAGGTTTCGAATGCCTGCCGCAAGGGCTTGGCGAGGCCACGGCCGATAACACCGTCCGGCGCCAAAAGATTCTCCCGTTCGAACCCGGTGAAAACCGACCGCATCGTTCCGAGAACCGGTAAAGCTTGGCGAAGCTCACCAGGCAATTCCAACATTACAAGCACTGCGGCTTCTGCTGGGATCAAACCATGCGGATTGCCGCGGCTGAAAAGGCGCCCATTGACCGCCAACATGTCTAGCAATTCGGCATCCATGAAACTGTCGAGAGCGCCCACGATCAGGCCGCCGCCATTCTCATCTCGAAGCTCTTTCAAAGCTTTCGCAACCTCGTAGAGCGCGATTGTATCTCCGCCGCTCAGAAGAGAAACGGAGCTGAACCACTTGGAGTAAGTGTTTTTGACCCACGTCTGCAGCCCGGCGCCAATGTCATGGCGGCCGAGCCAAGCCGGCACGACCAGTCTCAGGGCAACCGGCGCATCGATCTCCACTTGGGCGGCAAGATCGTCGAAGGCAGCGGCAAACAGATTCCGGATACGAAGGTCATAGTCGCGGACCTCCTCGAAGGGCATGACGCATGAAAGCGTTATGGCCTGCCCGTCAAAGCCGATCGGGCCCTGTGAAGAACGCACGAAATTGCGAACTCTTTCCACGTATGCGCGACGTACTGCATCCGATCCCTGCCCTAAGGGACAGGAAATTCCAACGCCCACGATACCGGCTAATGCGTTCATGATACCACACCTGCCATCTGCTTAATCTGCACGCGGCTGCGAGCCACGGCCATATCTCCCTCTGGGCAGGCAATCGCTGCATTCCAAAGCATTTCGATGGTTTTTTCCGTACCGTTGACTGTAACTGAGATCAGGCGAGGCCGGGCCTCGATCTTCTGTCGGCCGATCCAGGTTGCGGTGTCAAAGACGAGCTGCGGCAGCCGAAAGCGATAGTCCCCCGTCTCATGCAGGCCTACAACGCGGATCGGTTCTCCGCCCTTGATGTCGATAACTTGCCCCTCCGGCGCGGCTTGAAAAAATTGGGGTGAGAAATCTGCAGGCAGAAGGGGTGCCTCGTATTTGCGCCAATCCTCGTCATAGGTTCCTGCATAGCGGGCGCGGCCGGCCCATCCGGGCTGGACAACACCGAAGCCACAGGGGTCGGGCAGCGTTCCTGCGCCGATCGGCGCCTGCATACTTTCGATAAGGGGGAGCTTCACATCTGTATCAGCGGTAAGCTGACCCCATTTCGCCGTCCATCCAAAACCGATCGGATTGGCCGGATGCACGCGGGTTTCCATTTCGGCAAAATCGGATCCGCCGAGGCTGTTGCGCCAGCTGAGACGGCAGCGTTGGAATGGCTCATAACCCTCAAGCCGCAGCGCGCCGTTCCTTACGCGCAATAGCCGCGAGCCGAAAGCCACTGCGCTCTTGGAATGACTGCCTAGTTCGAAACCAAATTCGACCTTGTTGACGGAACGCCCTTCCGGGGCGACGACATCGCCGGTAAGAATGAAATCGGTTTTCGGACGAAAGGGGAAGAAATCCGCCTCGCTCAGCATTTCTTCAGGCAGGTCAGCCGCATAATCGGGCCGTATGCGGATCTCACCCTGATCGTCCGAAAGCCGACTAAAGCCATCCTGTAGGATTGAAAACCGCGCTCGTATAGACAATACCCAGTGCTCCAACCCGGCGTGATCACGTACGAAATAACCCAGCGCGGCGAACGGGCTGCGATTGTCGACCTCCCACATCACCGCGCCTCGTCAGTTGAGATTGATCGTCGCGGCATCAAGCGCGATATCGCGTTCGGCGGTCTGCGAGATGCGGACTCCGCGCACGCTGACATGCCCATCTGGCCGCAGAGTCAGGACGGACTTGCCGTTGCGCACGATTAACGCACCGGAGCCAGGCTCAATGTCGATCATGGCGGCGAGCGCTATTAGCTTCTTCCAGACTTCTGCATCTCCGAGAAGCATATGGGGTGTAAACTTCGTACGATCCGGCATATCGCTCATGGCTTCAAAATCCTGTTCATCACCTAAAGATTGATCTTATTCTTGCGACCCTGGAGCCAACATCAGCCCACAATCATTCGACATGCATCAATGGCCGGTCGCGCGCAGGTCAAACTCCTTAGTACACTCAGGGATATTTAGTTCCGCTTACGAGATGGTTGAGGCTTTCGTTCTTCCATCGTGAAAGTTCGTCTAATAGCTCGACCGCAGATTTTTTTTCTTCGTCTGTGAGTGTGTCTTGTTGTTTTGCGAGATCTGTCACGCCGCTGAAGATGATTGCGGTTTGTTCACCAAACTCACGGATACCGACATCCCAGGTCATCGATCCGGCTGGACCTTTGATACCATTTGAACGCATTTCAATCTGTTCGAACAAGAAACCTTGCAGATTTTCGGATGTAAGACTTGAAAGCTCTAGATGCAGGTTTGGCCCTCCGCCTGTTTTCGCTAACATTTCGATCAACTGGCGCCGTGCTGCGGGATATTTCTGTGCTTCTATCACGGGATTAAAAATCAATGCTCCAGCGAAAGCGATCCTCTCATCAGAGTCACTATCGGTGAAGATGTAGACCTTCCCGCACATATCCTCGGCAGAGATGATGTTTTGCGTGGAGTAGGGAGGCATCGCTATTTTAAGCTCAGATTTGTCGCATATAGGCGTCGCTTTGAACGCGTCCTCTTCTCCAACCCACTTAGACATGTCAGTCGCCTTCGTCGTTCCGACACCAAATATCAGTGCCAACATTAAAATAGTTGCATAACATCCTTTGGCGGTTTGACTAATCATCGGCCGATCTTTCCGCCTTCGATAGTCCCGCCGAGGGTTCCACCCGCTCCAACGGCCACCTTACTTTTCCCACCAAACTTCCATGTACCATTTTTCTTCTCTAAACCGCCCTCAAATTTTGCCGCAGCACCCGTACTTACACCAGCAGTTCCACCAAGCGTGATACCATAATCGTAGGTGTCGTCTTCGACGGCACGACAAAGCTCTTGGGACCACTTCCAGTGCCCAAGCCATGTATGGTTGCATGCCGCGTCGAGCCAGCGGGCTGGCACGATCGACGTTTTGCCATCTGCGGTTATTTCTAGGATTATCGCTTCTGCACCAAGTTCACCCTTAAGGGTGGCCTCGCCCTCTTGCCTGTTGAATGTGGCTTCACCGCTAACTTTAGCTCCAGCTTTCACCGCAGTCACGTCGACGTTCATTTCTTGAGGAAGAGCGGTCCCTCCTTTGAACTTATTTTTCCAGTCGAGCATGCTTGCGCTGGCGCTAGCCTCAACTTTCGCTCCTTGGACGGCTTTTCCATCCTCAATAAACCGGCCAGCCGAACCCACAGCTTTCGTTTCGGCACCGAACACACGGAGATGGTTCTGATAAAAGCCTTCTGTATCTTTCTGCTCGTGCACTGCCCATTTTTTTTCGAATAATTTGTATTCTGCTTTTGCCTCTAGGGAGGCTTTATTTTCCGTGGTCGACTTGCCAGAGGGCAGATGGCCTTCATATTTCCGCTCGCCTTTAGACTCGGCCTTCAGCGTTAAAGGACTCTCGTCTCCGTCTTCTTGCTTACCACCTTCCAATGCATTGGCGTCCAGCTTTGATGCATAGTCGGCGAGCGCTTTGATGTCTTCAGCCTCAGTGCTCGTCGGAAAAACGGAAGCGTCATTGATGTCGAACGAGCCACTAGAAATTGGACTCCAAGCGGCATGATCATTCGATGAAGAATTTTCCTCCAGCTTATCTGCCGGTTGGATGCCTAGCGCCTCTATATCTTTTCCATGTAAGCTCTTCAGTTCATCTTCACGCTCTCTGGTTCGCGCTTCGACAGGCGGCAAGGCCCCGTGTCCACCAAGGATAGGATCCTCGTCGGCGTAAATATAGTCCAGAACACTCCAATCCTCGACTGGATCAGACGTAGTTGGACTGGAGTTTTGAGAAGAACTAGTAGTCGGCATTTTAGTTCATATCGATTTTGCTGGCTTCCAGCTTAATCGATATTCCCTTTATGAGTACCTTCCCATCTTTTGTCATTCGGATCTCAGTATGTTCACCCACTTGGATTAGCAGTTCTTCTCCAACGCGCATTTTGCGAACCTTGCCAATGTCTTCGTCATAACGACCTCGTACGATCAAGCTTTTTTGACGGCCGACCGTTGTTTGCTGAACGTTACCAACGATCGTAGATTTCGCGACACCTACGACTTCTGACGAACCAAGATGTACGATCTCCGACTTGTTTTTCTCAATAAAAAGCTGAAAATTACCCTTTGCAAGATTCAGAGGATCTGGGATATGTGACTTTTCTAATAAACCACCTAGACTTTTAAACAAATTAGTTGTTTTCGAAAGAAGATGTTCGCTCAGTTTGTTACGTCCAACCGAGATTGAGACGTTGCCAGCCACTACCTCTTCATGGTTGCCACCAACTTGCATCGTCTTATCGCGACCGACAAATTCGTGTTGATCGTTTTCAACACGTTTTGAACGATCGTTAAGCACATGCATGTTCATGTCTTTCTGAGCATGCATATATATTTCTTCCTTATTGTTCTCGTCCTCGAAGGTTAGCTCATTGAACCCTTGCCCCTTGTGCGTTTGAGTTCTGAACGTGCTCTTTGTTTTGCTTGCTGGTAACTCATATGGCACCGTTTGTCGCGCATTCGGTACTACGCCCGTGACAAGCGGACGGTCCGGATCGCCATCGACAAACGCAATCATCACTTCCATACCGATCCGCGGTATGATCTGGCCACCCCAAGTGGCGCCTGCCCAATTCTGCGCAACACGCACCCAGCATGTATCGGTGCCATCCTTCTTGGCCTTGCGGTCCCACGGGAACCACAGCTTGATGCGGCCATATTGATCCGGGTGGATTTCCTCGCCCTCAGGCCCAGCAACAATCGCCACCTGTGTTCCCTCGATCTTCGGGCGCTTGGTGGTGCGGTGAGGGGTGAGCGGTACGCGAGCGGGAATGGCCTCGAAGGCGTTGCGATATTCCGGTTCGTTGCTGTTGGTTTCATAGGAGCGGTCCACGATGGTGTGGCTTGCCCTGATGATCACATGCTCTTCATATTCGTGCTCGGGATGGGCTTCCTCGTACGGCGTAAAGCGGCGACCGGCTTCGAGGATGCGGGAGGTCGATCCCCCGAAGACGCGGTCGTGGTCGGCCTCGATCGATTGTGCTCGCAGCTTTTGAGCGCGCTCTGCCTCTTCCACCGTCTTGATCCGGGCCGGGTATTCGTAAAGCTCACGCTTGGTCGCATCTGGCATCTGCACCAGCGATGGTGTCATCGTGCCCGGGACCATGCCCGGCGTCTCAAAATTCCAGTCTGCACCGGCGCGCTGGCCGGGCACATAGGAAAAGCGTCGTGCCCAGTCATTGATGTGGTTGCGGTCTGATGAGCCCTGTGCCAATCTAACTCTGCTTTCACCCTGTGCTGAGGGCGATGGTCCAAGCCATCCATTGGCAGTATCGGCCACATGCAGCTTGTGAGACCCGTCTTCGTGGCTGAACCAATAAAAAAGACCGTCCTCCTGAAAGCGACGTAAGAGGTAATCAAGGTCCAGTTCGTTGAACTGTACGCTGTACTCTTGTGCAGGCGGAGGTTTGATGATCCCGGACGTATCCGGTGCTGGAATGCCGTGTTCGGAAAATAGCGTTTCGACGATATCGATAGAGGTCTTGTTCTGCCAGATACGGCAATCGGAACGGCGAGATAGCAGCCACATCTGTGGACGGATGGTCATGGCGTAGGAGCGCAGGCCGCGGGTGATGGGTGGTCCCTCATGCAGGTCTGTCACCAGACCATTGAACGGACGGCGGACACCGCTGCCCTCTTCGCCATCACCCTGCTGCACCTCGACCGAGACATCGACCAGACGACCGATCAGCTCTTCCGGCTTAACCGATTCCTTCTTGGCACGGACATTCAGCTGTATCTCGAAAAGCTGCGAGACGCCCTCATTGATAGACATCCGCTCCGGCAGCAATTGGTCCTCGCCGAGTGGCGACTTGACCTTCAAAACACGGCTGGCCTGGATGAAATCGGCGGAAGAAGGCTGGTCGGTCATGGGGAACCCCGGTGATCGGATGGGACAAAATATCAATCAGCTGTCAAAATCTGCACGGAATGCAATCAATCATTGTGGCAAAAGCAAGGAGCTTTCGCCTTTTGTACAACCATATCGACATAAAATTGTTCCGCAGTCCCAAACCCGCCGTAATCTACAATCTAATTTCAAGTGAAATGATTTGGATGGGACGCACTCATGGCGCTTGTTGATATGGACAGCACATTGCCCAAAAGACGCATGAAGGCCCATAGCCCGCAGACGAAGCATGATGCCGATGGCTATGGACTGAACCGCGAAGAGGCCAACGAACGCCGGGGTGCTGGCTGGTGGGTGAGCCTGAGACGGCGCGGGCACAAGATCGTGCGGCTGTTCAAGGACAGTATCTACGGTAGCGATGATGCTGCCTATATTGCGGCACGCGCCTATCGTGACGCCATCATCGAAGCCATACCTCCCGCCACCAATCACGAACAGGCCGTTCTCCTGCGTAAGAACAATAAGAGTGGCATCTCCGGAGTGCGCCGGGTTGAGACCCGCGAGGGCGATGTCTGGCAGGCAATGCTGACCACCAACGAGAGCGTTAAGCGAGAAAACTTCTCCGTGTCGAAGTTCGGAGAGCAGGCCGCGAAATCAATGGCCATTGCCCAGCGGCGAAATTGGCTGGCTGCTTTGCCCGTCACGCATCTGGCCTATGCCCAACACGCAGCCGACGTGGCGGAAGAGCATTTTGCCGATGATCTCATTCCGGTTAGCGATGTCATGCCTGAAACCCATCTCACGGATGACGAGATCAAGGCACGCATTCAGGTGATCAACGATGAATTCGACAGGACGCGACCGAAACGGCTACGAGTTCGCGTCAAGCGGTACCATCATAACAGGCTCTCGGTGTTCGTATCCGATGCGGGCAAGTCTGCCAAACGTAAGCTTGTGCAGGTTAATACACGAAAGCTCAGCAAGCTTGAGGCTTTGAGCGAGGTCAAAACGAGGATCGAGGCGACGATTGCGGAGCTTTACGATGCGGATACGGCAAAGTGGTTTATGGAAGCGCAGGGCAACGACCTTCTGGATGACAACCGCTTCGATGCAGGGGAGGGCTTCAACGTGCTGGTGTTTGTGGATCCAGCCAAAACGTCAAGATCAAATTGACCAAGCTGAAACCGGGCACCAGCTGTTGCTCGACAGCCCAGATCATCATGGTGGTCCACCCCAAAAAACGGGAGGATTAGCAGCCAATCCAACGAGTTTTTCAATAAGTCGGTGCAAAGCTGGCTCCGCATCATTGGGGTGTAATAGGTTTGTTCTCAAAGCGAATTCTAAAGTTACGGCGCTGGAAATCTTCTTTGAAACAGACGAAAATCAGTTCGAGATCTTGCAAAGCGTCTTTCCGTCCCAGGAGACTTAACGAAGCGACGATGACGCCGTTATAGCCGCGAGTGATACGAAATGCTGCATTGCGCATCGCGATGGCGTCAGGATCTCCACGATCCTCTCGACGGTCATAGACAACCCAAAACCGGGCTGCTTTCCACGTCACTTCCAGCATTTCTCGGACGTTTGCGAGAAATTTTTCACCGCTCATTGAGGGACCCCATGACAGAGGCGTCTCGCCGTCATCGTCGGCGACACTGAAATAGCCATCATACTCGCGACCGGTGTTCAGCGCTTCCTCAATCTTTGCAAATGCCTTGTCTTCAGTGATCGTCGTTTTGAACAGGATTGTCATATATTAAATTCCGAGCCTTTTCGTCACAGCATTCTTGCGGCTCGACCGCTGCGCCGTGTGGCATTGTTGTAGTAGCTGGATGCCTGTTGAACGGAACGATGGCGTGATTGCTCCATGGCCTCGGGGAGGGGGATGCCCCGGTTCGCGGCTTCCGTCAGATATCCGGATCGCAGCCCGTGAGCGGAAAACTCCCCCGGCTCCAGCCCGGCCAGTATCACACGCTGTTTCAGGATCGCGTTGATGGCGCCCGGCTCCAGCGCATGTTTCGACAGATTTCCCCAGCGATCGATCTTGCGAAAAATACTTCCGCTGTCGATGCGTGCGACCGTCATCCATGCATTCAATGCATCGACAGGCCGACCCGTTAGATAAACAACGTCATCGTTTTCACTTCCAGACGTTTTTGTCCGGCCGAGGTGAATGGAGAGCGAGGGGAGGGGAGGGGCGTTGTCGAGCACAATCGGGGGCTCGACGGTCAACTGCTCTTTGCGCAGCCCAGCGATTTCGCTGCGTCGACGACCACCGGACGCAAACGCCACCATCAAAATTGCCCGGTCACGGACATCGCGCAGGCTATCGGTGCTGCAGGTCGCCAGCAATTTCGCCAGCACGTCGCCGGTCACGGCTTTTGCGCTTTTGCGTTTTCGCGGACGAGGGATGGCACGGACAGACAGTCGGATCGCTTGTTTGAGGGCAGGGGAGGAGAATACCCCTTGATGGCCGCGCCATTTCGTCAGCGTCGACCAGCTTGCCAGCCGCCTGCGGACCGTGTCGGGTGCGTGAGGGCCGATGGATTTCAGAAACCCTTGCTCGCGCAGAAGATGATCGACGTTCTGCGGCATTCCGTGACCCAGATCACTGATACGCTTTTCGGGATCCCACAGATGATGGGCAACGAATTTGAGCAGGAGAGCTTCAGGTGCCGGCCAGGGTAGGGAGGCTCCGGTTGCCGCGAGCGACCAGGCCTGAAGATAGGCAAGGTCTGACGTCAGTGCTCGCAGCGTGTTGGCACCCATGCCCTCATTGACCAGATGGCGAAGCGTCTCGATATCTTGATCGGTCAAAAGCTCGGCAAGTTCGTCGCGACGTTCGAGCGGCAGGACCGCTGCAATCGTGTCGAGCTCACGCAGGCGGCGATCAAGACCACTCATATTGGCAATCCATGCTCATCATAAAAATCATCGTGGTTGGATGTGGTGCCGACTGGAACATTCTTGCGACCTTCTGCAGCAAGAGCCATGAACCTGTCCATCGCCCCTTCTTTTTTCTCGATCGGTATGAAGGTGGCAGCCGGCGTCCCGTCTCTACAGATTACGATCTCATCACCAAGGAGTGCCAGCTCAATCAGATCCTCAAGCCGTTCAGCCGCCTCTGCTATCTCGACAAACACTTTCATTCCTGCCTCACCAGATCCGCTCATTCAGCACAGCGTCGAACACGACATCCGTTGAAATCAGCGAGCAGTGCTCCAGTCTTGCCTGTGCAGCCAGAATGCGATCCCAGGCGTCTCGATGGTCCCAGTCAAAGCTTGCAGCAAGCTCGGCGTGCAGATCGGTTATGGCAAGAGTTTGCAGGCCACTGGCTGTCACGGCTGTCCGCAACTCCTGTGGCTTCAGGTCGAGCTTGTTCAGCCGCATCTTGTTATCCAGCTCATAGAACGAAACGGCGCTGACGAGGACGACATTCGTCTTGTCCTCGATCAGCGCGCGTGCCCGTGCTGAAAGCCTGTCGCTACCGATGGCCCACCAGTAGATCGCATGACTATCGAGCAGAATCTTCATTGCGCTGTTTCGCCAGGCTTGTCCTGCCAGACACCGGTCTCGTCGTTCCAGTCGCCTGCGTCGATCGCAGCCTGCTCGGCATCAACAGTGCCGAACAGGTCGTCGGGAAGGCCACGATGGCGCAAAAGGCCAAAGGGACGCTTATTGCCATCGGCAGCGGGTCCAATGCGGGCATAGACCTCGTTGCCGCGCATGATGACAATTTCCTCGCCTTGATTGGCACGCTCGAGAACTTCCGCAAAATTCTTGCGGGCTTCGCTGATCTTGTAGCTGGTCTGGGGCATGGTGAGCTCCGAATTCATTATCGGCGCGACTATATCATGCTACATCAGAACGTACAATCAGAACGTACGCATAAGATTCGATAAGGGGTACTTATCGATGGTTAGCAACCCAACCGGCAAGCATACCATGTGAAGAACCTCAATTTCGGCATAGAGTTCCTTTAGGAGATCATTTACCATGATTTCAATGGCTTATGATCTCGCGGAAATCAGCATGACAGCCTTGATGCGACCGGCTTTTGACGCCGGTGTCGCTCTGGCGCGTCTCGACGAGCGCATCGCCCGTTCACCGATCGGCCAGGGATGGATCGAACGATCCCAGTTCACCGACGCCTGCGCCTCACTGTGGATCGACGGCGAACTCGTCCATCTCGAAGACCTCGTCCTCCACGACGCCACGAAGGATATTCGCACACCCACCCATGAGCTGACAATCGCCAGCGACGTGTTGCGAACGCGCCGGCGGATCGCCGGCCAATTCCCGGATTGGGCGCTCTCTGCCGACGGCATCCGCTCTCTGCGGAAGACCTCAGAGATCGGGTCGAGCGGCGGGGACGAGGCTACGACGGCCGGAGTTATTCTGGCGGCTGTCGCGATCGACGCGGAAGGGGAAGGGAAAGGGAAAGGGGAGGGGGATGATGGTGACGACGTCAAAGATCTGCCCGGCGTCGACTATGCCGCGATCGATGCGATCCTCGCGCGCTCTAACGCCGCGATCGAACGAGCCAAAAAGCCCGGCCGGGCTCCGGCCGATCCGCTGGTCTATGATCTCGACTGGGACGAAGACGCCCGGTTGGAGGAATGGCGCGGCGTGCTGCGGCAGGCCGAAAGCCTACCGGCAGTGTTGCAGGCGATCGTCGCCCTCGATGCCTGGAATGAGCTGGCCGTGCTGCAGCATGCGCCCTGGCTCGGCCGGCTACTGGCCGCCTCCATCCTCCGCGAGGCCAGCGTCACCACCGGTGCCCATCTCACCGCCATCAATCTTGGCCTGAAAACCATTCCCGTCGATCGGCGCCGGCATCGTGATCGGGAGACCCGGTTGCTCGCCGTCGCCCACGGCCTGGTCGCGGCCGCCGAGATCGGGCTGAAGGAACATGACCGGCTGGGGCTGGCGAGAAACATGATGGAGCGGAAGCTGGAGGGGCGCCGCACATCGTCAAAGCTGCCGGAGCTGGTCGAGCTGGTGATGGCGAAACCGTTGGTGTCGGCCGGGATGGTGGCGAAGACGCTCGAGGTCACGCCGCAGGCGGCGCGGCGGATTGTTTTGGAATTGGGTCTTAGAGAGATGACGGGGAGGGGGAGGTTTCGGGCGTGGGGTATGCTGTGAACAGGTGGGTGAGCATTCAGGCGACCGGCTTCAGTCTACATCAACATGCGGCTAAATTTGTGCATGCAACCGAAGACGCTTGAGAAAGTAATCGAAGGGGAGGAGACGGCGAGCGGCGACAGCCGGGCCGCTGGGCGTTCGAACACGAACGACGGGATTTCTTCAGCGCTACAGTTTCATCTCCTACACCTGAAGTGACCTGTCGCTTCAGGTGCAACCTAGGAATGGATACAACCTCAAGCCCCCGTCCCATAATGCGTGGTGACATAGTGTTTCCACATTTGCACATTGCGAACTCATTTAATCAACTTTAAACCAGCAAGCATCTCTTCTTTCCAACGTTCTCGTGTTTTCTCTATGTTCGCTGCGCGATTCACGGGGAAATCTGGGACATGGATTGAAATGCTCATGTCCGGCATGTTGCCGCACTGCTTAAGATGAACGAAAAGACTGCGCAGAAGCTGGTTGCCAAGGCAGCAATTCCGGGTTTCAAAGTGGGGGATAATATTGGCGGTTTGATCGCAGTGTAATTGAGGCTAGACCAAGCAGCTCACGGATGAATAGGGACGAAAGTTGACCACTGACTATCACGCAAAGCTATACGCGCACGAACTGAGTAGACGGCATTCCGTTGCCGATGCTAGGAAGCTCGCGGCGGCCTTGCTTGACGCCCAGGTGGACCTTAACCCTCATCAAGTCGAAGCAGCTCTCTTCGCATTTAAATCACCGCTATCCAAAGGGGCAATCCTGGCAGACGAAGTGGGATTGGGTAAGACGATCGAGGCCGGACTTGTGATTGCGCAAAAATGGACGCAGGGGCAGCGGCGCATCCTGATCATTACGCCCGCAAATCTGCGCAAACAATGGTCGCAGGAGCTTGAAGAAAAGTTCTTCCTGCCGTCGATGATTCTGGAAGCCAAAAACTACAACAAGCTGGCGAAGTCGGGAGTGCGTTGTCCATTCGAGCAGAAGGCTATCGTCGTCTGCTCTTTCCAGTTTGCAGCGCGGTGGGCCGACGAGCTCATGGTCATTCCGTGGGACCTGGTTGTCATCGATGAGGCGCACCGCCTGCGCAATGTCTACCGGCCGGATAATCGCATCGGACGCGCCCTAAAAACCGCGCTTGCCAATGCTCCCAAAGTCCTTTTGACGGCAACGCCGCTGCAAAACTCAATGATGGAGCTTTATGGCCTTGTGAGCTTGATCGATGATTATGCGTTTGGGGACGCCAAAAGCTTCCGGTCGCAATACGCCCGCATAACGGGTGACGAGCAGTTCGACGAGCTTAAAGAGCGCCTCAAACCGGTTTGCCACAGAACCCTCCGTCGCCAGGTCCTGGAGTATATTCGCTATACCAATCGCATCCCCATCACACAGGAGTTTGTGCCGAGCGAGCCGGAACAGGCACTCTACGACATGGTGTCTGACTATCTACGGCGTCCGGAGTTGCAGGCCCTGCCATCGAGCCAGCGCACCCTGATGACGCTCATCATGCGCAAGCTTCTGGCATCTTCGACCTTTGCCATTGCCGGAGCGCTAGATTCTCTAGCGAGAAAACTGGAGCGGCAGCTTCGAGACGACACGACCGTGCGAGAGAAGCTGGTCGAAGAAATCGCAGAAGATTACGAGGAGTATGACGACTCCGCCGACGAGTGGCCGCCGGAGGGAGGCGACGAGCCGGAGCTTCTTTCAGAAGTCGATATCGCCAACATCAGCCAGGAGATTAGCGATCTTCGCGCGTTCCGCGATCTGGCGGTTTCAATCGCCGAGAACGCTAAAGGCGTCGCATTGCTAAGCGCGTTACGCGCCGGTTTCGAGAAAGCGCAAGAACTGGGAAGCGCCGAGAATGCCATTATCTTCACGGAATCCCGGCGAACTCAGGACTATCTCGTACGGCTGCTGTCAGACAATGGCTACGATGGCAAGCTGGTCCTGTTCAACGGCTCAAATTCCGACCTCCAGTCGAAAGCAATCTATAATTCCTGGGTTGAGCGCCATAAGGGCACCGACCGGATCACCGGTTCTAAGACTGCCGACATGCGTGCTGCGCTCGTCGAGTATTTCCGCGAGAAGGCTAGTATCATGATCGCCACCGAGGCGGCCGCTGAAGGCATCAACCTTCAGTTCTGCTCGATGGTGGTCAACTATGACCTCCCGTGGAACCCTCAGCGCATTGAGCAGCGCATTGGACGGTGTCATCGATACGGCCAACGGCACGACGTTGTAGTCGTCAACTTCCTGAACAAGAACAATGCAGCTGATCAGCGAGTATACGAACTGCTCGCTGAAAAATTTAAGCTCTTTTCCGGCGTGTTCGGGGCGAGTGACGAGGTGCTTGGGGCGATCGAATCCGGCATCGAGTTCGAGAAGCGTATTGTCTCAATTTATCAGACGTGTCGGTCCGAGGCTGACATCGAACACGCGTTCGAGCGGCTGCGCGGAGAGATGGAGGTGAACATCTCTGTCACGATGGAAGACACGCGTCGCAAACTCCTAGAAAACTTCGATGCCGAGGTACATGACCGCCTGAAAATCAATATGGCGCAGAGCAAGTCGTACATCGACCGCTATGAGCGTATGCTTTGGGCGGTCACAAAACATGAGCTAGGCAAAAGTGCCAAATTCGACGACGACTACCTGACGTTCATGCTCAAAGCACGGCCAGACGGTGTTGATGCACCCGCCGGCAGCTATTTCCTGTCGAAGCAGGGGATTGACGGCCACAGGTATCGTCTGGGCCATCCGTTGGCTCAATATCTTCTTTCGCTTGCAGCATCACGCCAGTTGAACGGTGCCGAGCTTATCTTCGACTACACGGCCTGGCCGCAGACGGCTGTTGCCATCGCGCCCTTCATCGGACGATCGGGAACTCTCGTTGCGCACAAGCTTTTGGTGCGCGGTTCCGATGATCAGGATCACCTGATAATCGCAGCGATGACTGATGACGGTGCGCGACTGGACTCCGCCGCAGCAATGCGCCTGTTTGAAATGCCGTCCCACAAAAAAAGCATGGGCGACTTTCAACTGCCCGAGAGCGTGAAGGCGACCATCGATAATGAGCGTCAGACCATCTTAGACGAGATGGCCCGCCGTCAATCCATTTGGTTCGATGAGGAAATCGACAAGCTCGACAATTGGGCGGAGGATCGCCGCGCAGGCTTGAAAGCGGACTTGAAGGACCTCGATGAGCAGATCAAGTCGCTCAAAAAAGATGTCCGTCAGACTGGCAACTTGCCGGAGAAGCTGGCATTGCAGCGCAAAGCGCGCGTATTGGAAACGCAGCGTGATGAGGCGTGGCGCGCGTATGACGCCGCCGCCAAGGATATTGAGGTTCAGAAGGATGGTCTTCTGGATCAGGTGGAAGAGCGTTTATCGCAGGCTGTGTCCGACGAGGAGCTTTTTACAATAAGATTTGGGATCATATGACTCACAAAACGAAAAGTCTGGCTGGCACGAGTGAAGTCGAAAGCAGCTATTCGTATCTGAGCCTATTTAGTGGGATTGGCGGCCTAGAGCATCCTTCTATTCCGCCAGTGCTGTTCTGTGAGCAGGACAAAGACTGCCATAGAGTTATAAGTGACCGAGAGCTTACTAGATCGACACCAATTCACGGTGACATCCGGACACTCGCCGCCCCACCAGCAGCGTCCTTCGTGGTCGGAGGATGGCCATGCCAGGACCTAAGCTCAGCGGGAAATCAAGTAGGTCTTTGCGGAAACCGCTCCAGCCTCTTTTTCGATATGCTGCGAGTAGCTAAAGCATCTGGCGCGCACACGTTAATTGGCGAAAATGTCCCAAACTTATTGACCATAAATGGGGGCAAGGATTTTGAGTTGGTGAAGCAAGCCGTGCGTGAGCACGGTTTTCCCTACGTGTCCTGGCGAATGTTAAATGCTCGTGAATTCGGATTGCCACAAGACAGAAGCCGACTATTCATCGTAGCTTCGAAGGACCCTGCCTACGCGCAGGCTCTGCACTCTCAAATTCCAGAGCTTCCGTCTGTAGGCGATACCTTGGATGTCCACGGCTTCTACTGGACCGGAGGAAAACGTTCCATTTGCTTTTCGACGGGATATGTCCCCGCATTGAAAGTAGGTGGTACGGACAACAAGGGGCGCGGCACCGTTGCTGTTTTCGATGGCATAACGGCACGAAAGCTCACTGTCGGCGAGAATCTGGCTCTTCAAGGCTTTTCTGATATTCAGCTATCCGACTTCGTGCCATCTACGCTATTGAGAATGGCCGGAAACGCAGTAGCTAAGCCTGTAGGACAATTTGTTGTCGCGAGTATCATGGAACGGCGGCCGCCAGCGGGCATCAAAAGTGGCTTTGCGCTCAGGTCCGCATCGGGATTAATTGAAAGCGGCCTTGAATGGTCAATAGACCATAAGCCAACCCACAAAGTATCCAATCTTGCCGACTTCTTGGATAACAAACGTCATACACCGCTGTCTGCCCAGGCATCTGCGGGTCTAATTGTTCGTTCAGTGCGTTCAGGCGCTGTCATGCCAAGCGAACTCTTCGATACCTTGTACAAGCAGACCCTAGATCGTGGAGGGAAACTCCATCCTTCTCGCGGCGACAGTCTCGCCGCCCTAGCAGTCATGCACGAAGATTTACTCAGTTATCGGAATGGGTTGGAGGATTCGGATTTTTATGGAGAAGCCAATGACGGTGAATAAGGCACCAGCTGCAGGCATACGACCTAGGATAGACGCTCTCACAGCTCTTCTTGATGGCGAACGCATCGACGGAAAAGTCCTTTCCGACTTAATTGCTGATCTGTTTGCAAACGATGTCATCTCGCCCGGCGTCAATCGCTTTCGTTTCGATTGGCGGGGTAAGTCGGAGCTTCTCAGCATAATCCAACGTCCTGCATCCGGAGCCCTCCTGCCGGACCAGAGCGCGTCAATCAAGTTCGCTGAGGCGCGCCATACTGTAATCGAAGGCGAAAACCTGGAAGTAATGAAGCTTCTTGAGAAGTCGTATTTCGGTCGAATCAAAATGATTTACATGAATCCGCCATTCAATATTGGCGGAGAACTGATGTTCAATGATACCGGAAACTCATTTGAAAATTATCAGTCTTATGTAAGCGGAAGTGATTTCGTTGATGGGCAAGGAATGTCAGCCGGGGCCGATCATTCAAGTTGGCTTAACTACATCTACGCGAGGCTTTTCTTAGCGAGGAATTTGCTCACAGCTGATGGCGTAATCTACGTATCCATTGATGATCATGAAGCTCATCACCTTCGGGCAATTATGGATGAAATCTTCGGTGAGGAGAATTTCGTCTGCAGTTTTGTGTGGGAGAAGCGTTATTCGCCCCCGCCTGATACAAAGGATATCGGTTACGTACACGAGAACATACTTTGTTATCGACGCTCTGAGGACTTTGCAGCCGGTTTGCTTCCCATGACTGAGGCACAGTCCGGACGGTATACCAATCCTGATAGTGACCCTCGCGGGCCATGGAAAGCCGCCGATTACACGTGCCGCTACACTGCTGAGGAGAGACCTACACTTTACTACCCTGTGGTAAACCCCACGACAGGAAAGCAGTTGTTTCCCAAGAAAACGCGAGTATGGGCTTGCTCGAAGTCTGAGCACGAAAAAAACGTTGAAGAAAACCGCTTGTGGTGGGGGGCGGATGGTCAAAATTCCATCCCTGCCAAGAAGAAGTATCTATTTGAGATTCGGCAGGGCGCGATGCCCAAGACAATTCTACAGCATGAAGAAGTTGGGCACACTGATGAGGCGACCAAAGAACTTAGGCAACATCTGCCAGAGCTAAAATTATCACCAAAGCCTAAACGCCTGATGAAGCACCTGCTCAGCATAGCGAATGTAGGGGAACAAGACCTTGTTCTGGATTGTAATGCGGGAACTGGCTCGTTAGGCGAAGCCATATTTGATCTCGAAGCTGAGGGGGCGTCGGTTCCAGCTTTCCTCCTGGTAGAATTTCCTGAGCGTCTGCCTGCTCAAGATATAACCTTGGCGGACGCAATGCTTAAGCGCCTTAAGTCCGCTGTAGGATCTAATAGATCGGATAAAGAATTGCACGCCTTCCGCATGTTTAGACTTGGTCCGTCAAGGCTCAAGCTTTGGGATGGAAATGTAACGGCCGATGATATGATCGAAAGACTTGAGAGTCACGTCACGACTCTCGACGGGTCTGGCGACGATGAGGCATTGTTTTTCGAATTGATGTTGCGGTCCGGCTTTCCTCTAAGCACGCAGTATAAAATCTTAGACTGTGTTGGCGCAAAAGTTTACTCAGTTGAAGATGGCGCTCTTCTCATATGCCTTGAGAGAAAAATCACGGAAAATCTAATAGATGCACTTATATGCCTCAATCCATTCCAAGTGATTTGTCTCGATGTCGGCTTCAATGGCAGTGATGAGCTTAAAGCAAATGCTGTTCAGTCGTTTAAGGCGCAAAGCGAAGCGCGCGCGTCTGAAATGCGTTTCCAAACAATCTAAGGTAAGATTTTGTGAAACTGAAGTTTGATCCTTCCCTTCAATATCAGCAAGACGCGGTTGCGGCTGTCATAGGCGCCTTCAACGGACAGTTATTTGCTCAAACTGAAGCGATGGCGTTTCAGTCCTTGCAGACCGGCGGATTGTTCCAGACCGAGCTCGGGATGGCCAATAGGCTCACAGTTGGCGACGACGATATTCTGACGAACGTCAGGGCAATTCAAGAAGCTAACGATATCGAGAAAGTCGCGGCGCTTGCCGGGCGCGAGTTCTCGATCGAGATGGAAACTGGAACCGGAAAAACGTACGTCTATCTCCGAACGATCTTCGAACTGAACAAGGTATACGGCTTCAAGAAGTTCATTGTCGTGGTGCCAAGCGTTGCTATCCGTGAAGGCGTGCTGAAGAGCGTCGACGTTACGAAAGAGCATTTTCAAACGCTGTTCGATAAAGTGCCGTTTGATCACTTTGTCTACGACTCGAAACGCTTGGGAAAAGTGCGGCAGTTCGCGAGCAGCAACCAGATTCAGATCATGGTCATAAACATCCAGTCCTTCCAGAAGGATGTGGCTGATAAGGACCTCGCGGATATGACGGACGACGAGCTCAAAAAGCTCAACATCATCAACCGTGAAAACGATCGTATGTCTGGTCGCCGTCCGATCGAATTTATTCAGGCTGCCAATCCGATTGTCATTATTGACGAGCCTCAAAGCGTGGATACGACCGACAAGTCGCGGCGCGCTATTCGCAACCTCAATCCCATGGCCACGCTGCGCTACAGCGCCACGCACCGCAACCCCTATAACCTTCTCTACAAGCTGGACCCGATCACAGCTTATGACCTTCGCCTTGTAAAGCGGATCGAAGTGGCTTCTGTCCGTTCCGACGAAAATTTCAACGACGCTTACGTGAAGTTGATCGGCACGGAAAACACCAACGGTATCCGTGCCCGGATCGAAATCCATAAAGAGGGGCCGTCGGGTCTCAAAATCGCAAAGCTGTGGGTGAAACAGGGCGACGATCTGTTCGTGAAATCCGACGAGCGCGAGGCCTATCGCAATGGCTATATCGTGCAGAATATCGATAGCACACCCGGATCAGAATACGTCGAATTCAATCAGGGCCGGTTCCTAGAGCTTGGTCAGGAAGCTGGCGGTCAGGCAGCCGATATTATGAAGGCTCAGGTCTATGAGACCGTAGAACAGCATCTGAAGAAAGAGCGCGCCCTCAAGGGAAAGGGCATCAAGGTTCTTTCCCTTTTCTTCATCGACAAGGTAGCCAACTATCGCGTCTATAATGATGACGGCACGACAAGTTTGGGGAAGATTGGGCAGTGGTTTGAGGAGGCTTATCGGGAGCTGACCGCCAAGCCAATCTACAAGGGCCTGATATCCTTTGAAGTGGCTGATCTCCACAACGGGTATTTCTCGCAGGACAAGCATGGCCGTGCGAAGGACACTCGTGGCAACACTGCCGATGATGACGACACCTACAGTCTCATTATGCGGGACAAGGAACGGCTGCTCGATCCGAACGTCGCCCTGCGATTCATCTTCTCGCACTCTGCGTTACGCGAGGGGTGGGACAATCCGAATGTTTTCCAAATCTGCACCTTGAACGAGTCTCAATCCGTCGAGAGGAAGCGGCAGGAAATCGGGCGCGGCTTGCGCCTGCCGGTCAATGAGGCGGGCGAGCGCGTTCATGACGAAACAGTCAACCGCCTGACCGTCATCGCCAACGAATCGTACGAGGAATTCGCCCGCACCCTGCAGTCGGAGTTCGAGGAGGATTTCGGAATCCGGTTCGGACGGGTCGAAAAGATCGCTTTTGCCAAACTGGTGTTCCGTTCCGAAGATGGTGCGGATAGCGTTCTCGGACAGGATGCGTCAGTCCAACTTTGGAATGAGCTTGTTTCAAATGGCTACCTGAATGGTGCCGGAGACATTCTGGAGAAATTCGATCCCAAGAATCCCCATTTTGACCTGAAGCTATCCGCCGAGTTTTTGGACCTGAAGGCGGAGATCGTGGATGAAATTAATGGCAAGCTTTTCAAAAACCGGATTGTCAATGCGCGGGACCGGCGCGAACTGAAGTTTCGGAAAGAAGTGCAGCTCAGCGCAGAATTCCAGGCCTTATGGGACAAGATCAAGCACCGGACCCGATACCGCGTAACATTCGAAACCGCCGATCTGATCGAGCGTGCGCTCGCGCGTATAAAACTCATTGGGCCTATCAAGGCACCCCGCGTTGCCACCACCGTCGTTGAGGTAGAGATCACCGATGCCGGGGTTGCCGCCGACAAGCAGATAGCTACGCGCGTGCGCGAAATGGAGCAGGTCAAGGTGCTGCCGGATATTCTGGCGTTCCTCCAGAAGGAGACTGAACTCACCAGGCACACGCTGGCGGAGATACTGAAACTTTCAGGGCGACTGGCGGAGTTCAAGATCAATCCGCAGGCCTTCATGGCTGCCGTAGCCAAGGAAGTCTCCCGGGCACTGCATGACCTGATGCTTGAGGGCATCAAATATGAGAAAGTGGCCGGTCAGTTCTGGGAGCAGAGCAGACTAGAGCAGGATGTCGAAAAGGGCATCATCCGCTATCTGTCAAATCTCTATGAGGTAAAGCACCGCGAAAAGGCGCTGTTCGATGCTATCGAGTACGAGTCAGAGGTTGAGAAACAATTCGCTCGCGATCTCGATAGCAATGAGAACGTCAAACTGTTCGTAAAGCTGCCCTCGTGGTTCAAGATCGATACACCGATCGGCACCTACAACCCCGACTGGGCCTTCGTGACCGAGCGCGACGAGAGGCTTTATTTAGTCCGGGAGACCAAGAGCACTCTCGACAACGAGGAGCGGCGCACGAAGGAGAACCAGAAGATTGCTTGCGGCCGAAAGCACTTTGACACGTTAGGCGTGGACTTCGACGTTGTCACGTCGCTCGCGGAGGTCTCGTTCTAATTTTTATCGGACCTCCACCCGTCGCGGAGCTGCCCATCAAAAAAGCCAACCTTCCCGAGATCATTGTCGGGTCCATTATTAAGCTACCGACCAATGCTCAAGTTGATAGATGCATCTCGCGGACGTAACAGAGAAGGAGC
>NZ_BBJU01000028.1 GCF_000739935.1 Agrobacterium rubi TR3 = NBRC 13261 | reverse complement strand
GACATGACGTTGTCATGGCTTTGATATAAATCTGTGATGAAGTTATAGCTACTCGTACGATCAATGGCCGACGGCCCCGGGGAGTTTGACGCCTGGATGCTCATCACGTTTGCTGTAGTCGCCTCAGGGCTCATCGCCCTTCATATTCTCAGTATCGTCATTGCGGGACGGCGTCTTTCCCGACAAGACACGCCCAACTCCTTTTCACACAAAAAGCCGCCGGTTTCCTTGGTGATACCATTGCGAGGCATTGAGGCTTTCACCTCACTGACGCTCGCTCGCGCCTTTCAAATCAAATGGCCAGACTACGAGATTCTGTTCTGTGTGGCCGACAGCAATGATCCGGTGGTTCCGGTCGCTAAGGAGTTTATTCATCAAAATCCCCATGTCAGCGCCGTTCTTCTTGTCGGTGACGACAATCTAAGCCCCAACCCAAAACTGAACAACTGCGTCAAGGGCTGGCGTGCAGCTCAACACGATTGGGTTGTGATTGCCGACTCGAATGTGCTGATGCGCTCCAGCTATATCACGGCGATGATGGCTGCGTGGCGTGACGACACCGGACTTGTGTGTTCGCCACCGCTTGGATCAAATCCCGTTGGTTTCTGGGCCGAAGTGGAATGCGCGTTCCTGAATACATTTCAGGCACGGTACCAATATGCGGCAGAGGCCATCGGAATTGGTTTTGCTCAAGGTAAATCAATGCTTTGGCACAAGCCCTTTCTTGATTCGATAGGAGGCATCGCATCGCTGGGTGCAGAAATTGCAGAAGACGCTGCTGCCACAAAACTTGTTCGTGCCGCCGGTCGCTCGGTTCATCTGGTTTCCGGGCCATTTGAACAGCCACTTGGACGGCGAACGATGATGGAGGTTTGCTCAAGGCAGGCCCGTTGGGCTTGCCTTCGACGTGCTACGTTTCCCGTTTTCTTTGCGCCGGAGATCCTGGCTGGCGCATTACCTCCCGTCTGCTTTGCCGTTGCGTCTCTGGGTCTTGGTGGCTTTGGTTTTACCGGCTCTGCAGTCATCATCCTCGTAATCGGCGCTGCGATGTATGTGCCGGAGATGGTACTTGCGCTGCGAAAGGGATGGCATGTTTCTGTTTACACTCTGCCAGCGCTCTTTGTTCGCGATCTGCTGTTGCCTGCGATCTGGTGCAGGGGCTGGGTAGGACATTCGGTATCCTGGCGTGGAAACGTTATGGCTATAAAAACCAAACGGAGCACGCTGGGTGATCCAGAGTTTCTGTGAAACTTGTCGAACTGAGGGGTCGGCTGTCACAAAAGACCGACGAGCGGATGGTACGACGAGGCTAAACCGACTATGGAGGGTCAAATGCGTGAGAAAAAGCTCATCGAGATAGAAACTATTGCTGCTACGATCAGGGAGATAGCGACACCTGGCATGAAGCCAAAAGTCCTTATCGAGGCTGTACGAACCAGACATCCTATGGCATCCAAAAAGGAAATAGCCCGCGCCGCATTTCTGACTGTCATTTTGTCAGCCGAGGTTGATCCCGCTGATACTCAGGCGCTTCATGACATCGCAATGCAGACCCGAGACGCCAGCGAGGATTGACTGCGTGCCAAGAAGCGGCGTTCAGCATTGGGATTAAGAGTTCTACGAATCAGAGGTGTAACCTTACCGTTTCGGGAGTGTGATCTGGTCATGGAGCTGGACGGGGCACTCGGTTCATGGAGAGGAAACTGATGGCCGTCAAACCCAGTCAAAACCTGCTGACCACCTCTGAAACTTGAAGAAAAGTTCGAAGCTGTGGCGCATCACCGATTTTTATCGCACTTATCTAGGTTCAAAGCACCACGTCATCCGCTCTTCGGATTTCTTTTATTGCTGTAGCGGATTGAATAAGAGATTCGCGCTGCGCAGCGCCCGATACCAGTTCTGGATGGTTGATCAGATCCGCGGCGTCAAGAGAAGCAAAATCTAGCTCCGTTTTCGTCGCCAACTCAGTAAGCGATACCTGATAAATTCGAAACGGGTCTAGATCCAGTGTCTCAAGGTCGTTTAGCAGATTGTCTTGCGAAAGTATAAAAGCTGCACAACGCAATCTCTCGTCAGTTCCGACGTAAGCAATCATCTTCCAGTAGGCGCGGGGAATGAGGGCACCTCGGTAGGCAATATCGTCACTTGCAAAAACAGGGCCGCCTTGTACCGACAATTTGATTTCCTTAAGGTCGGCCTGCTCAAAGACAAGGTTCTCCAGTCCACCCCACAGGCCTTTCCGTGATGACTGGTTGTAGCGCTCGTGTTGAGGTGCGATATTTGTGAAATAAAAGGAGTCGCGGTTGGCCTGTTCAGCCTCGGGGACAGGTCCCCAGCAAAGATCGGCACGTCGTGCGATATGCCCGCGATCAATTCGGTTATCGACGTAGAAATCGTCTCCAAGCTGGTATTTTGCATCGATACGCGGATCAAGGGCAAAGCCGCGCCTCGGTAAGACCACCATGCGGGTCCCGTCAATATTCCAGGCCACGTAGCGCGCCATGCGCCGCTTTGTGCTCAGGCAAACCGAAAAATGGGTATAGGGCAGTGTCTGGGCACGTCCAAAGTTGACCGCATCGCGTTTCAACGATGTGGATAATCCAGGTTGAGGAACGGAAAACCCCAGGAATTCGGCATCGTATCCTGTCCGCGGTACGACGGTCACCATTCCTTCGTGGGCAGTTCCGAAATCGATATCCGACTCGAGAACAAAATCCAGTTTTTTCTGGATCGATGCGGGATAACAGGCAAGCGCATGTTCGTCGGAAACACCATCAGTCTCGCCAGCAAAATGCAGACCCGCAAAAATATCTGTGGCCTTGCCATCATCAAAGATTAGCCATGCGGAGCCGGAGTCACCTCCTTTGCTGATCTCTCCATCCGCCGGCACTGCATCATCGTCCGGGCCTATTTCGAAACCGCCGATCGCCTGCTCTCCGGCCGGCAGACCGTAGTTGATCTTGGCCATGACATCGACACGACGAACAATACCGCGTGTGACTGCCGTAGTGCGCCCCGACTTGATGACCTTATCACCGATTGACACCCGGGCCATGCGCTTGGGAATGACATCAAGTCCATAAACCGAACGATCAAAATCCCGGTGTCTAATCCTTGCAAGCGCGCAGTCCCCCGCTGCACCGAGATGACTGCGCATTAGGTCACCAGTGCCATTGAGCGCTGTATTATTGTCATCGTAAGGGCCGGGTTGGACAATCTCATCTCCGATACGGGCGCCATTCCCATTGAGCACGTGCCAGTTGGACAAGATGCAAGGTGATCCTGTCGAACGATCAAAAACGATGAGACCGATGGTGCCGGCGCTTTCGGCAATATGAGCAACGCTGACGCCCGGTCGTATCGGATCAACGCGTTGCTTGCGCAAATCCAGTTGCTCAGGGGTGACAAGCTTGTAGGAGGGACCATACGATCTTTCAATGACATCCGTCGGCACGGGGGTACCGTCGACATCGATCATCTCGGGAATGCGGGTCGTGGGGAGAGACTCGAGAGCCGATTCCCCTTTCCGACCGACTGTAAATTGCAGGCAGACTGCCCCGTCGCCGTTCTTCAGCCCTATGCCGACAGAAGTGATGTTTGGGTCTTTTAGATAGTCAGAAGCCTTGGCGCGAATATGTCTACGCAGATCGTCTTCAGTCACGGTGGCAGAGGCTCTTGCGCGACCGGTTGTCTTGCGGACCATGTCATCCTCCCAAAATAAGCATTCCCCTTGAGGGAGGACGAAGCTCCCATGATATCGTCGTAGAGATCAAGTCATGTTAGGAGTCACGTATTTCAAACCGATGACACCCTGAAAATATGGTGTGCGTTCGACGGAGGCGTCATTGGCAGGAGGATCAGTCCGGTGCATCGAGCACAGGTGCGAAGATCGTCGCGTTGAAGACTTCGAGGCGAGGTTCTTCCTTTGGGAAGGCGAGGATCGTCAGGCTGGCGGGGCCGACTGGAATGATGCGGGCAGGGGGGAGCTGAAGCGTTGCGTGGAGTGCCGCGCGGATAACGCCACCGTGGCAGACCATGAGGATTGTCTCGGCCTGGGAAGACCGGGCCATATCGATGACGGATGCCACGCGGGATCTGAAATCTTCCCAAAGTTCGCCATTGTCAGGCGCGAATGTCCCCGCTCGCCAGTTGGCGTAGGCCTCGGGTTGTTCTTCCATGAGTTGGGCGATTTCCGCTCCTGTCCAGTCACCAACATTGTGCTCCCGCAGCCGCGTCTCCCGTGTCGCATCCGGATAACCTAAAAGGCTTGCCGTGTGGCTTGCCCGCATGAGGTCGGAGGTGAGAACCAGATCAGGCTTGTAGGTGGCGATCATCGGACGCAGCGCTCGCGCCTGGCCTTCGCCTCGCTGTGACAGGTTAATGTCGGCCTGTCCCTGCAAGCGACGAATGGCGTTCCATTCGCTCTCTCCGTGGCGCACGAGAAGAATACGTTTCATGAGATGCGGTTTCCTTGGCTATCGAAAATTGTGGTGGGGATGCTGGGCAGCCTAAAGCGAAGCGTTTCTGAGGGGCGAACGCGACGGTTGGAGATTGCGGTAATGCGGATGCCGTCAATGATGCCAGTGACGAGATAGCGTCCAGCCATCGGCACGACTTCGGCAAGGGTGACATCGATCGTATCAGGCCCAATCTCGTCTGCGATCGCAATCTGTTCGGCGCGAACCATAGCGGAGCCTGTCAGTCCACGTAGGTGGGGATCCGGTAGCTTTCCCAGCCATTGACCGTCGTTGACGGGTATGAGGTTGGCAGCCGGTGTGCCGACGAAACCTGCGACAAATGCCGAGGTAGGTTCATCCAACAATGTTTCCGGCGGACCAAACTGTTCCACGCGGCCGTTGTTCATCACCGCCACATGCGTCGCCATGGTCATCGCCTCGACCTGGTCATGGGTGACGTAAACAGCGGTCGCTCCGGTCGCAGCGTGCAGCTTCAGCAGTTCGAAACGCATTTCGACGCGCAAGGTGGCATCGAGGTTGGAGAGCGGTTCATCGAACAGCATGACCTTCGGACGCGGCGCGATCATGCGGGCAAGCGCAACGCGTTGCTGCTGGCCGCCTGAAATCTCGCCCGGATAGCGTTCTGCAAGCTGGGAAATACCCAGCATCTGCATGGCATCGGCAATCCTTTCCCGGCGTTCTTGGGCAGACAGACCGGCGACTTTCAATGGCCAGTCTATGTTGCCGGTCACCGTCATGCGTGGCCAGAGCGCGTAGGATTGGAAAACGAGCCCCGCATCGCGGTTTGCGGGTGGCAGGGAAAAGCTGGCTTGCCCATCGGCGACGAGCGTTTCGCCATACCTGATCTGGCCATATGTGGGTTGATCCAGTCCGGCCAGCATGCGCAGCATGGTGCTCTTTCCGCAGCCGGACGGTCCAAGAAGCACGAGAAAGGAACCCTCCGGAACCGAGAAGCTGACGTCGCGGACAGCATCGTGACCGTGAAATGATTTGGTTACGTGGTTGAGCGAAATCAAAGTTCTGGCCTCACGCGAATGTCTGACGTCGGCGGCCGCGCAAGAGCGTTGCGGTGCCGGTGGCCAGCATGGAAATGATGAGAATGACGAGGGTGACCGCATTGGCGAACTGATGAAATCCATCCGATGCGTAGCTGTAAGAGAGAACGGCCAGAAGCGGCGATGTCGGCGTGTAAAGAAGGATCGTGATGGCAAGATCGCCGATGACGTTGACAAAGGAAATCAAGAGCCCGGCTACAAGCCCGCGCGCGGCCAGCGGCACGGTAATGGCACCAAGCCTGCGGAAGAAGCCTGCGCCAGTCATACGTGCAGCCTCATCGATATCGCCGGAAATCTGCGCCACCGTTGCTCTGCCGGTCTGTACCGCGAATGGTAGCATGGCAGCCGTCAGCGCGAGCCCCAGCAGCAATTTCGTGCCATAGAGCGCCGGGAAGGGACCAATCGGGGCGCCATAAAGCGCGATATAGGCAGCAGCAAAAGCGATGCCCGGCAAAAGCATGGGCAGGAAGCTCAGTTGTGAAACGACGCTGCTCAGAATCGGGGTCCGCTCTCGCGTCAATGCCACGGCGATCAGAATGCCGATGATGTTGGCGGCAAGCGCGACAGAGGTGCCAAGCATGAGCGTGGTGGTCAGCGCCGAAATGAGTTGCGGATTGTGAAAGATGCCCGGCTGGCCACGCGCAAAAGCCGGGTTGGCCTCGCCAATCCAGTAATGCAGCGTCCAGTCGGAAAAAAGCGACAGGGACGAAGGTGCCAGACTGGCTGCGGCAAGCAGCAGGACCGGCAGCATTGTCGTGATGATGCAGATGAGCCATGCGATTGCCGCCAGTGCTAGTCTGGCGCTGCCCAGCGCAAAACGGCGTGCCCGCGCACCCTTGCCGCTGATCGTCGCAAAACTGCGGCGGCCGGAGAGGAGGCGGTTTCCGAGACCCAGAAAGATAGCCGAAAGGCCGATGAGCAAAATTGCCAGCACATAGCCTCGATCCGCCGGACCGATCTCAATCATGCCGAACAGGCGGGTCGAAAGCGTCTGCATGCGCACGGGAAGACCCAACAAAGCAGGGGCAGCGAAGTTGGATACCGCACCGGCAAACGCCAATGATCCGCCGGCGATGATGGCGGGTGTAACCACCGGCAGGACGATGCCGAAAAGGATGCGTTTACGCGAAGCCCCGGTCATCTGAGCGGCCTCCACGAGGTCTCCATTGACGGTGGCAAGGGCCGCGGCAATCACCGTGAACGCCAGTGCATAATAATGTGCGATCAAGACGATGATTGTGGGCGTCATTCCCCATGATAACCAGTCCGGTATGCTGAAGCCCCAGCCTTCCAACAGGCCACCACCGCCGCCTACCCGGCCGTTGCGAAACACGCTTCCCCACGCAAGGGCTGTCGCGAAACTCGGGATCATGAACGGCAATGTCGCCAGAAAGGCGATTGCAGACCGGCCCGGGACATCCGTCATCACCACCAGCCAGGCCAGAAATCCGCCAAGCAGTACACAGCCCGCGGCGACACTGAGGCCGATGATCATGGTATTCATTGCCGGACGCCAGAAAAGGTTCTGCGATAGGCGGCTTGCGAGCACGTCCGTCCAGGCATTCACACCAGAGCGTGGTTGCAGGGTTTCGATCAGGATCGTAAGCAGGGGCGCAACAACCAGAACGACGAGAATAAGGGCCATGGCAACGGTCAGGCCATGGCGGCTGAGGCTCAGGGCGTATCGGCGCAGAGTAAGGGGCATGCGAAGCTCCAAGGAGACGGGCGGAACGCCACCCGTCTCCTGTTATGGCTATTATTGCAGAGCGAGAATGAAATCAGCGACTTCGGCACGAATTTTTGCAGTCTCAGCGGGTGCGATCTGCCATCCGTTGAAGTCTGCCAGTGCGATGGCATCCTTGTGCGGTGTGATATCGGAGCGCGTCGGCCAGTCGCCTGCCACGTAGAAGGGCTTGAACCCGTCACCGCCGGTTTCGCTGTCATCGCCCATCATGAAATCGATGGCGAGGCGCGCCGCTGCCGGGTTTGCAGGCTTAGGATTGAGCGCCAGAAATGCCGGGAAGACGATGCCGTTCGATGGCGTAACGTCATTTGCAACCTGCAACGCCCAGCCTTCATCCTCATTATCGCGGCGGTCGGAATAGCTCGTAAAGCCGATTGGCGGTTTTGCCTGACCTTTTGCGCCCACAGCCTTGTTGACGTCATCGGTGGAGCCAACCAGCACTAGGTCGTTGGCAAAAAGATCGGCGATGAACTGCTGGCCAGCATTCTCGCTGCCGCTGCCAAGCGTGATCGGCTTGCCGAAAGCCGTCTGGTAGGCCGCAGCCATCTCATCGGATTTCAGCACGATTTCCGTCATCAGATCGAGATAATCGCCGCGCTGCAACGGATCGACGATGATCACGCGGCCCTTCCAGTCCGGTTTGGTCAGATCCCACAGGTTCTTGACCGGCGATCCTTCCGGGTGAGCCTCCTCATTATACATCAGCACTTTCGTGGAAAGCCGCTGGGCAAGGAGCGGAGACTTGAACTGCTCGGCAACCACACCGGCCACGCGTGGCGGAACATAGGGCGAGATGAGATTGCTGGCGACAAGCTCCGTCAGCACGACCGGCGCGTCGGAGATGTAGATGACATCAGCGCCTGGAAGGTTGGCCTGAGCCTCGCTTTTGATACGAGCGATCTGTTCCGTGGAAGACATGTCGAAGGTCACCATGTCTATGCCGGGATAGGCCGCTTCGAAGGCTTTTTCGACCCGCGCTATGCGGCTGGTGAAGGCGTAAACGGTGACTTTGCCTTCCTGCTTTGCCTGCGGCAGCAGGTCCGCCGGTGTCTGGGCATCAAGGTTTTGGGCATGGGCTGATGTCGCCAGCGCAAGCGCGCATAGCGGTGCGAGAATTCTGAACATGGGCTTCTCCTCTTGGTGAGTATGATAGCCGATGTAGAGTATTCTTGCTACAAATTTATGACATGCAAGTTATCTTGCAGTACCCGTCTCGAACTTTGCAATGAGTGCGCCCAATCGGTCGAGCTTCGAAAGAGCATCCCCACCACGTCGTGCTGCCAAGGCAAGATTGATGGCGTTGCAGATCGCCATCGGCACAGTCAAGGTCTGAAAACTGTCTGGCATGCCTGCCCTCGGTGCCGAGAGAAGAACATCCGGCCGAGGCGTCAGCGAGGGGCCGATGGTGCCGGAGATCACCACGGTCGAAGCTCTAACTTGGGTCGCGATTTCCATCAAACGTGCATAGTCAGGTGGCTGCCTGCGGAATGCGAACAACAAAAGGGCATCTTTGTCCGACAGCGTCAGTATCTTTTCAGCTAGATCGCGTGGGCTGCCTGCAAGCGGTTGGCTATCGATACCCAGTCGCCGCAGACGCCGTTCCATCAGTACGGCAAGCGCTTCCGCATTGCCGTGGCCATAGATGAAGACGCGACTGCGGTCGAGTTTTTCGGCGGCTTCCAGAATACGCGCATCGGTGACGTGATCGGTCATCGCGGTCAACGCCGCCAACTCGCTTGCGACGAGAAGCGGCAGGAACCCTTGCGTCTTCGCATCGCTCAGCGTCGCGGAAATCCGTTCCGCCGGATCGGCGACTTTCAGAAACTCACGGCGCAACTCGTCGCGAAATTCCGCGTATGAGGAAAAGCCGAGTTTTCGCGCCAGCCGAGACGTCGTCGCTTCGTGGACGCCAAGCCTTGCAGCAAATTCGCTGGACGTGCCGAGTGCCACGTTTCGCGGTGCCTTCAACAACTCTGAGATCAGTTTTTGCTCGGTGGTTGTGAGATTGCCAGCAATCGCTTGAACGCGGTCAATTAGAGCCAGTGGAGCCTTTGTTTTTGACATCGCAATTCTCATTCCGGAGATGAAGCTTTCGTTGGGGCTAAACTCTCAAGGTCGGAAATGCAATATTGTTTATACCTCCTCATCGCATGACGTTGGAACGTGTGAGGCTAGCTGCTTGGCGTAGCCAGCTTTGGATCGGTATCTTTCAGGGCGGCCGACCTGGAAAATGCTCGGTCGTCGGTCCAATGCTCATCAAGACTTGAAATCTGCGTCCGCAATCCGATTTCAGTCAAGGCCTCCACATTTAGAGTCTCAGCCGTAGAGCCAGGCGTTCATGGTGATAGTTATGATTGATGATTGTTACGACCGAACGTCGAGAACTCGACGTCTCTCCAGTGCGATCTGAATCGCAGCCGTCCTATATGAGCGCGGCAAGCAGTCTGGTCCGCGTCGGCTCGCACATCTATGTTGTTGCTGATGACGATCTTACCTAGGAGTATTTTCCCCGAGGGACAATGAGCCGGGCCATCTGATCGGCCTGTTCGCAGGTGACTTGCCCATCATCAAAGCTGATCGAAAGCGCCAAAAGCCGGACCTGGAGGCGATCGTGTTCATGCCAGCTTTCGAAGACTTTCCATATGGGGCTCTGTTGGCTGTGGGGTCGGCATCGAGGCCAAACCGCGGCCGCGGTGTTCTCCTTGCCCTTGATCCGCAAGGTGCGCTCAGCGGTTCTCCCGAGCTAGTCGATATGACCCCGATGCTTGTCCCGCTTCATCAAGCTTTCGCCGAACTCAACATAGAAGGAGCAACCGTGGTTGGCGAGGAACTCCTGCTTCTTCAGCGGGGCAATAAGAAACACATCGAAAACGCGATTATCCATTATCCGCTGCTGCCGGTTCTCGAGGCTGTGCGAGGTCCCGGTACCGCCATCGCGCCATCCGCCAGTACGAGAGTGGATCTCGGTACGATCGAGGGTGTCCCGCCCAGTGCAAACGACTTGACGTAGCGTAGGAAAAGGCAGCAAGGCGAAGTCGAATACGTCTTCTTCAATAAAGAGGCGACCAATTAGCCCGAGAGAAGAACACAGCGATCGAACCGTCTGGCCGCAACGTCAGGGGCGGGAGCCATGACGACAAGGTCGTCGGCATCCCCGAAAACGCGGCCGGTCGCCGATCCTGCGCGGAGCCGGACAAGAACAATCCATTGGGACGGGTCGCTGAGTTCAGGCAAGTCCATGGAGACATCGTCAGTTACCGCCTCGTCTCGGCAGTCGATACCTCCGCGGATCGTTGCGTGACCGAGCATCTGATGGATTTGAGGCGTTCCCGAGCCTGCAAGCGGGCCGGTCGACGCACGCTCGAATGCCTCATGCGTATCCGTCAGGTCATCGAGCGAACCAGCCTTCATTTCCTCGATCTTCGTTTCGGCAGCCGCAACATCGAAGGATCGGGTTCGCCGGGGTCTTAGGCGTGCGTACGCCGTCGTTGCCCATCGCTCGTCCGACAGTGCGTCGAATTTGGTCCCTGGCGCGCCCACTGCCCAGACAGGATCAGGTGTATGCGCAAAGCTGAGCGTTCCGTCGCCCATCAATTCAGCCGTCACCAGGTCTCCTTCAGTATGCGGCAAGGTGCCCGTATGTGTATCGGGGTCGAAATCCGCGGCAATCGCGACTGCGGCGGCAGAGGCCTCGATGGTGGCTTCCGTCATTGGATTACGCACAAGAGACGCGCCGGGCGGCGTGTAGACGACATCGAGAAGCAGGGCATCGTCGTGCACGAAAAAGGATAAAAGACCCTCGTCCGGCAGAGGCTGCATCGGTCCGCACGCCGCCTTGATCTCGGCGAGGTTGATCTGCATCAGAAACGGATGACGCATTCCGCGCTCATTGCTCGGCCACACGCCCGCCGGCAGGTCAGGCCCTCCGCCGATACGGCTGGCAGCCGAGGGCGCCTCTTCGCCGAAAGGCTCTTCCACCAGCGCAACCGCGTCCGTCCAGAGCTGCGACACCGTCGCCGTGTCGCTTTCTCCAAGGGCTGCAGCGAAGCGTTCGTCCCAGACGATATCCGCAGCATCGGGATCGATAGTTTTGGCTCCTTGTCCTGCATCGATGGCCCGTATGGTCAGTTGGCGGATCTTTTCTTGGCTGTGAAACTGCGACCGCAGCGTTTTTTCGCCGATGCGATCACTGCGCGCTTGCAGACCTTGCATAAGCGCAATGAAACCCGTCTCGACAGCGTCTCTTTCGCTCGCTGCCGCGCGCCAGCCGAATGCCCACAGGCGATCGTCCCGACCCCGAACGATGGTCACACCTGCCGTCACGGACGGCCCGGTCCCCGTGCCGTAGCGTCCTTCGCGTCCAAGCACTTGAACGGGGGCTAGAGACCATTCGTCTGGACCGTTCGGCCCGATCAGATCCGCTGCAACCTCCGCGAACATCGCTTCGGCTTCCCATGGCCTGTCAGCATCTCGTGCGAACACGAAGAGCAGCGGTCGCTCCCACCCGCTCGGGTAAGGGTGCAGATTGAAGCGCTCGAGTTCACATGCAACGACGCCCGGAAATTCGACAGGTGCTGTGAAAACGAAGTCGCGCGTCATCCATCTGTTCGGTCGAACTCGAGATAATCGAGGCCAATCAGCAGGCCTCGCAAGAATTCAATAATAGCAGCAGCGCTGATCGCTCAGCCAAGGATATCAGACCGCCCTCGGTCGCCAGTTCCGATTGAGCAAAGACTGGGACGCACTGCGGATGGTATGTCATCCGCAGGCATTATCGAAACCCGGGGCTGAGGTGGCGATGACGAGTAGGATCCATTGTCTTACTCTGTCATCTGACTTTTTCCGGCAGGTTAGCTCTATCTGCCGCTCCCATCCTAGCCAGGACCGGCTCCGAAAAGGCCTGTCCCGACCAACTCAAGACTTTGACTCGAAAATCCTGACGCTCCTCTTCCGAGCCAAACACCCGTGAAGGCCATGGGTGCTAAACGGTTTTTGACATCCAGAAATAAAAAGTTCCGGCATCTTCCTCGATGGCGTAGAGCGAATCCCACGTACACGTAACGGTCTGACCCAAGACTGTGTAGCTGATGCCCGCTGCGTCCACGGTGGAGTCGACCGGCTTTCCGATAAGGCCGGCTTTCGCCAGCCGTCGGCGATACATGGATCTGAGCAGGGTCCTGCCTGGCGAGAGCAGCAGATAGCTGAGCCCGACACAGACGATGACTGTGGCTCCGACATAGATGGCGAACATGGCGAATTGGCCGCTCTGCCATTTGTCGCAATTGGTGATCAACGAGACGAACAGGCCTGCCAGGCCGGCCGACGCGACCGTCACGCCAGTGGGCAGCAACTGACGGGACCTGTGCAGGATGTCGAGATGGTCATCGAGTTCCAAGGAGAAGCTTTTCCGAAAAGCGGACTCGTCAGCAGACCGCCAGATTTTTGGAACCGAGTTATGGGGCGGCTGTTGTGACATCCTCACTCCAAATTGTGCGACCGTCGCGGGCTTTTCAACCCGCACTGGCCGTGCCGCGGCGACTGCCCGACCAGGTTTCTATAGGACGATACAATGATTCCGGCAATCAGCATGGATGTGAACGCCTATCCCGGGCATACTCGAGACATCCACTTCGTGGGTTGCGTGATAGACTATTTTGAACGGAGACAACGGAGATCGGTGATGGTGCAGGTTCGGATTTACGCGATATCGTTGGCGGCCGTGGTGGCGATGTCGATGCCCGCAACGGCGCAGGTGCCGTCTGAATTGGTGCAAGAGTTCACGGCCTTTATCCTGCCTGCCTATCCGCTCTATCTTGCGCAAGGCGGGGCCTGGGAGAGCGATCCCAAGCAGTTGGCCATCCTGGCCGGAAAGGCGGCGGCGGGTCTCGCAGCGGTGGCACCATCCGATTGTAACGCAGAACGCCTTCGTCGGGATTTTTGCGGCCTGCATGTATTCGTGCAACCGTCGACATCGATGGCGCCAACATTGCTCGAACGCGAAATGGTTGTCCGGAAGGGCTATGCCGAAGGCGAGACGCCGAAGCGGGGCGACATCATCACGTTCGAAACCGTGCAGAATTATACCGACAAGCCCACGACCTACGTCAAGCGCCTGATCGGCCTGCCCGGCGAAACCGTCGAACTGCGCGACGGCGTGGTGTTCATCAACGGGGATGCCCTTCCGCAGGCGCGGATCGATGGCGCATTCAAGGATATTTTCGACAAGGATGTGAGAGTGTTGGAGGAAACCGCGCCCGGCGGGCGGCGCTACCGGATTGGAATGAGTGATGCACCTTCATCCGTCGGCATGGACAATGCAGGCCCGTTCGAGGTGCCGGAAGGCCATTACTTCGTCCTGGGTGACAACCGTCACAACTCGGCCGACAGCCGGTTTCCAGGACAGATGGGGGAGAACGGGTTCGTCTCCGCGCAAAGCGTCTCGGGACGGATCGTGACGATCATGGTATCGAAGGATAAGGCTCGTATCGGTCTTGCCATTGACTGAACCGGGTGGCCTCGAACCCACCGGGCGACGTAAGCTTACCGCCTTTGACACAGCACCGCATCCCCGTCAGCACAATGTTCGCAGCAGCTCACGCAGGCCTTCGTGGCCGACGACATTCGCGGCATCCGAGTGGGTGAACCACTGCCTTGCTCTAAGCCCTTGCTCGGGATAGGCGTCATCAATCGAGCTGACGGCAAGCCGATGGACAATCACCCTGTAGCGGTTGGGGCTGCTCTCTTTCGAATAGACGAATGATCCAGCGATCGTATCGGATATTTCGCCTCGGATACCTGCCTCTTCAAAGGCCTCACGCGCCGCAGCTTCATAAGACGTTTCTCCAGGCTCGATATGACCTTTCGGCAAGCCCCATCGTCCACTGCGCCGACTTCCGACAAGAAGGATTTCCTGCTCGCCTTTGGGCGATACACGAAGACAAAGAGCGCCAGCCTGTTCAATGATAACGCCGTGCGTGTCATGGCTATTTTGTTGGGTGGGGCGTCTCATTTTTATGTCCGTCTCATGTTTACGCGGCCTTGCTACAGTCATAACGATTACAGGAAGATGAACTATACCGACCTGACGGGCGTTCAACAGTCAAGCATTACACCAAGGAGCGTGGCATTGGCTGAAGTCGAATTGAAACTTGAAATTGATGCTGCCGGTTTCGAGCGTCTTATGTCATCGAACCTACTTGGCGATCCCGATGAAACGGTCCAACAGACCTCAACCTATTTCGACACCAGTGACAATGCATTTTTTGCGGAAGGCTTCACGCTCCGGATCCGAAAGGTCGGCGATGCGAGGACGCAAACCGTGAAGGCGACAGGTCCAAGCGCCTCGATCTTCGCACGGAGCGAATGGGAAACCGCTGTCACCGGCGATACCCCGGTGATTGATATGACAAGCCCCTTGATCAACGAGTTCGGCGACCAGGCAAACAATGTCTGGCCCAAGTTCGACGTCGTCAATGAGCGGCGGATCTGGAACGTCACAGAGAACGGTTCGAACATTGAGGTCGCACTCGACCGGGGATCGGTACGATCTGTCGACCGCGAAGCCCCGATCATCGAGCTGGAGTTGGAACTTAAGGACGGGAAACCGGAGGATCTATTCTCCCTGGCCCGAAAGATCGAAGGCATCGTACCGGTCCGGTTCGGGGTCCTGTCGAAAGCCGAGAGAGGGTTTCGTCTGCTGGAGGCCGAGCGCGCTGTCGTCAAAGCCGATCCGGTCGAGTTGGATCGTGGGGCTAGTGCCTGCCAAGCATTCCAGACGATTGCCTCCTCGTGCTTCCGACAGTTTCGTTTGAATGAGACAATCCTGCGCAGCAGGAGAAACGAAGACTCGCTGCACCAGGCTCGTGTCGCGCTACGACGTCTCCGCTCTGCCATCACCCTGTTCAGGCCGATGCTGCAGGATGACGAGGCGAAAAGACTATCGGCCGAGTTCCGGTGGCTGGCTGACGTTCTCGGGGAAGCGAGAAATATCGACGTGCTTCTGCCGAAAGCCGAGGCAGGTGAGCTGCGCGACACTCTCGCCGAAAAAAGAACCGCCGCCTATGACAACGTCATCGAGGCACTCGACAGCTCTCGGGCGCGGGCGCTCATGCTCGATTATAATGAGTGGCTTCACTGTGGCGACTATTTGAGCGATGCGGCGACGACAGACGCGCGCGAGCGTCCAGCCGGGCAATTTGCCGGCGAGGCGCTCGACAAGGCGCGCAAAAAACTCAAGAAGCATGGTCAGGATCTGTCTGGCGTGGACGATGAGCATCGTCATGAGGCTCGCAAGGATGCGAAAAAGCTTCGCTATGCCGCGGAATTCTTCCGCTCTCTGTTCCCTGACAAACGAGGCATGCGGCGGTACAAGCGTTTCGTTGTTGCGATGGAAGCGCTGCAGGACGAGCTCGGCGCTCTGAATGATTTGGCAACCGGCCCTGAGGTCCTCGACGAGCATGGTTTGCGGGGTCTTGCCGGAGCGGATGACCTGATCGTTCATGCCGACAAGGCGAAGCTGATCAGAGCGGCTCAAGAAGCGCTGGACGACGTCCTCGATGCCAAGAGGTTCTGGCGCTGAGAGCAAGGGGAGGTGCTTATGTCACAGACAATTCTTTTGAAACGGGTGTCCGCAGGCGTGCTTGATGTCGCATATTATGAGGCGGGGCCATCGGACGGGATCCCGACCATTCTTCTTCATGGCTTTCCCTACGATGCTCATGCCTATGATGAGGTGGTGACCAATCTTGCTGGCGCTGGCCACCATTGCATCATTCCATTTTTGCGTGGCTACGGCCCGACCCGGTTTCTGTTACAGGAAACGCCGCGGTCAGGGGAGCAGGCGCGGATCTGCTAGCATTGATGGACAGCCTCTACATCGAAAAGGCGATCCTCGGGGGCTACGACTGGGGTGGCCGAGCCGCCTGCATCGTCGCTGCCTTGTGGCCCGAGAGGGTGATCGGCCTTTTGAGTGCCGGTACGGGCTACAACATCCAAGACATCGCTGGCGCCGCCAATCCGGGAAAGCCGGATCAGGAAGCACGCCACTGGTATCAATATTACTTCCACACAGAGCGCGGTCGCAAAGGCCTAGACGAGAAGCGGGCCGAGATAGCTCGCTTTTTATGGAAGACTTGGTCGCCGTCCTGGCATTTCAGTGACGAGACGTTCGAGCGAAGCGCAGCCTCGTTCAACAATCCCGACTTCGTAGATGTGGTGATTCACTCCTACCGCCATCGCTATGGCGTCATTGGAGGCGATCCGGCCTATGCAGAAATCGAGGCGAGACTAGCGCGCCAACCCGATATTGCGGTTCCGAGCATTGTGGTGCTTGGCGCCGACGATGGTGTTGATCCTCCTTCACAAAAAGACGAGGATACTCAAAAGTTCGCCGGGTTCTACGACCGTCGCGTACTGCCTGGGGTCGGGCATAACGTGCCGCAGGAAGCGCCGACGAGTTTCGCGGATGCTATCAGGAAACTAAGCGAGGGGAATTGAGTAGCGCGCCGGGCACGCACTATGATTGCTCAACCAATCAAGGTCAAACACGTCGCCAACTGTGCCTGCGCTTTCGCAACAAATCGTGCAGATGGTGAGCCATTCGGGGCCGGCCGGAGCCGCTCGCCGCCCTCTGGCCCGACCCTCTCTTAGGCTCGATTTTCTGCCGAAATTCCAGCCAGTCCAAGACACATCCTGGGAGCAAGGTCACTGGGACCGGTGGCGCACCGTCGCTCGGTGTGAGACAATCTTTTAAGGACTAAAGCACACTGACGTTCTCAGCCTTCGATTTGCCGGTTTTGCGGTCCTGACCAATCTCAAAGCTGACCTTGTCTCCTTCACGAAGAGAGCCACCTCGCTGCAAGGAAGACACGTGTACGAAGACATCCTGTCCGCCGCTTTCGGGCGTGATGAAACCAAAACCCTTGTCGTCGTTGAAAAATTTGACGGTACCAGTCGGCATGGTCGCTCCTCTTGATTTCTGCGGTATGGCCGCAACGAGTTGTCATTTTACAACGAGATGAGTGGCTCATCAAGAACCGGGAGACCTCAACAGAGGAGTTCGATCAGGCGATCACCGAATGGCTCGCATTCTCTGGGATTGGACAGCGTTCTCAGTTTATAACGCCAAGTTATCGCCAGTCGAACCCAGTTCACTGCACACTAAGCTTCTGTGATTTATCTGATCATTCATTTTTCATTTGGTTTAAACTTAGCGGTTCGACAGTTCGACTCCATTCAAGACCAGCCGTTCCGATTGTCAGCAGGTGCCGCCATTGAGACATCCTCGACCAACCCTCTGTAGCCCTGAACCGCCCACCGTATGTTGTGACGACAAGCGGTATCACTCGTCACCGGGCACACCATAAGATGGCGCAGCCACGGGATTAAGAGCTCGTGTCACGTAGTCTTGTGCCTGCGGCTTGTAGACCTCCCAAGCACGGGAAACCGCTGCGATAGGGCAGCCCTTCTCGAGCCAATCGATCCGCAATTCAGCATATGGCCAGATTTCCTTGTCTACTATCAACAGGCCTGCAGATCGGACTGGACCTGCTTCACCGCCCGCGTTGACTGCTGCGCTGAGCGCGGCGATCAGCCGGTCTCCCAAAGCACCCGGAGTCACCTCGAAGGACTCAATCATCGCCTTGGGCACGCTGTCATTGGCCAAAAGATTGCCGGCGGCAACACACTGGCGACCCGCCGCCGAGGTCCAGGTTCCAAGAGCATTGGGGCCCGAATGAATGGCAATGCTACCCTGCGCATCAACCGCCAACAACTGACGATAGCCTGGAAACTCATCGCTCTGTCTCGCCGTCGCTACGGCGTCCGGTGCGCTCGCACCTTTAGCAAGTTCGTCGAGCATTCTCGGTCCGAGCGCAGGATTGGTGACGTTCTGCGTCGCGACGGCACCGATACCAGCACGCGCCCAGGCGCAGCGGGCGGCTACGGCAGGAGAGGAAGACGATATCGCTACACCGAACTGGCCGGTCTGCTCGCAACGAGCGACGATGGAGAAGGTCATGGGAACTCCTGTATCAACGTGATGGGATGTCGGCCGGTCTGTAGTCGGCATCGGTGTGTCAGGATGCCGTCGACCAAAACGTTTCAGTCGGGGATGACAGCCGTCGCATCGATTTCCACCAGCCATTCCGGCCGTGCCAATGCAACAACGACGAGGCCGGTGCAGACCGGGAAGACGCCTTTGATATACTCGCCCATTGTGCGGTAGACCGCCTCGCGGTGGCGAACGTCGGTCAGATACACGACGAGCTTAGTGACATGCTCCATCTGCCCGCCAGATTCCTGCACCAACTGGCGAATGTTCTGCATTACCTTGTGGGTCTGCTCGACCGGATCGTGGCTATCGATGTTCCTAGCCGTATCCAGATCCTGCGGGCACTGGCCACGCAGAAAGATCATCGTGCCGCGCGCGACAACGGCCTGGCTGAGGTCGTTATCGAGCTTCTGCTCGGGATAACTTTCCTTGGTGTTGAACTTGCGAATGCGCGTATGTGCCATTCTTTTCTCCATCGGATTGTTCATGCGGGGGATGCCGGTAGGTCTCTACCGGTCGATCAGGGTTGCGGCGCGTAGGCGAGGTAAGTGTCCTGGATCAGGATGTGGTCAACCACATGCTTGGCATCGTGCCAGACACCCCAGATGAAGCTGGAACCGCGGCCGGAGAGCCATGGAAGACCGAGGAAATAAATCCCTTTTTCGGTAGAGACACCGCGCTGGTGTTTAGGATGACCGGCCCCGTCGAAGGCGTCGACCTTCAGCCAGCTATAGTCCGATGTGAAACCTGTCGCCCAGATGATGGTGCGAACGTCGGAATCGCGTAGGTCCAGATCGCGCAGCGGGTTGGTGACACAATCGACCTTGGGTCCGAGAATACGCGCATCGGGTTCCGGCGGAAGATCGAGTGCGTTGCGGGCAACGAATGCATCTGCTTCGTCGAGCAGCGACAGGTAGTTCTGGTCACCGCGATCAAGGTTGTGGGCAAGATCGTTCGCAAAGGAAAGCGATCCGTCGCGGTAGGCGACAGTCATGCCGACGAGCACCATGCCTTGGGATGCCAGGCGGCGAAAGTCGATTGTCCGACCACCGTGGGCGCCGCTGACGGCAATGGTCACATGCTCGGAGCCGGGAGCCTGCGCCTGCGCATCCCATTTGCCGAGAACGCCGAGCCACCACACAAAATCGCGGCCGCGGTAGGCGCGGGGAGGGCGATCATGCGGACCGACGGAAAGATAGACCTTGCGGCCGGACAGCATCAGTTCCTCGGCAATCTGCACACCCGATGAACCGGCCCCGACGACCAGCACGGTGCCTTCTGAAAGCTGGGACGGATTGCGGTACTCGCTGGAATGCATCTGCCTGACGCCAGCATCCGCAGGTACAATCGGCGGGATGCTCGGCTTTTGAAACGGTCCTGTAGCGGCAACCACGTTGAGGGCCTCGATCACTCCTTGGGTTGTTTCGACGCGGAATCCGGGACCACTCTCAAGTCGCTCGACCGCTGTGACATCAACACCGCAGCGGATCGGAGCCTTGTGCATATCGGCATAGGCCGCAAAATAATCGGCGACGCCATCCTTCGGCACGAATGCGTCCGGGTGACCCGGAAAATCCATGCCCGGGAAACGGTCGTGCCAGGCCGGACCATTGGCAACCAATGAATCCCAGCGCATCGAACGCCAACGCTCGGCAATGCGGCCGCGCTCAAGTACGATGTAGTCAACGCCATTTCGGCTCAGGTGTTCGCTGATGGCCACGCCTGCCTGACCAGCTCCGACGACCAGGGTATGAATTCTCTCGACTGACATGCATTCGTCCTTTTCTGTTTGGCCAAAGACCTGCCGATCGGCATCAGCGATTGTTCCGCTCTAGCGAAAGGTTGGCATTCAGAAAATTACGATTTGCTGCAGCATTGGTTAGGATTGCCGAAAGCAGGGCCGCCAGCCTTTGCGACTGACGGTAGAGCGGGCAAAGGGAAAACATTTACATTTTACCGAGCGGCAAATAGTAAGTTTGCTTGCGCACCCTTTCGTATCGGCATCCGTTGACCCGGCGGTCGTCGGGAGCGATATCTGGATCGGGGCCTCACATGCGTTTCACACTGCGTCAGCTGGAATATTTCATTGCCACGGCCGAAGCTGGCTCGATTACACTTGCGTCTGATCGCATCCATGTATCGCAGCCTTCGATCTCGACCGCGATTTCGCAGCTAGAGCTCGAATTGAACACCCAGCTCTTCTTGCGTCGCCATGCGCAGGGCCTGTCGCTCACCCCGGCCGGCCAGAAATTGCTGCTGCAGGCCAAGGCTGTGATCGAGCAGGTCCAGAACCTCTACACGACCGCATCCGAGGCAACGGACCAGATCCGCGGAACGCTGTCACTTGGTTGTCTTTTGACCTTTGCACCCATGTTGCTGCCGGAAGTGAGCCAAAGCTTCAAAGCTGCCTATCCAGGCGCAATTGTCCGTCCGACAGTCGCGGATCATCGTACGCTGCTGGCGCGGCTGGAGCGTGCCGAGCTGGATATTGCACTCTCTTACGATCTGTCGGTTCCCGAGGGTTTCGAGTTTACCCCCCTTGCCGAACTGCCTCCCTATGTGCAGGTCGCAGAGACCGATCCGTTGGCGGAACGTTCTGCAATCTCGCTTGCCGAACTGGAGGAGCATGAGTTCATACTGCTCGATCTGCCCCTATCCCGGGATTATTTTCTAGGGCTTTTCGCCGCCGCCGGTGCCAACCCGAACATTGTAGCGCAGATCCAGCATCAGGAAGTCATCCGCACGATGGTCGCCAGCCGTTACGGTTACACGCTCGCCAATGTCCGGCCCAAGAACAAAGCCGCCCTGGATGGTCGGCGGCTTGTCAGTCTGCGTTTGTCAGGTGAGCATAAACCGATGCGCATTGGACTGATCCGTGTCAACCAGCAGGTCTCCACCCGGCTGGTGCGGACTTTTGAAGAGCATTGCAGCAATCTGATTTCCGACAACTACGTGCCCGGCATGGAAGCCCCGATCCTCAACCTGCGTCGGACAAGCAAGAGCTAGGCTCGCTTTTTTCAAAGCATCAGTTTTGATTATCCTATTTTTCTTTTTGATCGCCGGCTGACAGTGTGCGCCAAACACCGCCTGTCCAGCGGTGAATGCCCGCATCACGGAGTCCAGAATGCAAGATAAGAAACAGTCCGCAAACCAGACGGTCGCATCAATTGTTGAAAAGATGACCAACCATGAAAAGGTCGATCTGCTTTCCGGTTTCGGCATGTGGAAGACGGCAGCGGTTCCCGCCTACGGCATCAAGCCGATCGTCATGACCGACGGCACCTACGGGGTACGCTATTCGATCCCGCAGATCGATAGCGACGAGCGCGGCGGTATGGATCTCGATGCCTTCCTGTCGGTGGTCAACCAGCGTGCCAGCGACGTCGCCATCGCCTGGGGCGAAATGAAACCGGCAACCTGCTTCCCTAACGGTTCGGCGATGGGCAACAGCTGGGACGAGGGGCTGATGCAGCGGCTTGGCGTCCTGCTTGGCCAGGAGTGCCGCGCCATGGGCGTCCATCTGCTGCTCGGACCCGGAATCAATCTGCGCCGGACGCCACTGGCCGGACGCTCCTATGAATATTATTCGGAAGACCCGCTACTCACGGGAAAATTGTCGGCAGCTGTGATCGAGGGCATCCAGTCGCAGGGTGTTGGAACCTCGCTCAAGCATTTTGCCTGCAACAATTCCGAGGTCGAGCGCACGACGATGGACAGCGTTATTGAAGAGCGTGCGCTAAGGGAAATCTACCTCAAGGGTTTCGAGATCGCCATCAAACAATCCAGGCCCTGGACGGTCATGTCCTCCTACAACCGCCTGAACGGCGTTCAGGCCTCGCAGGATCCTTGGCTTCTTAACGAGGTCCTGCGTGACGACTGGGGGTTTGATGGCGTCGTCGTCTCCGACTGGCACGGCATCAAGGACCGTCCGGTCTCGCTGATGGCCGGTGGCGATCTCGACATGCCGGAAAGTCCGCGCCGCAAGGCTGATCTTCTCGCTGCACTCGACAGCGGCGCTGTACCGGCCGAGGTCGCGGACCTGTCATGCCGTCGGATGCTCGCGATGATCGATCGCTGCAATGAAGGCGCCAGCCAGCCGGTGCCAGTCTACACATCCGAGGAACATCATGCCGAAGCGCGTGCGATGGCCGCGGCCTCGATGGTTCTGGTGCGCAACGAAGGTCTGTTGCCCATCCGGCCGGAGATGAATACGATCCTGGTGGTCGGTCGCGACGCCGGAACGCCGGTGATTCAGGGGTCCGGTTGCGCCACGACGATCCCGACCATGGTGGACCAACCGCTGGAACAGCTGGAACTGGCGCTGGGCACAAGCCACGTCCTGACATTCCGCGAAGAAGCCGATACCGAGACCCTGGCGCTTGCGCGCAAGGCGGATCTGGTTCTGGTCTATACCTCGACCGAAGGCGCCTATGACGGTGAAGGTTCAGACCGCACCACGCTGGCGCTTGGCCCCGGTCAGGATGCGATGATCGCAGCTCTCGCCGAAGTTTCGGAAAAGGTGGCGGTCGTGATCGCCTGCCCAGATGCGGTGGAAATGCCGTGGGTCGACGCGGTGAAGGCGGTACTCGTCACCTTCTACTCCGGCCAGGCCATGGGTGGTGCCGTTGCCGACGTACTGACCGGCAAGGTCAATCCGTCCGGCAAGCTGTCCGTGACTTTCCCGAAGCGTCTCTCCGACGTCCCCGGCTTCCTGCATTATCCGGGCGAAAACGGCGTTCATGTCTATGGCGAAGGCATCCATGTCGGATACCGCGCCTACGATCTGCGCGAGACAGAGCCGTTGTTCGCCTTCGGCCATGGCCTGAGCTACACCAGTTTCGCTTACTCTGACCTCAGCCTATCGTCCGCTGAAATTGGTTTTAAGGATGAACTCACCGTTGCTTTTACCGTCACGAATACCGGAGACCGGACGGGAGCCGAAGTGGCGCAACTGTATCTACAGGCGGCCAGCAATCGCCTCAAGCGTTCGCCGCAGGAACTCAAGGGTTTTGCCAAGCCGGTGCTGGTGCCGGGCGAAAGCAAGCGGATTGAAATCGCCATCAAAGGGTCTGATTTGGCGATCTGGGATCCGGCGCTCGGTCGCTGGGTTTTGGAAGGTGTCCAAGCACGGCTGGTGGTCGGTGCCTCTTCGCGCGATCCGATGCTGTCGGCTGAGCTGACGATCAAGCCTTCGGTCCTTCCTTTCCGTCGCATCGCCTACGATACCCAGCCGGCTTACGTCCTACCGAACACGATCGCCTGCGACCATATCTGCAACTACCTGACGAACCGCTGCAATATTTCGAAAGAGGATGCAATGCGCATGCTCAACCATTGCTCCAACTCGTTCTTCGGCATCTTTACCTCGCTTGAGCGCCGTCTTCGCGTTTCCATTCCGGAAGTCGACGTTGCGGGTCTCATCGTCGAAATCAACACGGCGATGGACCAAGCGGAGTCAGCATTGTGAGTTCCACGCAGGAATGGCTGGAACGGCTGGTGGCGCATCCCACTGTCAGTTCCGACACGAACCTGCCGCTGATCAACGAGATCGAGACGGCGCTGACGGATGCGGGTGCCATCTGCGAGCGATTCTGTGATGCGACCGGCCAAAAGGCAGCGCTTCTGGTCCGTCTGGGCCCGGACGCGCCGGGAGGGCTTATGCTTTCTGGACATGTTGATGTGGTGCCGGTTGAAGGTCAGGACTGGACCGTTCCACCGTTCAGCCTGACCCGCATGGACGGCAAACTTTACGGGCGCGGCACGACCGACATGAAAGGCTTTGTCGCGTCCGCCGTGGCACTGGCTCAGACGACCGATGTTAAAAGCCTAGCTGCGCCGTTGTGGCTCGCAATCTCCTACGATGAGGAGATCGGCTGCGTCGGCGTCCGGCCGATGCTGGAGGAAATTGCCGGGCGGAACATCCTGCCGGACCTTGTCGTCGTCGGAGAGCCGACGTCGATGCAGCTTGGTCTCGGCCACAAGGGCAAGATGGCTTTCAATGTAAAGGTGAGGGGCGTTCCACGCCATTCCGCTGAAGCCCCGCTGGCACTCAATGCCCTTCATATCGCCACAGACTTCATATCGGGCTTGCGGAAGTTGCAGGACGAGATCGAGGTTCGCGGCTCGCGCGAACCCGGCTATTCGGTACCATACGCAACGGTGCATGTCGGCAAGTTGTCGGGCGGAACCGCAGTCAATCTGGTTCCGGATCAGGCGGAACTGCTGATGGAATGCCGCATGATGGCGGCTGACGATCCTCTGGGTCTGGTCGAACAAATCCGAAAAGCGGGTGCCGCAGCCGTCGCCCCGCATAAGGAACGTTTCAGGGAAGCATCGATCAATATCGAGATCACCGGCAACTATCCGGGACACTCGATTGATGTCGGCCATCCAGTCGTTCAGGCTTTTGCTTCATGCTTGCCGAAGGGGGCAAGGGTCTGCCGCGTCAGCTTTGGTACCGAGGCGGGGTTGTTTGCGCAGGCGCTTGACGTTCCCGTAGTAATCTGTGGTCCTGGCAGCATGGATCAGGGGCACCGTCCGGACGAATTCATCGAGGAAACGCAGCTTGCCCTTTGTGATGCCGTACTCGCCGACGCTCTCATTCGGTTTTGCGCAAGCCGTCGGCCGCTTGCTTCGCATGTCCCAAAGCAGATGCACGGAAAAATGTAATTTACCGAAGCCGCTGCGGCGGGAACAGTAAAGCTGACGAAGGTCAAATAAAACGCCGGAGGGTAAAAATGAATAACAATATGTCACGCCGTGGTTTCATGAGGGCGACTACCGGGCTTGCTGCGGTGGCGCTTGCAGCTCCGGTCATTCTGAAAGGTAACCGCGTATTTGCTGGCGAAACACTGGTCGTGCGCGATATGGGCGGCGCCTTTTACGATGGTTTCAAGGTCGCCTTCTACGACACTTTCGCGGCTGAGACGGGTGTCACGATCCAGACCAACACCAACGAGCCTGATCCGATCCCGCAATTCAAGATGGCGATCGATACCGACACCAAGCTGTTCGATGTTGCGCTAATGACGCCTGAACACGTGCTGCGGATCCGAAAGCTTGGCGACAACTACATGTTGCCACTCAACATCGAGGTGCCCAACAAGGCCGACTTTGCGCCGCACACGTTCGAAAAGGATTTTGCTGGCGTCGCGATATTTGCGCTCGCTATGGCTTATCGCAAGGATACCGTAAAGACGGTTCCGACCAGTTGGGCCGACTTCTGGAACGTGGAAGCTTTCAAGGGCCGTCGTGGCCTGTGGCGCAGCCCGGTTACGACGCTGGAAATGGCATTGCTCGCGGACGGTGTTCCGCTCGACAAGCTCTATCCGCTCGACGTCGATCGCGCATTCAAGAGCCTCGACAAGGTCAAGTCCAGCATTGACATCTGGTGGACTTCAGGCGCTCACGCGACCCAGCTTCTCCAGAACGGCGAACTGGACATGATGTCGACCTGGTCGACCCGCGCCCAAGCAGCCATCAATGCCGGCGCACCGGCTGGCATTGTCTGGAACGGCGGCCTGTTCAACATCGACGGGTGGACCATCGCTGGGAACACGCAGAAGGCCGATCTGGCCCGCAAGTTCATTGAATGGTGCCTGGATGCCAAGCGCCAGGCCGCCTATACGGACATCCTTGCATGCGGTCCGACGAACATGAAGGCTTATGAACACCTGAGCGCTGAAAAGGCGCAGCTGCTGCCGACGGCTCCGGATAACATCAAGGGTCTCGCAGTTCTGAACGCTGGCTACTGGTCAGAAAACCAGGATGCTCTGACCCAGCGCTTCGAGCAGTGGATTTTGAGCTGATTTCCAGCGGGACCAACCATCTGAGCTTAAGCCCCGCTTTTCGGCGGGACTGCATGTCTGACAATGGATGGCTCGGTTCTGCCCTATGCAGAACGGGTCATTTCAACAAACGGGATTTTCATGGCTGAATTTGCCGCCCAAGATACCTTCTCACGGAAGCGCCTTCGGGCGGATAGCCTCTGGCTGACCCTGCCGGGGCTCGCCTACATGGCTCTCTTGCTGATCCTGCCGGCTGGCGCGCTGATCTGGCAATCGTTCGTCGATCCGAAGTCCGGCGCTTTCGACCTGAGCGTTTATCGGCAAATGTTTTCCGCTGGCGTTTACGTGAAGGTGCTTGCCAATACCTTTTCCATCTCGGCGCAGGTAACCTTCGTCTGCCTACTGGTCGGCTACCCGATCGCCGTCTGGCTCGCCGGCATGGACGAGCGTCGTCGGCGTTTGGCCATGTGGCTCGTGCTGCTGCCCTTCTGGGTCAGCCCGCTCCTAAAGAATTTCGCCTGGATAGTCCTGCTTGCGCGTAAGGGCATCGTTGCGCAGATGCTGACTGGCATGGGTTTTGATACCCAACTCGACCTCCTCTACGGCCGCGGCGCGGTCATCTTCGGCATGGCCCATGCCATGCTGCCTATTGCGATCCTCACCATGCTGCCCACAATGTTGTCGATTGATGGTCGCCTGATTCCTGCCGCCATGACCATGGGTGCCAGCCGAAGCCAGTCCTTCTGGCGGATCTTCGTGCCACTCTCGATGCCGGGCGTTGCGGCCGCTGGCCTGTTGATCTTCGTGATGGGACTCGGCTTCTTTATTACCCCGGCTCTTCTGGGGTCGCCACGAGAAACTGTCATCGGCCAGATGATGATTACCCAGGTTCAGCAGCTGTTCAACCTGCGGCTTGGCGGCGCCCTTGCAGCTCTTCTCCTTGGCGTGACACTGATCACCATAGCCGTCTATGATCGCTTCTTCGGCATGTCGGCCGCTTCAGGCCATGGGGTGGCAACCAGGCGCGGCGGCGTTATCGGCGCCATTGGCGGCGCGGTCATCGAGATCGGTGCTGTTGTCAGTGATTTCGTCGCCAACCTGTTTCCCGCCCGCCTTGGACGTGGCGTCTTCACGACGTTCGTCTGGATCGTTATCGCGATCCTGATCGTGCCAGTGCTGGCATTTCCACCCATGGCTTTCTCAGGCTCGAGTTTCCTCGAATTTCCCCCGAAGAGCTTCTCGCTTCGCTGGTTCCAGACCTATCTGAGCTCCGACCAATGGATGGGAGCAACCACCCGTTCAGCCGTGATCGCAATCATCACCGGTGTCGTCGCCACCATAATCTCGGGCATGGCAGCCTACGGGCTGGCACGCACGCAGCGAAAGGCTGGCGGCCTGATCTTCCTGTCGTTTATGCTGCCGATGATTGTTCCCAATATCGTTATTGGTGTGTCGCTGTTCTACGTGCTGGCAAAGGTCGGCCTGATCGCGAGCAATACCGGCATCATTCTCGGTCACACGCTTTCGGCCATGCCGATCGTCTTCGTCATACTGTTGACCACGTTCCGCAGTTTCGACTGGCGTCTTCTGCAGGCGGCGGGAACGCTCGGCGCGAACGGCTGGCAGCAGATCCGTCTCATCCTCTTGCCACTTATCAAAGGTGGAGCCATCGCAGCCTTTCTGTTTGGCCTGCTGCACTCGTTCGAAGAGCTCACCATCGCGCTATTCGTCGGTGCTGGCGTCAAGCAGACGCTGCCCAAGCAGATGTGGGACGATATCATTCTCAGCATTTCCCCGACCCTTGCTGCGGCTTCGGTCTTCATCGTGGCGGTGGTGACAGTACTCTTCGTCATCGCTGAAAAGGCGAGGCCGCGCTGACATGCGCAACGCCTCCGATCCCAACACGACAAAAGGAACCACATTCAACATGTCAGCTGCCCTTGCCAACACTTCGGAACTCAAGCTTCAGGTCAACGGCCTTGCCAAGCTCTACGGCCAGACTATCGCGCTCGATCATGTCGATCTTGACGTCCGCAAGGGTGAGCTGCTCACCCTGCTCGGTCCATCCGGCTCAGGGAAGACCACGCTTTTGCAGTTGATTTGCGGCCTGCAGGAGCCCACATCGGGCACCGTTATAATCGATGGGAAGGACCAGACCCACGCACCGGTCAACAAGCGTGACATCGGCGTCGTCTTCCAGAATTACGCGCTCTTCCCGCATATGACGGTCGCCGAAAATGTCGGTTTTGCTTTGAAAATGCGCAGCCTGCCGAAGGCCGAAATCGACGCCAAGGTGACCAAGGCGCTGGAAACCGTAGGCCTCGCGCATGCTGCGGCGCGGTCACCCTCGCAACTCTCCGGTGGCCAGCAGCAGCGCGTCGCGCTTGCCCGCTGCCTCGTCTACGATCCCGCAATCATCCTCATGGACGAGCCGCTGGGCGCACTTGATGCCAAGTTACGCGAGGTGATGCAGATTGAGATTAAGCGGATTCACCGTGAGACGGGTGCGACGATCATATTCGTAACACACGACCAGCAGGAGGCTTTGGCGCTTTCGGACCGCATCTGCCTGATGAACGACGGCAAGATCGCGCAGCTTGGCACGCCGCGGCAGATGTATGACGAGCCCCAGAACCTGTTCGTTGCGGATTTCATCGGCGTGTCGTCGATCATCCGCGGCACGGTAAAGGCAGGTGTGTTGGAAACGACCATCGGCAAGCTGCCGATCGTAGGCGAGTTGCCTGCCGATGGTACGAAAGGTGCGATCGTCGTTCGGCCGGAAGTCATCACCCTTGGTGAAGGCTTCTGCGAAGGCCTGGTCCGTGAAACCGTCTATGGTGGTTCGGAACTGCGTGTCATCATCAACGCCGGCGAACAGGAAATCATTGCCCGCGCGCCTGCGACGGCAGCCGACGTGGCTGTCGGTTCTACCGTGCGTTTCGGCTGGGCACCAGACGCCGCCCGGTTCCTCGTCGATGGTAGCTGAGGACCATGAGAGATGGCGGCCCTGTGTTTCTTTTACGATTGCGACCCTGGCGCTGACGATGCGCTGACCATGTTGCTTGCACTGAGCCGGCCAGACGCGCTCCACCGAATCTAGCCCCATTGCGGTTAATGCGTATAACCAACCGTGGCTGTTTATCTTCTTAGAATAAACTCACTTCTACCGCAGCCGCACTTCGCGAGATCTTTCTGTTTTGTTCTGATCGTATAGCTGGAGTGATGGCTCGCTTACCAATTGAAAAATAGAGGGAGGGTGCGAACTCTGCTCAGCGGAGATTAAGTGTAAATTCTGCCTGACCTCGGCCTAGACGCCGTGAAATCCGGACCAACCCTTCACCGGCAGACGTCCCATCGAGCCTGCTTTGACGCGCTAGAATTAGTAACGATCGCGACATAAACAACGAGGAATTTGGCGTGGCGAAATGCCGCAAACTGTTCAGGCAAACACAGCCAACTTTGCTGGCATGCCTTCGTTACCCTATCATAAGCCAACTAATTTCTGAAAAAATATGCTGCCGCCATCGTCTCACTTGCTGTTTACGCAGTTTAATCTAGTGGCCTACAAATTATAGAGATTGCCATTTGAAGCTATCGCGCGGGGCATCGCGTTTCTGTGATGCTTTCATATCATTTTATGTAAGGAACAGATTCCACATCTGTTAGTATCGAGCAAGTCCCATCCAAATATTCGAAAGGTGACGGACGGCTAAAAGACCAGCAGTACTTCCTATGTGCAGACTAACAGTTTCGTGGCATGTTCTCCTCCACCGCAAATACCCTACGTCAAGGCTTAGGCTTTCGGGCCGGAAAACCCGACCGGCAGCTCTCCACCAGAGCACTTGTTTCGCGCGCGAGTATCCATGTGTCCGCGCCTACAGCGACAAAACCCGCTCCCTGGCCAATGGCTCTAGTCGTCGCCGCGTGGCCGTAGGCGAGCACGCCAGAACCTTTGCCTGCGTTGTTTATGCGCGTTATCGCTTCGCCGATCGCGCGCTGGACGGGCTCTGCATTAGTCTGACCGAGATAGCCCATTGATGCAGCCAAATCGCCGGGTCCGATGAAGATCGCGTCAATTCCCTCAACCGCAGCAATCTCCTCAATGTTTTCCAAGGCCAGCGGCGTCTCAGCCTGCACTATCACGCATATTTCGGTAGATGTACGCCCGACATAGCCCGTGTCTCGACCATAATTTGAGGCTCGGACCACACTCGATATGCCCCTTTTCCCTTCCGGAGGATATCGAGTCCAACTTACCGCTGCACGGGCCTGCGCTGCGGTATCTATCATAGGAAACATCAACGTTTTAACGCCGATATCTAACAAACGCTTTGTAATTACCGGTTCTGAGGTCGGTGGGCGAACTATGACAGAGGCGGCTTCACCAACTGCTCGTAACTGATCCGCAACAGTCGAGATCTCGTTCGGCGCGTGCTCCATATCAACTAGAAGCCAGTCTGCCCCGGAACCGGCCGCGATTTCCGCCGAGGCTGCGTTGCACAGGCTTACCCACAGGCCTAGTTGCGGATCACTCCTGCTAAGTCCTTCTTTAAAACGGTTACCAATCATCCTAAAACACTCACTTGCAGTCTATGGCACCCTACATACGCCGACGCACGTAAATCGTAAATCTTCTCATTTGCTGACTTCGAGAAAGCGGACACCTTACTACGCAATCTCGGTAGCCTGTTTCTCGACACGACGGATTTGTTAGAAACGAAAAACTGCGGTAGATTTGCGCGGTATTCAACGCAGGTCGCACTTCAAGCTTGAACCCATCCTTCAGGCGTTTTGCGCGCCCATAACTGGCGGTGAAAGCAGCGTCTTTCACCATTTAGCGAACAGCAACTTAGGGATCGAAGATCAGTCAACCAAGAAGCGACGGCTGGTCGAAGTAGCCGATCATGCGGTCGTCTGGCGCAGTCCAATATCCGTCAATGCGGCCCCAAACCCCACGTTCGCCTCCGTGACTTAGACCAGTCGCTGACGATGTTTCATATTACTGTTTTTGTGAGATAATTTTTGGTTGAGCGAAGCGACCGTAGCCGGGTCGCCGGTTCGATTCCTCTCCAGGCGGAAGAACGCGCACAATTACCCGTTTCCTTCTCATAGCACGACTTGAAAATGCTATCATTTCCGTGGTAGTGATATCACAACAAAAATATAGATAGGATCGGATAAATGGCGGCGGTGACCATACGAAACCTCTCTGATGAAACTCATCGAGCGTTACGCGCAAGAGCAGCTTACCACGGTCGTAGTACCGAGGCCGAAATTCGTGACATTCTCGAAGCCGCTGTTCGTCCATATGGACGCGTGAAACTCGGCTCGCTTCTCGCGGCCATTGGCCGTGACGCCGAAATGTCAAACAGCGACGTCGAAGCGCTGCAACAACAGCGCGACAGCACCCCGGCAGTCCCGATGACTTTCGAATGATCTTGCTCGACACTAATGTAATATCTGAGCCTTGGAAGCCGGCTCCTGATACCGCTGTGCTGACTTGGCTGGATGCACAGGCCATCGAAACGCTATTCATTTCCGCGATTTCAATTGCCGAACTTCGTTTCGGGATTGCCTCAATGCCATCGGGAAAGCGTCAGACAATTCTCCACGATCGCCTTGAAGGTGAAGTTCTACCAATTTTCGAAGGGCGCATTCTGCCCTTTAATGTAGGTACCGCCCAATTCTACGCGGACCTGATGGCCAGCGGGCGAACATCCGGAAAGGCGATCGGGAAGGCTGATGGATATATTGCTGCTACGGCTGCAGAAAACCATCTCGCGGTCGCAACCCGAGATACAAGCCCATTTGAAGCTGCCGGATTGATAGTTATCAATCCCTGGTCCGCCTAAGTCTTTAGAATTACAGGTCGCTGGTTCGAGTGTCATCAAGAGCTTAGCTAAACACAATTGGTTTGCAGTCGCCCCGAAGCAGTCATCCAGTACCGCCCCTTTGCCCAGGCCACTCTCACGTCGCCATGTGCCGATCCCATATCTGCATCAATGCTGTCACAGCTTCGTTGATATCGCCGCCATCAGCACCGTCCCGTGCTTCAAATGCGATACCCATCAGGAAGGTATGAAACAGGGTCGCCAACCCACGTACATTCGTGGTGCTGACAAGCTCTCCTCCATCGACTGCACGCCTGATGCAGGTTTCGATGCCCCCACGATTTCGCATCCGATCCGCTGCGAGCACATCATCTACGTGACGATTTTCGGGCGCACAGTTGTTGGCCCCCAGGAGCATTAAGCATCCTGGCGGATGCGTCTTGTCGGTTTGCATCCTTGCGGAAAGCCTCAGAGCCGTCTCGATAGCTTCGCGTGGTGGCAGAGCCTCATTCTTTAGGCTTGCAGTTACGCGCCCGTAGGAGGCCTGATAGCGCAGGACGACCTCGTCGAAGAGGGCTTCCTTAGACCCGAAGGCCGCATAAAAACTTGCCGGAGAAATGTCTCCCATCGCGGCTTTCAGTTGATTGAGAGAGGTCGGCTCATAGCCCTGCTCCCAGAATAGGATCATCGCGGCATCCAGTGCCTTGTCTCTGTCAAACGCCCTTGGCCGCCCAGTTCGAGCCATATCGTGCCTCCGTGATTGATTCTGTACTATTCGATCCAGAATATCTTGCCAAGGGTGCTTGATGTCGATATCTGGATCGTCCGATCCATATATCGAGGTCCATGAAATCAATGAAAACTACCGAATCTGAAAAGGACACCCAACGATTGCCTGTTGCTGGGTTGCTGGCACTGGCGATGACTGGCTTTATTTGTATTCTTACAGAGACCCTACCCGCGGGGCTTCTGCCGCAGATCACTGAGGGTTTAGCCGTTTCTCCATCCCTTGCTGGCCAGATGGTGACTGTCTACGCCCTCGGTTCGCTGCTCGCGGCGATTCCTTTGACCATTGCCACAAGCAGTTGGCGGCGCAGGACAGTCCTGCTGTCCACCATCATTGGGTTTCTGATCTTCAACACTGTGACTGCGATTTCGTCCAACTACACACTCACATTGCTCGCACGTTTCTTTGCTGGCGTTGCCGCTGGTTTGGCTTGGAGCCTTTTGGCAGGCTATGCACGACGCATGGTCCCTGCACATCAACAGGGGAAGGCGATGGCGATCGCTATGGTAGGAACGCCGATCGCGCTGTCGCTTGGCGTGCCGATGGGGACATGGCTTGGTGCGCAGGTCGGCTGGCGAACCGCCTTTTGGATCATGTCGATATTGACATTGATCCTGATCGGCTGGGTCATAATGAAAGTGCCGGACTATCCAGGCCAGAAGAAGGGCGATCGACTGCCCCTGCTTCGGGTATTTTCTACCCCCGGCGTTCGATCGGTCCTTTCCGTTGTCGTTGCATGGATGCTCGCTCACAACATTCTTTACACCTATATCGCACCCTTCGTTCAGTCGGCCGGGATGCGGGATCGGGTCGACCTTGTTCTCCTGGTATTTGGATTGGCCGCGCTCATCGGCATCTGGATGGCGGGAAAGCTGGTCGACCGTCACCTGCGAGCAACCGTGCTGACCAGTCTAGCCGTCTTTGCACTGGTATCCCTGCTTTTCGGGATCGTTTCGATGTTGCCTTGGGTGGTATATGGTGGCGTTGCCATTTGGGGCCTGACATTCGGCGGCGCCGCAACGCTCTTGCAAACCGCCCTGGCCGACACCGCGGGTGATGGTGCGGACGTTGCACTGTCGATGAACGTCGTCGCCTGGAATGGCGCCATCGCAGGTGGCGGAATCATTGGCGGTATCCTTTTGGATGCGTATGGGCCCACGGCGTTTCCCTGGGCGCTGACCGTTTTGCTGATCATCGCCCTTCTGATCGCTTGGTCCGGGCGGGTGCGCGGATTTACTCCAGGTGCACGGACCTCCAACGCAAAGGTGGGGGGCCACTGACGCTTCACGAAGACATGGATCGGTCCTATCGTTGCAGCGATGGGGCCGACACGACCGCGACCGAAATGCGGAGCCATGTCTCCCATTGGCGCGTAGTAACAACGGGTCAGCGGTTCGATTCCGTTCAAGGCGAATGCACTATTGGATGCCAAATCGTTGAACATCAGAGCACAGCAGTACCCCTGAATGACTAAAGGCGCAGTCTTTGAAGACCACGCCTAGCCAAATTCCGTTTAGACTCTCCAAGTGCCATGGTAAGGCCATGGGCTCGCAACACCATTGTGCCACCACTCAGCGAGTAGCTATGTTATAGGGAAAACAGACTCGCATTGCAAGGGGAAGCAAGTGTCCAGCATCACCAAGCGGCATGTGCCGACATCACAGCTACTGGGTGAATACCTGACATTCGTCCCCACCCCGCAGCAGGTGGATCACTTCAAGGCTGATATGCGCACCCTCAACCCCACCCTGTTGCGCGATAGTATCCGCGAAGGGGTTCAGGTCCAAGCTCTACAGCAGATACCCATACCTGAGCAGAGGCTGGTGATCCACAGGATCTATACCCGCAAGGTGAAAGAGTTTTCGTCGATCTATCCCTTCGTGTTCGCGGTGGAGAACGCTCTGCGCTCGGTGCTTGCCGATTATTTAGAAGAACGCTTCGGGCGGATGGACTGGTGGACGCTAATCCGCAATGCTCGGCAGAACGGCCAGACCTATACTGCCTTTCCCAACATTCTAGGTACGCCCGTCAATCCAGCTTTCGTGAAAGCTGTCTGGCGAGTTTTCGACAATATGGTCAATCAGCAGCATATCAACAATGCTACCGGAAACAACAAAACCGACGAGTTCTACTATTGCCTTACCCTGGGTGACCTCTGGTCGATTATGCAGGCGGATTGGCCCCTGATCCGCGACATGTTCGCCACGGACTCTGTCCTCGGCTTCAGTTTCACGAAAACCATGTTTAACGACACGATGCGCGTCATCAAGGAGACACGCAACGAGCTGTTTCACAGCAACCCGATTAAGGACCGCAAAAAGATCGTCGACTCCTGTGAGCGGATCCTGAACGGACTGCAGTTCCACCTCGGCGACTATGATCATGATCTTGGGGTCGCGCAATATGTGCGCGTGCCGGCGACCGTCGCCAGGGCGCAGCGCCACGTCATTCCGGCGCGCTAACAGACGGATGCGTTCCCGTCTTGCGCCGGAGGCGTAGCTTAAAGCGGAGGGCCTTAATTGCGTTTGGATACAGTGGTTTGTTCGGACAAGCCCGGCACACCGGTTCATATCCTTTCAAGGCGCTCTCGTGCAAAAGCGCTACATTGAATCAGGACGCCCCCGTCGCCACTACCCGCAACTGATGATGCAAGGGATCGGCTCGGGGGTGCTGCTGCAATTCGTTTGGCCGTGCGGTCTCAACGCGATTCCGCCCAAGGGCTTTCGCGCGGTACAGCGCGCCATCGGCGCTTGCAAGCATCTCAGCGAGGTCGTGGCAGTCTGGTGCCGCAAGGCCGATACTGACGGTGGCCTGGGTTTTCAGGCCCTCTGCCCGCGCGGTTGCATTGGCGAACCGGCTTGCGATCGCGAAGCCGCGACTGAGAGCTTGGGAATGGTCGCACCGTGGCAGAAGCGCAGCGAATTCCTCACCGCCCAGCCGGACAATAAGCGCGTCGGGCCCCGCTTCTTCGCGGGCGGTTTCGGCGAACAGCTGCAAAACTTTATCTCCGGTTGGATGTCCATGACGGTCGTTGATCGCCTTGAAGTGGTCGAGGTCGAAGGCGAGCAGTGAGACGGGGTCACCATGCCGCTCCCGGAGGATCCGAGATGCCTGCTCAAAAAAGGCGTGACGGTTTGCAAGCCCGGTCAACTGATCGGTTTGTGACATCCGGAGCAGGTGGAGCTTTTCCTCCTCTCGAATAATCATCAGAAAGGACATCGGCATCGCTACCGAGTACAAGACGGCCTCGTACATCGTCGCCTTCCCGACGATGGAGATAACATCTTGCCCGTACCGTTGAAGGAGAACAGGGGCAATGAACGCTCGGCCAAGGTAGAACACGGCATGGAAGGCCGAGACCGATACTGCGATCGGACGTGAGCGCAATCGTAGAACCATGCGACTGCGTAGAAGTATCCATGCTGTTAGGCCGCAGGTCAGCGCGATGGGTATAGACGAGACATGGTTCCAGAAGGCCGCCGGGAAGTGCGTGCCAGCGATCGCCCAGGCGATGGCTAAGAAGCTTAGCGCCGCGACGGACGACCAGAGATACCGGTGACCGTCGAGACCGGCGACGGCGTTAAGGACCAGAAGGTAGCCCAACATCATTAGGATGTTGATCGCCGCCATGCCGAGCGCGACCGGAAAGTGGCTGCGGTTCATTGCAAGTATGCAGCCGAGAACAAACGCGAAAAGTGCCGCGGCCAGAACACCGAGCACGCGTGCGCGACCTGGATGAGCCTGCCTTTCCCAAAGGAGAAGCGATGCTGACACCAGTAGCGTTCCGACGGTTAAGTACCAAAGGGTTTGTAAATCGATCTGCATTGCTCTGCCTGCCTTACGTCAAAGCCTACAGGGTGTTTTTTATAAGATTCTTTACGTCGCCTCTCATATTGCCGATATGGTTGGCGTAGCGTTAAGCGTGCTGTTGAGTGCCGGCACTGAAGCTGAGGGTGCGTTCCGCAAAAGGGTTTGCCGGCTGATCGAATGCGACGATATATGAACCGCAAGGTTGTGATCGTGATGGTTGACGTGCCACCTACTACGGCAATTCATGCTACCGACCAGCTCGTCGAACCGCGCCAACCTAATGACATGCGCATAGTTGAGGAAGTAGCTGCGGAGGTTGAAGCCATTTCAGACATCCGTGCGGCGGCGAAGTCCATTATCTTAGGTTTGAATATTATCGAACGCTGCGCTAATGGGCATTCTTTTCCAGAAAGTTGTCAGGTTAGTGATCGATAACATCGACAGATCTAGGACGTCACGTCAGGCTCCACAAGCATGATGGTGAGCCTGAGTACGACATGTCATTTTCGGTGACTTGGCACTGGGTGGCGCTGAGTACGGAGTCGGCGATTGGGTCATAGTCCCGGTGGGAGTCGACCATTTGTGGGTGCGCGACGTTAGCGGGCTACCTCATGAGCCGCAAATGTCCCTCGCCTGGGAGAGCCTATTGCTTCTAAGTGACTGAAACGAGAGCCTTTTGATAGAAACAATCGGTAAATCGTTGGTCCGAATATCAAACTGGTCAGGGGTTCAAGTCTCTCAAGAGCATCAAATTTGAACACGTTGGAACATGTTTTTGTCTCAGCGTTTTTACGGGCCAAGCTACGTGGCAGAACTTTGACTAGATGCGGTAGAGCGGAGCTGTGATTATTTAAGTATGGTGCTGCGCGGCCGACCAGACACGGACAACAAGACCGCGCCCAGCACTCCCGAGATCACCGAGCCCGCGAGAATTCCGATCCTGACCCAGTCCTGAACCGTCTGAACTATTGGACCAAACAAGGCAAGGACAGTGTTTCTGTTTCCGCTCAAATTCAAATGCCTGTCATTATACGACTGCATCTGGTACCGGAACTGAACGAATTCCTCCTTGAAGGCTCATTCTCTTGATGTCTGTTTCCGATACGAATGAGTCTCCAGTCGAAATACTGAGTGAGACGCTTGCCGCTGACCGTGTCAGTCCGACGGCCCTGCTTCAAGCTGTACTCTCCGCCTCGGACGATTGAATAGCCCCGAGTTTCGTAGACACCCTCGGGTTAGGTTCTCTGCTGCTTCTCGAACTCGACGGGCGACAGCATCCCGTTTCTAACGTGCTTGCGTTTGGGGTTGTAGAACATTTCGATGTAGTCGAACACGTCCTGGCGAGCTTCATCGCGTGAACGGTAGACCTTGCGACGTATCCGCTCCCGCTTCAGAAGATTGAAGAAGCTCTCAGCCACTGCGTTGTCATGGCAGTTGCCGCGTCGGCTCATCGAGTGAACCAGATTGTGGTGTTTGAGGAACGATGACCAGTCCATGCTGGTGAACTGCGAGCCTTGATCCGAGTGGACCAACACCTGGTCCTTCGGCTTGCGTCGCCACACCGCCATGAGCAGCGCCTGCAGCACGACGTCGGTGGTTTGACGGCTCTGTATTGCCCAGCCGATCACCCGGCGGGAATAGAGATCGATGACGACCGCGAGATAGGCGAAGCCCTCTACTGTCCGGATATAGGTGATGTCCGTGACCCATGCCCTGTCCGCAGCCTCGACGTCAAATTGCCGGTCGAGCGCATTGTCGACAACGACGGAAGGCCTGCCGCCATATTTGCCAGGACGACGCTTGTAACCGATCTCAGCCTTGATGCCGGCAAGCCTTGTCAGACGCGCGACGCGGTTCGGGCAGCACATCTCTCCCTGATCGAGCAGATCGTCATGAAGCTTGCGATAGCCATAGACCTTGCCACTCTCTTCCCAAGCCTGAAACAGGAGATCGGTCTGTCGTTTGTCTTCGCTGGCGCGTTTGCTCGACGGGTTCTTCAGCCAGGCGTAGAACCCGCTCGGGTGAACATGGAGAAGCCGACACATCGTCCGCACCGAGAAACTCAGGCGATGCAGGGCGATGAACGCGTACTTCACTTTGCATCCCTGGCGAAGTACGCGGCCGCTTTTTTTAGGATGTCGCGCTCCTCGGTGACGCGAGCTAGCTCCTTCTTCAGCCGCCTGATCTCCTCGGCCTCATCGCTAGATTTGGCGTTCAACGTGCCGAACTTCTTCTTCCACTCGTACAATGAATGCTGGCTGACACCGAGCCGCTGCGAAACCTCCGCCACCGGGTAGCCACGCTCGGTGATCTGACGCACCGCGTCACGCTTGAACTCTTCCGTGAAATTGCCTTTGCCCATGTAGGCCTCCTGCCTCAGATTTAGGGGAGAAGACGTCTAAAAATCTAGGGGCTATTCAGGGTACCAGCCGGAACTAAGCTGGTTAGGCGCACAGAACTAGATGCGGAAACTTGGAGCACCCAAGAGGTAGTTCATGTATTCGCGCTCGGACGCTGGCGCAAAGGTGTGGCGGTGTTTCATGGATGGGGCACCGCTCATGACCGAGCGGCTCATTCCCCCAGCTGTATAACGTCGGGTGGCATAGACGTAGCCGATCGAATACTTCGTGGTCAATTCCTCTCCACCGCAAAGAGCAAGGACCGCGACTTGCTTCAACCGGTCGGATAGTCCGGACGGCAGGATCGACCGACCATTGAAGTCCTCGTTTCCGGAAAAAACTCTCGAACCCATGCATTTAAAGTCCAACGACCTGGATAAGCCAGCGCACTTATCGTCGTTGAGATTTAGCGGTGATAAGTGCGGCAGTGCTCAAGCGCCGCCTGATTCTGGGGCTCTTAAAACCTCGGTGCGCGAGCCATCAAACCAATACGCAGCCACCTGGTGGTCCAAGTTTTCATCCGAGTCCCTTCTTTGCTCGATCGGATTAGTCCTCGACGGCAATCGAGATGCAAGGCTCTTCTCTGACTTTTGACAGTGGTAAAAATGCAGATCAAGATTGTTACTTATCGCTTCTAGCTCGTGCAGCCCTTTGGCAAAGGCTGCGTTCCTACCACTACGAGCAGTAAAAACAGGATTAAGTGCCACGAGCAATCCGGCCTTCGCTCATGTAGAGGTGCCCCATTACCCTCATCCCAGATAAGGCTGTCACCTTCCGCGTCCCGATGGACCGGAACTCTTCAGACACCGGCTCGATCTTGACCGGCGCATCCATTGTCAATTCCCGCAACACACGGCCGGTCATTGTCCGCGGCTGTGGAATGCCGAGCAGCGACAGGATGGTTGGCGCGATGTCGGTGATGGCACTTGGCGTAGTGGAAACCCTTCCTCGCCCCAGTCCTGCCCCGTATCCGGCCAGAACCGCAGACAGTTCGCCCCGATGTAGACCGCCGTGGGTGCCGCCGCCCGGGCGCAGATCATAGTCTCCAGCATCGTAATATACCGAACCCATATCGCCGACCACGTCATCGTCTACCATATTCCCGAGATGGACGAACAGATCGGGCGCACGGGCACCGCCGGCACCGAGCAGCTCCAAAGCCAAGCTTCCCTCGACACGACCGTGGTTGCTCGCAGGCGCTCCCGAGCAGCTGAAGGCTCCACCGAACCATGCCTGCTCCGTCACAAAGCTCGCCACCTCTTGCAACAAGATGGGATCGTCTTTCCTCAGCCAGATGCCGGCGGCACGCCCTGGTCGCACCAGCATGTCGGTAGCCGGGTCTGCAAATGAAGCAGCCGCCTTGAACCCGGCTGCACATAAAGAATCAGCGACGGAAATCAGACCGCCGATCGTGACGTGACCATGGTCGGAGACCACCAAAAGCGCAATGCTGTCGCGTTCGGGCTGCGCCTCGCGCCAAGCCATAAGTGCGCCGACGACTTCATCGCAATGCTGCATCTTCTCGCGCAGCTGATCGGATCCCAGTCCGTAGAGATGCGCCGCGCTATCAACTTCAGTGCACCACAGAATGCTGACTGCCGGTTTGCTGTAAGGCCATACTTCCTGCTCGAAGACCTTCAGAGCGGCCTTCGGGCCATCTGCGGACACGCCCCCTGCTGGAATCCTCAGTGAGCGGTGGACGCGCGCTGCAAACGCATGCGGATGAGCAGTCTGAGGATGGCGGACATTAAACCCGACTTGATCGCGCTTGGCACCTCTCCAGTTCAGGGCGGGCAGCACGCCCGGCCCGCTCGACGCGATGACCGCGAATGGTCTGCCAACGCGGTGGAGCGTTTCCGACAGCGAGATCGCCTCAACCAGCTTTCCTTCAAGCCGCTCATCGGCCGCATACCAATCATGCGTCGTCTCGGTGAATATCTGCTCGGGGAACCCGTCACGTACATAGAACTGATTTCCGGCGATCCCGTTGATCTCAGCGGCAGAGCCTGTTGCTAGGGCGGTTAGCGCACCGCGGGTCTCGCTCGGAAACACCGTCTTATGATGGGTGCTCCACGTGCCGGCCCGCGCCAAGCCGACAAGGTTGGGCATAGTTATGTCATCGACCAGATCCGGTCGCAGTCCGTCGATCCCCATGACCACGACGTGGCGTACCTCATTGGGCATTTTTGTAATCCTTAAAGGTTGCGGGATAGATCACCCGAACGCCAGCCTCGTTGAAGGCTTCGTCGAAAACGGGCGGGGGTGGCTCATCGGTGACGATCGTCCCGATTTCGGAAAGTGGTGCCGAGATGTAGGAGCCGGGCGCTCCGAACTTGCTGTGGTCCGCGACGACAATACAGCGGTGGCTGCGCTGGAAGAGCAAGCGCTTCATGTACTGCAGGTATTTTCCAGACTCAACCAAACCATGCACTGGATGGATGCCATATGCGGCGATGATCACGGTATCGAAAACACATTCAGAAATCGCGTCCAGCACCTGTTGGCCAGTAAGCGCCCCGTCGGCGTAGTCGTATTCTCCACCCGTCAGCGTGACACGATGTTGCACACCGCCATGCAAGGCCTCCGCGATAGCAGGCATGTTGGTCATAACCGACATCGGACTGCCCTCGTTCAGGGCTTTGGCGACGGATAGGGTCGTACTGCCGTGCGTCATGAAGATCCACCCGTCTCGTCCGACCAGCTTTGCCGCCAATTCCCCGATTGAGGCCTTTTGGCTACTCAGGCTGTTGACGCGCATCGATATAGGCGCGGCCCGCGCCGTCGGTATTGCGCCACCATGGACACGGGTGAGAAGCCCGTTCTTTTCCAAGCTCGCGAGATCACGGCGAATGGTCTCCATGGAGACCGAGTACCGCTCGGCCATCGCAGCGATACTGACACCATCTTCTGCTTCCAGAAGGTCTGCAATGGCTTTAATGCGACTTGCTGCCGGTATTCTCGCCACGGGCCCTCCCATTCCCAAACAATCCGAGTGTAAGTATCGCTGGGTGTTCATAGTGTGATGTTTTGTGGATTAATCGAGACTAAGATGCCTGTCAATCCACTACGGCAGCATCGACTTTAAACATGTGTCGCACCGCTGAAATCAATAGGATTTTTGATGCGTTACGCTGTATCCAATGGGTTGGTCTAGCGATTGTTCCGACCGGGCAATGACTTGCACGATATCGGAATATCAATTAAAACCAAATTTAGCCTCGCAATGTCACATTTCCGTTAATAGCCGTGCCTATACCGATTTGCGATCGGCTCCTTGCTCGTGGAGTAACGCGCCGAGTTTCAAGAAAGGAATTTAAATGAACTGGAAGAGACTGGCATATTGTGGAGTAGCGTCCTTGATCGGGCTGCCTTCCATCGCACAAGCGGCAGGCATGGATGAACTCGTCGCGGCGGCAAAGGCCGAAGGTCAGCTTACCGTGATCGCCATGTCCCATGATTGGTGCGGCTACGGCGCGCTGATCCAAGGCTTCAAGGACAAGTACGGCCTCACCGTGAACGAACTCAATCCGAACGCTGGTTCAGGTGAAGAGTTGGCAACGATCAAGGCCAATATGGACAATAAAGGTCCGCAAGCCCCAGATGTTATCGACATTGGCCTCGTCTTTGGCCCCACCGCAAAACAGGATGACCTCCTGCAACCTTACAAAGTGCAGACCTGGGACGAAATTCCAGACGTTGTCAAAGACCCTGACGGCTATTGGTACGGCGACTACTATGGAGTGCTGGCCTTCATCATCAACAAGGACATAGTTACAAAGTCGCCTGGCGACTGGTCCGATCTTCTCGATCCAGCCTATCGGAAAAGCGTATCGATCCCCGCCGATCCCCGCACGGCCAACAATGCGATCCTGAGCATCTACGCTGCCGGTCTGGCAACAGGTGCCCAGCCCGGGGCGGAAGCCGCTAGAGCCGGTCTGGCATTCTATCGTAAGCTGAAGGACGCTGGCAATCTTGTTGCCGGCTTTGGGACGGCGGCGTCGATCGCCAAAGGCGAAACTCCGATCACGACGCGATGGGACTTCAACGGCATCACCTATGACCAGAACTTTAAGGGTAACCCGCCCCTCGACACAATCGTGCCGAAAGGCGTAACAGTCGCCGGCGTCTATGCGCAAGCCATCAGCAAATATGCGCCGCACCCGAACGCCGCCAAACTCTGGATGGAGTATCTGTATTCTGACGAGGGTCAAGGCGGCTTCCTCAAGGGTCTATGCCACCCGATCCGCTTCGACGCGATGCGCAAATCGAACAAAATCACCGATGAGATGATGGCGAAGCTGCCACAAACTGGATCAAACTTGGTCTTCCCGGAGCTGCGGCATCTTGTGGAGGCAAGCGACGTGATCGCTAAGGAATGGACCGCGACCGTTGGTGCAGGAAGCAAGTAACTTGGACCAGACGTCGACTAAGATCACCTCCGGTGCGGGACTTTCCCGCTCCGGAAAGCCGTCAGAGCAACGACGAATACCACGTATACCCCGTCCAGATTGGCCAGCGCTGGTCGGCACGCTGCCTTTCTTGGTGTTTGCGGTGGTTATGATTATCATGCCGACTGTAGCATTGCTCGCCAATGCATTTGTCGATCGGCAGGGCCGTATCACGCTGGCCAACTTCGCAGACCTCGCGACCTCCGAAATCGCAAACGCTTTCCTGACTTCGATCGAGATTTCGGCGGCGACAGCGGTGCTCGGCGCGCTCCTTGGCCTAGGCCTCGCCTTGATCGTGGGCCGCGGTATCGGCAACCGGAAGGCTAGAACGATCATCATGACTTTTTGCGGCGTTGCGTCGAATTTCTCGGGGGTTCCGCTGGCCTTCGCGTTTATCGCCACCTTTGGCAGACTGGGGTTGGTGACTGTAGTGCTGAGACACGTATTTGGCATCAACCTCTACGCGTCCGGCTTTGACCTTGCCAGCTTTTCTGGATTGGTGCTCACTTATCTGTTTTTTCAAGTGCCCATTGCCCTCACTATCATGATGCCCGCCGTCGACAAGCTCCCTCGGGAGTGCAGGGAAGCGGCCGAGATGCTTGGTGCCACAGCTTGGCAGTATTGGCGGCACATCGGCCTGCCGGTGCTGTGGCCAACGCTGCTCGGAACGCTTGCTCTGCTGTTCGCCAACGCCTTTGGTGCCATTGCGACCGCCTACGCATTGACGGGCTACGCGGTGAACATTGTTCCGATCCTGCTCTACGCGCAAATTCGCGGCGACGTGCTGCACAATGAACAGCTGGGGGCCGCCCTCGCGCTTTGCATGGTCTTGGTGGTTGCACTTGCTATCACGGCCTATCTTGTCCTGCGCGCACGTGCGGAAAGGTGGATGCGATGAAGACCGTCCTACGTCTTCTACTTTGGACGGCGATCGCTGTAGCCGGAATCTATTTCGTACTGCCGCTGATCAGCACCGCTGAATTCTCGTTAAGCATCCGGCGAGACGGCTACTCGCTAGACGCCTACCGCTCCGTCTTCTCCGATCCAGAATTCTTTGCGACCTTGGGGTACTCGGCAGTAATCGCCCTATGCACCATCATCTTCGGTGTCGTCCTCGTCGTTCCCATGGCCTACTTCGTCCGTCTACGATTGCCCTGGTTGAAGCCGGTGGTTGAGCTCGTCGTGATGCTCCCACTGGTCGTGCCGCCGATCGTACTTGTCTTCGGCTATCTCAGGCTCTTCTCGTCGTCGTCGGTCCTGCCGTTGACGAGTACGGAGATGGGTTCAAATGTACTTCTCGTTTGCGGTTACATGACTCTGTCGCTGCCCTACTTCTACCGCGCGGTCGATAGCGGGTTGCAAGCGATCGATGCGCGGACGCTGACGGATGCAGCCACGATCTTGGGGGCCAGTCCAATCACCGTGATCCGGCTGGTTATCCTGCCCAACATCCTTGTGTCGGTACTGTCGGGAGCGTTCCTGACCTTTGCCGTCGTCATCAGCGAATTCGTGATGGCCAGCCTCCTTACACGGCCGGCCTTCGGCACATACATCCAAAAAGTCGGTGTCGCACAAGCCTATGAGCCTGCCGCACTCGTCATTTTGTCGTTCGCCATCACATGGGGCGCGATGGGCATGATACAGCTACTGGCACGCTCTGCACCCCATCAGCACGAACGATAGAAAAAGCGTGGTACGATCACTATATAATCAGACCTTCTCGCGACGGATTTCTGGGAAAGGTAAAGCACGAGTGATCCTATCTTAGATAGCCATCTTCCTAGCGACTAAAGAAGGTGTTTCATTTGATACCGCTTGGACCGCGCCCTTCCATCAAGACATCAAGTCTGTTCAGGGCAATATTGCGGTTCAGATCAATCTCGCCGCAGCAGCATCGAGGAACCAATGAACGTTAGCATGGGTGGCAAGTGGACACGCATCCGTCGGCTTTTCCGAACAGCTTCTGGTTTGGCTTCCCCGGTCGCGGGAAGGACAATCTCACGCGCGTCGACAATATCGGCAATACCCATCGAATTGGCGCGCGTCGGCAAATTCTCAAGCTCGATAAGTGTCCGCAACTTGGCGATGCGTGTTTCTTCGGAAAGTTGAACAACTCAACCCCACTCGTTTGGGCCGATCTCGGTTCATTGAGACCGATGCTTCCATTCGCGCGATCCGCGTCATTGTCTTGAGAAAAGCGCGTAGGACGAACGCACATGCGCCAGCATTACCATGTCCTTGCGCTGCCGACGACTTGCTGGCCGGTCTTTCTAGGTAGAATAGCCGCTCTGACTAAGGCCGAGAACTTTGCAGAGACAGGATGAGGGGAATCGTGTTTTCGCCTGGTCGATGAAGCGGAACTTCATTGACCTCCATCCTTGGCGAAAAAAGTCGCGGCACGCTTCAGTACCTCGCGTTCTTGCCGCAGGAATTCATTTTCCCGCGTAACCGTTTCAACTCGGCGGCCATGTCTTCGGTCGCAGCGGACACTGCCGGAGCATCGATCGCCCGATCAAGGCTACGACCGATCCAGCGCACCAGCGTCGATAGGCCAACCTCGCATTAGGGTTTCAGCGTGCCAGGATGAGTGCCAAAACCAATGCACATGTTTTGTCGTGACAGAACGCAGTCACGTGGCGGAAAGGATCCCTGCGGCTCTCTGTCAAGATTCCCCCCGCCGCTCTCAGAGCGACCATACTAGAAAACCCACCCGATCAAACCCATGCGTGAAGAGCCAGCGAGCATACTTCACGTTCGATTTTTAGGGATACAGGATGGACACCTTTTGCGACGCTGCGACCCAGTAACGCCATTTGCTCCAGGCTGAGTGACTGGAGCGCAAGTCCAAGATCCATGATTTCGATCGGATTTCCATCTCCCGCTGCGAGATTGACGAGGTTTCCGTCGGTCAGCAGAAAGACCCGTCTTCCGCCATCAAGCTGATATTCCTTCACGCCATCGCGGCAGTCCTTCACAGAGATGGCGGCGCTTTCCAGGCTGTCAACCTCGATCTCCGAGGAAAAATGCCCCGCATTGGCCAGAATGCAGCCGTCGCGAATCCTCATGATCGCGTCGAGTGTCAAAGCACCGTCGCGACCAGTCACAGTGACTAAGATCTGCGCCTGGTCGAGGCATTCATCAAGATCGGCAGTCCTGAAACCTTCGAGATGGGCTTCTAGGCGGTGCATGGGATCACGTTCGACGACGATGACATGGGCACCCATGCCGCGAAACCTCTGCGCTACGCCAGAGCCGCAGTAACCATATCCAACAACGACCACTGTTTTGCCATGCAGCATGACATTCGTTGCTCGCATCACGCCATCGACAACCGAACTGCCGACACCATACCGATTTTCGACGATCCTTTTCGCCTGAGTGTCATTGATGACCCAAGTGGCGAAATCGAGGTTCACATTATTTTCTCTGAGGCGGTACGCACCCGTTGTCGTTTCTTCGGTACTGCCTCTGATCGTGGTGCGCAGCGCTTCGAATTCCGGTTCAGTCGCGAGCAAAGTCAGAAGATCCGCGCCGTTGTCAGCGATAATATCCGGTTTCGAGCGGAGGACATCCCGGCAATGTTGGTCATGCGTATCACGACTGTCAGCTTTAGCGCCCAATACTGTAATCGACGGGTGCTTGTTCAATGCTTTGGCGACATCATCTTGCGTCGAGCCAGGGCTACCAGTTATGGTAATTTCTGCGCCACCTGCTGTAAGTGCGTCGAGCCAGACGCCTGTTTTTGCTTCAACATGCAGACATATGCCGATACGAAGACCTTTAAACGGCGTCTCGCGTGCGAAGCGGGCCTTGATGTCCGCAAGGATCGGCATGTGAGAACGCGCCCACTCGATCTTGCGATGTCCGCTCTCATGTTCTTTGGTTGAAGAGATGGTCATGTCGTTCAATATAAAACTCCAATTCATGTTTCATCTGGATCTGGTCAAAGAAACTGCTGCCCCGGGGCAGGTACGGTATGTCGGGCACTGTAACGTTAACCCTGGATCAAGCAAACTGTGAGATCTGGGTGCATGACCAGATCTGCCCGTGATCCTCTTTATCGTCGTCATCGATTCCAGCGGAAGTGATTGCTCATGCCGTTTGGCTGTATTCCCGGTTTCCGCTAAACCTGCGGATTGCCGTAGATCTGCTGGCAGTGCGACGGCTCAAAGTTTTGAAGCCGTGCGTGCGAACGGCGTTCGTAGATCCTGCTACAGGTGTTATGCCATTCCTATTTGGATGCCACTCTGAGGCCGTTTCGCCACCCGCTATGAACGCAGGACAACCCAATTCAAAGGGTTCCTACTTCTCGCCGCTATCGTGATTAGATTCGGTGGATGTCGATCCGTCCTAACCCGTGTGCCACTTGCTGACACATCTTCAACGTCTCGTTTAACGAAGAGAATGCTGGGAACTTGATGGTCAGGCGTTCGTGTCCGTACAGGGAGGCCTAGAGAATCCACGCGAGTCGGGATTGCCTTGCGACGATCCAAACCTTATCACGGCAGGGCTTTTCCAACGCCAATATTTGCTACCTGACCTCAAAAGGCAAAGCTCTTCTCCGGCCATCTCGCTAGTGCCTCCAAGCTTGACCCGCCGCCTAATCTCAGCGCATTTTTCCCATTACAGCCATCCTTCCGCATCTGCTCCGTGCCTGAACGCTGTTCCGCAGCCCAAGTGGCTTGTGCATCCGAGTATTGAGATTCAGCACTCGAACGTATTCCAAAATCATTTGATCGCCATTCGTAGAGTGATGAGTACCGAGGATCGTCGTGGCGGCAGGCGATCTAAAGTGATCGAGATTGAATGAACAAGATTTGCGCCCGTGTACCTAGCAAAAGGGTGAACCAGGCCGAACCAGAGCTAACAGCGGTTGTTCGTAAACAGAGGCTCGGGCTCAGGCGCGCACTAGCTGGGTCTGCCGGAGCGGCAGGGGCAATCAAAAGGGTCACCAGTTGAGCCGCTGGTGTGATGCTGCTGTATGGGAAAGCCTTTTGATCCACTGACGGCGACTGACGATGATACCTCGCAACGCCGTGAGTGCGCATCATCAGGGGAGCGACTGAAAAGTAAGCAAAGGGGCAACTGATGCTAGACATCATCGGCAGACAATACTGTTCGACAAACTCGCTTTGAAATGATTGTGTTCACTCATCGGCTTGCAGAAAACCTGCTTGAAATGAGATGACTCTGTCGCGAGGTGGGAATGAAACGACCAACTATCACGGATGTTGCCAAAGCTGCCGGTGTAAGCGTCGCGACAGTGGACCGCGTCTTGAATGGCCGCCTGCCCGTTCGCGAGGAGACGTCAAAGAAGGTGTTTGCTGCCGCGGAGCGGCTAAGCTTTCATGCAACCAATATAATTCGTCAAAGGATGCTGGCTGACCTGCCGGTATATTCCTTCGGCATTATCCTCAGGAAGGAACGGCAGGAATTCTATCAGTCGTTTGCTTCTGAACTCCAGATGGCGGCATCCACCGTAAAGGACAGCCATATCCAACTCACCATACAGTATTTGAAAACAGGCGAGCCAACGGAGTTGTCGGAGATGATGTTGGGCCTGTCAGGAAAAGTATCAGCCATTGCAGCGACGGGCCCAGACCACCACGACGTTACCGCTGCTGTTTCGGCCTTAAGATCCAAAGGTATTCCCACATTTTCTTTGTTGACGGATCTCGCCCAAGGAGTTCGAGAAGCCTATTTAGGAACAAACAATATGAAAGTCGGCCGCAGTGCCGCATGGATGATATCAAAACTCTCGCCGAACCCCGGCAAAGTTCTACTGTTTCTAGGAGGTCACCGTTTTCATGGGCATTCTCTTAGAGAAATGGGGTTTCGGGCTTACATGCGTGAATTTGCCCCGGATTTTCAAGTGTTGGACGCACTTATCAATCTAGAGACGCGACAACTCACCTACGAGATGATGATGGATACGCTTTCACGTCATCCGGATCTCGTGGGAGTCTATTGTATTGGTGGGGGTATGGAGGGCGTGATCGAAGCGCTAAATCAAAATCCACGCTCCGAACAGATCGCTTGCCTGGTCAATGAACTGACGCCGCAATCACGGCAAGCCTTGCTCGAGCGCAGGATTTCCGGTGTTTTCCAAACTCCGCTGCGCGAATTATGCAGTGATTTGATCTCCACTATGATCCACACAATCGAACACGGTATGGCGGAAAGCCCAGGACAGAGATTTTTCCCCGCTCATTTGTGGGTTCCTGAAAGCCTATGATAGTTTGATAGATAATATCAGGCATTATTGGTCTATTTCTATCATGGCTGAAAGGTAAAGTCGTTACGGAACGGTTGACCATATCCTCTCTCTCAGACAATTGTGCCTTGCGACGGTGGAGACAGGAGGCCGTCGCCCAGAACTCAATAAGTAATGCATCGCTCTCGTTCCCGATTTCATCTGGTCCACCGGTTGAGAGGAGGATGAGTGCTGCGTTTCTGAAGAGCCATGGTGACCGTTGGTATTTTTGAGGAGGAACTTAAATTGAAAAAACATCTCATGGTCGTGGCATTTGCAACACTGCTGGCGACATCTGCCTCTGCGCAAACAATTGGCGTCTCCATGGCGCTTTTCGACGATAACTTTCTCACCGTGCTGCGAAATGGCATGACGGATTACGCAAAGACAAAGCAGGGTGTTACCCTTCAGGTCGAAGATGCGCAAAACGATGTTGGGAAGCAGCTCAGCCAGGTCCAGAATTTTGTTGCCTCCGGTGTAGACGCAATCATCGTCAACCCAGTCGACACGGATGGAACCGCTGCGATTTCGCAGGCCGCCGCCGCCGCTGGAATTCCACTGGTCTACGTCAACCGTCAGCCGGCCAACGTTGACCAGCTTCCCGAGAAGCAGGCATTCGTCGCTTCCGACGAAAAGGAATCTGGAACACTTCAAACCAAGGAAGTCTGCCGCATTCTCAAGGAAGCCGGCAAGAAAGAAGCCAAAGCCGTCGTGATGATGGGTGAACTGTCCAACCAGGCAGCGCGCATGAGAACCCAGGACATCAAGGACGTGATTGCGACGCCGGATTGCAACTTCATCAAGATCGTCGAAGAGCAAACAGCTAACTGGTCGCGCACCCAAGGTGCCGATCTTATGACCAACTGGCTATCCGCTGGCGTTCAGTTCGATGCGGTCATCGCCAACAACGACGAGATGGCAATTGGCGCTATCCAGTCGCTGAAAGCAGCGGGCAAGGATATGAAGTCCGTCGTCGTGGCGGGCATCGATGCGACACAGGATGCCCTCGCTTCCGTGGCTGCAGGCGATCTTGATGTGACCGTCTTCCAGAACGCTGCCGGGCAGGGCAAGGGCGCCGTGGATGCTGCGCTTAAGCTTGCAGGCGGCGAGACGATCGAGAAGAAGGGCTATGTGCCTTTCGAACTCGTCACTCCGGCAAACCTCAAGACCTACCAGGCCAAGAACTAAAATAGCTCTGCGTAACGGAGGGAAGGCTGTGCCTTCTCTTCCTTGCCAGAGCGACGGAGGATAAGCCATGGTCAGTCCCACAACAGCGGCGGCTATCAAGCAAGTGCTCGATGCCACCGAAGCCGACGGTCTGCTTTCGATCGAAGGAATTCGCAAAGAGTTTCCAGGCGTAGTTGCACTCGATAACGTCAAGCTGCGTGTTCGACCCGGAACGGTCCATGCACTCATGGGCGAAAACGGTGCGGGCAAATCGACGCTCATGAAAATCATTGCTGGAATATACCAGCCTGACGCAGGTGAAATCCGCATTCGAGGCGTCCCGACAGTGTTGCAATCGCCTCTCGATGCGCTCGAGCAGGGGATCGCGATGATCCACCAGGAACTTCAGTTGATGAACTGGATGACCGTGGCGGAAAACATCTGGATAAGGCGAGAGCCCAAAAACCGCTTCGGTCTCATTGACCATTCAAAAATGGTAAAGATGACGGAGGAGCTTTTCGCTCGCCTGAACATCTCGCTCGATCCGCGTTCGCAAGTGTCGGAGTTGACGGTGGCTCAAAAGCAGATGGTCGAGATTGCTCGCGCCGTCAGCTACGAGTCGTCTGTCCTCATCATGGATGAACCGACCTCGGCTTTGACCGATCGGGAAGTACAGCATCTCTTTTCCATCATCCGCAGCTTGCGCGAGCGCGGTATTGGTATCGTTTACATCACACACAAAATGAATGAACTCTTCGAGATTGCCGATGAGTTTACGGTTTTCCGCGATGGCAAATACGTCGGCACACATTTTTCGAAGGATGTTAACCGCGACGATATCATTCGCATGATGGTTGGCCGAGACATTACCGATATGTTCCCCAAGATCGATTGCCCTATTGGCGATGTGATCCTTGAAGTGAAGAACCTCACGATCCCTGGCGTTTTCCACGATATTTCCTTCACGCTGAGGCGAGGCGAAATACTGGGTCTGGCGGGCTTGGTGGGTTCCAAGCGATCGAACGTCGCCGAAGCCATTTTTGGTGTCACGCCCGCAAAAACGGGTGAAATCCTGATTGAAGGCAAGCCGGTCAGCATCGGCAGTCCTAGCGCTGCGATGGCACAGGGACTTGCTTTCCTGACAGAGGATCGCAAGGAAACGGGTTGTTTTCTTATCCTGAATTGCCTTGAAAACATCCAGTCCGCTTTGATAACGCGTTCCCATGTGAAGGCGGGATTCGTCGACCAGTCGACGGTCACCAAGTTAGCCGAGGATATGGCGGCAACGCTTCGAGTAAAAACCCCAAACCTCTATGAGGCGGTCGAGAACCTTTCAGGCGGCAACCAGCAGAAGTTGCTGATTGCACGATGGCTGCTGACCAAGCCGCGCATCCTCATTCTCGACGAGCCGACCCGCGGCATCGATGTGGGAGCGAAAGCGGAAATACATCGACTGATCACCGGTTTGGCGGCTGAGGGGGTCGCCGTGCTTATGATCTCGTCGGAACTTCCGGAGGTCTTGGGAATGAGTGACCGGATAGTCGTCATGCATGAAGGTCGGGTTGCTGGTGTTCTCGATCGCGCCGAAGCAACTCAAGTCAAGATAATGGACCTAGCTGCGCGCTAATCGTGCACCGTGGGAGGAATATTGCATTATGAATACGACGACACAGATCAGTACCCAAGACGCGCCAGCACGGCGTCGCTTACCGTCCGAGTTGACAATCCTTCTTGTCCTTGTCGGCATCTCGTTGACGTTCGAACTTCTTGGCTGGATCCTGCAGGGACAGAGTTTTCTAGGGAACACGCAGCGTCTGTCGATTATGATTTTGCAGGTCTCGGTTATCGGGATCATTGCAATCGGGGTAACGCAAGTCATCATTTCAGACGGCATTGATCTAAGCTCCGGTTCCATCGTCGGCGCAACAGCGATGATCTCCATGAGTTTGGCGCAGGTCGGTACTTATGAAAGAGCGCTTTATCCAGGCCTGACCGACCTCCCGGTCGTCGTGCCGGTTGCTGCCGGTTTGCTTGTCGGCCTCATTTGCGGTGCGATCAATGGCCTGCTGATCGCCTATACCAAAATTCCTGCGTTTATTGCGACACTGGGCATGATGGTTACGGCGCGGGGCTTTGCCAAGTGGTACACCAAGGGCCAGCCCATCAGCTTTCCGACCGATGGCTTTGCGGCGATCGGCAAGGGTCTCGCGCCCGTGCTGATTTTTCTGGCAGTGGCAGCGGTCATGCACGTTGTCTTGCGCTACACGCGGTATGGTAAATTTACCTATGCGATCGGAGCCAATTCGCACGCCGCGCGCGTGTCCGGTATTAACGTCGAGCGTCATACGGTGAAAGTCTATGCTGTCGCTGGTCTGTTATCCGGTCTGGCCGGGATCGTCGTGGCTTCACGCGGTCTTACTGCCCAGGCAGGCATGGGCATCAGCTACGAACTCGATGCAATCGCAATGGCCGTCATCGGGGGTGTGTCGCTGTCGGGCGGACGGGGATCGGTCGTGGGAACATTGATCGGGATGGTCATCTTCGGTGTCATCATCTCCGGTTTTACATTCCTGCGCCTCGATGCCTACTACCAGGAAATGCTCAAGGGCGTGATCATTGTCGCAGCCGTCGTGGCTGACATGTACAGGCAACGCAAGCGGGTGAAATCCTGAATCTGTAACTTGCACCAATCCCACGTTGCTGTGATGCCGCGTGGGAATCGAAGACCAGATATGTGAGTAAATTCAATGAAAAAGCTTTTCATGACGGCAACGCTTTGCCTGATCGGTCTGCCTGCCATGGCCGAGACCCGTATCGCGGTTAGCATGACGTCGTTCGACAACCCGTTCCTCACGATCCTGTTGAACGGCATCCGCTCTGGAGCGGAGCACGCCGGAAGCATCGATCTGGTTGCGGAAGATGCGCAGTTGGACCCTGCAAAACAGCTAAGCCAAGTGCAGAACTTCATAGCGAACGGCGTCGACGCGATCATTGTCAATGCCGTTGACGGTGACTCGACGGCGGCGATTACGCGGGCGGCGGCTGACGCCAAGATCCCACTCGTTTATGTGAACCACCCGCCGGCCGAACTTGATTTCGGTTTGCCCGCAGGAGCTGCCTTTGTTGGCTCCAACGAGACGGATTCCGGCACCATGCAGGCACAGGCCGCCTGTAAGTTGATGGGCGGCAAGGGCCGGGCCGTTATCCTGATGGGACCACTCGAAAATCATGCGGCTCTGGTTCGTACCAAGGATGTAGAAAACGTTTTTGCCGCTCCCGACTGCAAGATTGAAGTCGCCGAAAAGCAGACCGCCAACTGGAACAGAACACAGGCGCAAGATCTGGTTTCTTCCTGGCTCACGGCTGGCGTGAAGTTCGACGCGGTGATTGCCAACAATGACGAGATGGCCATTGGCGCGGTTCAGGCCTTGAAGACTGCAGGCGTCGATATGAAGGACGTCGTCATAGCCGGTATCGATGCGACGCCAGATGGCCTGGCGGCGATGAAGGCAGGCGATATCGACATTACCGTCTACCAGAATGCCACGAAACAGGGCGAGGTTGCAGTACAGGCTGCCGCCAAAATGGCGTCCGGAGAAAATGTCGAGAAGACGCTCTGGGTGCCATTCGAACTCGTCACGCCCGACAACATGTCGACCTACAAGTAATGCGGCAGGGTTCAGACCTATCTAGGGGAGTTTGCAATGAAACATACACTTGACCCACACATGTTCCGGCACCTGTCGCTTGAAGACACCTGCCGGAAGGTCGCAGATCTTGGATATGATTACGTCGAGCTGTCACCGCGTCCCGACTTTCTGTCCTGGTGGACGAGACCAAAGGTCTATCCGTTGCGCATTGCCTCCTTCAAAAAGGCTTTAAAAGACCATGGCGTCGGTCTCGCAACGCTCCAGCCGATGTACCGTTGGGCCAGCCCCTATCAGGATGAATGGGACAACGCGATAGACAACTGGAAGCGTGTCATCGAAATCGCAGTCGAGATGGATTGCCCGATGCTTGTTTCGGAGTTCGGACGCGGTGGCTCGCCGGAACGAAGCTTGAACGACCGTTCTGGTCTGCATCGCCCCGAGACCTGCGAAGCACAGTTCTTCCGCGCCATGGACATCCTCGTTCCCCTTCTCGAAAAGGAGGGGCTGATCCTTTCGCTCGAGGCACATCCTGAGGACTGGATAGAACAGATCGCGCCTGCCATCGATATCATCAAGACGATCGATTCGCCGTCCGTGAAAGCGTCTTTCATCGCGCCACATACGTTCTTCTACGGGCCAGACATGGTCGCCAATCTGCGCGCCACCGAAGGTCATCTGGTGCATGTGAGGTTGGCTGACACTTACGACCATAACAAGTCGTCTGAGCTCCGCTACATCGTCAATCCGCCAGGCTCGAAGGTACGTGTCCATCAGCACACCGATTTTGGCCAGGGTGAGATCGACTTCGACACACTGTTCGCGACCCTCGCGGACATGAAATTCGACGGCGTTCTCTCAAACTGCGTTTTCGCATGGGAAGACCGCGTCGATGAAAGTGCGCGCTTTATGCTTGATGAAACTCGGCGCTACGTCGCCAAATATTGGAATGAGGCTTGAAATGACTGTCAGAATCGGTGTCATCGGCACGGGTGCCATCGGGCGCGACCACGCTCGCCGCATCAATAACGTCCTTAGCGGCGCAAACATCGTTGCTCTCAGCGACGTCAACAAAGCCTCGGCCGAGGCGGTCAAGAACGACGTAGCCCCAGACGCAACGGTCTTCGAAACAGGGGAGGCTCTCATTGCTTCGCCTGATGTCGATGCGGTTCTCGTCACCTCGTGGGGCGCGACGCACGAACAATATGTTCTTGCCGCGATTGAAGCTGGCAAGCCATGCTTTTGCGAAAAGCCCTTAGCGACGACCGCCGAAGGTGCAAAACGTATCGTCGATGCGGAAGTGGCTCATGGAAAACGGCTTGTGCAGGTTGGCTTCATGCGCCGCTATGATGCGGGATATGTTGCCCTCAAGCACGCAGTCGACACCCAGATCGGTGCACCGATCATGGTTCACGCTGCGCACCGTAATCCCGCCGTGCCGGAGCAATACGTCACGCCGATGGCCATCCATGACACGATGATCCACGAAATCGACGTGCTGCGCTGGTTGCTTGATGATGACTACGTCTCGGCAAGAGTGCTTTTTCCGCGGTCTTCCGCGCGTAGCCACGCCAAACTGCGCGACCCGCAGATTGTGATCCTGGAAACCGCCAAGGGAACGATCATCGACGTCGAGATTTTCGTGAACTGCCATTATGGCTATGACATCCAATGCCAAGTCGTCGGCGAAGACGGTATCGCGAACCTTCCCGATCCTATGGCGATCCCGCTGCGTCTCGGTGCCAAAAAGCAGAGCGAAATCCTGACAGACTGGAAAGACCGTTTCATCGCCAGCTATGACGTGGAACTGCAGGATTTCATCAAGGCTGCTGCAAAGGGTACGGCGTCCGGACCAAACTCCTGGGACGGTTATGTCGCGGCCATCACATCCGATGCCTGCGTAACGGCACAGGAGTCCGAAGGCGCGGCGATTGCCATCAACCTTCCCACTCGTCCAGCTCTTTATAACTGAGGTCCGTCATGCGTTTCGCTATCAACCACATCACAGCGCCAAAGCTTTCGCTTGTGGACTTCTTCGCGGCAGCCCGTAATCTCGGGCTGACCGAGGTCGAGATCCGCAACGATCTTCCCGATATCGTCAACACAATACCGGCTGCCGAAGTCAAGGCTGCGGCGCAGAAGGCGGGGGTGGACATCATTTCCATCAATGCTCTCTACCCCTTCAACGTCTGGTCCGGCGAACTGCCGAACAAGGCGATCGCCCTTGCGGACTACGCAGCTGCGAGCGGTGCAAAAGCGTTGGTCATGTGCCCGTTGAACGATGGCACCAAGGTCTCGTTCGATGATCTCGTTGCCGCGCTAAAGGCCATGAAGCCCATACTTCAAGAGCGCGGTCTGATCGGTCTCGTGGAGCCTCTCGGCTTTCCGATCTCCTCGCTTCGGACCAAGAAGGAAGCGCTGCGTGCTATTGATGCAGCCGAAGGCGGCGATGTCTACAAGTTGATGCACGATACGTTTCACCATCATCTTTCGGGTGAAACCGAGTTTTTCCCCGACCGGACTGGTCTGGTCCATATTTCGGGTGTCGTGGACCCGGATGTCTACGTCAACGATATGCTCGATGCGCATCGCGTCCTTGTAGATTCACATGACCGATTGGAAAATATCGCTCAGATCAAGGCGATGAACGCCGGTGGTTACCAAGGCCCCTACAGCTTCGAGCCGTTTGCCGATGAGGTCCACGACCTTTCCGATCCTGAAGTGTCCGTTCGCGAAAGCATGGACTACGTGTCGTCCAAGCTTTGACATAACAACCCGTGCCTGCGCGAGACGTGCAGGCACGGAAAGGCTCATGAACTGCCGCGTTGCCGGAGAATAATATGAACAAGTCACTGGATGTCATCACGATCGGACGATCCTCCGTCGATCTTTACGGGGCTCAAATCGGCGGCCGTTTGGAGGACATGGGATCTTTCAACAAATATATTGGCGGATCTCCCACCAATATCGCCGCAGGCACCGCCCGCCTTGGTCTGCGTTCTGCTCTGATCACACGCGTCGGCGACGAGCATATGGGGCGCTTTATCCGCGAGGAACTCGCGCGCGAAGGCGTCGATGTGACGGGTGTAAAGACCGACCCTGAGCGCCTGACGGCGCTTGTCCTGCTTGGTATTCGTGACGAAGAGAAATTCCCTCTCATTTTCTACCGCGAAAATTGTGCCGATATGGCGCTTTGCGAAGACGATATTGACGAGACGCTGATAGCCCGTTCGCGGTCGGTTGTCGCGACCGGCACACATCTCAGCCACCCGAGCACCGAAAAGGCTGTGCGGAAGGCTCTGGAGTTGGCGGGCAAGCACGGCGCACGGACCGCGCTCGATATCGACTATCGACCGAACCTCTGGGGTCTGGCGGGCCACGGCGATGGCGAAAGCCGTTTTGTTGAAAGCGGCTCGGTCACGGCCAAGCTACAGGCGACGCTTCACCTGTTTGACCTCATTGTTGGCACCGAAGAAGAGTTTCACATCGCAGGCGGCTCGACAGACACGATCGAGGCGCTGCGCGCAGTGCGCAATGTTTCGAAGGCAACGCTCGTTTGCAAACGCGGTGCTGACGGAGCCGTCGCATTTCGTGGCGCTATTCCCGATACGCTCGACGACGGCGAAAGCGGTCCGGGTTATCCCATCGAAGTTTTCAACGTGCTGGGCGCGGGCGACGGTTTCATGTCTGGCCTTATCAAGGGCTGGCTGGAAAACGCATCATGGCCACGGGCGCTGCAATACGCCAATGCTTGCGGCGCATTTGCGGTCAGCCGCCATGGCTGCACGCCAGCCTATCCCTCGCTGGAGGAACTCGATTTCTTCCTGAAGCGCGGCGTCAAAAACAAGGCGCTGCGTCACGATGCAGAACTAGAGCAGATCCACTGGGCAACGAACCGTCATAATGACTGGTCGACGATGCGGGTCTTCGCATTCGATCACCGTGTCCAACTGGAAGCCATGGAGGGTGCCACGCCGCAGAAGATCGGTCGTTTCAAGGAATTGTGCCTTCAGGCTGCGCTCAAGGTTCAGAACGGACAGCCCGGCTACGGCATTTTGTGCGACAACCGGCTGGGACGCCGCGCTTTGCATGCAGCATCTGGCACCGGCCTGTGGATCGGTCGGCCCGTCGAATGGCCAGGCTCCCGTCCGCTGACGCTTGAGCCCGAAATTGGTCCTGACTTTGGGGGATTGGATGAATGGCCGCTGGAAAATGTCGTCAAGGTTCTGTGCTTCTGCCATCCTGACGATACGCCTGAAATGTTTGACGCCCATGAGGAAACAATCAAGAGGCTGTTTGCTGCTGCAAGGCGCAACCGTCTTGAGTTCCTGCTGGAAATCATCCCGTCGAAGGTTGGCGCTGTCGATGACGACACCAACGCCACGCTGATCCGTTGGTTCTATGACATCGGCATCTACCCGGATTGGTGGAAGCTAGAACCGATGGCAAGCAAAGCGGCATGGGACAACGCCTGCAAGGCAATCACTGACAATGACCCCAACACGCGGGGTATCGTCGTGCTGGGGCTTGAGGCGCCGGAAGCCGAACTTGCCGCCAGTTTCAGGGTCGCTGCCGGGTTCCCGCTGGTAAAGGGTTTCGCCGTGGGACGCACCATCTTCGCCCAGGCTGCCCGCGACTGGCTGGCCGGAACGATTTCCGACGAAGAGGCAATCGAAGACATGCAGGGCCGTTACCAGCGGCTATGCACCATCTGGCAAGAAGCGCGCATCGCAAGCCAGGACAATGACGCGGCGTTAGCGTCGCAGGGAAGGGTATGATATGACGGAGACCATTCGCCTCACCGCCGCGCAAGCCATGTTCCGCTGGCTTTCCGTTCAGATGACCGAAGATGGAGAGCGTTTCATCGAGGGTGTATGGGCCATTTTCGGCCATGGCAACGTTGCCGGCATCGGAGAAGCGCTGCACGGCATTGGTGATGCCCTGCCGACCTGGCGCGGACAAAACGAACAGACCATGGCGCATGCGGCAATCGCCTATGCCAAGACGAAACGCCGCCAGAAAGCGATGGCGGTAACGTCGTCCATCGGACCCGGCTCGACCAACCTGTTGACCGCCGCAGCTCTTGCCCATGTCAATCGCTTGCCAGTTCTCTTCATTCCCGGAGACGTCTTCGCCAATCGAAGGCCGGATCCGGTTCTTCAGCAGATCGAGGATTTCGACGACGGTACCATGAGCGTGACGGACTGCTTCAAGCCAGTCAGCCGCTATTTCGATCGGATTACGCGCGCCGAACATCTTCTGACTGCGCTGCCTCGGGCCATGCAGGTGATGACGGACCCGACCAATTGCGGCCCGGTGACGCTCGCATTTTGTCAGGACGTTCAAGCCGAAGCCTACGATTATCCGCAATCTTTCTTCGAACCGAAAGTATGGCGTATTCGCCGGCCGGAACCCGACCCCCGTGAAGTGGATGATGTCGTTTCAGCTCTCAAGAAGTCTGTCAATCCTGTGATCGTTGCAGGTGGCGGGGTGCTTTACTCTAGCGCTGAGAACGATCTGCTCGATTTTGTAAAGAAGCATAATATTCCCGTTGTGGAAACGCAGGCAGGCAAAGGTGCTATAGACTGGCAGGAAACGCTGAACTTCGGCTCACCGGGGGTCACTGGTACCGATTGCGGTAACCAGATTGCCGCAAAGGCAGATCTCATACTCGGCGTCGGCACGCGTTTTCAGGACTTTACCACCGGCAGTTGGGCGATCTTCGGCAATCCGGCGCGCAAGCTCGTCTCGGTCAACCTTACCGGCTATGACGCCGCCAAGCATGGCGCTATTCCGCTGGTTTGCGACGCCAAGGTTGCGTTGTCGCGGATTTCCGCCGGACTTGGTTTGCACCGCTTTGCGGACCCGGACTTCGCGGCACGGGAAGCCTGGTTCAAGGCGACCGATGCTGTCACTGCCGCACCGGGTTCGCTGGCATCCAACTTCCTCCCATCCGATGCTCAGGTAATCGGGGCAGTACAAAGGGTTGCTGGGCCTAACACTGTTGCCATGTGTGCGGCAGGAACCATGCCGGGTGCTTTGCAGATACTCTGGCGGGCTGCCGCTGGCGGATATCATATGGAATATGGCTATTCCTGCATGGGCTACGAAGTCGCAGGTGCCTTTGGCATCAAGCTCGCGGCACCAGAGAAGGAGGTCGTGTGCTTCGTTGGCGACGGATCCTACATGCTGGCGAACTCGGAAATCGCGACAGCCGTGATGATGCGCGTTCCCTTCACCATCGTGCTCACGGACAACCGTGGTTATGGCTGCATCAACCGCCTTCAGCAGGAATGCGGCGGTGCCGAGTTCAACAACATGTACATAGATAGCAACATTGAAACCCAGCCGGACATCGATTTCGTGGCACATGCGGCTTCGATGGGTGCCTATGCGGTCAAGGCGAGCGATATCGGCCAGCTTGAAGCAGAGATCGTGCTGGCACGGGACCGCTCCATACCATCGGTGATCGTCATCGATACGGAAGCGGAAACAGGAGCCGGGATCGGTGGCGCCTGGTGGGACGTTGCCGTGCCGGAAGTCGGTGATACCGAAAAACTTAAACTGGCGCGCAAGCACTACGAGGCGAATGCCGCTCGACAGCGCATCAACTGATACCCTTCGACTGCCCGAAAGGATTGACCATGATACTCTACGGAACAAACCCCATTGCCTGGTCCAATGATGACGATCAGACGATCGGCGCGCATCTATCACTCGAGGATTGCCTGTCGGATTGCCGCAAGATCGGCTTCGACGGCATCGAGAAGGGCCACAAGATGCCAAGCGAAGGCACGGCGCTGAAGGCCAAGCTTGGCGAATTCGGCCTGCGTTTTGTCGGCGGTTGGCATTCCACCAACCTTCTCGTGAATGATATCGAGACCGAGAAGGCCGCGTTGCAGACGTTCATCGACATGACGAAGGCTGCCGGCGGCGATCATATCAATGCCTGCGAATGCTCCAACACCGTTCACGGAAGCGAGGGCACACCCGTCAACGACCGGCCGATCATGACCGAGGAACAGTGGACGCGCTTTTCGGAAGGCTACGAGGTGCTCTCGAAGTTCGCTTTCGATCAGGGCGTCAAGATGGGCTACCACCATCACATGGGAACGATTATCGAAAGTGCTGACGATATCGACCGTTTCATGCGTATGGCCGGGCCTTACACCCGCCTTCTGTTGGACACGGGCCACTGCACATTTGGCGGCGCAAACCCTGAAAGCGTCGCTGCGAAATACATGGACCGCGTGACGCATATCCATGCCAAGAATATTCGGCCAGAAATCATGAAACGTGTCCGCGCGGAGAACCTGTCGTTCCTCGACGGTGTGCGTCTGGGCGTATTCACCGTCCCTGGCGACCCGGAAGGCTGCGTGGATTTTGCGCCGGTACTTAAGATTGCGGCCGAGCATCGCTATTCCGGTTGGCTGGTGATCGAGGCCGAGCAGGATAGTGCAGTGCGCGAACCGTTCTACTATCAAAACATGGGTCTGATAGCGCTGAAGTCTGGCGCGCGCGATGCCGGGCTTGACACAGCAACCACCAAAACAACCGCATAGGAAGTCGTCATGAGCATTCTCAAGCGCAGTCCCTTTGGCACGCACGGCAAAGTTCACGAGATTACGCCGCAATCCGCTGGCTGGCGTTATGTCGGCTTCAGCCTTTATCGGTTGCGTGAAGGCGAGACCATTGGCGAGGCGACGGGGAACTCGGAGGTCATCATCGTCATGGTGGAGGGCAAAGCCCGCTTCAATGCCGCTGGCAAGGACTGGGGCGAACTGGGCGAGCGAATGAATGTCTTCGAGAAAACTCCGCCACATTGCCTCTATGTGCCCAATGGTGAGCAGTGGGAAGCAACTGCGACGACCGATTGTACCGTCGGTGTCTGCCTCGCTCCAGGTATCAGCGGGCATGAGGCAAGACGTATCGGCCCGGACGGTATTACGCTGACTCCACGAGGTATCGGTGCCAATCAGCGGTTCATCAATAATATCGCTATGGAGAACGAGGATTACTGCGACAGTTTGCTGGTTACCGAGGTGTTCACACCCGCAGGCAACTGGTCTTCTTATCCAAGCCACCGTCACGACGAGGATGATTTCCCCCGGATCACCTATCTGGAGGAAACCTATTATCATCGCATCAATCCCGAGCAGGGTTTTGGCTTGCAACGGGTCTATACGGACGACGGCTCACTCGATGAGACGATTGCCGTGAAGAACCACGATGTGGTGTTGGTTCCGCGTGGTCATCATCCGTGTGGTGCACCGCATGGGTTCGAGCTTTATTACCTCAACGTCATGGCAGGTCCCTTGCGCAAATGGCGTTTCGTGGCCGATCCAGCCGTCCAGTGGATCATGGACCGTGATGCTCGCTAGATGAAGAGTCAGGATGCCAATATGGCCATCCTGCTACAAAAGGAGGCTGTCTATGCCGCTGATCAAAGTAAATCTGAGGAAAGGTCGTTCGAAAGCCGAGCTAAGATCGCTGCTCGACAAGATACACGATGTCATGGTGGCTGCTTTCAATGTTCCAGAGCGTGATCGATATCAGATCGTCTATGAACATAAGTCTTCACACATGCATGCTCTGGACACGGGTCTCGGTTTCGAGCGAACGGATAAATTTGTGCTCATCGAGGTCGTCTCGCGCCCCAGGAAGCAAAGCGAGAAGTTGGCTTTTTATCGAAACCTTGCGGCGGGTTTGGAGTCGGAGTGTTCAATCGCAGCGTCTGATATCATGGTGTCGTTCGTGGAAAACACGGACGATGATTGGTCTTTTGGGGGAGGGGTTGCCCAATTCGTTACGGGTGAGCTTTGAACCTGAGGCGCCACGCGAGCGAATGAACGGTGCCTGCCGATAAAATGGACCACCAACAGCCAGATCCTCCAGTCGATTTCGACAGCCTGCGCGCACTGATAAAGGCGAAACACACGGCGTTTCCCAAACGCCTGTCCCAGGTGGCACGCTATCTGATCGATAATCCCGACGAAACTGCCCTCGGCTCAGTCGGTTCTATAGCCGAAGCTGCGCAAGTGACTCCTTCAACCGTGATGCGGTTCGCGCAGCTTCTCGGCTATGACGGCTTTACCGCACTGCAGGAAATATTCCGAAGAAACATTCGGGCAAAACTCTCCTTACACGACGACGTGACAGGCTGGAAATCTCCCGAGACGGAAAGGTCATTGCCAAGTCACCCGCTTAGTCAGACAATTGACGCCTGCTGCACCGCTCTGTCTGGGCTGACCAACATGGTTACAACGATAGAGATCGACGGCGCTGTCGAAATCCTGTCACGGGCCCGCTGCGTGTTTATCCAGGGATCACGTTCGACCTTTCCGATGACGGTTGCGCTTCAGCAAGCACTGACGCGAAAAGGTATTCGATGCACGTTGTCGATGGACCTCACTGGCGGAGATGACGTTCTTGCCCTTGCAACTCGTGAAGATGCCGTAATCTTCATCTCACGATCCGCTGATGCCGAACGTGTGTTCCATGCTTCACCTCTGGCGGCAAAGGGCGTTCCGATCATCGCCATCGTCGACTCCAGTCTCAGTCCATATACGGATGTCGCATCGATCAGCTTCAAGCTCGGTAGGCCGGGTGATACGAATGTCCTTATGCCAACGCGGGCGATTGCACTCACTGAGGTGTTGGTAACGCGGTTGGAGCAGAGCCGCGCATGAATGCCGCCTTGGTGACAGCATACCCGCATTCATTCGGCCAAGCCTGCTTGTGCAAATGAAAGATTGATCGTGGTGCGGATGGAATCAAGCGTCTCCATGGTAGCAAGCGTATCCTGTAGCGGCCGACATGGGCTTTCCAATCGTCCGTCGCAAATCGCCCAGGCGACGTCCGCAGCTTCATAGAACAGCCCCTCGAAATGCGCGCCTCTTGGTTCTTCGTAGCGAAGCCGGACCGACCCATCCAGTGACCAGACCTCGAATGCGCCGGGCAGGTGGAATTCCGTATCGAAACGGATCGACCCCTTCGTTCCGACGATGGCGGCATTTGTAGATGTGAATCCGTAGAGCGTTGTCGACATGGTGCCAAGCGCTCCGCTGGTATTGGCGACAACGACCGACAACTGACCATTGACCCCCGCAGGATCGGCCTCACCGAGGCCGACAACGTTGTCCGGCACGCCGAGAAGTTTGACCAGCAGCGAAACCGGATACGTGCCCAGGTCAAGCAACGGTCCACCGGCAAGGCTCGCGTCGAAGATCCGGTGATCGCGGGGGAGATATTCGCCATATTCGGTGTAAACGGACCGTATCTCGCCAATTGTGCCTGCGTCCAGCACCTGCTGGAGCACATCGAATTTCGGCAGAAAATAGGTCCACAGCGCTTCCGCGACGAAAACACCCTTTCGGCGGGCCGCTGAAACCATGGTCTGCGCCTGCGCGAGGTTGAGCGCCATCGGTTTTTCGACAAGCACATGTTTGCCCGCCTCGATGGCGAGCAGTGCATGATCGCAATGCATATTGTGCGGCGATGCGACATAGATGATGTCTATGTCGTGTGCGTTGACGAGACCTTCGTAGCTATCATAAACGCCCGGAATATCCCAACGTGCAGCGAAAGCCTCCGCCGACGCCCGAGATCTTGACCCAACGGCGGCAATGTCCTGCCGTGTATGCGCCTTGACGGATTCCACGAACTTGTCAGCAATCCAGCCTGAACCCAGTATGCCCCATCGCAGAGGCGGCGCTTCCATGACTGACCGGGTGCGTGCGGGAGGTAGGGCTTGGGGAAAAAACATATTTCCTTATCCTTTCATGATGGGCGAATGCCCGTCGCTTAACGGGCGATCGTCTGCCATGTCTTTGTTTCCAGAGACAGTTCCATGGCATCGATGATGCGTTCGTTGGCAAGGCCGAATTCGAAATTTGGAAAGCAGTCGTCGTCGTTGACGATGCCTTCGATCAGATCTCGCACCTCAATCACCTTGACGTCGAAGTAACCAAGGCCGCCACCCGCGAAATCGAAGCCGAAGAAAGCGGAGAACTGCGAGACCTGGCTTCCGGCATAGATCGTCTTGAAGCCACGGTCCGGCTTGGGATCGTTGAAGCGCGAGATTTTCAGTTCGTTGAAACGCTCTCCGTCCATCAGGATGGTGCCTTCCGTGCCAGACACCTCCCAGTAAATGCCGAAGACCTTTCCGGCGGCAACGCGTGACGCTTCGATTGTTCCGCCAGCGCCGCTTGCGAAGCGAACAAGCGTCTGTATTTGGTCCTCGTTTTCGACCACCGCACGCGGAGCTTCACTGCCAGCCTTTGCACCATAACCCGATCCGCCCCGTGGAACGGGCCGTGTTGGGAAAAACGTCTGCGTTTGAGCGATGACGCTTTCAAAATCGCCCATCAAATATTGTGCGACGGAGATCACATGGCTGCCGAGATCGCCAAGAGCGCCGGAGCCTGCGTCTTTGCGTGTGCAACGCCAGGAAAACGGCAGCTCAGGATCGGAGAAGAAGCCCTGGTCGAACCAACCACGGAAGCGCGTCGGCGTGCCGATGTCACCCTTGTCGATCAACTGCTTGGCCAGCATAGCGGCAGGCGTCTTGATGTTGTTGAAGGCCACCATGGTCTTGACGCCCTTGCTTCTAGCGGCGGCGGCCATTTCCTCAGCCTCCTCCAGCGTTACCGAAAGGGGCTTTTCGCAATAGACGTGTTTACCGGCGGCGATTGCTGCCATTGCCATTTCATGGTGCATGGAATTCGGCGAGGTGATGTCGACAACGTCGATTTCAGGGTCTTCGACCAGCTTGCGCCAGTCTCCCGTGCTTCTCTCGAAGCCGAATCGAGCGGCGGCATCTGCGGCCAGCTCGTCCGTCGCATCCGCCAGAAGGCATAGGCGGGGAACGGCAGGCAGATCGCGGTACAGCATACCCGCACGGCGATAGGCATCCGAGTGCGCCTGACCCATGAAGCCGGATCCGATCAGGCCAATATTGAGGGTTTTCTTATTCATGATTTTCATCCTGATGAACGGGGGTATTGGCAAAAGTGTCAAGGACGTGGTTGAAGGCAGCGGTGACGGCGGGGAGTGGCGGGGTAAGTGCCGGATCCTGTTCCGCTTCGACGACCAGCCAGCCACGATAGCCGCTTTGCCGAACGAAGGTGGCCAGCGGGGCAAAATCGATGATCCCGTCGCCCGGCACAGTGAACATGCCTTTCCGCACGCCGGCATTAAAACTCAGATCTCCGCTGCGGACTTCGGCCATCACTGGCCCACGCACATCTTTCAGGTGAATATGAGCGATGCGGTCGTCAAACCGTTCAATCAGACGGGTGTAGTCGAACCCTGCGGCAGTGGCGTGGCCAGTGTCGAGAAGAAGTCCGACGGACGCGCCCGAATTGTCAAACAGGGACGAAATCTCGTCAAATGTTTCGGCCACCATCATCAGGTGATGGTGATAGGCCAGCGCCAGACCATATTCCCCCCTCAGTCGCATACCGAAATCTGTCAGCCGCGCTCCATAGGCGGCAAAATCTTCCTTCGGCATCAGACGTCGCGCGGACATCTGTGCATCCAGCGGGGCACCGGGCGTCATCATGGCCACTTCGCCATAGACCATGACCGACGAACCCATGTCGCGCAGCAACTTGGCGTGATCTGCCACGGCTGCCATCTCTGCATCGACATCGTATTCCGCCAGGCTTCCAGAGTGCCAGCCGGAGGCCAAAGCCAGTCCGCGGTCACTCAGAAGAGGTGCCAATGTCTTGAAGTCGCGGGGCAGCTTGCGCCCGAGTTCGACGCCCTGATAACCGACACTCGCTGCATCATCTAGGCAGGTTTTAAGCGATATGTCGGCACCCAAATCTTCCAGCACGTCGTTGGCCCATGAAAGCGGGCTTACCGCGAGACGAACGCCGCTCGGCAGGTTCGATAATTTTTCGTTCATGATAATCTCCTGCGGAAAACGCTGCAACTAAGGTCGCCAGTCTGGTCCGATGTGAATGGGCATACCGTTCTGCATGGAAACAATCGCCGCCTCTGCAATCCTCTGCGCTTCAAGTCCGTCTCGAATGCCGGCAAGAGGTTCGCGCCCCGTCTCGATCATATCAACGAAGGCCATCATCTCGTGGCGGTAGGCAGCCGCAAAACGTTCGATGAAATAATTCATCGGTGGCGAGGCGCGAAAGCCGCTGACGTCTGCAATCGTGACGCCACGCTGCGGGCGGTTCTCCACATACAGCACCTCTTTCGAGCAAAGCACCTCTAGCCGCTGATCGTAGCCGAAGGGCGCGCGGCGGCAGTTTATCATCTGCACAAACCGGCCAGACGCAGATGTCAGCGTCACCATGGCCGTATCGATATCTCCGGCATCGCCGATCTCCTTGTCGATCAGGCAATTGCCGACCGCATAAACGGTGACGATCTCCTCGCCGAGAAGATAACGTGCCATGTCGAAATCGTGGATCGCCTGATCACGGAACATGCCGCCGGAATGGCTGATATACGCTACAGATGGTGGCGATGGATCGCGGGTGTGCATGACGATATGTTCGAGAGTACCTGCGTCGCCACTCACGACGCGATCACGCACAAAGCGAAAGTCGGGGTCATAGCGGCGCTGGAAAGCAAGAAAGCAGGCCACGCCGGATACCTCTACAGCATTGGTGACCGCCTCCACTGTCGCAAAATTCAGGCTGACAGGCTTTTCGCAAAAGATGGCCTTGCCGGATCTAGCCGCTTTCAGTAGCAGTTCGGCATGTGTATCGGTCGAACTGGCGATGATGACACCGTCGATTGACGAGTCTGAGAACACCGTGTCTGCCGAAACGCTTTCTGCACCGAGCCGAGCCGCAAGAAGCGCCTGATGCTCACCAGCAATTGGGTCGACAAGATATTTGATCTGCACCGAGCCCAGGCCGCTCGCATTTATCGCGTGCACATGCCCAATACGACCCGCGCCGAAGACAGCGAGATTGATCATTGATAGCCTCCCATTCCTTCCCGGTGCTGTTATGGCTTCATCCGGGTTGTGGGCAGACTAGCCTGGTGTTACTGATGGAAAACGTCAATTTTTGAAGAGATATCTTCAAATGGAGATGAACGATGAGCAAACCTACTGCTCAGGATCTAGCATCTGCAGCAGGCGTGTCGCTGTCGACCGTCGACCGTGTTCTTAACAATCGTGGCGGCGTGAGCGAGGACAGAGAACGCCGTGTGCTCGAGCATGCGCGCAAGCTCAAGATCGACAGGGCGCTGAACCAGCGGGCAGCACGCACCCTTCGCATCGCGGTTCTGCTCCAGCCGAGATCAAACCCTTTTCATGCGTTGGTTCAAGATCATTTTGAGGCAGCAAACCGGAATTTCGCTTTCTATAATCTCCAGTTCCAAGTGCATCATATCAACCCCCTGCGTCCTGCTGTAACGGCACAGTTGATAAATTCCCTATCTTCACGCTGCGATGCACTTGCCATAATCAGTCCGCAAAATGCGGCAGTCGCGGCGGCGTTGAGGGCATTTGGTCAAGGTGGAAAGCCCGTCGTCACCATGGTAACCGATCTTCGCGATGCTGAAAGATATGCCTATGTCGGACCAGACAACAGGAAAGCGGGCCGTGTCGCGGGCGATTTAATGGGACGTTTGCTCGGCCGGGACGGCGGGGAAATTGTCGTCATCGCGGGTCTGATCAGCATGATAGGCCATGAGGAGCGCGAGATGGGGTTCCGGACCGTTCTGCGTGAGCGCTATCCCCAGTGCAAGGTGACCGAGGTGCTCGAAAGCATGGAGCGCGGAGATGTGGCAGGTGACCTCGTTTTCAACGCGTTGAGAAAAAATCCAGCTATACGAGGCATCTATAATGCGTCTGCGGGCGCTCAAACGGTGGTCAACGCCATGACGAAGCTTGGCAAGAACAAAGACGTGATTTTCATCACCCATGAGCTCACGAAAGACCGTCGTCATTTGATGCGAGATGGAATGATTGACGCAATCATCGATCAGGATCCAGAGACGGAGGTGCGGACTGCGGTAGAAGCGCTCGCCGCTTATTTTGGAAGAACGGAAAAGTGCCTTCTGTCCCTTATCACTCCCATACAGATACATATGATTGAGAACAGCTAGAGGCATTCGTTTAGGGTAAGAACCTTGACTTATGTGCAGATCAACACCGCTAAGACCTCTCTTCTACCTCGCTAAAATGACGGTCTGCTCGGCCGATTTTTCTAAATGAGAGCAAACAGAAAATCGCTAAAGTGCGGTTTTCGTCGTTTATCAATGTGCGTCACAATTCTCCAAATTCCTATATGTGTTGCTGGAAAGTAGACGTGCTTGCCCTCCGAGCAGATTAGGACTTCATTACTTGTCACCAAAATCTATTATTGTGCACTTCGGCGGAATAAGAATTCTCCAAAATAAAAAATCGGAATTATTATTCCGATACATTATAATATATTCAATTTATTGTTCCTGGTAATGATTATCCTCGTGAAATTATAAGGGGAAATTAACCATGCATAGCCTAAATTACCCTTGAATAAAGGGGGCTTACATAAATGCGATTATCTGTAGTTGTTACATCAATCTTATTGTTGGGGACGAGCTGTGTTGAGGCAAAGACACTCGGAGTGTCGATCGCCAACGCGAATGACGCTTTTCTTCACAGCCTGCTAGGTGGCATCAAGAATGCCGCCGATAAGATGCCAGACATGAAATTGCGTGTCGAAGACGCTGGTGGCGATCCTTCGCGTCAAATGGAGCAGATCAGTAAGCTGGCGGCCGACCGCGTCGATGCAATGATCGTCATCCTTTCGGATGGCGACCTCGGAGCAAAGATTTCGCAGATTGGCACCACCGCCAGCATACCCGTTGTCTATGTCAACAACGTTCCAGTCAATTCCGCCGAGCTTCCCGCTCATCAAACCGTGGTCGCCTCAGATGAAGTTGAAAGCGGAACGATGGAAACCCAGGAGGTTTGTCGCCTTCTAGGAGGCAAAGGCAAAGCTGTCGTTTTGATCGGAGAGTATTTCCATCCTGCAGCACGCACACGCACGAAGGACATCGATAGCGTTTTGTCCACCGATGCATGCAAGGGAATTTCCATACTAGAGAGGCAATCGGCGAACTGGTCACGTGACCAGGCTGATAATCTGATGCAAGAATGGCTGACCGCTGGCGTGAAGTTCGATGCCGTTATCGCAAATAACGATGAAATGGCTCTTGGTGCGATCCGGGCCATGAAGCGAAACAACATGCAAATGGATAAGGTTGTGGTGAGCGGCATCGATGCGACGTCGGATGCGCTTGACGCGATGGCTGCGGGCGACCTCGATGTCAGTGTCCTTCAAAATGCCCCTCAACAGGGTTCCAAGGGCGTCGAGGCGGCCATTAAGCTTATGGATGGCGGAACCGTACCTGCTTTTATTAAGGTGCCTTTCGAGCTGGTTACTCCGGTCAATCTGAAATCCTACTTGGTTAAAAGCCAGTGATCCGCGCAAACAAAGATATTGGAAGGGACTAAGATGACTTTCTGGAAAAAATCAGGAATCAGGACGCAAATCACCCTCGGCTTTCTGCCGCTCATCTTGCTTATGAGCGCTCTCACCTTCGTGGGAAATGATGGACTGGGACGCTTGTCGAACGTGTTCTCCAGCTTCCGCTACACAGCAGCGCAGAGCCTGGCCATTTTTGACTATAACGTACAGCTGCAACGTATCCGTCTCGCGGCAGAGGCTTATCGCTCTAATCCGTCCGACTCAATCGCATCACAGCTTCAGGACGCCGTGAAAGCGTTTGCGATAGACGATCCGCGCATGGCGTCTGACGCTGACCTTCAGTCTGGTTTGAATGTAGTGCGTCGCGATGTTGCAGATTACAACACTGCCTTCGGAAAGCTGGTCGATCTCCAGAAGAAAAAAGAAGTTCTTCTTGGCAAGGTCACCGAATTCGGCCCGTGGACCATCATCGCGCTGAAAGATATCCAGCGTTCGGCGTGGCGCAAGAACGACACGAACGCGCTTTATAAAACCGGCGAGGTCATCAACCTTATGAACCAGAGCCTGTATTATTCCGAACGATTTGTTCACTCCGGTGATCTCTCGGCATATGGCTCGGCCCAGACTACCCTGAATGACGCGCTCAAGGGCGCGGATGCCGTGGTGGCGTCCAGCTCCGATAAGTCTCAGGCAGGGCGTGCTGATGCCGCACGACGTTTGATGCGCAACTACACCAATCGCCTTGATGAAGTTCGCGATGCTTGGCTTCAGAGCAACGAGATACGATCGACACAGATAGACGTTCTGGGTCCGAAGATTGCATCGTCATTCGATGCCCTGCTTGCCAAGGTGACGGGCAATCAGAACAGTTTGGGTGAAACAGCGAAGGCGACCGCAAGTGACACTGCGTCCAAGACCTTCATAATATCGGCAATTCTCATCGTTATCGGCCTTGTACTAGCGTATGTTATCGGCCGTCTTATATCCGCCGCCGTAAGCCGGATGGCCGTCACCATGGAGCAACTCGCCCACGGGAATGACAATGTGTCGATCCAAGGAACCGAATATCGGCATGAGCTTGGCGCCATGGCGCGTTCGTTGCTCGTGTTCCAGGAAACGGGGCGCGGCAAGGTCGCAGCCGAGCTGGCGGCTGAAAGAACGCGGCTTGCTGCTGAAAACGAGCGCTTGGCGCAAGAGCGTGACAAGGCAGAAGAGGCTGTGCGAATGGCACACGCGTTCGAACAGATATCGCTTGGTCTCGATGCCCTCTCGCGCGGCGATCTTACAGTGCGTATCGGAACCGTTGACGAGCGGTACGAGCAAATACGCAACCACTTCAATACGTCGGTTGCCTCGTTGGAAGAAACCATCGGTACGGTAGCGACAGCCGTCAGCACGATCCGTTCCGGTCTTGAAGAAATCTCGTCTGCCTCCAACGATCTGGCTCGTCGTACAGAACAGCAGGCTGCATCTTTGGAAGAAACTGTCGCAGCTCTGGGTGACGTATCGCATCGCGTCCATGGAACAGCAGAGGGGGCTGGACTTGCGCAACAGACAGTTGCTGCTGCCCGCAACAACGCGACCAGAGGAGGTGAAATCGTGGCAAGTGCCGTGCAGGCGATGACTGCTATTCAGGACTCTTCCACGAAGATCGGGAACATCATCGGTGTCATCGATGAAATCGCCTTCCAGACCAACCTTCTGGCTTTGAACGCTGGTGTCGAGGCCGCGCGTGCAGGTGAGGCGGGCAAGGGCTTTGCCGTTGTCGCGCAGGAAGTGCGCGAACTGGCGCAACGCTCCGCAAACGCAGCCAAGGAAATCAAAACATTGATCTCCACGTCAAGTGCACAGGTACAGACAGGTGTTGATCTGGTCAGCGCCACAGGCTCTTCATTGAGTGACATCGTTGACCAAGTTGTGAAAATGAGCTCGACGATTACCGAAATCGCGGACTCCGCCCGCGAGCAGGCCATGAGCCTAAAAGAGGTGACAGGTGCGGCTGACCAGATGGACAAAGTAACTCAGCAAAACGCTGCGATGGTGGAAGAGACAACAGCCGCCGCGCAAAACTTAACTCAGGAAACGGAGAGCCTCGCTGAGCTGATGCGGCGGTTTCGAACTAGCGCAAAGACTCACGCAGGTAATCAGGGTCGAAGATACGCAGCTTAGCTATGGTATTTTGGTGGGTCGGCAGCGCTACAGTTGCCGACCCACCACAAGTTCCATAGTAAGCTTCGCCCCTGTTAGATCGCGCCGGACGGAAAGCAGGAGTTGGTTACAGAGGTCAGGCGAGAGTGTATTTGCATTTCGGAAGTTCAGATTCTTTCAAGGTGGTCCTGAGTGTGATGGGAGTCCTATTCGCCGCGTTTCATGTACTAATTCGAAAGCGTCGCATCTAACTGGGTGCCGTCATCAGCTCAGACTGCAGCCAGCCTGCGAACTCGCGGGCAAGACGTCGTTGGCTCCCGGATTTTGGGTAGGCAAGGTAGTGGCCAATGTAACGGTTGTCGCGACTTTTGCCGCTGAACGGCCGTACCAGCCGGCCGCCTTCGAGGCCACGTCGGGCCAGTACGTTTGATTCCAGCGCGATGCCGAGCCCGTTGGCGGCGGCATCGAGGGCGAGGAACGACCGGTCGAAGGACATCGCCGGCTGGGGTGGCGGGCCTAGATCATTGGCCTCGAACCAGTCCACCCATTGGATCCGCTTCAGGTCGCTGCGGATGAGTGGCGACAGTGTCAGATCGCGCATGGACTTGAGGCTCGCCGCAAATTCCGGCGAACACAACGGCGACACGATTTCCTCCCCGAGTGGGATCACGATGAGATCTTCTCGGTTGAGCGGTTCGCCGTAGACGATATCGACATCGAACAACCCGTCGACAAAGCGGGCATAGGCGGTGCTCGCCGCAATCCTCACCTCGACACCCGTATTCTGCCTGAGGAACGACGGAAGCAGAGGGGACAGGACCTGTGCGGCAAAGCTCGGAGCGCTGTGAACTCTTAACAAATGCGCCCGGTTCGATGAGATTGCCTCAATACCCCGCCGAAGCTCTTCGAAAGCGCTCGATGCATGTGTCAGCATCGTCTGACCCGAATGCGTTAGCGTCACATTGCGCGTCGTGCGCTCAAACAGTGCGACACCCAGGCTCTTTTCCAACCCCTTTATCGCGTGGCTGACGGCGCTGGGTGACAGGTTCAACTCGTCTGCGGCAGCCCGAAACGATCCAAGGCGGGCAGCCGATTCGAAGATGCGAAATGCAGACAGGGAGGCGATGTTTAGCATTCAATTAGTGAAGCAGATTCACCTGCCAGTGTAAATAACCCGTTTGTGGCGAGGCCAGCGTTTTGGCAAGCTGCTGATATGCGGTGCCAGTCGTCGTTGAGGAGCAGACCGGTGTCGAGGAGGCATCGGGAGGAGAACAGATATGTTGTTGCAAGGGAAAACCGCAGTCATTTCTGGCGCGGCAAGCAAGCGCGGTATTGGCCGCGCGACAGCCGAATTATTTGTCGAGCACGGTGCGCGCGTCGCTATTCTCGATATCGACGGCGATGCGGCGGAACAAGCCGCAGGCGAATTACAGCCGGTGCCGCATGGCAGCCATCTCGGGATGCGATGCGATGTGTCGAACAAGGCATCCTGTTTGGCTGCGGCAACCAGGGTCGAGTCTGCTTTCGGCAAGATTGATTCACTCATAAACAATGCCGGTATCACCCAGCCGGTCAAAACGCTGGATATCACGGAAGGCGACTGGGACCGCATCATTGCCGTCAACATGACCGGCATTCTATTCCTCAGCCAGGCATTCATTCCAGGCATGCGCGACAATGGCGGCGGATCGATCGCCTGTATCTCCTCTGTTTCGGCGCAGCGTGGCGGCGGCATCTTCGGCGGTCCGCACTACTCTGCCGCCAAGGCCGGCGTGCTGGGCCTCGCCAAGGCCATGGCCCGCGAGTTCGGGCCGGTCGGTATTCGCGTCAATTCGGTGACACCCGGCCTGATCCAGACCGACATTACCGGCGGCAAGCTGACCGACAATATGCGCACCGAAATCATCAAGGGTATTCCGCTCAGCCGGCTTGGAGATGCGCGCGACGTCGCCAACATTTACCTTTTCCTGGCGTCCGACCTGTCGGCCTACGTCACCGGTGCTGTGATCGATGTCAATGGTGGAATGCTGATCCACTGATCGGCGGCATCGCCAATGTAATTTCGAGGAGATGCCATCCGATGGCAAAAATGGGTCACAATATCAGCCTGTGCGAGCGCGCTCGGCGTATCAGGCGCCACGCGCTCAGGATGGGCGAAGTGCAGGGGCAGGGCTATATCGCCCAGGCACTCGGCGTTGCCGACGTGTTGGCGGTTTCGTATTTCCATGCAACAAATTACCGTGCCGACGATCCTGAATGGGAAGGGCGCGATCGCTTTCTCCTGTCGATCGGACATTACGCCATCGCGCTTTATGCCGCCCTGATCGAAGCCAAGATTCTTCCCGAGGACGAACTCGAAACCTACGGCACGGATGAAAGCCGGCTGCCGATGTCCGGCATGGCAAGCTATACTCCGGGAATGGAAATCACCGGCGGATCGCTCGGACATGGGCTTGGAATTGCAGTCGGTATGTCGCTTGCGCTCAAGCGCAAGAAATCGGATGCCTTCGTCTACAACCTTTTTTCCGATGGAGAACTAGACGAGGGATCGACGTGGGAGGCGGCGATGTCGGCAGGCTCCTACAAGCTGGACAATCTCATCGGTATCGTCGACGTCAATCAGATGCAAGCGGACGGCCCCTCGATGGGCGTTCTCAATTTCGAGCCGCTCGGGCCGAAGTTCGAAGCATTCAACTGGTTCGTCCAACGGGTCGACGGCAACGATCTCGATGCTCTGGTTGCCGCCTTCGATGCTGCCCGCCATCACAAGGGAGAGCAGCCGAGAATGATCGTCTGTGATACGAAGATGGCAAAGGGCGTGCCCTTCTTGGAGGCGCGCGAGCGAAACCACTTCCTTCGGGTTGAGCCGGACGAGTGGAAGGAAGCAATTAGGATTATCGATGCGGGGGCAGGGGAATGAGGCGTTCAAAATACATCCGGCCGGATTTTTTGACCCATGGTGGTGACCGTCCGCGCCTGACCACCTCGGCGATGATCGCCTCGATCGCCGGACCGGAACAACCGACAAAGCCAGCGCCGTTTGGGAACGCGCTTGCTGCGTTGGCGGAAAACAACGACCTCATCGTCGGGATGTCTGCCGATCTTGCGAAATATACCGACCTACACGTTTTCCGTGCCGCCCATCCCGACAAGTTCTACCAGATGGGCATGGCCGAGCAACTGTTGATGATGGCTGCTTCGGGAATGGCGCGCGAGGGTTTTCAGCCCTGGGTCACCACATATGCTGTCTTTGCAGCGCGTCGCGCCTACGACTTCATCTGCCTGGCTATCGCCGAGGAAATGCTGGACGTCAAGGTCGTCTGCGCTTTGCCCGGCCTGACGACCGGCTATGGTCCCAGCCACCAGGCGACCGAGGATATCGCCATGTTCCGCGGTATGCCGAACTTGACGATCGTCGATCCCTGCGATGCAAGCGAGATAGAACAGGCCGTGCCTGCCATCTCCGCCCACAAGGGGCCGGTCTATATGCGTCTGTTGCGCGGTAACGTGCCCCTGGTGCTCGACGAGTACGGCTACAAGTTCGAACTCGGCAAGGCAAAGCTCATCCGGGACGGCAGGGATGTTCTGATCATCTCGTCCGGCCTGATGACTATGCGCGCGCTGGAAGCCGCAAAAGACCTGCAGAAGGATGGCATCGATACCGCCGTTCTGCATGTGTCGACGATCAAGCCTCTCGACGAGGCGACGATCCTGGCGGAGTGCCGCAAGCAGAACAGACTTGTGGTCGTGGCGGAAAATCACACCGTGATAGGCGGGCTGGGAGAAGCCGTCGCCGCGACACTGATGCGCTCTGAAGTCAGGCCTGCCGCATTCCGGCAGATCGGGCTTCCCGATGAATTCCTAGAGGCTGGAGCGCTTCCGACACTGCACGACCAGTATGGTCTTTCGAGGCTCAAGGTTAAGGCGGCGATAAAGTCATGGCTGGATGAGTAAACGCATGTAACGACCCGGATGGGAGTGCGGGTCGATCAATTCTTGCGAGCACATAATGGAGGAGAACATGAGCTTGTTTATCAACAGACGCGCATTTTTGACCGTCGCGACCGGTGCCCTGGCGGCTCCGGCGGTGGTTTTCGGTATCCGACCGGCACAGGCGGCGACTACATTGACCCTTGGTCACGGTGCAGCCCCTGGAAATCCGCGCACTGTGGCGGCGGCAAAATTCGCCGAACTGGTGGCGGAAAAGACTTCTGGTCGTGTCAAGATCAACGTCGCGGGTGCCGAAACACTGGGTAGCGACTCTGCTATGCTGACAAGCCTGCGGACGGGCGCACTCGATTTTACGGCAAACAGCCAGGGCGCGACGTCGGCCCTCGTTCCGGAACTGGCGGCGCTTGGCCTGCCCTTCCTGTTTGCCGATACGCAAAAGGCGATGGCGGTTCTCAACGGACCGGTCGGCGAAGACCTCTACAAGCGGTTCGAGGCGGTCGGTGTCGTGCCCCTCGACTGGTGGGATAATGGCATTCGCCACCTGACCAATTCCAAACGGAAGATTTCTGCGCCTGGCGACCTCAAGGGGCTGAAAGTGCGCACCCCGGCCGACCCGATGACCATCGACATCTTTCAGGCCCTTGGTGCCTCGACCGAACAGATCGCATTCGGCGAACTCTACATCGCGCTGCAACAGGGCGTCGTTGACGGGCAGGAGAACCCGCTGGCCAATATCGAAAGCTCCAAGCTGTTCGAGGTCAACAAGCATCTCAGTCTGACCGCGCACAAATGGGAATCGACACCATTCCTGATGTCCAAGATCGCTCAGGCCCGTCTCGGTGCCGATCTTGAAGCGGTCAAGGCGGCGGCCAAGGAGGCCGGCGACCTGCAGCGCAAGCTTTCGGCGGAAAAGGATGCCCAGGTTCTCGCCAGTTTCAAGAGCAACGCCTCGGTCGAAGTGACGGAAGTCGAGCGCGATGGGTTCGTGAAGGCAACGGCGGGCGTGGCCGAGAACTGGAAAAAGAAGCCGTTCGGCGAATTCGTCAGCAAGATCGAAGCGGAAGCAAGAGCGTAAAGCCCTAGCACTGATCGGAGCCATCCATGCAAATCTTGTTGAAGGGTGTTGACCAGGTGTCGCGCGCTATCCTCCTGTTGTCCCGTTTCGTCGTCATCGCTAGCGGCATCGCGCTGACGGTGGTGATGACGGCAAACGTCCTCGCCCGCTATACGCTTGAAAGCGGCGGATTTTCTTTCTCGCAGGAATTGCCGATGCTGATCTTCCCCTGGTTCATTATCGCTGGAATCGTCTTGGCCGCCCATGCGGGTGGGCACATGGCCGTCGAGTGGCTTTACGACAAGCTCGATGGCACCGCCCGGCTTGCGGCATTCGTCGTCTCCAACGTCATCAGTGTCGTGGCCTTCCTGGCGCTTGCCTATCAGGCGGTTGTGGTCGCCGAGATTGCCGGGTCCGAACACAGCCCTGTTCTGCAACTGCCCAACAGCATTGGTTACTACGCGCTGGCTATCGGCGCAGTGCTTGTGTCCTTCGTAACCGTGGCGGCAACGCTCCGTGTACTGCGCCTCGGTTGGGATTACCGGGTTGAAATCAAGGCCGAGGAGATACCGCTATGACACTGATCATGATCGTCTCCTTCTGCATCCTGATGGTGCTGGCTGTGCCTGTCGGCTACGGCCTGATCATTGCGGCAGGCCTCGGGATCGTTTTCAACGGGTATGTGCCGCTATCGGTCGTCGCCCAGCAGGTCTATGACCAGACGCAGTCCTTCCCGATGCTGGCTCTGCCATTCTTCATGCTGGCGGGTACGTTGATGCTCGGCGGCGAACTGGGCAAGCAATTGCTCGAGCTTGCATCCAAAGCCATGCAACGCTGGCGCGGAGGACCGCTTTCAACGACAGTTGTCTCCTCGGTGGTGTTTGGTGGTGTGTCCGGGTCTGCCGTGGCGAATGCCAGCGCGCTCGGTTCCGTGCTGATCCCCTGGCAGAAAAAGCAGGGATTTCCGCCAGCACTCTGTGCTGCAACTAACGCGACGTCGTCCGTCATCGACGTTCTGATCCCGCCATCGATCCCTATGATCCTCTATTCCTTGGTCAGCGGTGTCAGTGTCGCCAACCTGTTCGTCTCGGGCATTCTCCCCGGGCTGATCATGGCTGCGAGTTTCGTTTTTGTCTGCTGGTTCATCTCCGTGCGCCGCGGCTATGCCGCCCAGAAGGTGAAGATGAGGAAGCGCGAGCTCGCACGACTTGCGCTGCAGAGTGCTCCTGCAATCCTGCTGCCCTTCCTCATCATTCTTCTGCTGCGCTTCGGCTTCGCAACACCAACCGAAGTCGCAGTCCTTTCGGTAGTCTATTCGCTGCTGTTGAGCCTGCTGGTCTATCGCGATCTGACATGGCCGCGCTTTTGCGAAAACATCGTCGAGGCAGGCGTGGCCACCGGCGTCGTCATGCTGGTGATCATGGGCAGTGCCGCCGTCGGCTGGGTTCTCACCTTCGATCAGGCACCGCAACAGATGGCTGAATGGGTCGCGGCCAATATCTCTAGTCCCATCGTCATCATCCTAATGATGAACATCCTGATGCTTATCGTCGGTATGCCGCTCGACATGCCACCGGCGATCCTTCTTCTCGGCCCGATCTTTGTGCCGCTTGCCGATGCGATCGGGCTCGACCGGGTTCAGTTGGGGCTGATGATGGTGATCAACCTCGGCATCGGCCTCTACACGCCTCCGATCGGCACGACGCTGTTCATCTCCTCGTCCATCGCCAAGGCACCGCTTGGTGCCACGACGCGCGAACTCTGGCCCTTCTTCGGCATGGCGATGCTGCTCCTGATGGCGGTGAGCTTCATTCCGGCACTGACGATCTATTGAGGAGAATGTCATGGCTGACCTATCGCAACCGGTTCTTTCCGTCAGGGGGCTAACCAAGTCCTACGGCGCGACGTCCGTCCTCAAGGGAGTGGATTTCTCGGTCGCACGCGGCGAAGTCCATGCCCTGCTCGGGGGGAACGGTGCCGGTAAGTCGACGATGATCCGGATTATCACCGGACTGGCCGCAAAGGACGCCGGCGAGATCAGATTCCATGATGCGGCTGGCAGTCTGCTATCCGAAGCTGAGGGGCGTTCGAAGGTGGCTGTGGTTCATCAGGAACTCGCCCTCCTGCCGCATCTGACCGTTGCAGAAAATCTCATCCTGCCGCGGTTGCCGAACGGTTTCAGCCTTTTTGACAGGAAGCGCGCATGGAGTCAGGCGCACGAGGCCCTGTGCCTGATCGATCGGGAATTTGCGGATACATCCTTGAACAACCTTGTCGGCGACCTCAGCCTTCATCAAGGTCAGATGGTCGAAATCGCCAGGGCACTATCATCGGGAGCGGAATTGTTGCTGCTCGATGAGCCCACCGGAAACCTGACGGCTACCGAAACCGAACGCCTGTTTTCGGTTTTGCGCCGGCTGACAACGGAAAATGGTCTTGCTGTTGTCTTTGTCTCGCACCGGATGAAGGAGATAAGGCAGATCGCCGGTGTCTGCACGATCATCAGAGACGGGAAGACGGTGCTCGACCGGGTTCCGACCGAGAGCCTGACGGATGCCGCGATCGTCGAGAAGATGGGGCAGCTCACAGCAAGACAGGCGGAAACCGGTTCGCCTTCTCATGCTGTAGCCCGGAATGGGAACGCTGCTGAGGACATCCTGGTGATCCGCGAGGCGGACCTGCAGATGGAGCTGACGCCCGGAACGATCCTCGGGGTCGCCGGCGCACCGGCTGGACCGCAGGCACTGATTTCGGCTCTGGTCGGTGCGGCCAAATCCCGGCGCTGGTTGATTGGGCGCACCGGCTGGCCGGAAGCGTTCATGTCTCCACGCCAAGCCGCCCGCAACGGAGCCGGGTTCGTCACCGGAGACCGCTCGCACAAGGGCATTCTCGCAAACCTGCCGATCATCGACAACGTCATGGCCTCCAGGCGTATTGTCAGCGGTAGCTTCTTCACCACTGCGCGTGAGAGGACGGAATGCCTGGATCTGGTGCAGTCCTTGAAAATTAAGGCGGCATCGATTTGGGACCTGCCCGAAACCCTCAGCGGAGGCACGCAGCAGAAGCTTCTTCTGGCTCGCTGGCTCGGCCTTCCGTCCCGCCTGCTCGTGCTGGAGGAGCCGACGCGCGGCGTCGATATCGGCACCAAGAAGGAAATCTACCAGCTCATCCGTCAGATGGCTGCAAGCGGAACGATCATCGTCTGGTGGTCGACCGAAAACGCGGAACTGCTGGAAGTCTGTGATCGCGTCGTCGCCTTCGACACGGACGGACGCTGTGTAGGAATTATCGAGAAAAAAGACCTGAGCGAAGACACGCTCGCCAACATGACGGGAATGGCAGCATGAGCTACTTGCCTGAACGATCTTCTGCCGAGGTTGCATTGCCTGTTGCCGTGCGGCAACGCGAAAGCCTACTTGGCGCCTATCGTACCGAGATTGCCATCGCCCTTGCCATCGTCGTTGTGGCACTCGCGGTTGGCTCGCAGGTTCCGCAGGCACTCAGTTGGGGCAATTTCGCCAACATTACCCAGGCCGGCGCTCCGCTGATCATCATGTCGCTCGGGGTCTTGCTGGTCGTCATTACCGGCGGCATCGATCTATCCGTCGGCTCGGTATTTTCGCTGACAGGGATGGTTACGGCCCAGGCGATGGCCATGGGGTTCGGCGGCGCAAGCGCCGGCTGCATAGGCCTAGCGGTCGGGTTGGTCTTTGGCTCCGTCAACGGCTTTCTGGTGACAATCGTCGGCTTGGCACCTTTCGTGGTCACCTTGATCACGTTTGCGGTAGCCGGCTCGCTTGCCTTCATCGTCACCAACGGCCGCTCGATGCCGATCGGCGATCCCGATTTCTGGCTGCTGAACAGCGGCAGCCTGATCCCGGGCGTTCCGAACTACATCCTGTTCTGCATCATATTGCTGATCGCCATCGAGTTCTTCCTAAAAAAGATGGTGGCCGGTCGGTGGTTCTATGCGGTGGGCAGCAGCTCGACGGCAGCCTACCTGCTCGGCATTCCGGTCAAGCGGACGAAGTTCATGGCTTACGTCGCATCGTCCCTGCTGGCGTCGTTCTCCGGTCTGCTGACGGTGTCCTATATTCTCAATGCAGAATCGACGGCAGGGTCGAGCCTGATGCTGCAGGCAATCGCCGCCGTCGTCATTGGTGGCGCGAGCCTGCTTGGCGGCACCGGCACGGCGGTCGGCGCGGTACTCGGTGCCCTGATGATCACCGTCATCCAGAACGGCGTCAATCTGATCGGCATCAACAGTTTCTGGCAGGGGTCCGTGACCGGACTGGCAATTCTCGTCGCGGTTCTCATCGATCGCTTCGGCAAGGCCCGGAGAGGCAGGCACTGAAAGTTCGGGCCGGAAACATCCGGTCCATTGGAGGAGGAGGAAACGAGAATGAACATGACATGCAGAACAGCCCTGGCATTTGCGGCCGGTATCGCGTTCGCCGCAATCACGGCGACCAATCCTGCGATCGCCCAGGACAAGAAAACGGTGGCGTATATCGCGCCGTCACTCGATATTTCCTACTGGCAATGGGTCGGCTACGGCGTCAAGCAGAAGGCGACCGAACTTGGCATGGATTATGTCGAGTACACGTCCGAGAACTCTCCGGCCAAACAGATGGACAACGCTCGTACGGCGGTGACCAAGGGCGTAGACGCGGTCGTCATCGGGCCGGTCAGTTCGACAAGCACGCCACCTCTGCTTGCCTATCTGAAATCGCAGAACATTCCGATCGCTTTCGCCGGCATTGGCCCGCAGCCCGGCCAGACCTACTACACGTCTTCGGTGACTGCGAACAATTACGAGACGGGCAAAGCCCAGGGAAGCTTCGTCTGCAAACTTGCTAAGGAGCGTGGCGGAAACGAGGTGGGAATGCTGTCCCTGCCGCAGGATCGCGAGAACGCCCAGAAATACCTCAAGGGTGCCGACGAGTCCTTCAAGGCGGATGGCTGTAAGCTTGCCCAGATGCTGGAGACTAGAGGGCTAACCGTCAACGAGGCGGTCACCCAGGCGAACGACATGTTGACCGCACATCCGGACATCAAGGCCATCTATGGGATGTATGACGAGGCCGGAACCGGAGCGGCAAAAGTTCTGCAGACGCGTGGCCTAACCGGCAAGATCGGCATTGCGGTGGCCGATGGCAGTCCGACCACGATCGCGCTTCTCAAAGCCAGCGCAATCCAAGGGATCTTCTTCCAGGAAGCGGTCGGGCAGGGGATCGATGGCACGCAGCAGGTGTTCAACGCCCTCACGATGGCTCCGGTGAAGAAGGATCTCGCGCTGGTCATGCCGTTGGTGACCGCCGACAAGGTGGATTCACCCGAGGCCAAGGCGGTAATCGCCCGCGTCTTCCCGCCGTCCAAGTAACCCTCAGACAGACAGCGGTCGCAACCGGCCGCTGTTTCATCCTCCACCGTAGAAGACGGATTACTCGCATGGACGATCTGCCTATCATCGACCCGCATTTCCATCTGTGGGACCTCGAAAACAATTATTATCCTTGGCTGTCGGACGGGGTTAAGCCTTCGGCATTCGGCGATTATAGCGCCATCAACAAGACTTACCTCATAGAAGATTATCTCGCCGACGCCGCAAATCAGAACCTCGTTAAGGCCGTCCACCTCGACGTCGGTTACGATCCGAAAGATCCGGCAGGCGAAACCCGGTGGCTCCAGGGCGTGGCCGACAAGCACGGCTTTCCACACGGTATCGTCGGCTATGCCGATTTAAGCAAGCCGGATGTCGGCGATCTGCTCAACGAGCACATGCAATATGCGAATTTCCGGGGCATCCGGCAGTCGATGAATTTTCATCCGAATCCGGCAAAGACCTACCTAACCCAGGCGGAGGTCAGCCGCACGCCGGAGTGGCGCGCCGGTTTCAAGGAGCTTGCCCGGCGCGGCCTCAGCTTCGATCTGCAAATCTACTACTGGCAGATGGAGGAATTCTACAAGCTTGCCTGCGATTTCCCCGAAGCCCTGATCATTCTCAACCATACCGGCATGCAGGTCGATGGCCCGGATCATTTCGACGGTTGGCGTGAAGGGATGAAAAAAATTTCACAGGCACCAAACGTCGCATGCAAAATATCCGGTTTGGGAATGGGTAATTGGAACTGGACGATCGACGAGATTAGACCCTATGTTGAAGAGGCCATCACCTTGTTCGACATCGACCGATGCATGTTCGCATCCAATTTTCCTGTCGACAAAATCTTCTCGACGTATGACTCGGTATTCGGGGCCTTCAAATCGATAACGGCGGGTTATAGCGATAATGACAGGCGATCCTTGTTTCATGATAATGCAGCGCACTTCTACAAAATCTAATGCATTCTGACTTCCTTTGACGTGCCATCCTTTCTGCTATTGACCCACGATATCGACCAAGCATTTTATCTGGGCCACCGCATTTACATGATGGTAGTGCGCGCTGGCTGCATTCAGCATGATCTTGCGGTGGAGGATTCCAGGCCGCGGGAGTGGGGAGTGCACGTCTAGATATACCCAGTCATGGTATTGCAGCTTCGTTACAGGGTGCCCAGGTCATTTGAGTTGATAGGTCTCGTTCTCTTACCCGAATAGGGGGCCCTTTAATATCCCCAATCAAGTCCTTGCCGGGCACCGCGGAGATGCCGTCAGCAGCGATCATAACGGCCTCGACACCATGGACCGAGCAGGCACAGGCACCTGAGCAGGACGGCTGGAAAGGTGGGCTGCTTAGTGCCAGATGCGGACGCCCGGATAAAGTTACAGTCGCAATTGCATTGGCTGTCCGCACCACTATATTCGAGCCTTTGATCGCCGTCAGACCTGGCTTTGGCGTCCAGGCCATCTGGGGAAGCACTCTTGGATCTCTTACTGTTTGACGCGATCATTTTCCCTAGCCCGCCATGCGGAACGGCGAGTGAGCGATCGTGCGTCGGCAAGATGCCGCTTCCGAAAACCTGAACTGAGCAACAAGTTCATTGAGTTCGCTCGCTTCGTGCGCAAGAGTGTGGCTTGCCGCAGTTTGCTCCTCCACCATTGCCGCGTTCTGCTGCGTGGCTTGATCCATCGTCGAAACAGCCGCATTGATCTCTTGAAGTCCAGTCGATTGTTCGCGCGAGGAGACGACAATTGCACCAATGTGACTGTTTAACGCGGATAGGGCAAAAGATAACGATCTCGAACCGTCTGGCCTACATACTCCCGTGGATACACGCCGCGGTCCTGCAAAATCGGAACGACTTGATCTACGAACTCGACGATGTCATCCGGCGCGCGCGGGGGCTGGAGGGTATAGCCGTCGACGGTTCCGTCTTGCCACAGATCGATTATGCCATCTGCCACGTCTTCGGGGGTACCTAGCAGTAAGCGATGGTGCCCCTCAGACCGTCGGACGACTTCGCGTGCCGTTAGACGCTCATGGGTCAGGAGATCGGACAGACCGAGCCCCATGCCGACCGCCCATTGGCGGTTTTGATCCGGTGTGAATTCTTCGGCATTCAGCACTGCGTCTGGGTCGAATCGATTGGGGTCGCGGCCGTTTTCTTTGACGAAGCGTGCCAGAAGTCCGTCTTCGGATCCCGCACCACTGAACAACTCGTGTTTTCTCAAGGCTTCTTGGCGGGTCTTACCCAAAATAACGACGAGGCCCGGCACGATGCGGATGCCAGATGGATCGCGGCCGAAGGCGATAGCGCGGTCCCGCACTTTCTTGCCGAAGGCCTGCCCGGCCGGGCGTGAGAGGATATTGCAATAAATGATCTCGCCATGGCGGGCGGCAAGGTCGATGCCGCCTTCGGACGCTCCCGCCTGGGCGATGACCGGGTGGCCCTGAGGTCCGCGCGGCACGTTGAGCGGGCCTTTGACGGTGAAGAATTCACCGTCGTGGTCGATGGGTTGGGCTGTCGCTGCATCCCAGAACCGGTCTTCCGCCACGTCTTGTTCGCGTCGGTTGTCCCAACTGGCCCAGAGCTTTTTGGCCACGTCCAGAAACTCCGTAGCCTTCGCATACCGTTCGCTGCGCGGCGGCAGCGGCGCATTGCCAAAGTTTGCTGCGACGTTCGGATTGAAGGAAGACACGACATTGATGATCAGGCGACCGCCCGAGACGATGTCGATGGACTGCGTCCGTCTGGCCAGATTGTAAGGGGAGTTATAGGTGGAAGAGATCGTCGCCACGAAACCAATGTCAGGCACTTGAGCCGCAAGGGAGGTTGACAGGATCAGCGGGTCGATGGTGTGGAAGGGTCGGCTGAGCGGATCTGTCAGAAGTGCGGGATGGTCCGATAGAAACACGGCGTCGAACCGGCCCTTATGGGCGATTTCCGTCAGGTGGCGATAATAATCGATATCATTGATGTCGTGCCTTGTGCCGGCGCGATATTTCCAGGCGTTGGGAAGATAGCCGGTGGTATTGATACCAACGTTCAGGTTCAGCCGGCGTTGTGGTTTGCTCATGCGTCTGCTTTTTCTTTGTCTGTTTGCAGCGCTACTCCGACCCCGCCATTAGCGGGCGGCGAGGCACCGTTGACGGCGAAATCGCCAACGATCCTGTCGTGATAGATGCGTGGATTATGGGATGTGATGGTACGTGCGTTGCGCCAGTGGCGATCGAGCCCATGGCTGCGTTTGGTCGAGGAGGCACCAAGGGCATCGAAAAGCGTGGTGGATGCTTCCAGTATCAACCTGCTGACAACCGTCACAGTTTGGCTGACTTCGATTTCGGCATTGCGGTTGGTGAAGACAATCTGCTCTTCGTGACCTGAAAGATTGGCATCATATGCGGCTTGCAAGGCTTCCGCGGCTTTCAGCACGATTGCACCAGCCGTGTAGGCCGCACCGCGCACCTCTCCCACGACCTGAAGAATCTGCGGATCGTCCGAAAAGCGGCCGGCATTGCTGCGCTGGTAAACGCGTTTGCGATCCGCAACCAGACGGGCGAGATCCGAGGCTGCGGCACGACCTATGCCGGCCAGCGAGGCCAGATGGACCAGTTGGAAAAACCCGCCGGAATAGCTGAAACGCAGGGCGCTCGGTTTGATCAAATCGTTTTCGATGGCCACATCGGTAAAGCGCGCCGTGCCGCTTGCCGTCAGCGCCTGCCCGAAACCGTCCCAGTCATTGACGATGTCGACGCCGGGCGCACGGGTGGGCACTATGGCACCGATGGGCTCGCCATCTCCGTCCACCGCACCAAGCGTGATCCAATCTGCATAAAGAGAGCCGGTGGTGTAATATTTCTCACCATTCAAACGCCGGCCACTTCCGTCCCGGATCAACTGTGTCGAATAGGTCCCAAGCCGTGTCTCACCCAGTTCCGAAAAGCCGCTGCCGATGGTGTCGCCCTCTCCAAGTTGGGCAAACCAGTTGTCACGCCATAAACTCGGCGGTGCGTTGAGCAAATCTTCCGTAAAACCAAAATGACTGCGATAGGCATTGGTGAGATTGGGATCGGCTTCGGCGAGTTCGATGATCAGGCCGAAAAGCTCAGGCAGGGTTAGGCCGAGACCACCGTGCTGTTCCGGCAGGCGCAATTTAGAGAAGCCTGCCGCCTTCAAGGCGTCATAAGCATCGAAACGAAGTTGCCTGTCGAGATCGCGCGCCACCGTTTCCTTGGCGATCTGCGCGAAAATCGGGCGGAAACGGCTCGCGATTGTTTCATAACGTTTGCTGGGTGGAGAACCCCAGGCGTGCAGGGTGTCGGTCATCGATAAATCCTGTGCGCGGAAGCGTCCGGGCAATATCCGTGATGGTAGCAGCCGGGATTTCGGCCGCGAGTTAAAAATCCTTGGCCTGCAGGAAAGAAAAACTTGCGCAGCGTGCAAGGAGACGCCGTTGTTTCAAGCAGCGACCTGCGCCGCTTGCTCGAAGTCATGCAGATGAATGGCGATCTCGAAACCGCGCCGTTTCAGCCAATGTGCGACCACCCGCGCACGCGCGCCTAAAAGGTCATCAACGAGTATGACCCTTGCTCCACGCACGGCAATGGTGCGGTAGGCAACGCCAAGCAATTGGCCACCCTCAGACGAAATCGACCCTGGAATGTGTGATGCAGCGAATTCTTCAGGCGTGCGAACATCGAGAAAATAAGTCGTTCGGTCCTTATCCGCCAACCATCGTTCCGTGGTTGATCGGTCAATGAAGATGAGGTCGTCCTCTTTCGAAAAGGTCTCCAGACGGGCTTGGGCAAATCGCTTAGCATCTGCACTGGCGGGACGGTATATATCAAAGAGGCCTGTTTCCAGGTCAAATCCATCATCCGTCCAGCCGCGTGTCCCGTCATGCAGATAGCTTACCCGGTTCTCGATCCCCGCATCGATCAATGTCTGCGCACCAAGGATCGCGCGCGGAAGTCCGGCGCAGGACACCACGATCTTTGTTTCGGTGGAGGAAACAAGGTCAGCAAATCTCAGCAGCAGTTCCGCGCCCGGCACGTTGACGGCACCGGGAACATGCGCTTTCTCATATTCGGGCGTCGTGCGCGTGTCGATAACGACAACATCCTCACCCGCCTCCCTCCATGCCTTGAGTTCGCGCGCGAAGACGACGGGTGTGTTCTTTTCCGCGCGGACCTTCTGCACAAAAGGCACGCCTGCAATGTCGAAGGTCGGCAGGTTTTCGAGCCCGCCTTTGATCCATGCGGGGATGCCGCCATCCAGAAAATGGATATTGCTCCAGCCGTTTGCCTTCAGCCGCTCAGCAGACTGGCGTGCGACCTTCGTGCCGTCGTCCACCAGCACCGTGCGGATGGTTCGACGCGGAACAAAACGGTCAAGTTCGGCATCCAGCCGATCAGCGGGCAGATTGGTCGCAAACAGTGGCGATGCATAGCCAACATCATCTACCGGACGGATATCGATGACGGCGAGTTCCTCACCGGCTCCGAGCCAGTTGATGAGCGTGCTTTTGCTGATGGATTGCTCTGACATATTGATCTCCTTGAATGGTGTTCGTTCAGGAATTTGGATCGAGCCAAAGGTCGCCGAAACTCCAGTTGAGCCCCTGCGCACCGGTGACGTAGTTCTTCACCCTCTTGTGGGCGACGATCTGGCTGCCTGCGGCCACAAGGTCCACCGAGGCGACGTCGTCATGGATGAGATGCTGGAACTGGTTCCATATTTCTTTGCGTTTCGCCTCATCCGGTTCGATGGCTGCCGCCTCAAGCAAGGCGTCCGCTTGCCGGTTCGAATAGTGAGCGGCATTGGAAAACGGTAGGCCGATCTTGAAGTTCTTGCTCCAATACGCGCGCTGTATGCCAAGGGACGGATCGAAGGTGTTGGAAAGAGATTCCACGACAAGATCGAAGGCACGGTCGGTGTAGACAGTCTTGAGATAGGTCGGCAGATCATATTTGCGGATTTCGACCGCGACGCCGATCTTTTCAAGCTGGTTGCGAATGACATCCGCAAAACCTGGCGTGAGATAGGAATTGTAGGTCAATCGCACCGGGAACCGTTTGCCGTCATCCTTGCGGGGATAACCCGCTGCATCCAGAAGCCGTTCGGCCTCCTTTGGGTCATAAGGGTGAGCTTTCACTGACGGATCGTACCATTTGGTCAGTGCCGTGCTGACGGGGCTTGGCGACACCTGACCGTAACCGAAGAGGCCCACATTGACGATTTCCTCCAGGTTGATTGCCTTGGCAATTGCCAGGCGGACATCCTTCTTCGCGAAGATATCGTTGTCGTAGTTGAAAAAAAGCTGCTGCTGCGGCCCCGCATAGGCATAGGTCGTCGTATCAAGCACAAGGTCGGGATTTTGCTTCAACCTGTCCAGATCGGCCAGCGGAACGGGGTTGTCGCCAATATCGACCTCGCCGGTTTCCAGCGCTACCGCGCGCGCAGCAGGATCGGTGATGACGCGCAGTACGATGCGGTCGAGATAGGGTTTGCCTGCATCCCAGTAATCCGGATTGCGTTCGAAGATGAGATGGCTGCCCGGGCTCCACTGCGTCAGTCTGAACGGGCCGGTGCCTATGGCGGTCTTGAGCGTCTGTCCGTCACCAGGCTTCAGCGTTTCGAAAATATGTTTCGGCACGATGGGCGATTCAGAACTAGACTGAGCAGCAATCAGGAAAGGTGCCGGTTTGGACAGTACGATGATGGCGGTCAGCGGGTCTGGCGTCTCGACGGAAGTGACGTTCTGGTAGGTGATGCGACCGCGGGGATGGGCCTCCTTGAGCCGGAAAATCGAAAAGGCAACGTCGTCGGAGGTGAAGTCCTTGCCGTCATGCCATTTCACGTTCGGGCGCAATTTGAACGTATAACGAAGATGGTCGTCCGAGACCGACCATTCGGTAGCCAGAAGCGGCTGTGGTTTGAGTTCGAAATCGAATGTCAGCAGGCCTTCAACGATTTTCGGGCCTATGGCCTGACCCGTTCCCGAGGAGGTGTTGATGGCAAACAATGCGTTGCCCGGATCGACCCGATAAAGAAGATTGAGGGTTCCGCCCGAAACCGGACGCCGGGAGGCATCCGCTCCAAAGACAGATCCCGGCAGGGCCGTGCCTGCGGTGGCCAGAAACAACAACTGATTGAATTTGCGACGCCCTATACCCATTGCACTGTCCCCATCCCTGTGAAAACCTAGTGTCGAATGGATCCAGCATGTCGGCAGACGTGTTTTTTTGTAAGAATAATTTTCTTCGTGAAGCTGAAAGAAATCATTTCTTTGGGAATGTAATTCCAATATGTCTGATTTGTGGGTGAAAGCTTGCTTTCTGCTTTGGTGGGAGTAGACCCCCGTTACACGAGGTTGCGAGAATACGGAACGTTTGAAATCGATTGTGACCGCGTGCTCTGCTCCGGGCCGGAAATTTTCTTCCAAGAGCGGGTTGCCGATTGGCAATGCGTTCCTCGGCTGTCTATGTTGGGGCGCATAGGAATTATATGACCGTTGCAGTTGCCGGGTCAGATGGCTGTAAAGCGCTTCACTCTGTTTTCTGATCGCCCAAGAGGTTTTCCATGACGATACATTCTTCTTCCATTACCGAAGGCGAAGTTCCACAGCAGCGCCTTTCTGCCCGCTATGGCGTGGAACAGGATTTTTCGCTGCCTTTCTGGAACAGCACGATCGATGCGCTGCTGAACCACCGCACCGCGCGTGATTATTTGCCAAAATCACTGCCAGAAGGCGCGCTAGAACTTTTGGTGGCAGCAGCCCAATCCGCACCGACCTCGTCCAATCTTCAGGCTTGGAGCGTCGTTGCCGTTCGAGATGAAGATCGCAAGGCGCGGCTCGCGGGTTATACCGGCGGCAATGCGCATATTCTGTCTGCGCCGCTGTTTCTCGTCTGGCTGATCGACCTGAAGCGGTTGAGAGCCGTGGCCCAACTTCATGGCAATGAGGGTGAGGGGCTTGATTATCTGGAGAGTTTTCTGATCGGTGCCATCGACGCAGCTCTGGCCGCGCAGAACGCCGTTGCGGCAATCGACAGCCTCGGTCTCGGCTCATGTTACGTTGGAGGTATTCGTAACAAACCTCATGACGTTTCCCGTGAACTGCAACTGCCGCCGGAAACGGTCGCGGTTTTCGGCCTCACTGTCGGATATCCCGACCCGGACGTCATCACCGACGTAAAACCACGTCTTCCACAGTCTTCTGTCCTGTTTCACGAGACATATTCCGGGACGCCCGAGGCGGGTTTGGATGGCTATGACGATGTGCTGAAAGCATTTCAAGTCAAGCAAAAGCTGCCACAGGCGGGCTGGACAGGGCCAATTTCAAAGCGCGTCGAGAATGCAGCAGCGCTAAAGGGCAGGGCGGAATTGACGGAAACGTTGCGGACGCTCGGTTTCCCGATCAAGTAGGGGCTGACGGCACGGTGCGCGCAGGCAGGCCGTGCAACCTGCTTTTGGAAAAGCGATCTCACCAACACCATGATAAATAGTACAGTATATCTATAGATTATATAATTATCCTTATAGCGTGCCTGATATCGCTCGTATTTAAGGATTATAGTCATGGCAGATGCAGCCCTTCGCAAGGTAACGCAACCAGACACCGTGTGGTATGCGCGCTGCCCGGCTCCCACACCGTTATCGATTGCTGCGCAGCTCGGTTGGGTCGAAGAGGGTTTTTCGGCTCATGGCATCGGCGTAACCTCCATTCGAGATGCGACAGATCCGGCCATTCGCCTGAGCCATTTTGATCACCGGCTCGACTGGTCCTTTCGCCAAGGCGGCAATATCCCGCCGATCTGGACGCGTTCGAAAGGCCGCCAGACCCGGCTGATCGGTCTGACGCGGACGGATGAGTTTCAGGCCGTCATCGCCCTGCCGGAAAGCGGCATCACCAAAGGGGCGGATTTGAAGGGCCGAGGGATAGGCCTGCCAAAAAGGCCCAACGAGATCATCGACTTTCAGCGCGCGACATCGCTCAAGGGCATCGTCTCGGCTCTGACGATTTCCGACCTTGTCCCTGACGACGTGGAGTTGGTGGATATCGGGGCATCTGAGCCGGTTCTGCTTAATCCTACGGACCAAAGGCTTCAAGGGCTCAACCGTCGGTTTCCTTACGGTGAAGAAATCGCGGCTCTGCACCGCGGCGAAATCGAGGCCTTTTTTGTGAAGGGTGCAGAGGGCGTAACGGTTGCCAACCTCCTCGGCGCGCTCGTCGTCGTTTCCACGGGATTTCATCCAGACCCGAAAATTCGCATTAATAATGGTACGCCGAGGCCGCTGACTGTCGATGCGACTTTTGTGGACGAGCGCCCGGATCTCGTTGCCGAATTGGTGTCGAGCGTGCAGCGGGTCTCGCACTGGGCGAATGAGAACCCAGGAGATGCGGTTCGCTTCATCGCGCGTGAAATCGGGGTGAGCGAGGACGCTGTTCTGGCCGCCAACGGCCCACAGGTGCATCGCCAACTGGTGCTTGATCTCGACCCTGCCGAAGTGGATGCCATCAGCCACTTCAAGGACTTTCTGCTCGAATGGAATTTCATTCCTACGGATTTCAACGTTCACGACTGGCTCGATCCACGTCCGCTGGCCGCATCGCGCCAGTCCGTTGGCACGTGAGGGCGGGAACAATGGCGGTGGATATTCTGGTAACAGGCGCGACTGGCAGGCTGGGAAAGCTCGTCGTCCCACGGCTTCTGGACGCGGGCATAAAGGTCCGCGTGCTGACCCGGCGTCCGCAGGAGGCAATCGGTCTCTGGGGAGGCAAGGTCGAGGTTGCTCAAGGAGATTTCGCCGACCCGGCAACGGTGAAAGACGCGGCACGCGGCGCTCAGAAACTTTTCCTGCTTTCACCGATCAGCGAGACGCTCATCACCCACCAGAGTGCCGCCATCGATGCAGCAAAAGATGCGGGTGTTGCGCGCATCGTCAAGATATCCGGTTCTGACTGGACCTTGAGGAACCCCGACCGCTCCATATCCGGTGCCGCCCATGCAGCGGTAGAGGCGCATCTGGTCGCCAGCGGCATTTCGCATGCCATTGTGAGGCCAAATGCCTGGATGCAGGTGGGGCTTGCCTCGGTCATCGCGGCTGCCGGCAAAGGAGAGGATTTGCCAAGCAGGTATGGACACGCCGCCGTGTCCTACATCGATGCGCAGGACATAGCCGATGTCGCAGTCAACGCCCTGCTTGATGAAACGGTCTCATCCGACCCTCTGGTTTTGACGGGGACAGAGGCGCTAACGATACACGACATCGCGCGCATCGCAGCGCGGATATTACAGCGTCCCCTTGGCGTATCTGCCGCATCATCCGCAGCTCTGCCGACGCATATCGATACATTCGAAAGACGTGCCATCGGCGAGTTCGTGGCGCTGATCGGGGAAGGATTGGCCGCACCTGTGACGCAGACGGTGTCGCGCATCACCGGCAAGCAGTCACGCACTGTGGAGGATTTTTTGCGTCACCATCTGGCTACCGCTGAAACGCAAAAGAACGACCCAAAGGGAGAAAAGACATGGCACTGACTGCGCCGATCACCGGAGACCTGGAACTCAAAGGGCCGTTCGACTTCGCGGAAAGCCCGCTCAGCCGTGCTGCACAACAGCCCTTGATGATGGGACTGTTCCTCAATCTTCAGGACATCAATTTCTCAAGCCTGCCGACCAGCAACAGCTGGACCTTCGACTATAATGTCGAACTGGTAAAACGGGCGGAGGAACTGGGGTTCGAGCTTGTCTTCAGCCGCACGCAATGGCTGCCGAAAGGCGGTTATGACGGGGATTCCTCGCTCGACAGCTTCGTTGCCCTCGGCGCGATGGCGGCGGTAACCAAAAGCATTTTGCTGATTTCGACCATTCATGTGCTTTACGGCCCACTCCATCCGCTGCATCTGGCCAAATATGGCGCAACGCTCGATCACATCGCCAAGGGGCGGTGGGGTATCAACATCGTTACCGGTCACCGCGCCATCGAGCATGAAATGTTCGGCTGGCAGCGCATCGAGCATGACAAGCGCTATGACATGGCAAGTGAGCTTTTCGACGTGCTGCACCGGCTGTGGGGCGAAACCGAGAATTTCTCCCATGAGGGTAAGCTCAATCCATGGGCCATCAGCAATGGCTGGATCACGCCCAAACCTGCCTTTGGCCGCCCGAACTTGGTAACGGCCACCGGCTCCCCGGCAGGTATCGACTTTGCGGCGCGCCATTCCGATTTGGTGTTCGTCACCTCGCCCGGTGGTGCGCATATCGATAGCGCGTTGGAAACGCTTCCCGACCACGTCGCGACCATCAAAAACCGGGCAAAGGCCTATGGCCGGCAAGTCAAGACGATTATCAACCCCATCATCGTCAGCCGTGATACGGAAGCCGAAGCAATCGCCTATGCGGACGCGATCGAGGCGGGTAAGCCGCAGCCTGGCGGTACGCGTGCTTTCGCGGCCACCAATTATGAGAGCGATGCTCACGCCTGGCGCGGACGCGGCGACCCGCGCCACAAGCAGGGACGCAATCTTGGCGGCAACATCGAGATCATCGGCTCACCGGAACAGGTGGTCGAGCAACTGGTGGCGCTGAAAGATGTCGGCATCGATGGCGTTCAACTCAACTTCTACGATTTCCGGGAAGACCTGGAATATTTCGGTGACCGTATTCTGCCGCTGATGAAGGAGGCCGGGCTGAGGCTTTGACGTCTTGTCCCGCTCTTACTGACCAGCATCGCCGAGACCTTGGCAATGCATTTTCTTCCCAATTGCAATGAGGACCAGCCGTGAATATTGCCGTCGATCCCGTCAAAACACCGCCACCTGAGATTATCGATCTGATCGCAACCTATGTTCCTGAACTGGTCGATATCAGGCACGATCTGCACCGCCACCCCGAAATCGGTTTCGAGGAAGTTCGCACATCCGGCATCGTCGCGGAAAAGCTGGCCTCGTGGGGTATCGAGGTTCATCGCGGATATGGCAAGACCGGTCTCGTCGGCGTGCTTCGCGGCAAACATGCGGGCAACCGCGTCATCGGTCTCCGCGCCGATATGGACGCTCTGCCGATGCCGGAGGAAACCGGCCTGCCTTATGCCTCCATTTACCCCGGCAAGTTCCACGGATGCGGACATGATGTTCACACCACGATCCTGCTGGGAACGGCTCGCTATCTGGCGGAGACCCGTGATTTTGCCGGCTCGGTGGTCTTCATCTTCCAGCCTGCGGAAGAAGGCTTGGGTGGCGCGCGTGCGATGATCGCGGATGGCCTGTTCAGAGACTTTCCGGTGGATGAGCTTTACGGGCTGCACAATTCGTCACACGCCGCGCCCAATCATCTCAAGGTATCGCCGGGAACGATCCTGGCAGGGGCTGACTTCTTCGACATTCGATTTAAAGGCAAAGGCGCGCATGCAGCCCATCCAGATGTGGCGCATGATCCCGTGCCCGCAATCGGTGAATTGATCAGTGCGTTGCAGACGATTGTCAGCCGCAATGTGCCGCCCACCGAACCGGCAGTCTTGTCCATCACACGCATCGAAGCCGGGTCCGCCTATAATGTCATCCCCGAAACGGCTTTGATTGCCGGAACGGTGCGGGCGTTTTCGGATACGGTCCGCGAAACCATTCGGTCGCGCATCCACACGATTTCGGAGCATATCGCGCAGGCCCATGGTCTTTCGGCAGAGGTCGACATTCGCGATATCTTCTCGGTTCTGACCAATGACGACGCATCAGTCGACATCGTTGCCGACGTTGCGCGTCAGGTCTTGGGCGAGGCTCGCGTGTCCACGGAGCCCAGCCGCTTCATGGGCAGCGAGGATTTCGCCGATCTGTTGAAACACGCGCCCGGCGCATTTTTTACGCTTGGCCATTCCGGCACCGTACCAGCCCACAATCCCGGCTTCATCGTCGATGACGCAATCCTTCCGGTGGGCGCAACGCTGTTTGCGCGCCTGGTGGAAAGCCGCCTGAAACCGGCCTGATGCAGCACCGCATTTCATAACCAAAACGAAAAGGAAACAATCATGGATTTGACGAGGCGTAAGACATTGCTTTTGGGTGCTGCGCTCGGTGGGGCCACACTGCTGCCATCGCTATCCTTCGCAGCTACACAGACACCCAGCAAAGGCGGCATCGTAACCTTTGCCGGGTTGGGCGAGCCCACGACGCTCGTGCCTTTGTCGGACAGCAACACGCGCACACGCGCCATTTCCACGAAAATCCTCGAAGGGCTGGTGCGGTTCGACAGCGAGTTCAAGCCGCATCCCGTTCTGGCCGAAAGCTGGGATGTGTCCAGTGATGGTCTGCGTTACACCTTCAAGCTACGCCAAGGTGTGAAGTGGCACGATGGCAAAGACTTGACCTCTGCGGATGTGATGTTTTCGCTGCTGGCCTTCAAGAAAGTCGGGCCACGCGGGCGTATCACCTTTGCCAACATCGCCGACGTCGAAACGCCCGATCCGCTGACCGCCATCGTGGTTCTTTCCAAACCCGCACCCTATCTGTTGCGGGCGCTTGTCGGTGGTGAAACGCCGATCCTGCCAGCGCATGCCTATCCATCGGAGAATTACAGTGAAAGCCCGAATGGAAACTCGCCCATCGGCACCGGGCCCTTCATCTTTGAAGAGTGGAAGCGCGGCAGCTATGTGAAACTCAAGCGCAACCCGAACTACTGGCAGGCAGACCTGCCGCATCTGGATGGCTTCATCGCGCGTTTCGTTGCGGACTCTGCATCGGCCACAATCGCGGTGGAGACAGGCGAGGCAGACTACGCGACCGATGTATCCTTCGGCGATCTGGAACGCTTGCGGCAGGATCCGAAACTGGCCGTCGATGTCTATACGGATGCCTATCTGAACAACGCAGCCGTTTTCGAGTTCAATCTCGAAAATCCCATTCTCGCCAAGAAGGAAGTCCGTCACGCGCTGGCGCATGCAATCGACCGCAATTTCATAAACGATGCGATTTTTTATGGCACCGCGAAACCCGCGGGATCGAATATTCCGGCGATATTCACCGCCTATAATGACGAGGCACCGTTCAACTATCCTTTCGATCTTGCCAAGTCCAACGCATTGCTCGACCAGGCGGGCTACCCAAAAGGGGCGGACGGAACGCGTTTTTCGCTTCGGCTCGCCTTCCTGCCGTCAGATGTCTTCCGCAAAACATCCGAATATCTGCGCTCCTCATTCGGCAAGCTCGGGATCAAGGTCGAGACTCTCGACGGCGATCTGGCGACTTTCATCAAGCGTGTCTATACCGAGCGCGGTTTCGATCTGACCGTAAACGGCATCAGCCGCCTGTTCGACCCGACAGCCGGCGTACAGCGGCTTTACTGGTCCGATGGCATCAAGAACCCGGCACCCTATGTCAACGCAGCGCATTACAATAATCCGAAGGTGGACGATCTTTTCCGAGCCGCTGCCGTAGAAAGCGATGAGACAAAGCGCGCCGCGCAGTTCAAGGACATTCAAAAGATCACCGGTGACGAATTGCCGAATTTCTCCATCGTTGCGCTGCCGACTGTCATTTTGCGAAACGCCAATCTGCAATCCCTGGTGACGACCATCGATGTTGCCTATAGCGACCTCGCGACTGCGTGGAAGCAACCGCAAAGTTGATCTACGCCTCTTCTGCTCCCTGGACCCGGCGCTTGCGTCGGGTTTTTTATTGCGCGTTGCTCCGGCAGGTCATTTCCGAACGTTTGCTTCAGAGCGCAATCGGCGAATGCCATTGTCCTTTTGACCCATCCGGAAAAAGGAAATGCCTGGAGAGTAATCTTCCAAAGAACGCTATTTCATCGTTGTTTTTCAGCAAATTTATTCTTCGCATGGCAGCAAAAATACGTTTCTGGACCCGCCATATCTCCCGCGTCAGTGTCGGTTCACCCTAACTATCAATGATGGATGCCCATGGCCAAGGACACGCTTTTTCTCATCGCCCCAGGTTTTGAAGACCCGAAACATCCGGGGGTGACGTTTGTCTGCCCTCATTGCAACCAGATCGAAGGGCTGCTTGCAGCTTTTCCAGATCTTGCCAAACGGCTCGATATTCACCGCGTCGGCTTCACCCGTCCGCGTGAGGCGGTGATTGCGCAGGTTGGCGAGCAGAACCAGTCGCTGCCGCTTCTGATCTTCGCCGAGGATGCCCCCGAAGACGCGACGGTTCACGGCGACAAGCGGTTCGTTCAGGACACGAAACGCATCCTTTCCCTGCTGGCCGAACGACACGGTTTTCCGCAGCTTCATTGATATCGGTCCATTCACTTTACGCCGGAGACAGAGATGAGTTTTTCCAGACGCCAGTTTCACAGAATCGCACTTGCTGCAGGCGCTTTCGTTGCCCTTCCCGGCGGCTCCTTCGCGGCAGCCGAAGAGCCGGTTTCCGGTGGCACGTTAAAGATCGTTTATTTCCCGGAGCCGACCCAGCTCGTCGCGATCAACACCAGCGCTGGCGGGCCGCAATTCGTGGGCTCCAAAATCTATGACGGGTTGCTGACTTATGATTATGACCTGACACCCAAGCCGAGCCTCGCCAGAGAGTGGTCGGTTTCCGCCGATGGGCTGGAGTATGTTTTCCATCTACAGCCGAACGCGAAATTTCACGATGGCAAGCCCGTTACATCACAGGATGTCGCCTTCTCCGTTCTCCGTCTCAAAGATGCGCATCCTCGTGGGCGCGCGACCTTCTCGCAGGTCGAGAGTGTCGATACATCCGATCCGCTTGTCGCGAAACTCAAGCTCGCCAAGCCTTCGCCGGGGCTGATTACGGCGCTGGCATCGTCGGAATCGCCAATCGTACCCAAGCACATCTTCGAAACATTCAAGCCGACCGAGAACCCGAAAACGAACCAGATCATCGGCAGCGGACCGTTCGTTCTGAAAGAGTGGACACCCGGCAGTCACATTCTCTTGGAAAAGAACGCCGATTACTGGGACCAACCGCGTCCGCATCTGGACCGGGTCATCATCAGGCTGATCAACGATGCGGGCGCACGGGCGGCAGCGCTTGAAACCGGAGAGGGCGATATCGGCCCAAACCCTGTGGCACTGTCTGATCTGGAGCGATTGAAAGCCGTGCCATCGCTGCATGTGGATGATCGCATCTATGCCTATGCGGGGCAGCAGAACCAGCTCGTCATCAATCTTGAAAACGAATATCTCAAGAACCTTGGAGTAAGGCAGGCCATTGCGCACGCCATCAATGTTCCCGCTCTCATCGACATCGTTCTTTACGGCTATGCGGTGCCGTCTCCCACGCCCATCAGCCCCGGCCTGCCGAAATTCCACAATCCGGATATCGGCTTTGCCAAGTTCGATACTGCCCTTTCCGAAAAGCTGCTGGATGAGGCCGGCTTTCCGCGCAAGGGAGATGGCAAGCGCTTCAAGCTCAGGGTCACCACCAACCCGTTCAATCCGCAAACCTATTCCGACTTCATCGCGCAAGCGCTGATCAAGATCGGCATCGAGGCAGATATTCAGAAGTTCGATTTCGGCACCTATGTGAAGGTGGTTTATACCGACCGTGCCTGGGACCTCTCGGTGGAGTCGCTCTCCAACACGTTTGACCCGACAGCCGGTGTGCAGCGTGTGTACTGGAGCAAGAACTTCAAGATCGGCCTGCCTTTCTCGAACGCCAGCCACTACGAAAACCCGGAGGTCGATCGGTTGCTGGAAGCGGCCGCGGTGGAGCCCGACATCGAAAAACGTGCCGAGTTGTTCAAGGCATTCCAGGTCATCGTCGCCAGGGACTTGCCGGTCATCAATCTTGTCTCACCCATTCAGCCGGTCGTCGGCAGCGTTAGGGTCAAGGATTATGCCGTGGGCGCAGAGGGATTGAGCGGCAATTTGGCACAGGCATGGCTGGCAAAAGAGGCCTGAGGCACTTGGCGCACTGACGGGTGCGCCAATCATCTTTCGACATATGAACAGGATCGGAAAGACAATGAGCAGAACGTCGGAGAAACTCGTTCTCAACGCATTCATCTATCCCGGCGGCCACCATGAGGCGGCCTGGCGTCACCCGCAGTCGGAGCCACTTCGCGTGACCGATATCAAGCTTTACCAGGATATCGCAAAGCGTGCGGAAGCGGCCAAGCTGGACGCGATTTTCTTTGCGGATGCACCGGTTCTGGATAGCAACATTCGTTATGCCGCGCGGCATCGGCTGGAGCCGATCACCATGCTTGCCGCGCTTGCGGTGGTCACGGAAAAAATCGGCTTCATCGCGACAGCATCGACCACCTATTATGAGCCCTATAATCTGGCGAGGCTGTTTGCCTCCGTCGATCATATCAGTGGCGGTCGCGTCGGCTGGAACATCGTTACAACGTCGGCAGATGCGGCAGCCGCGAACTTCAACCTGGAAAAGCATCCGCCCCATGCCGACCGGTACCGTCAGGCGACCGAGTTTGTCGATGTCGTCACAAAGCTATGGGACAGCTGGGAAGACGACGCCATCGTGGCCGACAAGGAGAGTGGTCTTTTTGCCGATACGGACCGTATCCATCCGGCTAATCACAAGGGTGATTTTTATCAGGTTCGCGGCGCACTCAACCTGCCGCGCTCCCCGCAGGGCCGCCCGATCTATGTTCAGGCCGGATCATCTGAAGAAGGACGGGGGTTTGCTGCCCGTTACGCCGAAGCGATCTTTACCGCACACCAGACTCTCGAAAGTGCCAAAAGCTTCTATTCCGACATCAAGAAACGCGTCGCCGCCGTGGGCCGCAATCCGGCCCATGTCAAAATCCTGCCCGGCATCAGCCCCTTCATCGCCTCGACGGAGACGGAGGCGCGCAAGCTGGAAGCGGAATTCAACAATCTCGTCCAACCCGCCTTTTCTCTGGCGCAGCTGAACCGCATCACCGGCATTGATCTCGGTTCGGCCGATCTTGACAAACCGTTGCCGCGTGAGGTGGTGGAGGCGACACGGGCCCACGCCAACAGTAGCCGTCATCAGCTTGTTCTGGATGTCATCGACCGCGAAAATCCGACCATCCGGCAATTGCTGCACAGGCTGGCTGGCGGGCGTGGCCACAAGGTCATTGCCGGCACGCCGGAGCAGGTGGCGGACTGGATCGAAAGCTGGTTCCGGGAGGGTGCTGCGGATGGGTTCAACATCATGCCGCCATGGCTGACGGGTGGGTTCGACATCTTCATCGATGAGGTGGTGCCGCTTCTTCAAAAGCGCGGCCTGTTCAGGCTGGATTACAAAGGCGATACGTTGCGCGATCATTATGGCTTGCCACGGCCGGACAATATTTATGCTGTGCCGGCCGTTGCGCGCGAAAGCGCCTGACTTGCAATGATGTCAGGCGGCAGCGTTCAAGGAAGGCACATCGTCGCGCAGCAATGCGATGAGTGATGCGATTTCCGGCTGTCGCCGTCTCTCTTGGCTGGCGAGGAGATGATAGCGGCACGCGGTGGGCTGCGGTGAACCGATGGGCGAGACAAGCCTGCCGTTTTTCAACTCTTCCGACACCAGCGATTGACGCACGAGCGCAATGCCGTGACCGGCAAGCGCTGCCTCGATCAGTACCGGTTGATGGGAAAAGCGCGGTCCAAGCTTTGCAAGCCTGATATGAATGCCGCAGGAGCGCAGCCAGTTGGCCCAATCGAAGTCACCATCGCTGCCGCTGCCGCGCAAGATTTCGCCCGAGAGATCGCGAAGCCGTTCCGGATGACCGGTGAGGCGATGACGCGCGGCAAAGTCCGGTGCACACACGGCCAACACGGCGTCGTCAAACAGCGGTTCATAGACGAAGCCCGCGATCCGCTCCCCAGATGCGACGATTGCGCAATCGGCGTCATCCAATTGAAGGCGGTCGAGTGGCCCTTCATCCAGTGTTTCGATGGAGAGTTCCACATCGCCAAGCGCATGGCTGATCCGTCCAAGCCTTGGCGCAAGCCATCGGGCCGCAAAGGATGGGCAGGCAAGGATGCTGAGCCTTGGCCGAGAACCGGCACGCAGAAGATCCGAAAGACTACCGACCATGGTTTCGAACGCTTCCGCCATGCCGGGATAAAGTGCGGCACCGGCATCCGTCAGTGCTAGTTCGCCGCGCTGGCGGCTGAAGAGCGGTTGGCCAAGATGGGTTTCAAGAATCCGAACCTGTTGACCGATGGCGGCGGTCGAGACATGCAGTTCATCGGCAGCGCGGGAAAAACTGGCATGTCGGGCCGCGACGACGAAAGCACGCAGGGCCGTGAGCGGCGGCAGGCGTGAGAGCGTCGGCAATCGCAAGGGCGCGTTTGCTTTAGGCGGAGACAGAAACTCTGTTCTCATGACGGGTTCACTCTCATCATCAGAACACTCGGCCTTCGGCAAGGTGCGTGGTGGTGCCGTTCAAATAATAATCACCGATGACCCGCGCCTTGTGCTGCAACGGATTGTGGTTGTAGACGGTGCGGATATTGCGCCAGTGCCGGTCGAAATTGCGTTCGCTCGACGTGGCCGAGCCGCCGCCCAACTCGTAAATGGCGGTCGCGACGTTCAAGGAAAGCTGAGACGCGATGATCTGAGTGCGGGCAGTGGTGAGCGAGCCATCAATAAGGGCGGCTTCTATCGCGGCTTCATCACCCGTTTGAAACGTCAAAGCCGTGACATCCAGCGTGCGCGCCGCTTCGCGAATCAACGTCTTTACCGCAAAAGCACCGGCGCTGAGCTCGCCAATCGTCTTCTGCACAAATGGGTCCTGATTGGCGGTTTCGGCGGCGCTGTGAAGCGTGGTGCGCGCCTGTTTCAGAACGTATTCAATGCCGTCTCTCACGGCGGCTTGCACTGCGCCCGTGGCAGATGCGGCCAGATGCAATTGCCGCATTGCCGAGCAATGACGTCCAATCAGGCTTCCCAGTCGCCGTGTCGTCAGCTCATGCGGCAAGACCTCGACATTTTCGAGAAGGACGCCACCGCTTGCGGTCATGCGCTGGCCCATGCTGTCCCAGTCATCGAGCACGGTAATGCCCTTGCGATCCAGCGGAATGAGAACGCCAACCGGTTGTTCGTCATCACCAATCGCGCTGAACGACCCGAAATCCGCAAAGGCGGTTCCCGTGGCATACCATTTGCGGCCGTTCAATCTGTAACGGTCGCCATCAGTGCTCAGCCGGGTCGTGATTTCGCCAGGACGCTTGGTGCCCTGTTCCGTACTCGCGCCAGCAAAAAGCTTGCCCGAAAGCACGTTCTCCAGATGCCTGCGGTCTTCAAGCTCGATGGGGCCAAGCGCGATGTTTTCAGTAAAATTGAAATGGCTGCGCAGCGCATGGGGAATATTGCTGTCGGCTTCGCCAAGGATCATCAACAATTCCATGTAATCGGCAATGGAGCCGCCCGGACCGCCTTTCGACTTGGGAATACGCAAGGTTCCAAGTTTCGCCTCCTTGATGCGGGCAAAGACGTCGAAAGGCAATTGCCGTTCGCGCTCGCGACGGGCCGCGTCTTTTGCGGCAAAAGCTGCGATGTCTTTGGCGCGGGACAGAATGTCGTCGCGGCTTGGCACGTCGGACAGGCTGGAGGTTTCTGTGCTGGCTATGTTGGCGTTCGACATCGCATTTGGTCCTTGAGCGGATCGGTTAGCCTGCGGCCTTTTTGTGCCGCAGGCGTTGTCATGATGGCAGTCAGGCAACGGCGCGGGTCTGGACCGGCGCGCGTGGCGCAGGTTCGACATTGCGCGGTACGCGGCCTTCCACCGGATGGCTTGGATCGTTAAAACCGGGCGTCGATGGGTGGCCTGTCGTCACGAGGCTGTCCACCACTGCTTCGTCGTCTGCATCGATGTTCACATCGAGGGCTCTGATATAGCCGTTCCAGTGTTCTTCCGTGCGGGGGCCAGTGATGGCGGCAGTGACGAACTTATTGTTCAACACCCAGGCCAGGGCGAAATCCGCCGCCGAGACGCCCTTGGCCGCAGCGTGCGCTGCAACCTTCTGGGCGATCTCAATCGATTCCGGACGCCATTCCGTTTCTAAAACGCGCTTGTCGCCACGGCCCACGCGGGTATCTGCGCCCGGCTGCTGGCCTGGCTGATACTTGCCAGTCAGCACACCACGCGCCAGCGGCGAATAGGAAACGACGCCGAGGCCATAATGGTCGGCGGCGGGAAGCTGCTCGGCTTCTGCCGTGCGGTTGACGATGTTGTAGAGCGGCTGGCTTGCCACCGGACGATCGATGCCGAACTGGTCTGCAAGATGCGAGATTTCAGCGATCCGCCAGCCACGGAAATTCGAGACACCGAAGTAGCGCAGCTTGCCGGCGCGAATGAGGTCTGCAATAGCGCGCAATGGTTCCTCCAGCGGCGCGTCGAAGACGGCGCGGTGGAAATAGAGAATGTCGATATAGTCGGTGTTGAGGCGGCGCAGGGAGTTTTCGACGGTTTCGATCACCCATTTGCGCGAATGGCCACCCAGATTGGGGCCTTTCTTGTGCGAATTGACGAATTTCGTCGCCAGAACCCAATGATCGCGATGATCCTTGATACCGCGGCCGACAACCTCTTCGGATTTGCCATCGTGATAGACATCGGCGGTATCGATGAAATTGATGCCCTGTTCGCGCGCCTTGTCGATGATGCGGAAGGCGACGTCGTCAGGTGTCGGACCACCGAACATCATGGTGCCGAGGCTCAGGGGTGAAACTTTCAGCGCGCTGCGCCCGAGATAGCGGTAATCGACCATGTTATGTACTCCTTGGATTGTCATTGGGCATAGTGGCAGGCCACGGCGTGGCTCTCACCGAAAAGCTGGTGTTCCGGCGCTGTTTTGCGACAGAGATCGGTTGCCAGTGGGCAGCGCGTATGAAAGCGACAGCCTGAGGGCGGATTGTGCGGGCTTGGAAGATCGCCCGAAATGGGAGCCGCCTGCTTGCGGCGCGCCGGGTCCGGTACGGCGGCCAGCAGTGCCCGTGTGTAGGGATGTTTCGGCGATGCCCATAGCTGCGCCGTGGGTGCCCTCTCTACGATCTTGCCAAGATACATGACCAGCACGCGATCCGAAAAATACCGGACCACGGACAGATCGTGTGAAACGAAGAGATAGGACAGCGATAGGCGGTTCTTCATCTCCACGAGGAGATTGAGTATCTGCGCCTGAATGGACAGATCGAGCGCCGAGACGGGTTCGTCACAAACGACCAGTTCCGGTTCCAAAATCAACGCACGCGCGATGCCAATACGTTGGCGTTGGCCGCCGGAAAATTCATGCGGATAGCGGTCGAGTGCATCCGGCGGTAATCCCACCTGGGCAACGATAGCCTCTACAATCTCGCGCTGCCGCTTGCCGTCTCCAATTCCATGCACCTTCAGCGGTGCGGTGAGGATCGTGCGGACCGTCTGGCGGGGATTGAGCGAGGCAAAGGGGTCCTGAAAGATCATCTGGATGCGACGGCGAATGCCCCGCAATTGCGAGGATGACATTGCCGTCACGTCAGCACCCTTGAAGGTGACCTTGCCGGAAGAAGGTTCCACCAGGCGCATCAGGGATTTGCCGAGCGATGATTTTCCGCAGCCGGATTCCCCGACCAAGGCCACCGTTTCACCGGCCTCGATCTCTAGCGAGACGTCATCGACTGCGCGCACCGTTCCACGACCGCCGGCGTATTCGGTGGAAAGCCTATGCACTGACAAAAGCGCCATGGGAGACCTCCGCCGCTATGGGGTTGACGAAAGGGCACGCTGCCTGTCGGCCCTCGGAAATGGTTCTGAGCGGCGGTACGAATTGCCCGCAGACACCACGTGCGCCCGGACAGCGCGGCTTGAACGAACAGCCTTTTTCGCCGGTTGCCGAAACAATCGACCCGGGAATTTCAAGCAGCGGTCCGTCGCGGTAGTGCTGACCGGCTTCCGCACGCGGCGACGCGGCAAGCAGTCCGCGTGTGTAGGGATGATAGGGGCTGCGGAATACTGGTTCCGGCAAGCCTTCCTCGACTTTTCGGCCCGCATACATGACCATCACCCGGTCTGCCCATTGTGCCACGATACCGAGATCATGGGTAATCAAAATGACGGCCATGTTGAGATCGCGGCGGAGATTGTCGAGTAGCTGGAGGATTTGCGCCTGGATCGTCACATCCAGCGCTGTCGTCGCTTCATCGGCAATCAGGAGCTTGGGATTGCAGGCAACGCCGATGGCGATCATGACGCGCTGGCGCATGCCGCCGGAAAGCTGGTGCGGATAATCATCCACACGCCGTCCGGCCTCTGGAATATTGACGAGGTCGAGCAGTTCGATCGCGCGTTTTCGCGCCTGACGCTTGTCGATTTTCTCGTGGATGCGAAGCACCTCGACGATCTGCTCACCGATGGTCAGGACCGGATTGAGCGAGGTCATCGGCTCCTGAAAGATCATACCGATATCGCTGCCGCGAATGCCGCGCCATTGCCGTTCCGAAAGCGACAGGAGGTTGCGCCCCTCAAGCAAGATCTTGCCACCCACCTTGGCATGAGATGGTAACAGCCCAATCAAACCAAGTGCGGTCAAGGACTTGCCGGATCCGCTTTCGCCGACAATTGCCAGCATCTCGCCAGCCGATACGCTGAAGCTGACACCCTTGACGGGCTGGGCCTCGCCAAAGCCCACGGAAAAATCCTGTACATCGATCAGTTTGGTCATCGGCATTCCTCCGAAAAGCGCGGATTGAGCGCGTCGTTAAGGCCATCGCTGATCAGATTGAGTGATATCACGGTGAAGACGATGGCGAGGCCGGGCAGGGCAGTCAGATACCAGGCGGTGCGGATGACATCGCGCCCAGAGCCGATCATCGAACCCCATGATACGCGGTTGGGATCTCCCAGTCCCATGAAGGAAAGCGCTGCTTCCATCAGGATTGCACCGGCAACCATGACCGACGATGTCACGATGATCGGCGGCAGTGCATTCGGCAGGATTTCCTTGAACACGATGCGCGCATGGCCGTAACCCAGGCTGCGCGCGGCCAGAACATAATCCTTCTCACGGATGGCGCGGAATTCGGCACGCGTCAGCCGGGCCACCATGGGCCACGTGATAATACCGATTGCGGACGTCACGGTTGTGACCGATGGCTGGGCGATTGCGACAAGCACGACCAGCAACACAAAATTCGGCAGGGTCTGAAAGATTTCGATGATCTTGACCAGAATATCGTCCACCAGACCGCCGAAATATCCGGCAAATGCGCCGATGGTGATGCCGATCGTTAGCCCGATGACAGTCGCGACTACGCCGACGGTGAGCGAAATGCGCGCGCCGTGAACGATGCCTGCCATCACGTCACGCCCCATGGAATCTGTGCCGAGCGGATAAGCAGCGTTCTGTCCCGGCCACAAAAAGGGTAGCGTCACCATCTCAAGCGGATCGCCCGGATAGAGAATGGGTGCAAGCAAAGCCGTGACGATCACGGTTGCCAGAAAAAGCAACCCGACAATGGCATTGGGGTTCGTCAGAAAGATTTTCAGTTCCCGCCGCAGGCCCTTTCTGGGCACAGAGACCGTGCGGGCGGAAAGCGCGTCGGGAGCATGCAGATAGGGCCAGGGTTTCTGATCTCCCTTCGGCTCTTTGGCGATGGGGCTGGCGGTTTCGGCTTTCGACTGCTTGGCAATGTCGGCTGCTTGCAGGAATGCGGTGGTATTTGAAGAGCTCATCGGCTTTCTCCGATGCGAGGGTCAAGCCATGCCTGCAACAGGTCCACGGCAGCGTTGACGACGATGACGACGAAAGAAGACAGAAGCAGGATGCCGAGCAGCACGCTGAAATCCCGTGCCATGACAGCTTCGAATGCGAGGCGCCCCAATCCCGGCCAACTGAACACCGTTTCGACAACGACCGCGCCCCCCAGAAGTCCGCCAATATGCATTCCAGCCATGGTGGTGATGGGAATGAGCGCGTTGCGCAAGATGTGGCGTGTGGTCAATTTGAAAGGCGAGACGCCTTTGGCGCGCGCTGTACGCACATAGTCCTGCGACTTCACCTCCAGCATCGCTGCACGGGTCAGGCGCGCATAGATGGCTAGAAAGTAGAGGGCCAGAGAAAGTGCGGGCAGAATGATGTAGCGGATGCGATCCAAGAAGGCATCGAGGCCGGTCAAGCTGCTACCGATAGTGCTGTCACCGCCCGAGGGCAACCAACCGAGCTTGACGGAAAATGTCAAGATCAGCATCAGGCCAATCCAGAAGCCCGGAACTGAATAGAAGATCAGCGATCCGATGGAGATGATCCGATCCGGCAATCTGCCGGAAAAAAGCGCCATGATCGATCCGAGGAAGACACCGACGAAGATGGCGATGCCCAGCGCCGCGCCCATCAAGGCCAGCGTGCCGGGCAGTCTTTGCCCGATCAGGTCGGCGACGGGCATGCCGTATCGCGGTGAAAAACCAAGGCTGAACTGCGCGAGATTGCCGAGGTAGTTCGTCAACTGATGCAGCACCGGCAGATCGAGACCGAAGCGAGAGCGCATCTCCGCCATCGTCTCCACCGTCGCAGAACCTGCTTCTGCCGCAAGCACATCGGCGGCATCGCCCGGCGCGAGCTGAAGCAGGAAGAAGTTCAATATGATGATGCCAAGCACGGTCGGTATGGCCGACAAGGCGACCCGGCGCGCCTGGGATAAAATCCGCTTCGAATTCGACATTGCTTCCCATCCGTTTTGTCTCAGGCGTCAGCACTGCCCGGTTTGAATAGGTTATTAGTTGACTAAAATTATGGAATTTGTCAAAGATATATCGGAATTATTTTCTTAAAAACAGCGATAAAGCCCCGTTTAAGGAAAGATAATTTCTATAATAGGCCGTTATTGGGCGTATGTGCTCATATCTGTCTTCGTCAGAAACGAATTTTCCATCGGGACAAGTTTCGTCGGTCAATGTCGGCGCAGAGAGGAACGTTATATGACTGATTTACATCAAACGACACGACGCGGGTTTCTGCTGGCTTCCGTCGCGCTGGGTGCCGTTTCATTTTCAGGTGTTGGGGCGTGGGCGGTGGAGCCAGCGCGCGGTGGCACGGCAACCTTTCTGCTGGCCACGGAGCCGCCGGTGTTGACCACCATCGCGCATACGGCGGCCAATTCCTTTTACGTCTCCCCCAAGGTGACGGAGGGTTTGCTGACCTATGATTTCGATCTCAATCCGAAACCGCTTCTGGCAACGGAGTGGCAGATCAGCCCGGATGGCCTTCATTATACGTTCAAGCTGCGGTCCGGTGTGACGTGGCACGATGGCAAGCCCTTTACCTCTGCCGATGTGGCGTTTTCCATCAAGACCATCAAGGAGGTGCATCCGCGTGGACGCAATACCTTCCTCAATCTGGTGGATGTCGAAACACCCGATGAACTGACAGCGGTTCTGGTTCTTGCCAAGCCCGCACCTTACCTCATTACAGCACTTGCAGCCGGTGAAACGCCGATCGTTCCAAAACACCTCTATGAAGGTACGAAGGTTCAGGAAAACCCGGCCAATTATGCGCCCGTCGGCACAGGACCCTTCAAGTTCAAGGAGTGGGTACGCGGCAGCCATATCGTTTACGTGCGCAACCCGGATTACTGGGACAAGCCGCGCCCCTATCTCGATCAGCTCGTCGTGCGTTTCATCACGGACTCGGCAGCGCGCAGCATTGCAATCGAATCCGGCGAGATTGATCTGGCACCCGGCACGCCCGTTCCCTACAGCGATCTGGACCGTCTCAAGGCCTTGCCGGATCTCGTCTTCGACACGCAGGGCTACCAATATATCAACAGCGTCAGCCGTGTGGAATTCAACATGGAGAAGGAGTTCTTCAGGGATGTTCGGGTGCGGCGCGCCTTTGCGCATGTCATTGATCGCAACGTCATCTTCAACACGGTCAATTACGGTTATGGCGCACCCATTCCAGGTCCCATAAGCGCGAAGCTGAGCAAATGGTATGTCGGCGACCTGAAGACCTATCCAATCGATCTCAAGGCGGCGGAAGCACTGCTCGATGAAGCCGGATACAAGCGCGGCGCGGATGGCGTGCGTTTGCGCATCAACCTCGATTACGTTCCCGGCGAAGGTTATCCACGTGGTGCAGATTATATTCGTCAGGCCTTGGCGAAGGTCGGTGTGGAGGTCAACGTCAGAAATCAGGATTTTGCGACCTACACCAAGCGCATCTACACCGACCGTGACTTCGATTTCGCCTATGAAGGCATGAGCAACCTGTTCGATCCGACGGTCGGCGTCCAGCGGCTCTACTGGAGCAAGAACTTCAAGAAGGGTGTGCCTTTCTCGAATGGCGCAGCCTATAGCAATCCGAAAGTGGATGCGCTGTTCGAAGCCGCTGCTGTTGAGATCAATCCTGAAAAACGTTTCGCGCAGTGGAAGGAAATCCAGCAAATCCTTGTCGAGGATGTACCGGCGATCGACATCGTCAGCGCGCCGGAAATCACCATCTACAACAAACGACTGGCAGATCACACAGTGGGTGCAGAAGGGGCGGCGGGCAGTCTTGCCTTCGCCCATATCGCCACGTCCTGACCCTTTTCGAAAAGAGCCCATCGCCGCTACGGCGGTGGGTCGTCTTGCGCTCCGTTTTTTCGAAGCGCCGTCCCGCTCTTTTCCTTTGCGCTCGACATAGAGGACATATGATGACAACGCCGCTTTCCGAAATCTGGTACACACGCTGCCCCGTTCCAACGCCCGTCGGTCTGGCTGCTCAATTGGGCTATCTGGAACAGACATTTGCCGAGGTCGGCGTCGCCCTGAAATCGATCATCGATTCGCCGGACCGGGCTATCAGGCAAAGCCATTTCAACCATACGCTGGAATGGTCTTTCCGCCATGGTGGTAATGTACCGCCCATTCGTGCCCGCTCCGAAGGCCGCAACACCCGCCTCGTCGGCATTACCTGGACAGACGAGTTTCAGGCCATCATCACCCTGCCGCAAAGCGGCATCCGCTCCGTCAAAGACCTTGTCGGTCGCCGCTTCGGCGTGCCGCGCAGGCCTGAAGGCATCGTGGATTTCATGGCGGCAACGGCTCTGAAAGGGCTGGTCTCGGCTCTCTCGCTGGAGGGCTTGAAAAGCGACGACGTGGAACTGGTTGATATTCATATTAAGGATTCGATTTTGGCCTCCCAGGAAGGTCCGTCGCTGTTTGGCTTAAAGCGTCGGCAAAGCTTTGGCGAGGAGGTAGCGGCATTGCTGCGTGGAGATGTCGATGCCATCTTCGTCAAGGGAACGGCTGGCATCAGCGTTGCCAATCTGATCGGTGCGGTGCAGGTGGTGGAGTTCGGTTTCCATCCTGATCCGAAGATACGGATCAATTCCGGTTCGCCCCGTGTGCTGACGGTCGACGCTCGTCTCGCAGATGAGCGGCCCGATCTTGTCGAGCGTCTCATCGCGGTCATTCGCAGAGCATCCGACTGGGCCGAGCAGCACCCGGAAGACACCCGCCGCTTCATCGCGCGCGAGGCAGGTGCAAGCGAAGAACAGGTGCTTGCCGCCAACGGGGCGGATGTCCACCGTCATCTTGGCATCAGCCTTGATGACAAACTGGTGGCCGCTGTCGGCCATTACAAGGATTTCCTGCATGAATGGGGCTTCCTCGAAAATGACTTCGATATCGCGGAATGGGTCGATGCACGTTTCATCGATGCTGCCGCTGAGAGGGCCGTCGCATGAGTGCTACCATCTCCGCCGTCAAACGGCCCTCCGAGCCGCTCGTCGATCCGGTATCGATCGCCGCCGATCTGGCGCGGCGTTTTGCCGAAACCGCCGCTGACTATGATAAAAGCGGAGAGTTCGCCGCCGAAAATTTTGCAGCACTCTTCCAGTCCGGACTTCTGGGGCTGGTCACATCGCGTGAAGACGGCGGTCTTGGTGCAGGTCTTGAAATCACGCAGGCCGTGATTTCCACTATTGCCAGCGGGGACCCTTCCACAGCGCTTATTCTCGCCATGCACTACAGCGTGCATTCCGCCATAAGGCGCGGGCGCTGGCCATCCGCGCTTGCCTCAAAAGTTCTGGCTGCGAACGTCGAGGGACCGGCGCTTTTGAACAATGCACAAGCAGAACCCGGTGCTGGCTCGCCCGCTCACGGCGGATTGCCGGAAACGGTGGCGCGGATCGAGGGCGACTTTTGGGTGATCAATGGTCGCAAAAGCTTCGTGACCGGGCTTCCGGGCCTCAAATGGGCCATCGTTCTTGCCTTGACCGAAGAGGTAGCGCCTCGCCTGGTGCAGCTGCTTGTCCCACTCGACAGCGATGGCATCAGCCACGCCCGCGCATGGGAGGCGACCGGCATGTTCGGCACCGCCAGTCACGATCTGGTTTTGACGAATGTGCGTGTGCCGCTGGCTGACATCGTCGCGCAGCAGCCAGCGAACGAACCCCTTCTCCGAGACGAGGCGGATGGCCAGACGTTCTTCACCCTGCTTTCAGCAGTCTATCACGGTGTTGCCCTTTCTGCCCGTGACGACCTGCTACGCCATTTGACCGCGCACGTGCCGTCCAGCCTCGGCGCACCACTCGCCACCATTCCCCGGATTCAGGAACGGATCGGACACATCGAGGTGTTGCTGACTGCCAATAAAAGGCTGCTCACATCGATCGCGCGGGATGTCGATGCGGGTATTCCGATTGGTACGGATGCGTTTGCTCTTCGCCATGTCGTCATCGACAATGCCGTCACGATAACCGATCTTGCGCTTGAGCTCAGTGGAAATCGCGGCCTGCGGCGAGACTACAATCTCGAACGGCATCATCGAGACGCAATCACGGCCCGTGCCCATGCACCGCAAAGCCATATGATCCGCTCCATGCTGGGGCGAAATGCCGTCAGTCGAGTCGCGAACGGGACGCCATCGGACAAGAGTGTTTAAAACCAAAAAGGGCACGCGCTTCTGTCTATCGCGCGTGCCCTCCTAAACGTCAGTGTCGATCCAGGCGCGCGGCCGCCTTGTCACCAATCCACTGGATGCCGCAGACGATGACGATCAGAACGGCCACGACGGCGATCATCACGTTGGTTTCGAAACGCTGATAGCCGTAACGAATGGCAAGGTCACCAAGTCCGCCAGCCCCAATCGCCCCCGCCATTGCGGACGCTCCGATCAGCGTGACCAATGTCACGGTAAAGCCGGCGATGATGCCCGGCAGTGCTTCCGGCACCATCACTTCGCGAATGATGGTCCAGCGATTGCCGCCCATGGCGCGGACCGCCTCGATCAACCCGTGATCCACCTCGCGCAAAGAGACTTCGGCGATGCGGGCGTAATAGGGAATCGCGGCGATGGAGAGCGGCACGATTGCCGCCCATGTGCCAAGCGACGTTCCAACGATCAACCTCGTCAGCGGAATGAGTGCGACGAGCAGAATGATGAATGGAATGGAGCGGAACGCGTTGACGATGGCACCGATGATCCGGTTGATCCAGAGGTTTTCGGCAATGCCGCCTGTCGATGTTATGACAAGCGCAAGCCCAAGCGGCAGACCGACGATCAGGGAGATGACGCCGGATGCAAAGGTCATCAATGCCGTTTCCCAAATGGAACGGATCAGAAGTTCGATCATGATGTCAGACATAACCCAGCACCTCCACACGAGCCCCAGCGGAAACCAGTTTGCTGGTAATGTCCCTCAACAAACTCTCATCGGAACGAGGAACGGTCAGGAAAAAACGGGCAACCGGTTGCGATTGAATGTGTTCAACACCGCCTTCCAGAAGGCGCACTCCGCGCGAAAAAGAGGCCCCGAGATCGTTGAAAAGCTGGCTCTGGGCATAAGCACCGACCATATCGATACTGATAAGGACATCTGCGCCGTTCTTTTCGTCCAGCGTGCGGCTGATATGTTCAGGCAGTTGAGGCCGGTTGCCGGCAAGCAGACTTTTCGTGATCTCCGCAACAGGATGTGAGAACACCGACCACACATGACCTTCTTCCACGATCCTGCCCGCATCGATGACGGCCACGCGATCTGCAATTGCGCGGATGACATCCATCTCATGGGTGATAAGGACGATTGTCAGGCCAAGCTTGCGGTTGATATCCTTGAGCAGGGCAAGAATGGAGCGGGTTGTTTCTGGATCAAGCGCAGACGTTGCCTCGTCAGACAGCAGCAAAGCAGGCTTTGCGGCCAAGGCCCGGGCAATGCCAACGCGCTGCTTCTGTCCGCCTGAAAGCTGGTTTGGATAGGCTTCCGCCTTGTCCGAGAGGCCCACGAGCTCCAGCATTTCGCGCGCACGCGCCAACCGCTCAGCCTTGGCCATCCCCTCTATTTTAAGAGGAAGGGCGACATTGGCTTCAACGGTCTTTGCCGACAGAAGGTTGAAGTGCTGGAAAATCATACCGATCTTGCGACGCAGCGGCTGAAGCTCTCGTTCCGGCAGCCCATTGATCTTGCGGCCGTCGATGATGATATCGCCGCTGTCGGCACGCTCAAGGCCATTGAGGCAGCGAATAAGCGTTGATTTTCCTGCGCCACTTCTGCCGATGATGCCAAGAATTTCGCCCTGCCGCACACTCAGCGAAACCCCGTCTAAAGCGGATACCGTACCAAAGCGGCGGTGCACGTCGTGCAACCGGACGACCTCTGTCGCGGCCTCTATCGACTCTTGTGGTGCTTGAACGATGTTGTGACTGTTCATTGTGTGTTCCTACAAGCAAAGGCGGCACGGAAGAATCCGCGCCGCCTTTTCGCTTTTGTCTTTTCAGCTATTAGTAAGCGCTCAAGCCTGTTCCGCGATAAACCTTTTCGAACACGGCCTTTACGGCATCGTTCTGATAGGCTGCGACCAGTTGCTTCACCCAAGGCTGGCTTTCGTCAGCCTGCTTGACGGCAATGAAGTTGCGATATGGGTTATCTGCAATAGGTTCCTGCGCAATGCGGTTATCTGGGCCAAGACCGGCCTTCAAAGCCCAGTCCGTGTTGACGACAGCTGCATCCAAATCATCAATGGAACGACCGACAATACCCGCGTCGAGCTCCTTGATTTTCAGCTTCTTCGGGTTTTCAGTAACATCCGCCAAAGTTGCCAGGATGCCGGTGCCATCTTTCAGCTTGATCAGGCCCTCATTCTGAAGAAGGCGAAGTGCACGGCCCTCATTGGACGGATCGTTCGGCACGCCAACTTGCGCCCCTTCCTTCAGATCAGCCACGGTTTTGTGCGTCTTGGAGTAAAGCCCGATGGGCCATACACCAGTGTAGCCAACTGGTACGATCTTGTAGCCATGCTGCTTTACCTGATTGTCGAGGTATGGCTTGTGCTGGAAGGCGTTGGCGTCGATCTCGCCGCGTTCCAGCGCTTCATTTGGCTGTGTATAGTCATTGAAGATGACGGTTTCGATCTTGAGACCGCTTTTTGCTGCCTGCTTGGTGACCTCGCGCCAGACGTCTTCGTCTTCCCCGCTGATAATGCCGACCTTGATCGCCTTGTCGGCTGCATGGCCTGCCGCAACGCCGGTCACGCCAGCGGCTGCAACTGCAAGCAGTGCCGTCAAGCCAGCGCGGCGGGTGAAGGAGATGGTGTTTCCAAGAATCTTTTTCATTGTTGTCGCCCCTTAAGCTTTCGAAGCAATTGCTTCTCACCTTTTGGAGAATGTCAGAGACGGTTACTCAAAACGACGCAGCGTCGTTTATTTTGCAGTGCGGAAGAGAAAAAGGTTTCCGCGTCGTCTCACAGGCTTAAAATAATCTACTTCTTTAGTCGATTATATCTCGAGTGCAGATAAATCGAAGGCGGCGCAATGTTTTCCTAGACTGACGCTTCCAGTTCCTGTGAAGAGAACAAAAGTTTTATCGATTTTCATAATATGCGCAGGATTTTCTAATCTGAATAAGGAGTAGAAAAACACAGACGTGGACCTGTTTGCCAAAATTGAGCATTCTGGCGTCAGTGCTTGAGCGTGCTGGCAACGTTATTATCGGCTTCTCATGACTTTGAACTGCGGATGTCGTGATCAGCTTCATTTGAGATTTTGGCGGATTGGTCCACGGAGAAGGCATGTGTACCACCTTGATTGTACCCGGTCTCAACGGGTCCGGGAGTGACCACTGGCAACACTACTGGTTGCAGGATGACTCCGGCGCTGGGCTCGTTGATCAGAAGAATTGGCAATGCCCTGTTCTTGAAGACTGGTTGGAGTCTTTTGAGCGGGCTTTGGCAAAAACGGATCATGCCTATGTCGTCGCTCACAGTCTCGGCTGCATTCTCGTTGCCAATATGGCCGGACGACCACTCGCCGCCAAGATTAGAGGTGCTCTTCTCGTTGCTCCTGCCCAGCTTGAACGGGTAGAGGCGTTGCATCCATGCATCGTAAGTTTCGGTGCGGCTCCGATCGAGCCGCTCCCGTTTCCAAGCGTCGTCATCGGCAGCGACAACGATCCCTACATGACGACCGAAGAATTGGAGTCGGCCAGCTCCCTATGGGGCAGCACCCACATTAATCTCGGTTCAGTCGGGCATATCAACGTTGCAAGCGGGTTTGGTCGCTGGTCGCAGGGTTACGATCTCATGGATCGTCTCAAAGGGGCGGGTTTGCCCAATCAAGTAAGCCGTGTAACCGACAATCGAGCCTTTGCATAAGACATCCGTTTCTTGATGACGGGAATTCATTCTGGAGACTCATTATGCCTCTCTCCCATATTCGTCAGTTTTCGTTCCTTATTCCAGGGAATTACGATGATGATGACCCAGCCCGTGGGATGGAGGACACATTGCAGCTTTTTGAGCAGGGCGAAAGGCTGGGTTATCACACGGCCTCCGTTCGGCAACGACATCTCGAGCGGGGTATTTCTTCCGCAGCTACGTTTCTCGCCGCTGCATCGCAACGCACGAAAAGAATTGGGCTCGGTACGGCTGTCATTCAACTCGGTTACGAAAACCCGTTCCGCCTGGCGGAAGATCTTGCAACGGTCGATGTGCTTTCCCATGGACGATTGAATGTCGGCGTATCCGTTGGTGCGCCACCCTTCGCGCAGTTGATTTCGGCCTACACCGATTCTGCGCCGGAGACGGATTATACCCATAATCGGGCGGAAAAACTGGCGGCGGCCTTGCGGTCTGCTCCCCTCTCAGTGCGAACGGACGCTGGCAATGCGGCCGGCGCGCAGGTCCCGCGGCTGCGGCCGTTTGCAAAAGGGCTGACCGATCGCCTGTGGTATGGTGGCGGTTCGCAGAGTTCAGCGCGCTGGGCCGGGCAGGCGGGTTTTAATCTTCTGACCGGAAACATCGTCAGCGGCGAAAACACCGACGATTTCATGACCGCACAGGCAGCACTCATCACTCGTTTTCGTAATGAATGGGTACATGAGCGTGAGCCGCGGGTCGCACTTGGCCGCGTGATTTTGCCAACCGATAGCGCAGACCCGCAAACGCGCCGCCGTTACAGGGAGTTCGCAGCTCAACGCGACAAGCGCACCGGTGTGCCACACGGGGACCGCCGAACGTTGTTTCTGCCAGATATCGTCGGTACCACGGAAGAGATTTTCGAAACACTCTCGCGTGATCCCGTCTTGCCGCTCGTCTCCGAGTTGCGGCTGGAACTCCCTTATGAATTTCAGGCGGAAGACTATCGCCAGATCATTGACGACTTTGCCAGCGCCGCATTTCCTGCCACACAACAGACGACAAAGAGCGTTGTTAAAGCGCTTCCATCGTAAGACAATATTTTTTCCGTTCACACGCAAACGTAGAACGAACATCCTTTATTAGTTTAGTAAATCGGTAGACTAATCGGTCATCAGCAAATGGACGAGGTCACGATGTACTCTCTCAGCCTTCTGGATAAGAGCCCCATCTCCACCGAGGAGAACGCTACAAACGCTTTTCGCGATACGCTTAATCTCGCAAAACGCGCGGAAGAGTTGGGGTATCGCCGGTTCTGGGTGGCTGAGCATCATAACTCGCCGGAACTAGCAGGATCGGCGCCGGAAGCACTTGTCGCATGGATTCTGGCGAAAACCTCTCGCATCAGAGTGGGTTCGGGTGGGGTCATGCTCCAACACTATAGTCCCTATAAGGTAGCGGAAGTCTTCAACGTCCTGTCGTCCCTTGCCCCTGGGCGGGTGGATATTGGAGTGGGAAAGACGCCGGGTGGTCTGCCGCTCGCAACATCTGCATTGCAGCAAGCCTACGACCCTGCACGCAAGCCGGATTTCGAAACGGCATTTGCGGAACTCGATGGGCATCTGTCCGGTCCGGTTGCTGAAGGAAGCGCACAGGCAGGCCTTGCTGCGACACCTGTGCCGCCTGTGGCTGCGGAAAGATTTCTGCTGGGTGCAAGTCCTGAAAGCGCAAAGCTGGCGGCATCAAAAGGTTGGAATTTTGTCTTTGCCGGTCACCTGAATGGCGATCCGGACGTCCTGCGCACGAGCCTTGAGATTTTCCGTGCGGAAAGCGGCGGAAGATCCGCCATTCTGGCATTGTCGGCACTTGCGGCAAATGATCCTGCGCAGGCTGCGGCGCAGGTGGCCAATCAGCGAATTTTCCGGGTGTTTCTCAGCAATGGCAAGGCGTTCAATCTGGGACGGCGTGAGCAAGCGGAGGAATTTGCCCGGCAATCCGGCGATACGGATTATCGCATAGAGGAACGCAAACCCAACGTGCTGCATGGCACGGCAACAGATATCCACACACAGCTTCACCGCCTCGCAAGTGATTACGGCATTGAGGAATTCATCATCGAGCCTCCGCATGTCGGTGCGGATCAACGGCTTGCGTCAATCGAATTGCTGGCAACGCACCGCCTTTCGGCTGCCGCGTAACGGATGTCAGGAGACAGGAACATGACCAAAAAACAAATACGTTTCGGTATCATGCTGCAAGGTCCCGGTGGCCATATGAATGCATGGCGCCATCCCAAGAGCCCGGTCGACGCCAGCGTCAATTTCCAGTTCTTCAAAGACAATGCTCTGAAGGCGGAAGCTGCGGGTATTTCCTTCGCTTTCGTGGCGGACGGGCTTTACATCAATGACAAATCCATCCCGCATTTTCTCAATCGTTTCGAGCCCCTGACGATACTCTCGGCACTTGCCGCGGTTACCACGAAAATCGGTCTTGCCGGTACGGTCTCCACCTCCTACAGCGACCCCTTCACGGTGGCGCGGCAGTTTGCCTCCCTCGATTTGATCAGCGGTGGCAGAGCGGGGTGGAACGCTGTCACGACGCCGCTGGAGGGGACGGCCAAGAATTACAGCCGCAACCATCCCGAACACGCGCTTCGCTACGAGATAGCGGACGAATATCTCGAGGTTATCAAAGGTCTCTGGGACAGCTGGGATGACGACGCTTTCACTCGCAACCGTGAAACAGGCCAGTTCTTCGATAAGGCGAAATTGCATACACTCGGTCACAAGGGCCGCTTCTTCTCTGTAGAAGGGCCGTTGAATATTCAGCGCTCAGCACAGGGGCAGCCAGTCATCTTCCAGGCTGGCTCTTCCGAAGCGGGTATTGGTCTTGCAGGAAAACATGCGGACGCGGTTTTCACCAATTCCGCGTCTCTGGAAGAAAACCATACGTTCCTGAAGCGGGTAAAACAAAGCGCGGTCGCTCAGGGACGCTCCGCCTCCGATGTGAAGATATTCCCCGGCATCGGCCCCATCGTCGCCGCAACACAAGACGAAGCCGAACAGAAATACGACATCATCCGCAACCTCATCACCATTGATGATGCGCTGGCCTATCTCGGACGCTTCTTCGATCATCACGATTTCAGCGTCTATGATTTGGATGCACCTTTTCCAGAACTCGGCGATATCGGCAAGAACAGCTTCCGCTCGACCACGGACCGTATCAAGCAGCGGGCGAAGGACAAGAACCAGACCCTGCGGGAAGCAGCCCTTGAGGCGGCAACGCCACGGGAAGGCTTTATCGGTACGCCCGAAAAGGTCGCAGACGAGATTATTCGCTGGGTAGAAAACGATGCTGCCGATGGCTTCATTCTGGGCTTTTCCGTGATTGCCGAAGGGCTGGATGACTTCATCCGTCTGGTCATCCCGGTTCTGCAACAGCGTGGCTATTTCGATCCGCAGCTTGAAGGCTCCACACTTCGCGATCATCTCGGTTTGCCGTTCCGCCAAAGCGTTTATTCTGGCGAGTCAACGAATCTGGACAAAGCCATAGCCTAGTCGCTGAGCAATTTTTAAGGATGCGCGGCAGGTTAAGGCCGCGCAGGAGATAACGATCATGAATATCCACATTGACGGCGCGCGTCCCAGTGACGACGCCGAGCGGGGAATCCTTGCCTTTCAGGAGGAGAGTGTCGCGATCCGTCGTGACCTGCACCGCCACCCTGAATTGTCGCGCAAGGAAAAGCGGACCTCCAGTGTCGTGGCCCGTTACCTTCTCTCTTACGGTTACGAGGTCACGGAAGGTGTGGGTGGCTATGGTGTCGTCGCGACGCTGAGGCGCGGCACTGGCGACAAACGCATCGGCATACGGGCAGATATCGACGCGCTGCCAATCGTGGAAGAAACCGGCCTTGCCTATGCCAGCGAAAATCAGGGTGTGATGCATGCCTGCGGGCACGATGGCCACACCACGATCCTGCTGGCCGCTGCTCGATATCTGGCGGAACAATCGAATTTCTCCGGCACGTTGACCCTGATTTTCCAGCCCGCCGAGGAAATCGGCGCTGGTGCCAGAGCCATGATAGCCGACCGGCTTTTCGAGCGGTTTCCGGTGGATGCGGTCTTCGGCCTTCACAACTGGCCAGGGGTTCCCACGGGTCAATTCGGCTTCGTTGAGGGGCCAGCCATGGCCTCCGTCGACAAGGCTACAATCCGCATCGTCGGTAAGGGTGGCCATGGTGCGGAACCCCATGAAACCGTCGATCCGGTGCTGGCATCCGCCGGGTTTATCACGGCCTTGCAGAGCATCGTGTCACGCAATGTCGACCCGCGCCAGATGGCGGTTTTAACGGTCGGGTCCATTCACGGCGGTACGGCGTCGAACGTCATTCCTGAGAGCGTCGAGTTGCAAATCACGGCGCGGGCCTTTTCTGAAACAGTCCGCGAGACTTTGGAACGCAGCCTGAAAGCGCTGGCAAAAGCTCAGGCCGAAAGTTTTGGTGCGACGGCGGATGTGGATTTCCACCGCGGTTTCCCTCCGGTCCTGAACCATGTCTCACAGACGACGTTCGCGCGTGCCGTAGCAAAGCGGCATTTCCCCGCGTCGCAGATCGCCGAAGACTTTCAGCCGCGCACCGCCAGTGAAGACTTCGCCTTCATGCTTCAGGAGAGGCCCGGTTCCTATCTTTTCGTCGGCAATGGCGACAGCGCCTCACTGCACAGCCCGCATTACGATTTCAACGACGCCATCATCGCACCAGCGGCCCGTTACTGGGTCCGACTGGCGGAAGCCTACCTTTCCTGATCTCAACACCGGAAGCAAAATCATGAGCGACAGTTTTCTCTATACATCTGTTCTCGATCCGCTCGCACAGCCGCTGCTGGACGAATTGTTGTTCGAATATGACAGCCGCTACGGCACGTTTTTCAATGCGGAAGGCGCCAAGGCAGAACTCAGCAAGTATCCGCCGGAAGCCTTCAGCCCGCCCTATGGCAATTTTCTGCTTCTTTTACGGGATGGAAAAGCCATTGGCGGCGGTGCCTTCATGCGCCACGATGACGATACGGCGGAGTTCAAACGCGTCTGGACACATTCCGCCCATCGCCGTCAGGGGCTAGCGAAAAAGGTGTTGGTCGAGCTTGAACGTCAGGCCATTCGGCAGGGATATGCCCGGATTTATCTGACCACCGGTTTCCGCCAACCGGAGGCCGTGGGCCTCTATCTCTCCAACGGTTACAGGGCGCTGTTCGACACGACGGCGGACCCGCAAACCATCAAATCCTTGCCCTTCGAAAAGTGGCTCTTCGTTGCGCCAACGGCATCGTCCTTTGACACCGCGACGACACCCCGTGCCGTGAGTCATCACGCATAGATCAGCTCTGAAAGGCTCGCCTCATGACCATCGCGTCCGATTTTCCGCACGTGGCAGTGAACGAACGAAAGGTAGCGCCAATCAAGGGCGATTATTCACACTTTCGCATCGTTCCCGCCCGTTATCCGCTGCGCACCTTTGGCACGATCGCATCCGTCGTCATCATCGCCGCAGTTCTGAATTCCGTATTCGGCAATCCCCGCTGGGGCTGGGATGTGTTCGCAGAGTGGTTCTTTGCCGAACCCGTGCTGGTCGGCCTTGGTAGAACGCTGCTTCTGACAGTTCTTGGCGCTTTCCTCGGCTTCGTTCTCGGAACGGTTCTGGCACTGGCACGCGTGTCCGGTTCACCGCTGCTGGTCGCGATTTCGTGGACCTATATTTGGATATTCAGGTCCATCCCGCTGATCGTTCTGCTGCTGATCCTCAACAATCTCGGTTATCTCTATGAAACCATCACGATTGGCGTGCCTTACACGGGCATCAATTTCTTCAGCTGGAACACCACCCAACTGATGACGCCGTTTGCGGCGGCGGTTATCGGTCTCACCTTGAATGCGGGTGCATTTTCCTCCGAGATCGTGCGTGGCGGTATTCTGTCCGTCGAACAGGGTCAGTTGGAAGCGGCAGCATCGCTCGGCCTGCCGCGTAGCAGACAGTTTTCGAAGATCATTCTGCCACAGGCCATGCGCACCATTTTACCCAATGGTTTCAATGAGATCATCCTGATGGCCAAGGGCACGTCACAGGTCTATATCCTTGCCCTGCCGGAGCTGTTCTACACGATCCAGATCATCTATCGCCGCAATCTGGAAGTCATTCCGCTGCTGATGGTGGCAACAGTCTGGTATCTCATCATCCTGACCGTTCTCTCTGTTATCCAGCATCACATCGAGCGACATTTCTCTCGCGGCGCGCTGCGCAATCCGCCGCCATCCTTTTTCGGCACGCTGTATCGTACCGTTTGGCCGCGCTCAGCTGTGCCTGAAGCCAACGAGAAGCTCGATGCAACTACGGATACATCGAAGCAGCCGGTCGCTGTTCGCTCAGGCAGCTTCCAGCTTGGAAACAGAGGCGGCAACGTCACCATCCATGGCGTGTCAAAATCCTTCGGTTCTCTCAAGGTGCTGAAGGACGTCACCCTCACGGTTCCCGCAGGCAGCGTCACTGCCATTCTCGGCCAATCCGGCTCTGGCAAGTCTACCCTGCTGCGATCGATCAATCATCTGGAGCGCGTGGATGATGGTTTCATCGCTGTTGATGGCGAACTGGTCGGTTATCACCAGAAGGGCGATACGCTCTACGAGCTGAAAGAAAAGGATATCCTCAAGCGCCGCGTCGAAGTCGGCATGGTGTTCCAGAGTTTCAATCTCTTTCCGCATCTGACTGTTCTGGAAAACATCATCGAAGCACCTGTGACGGTGCGAGGCATTTCCAAAACTCAGGCGGAAGCGGAAGCACGTGACCTGCTGGCCCGTGTCGGCCTGGCGGAAAAAGCGGGTGCTTACCCTCGCCAACTCTCCGGTGGTCAGCAGCAGCGCGTCGCCATTGCCCGTGCGCTCGCCTTGCGGCCCAAGGTTCTTCTATTCGATGAACCCACATCGGCGCTCGATCCTGAACTCGTCAACGAAGTGCTCGATGTCATCAAGGAACTCGCCCGGTCCGGCGTCACCCTCATCATTGTCACCCACGAAATCGGCTTTGCCCGCGAAGTCGCCGACACGGTCGTCTTCATGGAGCAGGGCAGGATACTGGAAACCGGAACACCGGAGAAGGTTTTGAGCAAACCAGACCATCCCCGCACAGCCGAGTTTCTCGCAAAAGTCCTATAAAATTCAAACAAGAGGAAACATTCAATGATTTCTAAATCGATATTGCTTTCCACCATCACTGGCGGGTTGATCACCGCGTTTCTTTCCTTTGGGCAAGCGGCGCATGCCCAGGAAATCGACCTCTCGCCAGAGCAGAAAGGTCGCGTGCGCGTCGAGAAGGTGGAAGAGGCCGCAAAACTCATTCCAGCCGATTTCAAGTTTGTCACTGCGGGCAAGCTGACTGTTGCGACCAATCCGTCTCGGCTGCCACTTGGCGATTATGCCAATGACGCAAAGACGCCTGTTGGTAGTGAGCCGGATATTGCCCAGCTTGTCGCCGATAGCCTCGGCCTTCAGCTCGAACTGGTACCTGTTGCCTGGGCCGATTGGCCACTGGGTCTGGTATCTGGAAAGTACGATGCCGTCATTTCCAATGTCACGGTCACCGAGGCGCGCAAGGAGAAATTCGATTTTTCCAGCTATCGCAACGATCTGCTTGGCTTTTACGTCGCGGCTGACAGCAAGGTGACCAGCATTACCAAGCCAGAGGAAATCGCAGGGCTGAAGGTCATCGTCAGCGCCGCTACCAATCAGGAACAGATTCTGTTGAAGTGGATCGAGCAGAACAAGGCCAAGGGCCTGGCGACCACCGACGTGCAATATTACGATGATCAGGCTGTGCTTGACCTTGCCTTGCAGTCCGGCCGTGCAGACGTGTATCTCGGTCCCAATGCCACATCTGCCTATCAGGCCGCGACAATCAAGAAAACCAAACTTGTCGGAACATTCTCCGGTGGTTGGCCGGAATCGGCTGAAATCGCGGTCGCAACGAAAAAAGGCTCGGGCATAGACGTGGCCGTGACAGCCGCGCTGAACGCGCAGATCAAGAACGGCAATTACACCAAGGTTCTTGCCCGCTGGAATCTGGCCTCCGAAGCGATCACGGAATCACGCACCAACCCACCCGGTCTGCCGAAAAGCTGAGTTGAGAGGCAGCCTCACTCAGCCGGTGGCGCAGGCATCCTCCCGCCCGCGCCACCCTCTGTCCAACGTTTTTCAAACGAAAGTATCGTCATGACATCAACATTGGGTTTTCGTTCGGTTCTCGCCAGTCTGGCTTTGGTGTCACTCAGCGCGAGCATGGCATGTGCTGCCAGTGATGTCTTTGATTTGTCGCCCGAACAACCGGGCCGTATCCGTGTTGAAAAAGATGCCTATGCCATCGCGGCCATTCCGAAAGACTTCAAATTCGTAACGTCCGGAAAATTCACAGTCGCCGTGTCAGCCGGGGGACCGCCGCTCGCCACCTATGCAACGGAAACAAACCGACCTTCGAGTGGAAAGTCTGCCTGAAACTGAGCATCGAACGTCCTTTGCGCGAGCTCAGCGAACGCCGTTCGGTACACGAGGTCAATCTGTTTCATCGCCTGATCCAGTTATAATTAATTTGGAAAAAGATTGTAACTATGTTCCCGGATGTCAATGGAGCGATGCTAGACCCCTTCGATTTCAGTTCAAGTATTGAACACTGGTGCGTTTAGGCTTCGTTGCGAGGTTGTCAGCGTGTGCGGTGCGACTTTGAAAAGCGATAAAGGGAGATAGGTTTCCGGACCTATGTTCTGATCCCATCAAGGCGTTCGGTGTAAAAGTCTGATCACGACCCATGACGGTTGTGGCACGATCTCGTTCAGCGAATATTTTATGGTGGATGCACTGAACTTGATCTTTGCCTTGTTGGAACCACGTCCTGCGTGCTTTGGCATCATGGACAAGCAGTCGGCCCTAGGCCAAACGATGCCATCGTCGCTTCGCACGCTCGGGTAAAGCGCATCGAGGGCCCTTCGTTGCCAGTTGCAAGTTTGCTGACGCGCGCTCCCTCCAACAGCATTGCGAGGGTATCAGCCAAGAGGTCTGGATCGTTGATACCGGTTGAACGACAGAGATCGGCAAGGCGGGAGTGCTGTTGCATCTTCAAAGTTTCTATGATCGCGTGCGCGGGATGTTCTTGCTCTTTCAACTCCACGGCAGCATTTGCCAGATCGCATCCATAAGGCTCGCTCGCTAGACATTGTGCGCGTGCTTTCACCCAGGCCGCAAGCTGGGCCTTGGGATCGCCTGGGTTCTCTGCCTCGAGATATTCCCAGGCCTTGTCGAGTGCCTGAGAGCTATGCCTGAGGGCCTCGCATACCAGATCGTCCTTGGAGCCAAAATGTCGGTATAGCGTCATCTTGTTGGTAGAGGCTGCTTCTGCGATCGCATCAACACCTACTCCGCGTATCCCATGTTCACGAAACAGCTGACAGGCTGTCGAGACGATGCGGTCCCGAGGTGGGATTTTCTGTTCGGACAGAAGGCCAGATTTCTCGGATTTCATGGGATTTAATTTTTATCCTGTCGGGATGTTGACACGGGTGTGACTGGTCGGTAACTATGCAATTGTTACTTACCGGTAACACCTTGCTGCGTGTCTGTCAACGATCACCGGTTTTGAGGGAATTTGAATTTATCGAAAGGAGACTGGGATGACCGTCAAGACAAACGAAATGACGCTCGCTGAACTGTTCGGGGATCCCCTGATCCTTTCTGTCATGCGCGCAGATGGCGTCTCTGTGAACGAACTGAAAGAGTTGATGCTCTCGGCGCAGAGGGCTCTGAAGGCACGAGATGGAACAGCACTCGTTGCGAAGTTCCGGACGAGTGGACGTCCAGCGTCTCCCAAGCGGACATTGGTCACCACGATGCAGCCACTGTTTGCTGGATCGTTTCAACCGTGTTGCGCGAATATGTAATTGCTGATGCGGCATGCACCAGCATCTGACACATGCACCGTATCGGCCATGATCTTTGAACCTCACCTGGATTTGGCCGAGCGTGCAAAGAATGTCGCGGCAAGTCGCCACTTTGAACGCCGTCTTCGTGGACAGGGGTTCTATCGCCACCGCACCATCACCACCCCAGTCGCAGACCTTCCCTCAGCGACTGCTTGAGCTCGTGCTTTTGGGTGAGCTCAGCCCTTTGGACCCGCTCGACGATGCTGGCGACGTGTTTGATGTGATCGAGTGTGTTGGCCGTCTCTGGCCCGAGCCGTAATGGGTCCGGTGTCATCTGCCGCATGTCGGCGCTGCCAAAGCGCTGCTCCAGGGCACTGGCGATCGTCTGTGCCTCGGTGATGGCCTGCTTGCCTTCAGGTGTCGCGGAAAGTTGCGCCAGGAATGTCGGCCTGTCTTCAAGGGCGAGGCTGTCAAACTGCTGCAGAAGGGCTTGGCTGCGGGGTGTGAGGCCTGGGACTTCAACGATGTCCTGACGCTCACGTTTCCAGGTTTCTGATTTGCGCTCTGCCTCCAGGCGCCGCTGCCAGGTTTCGGCCGCAAATCCGATGTGGTTGCCGAGCGCATGGCTGTAATGGCGAGCAAGCTTGCGCTCTTTGCTTTCGCCGAGAAGCCCGACTTTACCGCGCAGGGGTCCGAACTGCTCGGGGTTCTCAACGAGCGATTTGGCCAGAGCTTTTCCGTCGATCCCGGCCTCGGTGATGGCGCAGGTGAGGGTGGCGACAGCGCGGTCAGGATCGATGTAGACCTGACGACCGACGGACCGCACGTCTCCCATAGCTCTGACCAGATTGGGCAAGGCTTTTTCACGGGCGATGTCTTCGACACTGCGATCGTAGAAGCGAACGGCGGGAACGAGCGGAGCGGGGGTGTCGTATTCTCGCGATTGATTTGGGGTGATGTTGGACGTCTGCGAGAGGACCTTTGCGGGCTCGGCCTGGAGCGCGGGATCGACCGGATTGCCGGCACGCATCACGCCAGATGGCGCCTCGACAGCGTGCTGTCGCTGCAAGGGTCGATCCTGCTTCTCCCGTGCGATTGGGGTTGCACGAGAAGCGGAAGTTTGCATGGGCACGAGCGGGTTGGCAAGATCAATCCGGGGAGATGTCTGCAGTGTCAAACCACGCCGCTCGGCAAAGACGTCAATGTAATCGAGCGTCGTTTCCTTGGCGCCGGAACGGCTCATACTGGCAACCATCTCCTTCATGTCGGTAAGGTCATCGCGACCGGCATAAAGGGTTGCCTGATGGCGATGGCGCGTCATGGCAACATAGGTGAGATGCCGGTCCATGGTTGAGGATGCCATGACGAAGGCGCGGTCGACGGTGGCGCCTTGGGATTTGTGAATGGTGGTGGCGTAACCATGATCAAAACTTTGGTAATCTTTGACGGGTAGGGAAAGAACACGGGCATTGTTTTGCCCGCTGGCAGCTCCGTCGAGCCGCAGATGTATTGCGTTCGGCTCGACGGCCTCGACCGTTCCCAGCATACCATTCTTGACGCCGAGCTCGCGGTTGTTTTCCAAAAGAAGGATGCGGTCACCACGCGCAAATGAACGCTTGCCGTTGACGGTCTGATAGACGATCTCACGGTGTGTTTGAGCCGCGCTATCTGCCGCGACTTTAACTTTCGACGCATCATCGTCCCCGATGCCCTGACCATTGTCTTTTGCCAATAGCCCCTGCGCCTGCAGCGCGGTTCGAATGCCGTCATTGATTGCGCGTACATCCACCCGGCGGTGGGCGAGAGCAATGCGGGATGCGGATGGATGTTGGTTGAGATCGGCAAGATAGTCAGCCACGAGGTGTTCGCGCGCCTGATCGCGGTCATTGGCAAACTGAACGCTTCCCTGTTCAGCGTAAGCCGCCAGTCCATCACCGGTGCGATGGGTGGCAAACGCCACCGACGCCTGGCGCTGCCAGTCCTGTGTCTGGCGGCGGATTTGCGAAAGCTCGACCGATCCGATGCGCTCGACTATCGCCCGGAAGGGGGAGCCCGCACCGATCGCCTGAAGTTGCTCGTGATCGCCGACAAGGACGAGCTTGGCACCACGGGCCTCGACCTGCGACACGATCCGCGCGAGCTGACGACTGCCGACCATGCCGGCCTCGTCGATGACAAGGATGTCGCCGCGCTGAAGTTCGCCTTTGCCGTTTTGCCAGCCATACTCCCATGATGCCAGAGTGCGCGCAGTAATGCCGGATGACGACGTCAACCCTTCCGCTGCCTTTCCGGCAAGCGCTGCCCCGTGGACCGTAAAACCTTGGCGCTCCCAGGCGTCGCGTGCCGCGGCCAGCATGGTGGATTTGCCAGCACCGGCAAAGCCGATGACGGCGGCGATCTGCTGGGGGGATGTGATGTGGCGCACAGCCGCACGCTGCTCGTGGCTGAGACCAGAACCCGGCAGCATCGCGTCCTGACGATGCAACGCGTGATCAATGTGTTCAGGTCTGACACCATGACTGTGTCTATCCACCATCCGCAGCGCACTGGCCGCCATGGTATGTTCGATGCCGATCATCTCGCGGGTGGAATAGCGCGCCAGTTCATCGTGTTGCTCGGGCTGCAACTCGACCAATTGCGGTGAGGCCATGACGGCAGCAAGCGCATGTTGGAAGCTGTGACTGTCGTTGATGTAGCGATGGAGCGTGCGGGCGATATCGTGACGGGTGAACACGCTTTTCTCATCGGTCAGAAGGCGCAGAACCTGGTCCGGTTTGCTCCGGATCAGCTCGGCGTTTCGCCGTGCCGCATTCTCCTCCAACCGGGTTCTCGAGACATCCAGACCACGCCGCTGCATTTGGCTGGCATGCACGCCCATATGTTCGGTTGGCTCGATCGACAGGCCGCGCTCCAGATGTGAGCGATGATCGATCCGCACATCGAGACCAGCGCGCATCAGATGTCGGTTTGCATGCTGTGCAAAGGTTTGGCGGATATCGCGCATCTGCTGGTGAGAGGTGGGCAGATCATGGGCGAGTAGCCATTTATTCTCGCGCTCGATCAGCGTTTTGTCGCCAAGGCCATCCGACGTCACCACCCGCGTTGTCATCATCACATGGGCATGGATATTGCGGGTATCGCTTTTGCCCTGGGGCACGTGGATGGCGAAGTCGACGGCTGTGCCAAAGCGGTTGGCGAGATCCAGGGCGAAGGCACGCGTCAGCGACAGACGCTCCTGTTCACTCAACTCATGGGGAAGGGCAATCTCGAACTCGCGGGCCACACGCGCATCGCAGCGGTTCTCGGCAGCTTCCGCCGCATTCCAGAGCGTCGAGCGATCGCGTGCCCAGTCGGCATCGATGCCATCGGGAAGCACGATTTCGCAATGATCAACACCCTGCTTGGCGGTAAAATCATGAACGAGACCATCGCGTTCATTCACCAGCAGACTTGCGGTGCGATAGGCAATGGCAGCCACGGCACTGCGGCCACCTGATCTTGAGACCGGCTTGCTGCTGAGATGGTAAATCGCCACCGCCACCTGTCCTTTCGCGGTTCGAGCAATCGGTTCGGTGAGGACGCTGCAACTCGTAAGTGCGCCCTTGTTGTTTTCGATGAGGCACGGCTAGCATTCGCAAATCGTGCTGGCGACGTGCAGATCTGCACGTTGCGGGACCTGAGAGATTGGAGTTCGAATAGCCCCAAGGCCAAATCGTCATAGGAGCACGCCGTCATGAGAAAGCCGATCGCGCAACGCATCAAAGAGCTCGAAGAGCGCAAACGCGCCTTGCAATCGCGACTGGGCAAACAGGAGCGCGCACAGGAAACCCGGCGCAAGATAGTGCTCGGTTCGTTTGTGCTGGAGCGCCTGGCGCAGGATGACGATACCACCGGTCAGTGTGACCTGAGGCAATGGCTTGCGGCACAACTCCCGGCGTTTCTCGTCCGTGATGCCGATCGGGCCTTGTTTGCAGATCTGATCGAGCAATGCCGGATGGGTCAAGGCCACGGTGTGGCAGACGGCAACGCGCAGCAGAGCACTGAACACCTTCAGCAGACCAATGGCAATCAAGCTGATGTCATCGGGGACAATGAACCATGACGTTGCTCGATGTCACAACGCGTGCTCCTCAGCCCACGTTCGCGACGGTAACGGATGACTGGACGATCAAGAGGGATTGCGGGATGAGCCTGTCCTGACGGGAACGCGCTCACCATAGCGCCGTAGTGAGCGGCAGGACGGGCGTGCGTCTGGCTTCAACGGACGAGGGAACGCAGCCCAGGATCTGACGAACGATCCCGGTCGGATCCCGCCGTTGCGCTCTGCGCCAACGGCAGCTAAAGGCAGGCAATGACAAACAGGAATTTTCGCATGTGGCTGGATACGCCCAAGCATTATGGTCTGATCAGCCGGACCTTGCATTGGACAATGGCCTATCTTTTGATCTGGCAGTTTGTCGTCATTTTAACGTGGCGATTGTTCGGGGATACGGAGTGGGTCAGGACGGTCACGTCGCTTGGACCTGGCCATGGCACCGTTGGCCTTTTGGTGACCGTGCTTGTCGTCATTCGCGCTATCTGGTGGATAGTCAATCGCAACCGTCGCCCCGTTAAATCGACAACCGTTACCGGTCATCTGGCTGCTGTTGTTCACGCCAGCTTCTATCTTCTGATGTTTAGCATTCCGGCACTGGCGCTATTGCGCGCCTATGGCAGCGGCAAGGGGTGGGAGCCGTGGATCCCGGCGAGCGGGGTGGAGGTGTCATGGATGATTGCACCAGCCGATCGTCTTCACAGCCTGTTGGCATGGGGTCTTTCGGTTCTGATCGCAGGCCACGTTATCATGGCGCTCGTTCACCACTTCGCGCTGAATGACGAAACACTTGGGCGGATGACGGGAAGGCCGGGCAGAGCCACGACTGATGAGTAAGCAAGGAAGGGCAAGGCAGCCAAACCAAAACTGAATGCAACGCCGCAGACGAAGGCATGCCAACTCCGTCGAGGGCTTTTGTGTGAAGCGTGTCAAAGGCCTAGTGGCATTTCCTGCAGTTGTTGTTTCGGTTGAACTGTGTCAGGTTTTCCGTACTACCTTTAAGAGTTTCGACATCGATACCACCAACGAACAAGAACCTTCTATCATGATGAAATCGTCTCTTGATCATATTCCGCCTCGCAAGCAACGCGAACTTGCCCGTGCGCTGGAAATCCTGCACGAGGAATTCGAGGATGCGCTGGGCGAGGGAACAGCCGACTTCAAAAAGCGCGGACGCATTCTCAAAATCATCCTGTTCGGCTCTTACGCCCGCGGCACCTTTGTTGACGAGCCGCATACGATGAAGGGCTATCGCTCTGACTTTGATCTGCTCGTCATCGTCAACAATCGCAAGCTGACGGACTTTGCCGAATATTGGTACAAGGCCGCCGATCGTTTGATCCGGGATAGTTTTATCGAAACGCCGGCGCAGTTCATCGTGCACTCGCTGCGCGAGGTGAACACGCAACTGAAGGAAGGGCATTACTTCTTCTCGGATATCCGCAAGGAAGGCATTGTTCTCTACGAACTGGATGACGAGCCATTGGCTGAGCCCAAACCGCTCACTGCGGAAGATCGGTTGAGGGTAGCGCGGGAGCATTTTGAGAGCCGTTACTCATTTGGAACCTACAACGCGAAGCTCGCGATGCAGGCGGTAAACGATAAGCAGTTCAAGCATGCGGCCTTTTTGGTTCATCAGACGCTTGAACAGGCTTATTCCTGCGCTTTGCTTACCCTCACGAACTATGGACCAGCATCGCACAACATCAAGTTTTTGCGCTCACTTGCTGAGGAGCAAGACCTTCGCTTGGTGGAAGCCTTTCCTCGTGACCATCATCGGGAGCGTGCCTGGTTCAACACGATCAATGAGGCCTATGTGAAGGCCCGGTACTCGAAGCATTTCGAGATCAGCGAGGAGGCGCTTGTCTGGCTTGGGGAGCGGACCACGCATCTGCTGGAACGGGTGAAGATGGTTTGCGAAGAGCACCTGACAAAACTCGCAGAGAAGGCGAATGAACACGCGTCTCAAGCGGGTGGTTAGTCCTGCTCTTGGCGTCTTGCTCAAGACAGCGACGGGGGTGGTTTGTGGCTACTCATGGTCTTGCAGCGATACATTGGCGTTGTCCCATGATGCGGTTGGGTCACAGACCAATCGAAACTGTGTGGTTTGGGATTTTTCCCGATGTCTGGACTTGAAAAAACGCAGGCGTGCGGCATTTTCGAGTGATGAGCCTGACAACGGATTTCATTGGCGAACTTGTTCGAGATGCCAATCGCATGGAGCGTCTCGATGCGTTCCAGAAGCGCCGGATGCTGGAGCGCGCCGTGGCAACGATCGCGGATTTGCGAGACGCTGCGGGCATCCCGAAAGGCCCTGGCCGCGATATCGTGCTTGATATCCATACGACGGCTCTTTCTGTGGAACGGGGCTGGCGCAATGATAGGCAGGTCCGGGAGGCGTTCCTTCTCGCTGCTGGTATGATCCGGGACCTGCACATTGTTCTCGATAGCGGGACAAAGGTATCCCTTGTCTTGAACCGCACAGGGTTTGCCGGAGGGTCCAACTTCTAAAGAGAGTGGGATCACTGTGATCGAAACGGCGAACCAGTTTTCACCTGAAGTCCGCCAACGTGTCATTCGTATGGTGCTGGATCGTAAAGGCGAGCACACTTGCCCGTCACGGCCTGACACAAGCCGGGACTCTCGGCGACAGTGGAACTCATCGCGCTCGGCCTGGCCGCAGCAACCGCGATCTGGTTTCTGATCCAGCACCCTGCTGAAGGTTGTGTCCGGTCGCCTGAGGCGGTAAGCGCGATGGTTCACCACCATTGCACGGATGTTGCCCGGGCCGCTTCCGTTGCCGGTGTCACGGCGTGCTGCGCCTATCTTATTGCGGTTGCAGATGCCATAAGAAAAAAACCGACCAATGGAGCGCGGCTTGTGATCAGAGATACCCAGGAACAAAGCATTGTTGACAGTGTGTCTCAGCGGCATGGCGTAAGTGTTGGTGTGGTCGAGCACCTGGCAATGGCGCTGATCGCTGGCCATACACATCAGGCGCAGTTTAATCATTCCGAGCTTGGTGGGATGGGACAATGGTCGAACGGCGGCATGACGATGGTGGGTGACATGTTCAACAACGGCTTGAAGCACCGGGTTGATATGCTGTGCTCAGAGATTGCCGGTTATATAAGGGAAGGTCGGTTATCCGGCCCGAAACCAGATTGGTCTCACCAGTCCCAGAGCCAGGGAAGTGGCAACAGCTTTTTTTATCAGTCAGGTTCGCACAGTGGTTCCTGGCCGCAACATCTCGGGCAGCCCTCATCGACCGGTGCGCAGAATAATTTACGTTATGCGTTCTTTCCGGCAAGCCGCCGCCTGGCCATTGATGTCAACGGACAGATAACGGTCTACGACACAAAGGACCATAACATCGGTGGATTTTCTCAACAGCAAAGCGGCGACCAGTCTCTAACCTTCACGTCCCAGCATGGTCTCGTGCGCGTTGCTGATCTCGATGTTATGACCGAAAAGGACAGCGTTCCGTCCCCTCAAGAGCCGCTGAAAGCGCCGCTTGCCCTGACCGAGCCAGTTCCAGTCCCAATCCCAGTCCCGGACCCGGTCATGACACCTCCAAGCACGAGCGTCGTCTCTGGCCCGACAGGTTTTGAAGACGATATTATCAGCAAAATCGAACGGCTCGCTGGTTTGCACGCGAAGGGCATTGTTTCCGACGAAGAATTTGCGGCCAAAAAGACCGAGTTGCTGGAGCGGTTGTAAAATTACGGCCCTGTGTCAGGACGAATATTACCCCCCATGCAATGGGGCCCGAACGATATCGATGTGATCGATTGATCGTTTTGCGGAGGGTGAGGTTACCGCTGGCGCGTCTATTGCGCAACGAGCAAGAGACGCGACAGAGCAGCCCTGGCCGGAAAGGCAGCCGAAGGCTTGACGTCGTCATCCGGCATTGCGGCGCGCACATTGGCTCTTGGATACAGTCATCGCATGTCGTCTATCATTCCCAAAAGGGCTGCTGTGAGATGTTTGATGATGAGTGATCCTGTGATTGTTAAGATGGAATATTGCTATTGTGACAATCGCCGTTCGTCGTCGATCAACGTCAGGCGAGGTGTGGCTGATGTTTGCCATGTCCAGAGGACTATATTGAGATCGGCTTCGGTGGTGCCTGGAGCAAAGCTCCTGACGACCAAGCCGCAGAAGCCCGCGCTCTTCAAATCGCGCGCCAGCCTCTGTGTCGGGGCTTCACCCAGCACTTTCATATCGTCGCGCCAAGTTGTCGCGCCGAGAGCTTGAAGGTTGATGCCATGATTATGAAGGGCGTTCGCGTCACGGGTATCGAACAAAGGCTCGAGATCTGCCTCATAGGAGACAAGAGTGGTTGGCTGTAGGCTCCCTGCCTGATTTGCTTCCTTAAGTGCCGTCATGATTGTCAATGACGTATAAAGGGCGGGCGTGCCTTTCGGATTAAATCTGCCGCCGTAGAGCTCAGCGCCCCGTCCGGAGAGCGGTTCGCGAGCGTAGACAGGGTTAAGTGCTCGATAGAGCTTACCTTTGTACTGCATCGATAATGTCAGGCATGCACGCCAGCATCGATGGCATCGATATACTCAAGCACTTCGTCAGCGCGTCCATCTCGAACAAGCTGCATCGCGGTGTGCCCGGAAAAGCCAGAGAGAGGTTCTGAGCGATACCAGGCATATGCCATGAGCGCGGATCCGAAGCGGGTCTCGACTTTATTGACGACTTCGATCATTTCGCGCAGCCGCCGCTGTGTTTTGTCGGATTTGATACGCTCTTTGCGCTGGACTGCATCTTTGCCGAGTCCGGCACTACGGGCAATGTCGTCGCTTGTTGTGTGAAAAACGTCAGCGATTTTTCTTGGCGCAAACAGGCCATTGTCGGCATATTGAGCAAGAGACATTTGAAATACCCTTCGATACTAACGTTAATTATGACGCAATATAGCGTCAATATGACTGGCATTCAAGTGTTGAACGCTGCCCGCTTCCGGATCCTCGATCCATGAAAGTTTGCATTGCAAAGCGGACGCGATATTGATCGACGTTCAGCGGATGGCCCGTAAGCATGGATGAAATGCGGTCTGGCGCCTTGTTGTTTTCATTGCCCTTGTAACTTCGCGCGATGCTTGCCTGGTCGATCCACGGCATGAACCTTGAAAAAACGAATGGGTCCCGCATTTTTGATCCATGGGTCTGCACATCGTTCTCGAAAGCGGCACAAGGGTATCGGTCGCTGGAAACCGGGACCAGGGGCCGATGTCGGTGTGTCAGATCAAGCCTTGTTGTCGTCCTCGGCCAGCATAGCGGTGCGAAGGAAAGTGTTTATCCGCTCCTGCCAGCCTGGTCCGTCGTCCTGGAAATATGCCAGAACGTCGCTGTCGATCTTCAGGGAAACCATTTCCTTGGTTGTCGGGATAGCGCTTCTTTTTATGACGGGTGCTGCAGCCTTTCTGGGAGCTGCAAAAAGAGCTTCGGCTGCATCTTTTGGGTCGAGCGGTCTGCGAGGTTTCGGGGCCATGATGTGCTTTCCAACGGTCAGTGTTTGCGCAAGCGAGCGCCACGGGAGATGGGCGTTGCGATCCCTCAGATCAGCTGGTTGCAAGAAGGACTGTAAACCTTGGAGGTGTTGTACGGTGATCCAGGTCTGATGTCGATTGGCCGTGAGACCATTAGCCTTTGATGGCGCGGTCAATCAGCGTTTCACTTTTGACGTTGATGTTGTCTCGCACAGCCGCAGAATTTAGCGCCTGGAGACTTTCGACATCGCGGTTGACATGAGCGCGTCGAGATGGCCGGTGTCAATTGGATGGATCGCAACAATGGACTCGGTTAGGACAACTCATCAGCAGCATCGTGGTGAAACGCATGGCAGGATCATTGGAAGCAAGGCCACTTTTCGGCATCGGGCTGGCGGCCATGGGCTACTCCTGTTTTGCTCTTCAGGATGCGCTCGTCAAATGGCTTGTCGAAAGCTATGAGGTTGCGCAAATCCTCTTTGTGCGAAGCGCCGTCATCGTGCTGATTACCGGCATACTGGCACATCGCTACCGCCACCCGTCCATCCTCAAAAGCAAATATCGCGGCACCGTCATTCTTCGCGCAGCACTCATGCTCACCGCATGGATGCTGTTTTACAGCTCAGCGCGATATCTGGAGCTGGCCGAACTCACCACGCTCTATTTCTCCGCACCCATCATGGTGATGGTCCTTTCCATCTTCGTGCTGAAGGAGAAAGTCGGCGCCGGCCGCTGGATCGCCTGCGCGGTCGGTTTCGTCGGAGTCGTCGTGGCTGCCAATCCTGCCAACTCCCCAAACTGGCTGCCCGCAACACTCTGCATCATCGCAGGCTTCTGCTGGGCGTGGAGCACCATCCTCATTCGCCTTGTCAGCAGAAGCGAATCGACGCTGACGCAGATGTACGCCACCAGCGCACTGTTCGGCATCGCCTGCGCACTGTCCTTGCCCTGGCTCTGGAAAAACCCGGATACCCAAGGCTGGCTTCTCATGATCGGGGTCGGGCTGGTCTCGGCAATCGGGCAATATCTTCTCTATGAAGGCTTCAGACACGCGCCCGCATCATTGCTGGCACCAGTGGAATATACCGGCCTGATCTGGGCGTTCATCTATGGTTACGCCATCTGGACGGAAGTACCGGCATATAACGTCTTCGTCGGCGCAGTCCTCATCGTTGCGGCAAGCCTGGTTCTCGTCAGTTGGGAACGCCGAAACGTCAAAATTGCAAAGGATCGGATCGGTTGAATCGTGTCTTCAGTCCTGTTGCTTTGACTGCCGCGCTGGGAAAGCCTCATTGACCAGGCCTGTCTCTCCGGGAACCCAACCCCTGGTATAGCCTCGACCCACTGCAACAACGGCCAGGCTCAGCTGTTGTCGAAGATGTTCTATCTCGTCTTGCATCGCCTTGATCGCGGCCTTTGGATCATCGTTGTGGCAATCTAGAATAGCCGCGGAGTCCGACAAGAAAGAGGTTTTCACCGCATCCTTTTACTCGTTGCCGGTTACAATCGGCAACGTCGTAAGATGCTTGTCGATGGTCTCGACAACATCCTGGCGCATGGGGAGGTTAGCCGTTTCGGTCTCCCATCGCTCCATGAATAACGCTACGGTTTCCTTGGCTGTGTCGAGCACGAGCTTGCGCGGCAGGTTAGCCTTAGCCGATAGATGTGCCAGCTCATCCAGCGTAAATCCGGTGAACTCTTTCGTCCGGCTGAAGGTCAGCGCGGATTTGTCGTTCGCGATATACGCGATCGTGGACACGAAGTCATAGGCTGGAGCAAGGCGTGCGTTTCGGCGATCGGGATAGATGAGCGACCAGTTTTTCAGGTGCATGTCGCCGTTGCCGATCAGGACATTGAACGTCAGGCGGCGAATGAATTCGGCCACATCATCGTGATCTGATTCCGATGCTATTACCGATATCAGATTGCGGTAACTGGCTTTCTTGTACTTGTTCTCGGGGTAGACGTTAAAGATCTGGGCAAAATCCTCGATATGCGTGACGCTGCCATCATCATTGCGATCGAAGCGTTCAGTGACGAAGGCCTGTTGCCCGATCTTCTCAATCCCATCCGGCAGATTGCCGATCGATCTCACATCGATCAGCCCGATCGCGGGCACGTTGATCCCGACCATCCTCGCAAGACTCATCATCGAGAACTCGTTTTCCGGGACGTTGGCGAACTCGCGAGAGGGGAGTTTGACGATCCGATTGCCGCCGACGCCGCTTGTCGGAATGGTCAAGCCGCCGCTGGCGCTTTGAACCGCTGAGAATTTGAGCTGCACACCCGCCAATGAAAACCGCATAGCATCTTCAGCAGCCTCCTTCGCGGCTTCACCTTTAAGGATGTTATGTGCCTCGTCTGGCCACTCTTCGCCGTGCGCTGGGACGACGGTGATGCCGCCGGGCAAGTCCTGCCCGAGCACCCATAAGAGAAAGAACTCGCGGTCAGTATGGATGTCTGCTTTCTCAGCCAGGTACCGGCGCAGATGCCCCTCTGGCAGGAGGTTCGAGAAGTAGGGCATCAGCTTGATTTTATATGGCCGGAAATCCGTGATCAGCTCGCCGAATTCATTCTTGAACTGGAGGCCGAGGGTCGGTCTTTCTGGGTTTTCGACATAGGCATCGTTGAACGTGAAAAGCGTCTTTTCTGCTCCGACATAGGTGATGGTGCCGATTTCTTCGCCATAGAGGCGCACGCTGAGTACGGAGACATCAGGCATCGTCGTCCTCGTCGTCTAATGAGTAGGCCGGACGGCTTGCGCTGCGTTGTTCGCTTGTCGGCTCGAAATGGGCGATCTGGTTGCGGAGCGCTTTCATTCTGTTGGCGGCTTCGGAGATGCCTTTCCACTGCTGCGTGATATTGACGCGTTCAATCGTGTGCCGCAATGAGCGGAGATTGTCCAAGAACCGCGTATCGATTTGCAGGCGCTGGATAGACGCTGTGGCTTTGCGCAGGTCATCCAGTTCCGGCAGAGTCGGCGCATCAATCTGAAGGGTGCGGATCGCCTTTTGCAGTTGCTGCATTTCTTTGCCGATTGCGGGCGGTTGGATCACAGTGCGATCAGTCGTCTGACGCGTGATCGATTTGATCGCAGGCACCGCCTTGCGTGGTACCAGGGCGATTTCCAAATCCAATGCGCTGGCTATGGCCACGAGGCTCGACAGACGTAGATCGACGCTGTTGGATTCGATCCGCGAAATCTGTGCTTGCGGGACCCCTGCCAAGCGGCTCAACTCTCTTTGGCTGAGCTGTTTGGCGTCTCTAGCCTCGCGGATTCGATCCGCTATTTCTTTGGTTTCATATTTCATTGATATTTTATTCGACATCATTTCTAGTATCTGATATCGTTTAATGTATCAGGAAGATGAGTGATTTTCAAGATTGATAAGATAGCGGCGTTGGCGATCAGAGGGCCGACCGTTTGCCTCTGTAGGTAATTGGTGGCGGAAGAGCCTCATGGGCTTGTGCAAGCGTTTCAAGCCATTCGGCCAGACCGGCAGGGACGGCGTCATTGCCCGCTTCCAGGGCCTCGATCCACGAAAGTTCACATTGCAGAGCGGACGCGATATTGATTGGCGTCCAGCGGATGACCCGCAAGCATTGATTAAAGCGGTCTGGCGACATGGTGGTTTTCATTGCCCCTGTAATGTCGAGCGATGTTCGGCTGGTCGATTGTGAGAGTCAATCGATTTCGCAACCTGTGGGAGATGCAGTCCTCCGCGCACTTTCGGGTATATTTTCTATATAATTGTTAAGTTATACATAAATGGAGATATTTATACTCTACATAAGGAATATTTTTTCACCCGTGGTTCAGGTAAAGGTGTGCACTAAAAAAGGTATATAATTATTATCCTGAAGAGGTGTATTTATATATAATATCTTTGTTCGGGTGCGATTTTGGTAGAGGGGCGTGTAAACTCGACGGGCACATCAGCAGTGAATTTAGGAAGATCTCGCATTTATATAGGCGACCTACAGCTTTATATAGATTTTGCGATGTGATATGGGGAAGGTTTGCGAGTGAATAGGATGGGGTTTTGGCGGATTAAGTGGTGATCCAGTTGGCTGCTTGCAATTACAATAACAGTATCATGATACTGTTATTGTAATTGCAAGCAGCCAACTGGATCACC
>NZ_BBJU01000029.1 GCF_000739935.1 Agrobacterium rubi TR3 = NBRC 13261 | reverse complement strand
GCCGATACCGTTGAAAAACACCTATTGATCGTTGGCTCTCAAACATCCACCTTTAACGAGGTTGCGCGGAAGAGGGGAAAGCTATGGAGAGGCTTGTGCGAGCCATTGATTTCGTAATCGATATTTTTGGGGCATTGGGCGGTGGCGGACCTGAAACGGGTTTTTGGAGAAATGCTGAACGCATTGTGGTGGCCATCGCGGCAATGGTCTTATGTACCGTGCTTTGCTTTATTATTGCCGTTAAGATCATGGCGTGATTCAATCGTCGCATTGATTTGCGGAGGATTGAGCGATGATGGGATGTCAGGTAGCTCCGGCGCAGCTCTTCTACGACTTCTGCCTTGATGATCACGTTCCTGCCGACCATATGCTGCGCGGCATCGACCGCCATCTCGAACTCGACAGCGTCCGAGCACAGTTGAAGCCTTTCTACAGTGCCACGGGCCGCCCCTCGATTGATCCCGAGCTTATGATGCGAATGCTCATCATCGGCTATTCCATGGGTATCCGCTCGGAGCGCCGACTGTGCGAGGAGGTCCACCTCAATCTTGCCTATCGCTGGTTCTGCCGCCTCGGTCTGGACAGCAAGGTCCCCGATCACTCTAGTTTCTCGAAGAACCGCCATGGCCGGTTCCGGCAAAGCGACATCCTGCGGCATATGTTCGAGACGGTAGTGGAACGCTGCCTCGCTGAAGGACTGGTTGGTGCGGAAGGATTTGCGGTTGATGCCAGCTTGATCGCAGCGGATGCAAACAAGCAGCGCTCGGTACCAGGATCGGAATGGGAAGCCAAAGAGGATGCTGGTCGCTCGGTACAGGAATATCTGGCAGTTCTCGACGATGCTGCTTTCGGCGCGGCCTCACCAGTGACGCCAAAGTTCATCTCCCCGTCCGATCCGGCCGCCCAATGGACTGGTGCCCACAAAGGCCATGCCTTTTTCGCCTATGCCACCAATTACCTGATCGACACGGATCACGGCGTCATTGTCGATGTGGAGGCGACACGGGCAATCCGCCAGGCGGAGGTCGGTGCATCCCGCACAATGCTCGATAGGACAGAAAACCGCTTCGGCTTGCGGCCCGATTACCTAGCGGCCGACAGTGCATACGGTTCTGCCGACAACCTCGCCTGGCTGGTCAACGAGAAGGAGATCGCGCCGCATATCCCGGTCTTTGACAAATCGAACCGGACGGACGGTACCTTCTCACGTTCGGACTTCACCTGGGAAGCAGAGAACGAGCGATACATCTGTCCGGCCGGGAACGAACTGAAGCAATTCCACCGCACTTACGACCCACCCAGATCGGGGATCACGGCCGAGGGGACCAGGCTTTATCGTGCCAGCAAGAAGGACTGTGATCAGTGTGAGCTGAAGCCTCGCTGCTGCCCGAACATGCCTATGCGCAAAATACCGCGCGATCTCAACGAGGATGCACGCGATGTCGCCAGAGCGATTGCCAAGACACCGGAATATGAGCAGTCACGGCATCGTCGAAAGAAGGTCGAAATGCTCTTCGCTCACCTGAAGCGCATTCTGCGGATGGCAAGGTTGCGCCTTCGAGGGCCATGTGGTGCGAGAGACGAATTCCTGCTTGCCGCAACGGCACAGAACCTGAGGAGGCTGGCCAAGCTCAGGCCTCAGATGCCGCCATGCGGTCCCATCGCCGCCTAAAGGCGGCATCGACCATCACCCTGCGCCAAGGCGCGGGTTAGATCACGGCATAGTTTAGCGTCCGAGAGACCACGGAGGGTGTCTGAGCGGATAATCCGTCGAGTTTTTCAACGATATCCGCCAACAGCGGTCATTGCGCCCTTGGCGGCTTTCCTTAGCCACCTAGCTTCTGCGCGAAATAAGTTCCTGCGAAACCTCCGCATCCCGCCGCGAGGCACTGCACCCAAAAATCGCCGTGGAGAGCGCCAGCAAGAAAAACTGAAAGCCCGGAGACAATGCCACCTAAAACACTTGGCAAATGTTTTGTCATTTAACCTCCAAATTTAAATGCCAGTTGACGTGGAAGAGCTTAGCGCAACTTTTGCCTGAAACAACTCATATGTCCACAACGGGCCAGAATACGTCTTCCGCTTCGTGCCAAATGCGGTCGTTGGCCGCATGCACCTTGATGATGTCTTCGATCCGTGTTGGCTGCTCGGCGCGGTGAGCGGCTTGGCACGCTCTGTCTGGCGTGCAATGTTCGCACGCAAAGCCAGTTCAGTTGAAGGATGGGTCTCATGCGCCTCGACAAGCTTTCGCCTAAAGATAAGCCCTACAAAATCGATGGTTTACCTACGCTCTACGGCGGCAAGGGGGCTTGGGTCACAGCGCTACCAATGCCTTTGACTTCAACGTTTCAACACTCGCTTGTCGCTCTACCCCATCCCGGACGTGGCAACGCCGAGTTCGCTGAGCCGGGAGAAGTGCCGGTCATCTTGGAGAACGGCGACGGTACGGGTGACGTGCCCAGTTCGAACATGATCGCAGCAGCGCGGTGGCTGATCGATAACGACGCAGAAGTGGAACAGGCGATCATCGCTACTATTCGATCCTCGCTTGATGAGCTTATCAACATTCAGAAGGGGATTGACGGCGTGACCGACGAGGCCGTTAATGAGACATGGGAAGAAGCACAGTTGCGCCCGAGAGTCAGCCTTCTCCACATCGCGCTACCAGACGTGGTAGGAAAGCCTCCTTATTTTGGTGTCGAGCTTGCCTGCAGTTGGGATACGGAGAACGGCTATGGCATAATGTTCCACGGCACGGTTGTCGTGGAGTGGGGCGCTGGAGACGTACCAAACCTGCCTTGGATTGCCCTTCGCCATGCCGAAGGGCGGAGTTAGCTTTGAACGTACAGCAGCCAACTTGTTTGCATTGCGGTTGACCCTGTCCTGGGCCCTTCAAAGCGGATGGGCTGAAAAAACCAGTTCAAGGCGTTTTTGCGAAATTTGGGATTACGGCGACAGCGCGTCCGCTTTGCGCCGATACTGTTGAAAACTCCGGCAGACGGCTTTTCTTTTGGGATCACTGAAATAATATTGCGCATGCAAACGCCCCTCAGTACGTCAGACGCAAAGTGGCTCCACATCTCCCGAACCGTCAGTAAACTATACCTGGCAGCCCGCGCGACGAGCACCATTACCGATGCTAACAAGAGTTTCTCAACAGTATCCGCCAGAAGCGGTCATTGCTGAAAATAGATTTTGCGGGTCTCTAGTTCTCCTGATGGTGGAAGTGGCTAAGTGATATGGTTTGCGTTTTTGTGCTCCATAAATGATTTAGATTAGCTTTGGATCTGTGCTGCAAACTTCTGAGTTGAGGGCTGGACGTGAGAAGAGCGGGACTTTTGCTATAGTCCTGTGGCAGCAAGGCTGTTGAACGGGGGCGATCATATGGAGTGGCTGGAGCCGTGGGAACCAGTGGGCGACGAAATGACAGTCGAAAGTCAAAGTTTCCGTGAGGCGTGGGAGAGGGAGCTTCGAACAGAAGTAACTTCGAGTCATGTTTTATATGGCTTTGACGCCAAGCTGATCGCACGTAGATACGATTCCGACGATGCCCTTTACAAACTTGACGATGGAAGGGTGGCGAGGGTTCACCTGACCTGGAAGCAGGCAGCGGAGATCGGTCCGCGCTGGCCTGAGACTACGATCTACCCATCGTTGGAACGTTGGGCTGTCACAGGACAGCGCCGCGACCATGCCGAGTGGAATGGCGAGTGGTATGCCGAGCAAGATGAATGAATACTCTGAAGTCCCGGCAACCACTAAAGTCCTCTTTGGACCAACTGCTGCCTCGGCAACTTTGCGCCAACCGCGGTCATTGCGGCTGTCGCAAAACTGCCTATTCTGCGACGTCGCAGAAGTCAGTAAAACAAGTGCCGCGTTAATCGGGAGTTTTGAGACAGCCCGCCGAGGTCAATCTAAAGAACTACAGGAGAGAACTGTTTGTCCGCACCAATCGATGTGTCCGACCGTCCCGTGGGATCGGTGAGCGACTGGGGTCGCTACCTGCTGAACCTGACCGGGCCGCATAGCCATATACTGAACACCGAGGCGGGGCGCGGCAATCTCATCATCGGCCCTGCCAGCATGGGCAAAAAGGCCGATCTGCACGTCGCTCCCGATGAAGCCCTCAACTGGTCGGCATTCGATCCCTTCTCCACGCCTGCCGGGTCACCGTGGCCGCGCTATATCGACTATCACGGCGATGACAGCGGCTTTTTCGACTGGTCGAAACATCGCAAGATTGAGCAATTTGGCTGGGCTCCGGCTTGAGCGCGTTTGGATCGATGTCGAATAAGTACATCAGTCTGTGAAGACCCTCCTGAAAGCCGCGTGAGGTCGCCTCCTGACGAAGTTCGAGATAGTTCGAGCGGATTGAAAAGAAGTGGGAGGCTGGGACCCCTTGTTTTCGAAGATAGGTGTGGCCGAGGCAATCGGCCTCCAGTGTCAGGCGATGGCGAATCCCGAACATCTCAAGAAGACGATAGGCCCAGCCATTTTCGAGATCCATTTCCAGCTCTGCAATATCGGCCGGACGGCCATAGCGCCGTGCGGCCATCGAGACGTTGTCCAGATGCTCGAGCATCTTGTCACGTTCGTGTTCGCAAAGCTTTTGGAGCTGCGCCTTTGACATGGGGTCCTTCTGTTTTAACTTAAGTTCGGCCATCAGCACGTTGAGCTTGCGACCAATGACTTGAGCTTTCTTATGATCAGAACAGTGAAGGCTTAATGAAAGTCGGCTGCCTGGTAGGCATTGCCGAAACGCGTTCGGAACACGCGCACGCCAATAAAAGATATTGCCGCGGCGGATGAGATTCTCGACGTCGTGGCGGACCGCCATGAGGTTGTTGCCCTTGCCTGCCACCTGAAATGCCGGGACGCATATTGCGCGTGGGCATCACCTGTGGGCTACAGTTCTGGGCATCAGGTCGCCAATGATGCCAAAACGATATCCGACACGACTGGAAAATCAAGGGATTACGGGTATTTAGGGAGAATTGGCTGGGGAACCTGGATTCGAACCAAGATTAACGGAGTCAGAGTCCGTCGTTCTACCGTTGAACTATTCCCCAACGCAACCGAAGTGGCTGTGCCGCTTCGCTAGGGCGTCATATAAATGATTTGCTCGTCTATGCAAGTCGAAAAATGCGATGAGAGGCGGTTATTATGGTCGGCAGTAGCGGCATGGGCTTTACCGACCAGTTTTCTCACAGATAGCCCACCACCTTCTAAGATCCTTGGCAGGACATAATCTATGCTGGTTTGATTGTAAGCATGATTAGCGACTCGGCTTTTCGCCTTGGCTTACTCGGCAGAATATGTCCGCGCAGGACTTACCTGCGCTGAGATGGCCAAGTGAAGATGATTTTATAGCCGGCCCTTGCGTTTCCGAAACAACATGAATCGAGCAGACTATATCCAACTCATGCATCTCTTGTTGCAAGAATCAAACTTGGAGGAGGTGTTGTTATCGGGTTCCCAGTGACCAGACCCGTAATGTAGCCCAAGGCGTTCTGAAGACCGTTCATCGTATAGGGTTTTTCGATCGCGCCGATTGCCCCAGCAAAATCATCTGGAATACGTTTCAGGTTGCCTGAGACAAAAACATAGGGAACTTTTTTAGAGGCGAGGTAGCGACCGACATCAATTCCTGTCGGACCGTCCAGAAGGTGGATGTCCACGAAAGCAAAATCAGGGGTGGATCGTTCGACAAGTTCACAGGCTTTCTGGCTTGAAGCGGCCTGGCCCACGACTTCGTGTCCTGCGGCCTCTACTTCGCTTTCAAGTTCTAGCGCCAATAACGCCTCATCTTCTACGATCATAACACGCAACGTCTTGTCCTTACTCTTGCACCATAAGGGTCACACGCACATCCGTGCGGTTTCCCTCTGTTGTCCGTTCGATTTTCGCGCCGAGTTGCTTGGCGCATGTTTGCAGCATCAGCAGGCTGAATGCGTGTTCTTCGGTATCCACATCCACCGGTGTCACAGAATCCTCGACACGGATGAGGAAATGGCCGTTCAGTCTGCGAACTTCCAGATGTATTTTGCCTCCGCTTTCGCTCAAACCGCGTCTGACGGCATCACCGATCAACTCGTTCAGGATGAGAGCAAGCGGAGATGCCTTGTGCGCCGGTACGATCACCTCATTGAGATCCGTCGTTAAAACGATGTCCGAGCGTTTCAACGCGCCGACGAGATCGGTGATCAGGTCACTGGCAAAATCGGCGACGTCGAAATGGCCGACATCGTCATTGTTGAGCAGCTTCCGGTGCACGGTGCTGAGCGCCTCGACACGGCTGAGCACGGACAAAAGCGTGCGCTTGGCAACATCGTCCTTCGTCATGCGTGCCTGAAGTTTGACGATGGAAGCAATCGTCAGCAGGTTGTTCTTCACACGATGGTCGACCTCGTGGACAAGCGATGTTTTGGTGGTCAGCGCGGCGGTCAGATCTGCCGTGCGTCGGGCAACCTCTTCTTCCGCCATGTGACGGGCTGCCGCAAGTTCCGCTTCCTTGCTCTTGATATTGGTGAAATCGAGCTGAGACGCGAAAAAATAGATCACCTCCCCGCTCTCATCACGAACCGGGCTTACGAACAGCGCGTTCCAGAACGTCGATCCATCTTTTCTGTAGTTCAGGATATCGATGGACAGGTCATAGTGTTCGGTCACGGCAGACCTGATTTTCGCAACCGCTGCGGGGTCGGTATCGGTGCCCTGCAAAAAACGACAGTTACGACCAACAAGCTCATCCAAGGGATATCCCGTGAGTTCGCTGAACGCGTGATTGCAGAAAATGATCGGGTTGTCGTCCTGGCGGGGGTCGGTGATGAGCATCGGCATTCTGGTGGCTTTGAAGGCCGCCGCGAACGGGTCTTCCGATGCATGCGCCGCCACAAGGCGATCACCCGCATCGCGCGCGCCGCGAAACTCACTTCCAATCATACTCAGTAACCCCCAATAATTGGAGGCATAAATGCTCCGAATGGCTGTTGAGTTCCATGAGCCAAAAAGAATAGTTTCTCAGACGTGAGACACTTTTCACCTGCGTTCAACGCATCTTTGCGACGCGAAAAAGAATACGGCGCTCTGACCGAAGCAGAGCGCCGTATTTTATCAATAGACAGATTTTAAGACATGGCAAAAATGTCTATGGCCTGCAATCACCCAGCGCTATCAGGGTCTTGGCTTGGGGTGATCCATGCCGTCGGGGTGGCGCAAATGTGGAGGACCACCCTGCGGCCCGATCGATTCCGCTTGGCCATCCTGACGTATGAGATAGCTGGCGTGGACGACACCGTCATCGGCACGGCCCTGCACGGTCACGGCCTCATTCTTGGCAACGAGATCGCCATCTTCCCCGGCCGGGCCGGTTTCCACCAGCGCCCTGCCGCTTTCATCCTGCAGAATGAATTTGTTGCCGTAGATTTCGGCAACCGTGCCCTTGATTGTGACGAGACCCGTGGCTGGCACGGTGGAAATCGCAACCGGGGTTACGGGTGCCATTTCCGGTGTCGGGCGAACCAGTTTCGTTGCGGCGGCACCTCCGGCAACACCGACGGCAAGGGCAACAACGGTAACGAGGGCTGGCCATACCAATCGCGAGCGGGGTTTTGGCGGCGGAGAGCCAGCGGTGGTGTTCTGGTCTGGGTGTGGGTGGCTGTGATCTTCGATCTGCATTGTGATGCTCCTTTGTTCGTGACAATCACAAGCTAGCAGCGGCTGGCCCTCGCCTCGCTGAACCTTCCCGTTCAGCTTGAGTTAAGCTGCAACACTTATGTTTTCGGCTTCTTTTCATCAGAAAGTTCCCTTATGCGCGTGCTGCTCGTGGAGGATGACGACGATCTCAATGGCCGGATCGCAACCGCCCTCCGGCTGGAAAACTTCGTGGTCGATATTGCCCGCAACGGCGAGGACGCGCTGCATGCCGGGCTGACGGAACTGTTCGACGTTGCCGTACTGGATCTGGGACTGCCGAAAATAGATGGCGTCACCGTCCTGAAAGGTTGGCGCGAGAGCGAACGAAACCTGCCGGTGCTGGTTTTGACGGCACGAGACGGTTGGCCGGACAAGGTGGCAAGCTTTAAGGCCGGGGCGGATGATTTTCTACCGAAGCCGTTCAAGACCGAGGAACTGGTATTGCGACTTAGAGCCCTGGTGCGCCGCGCCGCAGGCTACGCGTCCTCGCGGCTGAACTGCGGACCTCTCGTCTTCGATGCGCAGCTGGGTACGTTCGAGCTGGACGGACTACCGCTGAAACTGACAGCCCTGGAATGGCGCGTGCTCTCCTGCCTCATGCTGCGCAAGGAAACGATCGTGGATCGGCGTGAGCTGAACGAGCGGGTCTATGACGGCGACGCGGATGTCGATTCCAATTCCATCGAGGTTATTGTCGCACGGCTGCGAAAGAAGATCGGCGCTGAACGGATCGAAACGGTCAGAGGCAGAGGCTACATGCTGACGGCGGCGGTGGTGGCTTGATGGTACGAAAGTTGCGCATCCCTCACTCGCTTGCAGGGCGATTGCTGCTCTTTTCCGGCCTGTTTGTCACCGTAACGCTTGTGGTCGCATCCGTGATCCTGTGGCTTGCCTTGAAAAACGTCGTGCGCGAACAGATCGACCAGAGGCTGGATACGCAAATCGGTGCGCTCGCCAGCACTGTTACCCGAACTCCGTCTGGACATCTTGAGCTTTCCACGCCCCTTGATGCCCCGCCTTTCGATCGACGGGACTCGGGCTGGTACTGGCAAATCGAAACCGGCCGCGACCGTCTGACATCACTATCCCTCGCTGGAAACGAACTGGATGGCCCCAAGGGACGCAAGAGCCTGCGCGAGACCGTGACCGGCCTGCCGTCTCCAGGCGACGCGGAGGATTTGCACGGAAAAACGCTCTACACACGCCAAGTCACGCGCAACATCGATGGCGAGATCGTCACCATAACCGCGACGGCACCCTTTGGCGCGCTAGTTGACCCGGCCATTCGCGCGCTGTTTTGGTTGATACCCTGCATGCTGTTTTTGGGTCTTGTCCTTCTGGCAGGCACACTGTGGCAAATCCGTTTCGGGCTAAAACCTCTCGCATCCATGGCCGCCGATATCGATGCCATCAACCGGGGGGATATCGACCGACTGCCACCACAGAAGTCGCCAGAACTCTCTCCTTTGACTGAGAAGACGAATGCCCTGTTGATTGCCAATGAGGAACGGCTGACCGCAACCCGCATGCAGTTCGCCAATCTGGCCCACGGCCTCAAAACACCCGTCGCCAGCCTTATGCTGGCGCTTGACGACGGAAATGATACGGATGGCACGTTGCGCAACCTTGCGAAACGTATCGACCAGAGAATCAAACACCATCTCAATTCTGCACGCCACGCGATGGTGTCCACTGGCAATGTCGCGAGTGCAAATATTGCGGCGTCGGTCGCCGACCTTCACCTCGCAATCGGCTCCATCCATGCGGAACGAGGCATAAGCTTCGAGATCGCGATTGATGAGACCCTGAAAGCGGCCTGCAGTGAGAACGATCTCGAAGAGATGCTCGGCAACCTCATCGACAACGCATTCAAATGGGCGTCCTCGCATGTCAAGATCAGCGCGCAGCGCGAGGGTTCAGTTGTTCGCATCACCATCGAAGACGATGGCCCAGGCATCCCCGAAGACAGGATGGAAGCTGTTTTGCTTCCCGGTGTGAGAGAAGACGAACGGGTTGCCGGAACCGGTTTTGGCCTGTCGATCGTCAGCGAATTGTCCGGCCTTTATGGCGGATCACTCTCCCTTCACCCCAATGAACCCGCAGGCCTGCGAGCTATTCTTGCTTTACCCATATCCACACGAACGGGGCCGTGATTTATCGTAAAGCGCGAGATGCCTGGAACACACAGCCGCCCCAGCGCGTTTGGCTGGGTTGCACAGGAGGTCTCAATGAAAATTTTTACTGCCGCACTCTGCCTGATTTCGGTTGGCGTACTCAGTGGCTGCGTCGATGATCGCGGTTACCGCAGCGGCGGCTATTACTCGGCGGGTGGCTATGATCGTCGCTACGACAATGGCCGCGACTACCGTAACGACCGCGATTTCCGCCGCGACAGACGAGGAAACTGGCGCGATAATGATCGCGACAGATACAGAAACAACGACAACCGCATCATTTACGGCGTAATCCAACGCTAAGGTGATCGGAAAGAAGACGGGGCGAGCGACAGCACGCCCCTTTTTTATGTCTACCGTAACGAGCGGATGGCACGACGCCAGCCTCAGACAACAGTTCTATATGTGTTTTTGGTGCCCCTCGCGGACGCCAGAAAGCCAATCTCGAGGCCGGAATCTGGAATTCGATGAGACCCGCTTACAAAGCTGCCTGATTGATCCGTTTTTCCACCCAGCTTCGATCGCTTGTTCCAGCTGCGATTTCCGCTTTGGTACTGGTCTCGTCTTCAAGCCTTTTTAGCGAGTCCTGTAATAAGTCTGGCGCCTCATCCGCTGGAATAGCGATCACGCCGTCTTCGTCGGCCAGAATGATGTCACCGGGATGGACGATCATGCCGTCGATCACCACGGGCAATCCAACAGCGCCGGGGCCGTTTTTGTAAGGGCCGCGTAATGTGTGGCCTCTGGCAAAACATGGAAACTCAAGCGCCTTGAATGCGTCGGCATCTCGGATGGCGCCGTCGATGACAAAGCCCAATACACCGCGAGACTTCGCAAAAAGCAACATGAGTTCACCCACGAGCGCGCGTTGCAAATCTCCGGATCCCTCTACCACGATAATGTCACCCGGCGAGCATTGGTTGAGTGCGTGGTGAATATATAAATTATCCCCTGAGGCGACCTTGACCGTGTAGGCGCGACCGCAAACGCGGGAAGTACCGTGATAGGCTCTCAGTTGTGATGTTCCCGCGAGACGTTGCATGCAGTCCCCAACGATAGGAGTGGGGATGGCTTCAAACGCTGCAATCATCTGGTCAATGTGCGTAGGTGTTTCTGTGACGTGACCAATGTTAGCCATGATATCAACCCTTCAGTGACTTGGCGCTGGGCGAAGCGTCGTAAAACGCCTCCGAAAATACCGCCCTGTTACTTTTTGCAGTTGAGGCCTTTTTTATGCAAGCATTCCCCGTAAGGATTTCACGGAATAGCTGTAAAAAATGCAAGCAGTGCAGCATCCCTGCCTGTATGTTCCTTGCGCAGGTCGTTCCGCCGCGCCCGCACAGAAATGGTTTCAAATGACGTGGTCAATGCTCCTCCACATTCTTCACCCGACTGACCAGTCAGCGGGAAAAATCTGATCATCGTCTATGGCTGCATATTTTCATAGCTCATGGCGTCGGACAAGACAACGATGATACCGGTAGAGCCAGGTTGGGCCTTACAGGAATGGCAGTTCGCTAATGCACGTGGCAGGCCGCCTATCTATCGACCCTCTGGCTGCGGCCATTCTGCCACGTATAGCCACTGCCGGATCAATAAGGCGGGTTCTAGCCGACCATACCAAATGAACATCGCAGCGTCGCGAACAGATGAATTTTGCACTAAATCGTGGAGCTCTGCCGCAAGACAACCTCGCCCCTAGTATCCAGTTTTAAGTTCGCTTTTGGAATAATATTAAAAAGATTTGCCAGCCGCAGCAGGACCACGACCCTGGTAGCCGCCGGATCACGTAGATGGCTCTACCACACGAGGTTTTGCAGTTACCAAAGGCCGCAACGCTAATTTAATTTAAGCTTCAACAAATTTCTTGCGCATTCATTTTTTTGCTCATAGGCTTCCTATCATCAACACATTCATCTGTTCTAGCGCCGTCGTTGTGCTCCAGAAGCGAAAAATGGGAGCATGGAATTACGAATACCTCCACCATTTCTGCACTCGTGACTTGCCTGCTGGAGGGCTCCATCAGGGTCGCGAAATGCGATGTGACGCAACGCTGTGACCCCGTCATTTCAATAATAGAATGGACACAGGCGCTATGACGGCGAAGGAAGCGATTATGGATCACGCCTCTCCATCCTCACCGGTGACCACCCGGGGCTATTGCACATTGTGCAGGTCCCGATGTGGCGCGATCTATACCGTTCAGGATGGGCGGATGTTGCGCGTCGATCCTGATCGTGACCATCCGACCGGCGGCGCTCTGTGCGCCAAAGGCCGCGCCGCACCTGAGATCGTCCATCACCCTGATCGACTGACCGTACCGATGCGACGGACCTACCCGAAAGGCAGTGCAGATCCAGGTTGGGAAGAAATCGGTTACGACGAAGCGCTGGACGAAATCGCCGCACGCATGGCCGATATTCGTAACCGCTATGGCGCGGAAGCCGTGGCCATCGCATCGACGACGCCCAGCGGTACGGCCATTTCCGATAGTATCGACTGGATATTGCGGCTGGCGTGGCAGTTCGGCACACCCAACCTCGTCACCTCGGTCGAAGTCTGCAATTTCCAGAAAGATTATGCGCAAGCCTTCACATTCGGTTTGCCTTTGGGTGTGCCGGACTTTGCCAATGCCGATACCATCATCCTCTGGGGTCATAATCCCGCAAGAACATGGCTGGCGGAGGCGCAACGCATCGCCGAAGCACGGCAGCGCGGCGCGCGCATCGTGGTGATCGACCCGAAGCGTTCGGGCAGCGGCGAACAGTCCGATCTGTGGTTGCGCATCCGCCCCGGCTCAGATGCCGCGCTGGCAATGGGTGCGATCCGCTTTCTGATCGAGCAGAAGCGCTTCGCGCAGGATTTCGTTCGCGACTGGACCGACGCGGCCTTTCTCGTAGACCGACAGACGGGCGAAAAGCTTTCCGCCACTGCTTTCGGTGCCGATGCAGGTCTCGTCATCAGGCGAAACGACGGATCGCTCGAAACCGTCGATCCTGCTGTTGACTATGGCGTGCACCCCGATGCCTATCTGTTGTTCGACGGAACGATTATCGACGCCCACGGACATGAAAGACACTGCGCCACCTCGCTTGCTTTGCTTTATGAGGAAAGTCTCGAATGGACCCCGTCACAGGTTGCAGAGGCAACGGGTATACCGGAAACTCAACTTGTCGAATTCTTCGAGATCGTCGCGTCATCACCAAGCATTTCCTATTATCACTGGACCGGGATTGCGCAGGCGCTGAACGCCACGCAGACGACACGGGCCATATCCAGCCTATTCGCCCTGCGGGATGATGTCGATCGAGCCGGTGGAAATCGCTGGTTTGCCGGACCGGCCACAGCAAAGATCGCCGACTTCAAACATCTCCCTGCCTCGCAGCTGGAAAAAGCACTTGGCCGTGCGGAACTGCCGCTTGGCCCACCTCGCTTCGGCTTCATCACGGCGCGGGATTTGTGCGAGTCAATCGAAGGCAATGCGCAGAACCGGGTTCGGGCACTGATCGGTTTCGGGGCCAACATGCCACTGACGCATCCTGATGCACCCCGCACGAAAAGAGCGCTGGAAGTGTTGGATTTTCAGGTCCATTGCGACCTGTTTATGACCCCGATGGCAGATACCGCCGACATCCTGTTGCCCGTCACCGCGCCTTGGGAACATGATGCGATGCGTGTCGGTTTCGAGATTTCAGCGCGGGCTGCCTCACATATCCAGTTTCGTCCCGCTCTCTTGCCAGCACCCGGCAAGGCAAGGCCGGATTATGCCATTGCACGCGGGCTCGGCCAGCGTCTGGGGTTGGAAGGCGATCTCTGGCAGGGACCTTTCGTCAAGGCAATCGGCACCGTGCTGGAAGCCACCGGACTGAGTGTGGATCGATTGCGGGCATCACCGGAAGGCATCACGCTGGCGCAGCCCGCTATAGAACGCGCCTATGCGACGCGCGATGCAAGCGGAGCGCCGGTCGGCTTTCCGACACCATCGAAGCGGATCGAATTCCATTCCGGGCAGTTACAGGCGCATGGTTACCCGGCCATCGCCTCTGCTGCGCCGCCATTGCCGGTCGATCCCGAATTCCCCATTACACTGACCACAGCCAAATCGGGCTATTATACGCACTCATCGCTGCGCAATATCACCTCGTTGCGACGGCGCTCCGCTGATCCGGCTATCGAGATTTCTCCTGCTCTGGCGGCACGGAACGGTCTGGCGGAGAACGACTGGGCGCTGGTGACGACGCCGAATGGAACGGTGCGATTGCGGGTGCGGATCGACGGTGATCTGGCCGACGACGTGGCAATCGCGGAATTTGGCTGGTGGCAAGGTAATGACGCTCTTGGCAGACGAAGCGCTCCCACATTCGGTGAGCACTCCAGCAACATCAACGCCATCATCGGCGACGAGACGCGTGATCCCCTCAGCGGCGCGCCGCCACTTCGCCAGATGGTCTGCGCCATCAGGCGTGATGTGCCGACATCGATCGGCAACTGGTCGGGCGAGCGAAGCTTCATCGTCAAGGCCCGAGAGAAGCTTGCAGGCCATGTGCTGCGATTCGTCGTTGTGCCGGAAGACGGCCTTCCTCTACCCGCATTTCTGCCCGGCCAGCATATCGGCGTCAGAATACCTGGCGCGCAGGAACGGCGCTTCTACTCCCTCATCTGCGATGGCGCGTCGTCAGACTGCTTCGAAGTCGCGGTGAGACGCAGCCCGAGCGCCGATCCGCTCGTGTCATTTTCCATGTCGCATCATTTTCACGATCATCTGGAGGTCGGTACGGAACTGATGGTGACGCCGCCATCCGGCAGCTTCGTGATCTCACCTGCCATCGACCGACCCATCGTCTGCATTGCGGGCGGCATCGGGATCACACCCTTCCTGTCGGCCTTGCGGGCTGCTGCAAAGGGTGGTTCGACAGCTCCCATCATGCTGCATTACGTGGCCGGAACCTGGGAGACGGCGACCTTCGAACGGGAACTCGTTGACCTTGCTCGAAACAGCGAGCGGCTGTCCTTCAATCTCTGGCTTCGCCGCGGCGATGCGCCGACGCAATCCCACGTCAGAACGGGCGGCGATATCGCGCAGATCATTGCGACGATGGATGATGCCCTGCTGGCCAGACGCCCGCTGGTCTATCTGTGTGGACCGGCAAACTTGATGGATGGCGTTCGCCAGGCGCTCGTGGCGCGCGGCATGCCAACCGCCGATATCATCGCCGAAGCCTTCAAGAGCGAGCTGGCATTGCCGAAGGACATTGCCCCGGCACGCATAACCCTTGCGCGTAGCGGCGCCAGTTTTGAATGGACCAAGGCGTCAGGCTCACTGCTCTCAGCTGCGCTCGCTGCCGGTATTTCGCTGCCAAGCGGCTGTCAGGTCGGCCAGTGCGAAAGCTGTGCCGTCAAGGTAACGGAGGGGCAGTTCCTCTGTCCCGTCGAAACCGAACTGGCCCCCGACAGCTGTCTGACCTGCCAGTCCATCCCGTTGAGCGATATGACACTCGATGTCTGAGACAAAGGTCCCTGCTGTTGTCATGAGGGCTTTCCCGGTATCACAATGCCGGGAGAGCGGATCAATGACGGGCTCGGACATTCTTATGGATGTTCATTTGGAGCGATATTGGAATACTCAGGTATGGTAACTCGTGTTTCCTAAATCCACTCAGAATGCGCAAACCTAATGAAAGTTCGAAGCTAGTAGGGGTCGTGGCATCTAGGTCTAAGCCGTAGCTTGATGTGTTTCTTCTCGAGGAAAGAGTGCAGGCCCTCAGGTCCGAGTTCCCGGCCGATGCCGCTCATTTTCCATCCGCCGAACGGCGCTTGCAGGTCGCTGGTGTCATTGACATTCACGCCCACAGCACCCGCCTCGATCCGTTCCGCCACAGACCAGCCGCGCTCGAGATCGCCGGAGAACACGTAAGCAGCGAGCCCGAACGGCAGCGCATTGGCAATCCGCACCGCCTCCCGGTCATCAGAGGCCACCTGCACCGCAGCGAGCGGGCCGAAGGTTTCCTCGGTGGTCGCCAGCGCGCCTTCCGGGACCTGGTCTACGATGGCCGGTTGGTAGAAGAAGCCCTTGTCGAAGGCATCGCCCTTGGGAATCGTGCCGCCGACCAGCAGTTTGCCGCCACGCGCCACTGCATCGTCCAGATGCCGCCTTGTTCGCACGCGGACGCTATCGTTCAGCACCGGACCGTAAAGCACGCCCGGCTCGACGCCATGGCCAAGCTTGATCTTCGCCGTCTCTGCCACAAGCGCCTCGACAAAAGCCCTGTGGATGGTCTTGCCGACGATGATTCGGTTCACGGCAATGCATATCTGGCCCATATTCGAGAAAGACCGGCGGGCAGCAGCCGCTGCCGCCTCGACCGGGTCGGCATCATCCAGCACCAGCAGCGGGCACTGGCCGCCAAGCTCCAGCGACAGCCGCTTGAGATTGCCAGCCGCCGCCCGCATGATCGCCTGGCCGGCCGGCACCGACGCGGTGGCGGTGATCATGTGGATGCCCGGATGCGCCGACAGTGCCGCGCCCACTTCAGGCCCCGTGCCGGGAATGTCGTTGAGCACGCCCGCTGGCAGACCCGCTTCGGCAAAGCACCGCACGACCATGCCGATCGCCAGCGGCGTCTCATGCGGTGGCTTGGCAATGAGTACGCAACCGGCTGCGAGAACCGGCGCGACCTTCCAGGCATAAAGATCGACCGGGTAGTTCCACGGAATAATCCCCGCGACCACCCCAAGCGGATGCGAGGTGACGATGTTGCGAATATCGGCACGCGCCGCAGGACGCAGCGACCCATATATGCGCCGTCCTTCTTCCGCATAATAGCGGATGACCTCGACACCGAAGGCGATTTCCTTTTTGGAGTCGGGCACCGGCTTGCCCTGCTCGCGGGTCAAAAGGTCAGCGATCTGGTCGATGCGTTGCTCGATAAGATTGGCTGCCCGATGCATGATCTGCGCCCGCTCGTCGGCATGCATGCCCGACCAGACAGGGAATGCCTTTGTGGCGCTGGCCACGGCGGCGTCAACATCCGCCGCCGTGGCAATAGAACTCGTACCGACTGGCTCGCCAGTTGCGGGATCGTGGATTACGGCTGTCTGGCCACCCAGGGCATCGCACCAGTGGCCATCTATGTAAAGCTTGCGGTCCATGGCTCAGCGCGCTCTCAACCGGCTCCAGAGAGCCTCATAATTTGCATCGTTCTGGGCATTGGCCGCAGCCTTGCTCGTCGTGTTGGGGCTGACCATGACGCCCGGCGTGATGCCCCGCTGCACCAGCTTTTCTGCTGTGGTTGATACGATCGCATGAGCAATGGCAATGGTAACGCTCGTCGATGTCGGCCCAACGGGATCTTCGAGTCCGTCGATGGTAATTGCGGAATCGGCCAGCGGCGCACCGGTGTCGATGACGACGTCGGCCACTTCGAACAGGCGTTTGTTGGATGAATGCCGCGAGGGCGTCGCCGAGGAATGCTGCAGCGACGTAACGCCGATAACCCCGATGCCTAAGTCCTTGCATTCGAGCGCGATGTCCATGATCACGGCGTTGATGCCGGAGTGCGAGAACAGGATCATCGTGTCGGCGGGATCGAGCTGATGCGATTTGAGGATTGCCTTGCCATAGCCCTCCTGCGCGTGAATGAAGCGATATTGCCTTGCACCCATGTCACCCCACACGCGGTGGAAAGAGATCATCGTGCTTTCGACGATCGGCCGGAAGCCGACGATCGTGCCCGTGCGCGGAAAGCTCTCGAGTGCGGGAATGGCACCATGGCCGGTGCCGAAGGTGAAGACCAGCTTGTCCGCGGCGATCGATTTCGCGCACATCTCGGCCGCTTTTTCGATCGAGGCAACCTGTTCGTCGCGCACCTTTTCCATGCGTTCGATCAAGGCGTTGAAATAATTCGTGGAAAGCGGAGCCATCTCCACATCCTTTCTATGTCTTATTGGGTGGTGGCGGAAAAAGTGTGCATGACATCGAGCGCGATCTCGAACATGTCGCGTTCAAGCTTCGCCATAAGGTCGTCCTCGATCTTTTCCTGACTCTGGGCATCGACGGTCGCCACGCACAGTGTCGAAGACCGCACACCAAGAATGCGCGCTGCCGTCAGCAATGCCGACGTTTCCATATCGGTGCCGATCAACCCCAACCGCTTGATATCTTCCTTGAGCTTGCCGATCATCTCGCGGCGCTGGCCAGAAAGTGCAAACATCTCGGTGTAGAAGCCGTCATAGGTGCCGAAAATCCCGGCGTGCCATGTGCGACCGCTGGTCGTCAGGCGATCACGCAATTCGGTATTGAGCTTGAAATCGGCGATGGCCGGAAAGCCGAGCGGCGCGTAAGTATTGGACGTTCCATCGGCGCGCATGGCGCCATCGGCCAGCACGAAATCGCCGAGCTTCGCTGGCGCCACGGCCATTGCCGTGCCGATGCGCAGGAAGGTCGAAATCCCCAGCGCATGCAGTTCATGCATGACGATCGTCGCGATTGGCGCCCCCATGCCGAAGGCGGCAACGGTAATGCGTTCACCGCCGCGCGTGCCCGTCACGGTCTTGAGACCACGGCTTTCGGGAACGAAATGGACCTCGGTCATATGCTCGGCAATGCGCTCGATGCGGGCGGGATCGCCCACAAGGATGGCCGCCTTGCCCACTTCTTCGCGTTTGGCACCGATGTACCAGGCGCGGTTCGTCCGTTCTTTTTCACTCATGCTATCAGCTTTCGGTTTCTTCGGATTTTCGCTCGAGAAGCAGTTTGCGGGCGGCCGCATTGCCGGTGTGCCCGATCACGTCAAGATTTTTCTCTCCATTCATGATCGCGGCAATGACGCCGCCGGCAAAGGTGTCGCCCGCGCCAGTCGGATCGGTCACATCGACAGGCTCAGCGGCCACGAACCGGCTTTCGCTGCCGCGGATGAACCCGGCACCAAGCCGCCCCTGCGTTTCCACCAAGATCTGGTCTTTGCGGACACGGTCAATGCCCTCGCGGATGCTATCGAGAAAGGCGCGTTCGCGCCCATTGCAGAAGATCAGGTCGGCACGGATAACCAGCGCGGCAACCTGTTCCGGCGTAATCGCGCGCGGATCATTCTTCACCACCCATGCCAGTTTCTGTTCGGGCCGGATAATGTCCAGCAATTCATCGGTGACGATCTTCGGCCCGATGGTGACGCCGATCCAGTCTGCACCCCGGATCAACGCCCGCTGCGCATCGGTCAACACGATGCTCGGCGGCAGGCCGGGATCGTAGAGCACCGCGCAATCGCCATGCGGGTCATAGGCCAGCACCGATACCGGCGTGCGCGCACCATCGACCTTTGCGATGCCATCGACGGACACGCCGCTATCTCGCAACTGGTCAAGATAAAGATCGCCCGGCCCATCCCCTCCGATCCAGCTGATCGGTGCCACAAAGCCAGAAAAACTACGAGCCACCGATTGCGTCACATAGGCTGGACCGCCACCAAGACGCGGCCATGCTTTTGGAGGGCGGCTGAGAATGGTTGTGGTGCAACCCGCACGCACATCGCCATCGAGCACGATCACGTGGTCGAGGCTGGCGTAACCGGTGACGACGATGCCACTCATGTCAGCATCTCCAACCCCTCGGCAAGGCTGACGACACGGCCCATATAGCGCTCGATATCCTCTAGCGACGCCTCCGCCAGATGCGGCCGGTTGGAATTGGTCGCTTCGCGTACGATCACAGGCTCGAAACCATTGGCAAACGCATCCTGCGCGCTGGCGCGAATGCAGACATTGGTCTTGACCCCAGCGATTATGGCACGTGTCACCTTCTGCTCGGTCAGGAACAAAGCCAGATCGGTGGCGAAGAAGGCACTGAAGCGGCGCTTGTAGACCACGATCTCGTTCGTTCCATGGGGGCGAAAATCCTTGAAGAAATCAGCGTCATGCGCGTCCTCCAGATGATGGATCGGCAGCTTCTTCCATTCGAAATCATGAAACTCCGGGCGATGCCGCTCGACAGCGTGCACTGTGATGGCCCCGCTGGCACGGGCCTGCTCGCGCAGCTTACGCATAGGTCCCAGCACCTCTTCGACCGCGGGATAATAGTTGGGATGACCGGGTTCGAAAAAGGAATTGATCACATCGACGAATACAAGGGCGGTCTTCTGGACGTCGGTCATGGACGGGCTCCACGGGATTTACGAGCCGATATGGCAATTAGGGTGAGAATGACGATGACCATCACATAAGGCAGCATCTGCACGAGCTCGGCCGGCACGCCGCGGCCCTGGATGCGGATTTGCGCTGCATCGAAGAAGCCGAACAGCAGCGCGCCGACGGCGGTCATCACTGGCCGGTTGCGACCGAAATAGAAGGCCGCCATGGCGATAAAGCCGCGCCCGGAGGTAATGCCCTCGTTAAAGATGCCGACGACGCCGATCGAGAGATAGGCACCGGCCAGACCCGCCATGAAGCCGGCAAACACGGTCGACATGTCGCGGGTGAACAGCGGGTCGAGCCCGAGCGCACGTGAGGCCTTTGGCGCAGCTCCGGCAGCCCGCAGACGCAGGCCCGGTCGGGTGCAGGCCAGGAACCAGACCATGACAGGCACCAGTAACCACGCAATCCATGTCAACACGTCATGGCCGGAGAAGATTGCACCGAGCACAGGAATGTCCTCGATGACCGGAATATCGAAGCGCGGCAGGCGCGTCACCTCAGGCAGGTTCAGCGTACCGGCCGTGTTATAAGTCGATTTGAGGAAGAACCGTACCAGCCCGGCTGCTACGATGTTAAAGCCCAGCCCGACGACTATTTCGTTGGCGTCAAGCCTGGTTACCGTGAGCGACATCATCAGACCCATGACAGCGCCGACGACGCCCGCTCCGGCCAGCGCCACTATCCAGCTACCGTTTCCGGCAGCGAGGATGAGACCAACCAGCGCTCCTACCAGCATCATCGAATCGAGCCCGATATTGACCAATCCTCCGACACGGTTGATGAGGCCGCCGAGCGCCGCCAACAGCACTGGCGTGGTCATGATGAGGGCGGCGTGGATGACATTATCGATCATGATGCGCGCCTTTTCCAGATATTGCCGAGCCGCGCCACGGCAAAGATCATCACAATGCCCTGCAGAATATTGACGAACTCGATCGGCAAATCGCTGAACAGTTGCATCGTCGCACCCGAGGTGGCCAGCGCCCCGAACAGGATCGCCGCCAGCAACATGCCCCAGGCATTGCCACGCCCGAGCAAAGCCACCGCGATGCCGACAAAACCATAGCCTGGGGAAAAGCCGGACACGTAGCGATAGACATTGCCGAGCGCATGCATGCCACCAGCCAGCCCGCCAATGGCGCCAGACAGCAGCATCATACGGAACACCAGCCCCTGCACATTCATGCCTGAAGCAGTGGCGAAGCGCGCATTCATACCTGCAATCCGCGTCTCGAAGCCCAAAGTGGCCCACTTGCCCCACAGCCAGTAGAGAATGATACAAGCAACAGCGATGATGAAGCCGACATTCAGCGTCGAACCACGCATCAGTTTCGGCAGCCGCGCCGCATCCGAAATCATCGGTGTCGCGGAATTGGCAGCCCCCGGTGCCAGCAGCGGCCCGTTGACCAGCCAAGCCGTAACGCTGAGCGCGATGAAATTCAGCATCAGCGTGGTTACGACTTCATCGACATCAAGCCGCGATTTCAAAAGGCCGGGAATGACCATCCACAGCGTGCCTGCAATGGCAGAGGCAAGGATTGCCATTGGCAACAACACATAGCCCGATAGAGAAATGAAGGTAAAACCGACAAAGGCAGCCGCCAGCCCGCCCACATTGACACAACCCTCGACCCCGACATTGAAAGCGCCGGTGCGGAAGGCAATCGCCGTCGCCAAACCGGTGAAAATCAACGGCGTCGCCGCAGAAAGCGTAGAGGCGACGCGCTTGACCGATCCAAAGGATTCGACCGCCAGCAGCCTGTAGACCTCAAGCGGGTTGTACCCGGCAATCAAGAGCACGATCGCCGCCAGTAGCAGCGCCAATATGATCGGCTGCGAAGCCTCCATGAATGGCTTGATAAAGGTCAGCTGACGTCTGGTCGGCGCGGGGGAAACGACTGTTACCATCACGCGGCCTCCCCCAGCATCATGCGACCGATCGATTCGACATCGGCATGGCCGCGCGCCAGTTCGCCGCGCACTTCGCCATTATAGAGAACCACGATCCGGTCGGCGAGCGTGAGGATCTCATCCAGCTCTTCCGACACTAACAGCACCGCACCGCCACGATCGCGATAATCGAGCAGGCATTGATGGATGAACGCGATGCCCTTGATATCGACGCCGCGCGTCGGCTGGCAAGCGACCAGCAAATCGGGATCGCCATCCAGTTCGCGCGCAATCGCCACGCGCTGCTGGTTGCCACCCGAGAGAGCGGAGATTGCCAGTTTCGAAGAAGCCCGCTTGACCGAGTAGCGATCCAACAGCTTTTCCGCATGCTCGGCAATCGCGCCAAGATTGAGAACGCCTGATTTTACGAGACCCGGCCAGCGATGATGCCCAGCCACGGCATTCTCTGCAATGGAGGCTTCGAGGCAGAGACCTTCTGCCGCCCGATCAGGGCTGAGATAGGAAAGCCCCAGCGCGCGGCGCGCCGACAGCGGCAGACCGGACACGTCCTTGCCTGACAATGAAAGTGTGCCGGATTTCACATTCAACAAACCCGTAACAGCCGCGACCAGCTCGTCCTGTCCATTGCCAGCCACACCGGCTATTGCCACAATCTCGCCTTTGCGCACATGAAGGCTGGCATTCTTCAGCTGATCGATGCCCTTGTTATCACCGATTGAGACACCCGCCATCGCCAGGACCACATCGCCCGGCTGGCCGGCACGAGCGGTCGCTTCGTGCGGAATTTCGCCGATCATCAGTTCAGCGAGCTGCGCCTTTGTGGTGTCTGATGTCCTTATACTGCAAACCACCTTGCCCGTGCGCATGACGGTAATGTCATCGCTGACGGACATGACCTCATCGAGCTTGTGACTGATAAACAGAATGGTGCGGCCCTCGTCGCGCAAGCGCCGCAGCAGAACCATCAATTCGCGAATCTGTGACGGCGCGAGCACCGCTGTTGGCTCGTCGAGGATCAGCACATCGGCACCACGATAGAGCAGGCGCAGTATTTCAACGATCTGGCGCACATGGACAGGCGCATCATCCACCTGCAGGTTCCAGTCGAGCGTCACGCCCGCCTGCCGCTCTAGCGCATGCGCCGCTTCGAGCGCTTTTGCGCGATCGATGACGCCGAGTCCTTTGACAGGCTCGCGCGCGAGAACCAGATTCTCGAGCAAAGTCAGCCCCGGCACCAGCATGAATTCCTGATGCACCATGCCGATGCCGAGCGAAAATGCTTCCGCCGGCCCCGACAGGCTGGTCGCCACATCATTGATGATGACGCCCCCCTCATCGGGCTGATCCATGCCCTGCAGGATGCGCATCAGCGTCGATTTACCGGCGCCATTGCCACCGACGATCGCATGAATGGTCCCGGCCACAGCCGAAAAATTCACGTGATCGTTAGCAGTCAGAGCGCCATATCGCTTGGTCACAGCGCGCGCGCCGAGGCGCACGTGGCCGGACACTCCCTGGGGTTCGATCTTGCGGTTCATCACGGTCTACCACCCGCTTCACTTCAGGTAGTCCGGGTACCCCTGCTCGACGACATTCCAGACCTTGACCTTGCCGGAAATGATGTCGGCCTTGGCAGCTTCAACCTTGGAGAGATAGGCAGCCGGGATGATATCCTTTGTGTATTTCATGTCGGACAGGCCGACGCCGTCTTCCTTGAGACCGTAGGCAACCGTGGTGCCACCAAGCTTGACGTCCTTGGCATAGTTCTTGACCACGTCTTCGACCGCGACATCGGTCTTCTTGATCATTGAGGTCAGCACGTTGCCCGGTGCGACACCATCCTGATCGCCATCCACGCCGATTGCGAAGTGGCCGGTGTCCTTGGCAGCCTGAATCACGCCCGTGCCAGTGCCGCCTGCGACTTGGTAGATGATATCAGCGCCTTCCTCAAACATGGCCTTGGCCATCTGCTGACCGAGCGCCGGGTCGGCGAAATTGTTGGAATAGGCGACCTTGACGTCAATCTTGGGATTGACCGACTTCGCACCCTCGATATAGCCGGCGATGAACTTGTCGATACCGGCCGACTTGGTGCCGCCGATCACGCCGATGATCGGCTCGGCATTGATGCCCTTGATCGATGTATCGGTGGTGACCTGGGCTGCCAGAACGCCGGCAAGGTAAGAACCTTCCTGCTCCTGAAAGAGCACGGACACGATATTGTCGCCCTTCTGGACCTGGTTGAGAATGGCGAAAGTCGTGTCGGGATAATCCTTGGCGACTTCGAGCATCGGCTCGCCATGCGCATATTCGAGGTCAACGACAAGGCCAAAATCGGCATCGGAGGCGCGACGCAGTATGTCGGCAGCCTGCGCCACCACGTCCTTGGATTCGACCGGCTTGCCTTCAAGGCCGGTTTCCTTCAGTGCCCGCTGGAAGCCGGCAAAAGCCAGATCGTTGTATGACTGGTCGCCCAGTCCACCCTGAGCAATAATCAGGGCTGCGGGCTTTTCAGCGGCGTTCGCCGTCAGTGTCCCAAGGACCGAGGCGAGGGCCGTTGTGACGATCAGCATGTCGATTCTGTAAGTCATCTTTATTCCCCTTTTTTATTTTTGGGTTCCCTGTTTCATGCTGCCTCGTAAGCCTGGCCTCATATGAATAGCGACGTGCGTCGTAGGTCGCCTCGACAGCATCGAGCAGCATTCCATCGGATGAAAGGGTTTGGCGGCTGACCGAAACGACGACACTATCCTCTGCGATGCCGAGCAGTTCCTGTTCTTCGGCGTCGGCAAGCCGCGCGATCAGCCGCTCGTTGGCGGCCGCCACCGTCAGGCCATGATCCTCAAAATGACGGTAGAGTGAAAAGTCGGATATTGCGACCGACTGTTCAGTCAACCCAATCCGATTAGCCAGCTCAGCCGACAACGTCGAGCGATGGCGAGCCACCGGCATTCCATCAACGTACCGCAGCCGGTCAAACAGAATTAACGCCGTATCGGCTGAATATGGGAGGCCGGGCGACCACGCCACCGGACGAAAGGAAAGAACTCTATGAGTAGCCCTGTGACCGGCTGCCCCTACCGCTTCGGTAAAGGAGAGAAGATAGCCCGGCTGGCGCCGTAACGGCACCTCAGCCACGAACGTTCCACTGCCTTGCTTGCGAACGATTAGACCGTCCTTGGCCAGCTCGTCCACAGCTTTGGCAACCGTGAAACGGCTGACTTTGAAATTCTTGGCAAGCTGCGGCTCGCTTGGCAGGCGCTGACCGGCCGCCAGATTATCGACCATGTCGCGAAGCCTGCTCGCGATTTGCAAGTAATACGGTTCGCCCGTTTCCTGAAGCCGCACCATCGGGTTCTCCAAGTTGTCCAGTCAACTGTATAGCTTGTTTAAAGACCGTCAATAGTGAAAAAGTGCTATGTTTCTTCTTGATTGCCGCTTTCTCTCGTCAACAAGGACATCGCCTCCACGCGTCTCAGCACCTGAGTTGGGTTTGCTTCCTTTGATCGTCCAGATCGCTTACGCCGCTACCGCCGTAGGGAGGCGCCATCATCTTATAATTTAACAGCCCGCGATGATTTCCGGTGTTCAGACAGCACGCTTGCTGTCCATAAACAGTCAGCTATCAATTTCGCGTTGAGCGATACTGGAACGGAATGGATAACATTGGTCGGAAGCATGGCAAGCTCGCCGACCCTGGCAAGATCGTCTTGCGAGACATCTGTTAAACCGAGATCGGCAAGCGAGGTCGGAAGGCCAATGTCGATGCAAAAGTCCAGGGCTTCTGCCACCTCCTCGGGTGCCCGGTTTTCCAGAACCAGCAGGCAGATCACGCCGAAAGCCACCTTCTCGCCGTGGAAGAAGTGGTGCGTTGGCTCCAATGCCGTCAAGGCATCGTGAATGCCGTGAGCAGCGGATACCCCGCAGTTTTCAAAGCCGAGGCCACTCAGCAGCGTGTTGGCTTCGATGATATTTTCCACCGCTGGGGTCAGCTTTCCGCCGCGCGCTGCGTGGAATGCAGCTCGACCATCGCGCATCAATGTTTCGTGGCAGGAGCGGGCGATGTGCATACCGGCAATTGTCGTTGAATAACCGTCGCCGATATAGTTTCTGGACCGCGATTCAAGGTTGGAGCGGGCCTCGTACCAGGTCGACAGTGCATCTCCCATGCCGGACACCAAAAACCGGACCGGCGCTTGAATGATCAACCCGCTATCGACCAGCACGACATCCGGATTTCGGCCACAACGCACCACCCGGTCATAAACGCCATCTGCGGAGTAGATGACACCGATCGAACTGGTTGGCGAATCCGTCGAGGCAATAGTCGGCACCGTCACGATCCTGGCGCCAAGGTTGAATGCTGTAATCTTTGCCGTATCGAGCGCCTTGCCGCCTCCGATGCCGATAACGACACCGGCATCGATGGCCCTGCCCTCATCGATGCATCGTGCCACTTCCGCATCGGTGGACTCCCCGCCGAACCGGACGAAACGTGTGGCGATGTGTTTTTGCGCCAACGCCGTCTCGATTGCGGGTCTCAGCGTCTCCCAGAAAAAACTGTCGATGATGATGAGTGCGGCTTTTGCCAGAGGTTCGACATAGTGTGCAAGATCACCGATCACGCCCTGGCCTTGAACATAGCGAAGCGGGCCGCCGTAACCACGTTGTGTCATTTATTGCGTTCCTCATTAAAATCGTTTGCGTCAGCGCAGCGTCAATCCGCCGTCAATTGTCATGATCTCGCCAGTGGTAAAGCTTGCCGCATCGCTTGCGAGGTAGACCGCGGCTCCGGCAAGTTCCTCGACACCGCCGATGCGGTTCTGCACCGCCCCTTTTGCCCAGTGATCACGTACGACGTTGGGGTGCTCTTTCAGCACCTCATCCGTCAGTTCGGTCCTGATGTAACCGGGTGCGATGGCGTTGACCCGGATGCCGTGTTCGGCCCATTCGGTAGCAAGGCATTTGGTCAGCATATGCACGCCGGCCTTCGAGACATTGTAGGCGGCGTGACGGAAGGGCCAGTTGACGATGCGGCCGGACATGGAACCGATATTGATGATGGAGCCGCTTTTTTGCGCGATCATCTGTCTGCCGACGATCTGCGAGACCAGAAAGACGCCATCGAGATTGACGGCCATGGTCTGTCGCCATGTGTCGAGGCCGCACTCTTCCGCGGCTGCGGGAAGCACGATGCCAGCATTGTTGACCAGAATGTCGATGCGGCCCCAGCGCGCGATGACCGCGTCTGTCATACGCTGCACATCCGCTTCGTCAGAAACATCAGCCTGAATGGCGAAGCTGTCGACACCGGTCGCTTTTAGCTCGTTCACCAGGACTTCCGCTCTGTCCATAGAAGAGCGGACGACAATCGCCACATCTGCGCCATGGGCGGCCAACGCTTCCGCCAGTGCCTTGCCTATGCCGCGCGAACCGCCGGTGACGATGGCCTTGCGGCCCTTGAGATCGAAGATGGCCTTATAATTATTGTTCGTGCCTGACATCGGCAACGTCCTCCAGTTTTGAAAATTGATCCTGTGCCTCCACACCGGATGAATCAGGCGGCTGACGAGGTGGTCACCGGCTGCATTTTGACCTCACCCCATTGGCTCAAAATATGATCTGCCGTTCGCGTCGCCTGCGCGACAATCGTCAAGGACGGATTGAGGGCTGTTGACGATGGCAGGAAGGATGCATCCACGACGTAGAGATTATCGACGTCCCAGACCTTGCAATGGGGATCAAGGACAGATGTCTTGGGATCGTTGCCGAAACGGGCCGTTCCGCATTGGTGCATCGATACCTTGATGTCCATCTTGTTGGTGATGATCAGCGGATAACCAAGGGAGCGCATGCAGCGGCTCCACACCTGCACCAGTTCATTATGGGATTTCAGATTGTTGGGCGTGTAGCTCAGCCGGATTTTGCCGTCGGCATCGAGTGAAACCCGGTTGTCAGGATCGGGCAGGTCCTCGGACATCAACCACCAGTCGACACTGCGTTCGGCAAATATCGCCATCAGCCACTCCGGCGCCCAGCGAGCATTGGCCGTTAGCATGCCGCCTTGCAGTTTTCCGAGCCCCTGAACGTTTCCGAGCGGATAGGGTTTTTCGCTGTTGGCCAAATAGTAATCGTTGATCGCCATCGACTTCTGGAATGTCACGCGGTTCTTCTTGAACGGCGAGATCGCCATCATCGCCGTGTTGTTGTGCGCCATGTAGTTGCGGCCAAGCTGATCCGACATGTTGTTGCCGAGACCGCGCTTATGGGCATCGTTGGCGGAGCGCAAAAGCAAGGCAGACGAATTGATGGCCCCGGCACTGGAAATGAACAGGTCGGCAGAGATCGTGCGGGTTTGCCCGGAATGGGTGATCTCAATGCCGGTCACGCGCTTGCCAGTCGGGTCGGTCAACAGTCTGTGGACGAAAGCCTCCGTCACCAGATCAACATCGCCCTTGGCAAGGGCGGGATTGACCAGCCGGACTTCGGCGTCACCCTTTGCGCCCAGCTGACAAGCAAATCCATCGCAAGTGCGACAGCGGATACAACTTCCGCCCTGATGGTAATCGATGGCGATGGGCAGCGGAAATGGGCGAAGCCCTTTTTCACGCAGCTTCTTATCAAAGAAAGCGATTTCCGGCTCATGACCGATTGCGGGATAAGGCATCGGGCCGGAGCGTGGTGGCTCGGTGGGGTCCATTCCGGCCGCGCCATGGGTTCCCATCAGCTGTTCGGCGATATCGTAATAGGGCGCGAATTCGTCGTAGCTGACCGGCCATGCAGGCGCCACCCCGCCCTCATGTTGCAAGTCCTGAAAATCCTCGGCCCGGAATCGCAAGGTGGCTGCACCGAAAAACTTGCTGTTGCCGCCGACGTAATAATAGGTACTGGGGTTGAAATCCTTGCCGTCGCGATCGCGCCAGGTTTCCTTGGTCGCGTATTTGCGCGTATGGAAAACCGCGTCGACGCTCCAGTTGTCGGGCTCGCGTGGTAGCCTTGGTCCGCGCTCGATCATCAGGATGCTACGCCCGCGACCTGCAAGCCGGTTGGCCATCGCGCCGCCACCGACGCCCGCGCCAATGATGACGACGTCGTAAAAATCTTTGATTGCGTTCATGTCATTCCTCCCGGTGGCACGCCCATCCCGCGCAGCCACGTACCTTCACATGCGTTACATCACGGCCCCGACCTGCCAGGGCACAAATTCGTTGTCGCCATAATCGTAGGTTTCACTCGCGGTCTTGCGTCCCGATGCGGTGTCCAGGATCAGTTGGAAGATGTGCTCTCCGGCCTGCTCAACCGTCTCGTCACCGGTGACGATGGTGCCGCAATTGATATCCATGTCCTCGCTCATGCGCTCATACATCGGCGTGTTCGTTGCCAGCTTCAGCGAGGGCGCGGGTTTGAAACCGGAAACGGAACCGCGCCCGGTGGTAAAGCAGATGAGATTGCACCCGCCCGCCACCTGCCCCGTTACGGCCACGGGGTCGTAGCCGGGCGTGTCCATGAAGACGAAACCGGATTGCGTGATTTTCTCGGCATATTCGTAGACGGCGTTCAGACGGGATGTACCGCCCTTGGCGACGGCACCGAGCGACTTTTCGAGGATCGTCGTCAGCCCACCGGCCTTGTTGCCGTGCGAGGGATTGTTGTTGAGTTCTGCATTGCCGCGCTCGGCATACTCTCTCCACCAATCGATGCGTTGCAGCAGTTTTTCCGCAACGGCAGGCGACGCCGCCCTGCGGGTCAGCAGATGTTCGGCACCATAGATTTCTGGGGTTTCGGCAAGACAGGTCGTGCCGCCGTGGCGGATCAACAGATCGGATGCATAGCCAAGTGCCGGATTGGCGGAAATGCCGGAATATCCGTCGGAACCGCCGCATTCCAGTGCAAGCTTCAGCATCGATGCTGGCTGGGATGTGCGCACATCGCTGTTGATGGCCGGAAGCATGGCTTCGATTGCCGCAATGCCTTCCTCGATCGTGCGACGCGTGCCGCCTGTGGCCTGGATCGTCATCGTGCGGAAACGATCTCCTTCCACCAAACCATGTGCTGTCAGCAGCGCTGGAATCTGGTTGGTTTCACAGCCAAGACCAATCATCACCACGCCGCCGACATTGGGGTGTGTTGCGTAGCCAGCAAGCGTGCGGGTCAAAAAGGCGTAGCCCTCTGTCTTGGTGTTGATGGCGCAGCCCCCACCGTGGGTGAGCGCGATGATGCCGTCGACATTGGCAAAATCATTCAGCCGACCCGACGTGGTAAAGTGGCTCGCAATCGCCCTCGAGACCGTGGCGGAACAGTTCACCGAGGAGATGATCGCAACATAGTTGCGCGTACCGGCCAGCCCGCTTGGCCGCGCATAGCCTAGAAAGGATGCGCGCTCAGATACAGGCAGAAAATCAGGCTCGTGGGCTTCGATGCAGAATTCATGGGCCAGTTCGACATCGCCCATGGCCATGTTATGGGTGTGAACATGCTCCCCGATGCCGATATCCTTGCTGGCAAAACCGATGATCTGCCCGTATTTGATGACGGCTTCACCCGCTTTCATGGGCGAGATCGCCACCTTGTGGCCTTGCGTGATCCGCTCGGACAGCGATGCCCCGCCTAGTTCGGAAAACGGTGCCGGGTCCAGCGAAACACGGGTAATCAAAACATTGTCGCGGGCGTTCAGACGCAGGAACGGGGAATTGGTGCTGTAGGCTGTCATCTCAGTCCTCCTCCCTTTCGAACAAGGCGATCTTGTCCTCGTACATATTGGCCATGACAGCGAACGAGGAGTCGAGATGGATGCGCATGGCCAGCTCAGCTTGGTCGGCGCTGCGGTTTTTCAAGGCCTTGACGATGGCTTCGTGTTGCTCTGTCACCATGGCGAGATGCCCCGGCACCGGCGCGCTCAACTGGCGCATCCGGTCCAGATGGACCTTGGCAAGGGTGATGAATTTCCAGATACGCGGATAGCCGCTGATCGCAGCGATCTTGCCATGCAAGACGTCGTCAGCGTCGAGATATCGATCAAGCGTGTTGTTGGCCAGAAGCGTTCGCATACCCTCCAAGATTGTGTCGAGTTCCGCGATATGGGCGTCCTTGATGAGTGTTGAGGCCTTGCGAACGCTTTCGATTTCAAGCGCGCGGCGAATGACAAAACCTTCTTCGGCCACGGTGAAAGAGATGCGACTGACATAGGTACCCGAATGCGGAAAAATATCCACAAGACCCTCGTCGGCAAGCCGCTGGAGCGCCTCGCGAACCGGCGTGCGTGACACGCCCAACTCGGAGCAGAGATCTTTCTCCGAGATAACCGCACCAGGCTGCATCTCCAGATGAACGATGGCTTGGCGAAGTGACCCATATATCACCTCAGATTTTGGAGCGGCTTTCATCTCTCGTGTATTCCCAGCAACTTCAACCTAAAGCCTCAATATATGAGCGTTTTGCGGTCTGTAATTTCCGTTGACAGACGATTTGTCATCTGCATTTATATAACTCATATATTAGTTGGCGGCGCAAGTGAAAATTTGAACGCCCCTGACGGAGGAGGAGAAGCATCGGTCGGGAGCCCGGTGTGATCCAGCAAAGCGAAGAAAACCAACGGCGATAGCCATTGTTGTGCACGAAAGGCCATGGCGTCTGCCTGCCATTCGTCGTCGACTCTGGCAGCCTCGGCAACAGGTGAAAACGCGACATGGCCTTGATCAATTATCTGACCCGTATCGAATTCGAAGAGGGGGCGATTTCACGCTTGCCAGCGCTTCTTACTGAGCTTGGCGTGCGCCGACCGCTGATCGCGACCGATCGCGGCCTCGTTTCGACCGGATTGGTGGAGCGGGTGCTGGGCCTGTTTTCCGAACGCCCTATCGTTTTTGACGGCACACCCGCCAACCCAACGGAAGAGGCGGTCGAGGCGGCTTATGCGCTCTATGTCGAGAAAGGTTGCGATGGGATTGTCGGGCTGGGTGGCGGTTCATCGCTCGATCTTGCCAAGGCAGTTCGCTTGCTGAGCGGCCATGAAGGACCCTTGGCGCAATATACCGCAGTCGAAGGTGGTGCGTCACGCATTCACGGGAGCATCTGCCCTATGATTGCGGTGCCGACGACATCCGGCACCGGCTCGGAAGTCGGTCGCGCAGCTGTCATCATCACTGCCGAGGGTCGAAAGCTCGGCATATTGAGTGGCTTCATGCTGCCTAGCATCGCGCTGTGCGATCCGGAATTGACCCATGGCCTCCCGCCCTTTCTGACGGCGGCGACGGGTATGGATGCACTGTCGCACTGTCTCGAAACCTATATGGCGCCCGCCATCAATCCGCCTGCGGAAGCCATTGCCCTCGATGGCCTGAAGCGCGGCTTTCCCGCTATCAGGCAGGCCGTGAAGAATGGCCAAGATCGCAAAGCGCGCTGGGACATGATGATGGCAGCGCTCGAGGGCGCGATGGCGTTTCAAAAGGGGCTGGGTGCCGTGCACGCCCTCACCCATCCGCTTGGGGCTATCAGGGAACTCAATCTGCACCATGGCACACTCAACGCCGTGCTGATGCCAGCGGTGTTGCAGTTCAACCGGCCCGTGATCGGTACGAAGTGGGATGTGCTGGCGGGTATTCTGGGTGGGGAGCCCGATGCCATCATCACCGCGCTCAATCGCGATATCGGCATGCCCTCCGGGCTCGGGGCCATGGGCGTGACGGAGGCGATGATGGACAAGGTTTCGGGCGAGGCGCTGAAGGATCATTGCCATGCAACGAACCCGCGGCTGGCCACGAAAGAAGATTATCTGGAGATCATACGCCAGTCGTTTTGAAGGCGGCGTCGGGAGATGAGACGGCCGGATGGTTCCGGTCGTGTTGACGGGAGGAAGCTATGTCTGAGACTACAATCGGAATGCAGGGGGAAGAGACCAGTCTCTGCGGCCTGAAACTGACGCGCCGCGGCGTGTTGAGCGCAGGCGCGGCGATGACCGTTGCCGCAGCGCTCGGTCGACCCAATTTCGCCTATGCGCAGGATTTGAAATTCTGTGCGTCGCTGGGCTGGACCGTATGGGAATCTGGCCGTCACATCGTCAATGGGTATAAGGACGCGATACAGCGTCTGGGCGGTACCTTGACTATTGCAGACGCCAACTACGATATCAAGAAACAGGCCGACCAGATCGCGGCCTTCGTCGCCTCCAAGCCCGCCGCCATCTTCATCACGCCAGCCGATGCCGCGGCTATTTCTCCAGCCGTGCAGGCGGCTGTCGCATCCGGCATTCCGATCTTCTGTGGCGACAGTTATGTCCCCAACACCACCGTCACCTCGACTGCCATGTCGAACAATTTTGGCCTAGGTGCTGCTGGTGCGGAATATATCGCCAAGCGCTTGAACAGTAAGGGCAAAGTGGCGCTGGTGAGCCTTCCCTCCAATGAATCCTGGGATCAGCGTACGCTCGGAGCGCGCTCCGTCTTTACCCGCTTCCCCGATATCACAATCGTCTCGGAGATTGCATTTGCCTTGGGTGGAACGACGACGCCACGCCAAGTGGTGGACAATATCCTGACGGCCAACCCGGAACTGGACGCGATCTGGTGCGCCTGGGACGGTGCTGCCTCTGAAGGCACCCTTGCCATCCGCGCAGCCTCCCGCAAGGTTTTCATCACCGGCATCGATGGTGGCAAGCAGTCGTTCGAATACATCAAAGCCGGATCGCCCTTCGCACTGACCATGGCGCAGAGCTTTTATGAAATGGCCTACATGAACGCCTTCTATGCTCATGAGGTCGCAGCGGGACGCAAGGCGCCACGCTTCGTCATCACACCGTCCTACGCCGTCACCCAGGACAGTTTGAAAAACCTCTCAGAGATACCGGACAATTACGACCAACCCGGCGAAGCCCTGAAACTGGGCTGGCCGCGCGCACTCTAAGTCCACCCACGAAGGCGGGTCCGACATATGGGCCCGCCGCACACCAACAATCGGGACATGACAATGGCAACCGTGTTGAGCATGCGGCAAATCGAAAAACGCTTCGGTGTCGTCAAGGCACTGGATGGCGTTCACTTCGAGTTGGAAAAAGGTGAAATCCATGCGCTGCTGGGTGTCAACGGCGCGGGTAAATCGACGTTGATCAAAATCCTGTCCGGCGTTTATGCGAAGGATACCGGAACAATTGACATCGATGGCAAGCCGGTCGAGTTGGGAACGCCTGCCGCCGCAATCGCGGAAGGCATCGCCTGCGTCCAGCAGCACCCGGAACTGGTCAACGACTTTACCGGCGTCGAGAATATCTTTCTCGGAGAAGAGGCGCACAAGCCGGGTCTTACCGGGCGCATCAACCGTACAGCCATGCGCCTAGCCGCACAAAAGCTGCTGCAACGATTCCCCATTGAAATCGATCTCGACAGGCGTGTTGGCGAAATGCCAGCCGTCGATCGCGAGATCGTCGCGGTGCTCCATGCTCTACGACGCGACGACATAAAAATCCTGATCCTCGACGAGCCAACCTCGACGCTGACCGAGCGTGAAAAGGCATCGCTGTTTCAACTAATGCGCACGTTGAAAGCGGCTGGGATCGCCATCATCTACATCACCCATCGCCTCGAAGAAGTGTTCGAGATTGCCGACCGGTTCACCGTGTTTCGCGGCGGCCGCAACGTGGCAACCTTCCCGGCGAAGGGGGCACTTGATGACGGTATTTCTATTCCGGAACTCATGCTGGACGAAAAGTCCGGCGACATCTTCCCTCCCAGGGCAGACGGGGCGGGCGGTGAAGTGATGATGGAGGTCAAGGGTCTCGAAAAGAAGGGACTCTTCACCGACGTCAGCTTCACCCTCCGCCGGGGGGAAATTCTCGGCATTTTCGGACTTGTCGGCTCTGGGGTTGATGAGTTGTCGAAGGCGCTTTTCGGCGTCATCCGCCCGGATGCAGGCGAGATCAGCATCGACGGCCAGCCAGTCAAGTTGAAAGACCCGCACGACGCGCTCAGGCGCGGTATCTTTCTTGTGCCGGGTGACAGACGCACCGAGGGTCTGACGCTGTCAAAGGACGTGATTTTCAACACAGTGGTCGCACATCTCGGCAAGGCATCGTGGACCGGCGGCCTCATGCGCTTCGGGCGCAATCGCAAGTCCGCCGAGGATTTGGCGAAGCGCGTCGCGCTCCAGCCGCCGAAGCTCGACCGACCCGTCAGCGCCTTTTCCGGAGGCAATCAGCAGAAGATCGTAATCGCCAAAGGGCTCTACCGCGACGCCCGGATCTACATCTTCGTGGAGCCGACTGTCGGTGTCGATATCGGCGCGCGCGCAACGCTGTACGCGCTGATGCGGGAATTGTCGCACAAGGCAGGGGTAATTGTCATCTCGTCCGATTGCGATGAGGTCCACGGTGTCGCAGACAGGTCGATCGCTCTCTATAAGGGCCGTCCCATTACCCAGACGGACGCAGCCCCCAGTCGTGATCAGCTTCTTGCTGCGGGTATCATGGGAGTTCGGTCATGAGCGAACGTTTCAAGCTTCCACCAATAGTGCTTCGATTAGGGGCCTTCATTTTACTGCTTGCCTGCATCGCCGCTGTCTTCCAAACATTTGCGCCGGTCTATCTCAGCAGTGGCAACCTGCACGCACTTCTGCGCCATATGGCGGTGAACGGTCTGGCGGCCATCGGGCTGACATTCGTCATCGTCGTCAGACAATTCGATCTTTCCTTTCCGGGCGTGGCATCTTTAGGTGCCATGACGCTCGGCTTCCTGCTTGCGGCGGGATATGGTCTGAGCGTTTCAATCGGTGGTGGGATTGCTGTCGGAATCTTGGCCGGTTCGATCAACGGCACTGTCATCGCCTATCTGCGGCTTCCCGATATCGTCGCGACCATTGCCACGGGCGGTGTCGCGATCGGACTGTCCTATTTCTACAGCAACGGTACATCGATCTCTGAAAACTTCTTCATGTCGGGCATTCTCGACCTGAACGATGCCAAGGTTCTGACCTTCGACATGCCGGTCGTCATTCTGGCAGCCGCCGCTATCGTTGCCGGGATCGTTCTGCATGCATCGCGTTTAGGTCGCGCCTTTTATGCCACCGGCGAAAACCGCGTATCCGCCCGCTTTTCGGGTATTCGCGTCAAACTTTATGTATTGGCAGCCTTTGCGCTGTGCGGTGCCATGTCCTGTCTTGCCATAACGCTTCTGGTCGCTTCATCCGGTGCTGCCAATGTGACGGCGGGCAACCAGTTGCTCATGCCCGCATTCGCGGCTGTCTATCTGGGGGCTGCTCTTTTCGGCGCGCCGTCCATTCCGGCAACCCTTGCCGGCACCTTGCTGATGTCGACCATGCTGAACGGCTTCACGCTACTCGCAATACCCTACTACTACAGCGATGCGATCGTGAGCCTCGTACTGATCGCGGCAATCTCGATTTTCGACCCCAAACTGACGGCGGCGCTGAGCAATCTGCTCGGCGGTCGCATGGCCCGATGACGGGAGGAAAGAGGATGACTGTATTGAGCCAAAATTTGCAGGCGCAGCGGACCCGCCCGGATATCGAAACATTCCTTGTTCGCTATGGGCTGTTTCTGCTGGTGCTGGCGGCGTTCATCCTGTTCGCCTGGTTGCGACCCACCTTCGTCAGCGCTGGCAACATCAATGATATGCTGCGGTCTGCAAGCATTGCCGCAATCATGTTCCTCGGGCTGACCTGGATCATTGCTGCCGGTGAAATTGACGTCAGCTTCATGTCGGTGGCAGCGCTTGCCAACATGATCGTGGCCGGGCTGGTGCAGGCGGGTTATGGCTGGCCACTTGCCTGTCTGTGCGGGCTTTTGGCGGGCGTCGTCATTGGTCTCATCAATGGCGGACTTGTTGCAGGCTTCAGACTGCCTGCTCTGGTGATCACCATCGCCACGGGTGGGCTTGCGGGCTCCATCGCCGCCGCCATCGGTCTCGGCACCTCGATTTCGCTGTCGTCGACAGGCTTTGTCGGTTCGGTGCTGTCTGCCAATCTGGGCGTCATACCGGTCATTGCCATCGTGGTTGCGATCATCTACGCCGCATCCTATGTCGTTCAGGAACATCTGACCTTCGGCCACTATCTCTATGCCATGGAGCAGAACCGTGCAGCGGTCGTGGAAGCCGGTGTGCCGGTCAACCGTATCCTGTTTCTTCTCTATATTCTGTCGGGCGTCGTTTCGGCACTGGCTGGCATCCTGCTGACCGCCGATCTCTCGTCCGGCCAGCCTTACATCGGCAGTTCCTATTTCATCGACGGGCTGACGGCGGTGCTGCTGGGCGGCATGGCGTTGAAATACGGCAAACCCAATGTCGTGGGCACATTGGCCGCCGTTCTATTGCTGGCCGCACTTTTGAGTGGTGCCGCCCTTCTCGGCTGGACCGACCAGCAACGGCAGATCGTTCGCGGCCTGCTGCTTCTCTTCGGTGTGACCGTTGTCGTCTGGGCACGCCGCCAGAACCGCGCAAAAATCTAAGGCAGAGCATCATGAGCAAGACAATCAAGGCATCCACCCCGCGACCCGTCGGCAAGACCGGGCTTAAGGTCACCGCACTCGGCATCGGCAGTGCGCCGTTAGGTGGTCTCTATGCACCGGTCAAGACCGCTGATGCCCTCAACATGCTCCAAGCTGCCTGGGCTGCCGGTATCCGCTACTTCGATACGGCACCCATGTATGGCAATGGTCGTTCAGAACATCTGGTCGGTCAGGTGTTGCGCGAGACAGGTGAGAAAAGCTTTGTTCTTTCCACCAAGGTCGGACGTCTGATGACCACCGAAAGGGCCGGTCGCTCGCTGCCGCCCGCGCCGCCAAAGAACCCACTAGACCCCGGCTGGTGGAATGGTCTGCCGTTTCGCGAGGTCTTCGACTACAGCTATGACGGCGTCATGCGCAGCTTCGATGACAGCCAGCAGCGTCTCGGTCTACCCAATCCCGATATCCTTTATGTCCATGACATCGGCCGCGTCACCCACGCGGACCTTCATGATCATCACTGGTCCGCGCTGACCAAGGGTGGCGGGTTCAGAGCGCTGACAGAACTGCGGGCTGCTGGCGATATCAAGGGCTTTGGTCTCGGTGTCAACGAATGGCAGGCCATCCGCGATGCGCTTGATGAGGCGGATCTCGATTGCAGCATGCTGGCCGGTCGCTACACACTTCTCGATCAGGATGCGGAGCGGGATTTCCTGCCGCTCGTGCAAAAGCGCGGCATGGCACTGGTCGTGGCGGGCGTCTACAATTCGGGCATTCTGGCATCGTCCTCGGCAAAGCCGAAGTTCAACTACGCCGATGCGCCTGTCGAGATCATCGAAAAAGCGGATCGTCTACGCACGATCTGTAATCGCTTCGACGTGCCGCTACCCGCCGCCGCCATCCAGTTTCCCCTGCGCCATCCAGCCACCACCTGCGTCGTCATCGGGGCGAAGACGGCGGCACAGCTCAACGGAAACGTCGCGTGGTTCGATCAGGATATTCCCGAGGAGCTTTGGACGACATTGGAGAACGACGGCCTCATCGGTGCGTGATGCGCCACACGTTTATTTTCACAGAAAGACATGTCCATGCTTAAAAATATTCATCCTTTGCTCACCAGCCAGTTGCTGTCCGTGTTGGCGGATATGGGCCACGGCAACGAAATCGCCATCGTTGACGCGAATTTTCCGGCGGCTGCCTGTGGGGAGCGGCTGATCGATATGCCGGGCATCAGTGCAACAGATATCATCGACGCGATCCTGACGGTTTTCCCTCTGGACGATTTTGTCGAGCAGCCGGTGAGCTACATGCAGGCTCCCGGTGAGCCGCTGCCGATCTATGCGGAATTTGCTGCGTCCGTCGAAAAGGGAGAGGGCCGCACCATCGCGCTTGCGGGCATCGCGCCATCCGACTTCTACCAGCGCGCAACAAACGCTTTTGCCGTCATCGCATCGGGCGAACGCAGGCTCTACGGCAATATTCTGCTGAGAAAGGGCGTCGTCCGCCCCTGACGCTTCATGTGCAGGAGGAGGATGTCACAATGGGGAGGAAAATATGCTGGATTCCCATCAGCATTTCTGGACGACGAGCCGCACCGATTATGGCTGGTTGACGCCGGAGCTGGGTTCGATCTACCGGGATTTCATGCCGGACGATCTGCGCCGCGAGATGCGGCGCGCAGGCGTCACGCGAACCATTCTGGTGCAGGCGGCGGAAACTGAAGCGGAGACCGATTTTCTGCTCGATATCGCGGCGAAAACCGATTTTGTCGCAGGCGTGGTCGGCTGGCTGGATCTCGATTCCGACGATTTCGAAAGCAGGCTTACCAATTACCGCGCCAATCCCCTGTTCGTCGGCGTCAGGCCCATGTTGCAGGGACTGCCCGACGACGACTTCATCCTGCGGCCACGGGTGTTGAAAAGCCTGAAGGCCATCGAGGCCGCAGGCGTGCCGTTCGACATCCTCACGTTCACACGCCATCTGCCGCATGTGTTGCGGGCTCTAGAGCATGTGCCGCCGCTGAAAGCCGTGGTCGATCATATCTCCAAACCCGAAATCGCCACGGGTCAGTTCGAGCCCTGGGCAAGCCACATGCGCGATATCGCAGCCTTTCCGAACGTGTCCTGCAAAATCTCAGGCATGGTGACCGAAGCCTCGCCAGATTGGCAACTGGAAGACTTCCGGCGTTACGTCGATCATGTCGCGTCCGTCTTCGGTGCAGACCGGCTGATGTTCGGCAGTGACTGGCCCGTCTGTCTGCTGGCCGCAAGCTATAGCGAGGTATGCAATCTCGCGAGGATGCTCCTATCCGACCATTTTGACAGCGAACAACTCACCCGGATTTTCGAGACGAATGCCGCCGCCTTCTACGGCGTAGGAGGACAACGCCGTTGAGCACTGACATTGATGAGAGAACCAGCGTGAGCACACCGGTGCTGGCGATGCGCGATATCGAGAAATCCTTTGGCCCGGTCAAGGTTCTTAAGGGTGTGGATTTCGATATCCGTGCCGGTGAGGTGCACGCGCTCATGGGCGAGAACGGTGCCGGCAAGTCAACCATGATCCGCATCCTCTCCGGTGCGCATCAGCCGGATGGTGGTGAGGTTCTGCTTGAAGGCAGCGCCACACGTTTCGCAAATCCGCGCAGCGCCCAAAGTGCTGGCATCGCAGTCGTGCATCAGGAATTGCTGCTGTTTCCTGATATGACGGTCGCGGAAAACATCTTCCTCGGTCACGCGCCACGGACATCCATCGGAACTATAGACCGGCGAACCATGCGCGAGGAAGCGCGCAAGCTTCTGGCGCGCCTCAATTGTCCTGATCTCGATGTAGACGGCATGGTGGGTCAACTATCCGTTGCAAACCGCCAGCGCGTCGAAATTGCCCGGGCGCTGTCCAGAAATGCGCGGGTTCTGATCATGGATGAGCCGACAGCAGCGCTTGCCGAGGCCGATGTCGTCAGGCTGCTGGATGTCGTGCGCATGCTTCGCCGTGATGGCGTCGGCATCGTTTATGTCAGCCACCGGATGAACGAGATTTTCCAGATTTCGGATCGCGTCACGGTTCTTCGTGACGGAAAGACGATCTCGACCAAGCCGATTGAAGACGTGACGGAAGCAAGCCTGGTATCGATGATGGTCGGACGCGAGATCACCCATCTCTTTCCCAAGCAGGAGGTGGAGATGGGCAAGACGGTTCTGGAGATCGAAAATCTCTGCTGCACTGGTCGCATCGATAACATCAGTTTCGGTGTCAGAGCAGGCGAAATCCTCGGTATTGCCGGGCTTGTCGGCTCCGGTCGCACGGAGCTTGCCGAAACGATATTCGGCGTGACGCCTTCGTCTTCTGGCACCATCCGCCTCGACGGCGAGATGGTCAAGATATCGAAAATCCGTGACGCCATCGACCTCGGTATTGCCTATGTGCCGGAAGATCGCGGCCAGCATGGCCTCGTGCGGCAGCAGAGCATTCGCGACAATGTCGTCATGCCCATTCTCAACAGAATTGCCAAGGGATGGATGGTTGATCGAAGCCGTGAACTCAGCCTGGCGCAGACCGCAATCCAGCGGTTCGCAGTTCGTGCGAGAGGTCCGATGCAGATTGTCGGGGAACTCTCCGGCGGCAATCAGCAGAAGGTCGTGATTGCGAAATGGCTGACAACCAAGCCACGGGTGCTAATCCTCGATGAACCCACGCGCGGTGTCGATGTCGGTGCGAAATCTGAAATTCACAAATTGATGGTCGACCTCGCAAGGGAGGGCATCGCCATCGTGATGATTTCGAGCGAGCTACCGGAGGTTCTGGGCATGAGTGACCGTGTGCTGGTGATGAACAGCGGCAAGGTCGCCGCCATCATCGACCGGGAGCACGCGACGGCGGAAACCGTCGGCGCGGCCATGATGCAAGGACGAGCAGCATGACAAAGACGCGCTTTCAAAAGATAATCGGACAGGAGATCGCGCTCGCAGCGGTCATCATCCTGCTGTTCATCGTCGTCACCGCCATCAATCCGCGATTTCTGTCCGCCAACAACCTGTCGACCATCTTCGTCGGAAACGCCTATGTCGCCGTGGCGGCAATCGGCATGTCTCTGGTCATTATCTCAGGTCATATCGATGTCTCCATCGGTGCCTTGATTGGCGTGCTCGCCACCATTTCCGGTCTTCTGGTGACCAATGGCTACCCCGTCTGGTTCGCCTGGCTGGCCCCGATCCTTGCGGGTTGCCTCATCAACACATGCCTTGGCGCGCTCATCGCCTATATACGCATTCCCTCGATCATCGCCACGCTTGCGATGCTGTCTATTCTCCGGGGACTTCTGATCACCGTGACAGGCGGGGCTTGGATTTCCGGTCTGCCGCCGGAGTATCAGCTCGCACAGTTCCGTCTGCTGGGACTGCCGGTGCCCATCGTCGCTATGGTCGCCCTGACAGCCATAATGGCCTTCATCATGGCACGCACCCCCTTCGGCAGAACGGTCTATGGTGTAGGAGGCAACAGCGAGGCCGCGGATGCGGTTGGGATTTCGCACCAGCGCACAACCGTGAAGGTTTTTGCCATTCACGGCGTGTTTGCGGGTGTGGCCGCCATCCTGTTTGCCACGCAATTGCAGGTCATCCAGTCGACGGTCCCCAACGGGCTCGAGCTGCTGATCATCTCGGCTGCGGTTGTGGGCGGCGTCTCCATTCTGGGAGGCATCGGTACCGTGACGGGGTCTACGCTGGCCGCCATCCTGTTTGCCGCCATTGGTTCCGCGCTGATCTTCGTCAATGTCTCCGCTTATTGGCTCCGTGCGGTTCAGGGCACCCTCATTCTGGCGACCGTCCTTGCGGATGTAGCCAGACGTAACCGGGCCGGGTGAAGGACCTTATCGATGAATTACAAAATCCTTTTCCGGCACGAAACCCTCCTCTTTGTGATCCTTCTTTGTGTCGGTGCCGTGCTGGCCACGCAGAACGACCGGTTTCTCACGAGCGCCAATCTGTTGAACCAGACGCGATTGATGACCGAGCTTGGCTTGATCGCCGTCGCCATGACGTTCGTCATCATCACCGGCGGTATCGATCTGTCGGTTGGGTCGATTCTCGGCCTCTCGGCCATTCTGGTGGGCGAGTTGTGGAAGATGGGCGTGCCATTACCGATTGCGGCAGTCCTTGCCATTGCTGCGGGAACCCTGGGCGGCGTTGCCAACGGCATCATCATCACCCGCTTTCGCGTACCGCCGCTAATCGCGACCCTTGCCACGCTTGCACTCTACCGCGGCCTTGCGGAGGGCATCAGTCAGGCGCAATCTGTGCGCGGCTATCCGGCGTGGTTTCTCAGCCTGGGGCAAGGCAACCTTTTCGGCATACCGGCGCAGTTGTGGCTGCTGGCCGTAGTCGTCATCATCGCCATCGTGATTCTGCGGGTGACCCCGATTGGTCGCGCCGTCTATGCCATCGGCAACAACGAAGCCGCCGCCCGCTACTCGGGCATCGAAGTCGACCGGATCAAGCTGTGGATCTATGCCGCGTCCGGCTTTCTGGCCAGCACTGCAGCCGTTGTCTTCGTGGCGCGCGTGTCCACCACACGCTCCGACATGGGAACAGGGCTGGAACTCGACGCCATTACCGCGGTCGTTCTGGGCGGAACCTCCATCTTCGGTGGCCGTGGCACGATCATCGGCACGCTTCTCGGACTGATGCTCATACAAGTCCTGAAAAACGGGTTGTCGCTTTCTGGCGTAAAGGGCGACGGAACCGTCATTGTCATCGGTGTGGTCCTGATCACCGCCGTCGTCATATCCAACCTAGTCAACCGCTTCTCACGCGATTGACCAACCAGCAACACGCACCCGCAAAGGGCGTGCAACGTGTCATAAAAAGGAGGAGTTTTTATGCGATCCATCATCACGACCTTACAAGCGGGCGTCTTTTGCCTGGCAAGTCTTGCGCCGATGACGCTCCATGCGCAGGAGGCGACATGGACCGGTGGCGACGGCGCCCCGACAAATCCGCTGGCTTGCGATTCAGCAAAACCGGCGGTCGATCCCGGTGCGTATAATGGCGCAAGCCCAGCCACGACGGTGGACCGCAAGGGCAAGCCGATCAAGGTGGTCGATGTGCCAAAGCTTGTCGGCATCGGCTACTTCATGTCCAGCGCAGCGGGTGCGCAACTGGCCGCCAAGGAAATCGGCAGTGTGCAGGTGACGACAGACGGACCGACAAAGGCCAATATCGATGAGCAGATCACCTTCATCGACAACTATGTCACCAGCGGCATCGATGGCATCATGCTCTCAGCAAACGATCCCGTTGCCGTTGCGCCAGTGCTAAAAAAAGCGCTGGAAAGCGGCATCAATGTCGTTACCTACGACGCTGACGCGGAGCCTGATGCGCGTCAGTGGTTCATCAATCCTGCCACCGCGAATGGCGTTGCAAAGACCCTCATCGACCAGCTTGCCGAACAGATCGGCCAGGACGGCCATTTCGCCATCGTCACCTCAACCTTTACCACGCCAAACCAGGCACGCTGGATCAGCGAGATGGCGGCATACTCGGCCAAATGCTATCCGAAAATGAAGTTCCTGGAGACAGTCGAGGCGCAGGAAGACAACATCCTGTCTTTCAATCAGGCCCAGACACTGATCAACAAATATGGTGATGAGCTGAAAGGCATTGTCGGCATGACCAGTGTGGCAACCCCGGCCGCATCGGAAGCCGTGCAACAGAGCAACCTTTGCGGCAAGGTTTCCGTGGTGGGTCTTGCCTTGCCCAATGCCATGAAGCCTTACGTCAACAGCGGATGCGTTAAATCGGCCGTGCTGTGGAGCACCGAGGATATGGGTTATGCCGCCGCAACAGCGCTACGGGCGATTGCCGACGGCACCCTCAAGCCGGGCGACAAGACCTTCAAGGCCGGAAAGCTCGGCGATCTCCAGATCATCAACAAGAGCGAAATCCTGCTTGGGGCGCCCAAGGTCTTTACCAAAGACAACATTGCCAGCTTCGACTTCTGATCATGAATGCTTAAAGCGGCTCGGCAGGTTCCGAGCCGCAAGCTCTGATGGGATGATTGCGAATGAGCTATGGTAAATGAAGAGCAAGCCTGCGCGCAAAAACTTAAACGCTTAGACAAACAAAAATCCCGCAGCAATGACTACGAGAGTTTCGACCTCGTTTCCGGTTTGAGCGAGTTGATGGCTAAAGCATTCAAGACTTTCATAGCTGATTGAAACAATATCTGAGCGCCAGCGACACTGTGTTCGGGTTCGACATATTCATCTTCATTGTGGCTAAGCCCATCCCTGCATGGCACGAAAATCATCGCGGTCGGCGCTAAGCGCGAGATGTAGAGAGCATCGTGGAACGCGCCGGAAACCATTGGCTTGAAAGCCAGTCCAAGGTCACCGGCCGCGGCTTCGACACTATTGATGACGAGACTGGAGAACGAGGCTGGGCGCATGTCGAATGTCTTGCGAAGATCAATCTGGCAGGACTGGGCGGTAGCCGCAGCCTGGAAACAGTTTAGAACCTCGGCTTCGATCGCATCTAGACGATCGCTTTCTGGATGGCGCAGGTCCATCGTCAGATTGACAGACCCTGGAATGGCATTGATCGACCCGGGATAGGCGACGATCCGTCCGACCGTCAGGCGCGCGTTGTCGTCCAATGGCATGATCGTATTGTGGAGCACGTGTAGGGCAGAAGCGACGACGACCATGGGATCGCGACGAAAGGCCAGTTGGGTTGTTCCGGCATGCGCCGCCTGCCCCGTCACCGTGACTTCAAACCAGCGCGTCCCTTGTACGCCGGTGACGATTCCAATCGGAATGTTTTCTTTTTCGAGCATTGGCCCCTGCTCGATGTGCAGTTCGAGGTAGCCCAATATCGGAAAACCGAGCGTACGTCGCTCCACAGCGGGCAGCGCACTGAGCGTCTCAGTCAGCGCATCATCAAAGGACACACCGTCCGTCCCGCGAAGCCCGTGCCATTCTTCCGGAATCTGTCCGAGCGAAAATGCCATCGAGCCCATCGTTCCAGGCGCGAACCGGCTGCCTTCTTCATTGGTCCAGGCAACGACTTCGATCGGGGCATCCGTCTCGATGCCCTCATCTTCCAGCGTCTCCAGAACCTCGAAGGCGGAGAGTGTTCCCAGAGCGCCGTCATAGCGTCCCCCTGTTGGCTGGCTGTCAAGGTGACTGCCGATCAGGAAGGGTGGGCTCGCCTTGTTCTTCCCTTCGCGGCGAATGAACAGGTTGGCCATGTCGTCTTGAAAGACTGCAAAGCCTCGTTCGATGGCGAGACTGGCCAGAAGAGAGCGCGCCGTCCGGTCCTCTGGCGAAAGAGCCTGCCGATTGACGCCGCCCGCAGGCGTTGCCCCGATTGCGGCGAAATCATCAAGACGTTTCAACAGACGCTGGCCGTTGATCTGCGTGTAGAGTTTCATGGTCGCAGACCAGCGATAAAGGCGGTTACCCGCGCCTTTTCAACCTTGTTCCACCACACACCGTCATACTTCAATGAACTTGCAACGATGACACCATCAACGATGTCGAGAATATCGCGGGCATTGTCCAGCGTCACGCCACTGCCGACCAGTGTCGGCAATCCGGCGGCCTCCTTGATCATACGGATATAGCTGAGATCTGCCACGTGTCCCGTACGCTGCCCCGTCGCGATAATCGCGTCGGCGTCGAAGAAGACGAGATCCTTGACCTGTTCCTCGACCGGACGGTCGGCGACGATCGCGTGTGCACCGTGCTTTACATGGGCATCAGCGAATATTCTGATCCCATTGGCGCGCAGCGTCGCACGGTAGCGCATCGCGCGGGCAGCCTCCCCCTCGATGAAGCCCTCATTGGCGACATAGGCATTGGCCCACTGGTTGACGCGCACGAAACCAGCGCCCGCGGCACTCGCAATAGCAAGTGCGGGAATGGCCGCATTGGCCAACACGTTGATGCCGATCGGCCGACCGAGTTCGCGGCGAATGCGATCGGAGACGACCGACATATAGGCGGCAGTTTCAGGACCGATATCATCCGGTTTGGAAAATGGAATATCACCATGGTTCTCGATGATCACGCCATCGCAACCGCCTTCGAGATAGGCGCGGGCATCATCCAGCCCCTGTTGATAGACATCCTCAACAGCTTCCCCTCTGTAGCGCGGCGCTCCCGGCAAGGGGGCCAAATGCACGACACCGATGACGGCCTTGCTGCGTCCGAAGAGAGAAGTGATCGCATCGCCGGTACCAGATCCAACCGGTTTTGAGGACTGTGTCATGCGCTTTCCGTTTCTGATTGTTTGATGAGAAGTGATATGTCCTCGACTGAGGGACAAGACGCGAGCGTGCCTACCCGTGTAACCGCCAGCGCCGATGCCGCCACAGCGACGCGCAGAGCAGCGTCTTGCCTCATCCCTCGAGCAAGGCATCCGGCAAAGACGCCGCACAACACATCGCCTGCCCCGCTGGTATCCACGACAGCAACTTCCGGGGCTGAGATATAAACAGGTTCGATGCTGCCACTGGAGAGAAGAAGACAACCCTGCGATCCCAGCGTGACGATCACGCAACTTGCGCCAAGATCCCTGATCCTGGCGGCAGCATCTTCCGGCTGTTGCGATCCGGAGATAGACTGCGCCTCACCTTCATTGACAATGACGAAGTCCGCATTGTCGAACCGGGGTTGCGCATCCAACGCCAGCGGGCTGGCATTGAAAATTGTTGTCAGGCCTTTTTCCCGCGCAGCGCGCAGGCAGGCGTCGGTTATCGCAGAGGCAAGATTACCTTGCATGACCAGCATGTCACCCAGTTCGATCGTCTCACCCAAATCGGTCTGCCCCAGCGGGTTAAATGCCAAGGCGCAAGAGACGCCGCTGAGGATGATGTTTTCACCAGTAGCGTCGACAGCCACGGTTGAACGGTCGGTCGGCAGATCGAACTCCGTTAAACAGGCGTTGTCGACCTCGCCAGCCAGCACATCCCGAACCCAGCCGCCATTCGCATCCCTGCCGATGGCGGCCCAAAGTGTGACCGGCGCTCCGGTGTGTGCGGCGGCCACAGCCTGATTGGCGCCCTTGCCGCCGAGACCATCCGTGTGGCTCGCCGCATTGCGCGTTTCGCCCGCTTCCGGCAAACGGTCGAGACGGAATGTGGTGTCGATACAGACATTGCCGACGACATGGACGCGCATGGTTCAGGCCTTCACAGTGGCCCAGGCAAGCATCTGTTCGAACAAGGTCTTGTAACCCGGCCAGGCGATGAAGCTCGATGGCAGCCAGTGTGGACCGACATCTGAGGTCCAGGCGACCGTGCGGCCCTTGCCGTAGGTTCCCGTTACCAGCAGCGGCTGCGAACCATAGTCCGTCGAGACCGTCGCCAGAACGTCAGCGCCGTCCTTCACCGTGACTTCGTTGTAACCGAGCAGGATGGGCCAGTCCGTTCCAAGACCTTTCAGAATCGGGTGGCTTGCATTGCCGGTGACCACGGGCGCAAAACCTTCAGGCACTTCGACACGGTCATCATAGGCAAGGCAAGAGACCGGCAGCACGTCTTCGACCGGCGTCTTGCGGTAGCGCGCACCACCATTGATGCCTTGGAAACTGTAATAGCCGCCGAGCATCAGGAGCGCGCCACCGTTTTGAACATACTCTCGCAACAAGCGTAGACGGTTTGGTGTGGTTTTGGAGTGAATCCAGGTGTCGGGATGCAAGAGCAGCGTGTTGGCACCGATATCCGACAGGATGATCGCATCATAAGCCGACAGGGCTTCCAGCGATTGCGGGAAGTCGCGCTGCGCCTCATGCGCTGGCATGAACTGGACGTCGAAAGGGCTGTCCTTGAGCGCGGCCAACAACTCGTCCGCGCCGGTGTGATAGGTAACGGTCGGAAACTGGTCGAAACCTTTGATATGAGTGGCCGTAGACACCCAGGATTCGCCTGCGAGAAGAACTTTGGACTTGGACATGAAAAACTCCTTGGATATGTCGATCAGCGTTTCAGATCACGCTGGAAAAAACGGATTTCGGATTGTCGATCAGCATCCGATCGATCGCGGCTTGTTCGACACCATGTCGCTTCAGGCGCGGCAGGAAGTGCTTGAGGATGAAACCGTAACCGAAGCCGCCGTAACGGGTCAGCATGATTTTCATGAACACGTCCTGCGACAACAGCATACGGTTGCCGTAGCCCATGTCGATCAGCGATCGGATGGCGCGGGCGTTCTGCTCGTCGGATGGGGACTGAGCATCCTGATCGGCATAATAGAAGTCCATGCCGATCATATCGTATTCCAGGAAAGCACCGCGCTCAGCCAACGCCTTCTGGTACGGCAGATCGTCATGGCTTGGGTTCATGTGGCAAAGGATGGTATGGCGCAGATCGGCCCCCTCCTCCTCCACGACATCCAGAACCTCGTGAGCCAGTCGTTCCCATCCAGGCAGGTGGATGGACAGTGGCACGCCGGTAATCTTCGATGCCCGCGCAGCGCCACGCAGCGACTTGCGTTCTTCGGCGGTAAAATCCTTGCTGACGCCGATTTCTCCGATGATGCCTGCCATAACCTCCGGCTGCGTTTCACCGCCGCCGATGTCGTTGACGATAAACTCGGTGACCTCATCGACATCCATGGATTTCAGCCACTCAGGATGACTGAATTCAAGATAGAAACCGGTTCCCATAACGATCTTCAGGCCGGACATTTTTGCGATGCGGGCAAGCTTTGCAGGTTCGCGGCCAATCCCGATATTGGTCGTATCGACGACCGTGTGCCCGCCCAATGCCTGAAACCGCGTCAGTTCAGATAGCGCCAAGTCGCTGTCATCCAGCGAGACGTTATCGCGGTTCATATAGGGGTTCATCCGCAGTTCGCCGATGATCTCCATGCTGACCTTTTGCTCGCCGATGGCTTGAGCTTCGGGATGGCAGGGGCAGCGCCAGGATTTGGCACCATCGAGCAGGATATGCTCGTGCATGAGGGTGATGCCCATGTCAGCGACTGGCACAGGTCCGAGAACCGTCATCACCGTTCCAGATTTGACGCCAATCTCCGCTCGCCCTCTGGGTGTCATATCGAACAGATGATCCATATTTATTTGCCCCTGACTGCGCCACGGAACAGGCGGAAATTGAGCCAAACGGCGATCAGGATGATGGTGCCGGTCACGATTGGCGTCAGGAACGGCGACATATGTGCGAGGATCAGACCATTGGCGATGACCGCAACGGTGAGCGCACCCAGCACCGTGCCGACGATTGTGCCGCGTCCACCAAACAGGCTGGTTCCCCCAAGAACCACAGCGGCGATGACCTCGAGTTCGAAGCCCTGGCCTGCATTGGAAGAGCCTGAGCCGAGACGGGCAGTAACGATAATACCGGCGAGTGCTGCGGCCGTGCTGGAGAGGATATAGACGAACATCGTCGCGAAGCGGGTGTCGATGCCCGCACGACGCACAGCCTCGGCATTGGCACCGATCCCTGTGACATAGCGGCCGAAGGGCGTTTCATTGAAGGTGACATAGGCGATCAGCAAAATCGATAGCGCAATCCATGCTGGCACCGGAACGCCCAGAAACCAGGACCGGCCAATGACGTTGAAGAAACTGGTTGGATCAACGGGGATCGAGTAACCGCCGGTAATGAGCAGCGCAAACCCACGGATGACGGAGAGGCCCGCGAGCGTGACGATGAAGGCTGGGATACGCTCATAGGCGATGAAAAAGCCTTGGATCGCGCCAATGATCGCACCCAACAACAGCATCACCAGAATGACGAGTGGCCATGCGAGCCCGGCCTGAAGAGCCGTTGCCGACAAGGTGGCGACGAGTGCCAGCACCGAGCCGACCGACAGATCAATGCCACCGGTAGTGATCACAAAGGTCATGGCGGCGGCAACGATCAGCAGCGGTGCCGACTGGCGAATGATATTGAGCAGGTTCGGTGCCGTCAGAAAGGCATCGGTGATGAATGAAAAGACGACGCAGACGACGACAAAGAAAAGGGCAATGGAGACGACACTGCCATTGGCCAGCAACTTGTCCCACAGCGTCGCCTTGCGCAGCCGGGATGGCGACACGTGCGAACCAGAATGCCCGGCCTGAGACGGACCGCTTTGAGATGAGGGCATGCTCATGCTGAAACTCCGTTTTCATTGCCGTGCCGGGCGGAACGGGCAGAGAACTTGCGCCCGACGATCAGATTGACCACCTCCTCGATACTGGTCTCGCCAATCAGTCGTTCGGCGACATTGCGCCCTTCATACATGACCTGAATACGATCGCAGACGAGGAACAGATCCTGCAAGCGATGGGTGATGAGAATGACGCTGACACCACGTGCGCTGACCGTGCGGATAAGTTCGAGCACCGCCTCGACCTCGGCTACAGCAAGCGCCGCCGTCGGTTCGTCCATGATGAGAACCTTGGGTTCGAACGATGCGGCACGGCCGATGGCGATCGACTGGCGCTGGCCGCCCGACAGGTTTTCGACCTTGAGCCTGGTATCGGCGATAACGATGCCGAGACGGTCGAGCATCTCGCGCGTCAGACCGTGCATTTTTTTCTTGTCGAGAAAAGACATGCCCAGAATATGACGGCGCGGTTCGCGGCCGAGAAACAGATTGCCCGCAACATCGACCGTGTCACAGAGCGACAGGTCCTGATAGACCATCTCGACATGAGAGGCGCGTGCATCGGCGGGCGAGGAGAAAGAAACGGCTTTGCCGTCGATCTCGATGGTGCCGCTATCGGGAATGACGGCACCTGACAGCACTTTGCTCAGCGTCGATTTTCCGGCACCATTGTCACCGACCAGACCCAGAACTTCGCCGGGCTTGAGGCTTAGCGAGACGTTGTCCAGCGTTTGAATTGGGTTGTAGCGTTTCGAAATACCGGTCATCCGGACACGGTATGTTTCGCCGTCGGTCATGGTGGCGTTCCTGTTCATAAGGGCTTCAAGAAACATCGCATCTTTGCAGCTCAACCGCCCCACACCCTAAACCCGCGAACGCGAAAGGGTAATGACGGGGAGTGCCGCGAATTCCGTCTCCCCGCGAGCAGGGAGACGATAGCCAATAGCCAGATGAGGGTAGGCCTTGGCCGAAAGAAGCGGGCTTACTTGAACATGTCCTTGAACTTGGCGACGTTGTCCTTGGTGACGATCGTCACTGGAACGTTGATGATCGGTTCGATGGTTTCACCCTTTTTCAGCTTGGTCAGCGCTTCGACGGCAGCCTTGCCCTCGCCTGCTGGATCCTGCTGAACGACGGCGGTGACCCAGCCTTCTTCGATGCCTTTCACTGCCTGTGCGGTCAGGTCCCAGCCAAATATCTTGACGTCTTTCTGACGGCCCTGGCTTTCGACGGCCGAGACGGCGCCGATCAACTGCGGTTCACCTGTAGCATAGATCGTCGTCATATCCGGATTGGCGGTCATCAGGTTTTCAGCAGCACCCAACGCAACGTCCTGCTGGTTCTGTCCATCAACCGTATCGAGGAAGGTAACCTTCTGGCCACCATCCATTACAGCCTTCTTGAAGCCATCGAGACGCTGGTTCTGAATGAAGGAATTGAGGGCTCCGACAATGCCGGTCTTGGCTGTGCCGCTCATGTCGGCCTTCACATAATCGGAAAAGAACTTGCCGATATCTTCACCGGCCTTGGCGTTATCGACACCGATGAAGGCGACATTATCACCATCTGGGATTTGCGCATCGATGGCGATGACGGGGATGCCCGCTGTCTTCGCAGCCGTAATGGCTGGCTTCACGCCATTGACATCGATGGCGACCAGAATGATGCCGTCAACCTTCTGGGTAATGTAGTTCTCGATTGCATCATTTTGTGCGGCAGGCACATTGTTGGCGTTGAAGATCACCAGTTTCGCTCCGGCAGCGTCTGCGGCCTTCTGAGCACCGTCATTGATCTGATTGAAGAACAAAGCCTGCTGGTTGATGGTAACGAGCGCAAATGTGTCTGCGCTGGCGGATGCGACGCCGAAAGCCAGCGTCATAGCGGCGGCTGCGGTGCTGTGGATCAAAAATCTGGAAAGGCGCATTCGGGTTCCCCTTGTTTTTCGGAATGGCCTTTAACCAGACCATCAGGCGCTTAAGCACAAGGACATAATTCAAGAGACTTGAATTTTTGTCAAGTCTCTTGAATTGAACTTTCCGGAAGCAGGAATTCAGAATGTGGCGGGCGTATTGACCCAGAAAATGCTGGCCCGCTCATGGCCTGTATTGCGATAATGATGCGGTAGATCGGAATTGAAGACAAAGGCATCGCCGGCCGCGAGCATATAGCTTTTTCCATCGACAATCAGCTCGATCGCACCCACCAGAAGATACCCAACTTCTTCACCCGCATGCTGAATTGGGCCAGCGCTTTCTCCACCCTCCTCGATATGGTGGATATTGCACTGAAGCAAATGACCCGCTGAATAGGGGATAATTCGTTCCAGTGAAATTCCCTCGCCGCGTCGCAAAGGATCAAGCGCGATAAGCGGTCGCGTGCCTGACCGGAAGACGATGCCCTCCTCATCGTCAGACTCTTCAAACATCCAGCCGATATTTGTATCGAGCGCGCCCACAAGCCTATGCAACATCGGCAAGGAAGGTGATGCCTTGCCGTTTTCGATTTTCGAGAGCAGGCTTTCGGAGCAGTTGGCGGCATCGGCAAGAGCCTTCAACGTCATCCCCCGCGTCTGACGCGCCAGTCGCAACCGCATCCCCAACCGGGCTGGATTTACGGTCTGCGCCACGGCGTCATCGTGAATTGCTGCCATCAGTGCTAAATCGCCCTTCATGTGTTTTTCTTCTATCAGTTGCCGGAAGCAACTCAGATGTCGGCATGAGCACTCCAAGGATCACTCGACACTGTGGTGACACGACTACCACCTAACTTTCATCTGGATCAAGTCAGTTGAATGCCACGAGATATTTGCTTGCTACGAGAAGTCAGATTATCGTCTTTCGGCTACGCCACGAATAGGATGGAGCCTCTTCGCCTAGAGTGGAACGAACCAACCGCGCCTAAAGATTTTCGATCTAACTTTCTGATATATAACATATACTTTCAATATATGTGACCCTAGGTAAGTTCAGCTTAAGCTCGACCTCTACTTCGAAAAGCTAGCTTTTCTTAGCATTGGATAGCTCAATCTGACTGTCCTGAGAACATGATGATGGCCGATGGGCGTCAATCTCAACATCGTAGTCCCAAATCGCGCGACCGGGAGTCCTCGTGTCAATCGGCGTTGAATTTTGGGTTTCCCTTGGCTTGGTTTCTGAGGGAGAAGCAGCGCCATGCGAGCCCAGTTTCCGCTCAAAGCGCCGCGGTTTAATACGCATATCTCTGGGCAGTGATGGCGCATAGTCGAGGCAGGTGCGACCGCTTAAGCGAGAGCGGGTTGAACGTCGCGCGAGCCCTCCAGCGTTCCTTTACAAACAGACGAAGGTCACGTTTCGTCTGCAGCGGTTCCGTATCGTTGATATCGCGGGCCAATATCCGATTGTCTTGGTCGACCCTGAGCATCAAGAGCGCTTCAACAAGGCATTCGGACACAGGTATCCATGTCCCTATTCATCTTGCGCATCACGCGATCGAATGGCACGGGATCCCGACCGTGGAACCAATTCAACGCGACGCGGCAGAACAAAAAACAAGATCGCTGCTCCGCGCAAACGATGCGCCGCACATGTCAGATTACCTGTTGTAAAGGTCACCTCTTCGAGGTTTTGTGGATATAGCCACCGGGTTTCGACATCTGATCGAACATCAGCCAGCGCCTGGTGTCGCCGCAGGGGTTGCGTCGGTCGTCAGCCGGTATTTCGCCATTTCTGCGGGTGTCAGATAATAGAGCTGGTTGGGCGGGGTCTCCAGCGCGTGGATCCATAAACCGGCGCCGATACCCATCTCGTCGAGGTGTCGCGCGACGCGCGCGGTGGTTGCTTGAACACTGGACATCGCTTGGTCCGGTGACGGGCGCTCAATGCCACCATTGAACACCTGATGCACGCCCACCACGGCATCCTTTTCTGCCGATCGTGTCACGCCACCCGCAAAGACGATTGGGCAGGAGGAGGCGCAGAGCGCCTTTTCCGCGACCTTCGTGGCGATATTCTTCTCTCGGATCAGCTTGGACATCGCAATGGCGTCATCGACCGAACCTCCCGGTGAGTTCAAAGAGATCAATTTGATATACTCGCCACGAGCCTCGACCTCGTTGGCAAAGCGGCCAGCTGCGCCGGGGTCGATAGTGCCTTCGGCAACGAGCACGCCACCCGAGACAAGATTGAATGTCATCGGCTTGCGCAAGACTTCCTCCGGGCTTGAAGGTTGGACTGGCGGCGCGCCAGGCGCTCCTGGCGCGGTCGTCGGAGGGAGAAAAGTCGGCACGTCCGGCAATGTTTCAAGACCTGGTCGTGCCGCTTCGGCCGTGCTGATCTCCCGGATGTCGATCACCAGAAAGGCGACCGCTGCCGCCAGCAGCACGTAGAAGGCGCCGCGCATCAGCACGCCGTCATCCATGCTGATCACGGCCTTAAGCGCGGATGCCGGTTTCATGTCGCCGGACCTTTGCGGGGTGTTTTGTTCAGACCGAGACTGGTGATGTTGTTTGTCTCCGTGTCGTCCTTATTGTCTTCGGCTTCTGCAATGGCATTTTCTGTGGCCTGCACTTCGGTGGCTGACATGGTTTCAGCGGCGATGGCCTTCTGCATCGCCAGCGTCTGCATCAGTTCTGCCACGGTGATCCGTTCGGCGAACGGCATGGTCTCTTCCTGCCTGCGGATTGCACCATTCACCACGGCCAGAATGAACACCATGACACCTGGCAACAGATCAATGGAAATGGCCCCTGCCCATGCGGGAATGAAGTCGGAAGCATAACGCAGAACGGCTTCCGCCGACGAGAGCGGCACGAAACGCCGCTCAGCCACAGGAGCACGCGAGAGAATTTCGTCGGCAGCGTCGGACAACACCTTGGATTGCGCAGCAACCGAGGCACGGATGGTTTCCATCACGCGATCCTGACGGCTGATCAGATCCTGTTCGCCGCCGTCGGGGATCGGAGCGATGAAGCCGAGCGAAAGATCGTCGGCCGCACGGCGGATGGAGGGAGCGATCGAGGTTTGCCCCAACGATGCAATGACGCCTGTCAGGGCCACGACTTCCGACGAGAACTTGTCGGCGCGCGGTTCGACGACGCCGGGTGCCGAGACGAGACCACGCATCGTCTCGAGGCGTTTTTGGCCTTCGTTGAACAGGTTGGTAACCTGCTCACGCGATGCATTGATGCCGTTTTCCAGTTCGTTCAGTTGTGACGACATCTGCGACAGGAGCGAGACGACACTGCCGGAGCCAGTGGTTCCGGTCAGCGCGCCAGACTGTCGTTCGGATGCCGCTAGCTGGGTGAAACGCTCCTTGGCGCGTTGAATGTCAGGCAACAGGCTCTGTGCTGCCAGCGCATTCTGGTGTGCCTGATCCAGATCTTCCGTGTAATCCTCGACCGTTTCCGCAAGATGCTGTTCCAGTGCCGCCGATCCTGCCAACGCGGCAGCATTCAACCAGCTCGACATGGCCAGGATCATCACGCAGCCAACGGCCATCACCGCCAACATGGCGGTGCGGCTGGAACGACTGGTGACGTGCGGATAAAACCGCGCCATATATGACCAGAATGCATAGATGCCGACGGATACAGAGGCGGAGTAGATGATGGCAGCAAAGAAGACCGCCGTCGGCGAACCGTCCAGAATGCTGCGCACACCCAGATAGGTGTAGACGCCAGAAGCAAGTGCGAGAACGGCAAGGGCGAAACGTGTCATCGTTTCGACCGCCGCCAGGCTTTCCTGCAAGCGATGCGATGCGCCAAGCGCCATGGCCGATCTCCAAAAAAAGGAATGTATTCCTTAACACTGACTTAAAATTCGGCGAATTCAAGGCTGCTGAAATATGAGGCTTCTGCAGTGCACCATGGCCGATCAACTTTCAGTTATTTGTGCGTGAAAACAGTTGCGGTATGTCTTTTCTGATTCGAAGAGAACGGCGAGTGCCCGAAATTCAGCCCCCCGCTTCAGTTGATATCGAAGCGGTGACGATCAGACATTGCCGCGTGTTTCCACGTAAAATGCATAGACCGAGTGGCTGCTCGCCACGGAGAGGCGGTTCTTCTTTGCGCCGCCGAAAACGAGGTTCGGACGACTGGTGAAGCGAATGCACTGACAGAGCGAAGCCCGGGGCCATCCCAAGATAAAACCTCGGTTGCCTCTCCGATTATCCTTATCGAGGACTTCTATCCAGTCAGGGGCATTGTACCGCTCAGCCGCCGCTATTCATTATTATCCAGCAGATGGGTGAAATGGACATCACTGATGATCTTGATCTGAGGATCCGTCAGCTCCTCTAGCGGCGGCTGAGACGCGTCTTTACTCCCGCGTTCATTTTCGAAAGTCTCGGTAACGACAGCGCTCTGGATGTGCAACTTCTCAACCGCCTCTCGGCTGTCCTGTATCCCAAAAGATTTCAAGATTTTGTTTTTTCCCAGCGACTTACGGATGTCCGCTGGCACGGGTGCGCGCAGATAATATGTGCGATTTCTGAGGGTCAACCAAGGGTAAATTGTCACGTCTTCCATGCCTCGCTGTAGCAGTTCGCTGTAGCAGATGGAAGTTTAACCTATTGAAAACGCATCATGTATTTGAATTACAATGATGTTTTTGGTGCCCCTTGCCGGAATCGAACCAGCACTCCTCTCGGAACCTGATTTTGAGTCAGGCGCGTCTACCAATTCCGCCAAAGGGGCAACTCTGGAATCGTATTCCTTGGTATGCGGCGGACTATACGAACCGACTGTGCTAGGTCAACCGATTTTTGCGAAAATTTCGATTTCACGAAACTTTGTTTGCGGCAGATATGTCAACGCTCAACGAAGGATTTGCAAGCGAGATGAGACTGGATTAGAGGCTTTGCTTGGCGTTTCAACAATGCCGCATCCCGCCTTGTTTTCCACCTGATCAGGTGCTTTTAAATCCCGCGTCGAATGTTAAGGACAGATCATGGCACGTTCAGTTTCCGCTGAGAAAACCCGCAGCACGTCTGCCATCCTAGTGACAGCAGGAATGATTTTCACCGTGGGATCGGCGCTCGGCTTCCAGCATATTGGCGGCTATACGCCTTGTGCACTTTGCCTTTTGCAGCGCGATCCCTATTATTACGCCATTCCCATTGGTATTCTGGCCATTGCAGCCAGCCTTTTCAAGCTGCCGGTCTGGGTCACGCGGGCAGCACTCATCATCGTTGGCCTTGCCATGGTGATCGGCGCCGGTCTTGGCGTCTATCATTCGGGCGTGGAATGGGGTTTCTGGCCAGGGCCCATCACATGCTCCACGGGCGCGCCATCGATTACCACCAATGCCGGAAGTTTGCTGAGCGACCTCAACGCCGTCAAGCCGCCGTCATGCAATGATGCGGCACTGCGAGTTCTGGGTCTGTCCTTTGCCGGCTGGAACGTGATTGCCAGCATCGTGCTTGCGGGCATCGCCTTCTTTGGCGCTAGCCGCAAGAGCGCTTGAGCCGACGGTCACGGCTGCAATTCGGTATCCCAGTAGAGATAGTCCATCCAGCTTTCGTGCAGATAGTTGGGCGGAAACGAGCGACCGTTGTTGTGGAGGTCCTGCACTGTTGGCTGAAACGGCTTCTGGTGGGGAATCATCCCGGCAATCTTGGGTAGCTTGCTTCCTTTTCTCAGATTGCACGGCGAACAGGCCGCAACGACGTTCAGCCATGTCGTTTCGCCGCCATGCGCGCGCGGGATGACATGATCGAAGGTCAAATCCTCGTGCGATCCACAATATTGGCACTCGAATTTATCCCGCAAAAACACGTTGAAGCGTGTGAAGGCGGGATTTCGTGTAGGCTGAACATAGGTCTTGAGGCTGACGACACTCGGCAGCCGCATGGAGAAACTGGGTGAACATACCGCGTGATCATATTCTGCAATGATGTTCACACGGTCAAGAAACACGGCCTTGATCGCGTCCTGCCAGGACCACAACGACAAGGGATAATAACTCAGTGGCCGGTAGTCTGCGTTCAAAACGAGCGCAGGCAAGGCCTGTGGTGAAACGGCAATCGTCAAGGGCGTCTCCTGACCGATTCTGCATCTACATCTTGTATATTAAGTCTGTTGTTACAGGATTGTGAAGCCCATAAATGAAGCGCTGAAAGAAAGGCTTATTTCAGGCGATCGGAACGGCCTCCCGCTGCGTCATCGACGCGTAGTAAGCCCAGAAAAGCCGGGCCGCCACGGAGCGCCACGGCGACCAGAGAGACGCCATCTCGCTCAACTCTTTCCCACTCGGGCGCGCATTCATCTGGAACGCGTGCGCTACGGCTGCCTGGAGTGCAACATCGCCGGATGGAAAAATATCCGCATGCCCGCCGCAGAACATCAGATAGACCTGCGCGGTCCATGGACCGATGCCTCTGAGCGCCGTCAACCGGGCAAATGCTTCCCGCTCATCCAGAACATTCAGCGCATCAAAGTTTAGTCTACCCTCGGCAATGGTGGTCGCGACACCATGCAACGTTCTGGCCTTGGCACGTGACAGGCCAAATTGTGCGGCCTCGGCAGTTACTACAGCCAGATAATTCTGCGCTGTGATCTCCCCCACCGCGTCTGCCATCCTGCGCCAGATGGCATCGGCGCTGGCGCGCGACACCACCTGAGAAACGATGATATGGGCCAAGCCTGCAAAACCCGGCTTATTCAACCGCAATGGCAGCGGCCCAGCCTTCACGGCGACCGCCTTCAGGCGTGGGTCGATCCGCAGAAGGTTTGCCAGCCCCTCCTCGATATCGGCAGCATTTCGAATGATGTTGACCACTGCACCTCACACGCATGAGTTCGCCTTGGCGAAGCACTGAAAACCGTGGCAGAAGAAACCATGTCTTTGCTTTCAGGTCAAAAACCGGTTTTTCGCTTTGCCCCCAGCCCCAACGGGCGGCTTCATCTTGGCCACGCGCTTTCTGCCATTCTCAATCGTGACATGGCACAGGCGATGGGAGGGCGGTTCCTTTTGCGCATCGAGGATATCGATCTTACGCGCTGTACGCCTGAACTCGAGCAGGAGATTTATGCCGACCTTGCATGGCTTGGCCTGACCTGGGAGACGCCCGTGCACAGACAGTCAGAGCATTTCGGGGACTATCGACAAGGACTGGAAAAACTGATCGAAATGGGATTGGCCTATCCTTCGTTCATGAGCCGCAGCGAGACGAAGGCTTTCGTGAAAGACTATGAAGCAGATGGGAAAGCGTGGCCACGCGACCCTGATGGCGCTCCCCTTTACCCCCCGCTCGATAAACAGAGGTCAGGGCAAGAGGTTTCTGACCTTCTGTCTTCGAAGGTGAAACACGCGTGGCGGCTGGATATGAATGAGGCGATGGCAAGACTTCGACACCCGCTCGAATGGGACGAGACCGGCAGCGGCATGAAAACCACCGTCAAGGCCGATCCAGCAGCATGGGGAGACGTGGTCCTGTCACGCTCTGATGCGCCATCGAGCTATCACCTCTCCGTCGTTCTCGACGACGCTCGCCAAGAGGTTTCCCATGTCGTCAGAGGCATGGACCTGTTTCACGCAACTTCAGTCCATAGGTTGTTGCAGGACCTGTTGGCGCTCCCGGTGCCGGAATATCATCACCATCGTCTCGTGCTGGATGATGATGGCAAAAAGCTTTCCAAAAGCATCGGCAGCACCTGCCTCGGAACCTTGCGGGAGAGCGGCGTTTCACCCTCAGATATCCGCAGCCTCCTCGGCGTCTAATGCCTCTCTTAAGCTACCATTGTGGATACCAGCCTTGATGATGTGCCGGATGCGGTACTTCATTAAGGCCGCATTGACCTCGGCACCCAGCATGAAGATGACGCCGACCATATAGAGAAAGACCAGCACGATCATGACCGACGCCAGACCGGCATAGGTTGCGGCATAATTGGCGAAGGTCGCCAGATAATAGGCGAATATCGCTGCGCCGATGATCCAGAACAGCAATGTCAGGACGATCCCCGGCAGCACGTCCCATATGCGGCGTCGCCCTGCTGGCAGCCACAAATGCGCAGCGGCAAGGCCGACAGCCAGAACGATAATCGTTCCATAGAGCCCGAGATTGGAGACCGTTTCCAGAAACCCTTTCAGCAAGGGAAAACGCGTTTCGGCAAAAGACAAGGCCACGGGAACAGCAACGAGGACGATGCTGATGACGGTGAAGATCGTTACCGCGATGACGACGTAGAACAGGCTGAGCAGGCGCGTGACGTACCACCAGCGGGTCTCGCTGACCCGATAGGCGCGGTTGAGCGAAATTCTGATCGCTTCGACGCCGTTGGAGGCGAAATAGGCAGCGGCGAGAACCGAGATCGTCAGCAATCCGCCGCGGGGAATGGTCAGAACCTGTTGTACCTGGGCTGCAAGCGGTGCTGCGATGGCCTCGGGCCATGTGTCGAATATGATGTGGACGGCCGTTTCGGCAAACTGGTCTGCACCCAGAAAACCGGCCAGCGCCGTTCCGAAAATCAGAAAGGGAAACAAAGCAAGGAGGATGGAAAGCGCAACGTGACTTGCCATTGCCCAGCCGTCATCTTCGGCAAAGTGAAAATAGGCATCCAAGGCGACTTTGCGGACGATGTCCAATGCGGCAACCATGTCACCTCCTCAATCGACATTTCATTTGTAACCCATGGCGAGATATGGGAAGTCAAGCACCGCTTGTACAGCGCGTGAGACCATGCACCGGTTCCACGCATACGAGAAGAATTGCGCGCTACTGAATTCAACACCCATGCTGGGCACCCCTTATACGACGCCGATCTTAGGAAAGACTTTCCATGCTTGAAAAACCGGTCATCATCATCACCGGCTGCTCCTCTGGAATTGGCGCCTATTGCGCCCAAGCGCTTCATGGGGATGGCTGGCGGGTTTTTGCGACGGTGCGGCGGGCAGAAGATATGCTGGCGCTCGAACAACAAGGCATCGAAACCCTGCTGATGGACTACACCAAGCCGGACACTATCGCGGCCTTGGTAGATGAAGTGGCCGCCAGAACGGGCGGACGGATCGATGCGCTGTTCAACAACGGTGCCTATGGCCAACCCGGTGCCGTCGAAGACATCTCCGTAGATGTGCTGCGCCAGCAGTTCGAAACCAATGTGTTCGGCTGGCACGATCTGACCTGCCGTGTCATTCCCTTCATGAGACGGCGCGGGCAAGGTCGCATCGTTCATTGCTCTTCCATTCTCGGCCTTGTGCCCTACCGTTACAGGGGCGCCTATACCGCGTCGAAATTCGCGATCGAGGGTTTGGGGGTCACGTTGCGCATGGAGCTTCAGGGCAGCGGCATTCATGTCAGCCTCATCGAACCGGGCCCGATCGCCTCGAAATTCACCGCAACGGCGCTGGCGCATATCAAGGGCAATATCGACCTCGAAAATTCAGCCCACGCGCAAGACTATAAGCGCCAACTTGCGCGGCTGGATGACAGTGGGCCGAAGAACAAGCACAAGCTTGGTCCCGATGCCGTCTACACAGAACTCAAGCATGCCTTGACGGCGCTGCGCCCCAAACCACACTATCTCGTCACCGCGCCCGCCAAGCAGGCCATGATCTTAAAGCGGCTTTTGCCTGCCGGATTGTTTTACCGTCTGTTGCGCAAGTTCGACTAGCGCTCCCACGATCCAATCAGCTACAACGCACGTAACACTACACGGCATTTTCGGGAGGGTAGAGCATGTCCAGTTTCGCAACGGTCCTTGCGGTCATCGTGATGGGTCTGGTGGTGCTCGTGTTGATACGCGGGCTGTTCAACATGCTCAAAGGCACGGATGCCAACAAATCCAACAAGCTGATGCAGTTGCGCCTTCTGTTACAGGCCATCGCCATCATCCTCATCATGTTTGTCCTGTGGCTGACCGGCGGCGGACGATAAGAGTTTTAGAGGCATACCATGGTCAAGCTGAACAAGATTTACACCCGCACCGGCGATGACGGCACCACGGCGCTCGTGTCAGGCCCGCGCCGCGTGAAACACGATCTGCGCGTCGAAAGCTATGGCACCGTGGACGAGACAAATTCCGCCATCGGCATCGCACGCCTTCACACATCAGGCCTTACAGAGCTGGATGCCATGTTGTTTCGCGCCCAGAACGATCTTTTCGACCTTGGTGCCGATTTGGCGACACCGCACACCGGTGAGGTTTTATCCTACGAGCCGTTGAGGATCATAGACGCGCAGGTAACGCGTCTGGAAAACGAAATCGATGCGCTGAACGCCGATCTCTCGCCACTAAAATCCTTCGTTCTTCCCGGCGGCACGCCGGCCGCTGCCTATCTTCATCTTGCCCGCACCATCTCGCGACGTGCCGAGCGTCAGATGGTCGAACTTTCCAAGATGGAGGGTGAGGTTGTGAGCGCTGCTGCGCTGAAATACATCAATCGGCTCTCCGATTTCCTGTTCGTGGCGGCCCGGTTTGCCAATGATGCGGTGAATTCGGACGTTCCAGACATATTGTGGGTTCCGGGCAAGAACCGCTAATCCGCAGCAAGGGCGTTTCGCATGTTCATTCCACTTCACGATGCGAACTCGCTCAAGCATATCAAACTGCAATATGTCACCATGTCGCTGATCGCGGCCAATGTTCTTGTCTGGTTGTTGTTCGGCGTCTTTGCCAGCGATGAGGCCGGAAACGCCGCGGTCTTGGGCTTCGGCTTCGTTCCCGCTGTTGTATTCGACTACGCGCAGCTCGACCCGGCACTGCAATTCATCCCCGACCAGATGACCGTCTTCACCTATGCCTTCATGCATCTGGGCTTTTGGCACCTCGCTTCCAACATGCTCTTTCTCTGGGTGTTCGGAGACAATGTCGAAGATGCCTTCGGCCATCTGCGTTTTCTTCTGTTTTACCTCGCCTGCGCGGCAACGGGCGCATTGTTTCACGGATTTGTCTCGCCCTCGTCGCAAGGACCGCTGATCGGTGCGTCAGGTGCGGTATCGGGCGTCGTCGCCGCCTATCTTTTGCTGCATCCCAAAGTCCGGGTCTGGATTCTGGTATTCATGCGTATTCCCATCCCCTTGCCTGCCTTCATTCCGCTGGCGCTCTGGGTCGGGCAACAGTTCTTCATGTTCCTGTTCGGCATGCAGGACCGGGTGTCCTGGGGCGCGCATGTCGGTGGCATTGTTGCTGGCGTTATTCTGGTGTTGTTTCTGCGCAGACCAGGCGTTCCGCTGTTCGACCGCACGATCGTCACCCCGCGGGCGGTCCAGCATAAAAATCAGGGCCCGCAAGCGGCTGTCGTGTCGCAAACGGAACGACCTTTCGATGGTATCCGATGAAGATTGGAACAAGGATTGATATTTACGTTCACGTTAACGTAAGATATCCGCGACGCGCATGAGATCATGAGCATTGCTCCGTTGAATTTACGGGAAAAATGCGTATCCATGTCGCAACTTGATGAATTAGGAGGACCGTTCGGCGTTTCGCTTGATGGTCAGGAGTTGAAGGAAGGTTATCGATGAAGATCCTCGTCCCTGTAAAGCGTGTGGTGGACTACAACGTCAAAATCCGCGTCAAGGCGGATGGTTCAGGCGTCGAGCTGGCCAACGTCAAAATGTCGATGAACCCGTTCGATGAAATTTCCGTCGAGGAAGCCCTTCGTCTGAGAGAAGCGGGCAAGGCGGAAGAAGTTGTTGTCGTGTCCATCGGTCCGGCAAAGGCAGAAGAAACCCTGCGTACCGCGCTGGCCATGGGTGCCGACCGCGCCATCCTGATCGAGACCGATGAGGCCGTCGAGCCTTTGGCCGTCGCCAAGCTTTTGAAGGGCGTTGTTGAAGCCGAGGCTCCGGGCCTCGTCATCGTTGGCAAGCAGGCTATCGATGACGACAGCAACCAGACCGGCCAGATGCTGGCAGCGCTTCTGGGCTGGGGACAGGGCACATTCGCCTCCAAGGTCGAACCATCAGATGGCAAAGTTGCCGTCACCCGCGAAGTCGACGGCGGTTTGCAGACGGTTGAGCTCACGCTCCCCGCAGTTGTCACGACGGACCTTCGCTTGAACGAGCCGCGCTATGCGTCTCTGCCCAACATCATGAAGGCCAAGAAGAAGCCTCTGGACAAGAAAACGCCTGCCGATTTCGGCGTCGATATTGCCTCGCGCCTCAAAGTCTTGAAGACCGAGGAGCCGGCAGGCCGCAAGGCTGGCGTCAAGGTTGGTTCGGTTGCCGAACTGGTATCGAAGCTCAAAGCTGACGGCGTCATCTAAAAAACGCGAAAGGGAGATTTCACCATGGCCATTCTTCTTCTGGCAGAACACGACAACGCGACCCTTTCCGACCAGACGGCAAAGACGCTGACGGCAGCGATACAGATCGGCGGCGATGTCACCGTTCTCGTTGCCGGTTCCAACGCCAAGGCCGCCGCCGACGAAGCCGCAAAGCTTTCCGGTCTCTCCAAGGTCCTGCTTGCCGATGACGCATCCTATGCCAACCAGCTGGCCGAGCCACTGGCGGCGCTGATCGTTTCGCTCGCCGCCTCCTACGATGTCATCATCGCGCCTGCCACGGCATCGGCAAAGAACGTTTTGCCGCGCGTGGCAGCTCTCCTCGACGTGGCGCAGGTGTCTGAAATCATCGAAGTCGTCTCGCCTGATACCTTCAAGCGCCCGATCTATGCCGGTAACGCCATTCAGACGGTTCAGGCAAGTGATGCGAAAAAGGTCATCACCGTTCGTACCTCGACCTTTGCACATGCAGAAGCTGGAGGCTCCGCGTCTGTAGAAGCTGTTTCCGCTGCTGAAAACCCGGGTGTTTCCACCTTCGTATCGGACGCATTGGCATCATCTGACCGCCCTGAACTGACATCGGCAAAGATCATCATCTCCGGTGGGCGCGCATTGGGTTCCGCCGAAAAGTTCAAGGAAGTCCTTCTTCCCGTGGCAGACAAGCTGGGCGCTGCCGTTGGTGCATCGCGCGCTGCCGTCGATGCCGGTTACGCGCCGAACGACTGGCAGGTTGGCCAGACCGGCAAGGTCGTGGCACCGCAGCTTTACATCGCGGCTGGCATTTCCGGTGCCATCCAGCATCTGGCCGGCATGAAGGACTCGAAGGTCATCGTCGCCATCAACAAGGATGAGGAAGCGCCGATCTTCCAGGTTGCCGATTACGGCCTCGTGGCAGACCTGTTCGACGCTTTGCCTGAGCTTGAAAAAGCGCTCTGATCTGTTCTCACTTTAAAAGCGGCGCGTTTTTTGAACGCGCCGCTTTTGTTTTTCGACAATACGCGTAACATCGCCGCAGAGCCAAGCGCTCAAAACATGCCCTACAGGAGAACCACATCATGGCCGCCCCTATCAAGAATGTCGGTATTATTGGAGCCGGTCAGATGGGATGCGGCATTGCGCATGTTTCGGCGCTGGCCGGTTACAAGGTCCACATCTACGATCTGGCCAAGGATCGTATCGAGGCAGGTCTTGCTACCATCAACGGCAACCTCGCCCGCCAGGTGAGCAACGGCAAGATGCTGGACGAGGAACGCAAGACAGCACTCTCGCTGATCGGGGGTTCTTCCGATGTCAACGATCTCGCGGCCATGGATTTGGTCATCGAAGCGGCCACCGAACACGAAGACACCAAACGTAAGATTTATGCGCAGGTCTGCCCGGTCCTGAAACCCGAAGCGCTTCTGGCGACAAACACATCGTCTCTATCGATTACACGACTTGCTTCGGCCACTGACCGCCCGGAACAGTTCATGGGCATCCACTTCATGAACCCGGTGCCAGTAATGAAGCTGGTGGAACTGGTGCGCGGCATTGCAACCGGTGAACAGACTTTTGAGACTGCCAAGAATTTCGTGCGGTCGCTGGATAAAGCTATCACCGTCGCCGAAGATTTCCCGGCCTTCATCGTCAACCGCATTCTCCTGCCAATGATCAACGAAGCCATCTACACGCTCTATGAGGGCGTCGGTTCGGTGGAAGCCATCGATACGGCCATGAAGCTTGGCGCGAACCACCCGATGGGACCGTTGCAACTGGCCGACTTCATCGGCCTCGACACATGTCTGTCGATCATGCAGGTCCTGCATGATGGTTTGGCAGACAGCAAGTATCGCCCCTGCCCGCTGCTGGTCAAATATGTCGAAGCGGGATGGCTTGGCCGCAAATCCGGTCGCGGCTTTTACGATTACCGCGGCGAAACACCCGTTCCGACGCGGTAATGTCACAGGGCGTTACGGCGCCTTGGCCGTATCGACCAGCAACTTGGCATCGGGGCTGTCCCATGCGGCAGGTCCATTCATGGATGCGAGAAGGCAGCCTTTATCATCGACGAGAAGGGTTGCCGGAAGCCCGAAGGCAAGGCCTTCTTTTTTCAAGGCGTTGAACACGCCCATCGTGCTGTCCCGGTAGAGTTTGAGCGAATCGATGCCGTATTCGCTCATGAAGGTTTTGGGCTTCTCGTCATCGCCAGTATCGATGTTGACGGTGACGACCTCGAATCCATCGCCGCCTTTTTCCTTCTCCAACGCGTTCAGCGCGGGCATTTCCTCGCGGCAGGGCACGCACCACGTGGCCCAGAGATTGAGAAGAACCGCCTTGCCCTTGAGATCGGCCTCGGTCATGGCCGCACCATCAGGTCCCTTGAAAGACAGCGGCACGACACGAGGGCGTTCATTGGCCGACATGGCGGCGACCTGCCCCTTTAGAAGCGGCTTCAACGAGGCTATGCGCTTGGCTGCACCCTCACATAAACCCGCTTGCGCCACTGCTGCCCCTTGAACCTGACCCTCAGACCCAATAAGCCTGAACGCCACCACACCCGCACCGCAGACGACACCGGCGATAGCGGCAATTGCAACAAGTCTGGCGGAAGGAAGCCTGAAAGGCGTTTTTTCTGTCATCGAATACTCCAGGGCAGGCGAAGAATGGCTGACGGCATCGAACAAAAATCCTCCAACCAGATGTGGGGCGGACGTTTCGCTTCCGGTCCTTCAGCTATCATGGAAGAGATAAATGCCTCTATCGGCTTCGACAAGAAGCTTTATGCTCAGGACATCCGCGGCTCAATAGCGCATGCCACCATGCTGGCCGCAAAGGGCATTATTTCTGGCGAAGATAAAGACAAGATCATTCACGGCCTGAACACGATTCAGTCAGAGATCGAGGCAGGCTCGTTCCAGTTTTCGCGCAAGCTCGAAGATATCCACATGAACATCGAGGCGCGCCTTGCCGACCTCATCGGTCCCGCCGCTGGACGTCTGCACACTGCCCGGTCGCGCAACGACCAGGTGGCCCTCGATTTCCGTCTGTGGGTCAAGGAAGAGCTTCAAAAGACCGAGGGCATGCTGACAGCCCTGATCACAGCCTTTCTCGACCGCGCCCAGGAACATGCCAACACCGTCATGCCGGGCTTCACCCATCTTCAGACGGCACAGCCGGTAACCTTCGGTCATCACTGCATGGCCTATGTGGAGATGTTCGGGCGCGACCGCGCCCGTGTTCGCCACGCTATCGAGCATATGGATGAAAGCCCGATTGGTGCCGCGGCCCTCGCAGGCACCGGCTACCCAATCGACCGACACATGACGGCCAATGCGCTGGGCTTCCGCGAGCCGACCCGCAACTCCATCGATACCGTTTCGGACCGTGATTTTGCGCTAGAATTCCTGTCCATCGCCTCCATCTGCGCGACCCACCTTTCGCGCCTTGCCGAAGAAATCGTCATCTGGTCGACGCCGCAGTTCGGCTTTATCCGCCTGTCCGATGCGTTTTCAACCGGCTCTTCCATCATGCCGCAGAAGAAAAACCCTGATGCTGCCGAACTGGTGCGTGCCAAGACGGGTCGTATCAATGGTTCGCTGATCGCACTTTTGACCATCATGAAGGGCCTGCCGCTCGCCTATTCCAAGGATATGCAGGAAGACAAGGAACAGGTGTTCGATTCTGCCGAGAGCCTGGAACTAGCGATTGCAGCAATGACCGGGATGATCCGTGACCTCGAGGTGCGCGTCGATAAGATGCGCGACGCCGCAGGCTCGGGCTATTCAACGGCGACCGATCTGGCCGACTGGCTGGTGCGCGAGGCAGGCCTACCCTTCCGCGATGCCCACCACGCAACCGGCCATGCAGTAGCACTGGCTGAGAAAAAAGGCTGCGATCTGGCCGATCTGTCGTTGGAAGAGTTGCAGTCGATCAATCCGGCGATCACAGCAGGCATTTTCGATGTTCTCTCGGTGGAAGCCTCCGTTGCCAGCCGCACCAGCTTTGGCGGCACCGCACCTTCGGAAGTGCGCAAGCAGATCGCCTGGTGGCGCGCAAAGAACTGATCAGTCTGGCGTTATGTCAGCATCAAAAGAAACAGGGTGCACAAGTGCCCTGTTTTTCGATATCAGCAATGCAGAGATTTCCTTTGGACAGGCCCATGCTTTCAAAAACCCTGCGTAATTTCATCGTTCCCCTCGGCGTAACGCTTGCCGTTAGCCTTGCTCTTTCCGGCTGCGGTCGCAAAGGCGACATCGATCCGCCGAGCACGCCGAAAGAGCAGCGCAACATCCGCTCGTCCAGCGATAAAGCGAAGGCGACACCGGAACGGCCCTTTATTCTCGATAAGCTCCTGTAAGGTCTAGAGACGTGAACCACTTTCACTACATCGACGGTGTGCTTCACGCCGAAAACGTTCCCGTGCCTGAAATCGCCAAGGCCGTTGGAACGCCGTTCTACGTCTATTCCACGGCAACGCTGGAGCGGCATTACAAGGTGTTTTCGGAAGCCTTTGCCGATGTAGACGCGATGGTCTGCTACGCCATGAAGGCAAACTCCAATCAGGCTGTTCTTACCACGCTGGCAAAGCTGGGTGCCGGTGTCGATGTCGTGTCCGGTGGCGAATTGCACCGCGCGCTGGCGGCCGGTATTCCCGCCAGCCGCATCATGTTTTCCGGCGTCGGCAAGACCGTTGCCGAAATGGATTTTGCGCTCGAAGCCGGCATCTACTGCTTCAACATCGAATCCGAACCGGAGCTCGAGGTGTTGAACCTGCGGGCGGTCAAGGCTGGCAAACAGGCGCATGTCTCCTTCCGCATCAATCCCGATGTCGATGCGGGGACCCACGCGAAGATTTCGACCGGCAAAAAAGAAAACAAGTTCGGCATTCCCTATGAGCGCGCGCGTGCGGTCTACACCCACGCAGCCACTCTGCCCGGCATCGTCGTCAGCGGCATCGACATGCATATCGGTAGCCAGATCACCGAATTGCAGCCGTTCGAATCCGCCTTTCGTTTGCTGCGGACGTTGGTTGAAGCGCTGCGCGGCGATGGTCACACGATCAGCCATGTGGATATCGGCGGCGGTCTTGGCATTCCATATCGGGAAGACAACAACCCACCACCTTTGCCGGATGCCTACGCTTATATCGTCAAAAACGAGCTGAAGAGCCTGGATTGCAAGATAATCACCGAACCGGGCCGCCTGATCGTCGGCAATGCCGGAATCCTGGTGACGGAAGTTATCTATGTGAAAGACGGCGGCGAAAAGACCTTCGTGATCGTTGATGGGGCGATGAACGACCTCATCCGCCCGACCTTGTATGAAGCCTATCACGGCATTCGCCCAGTCACTCAACCTTCACCGGATGCCCCGCGCATCAAGGCGGATATTGTCGGTCCTGTCTGCGAAACGGGGGATTACCTGGCGCTGGACCGCGACATGGCGACACCCGAACCCGGCGACCTCATTGCCGTCAGTTCCGCCGGTGCCTATGGTGCGGTGCAGGCCGGAACCTACAACTCCCGTTTGCTGGTGCCTGAAGTTCTGGTCAAGGGCGACACGTTCCACGTCATCCGTCCACGCGGGACGTACGAAGAGTTGATAGCGCTGGATTCCGTCCCACCATGGCTCGCGTGATCCGTTAAGCGATCACAATTGAGCGAATAGGGCGTAAAAACAGGCGTTAGCGCAGGCTTCCTCTCGTCTTCGCCATAAAGAGTGTTATCTTCACTCCCGTTGCATAGAATTGTTTCGCCGTTTCGGGAATGGCGAAATCGGGTGGCCAGAACCGGGAGAACGGATTGATGACCACATCGAGGCATAGCGGAAAAGGTGCTTTCGAAAACAGACCGGACCTTGGGCGTCGCGTGGCGTCCAAGCGTTTCGTCGCGAAGCTTGTCATCGTTTTAGAGCGCTTGGCACCCAACATGCTGCTGCCTCTTTCCATAGCCGCGCTGTTCGTCGCACTCGCCTGGTTCGGTCTTTACCGCCAAATGCCGGATGTCTTGCGCTGGGCCGTGGTCTTCGTCCTCATCTTTGCCTTCATTACGTCTCTGTTGCCGATTGCCCGCCTGAAATGGCCGACGAAGGACGAGGCATCGCGCCTGCTGGAAAGCCGGAATGGATTGGATCATCAGCCCGTCGGCGTGCAGGAAGACGAACCCGCCTTCGAAACCCCATTCGCCCGTGCGCTGTGGAAAGAACACCAGTTGCGCATGGCGCAGCGGATCGCCGCGTTGGATGCAGGGCTTCCCCAGCCTGACATCGCCCGCCACGATCAGATGGCATTGCGCGCCATTCCAGCACTGCTACTGGTTGCCGCTTTCGGTTTTTCATTTTCGAATGGCGCTGGCGATATTGCCGATGCGTTTCGCAACCGTCCTGCCGGTGGGCCTGCCAATCCGGATATTCGGCTGGATGCATGGGTGACCCCGCCCTCCTACACCGGGCGAGCGCCGATCTTCCTGACCGGCAACAACGCAGCCGCAACGGATGCCGTTTCCATGCCGCAGGCCTCGAAATTGACCATCCGCATGACCGGCGGCGAAGGTGACGAGACCGTCACCTTCGAGCCCGAAGTCGGTGGGGACATCAAGACGCTCGCCCCGGAAGGGGACGACAAGGCCGATGCTCAGACTGATGCGACAACAGAACCGCAAGCAACCGAAGCACCACGGGCACCTCGAACCTTCGCCATGGAGGTGTCTGAAAGCGGAACGGTGGAAGCCAATGGCCAGCACTGGCAGTTCAACGTCATCCCGGATAGAGCACCGACCATTGCATTCGATAATCTGCCCCGCCGTGCCGTGAACGGCGCCTTGGAAATCGGCTTCACCGCCAAAGACGACTATGGCATTCGCGAAGCCCATGCGGTGATCGAGCCTATAGGCCTTGCAGCCGGCGCAACACCGCTTTATCCACCGCCGGAATTCAAGCTGGACCTGCCGCGCCAGAACCCGCGCGACATGAAGGGAGTCACCAGCCGCAACCTGACCGAACATCCGATGGCCGGCAAAAAGGTTCGCATCACCCTTGTCGCAACCGATGGCATGGGTCAAACCGGCCGCAGCCCGTCGCAGGAGATGATCCTGCCTGGTCGGAATTTCGCAGAGCCGATAGCGGCCTCGATCGTTGAGCAGCGCCAAATCTTCTCGCTCGACACGCGGCAGATGCCGAGAGCCATCGCTTTCAATGAAGCGGTCGGCATGCGACCTGACGAGACCATTCCCAACACCACCCATTATCTTCTGCTGCAATCTGCGCAGACACGCATGAAGCTCGCCCGTAATGAAGAGATGTTGAAAAACACCTCGGACTATCTGTGGGAAATCGCACTCGGCATTGAAGACGGCGATCTCTCGCAGGCCGAACAGAAACTTCGCGATGCGCAGAAAGCCCTGTCGGAGGCGATCGATCGAAAAGCAGGTGATGAGGAAATCGCCAAGCTGATGCAGGAACTGCGCGAAGCAATGAACGAGTTCATGAGTGAACTGGCCCAGCGCATGCAGAACGCTCCGCAGGCCAATATGAACCAACAGGCTCAAAATGTGCTGCGCCAGCGCGATCTGGAAAACATGATGAACCAGATCGAAAATCTGGCCCGCTCCGGCAACCGTGACGCCGCCCAGGAAATGCTGTCGCAAATGCAGCGCATGATGAACAACCTTCAGGCCGGGCGACCACAGCGCGGACAGCAAGGCCAGCAGCAACAGCAGAACAGCCAGTTGCGCCAGCAGATCGACAAGCTGGGCGAGATCATGCAGCAACAGCAGAAGCTGATGGATGAAACCTTCAAGCTGGACCAGGCCCTTCGCGACCGCATGCAGAACGGCGACCAACCGCAGGGCGAAAATGGTGGCGACCCGCAAATGGGCGAGAACGGCCAGCAACCACCCGGCCAGCAAGGGCAGCAGCAGCCGGGCCAAAACCCGACCGACCAGATGACAGCCGAACAATTGCGCGAAGCGTTGAAAAACCTGCGCCAGCAGCAGGATGGCCTCGGCAAGCAATTGGGTGAACTGCAAAAGGGCTTGCGCGATCTCGGCATGGAGCCCGGACAGAACTTCGGCAAGGCTGAGCAGGAAATGAAGGGTGCGGGCCAGGCGCTTGGCGACAGCGAAGGCGAGCAGGCGGTTCAGGGTCAGGGCAATGCGCTCAATGCGCTGCGCCAAGGCGCTCAGGACATGATGGGGCAGATGATGCAGGCCATGCGTCAGCAGGGTCAGCAACCCGGCCAGGGCCAGGAAGGCATGATGGGACAGGGCGGTCAGAACGGACGCGATCCTCTCGGTCGCCCGCGTGAAAGCAATGGCCCTGATTTCGGTGACAATCAGGTCCGCGTGCCCGATGAAATCGATGTTCAGCGTGCCCGTGAAATTCTGGAAGCCATTCGTGAAAAGCTGGGCAACAACCCGCCCGGCGAAGTCGAGCGTCGGTATCTGGAACGCCTTCTCGACATCCAGTAGTCGGATCAGTCAACAAAAAGGGCGGTCAAACCGCCCTCACGTCGCCCTATTGGGAAAGTTTCAGGCCGGAACTGCGGCCAGAGCTCTCGCGACCGCCTTGCGGATATCGGGCAGCGCAAAGGGCTTGGGGATCACGTCGATGATTTTTTCCATCAGGTCATCGGCACGCTCACGCTGCTCGGCATAACCCGTCATCAGCAGGATCTTGAGGTTCGGGAATTGCGAGGCTGCGCGGTGTGCAAGCTCGATACCATCCATCACCGGCATGCGGATATCGGATAGCAGAAGGTCGAACTTGCCTTCGCTCAGCTTTTCGAAGCCCTGCTCGCCATCGGCGGCTTCGTATGTCTCGTGTCCATCAAGACGCAACGCGCGGGCCACGAATGTCCGCAATGCATCTTCGTCTTCAGTAATCAGTATTTTTGCCATTTTCCATCGCTCCTGGTATTCATTCCAGCGAGCTCAAACTCGGTCATTTCCCTTTGCAAGAGGTAAATGAAAGCGGCCATCTCAGCGGCATGGTTAACAATCCATGCTTGTATCGGCCACCAATCGTTGCAAAACGAGGCAGTGCGGCCTACTCGGCATCACCTGTGACGACGCCGACGAACGGCAGTTCGCGGAAGGCGTAAGCCACATCCATGCCATAGCCGACAACGAAATAGTCTGGGCATTCGAAGCCAACATAATCAGCCTCGAGCTTTTCCTTGCGCTTGACTGTCTTATCCAACAGCACCGCAATCGAGACATTGCGTGCGCCGCGCTCGTAGAGCAATTCCTTGGCAAACAACAGCGTGCGGCCGGATTCGAGAATATCGTCGATTAGCAGGACATCCCGGTCCTTCACGTCGCTATCGATGTCCTTGACGATCCGCACGCCCTGCGAAACCGTGCCGGTGCCATAGCTGGAAAGGGTGATGAACTCGACTTCAGGCGCGAGCCCGCTATCGTGCAAAGCGCGGATCAGGTCGGCTGCGAAAATGAAAGAGCCCTTGAGGACAGCAATGACCAGTAGGTCATTGGTCGGTCCCGTTGCGATCTGCTTGGCCAGTTCGCAGTTACGCTCGGCGATCTGCTCGGCAGTATAAAGCGGCTCGATATTTTTTCCACGGACGACGGGCATGCCTTCTCCTGCGCTGATCCGGCCCGCCGTATCAGATGAGACCGGCAGCCGAAATGGTAAGACGGGCGTCCGGTAGCATAATCAGCGGTCGGAAACACCCGTTTGCGCAAAAGAAAGCTTGATTTCAGGTATTTTTCCACCGGGGTGGCGCAGTTTGGCTGTGAAGCCTTGGCGGGTACCCGCTTTGATTTCCGACACCGGCGGTTCGATCAACATGCTGGCAACCTTCTCGCCCTTCGCCACGAAAAGGTCGGCGCGAATAGCCGGTATGTCCTGCATCACGCCACTGTTGTTTTCAACGATGCCATTGATGACGAGGATTTCCATACCGCCCGCGTCCTGCGGAGTAATGGTGATGTGGCTGATACCAAGCGGCTCGACGACAGCCGCCACGGCTTCGTTTTTGTGCAGGATCATCGCAAATCCGCCGGACAGGAAAAACACGCCGACGACTGCTGCCGCAACGATGGCCGAGTACCCATCGACCGAAAGGCCCGATAATTTTCTGTCGATGCGCTCTATCGCAATCCGAAAAGCATCCAGCCCCGTAAACGGCTTTGACACATTACGTTGAGACGCCGCGCGCCGGTTGTCGTTGCCGTAGTCACGTGCGGGCGTTTCCTTTATCGTGACAAACTCGGCATCTACGATGTCTTCGCTGGAACGTGCCTGCGCCTTGTGGCGCGGCGGCGTTTCCGGCATCAAAAGGTCCAAATCGAATGCCGCGTGCCGGCGAGATGAACGGAACATAGCCATGAAGTTCCCTCGGTCAGGTTTTCGGCCCCATAAAACTGGGCATTGAATGAAATCCTGACCAGTCGTAAATTTAATTGGTTAATGCTTCGCAAAGATCATTGTTTAAGCCACCCACACGCCGTGCGTTGGGTATAAAAGGCTCAAACAATGATGCGAATCGCTCACCACGGAAGCAAGAGACTGGAAGTTCGTTGATCCACTTTGAAAATGTCGGTTTACGGTACGGCATGGGCCCGGAAATTTTACGGGACATGACGTTCAATATTCCCAAAGGGTCGTTCCAGTTTCTCACCGGTCCCTCCGGCGCGGGCAAAACCACCCTTTTGCGCCTGCTGCTCATGTCGCTGCAGCCGACACGCGGGCATATTCGCATGTTCAGCCGCGATGTGTCGCGCATCCCGCGCAGCGAGCTGCCGTTGCTGCGCCGCCGCGTCGGCATCGTGTTTCAGGATTTTCGCCTGCTGGATCATCTCACCACGTACGAAAATGTGGCCCTGCCTCTGCGCGTGCGTGGCAAGGAAGAGAGCGCTTATCGCAATGATGTGATAGAGCTTTTGAAATGGGTGGGCTTGGGCGAACGCATCAATGTCTTGCCGCCGATCCTGTCCGGTGGTGAAAAGCAGCGCGCAGCGATCGCGCGCGCACTGATGGACCAGCCGGAAATTCTTCTTGCCGACGAGCCGACCGGTAACGTCGATCCTCCCATGGCAAAACGGCTCCTCAATCTGTTCATGGAGTTGAACCGCTTGGGTACGGCCGTCGTTATCGCCACCCATGATTTCGGTCTGATGGATCAGGTGGATGCGCGTCGCATGATTCTGACCGAAGGGCGGCTCGACGTTTATGAATGAGATGAACCGAAAGCCACTCAAGCCCGAACAGAAAGCCGCACCCAAGCTGCCGCAAATGCGCATCCGCCCGATGGCGCCGATCCTGCCGCCGTCCAATATTCAGGGCAATGCGCTGATTGTCGTCATCGCGATCATGGCGTTTCTGGCATGCCTGACGCTTGGTGCCGTCAGCATGGTGCGCACCACGGCCACCAGCTGGCAAAGCCAGATTTCCCGCGAGATCACCATCCAGATCAAGCCCGAGGAAGGGCTGGATATGGATGCCGCACTCAACAAGGCCCGTAATCTGGCTTTGGGCTTCGTCGGTACGCGCGAAGGCACCGTCATGGATGAAGCCGCGACCGCGCGTCTTCTGGAGCCCTGGCTTGGCGCAGGCCTCGATCTGTCCGAACTGCCAGTCCCGCGCCTCGTCATCATCACCATCGATGAAACCAACCCGCCCGATTTCGAAGCCATGCGTGCGATGCTGAAAACGGAAATACCGCAGGCCTTTCTCGATGACCACCGCACCTGGGTCGATCGTCTGGTCTCCATGGCCCATACCACGGTCATGATCGGGCTCGGCGTGCTGATCCTGGTCTTCAGCGCCATGGTTTTGACGGTGGTTTTTGCCACACGCGGTGCGCTCTCGGGAAACCGGCATATCGTCGAGGTTCTGCATTTCGTTGGCGCGGAAAGCAGCTTCGTCGCACGAGAATTTCAAAAGCACTTTTTGAAAATCAGTCTAAAGGGTTCGGGAGCCGGCAGCGCCTTGGCGGCCGCCGTCTTTCTCGCAGCTGGATTTTGGCAATCGCGTTCGCTCGCCACCCCACAAAGCGATCAGGCCAGCGCCTTGTTCGGCTCCTTTTCGGTGGGCGTGGAGGGCTATATCGGCATTTTCGCAACCATGATGGTGATCGCTCTGCTGACCACGCTCACGGCACGCCTCACCGTCATTCGCACCATCGATGACATTGATCGCGTTCGTTCCGATCCTTCGAAAAGTGAAGGTGTGTAAGACAGCGAGGCGTGCGCCACCAAGTCGCCACAACTGCCTGTTCCTTGTCTTCATGCAAGCTTATGGATAACTCATGGCAATGAGTCGCACAGACCCTGATGACGAATCGACCACAACGACGCGAAACGGATGGCTTTCACGTCGCGGTCGTTTGCGCCGTTTCGTGCGGATAACCATTCTGCTTTGCGTGGTCATTGTCGGCGCTGTTTTCGGTGGTTTCCTGTGGTTTGCCGATTCCGTTGCATCCATGCGGCCGCCCTCCGGCACCAAGGCGGATGCTATCATCGTTCTGACCGGAGGCTATCTGCGCATAGATCAGGCCGTCGGCCTGCTTCGGGATGGCGTTGGCAAGCGATTGCTGATCTCCGGCGTCAACCCCGCCACTAGCCGCGCCCAGATCAGAAAGATGACGCAAAGCTCTTCTGATCTTTTTGCCTGCTGCGTGGACATGGGTTATCAGGCCGTCGATACGATCGGCAACGCCAACGAAGCGTCGAAATGGATCAAGGATCGCGGCTACACATCGGTCGTCATCGTCACCAACAATTACCACATGCATCGCTCGCTTCACGAGTTGCGCAGCACAAGCCCCGATACGAATTTCATCGCCTACCCCGTCATCAATTCGGATCTGGCCCGCACCAACTGGTTCGTAAACCCGGATGTCGTGCGCACCATGATCATCGAATATATCAAGTTCGTGGCCGTCGCTGCACGCGATATCACCGGCCTTGGCAAGGGCAACAACGGGTTGCGAAACAGCATCACGCCATAAGCAAACCCGCAGATCGATAACTGCGGGTTTGTTTCTTGTCGTACCACCAGCCAACCGACCAGCATGTTGTATCTACTCTGCCGCCACCGCCCTCACGGTCTCGGCGTCCTCGATTTCACGGATCAGAGGAATCACATGCTTGCCGAAATATTCGACCTCCTCCTGGAAGTGCAGAAAGCCAAGGAGGATGAGATCGGCGCCGGCGCGCTTCAGAGCGACCACACGCTCGGCGACCTGTCTGGGCGTTCCGATGAGATTTGATCGAAAGCCGTCATTATACTGTACCAGATCATCGAAGGAGGATTTCGCCCAGTTGCCTTCGCCTTCCGGTGAGGACTTACCGGCATTCTTGACCTCATGGCCGAACGCGTTGACGGCGTCAGGATTGGCCTTTTCAATGATCTCGGCCAGAACCGCTTTTGCCTCCTCTTCCGTCTCGCGAACGATTGCGAAAGCGTTGACGCCGACACGCACGGTATGGCCATTTTCCTTCGCCTTGCCTTGAATGTCGGCAACCTGTTTGCCGATTTCCTCCGGCGTATTGCCGTTGGTGAAGTACCAATCCGAGACACGCGACGCCATATCACGAGCTGCGCGCGAGGAGCCGCCCTGAAAGATTTCGGGTTGCGGGTCCAAGGGTTTCGGCTTCAGAGAATAGTCGTTGAAGCGATAGAAATCACCGCTGAAGGTAAAGTTCTCCTCGGTCCAGATACCCCGCAACGCCCTGATGAACTCCTCGGAGCGGCGGTAACGTTCGTCGTGGTCGAGCCAATGCTCTCCGATGGCATGAAACTCTCCACGGAACCAGCCGCTGACGATGTTGACCGCAACGCGGCCATTGGTCAGATGGTTGATCGTCGCAATCTGCTTGGCTGCAAGCGCAGGGTTCCACGGTCCTGGAAGAAGAGCGGCAATCACTTTCAACGTGGTCGTGGATTCCAACAGCGCATGACTAAACGCCACCGATTCATGCTGGAATTCCGCGCCATAACCGGCGGTGAACCGTATCTGGCTCAAAGCGTAATCAAAACCGTTGGCTTCGGCGATTTGCGCCAGCTTTCTGTTATATTCAATTGTCCAGCTGGTCCGCTGCTCAATGTTGGAAATGACCAGACCGCCCGAGACATTGGGGACCCAGTAGGCAAATTTCAACGGTTCTCTCTTGGCAAAAGACATCATAATGTTCCTCTCGAAATGGTCAGGCGTGGGCGGCGACAAGCACCGCGTACCTGCTGGAAACCGGACGGGTTGGCAGAGTGATCAATGCTGAAATGTCTAAGAGTTCGTGGACTGCACGCTCGGTCCGTTGCTGAAAAACGCCAGGCGTGAAGTCACTTTCGTTGGCGGTCGGAAACGTCAGTCCGTTGAAAAATCCAGACGATGGCAGCCGCGGGTGTTTCGTCGTCTGTCCACGAACCACACACGATGACTTTCGAATGTTTATTGACTGACCGAGACTTCCCATCGGGCAACATCCTGTTTGCCGCCCTAGTGTATGGAAAATACCTATAGTGCATAACGATTGGCGACCAATCTTCAGCATGAAGGAGGAATTCTTATTCCAATTGTCGATGCGATTGGGGGAAAATTAAACTCAAGGCGCTTTCCCAAGCGCTGGAGACGCATGCCGGGCTTTGTGGGATATGTGCTTTATAATGAGAGCCTGCACGGTGCGCGGAGGCTTGACGTGCAGTCTGACTTGGACGGGCGTTGCATATCGTAACATGAGCACGGGCGGCAACGCGCTTGCTCATATACAACACCGCAAGCGCTCTTCGCTAAAATTTCTCTTGCCTGCGTTCCTGCATCGCGTGGGTCTTGTTGAGACCCATCGTTTTCGTGTAGGCGTTCCATGCCGCGTACCACATCGAAGAACGCTTCTTTGGTTGAACGCGCGCCGGGAGAAGCCTTTTATGCTCAGACTGCGTTCCATTCTGTTCAACACGCTGTTTTACCTCAATCTCATCGTGCGCATGCTGGTGCTGACGCCGATCTACTTCATCGTGCCGCGAAAAGTCGCGTTCGAGATCCCCAAGGCCTGGGCGCGCTCCAATCACTGGCTGATGGAAAAGATTGTCGGCACGACATTCGAGATCGAAGGGCTGGAAAACATTCCCGAGACCGGCTGCATCTTTGCGCCCAAGCACCAGTCGTTCTGGGACACTTACGCGCTGCTGCCCAACCTAAAGGACCCGGTCTATATCTTGAAGCGTGAGCTGATGTGGATACCGCTTTTCGGCTGGTATGTCGCCAAGCAGCGGATGATCCCGGTCAACCGCGCCGCGCGCGGCAAGGTCATGCTGAAGGTCATGGAGCGCGCCAAGGAAGAAATGGCTAAGGGACGCGAGCTGATCATTTACCCTGAGGGAACGCGCCGCCCGCCCGGTGCCGAGCCTGAATACCGCTATGGCATTGCCCGCCTCTACCGCGACCTCAAAGTCCCCGTTGTGCCTGTCGCCATGCACCCCGGTCTCTTCTGGCCGCGCCGCTCCACCATGCGCTATCCCGGCCATTTCAAGGTGCGCATCTTGCCGCCGATTGAGCCCGGCCTGCACCCCGATGTTTTCTTCAAACAGTTGATCGAGGTGACGGAACGGGCCAGCGACGAATTGCTGCTGGAAACCGCGCGCGACAATCCGTCTCTTCCTCTACCGCCTACAGCACAAAAAAGACTGGCAGAGCTTCAGGGCAAGACGGCAGGCTGAGCCTCGACATTGGCAGCGATCTGCTCGAGTACGGCGTCGCGGATGCCCATGTCCTGAAGGTGCTGGACCGTGTTGAACACGTAGTCGACATTCGGGCCTGAACGCCCCGACGCATGCCGCACGATCTTGGCTGCCTCTTCCAAGGCCAGCCCGCCGATATATTGCGGGTGGTCGGGATCAGCCACATAGGTCATGGCCGGTTGCCGCCTGCCATCCATCAGGCCGACTGAGATCACCCGTTCCTTATAGACATTGCTGACCAGTTCCCGTTCGCGCAGATACTCAAGCACGGCTTCGCGATCTGCATCTGCAACCCGAAACGCCACACCATGGCATGAGCCACCGCGCTCGAGACCGAGCACCAGTCCGGGATTTTCATCGGTGCCACGATAGACATTGGAGCGAATGCACAGCGACCGGCGATAGCCATACAGTCGTGCCTGCTGGCGCTCCTGAAACGGGAAGCCCGGGTTCCACATCAACGAACCATAGCCAAAGACCCAAAAATCGTCCATATCGCAAGCCAAAGCAAATCACCTGTGTTTACCATTGGAGATCATCATGGCAGCGTCAAGCCAATCCCGAACAGGCAGAAAATACCTTTTTCTCGGTCTTGGGATCATAATTTTCGTTGCCATCTACTCCGCCGGTTGGTTCTACGCCGCCCAACGGCTTCAGGAAACCGTTATTCGCACGCTGGCCCCCGGCGGCTCCGCTGGCATCACCGGTGAGTGCAAAGACATTGCCTTCAGGGGCTATCCGTTCCGCATCGGTCTCTTCTGCTCCAAGGTCGACGTCAAGAACACCCGCAATGACATGACGGCGTCGTTTGGTGCCTTGCGTTCGGCAGCGCAGATCTACGCACCACGTCACATCGTGTGGGAACTGGATTCGCTTGCAACCATCCAGACCGGTCACGGGCTGAACATTTCCGCGCAATGGGCCAATATGCAGTCCAGCCTCGTGACGAAGTTGAGGGGCGTTGATCGCACATCTGTGGTCATCGACGGGCTGAAAGCAACCGCAGTCTCGTCTGTCACGGCCCAGACGATCGATTTCGATGCCGCCAAAACGGAAGTTCATCTGCGCCAGAACGGTGCGGATCTCGATGGTGCCATCACGCTGACGGACGCATCGACCGTGATCAAGGACTGGCCGCAGCTTCTGCCGCGCCTCAACGCCATCGCAGACGTGACGCTTGCCGGCAAGGCTGGCATGATCGACGGCAGCGACCGTACCGGGCTCTATGGTGCCAGCGGTGAGTTGCGCCGCGTCATGCTCGACATCGGCGATGGTCGCACCATGCGCATCACCGGCCCCTTCTCGTTTGACGATCAGGGCTATCTCACCGGACAGTTTAAACTGGAAATCGAAAAGCTGGGCGATTGGGCCGACAACGCCAAGCAGACCTTCCCGCAGCTGCAATCCACCATCGACACCGCCCGCAAACTTCTGCGCGCCTTGGCAGGCGGCGGCGACAGGACATCGGTCGATCTGGTGGTCGATCGCGGCCGCGCAACCGTCAGCGGCTTCATTCCCCTTGGAAAGATACCGCCGATCTGAACTCGTTACGTCTTCTGATTGGGCGTCGGGCGGCCGAAGTTTGGCGTATCGACGTCCTGACCAGCCTGCACGATGGAACGGCGGATGGTGCGGGTGCGGGTGAAAAGCTCAAACAGCTTGTCGCCCTCACCCCAGCGGATGGCGCGCTGAAGGTAAGCCAGATCCTCTGAAAACCGCGCCAGCATTTCAAGGATCGCATCCTTGTTGTGCAGGCACACATCCCGCCACATGGTGGGGTCGGATGCGGCCAGACGGGTGAAATCGCGAAAACCGGAGGCGGAATATTTGATAACTTCCGATTCCGTCACCGTGCCCAGATCGTCTGCCGTGCCGACGATGTTATAGGCAATGATATGCGGCAGGTGCGAGACGATGGCCAGCACCTTGTCGTGGTGCTCTGCATCCATCTCATCGATCCGCGAACCCAGCCTTTCCCAAAACGACCTGAGCTTGGCAAGCGCATCAACATCCGTTCCCGGCAAGGGCGTGAAGATGCACCAACGGTCACGGAAAAGACCCGTAAAACCGGCATCCGGCCCCGACTTTTCCGTGCCCGCCAGCGGGTGGCCGGGAATGAAATGGACGTTTTGCGGCATGTGCGGTGCCATCTGCGCGATCACCGATGCCTTGGTGGAGCCCACATCCGTTACGATGACGCCTGCTTTCAGATGCGGCGCGATCTGTTCGGCCACAGCGCCAGATGCGCCAACCGGTACGGATACGATCACCAGGTCGGCATCCTTGACCGCATCTGCCGCAGACACGGTGTAGGCGGTTCCAAGCTCCAGTTCTTCCGCCCGTTTCAGCGTTTCGGCGCTGCGGGTGGAAATCACCACCTCCCGCGCCAGACCCAGTTCCTTGATATCGCGCGCGATGGACGACCCGATCAGGCCGATGCCGATCAGGGCGATACGGTCGAATAAAATGTCAGTCATGCTTTGCCCATGAAGTCTTTGAGCGCGGCGATAGCGCCAAGATTGGCCTCTTCCGATCCCACCGTCATGCGCAGTGCATTGGCAAATCCGTAACCGCGAACCGCACGCAAAATATAACCACGGCGCGATAGAAATGCATCGGCATCAGCGGCACGCTTGCCCTCAACATCAGGGAAATGGATGAGGATGAAATTGGTGACGGATGGCGTCACCTCAAGGCCAAGGTCGGTGAAAGCCTGCGTCAGCTTTTCCAGCCATTCGAGATTGTGGGACACCGCCTTCTGCATGAAGGCCTGATCACGGATGGCGGCGGCACCGGCGGCAATGGCGGGTGCGTTCATGTTGAACGGACCGCGTACGCGGTTCAGTGCGTCAACAATGGCTACCGGTCCATACATCCAGCCCACGCGAAGCGCTGCAAGACCGTACACTTTGGAAAAGGTGCGCGTCATGACGACATTGGCATTGCCGGAAACCAGTTCCAACCCTGCCTCATAGTCGTTCTTACGGACATATTCGGCGTAAGCTGCATCCAGCACCAGAATGACATGCTTGGGCAGACTGGCCTGAAGGCGGCGCACTTCGGAGACCGGAACATAGGTGCCCGTCGGATTGCCGGGATTGGCGATGAACACCATTTTTGTCTTTGGCGTCACGGCAGCAAGAATCGCATCCACATCGATCGCGCAGTCTTTTTCCTTTACGGTGATCGCAGCAGCACCAGCACCCATGATCTGGATCTTGTAGACCAGAAAGCCGTGTTCGGTGATGATCGCCTCATCGCCCGCACCTAGATAGACGTGGCACAGCAGACCCAGCAATTCGTCTGAGCCATTACCACACAGGATATTGGCAACGTTCAGCCCATGCACGTCGGCAATCGCCTGACGCAGGGCAATCGCCTGGCCATCAGGGTAGATTTCAAGGTTCGAAGCGGCAGTCTTGAAGGCCTCGATCGCCTTGGGGCTTGGCCCGAGCGGCGTTTCGTTGGAGGAAAGCTTATAGACCTTGGCCACACCGTCCACGTGCTCCTTGCCCGGAACATAGGCGGCAATATCCAGAATACCTGGACGCGGGACAGGTTGGTTAAGCTCTGCACTCATTTCATCGACCCTTGGAAAAACGCCGGAAAATCCGGCCAGACAATGCCGCAGGCATTAGACTGGAATGGGGCGTTTGTCGAGTGTCAGCGCGGCTTGCGCGGTTCCTTGCCCGCTCTGGCTGTCGGCATCCCTTGCGGTGCAAGCACTGGCACGAACACACGGCGCGATGCTCGTTGCGTCACAGGCAGCCCCTGATAGAGCCGCTTTTGTGCCTCCACCACGATGACACCGGAAAAAACCGGCCACAGCTTGCGCCCCGTGGTTTCCAGAACCCTGCGAAAACGAAGAACCGATCTGACCTTGGACGGCGGGAAGAACAGGGCTTCGGCCGAGGCACCGGGCGTAAAATTCGTTTCCCGCAACAGTCCGGTCAACTGCCCGCGGGAATAGGGACGGCCGGAGCCGAAGGGCGTATGTTCCATGCGCGCCCATACGCCGCGCCGGTTTGGAACAACGATGACAAGCCGCCCACCAGGCGCCAGAACGCGCCATAATTCCTTCAGGGTCTCGCGGGGATTTTCCGCAAACTCCAGGGAATGCACCATCAAGATACGATCGATGGACGAATCCGGTAACGGCAGTTCCTCGTCAAAGACAAGCGCAGTCGACGACCGCTCGCCAGCGGGCCAGTTCACCGCCCCCTGCCCCGCCGGCATGAAAGCGAACGTTCTCTCGGTGTCGTGGCGAAAGCGGTCGAGAAACGGTACGGCGTAACCTATGCCCACCAGCCGCTCATCCGGCAGACTTGGCCACAGCGTCGATAGCGCCATGGTAATCGCCTGCTCGGCCGAGCGACCGAGAGGGGAATGATAAAATTCGCGCAGATCGACAATATCGGTATTCATGAAGCGAATGTAGCAGGCCGCAGTTGGACTTCAAGGCGCCAGAGCCTACATTGCAAAACCAATGATCTGGAACGCACAAGAGGGAGAAGAGACATGAAGCCGTTGGAAATAGAAGTCTTTTCGTGCCGCAGCGACAATTTCGGTGTTCTGCTGCACGATAGCGAAACAGGTGCAACCGTTTCCATCGATGCGCCCGAGGAAGCACCCATCATCGGTGCGCTCAACCGGCGCGGATGGACGCTCAGCCATATTTTCACGACGCATCACCACCAGGACCATGTCGAAGCCAACCTAGCGCTGAAGGAAAAATTCGACTGCACGATTTACGGGCCGCATGATGAGGCAATCGCCATACCAGGCCTGGACAAATCAGCCGCCGATGGTGACGAATTCGACTTTGCAGGTCATCGCGTGCAGGTCATTGCCACGCCGGGCCACACCGCCGGTCACATCTGCTACTACCTGCCGGATGATGCCCTGCTTTTTGCAGCAGACACCCTGTTTGCCCTTGGCTGTGGACGTCTGTTCGAGCGACCCGCTTCCGATATGTGGCATTCTTTCCAGAAACTCATGGCACTGCCCGATGATGTCAGCGTTTATTTCGGCCACGAATATACGCTGTCCAACGCCCGTTTCGCGGTGACCGTCGATCCGGATAATGCCGCGCTTCAGCAACGAGCCAGCGGGATCGAGGCCTTGCGAAACAAGGGCGCGTTCACCATTCCCACGACCATCGGTCTCGAAAAACAGACCAATCCCTATATGCGCGTCGCCGATCCAGCCATTCGCGCGCATCTTGGTCTCGAGGGCGCCACGGATGCCGAAGTGTTTGCCGAGATCAGAACCCGCAAGGATCGTTTCTGATGCCTGCAACCACGGCCATGCGACGGCGATATATTCTTTGCGGGAGAAGGAGCAAGGCTCCCAGCGTCCGGCTTACCCGCCGTATTTGGTCGCTGTGATGTAAACTTGTCCAACCTTGGTCGGTATGCGTGCGTACACGGGCGCATAGACGTCCATGTTGCTTGCCTTTGCAAACCAGATTTCCATGGAAATCGACTTCAGATATTCGATGTCCTTGCGGCCCTTTCGAAAGCCCGATTTCGGAACATACCGCGCGTTGCAAACAATCGCATCACCGGTAAAACCCTCTGTGGTAAAGGGCTTCGTACCGCCGGAACTCAAAACGAGATCGAGACGCGACTCGCCATCATAGATCGGCAGGCGGGTGGGGCAGATGCGACCTCCGACGGGAAACAGCAGCCCGGAAATCGGATCAAGCACCGAGCGCAGATCGCGATCTTTGACATCAACCCAATTGTCGGGGCGCGATTTCGGCTCCGGGTTCACGGTCGTCGATGTCACATTGCCGTTTCGATATTGGACATCATAGGTGCGCGTGCGCTTGCCATCCTTGTAGACCAGCGAATATTCGCTCGCCTGCATTCGGTTGCCGCGCTTTGCGCCCGACACATTGGTCTTGCCGGAAATATCTTTCAATACGCTGGCAATGCCAGCCGAACTGAAGGACCCGGAAATGGAATAGGTTGCGCCATTCATGCGCGTTGAGAAATTCGCGCGCGCAATGGGCAGCACACCCAGATTGATGCTGTATTCGCTGTCATGCCGGGTCTCTGCGGCCAGAACGGGCGAGATGCTTGCAAGTGTCACGACGATGGCCGTGAAAAACCTTTGTGCTTTGACATTCATTCGGGTAACACCTCGACAGGCAGGAAAGGCCGCCTTATGCCGCGATGATATACGCTGAGTTATGGCAATAAAAAAGCGGAGCGGTGGGGAAATCCAGTGAAATGGCTCACAAAAAAGAGTGGGCGGCTTGACTGATGCTCCCTGTCTGACTATAGAACCGCAACTTTCCAATCATTGCCAGTTGGATTGCTGACCGGATTTTGCCGGATAGCGAACCGTTGGTAAAACAGACGACAACAAATAGGTGTACCCATGTCCCGTGTATGCGAATTGACCGGCAAGGGCGTCCAGACGGGCAACAACGTCAGCCACGCCAACAACAGAACCAAGCGCCGGTTCCTTCCGAACCTCTGCCAGGTTACGTTGATTTCCGATTCTCTCGGCCAGCGCTTCCGTCTGCGTGTTTCCGCAGCTGCCCTGCGCTCCGTTGAGCATCGTGGCGGTCTTGACCTGTTCCTTCTCAAGTCCAGCGAAAGCGACCTTTCGATGCGCGCTCGTTTGCTGCGTCGCCAGATCGCCAAGAAGACTGTTGAAACAGCCGTTGCTGCTGCTTAATTAGCGGCGTCAATATCACGAACACTCAGAAGGCTTGAATGGCAATTGCCGCTCAAGCCTTTTGTGTGTTTTTATTCCGCTCCAACTGGTGGCATCACCCAGGATAAAAAAATGCCCTATCAACGCTTTATGCTCGTCTACATCTTGCTCATGACCACCGTTGTCGTGGCATCGAACATTCTAGTTCAGTACCCGTTATCGGGCACTCTCTTCGGCATCAATCTTGGCGACCTTCTCACCTGGGGTGCCTTCACCTACCCGGTTGCCTTTCTCATCACAGACCTGACCAACCGCCAGTTCGGTCCATCCGTTGCAAGACGGGTGGTGCTTGCGGGTTTCGTCGTCGGCGTATTCTTGTCATTCTGGACATCGATCCCGCGCATTGCCGTTGCGTCCGGCACCGCCTATCTGATCGGCCAACTTCTCGATATCTCGGTCTTCAATCGCCTTCGCCAGCAAAGCTGGTGGCGTGCACCTTTGGCGGGCTCCATGCTGGGCTCTGTGCTCGACACCGCTCTCTTCTTCTCGATTGCCTTTGCCGCGACTTTCTCATTCGTCGGCCCCAACGATGCTTTTGCCATCGAACAGGCCCCTATCCTCGGTATCTTCGCAAGCGAAGCACCGCGCTGGGTCTCGTGGGCATTGGGTGATCTCACGGTAAAGATTGTTGTCGGCCTCGTCATGCTTTTGCCCTACGGCGCATTGATGACGAAGCTGAAGCCGATGCCAACGACAAAACTGCAATAGCTGGCAAGTCCCAAAATCTGGGGCTTGCCGGATTTGACCTTCAGCCGTCATCGTCCTGCCCGAAATAACCTGATTAAAATGAGACGTCGCATTCGCACCGGATTGCCCGCTCATTATAGAATACCGCGCATGGGACTTATTTTGCCGACCCGTTGCGATCACCTCAAGTTTCAGCAATCATGCAAATAGCCTCAGGGTTTGGAGTTTCGCATCACCATGAAAAAATCGCCCAACGATATCGATATCCACGTGGGTTCACGTATTCGCATGCGCCGTGTCATGCTCGGCTTAAGCCAGGAAAAACTGGGTGATGGGCTTGGGATCACGTTCCAGCAAGTTCAGAAATACGAGAAGGGCACAAACAGGGTCGGCGCCAGCCGCCTGCAGCACATCTCGGAATTGCTGGATGTACACATCTCCTATTTCTTCGAGGGAAGCCCCGGTTCCGCCGACGACAAACCGCTAGCCGAACCCAGCCTCTTGTCGCAGTTCATGAACTCGAAGGAAGGCATATCGCTGGCAAGGGCATTTTGCACGATCGAAGACAGCCGTGTTCGCCGCCGCGTCCTGGAACTCGTCCAGTCACTGGGCAACAGCAGCGGCGCGGACACGCAAAAGAGCAGCACAGAGACCTCTGCATCCACCACACACTGAGCAAGATGGCCTTCAGATTAGCGACACTCGGCAGATGCAATCTGGAAGATGAGGCTGGTAACGTCATCAGCGTTCCAACCCAATCCTTGTTCCTATGTGCTTATCTCTACGACATCGGCAAACCGGTTGCGCGGCGAGATGCCGCCAATCTGTTATGGCCCGGTCATGGTCACGCAGCATCGACGAATTTGCGTTCGATGCTGCGTCGCTTTTCACTTGCGACCCAGAATGCACCCTCCCCGCCGATAACGATTGACGGCAACAGTCTTTCTATCAATCTCCAGATGCTGTCCTGCGATCTTGATTTCACACAGATCGCGACGCCGGTTGAACGTCTCCAAGCCGCCTGTTCTGCGATTGCGATGCGGTTTTTACCGTCTCTGGGAGATGGCAAAACGGCGCTCGACACATGGGTGAGAGATGTCCGTAGAAGGCTTCTTGGCACGCTGCGTGCGCAATTCCTTGAAATAATAGGCTCTGAGACACAAAGCCCCGACATCAAAACTGAACTGAGACGGACAGCCGTCCTCCTGCTAGAGGCCGACCCTGACGATCACGACATTCGCCGGCATCTGGCTTCAGGTCTGACGGGTGGCAGAAGCGCGATTTTGCCAGCCACGCCCATCGCGCGGATCCTTCCTGCACATATCATGTCCGGCGAGCCCGTTGGAGAGACGCAGACGCCACAGCCGCGTATCGCACTTCTGCCGCCATCAACCTCACAAGAAGCCAACCGCGAAGGTTCGATCTTGAACGCCTTGATCGAGGATTTGACGATCGGGCTTTGCAGCAGCCGCACTGTCTCGGTTGTCGCACCCTATACATCAGAGCGTATACAGGCATCAAAAGACAAGGCGGCAGCACTTGAAAAGCACAATGTTGTCTATGCGCTCGACAGCAGACGAAACGACACACATCTGTTCGTTCAGCTGATTTTCACGCCAACGGAAGAAATCATCTGGGCCGACCGCTTCGAGCTATCCCCTGTTGCCATCGCCTCGCACCGCGAGACGATGGCAACAGCCATTCAACGGGAGCTGATGTTCAGAATCGGTTTGCACCAGGGCGCAGTCCGTGATTTCACCCGTAGGCCAGAGGCTTATTTCCTCTATCTCAAGGGCTTGCAAACCCTGTCGAGCGTCAGCCTGCCGTCGATACGGCGCGCACGGAAATATTTCAAAGAGGCGCTGGAGCACGGAAATGATCTACCCGAGGCGCTTGCAGCAATGTCACGCACCTTGACCACAGAGTGGATATTGACTGCACGGTGTGACGAAGAACTTCTGACAAAAGCTCAGTATTTTGCCGATTGTGCCATCAAGGAAAATGATGGATTTGCTAGCGGCTTCAAAGAGCTGGGCGTCAGCCGCCTTTTTATGGGCAGGATCGATGATAGTCTGGCCGCACTGTCTCAAGCTGAACATCTCAGCCCCCAATATGCCGATGTTCTGGCAAGTCACGCCGACAGTTTGATCCATGCAAGTGATCCGGTCAGTGCGATGGTGAAAATCAAACACGCCATTTCGCTCAACCCGATTTCGCCGGATATCTATTTCTGGACAGCAGCAGGTGCAAGCTACTTTTTACAGGAATATGATCAAGCCCTGAATTACATCGATCAGATGGACAACAAACGCGCTGCGTCCAGACTAGCTGCGGCCTGCTGCGGAATGCTCGGGGCAATTGACAAGGCTCGCGCCCATCGTGCAAAAGTTTTTGAAGACAATCCAAGCTTTGATTTGGAACGTTGGTTGGCTGTTATTCCCCACAAGGAACAGTGGCAGACTGAACTATATCGTGAAGGCCTCAAGAGGGCTGGATTTTAGGCAGGGAATACCATGACAAAAGCAGTTATTCTGGGACTTGAGGGCGAAGAGGGTCTCTGGCTGGCCGATCTGCAATCAGGAACGATCACAGCGATTAAAGATCCCCTCACAGGGGAACTGGCCAAAGCCGCATCCCTGCGCGCCTCTTGCGTGACAATCACCAAAGGGATCGACTTTGCTATCGCCGCGTCCGCAGAAACCTTGGGAGCAGGCGGTATTCACGAAGGTGACTGCTGATCTTGCAGCTCGATAATCATCGCGCATGTCCTCCAGGCGAAACCTTGACAAGGGTTTCGCCTTTTCTTCGTCGCCTCGGCATCACCAGACTGGCTCGGCAGACAGGTCTCGATGACATCGGTATTCCGGTATGGTGCGCGTTTGCTCCGAACGCCAAAGCAATTGTCATCGCCCAAGGCAAGGGCATGGATGACGCGGCGGCCAAAACATCTGCGGCGATGGAAGCAATCGAGCGATCGGTCGCTACCAATCCCTCTTGTCAGTTACGTATGACAAGCCGGGAGACGCTTGAAGTATCAGGCTACACATATGATACCTTGGACAGCCTGCTCTCGCCGCAAGCCAACTCGGTAAGCCCAAGCGAAGAGATCACCTGGGCGCGAGCTCAGCATATGCTGACAGGCTCCCAGATATGGCTGCCATTCGACGCTATTCACCTTGACCGAACCGTCATATCCCCACGTTATTGGCAGTCATCCGACGGGCTCGCTTCGGGCAACACGCGCGATGAGGCGATTTTGCACGGCCTGCTGGAGCGTGTGGAGCGGGATGCATTGACGTTGTGGCAGATCACGCCCGTGACCAAGCGATACAAATCCGCAATCGACACGAAAGTGATCGTCGAACCACAGCTGCGTGACACCTTGGCCAAAATAGAGCGTGCCGGTCTGGAGATTGCCCTGTTCGACATCACGACAGATTTGGGAATACCCTGCATTGTCGCATTACTCGGGCCTAAAAATCGCAAAAATGGTCGTTCGATTCGCCATGTCGACATCACGCTTGGCGCCGGGGCCTCGACCTCACCGGCCATCGCGGCGATGAGAGCCATAACCGAATCTGTCCAGTCCCGCATGACCTTCATTGCCGGTGCCCGAGACGACCTGCTGCCGGAGATATTTTCTGACACGACCCACCCTTCGACAATCGCAGCCCTCGACGCTCCAGCTGCCAAGCGTTTGAACGACCTTCCTTTTCTCGGCGCATCATCGACAGAGCAATCTCTTTCCCTGGTTCTGGACGAACTTGCAGGCTGCGGCATTCAAAAGCTTTACGCCGTCGATCTCGCACCGGAATGGTTGCCTGTGGCCGTCGTCAAGGTCATCGCGCCGCAGCTTGAAAACCCCGATGGAGACCGGCACCGGCGGTTTGGTAGTCGCGCGCTCTCCAGGGCCTTGTGATGAAGGTTGTCTTCGTCGGCCCGAGTTTGCCGAATGCGCGCCAGTTTGCGGCCTCAGACATCGATATCCGTCCGCCCGCTTGTCAGGGGGACGTCATGCGCGCGGTTGCAGATGGTGCGACCGCAATAGGCTTGATCGACGGGCAGTTCGAAATGGTGGCACCTGTCTGGCACAAAGAGTTGCTGTTTGCCCTGTCGAAAAACATCACGGTGCTGGGTGCCGCAAGCATGGGCGCGTTGCGGGCAGCCGAATGTGCAGATTTCGGCATGATCGGCATCGGCACCATCTTCGAGGACTATGTATCCGGCAGGCGAGTGGATGATGCCGATGTCGCGCTGACCTATGGTCCGGCTGAACTTGGATATCCACCCTCAACCATCCCGCTGGTCAACGTCCAGGCGACCATCGCCAGAATATCCGAACTCGGCACACTGAGCGCAGCCTCGTGTCAGGCACTGGACGATGCAGCACAAGCGCTGTTTTTCAAACGCAGAAGCTGGAAGAGCATCGCCACCCTGTCCGGCATTGGTGTCGAAACGCTCAAGCCCATTCTCGCTCATTGTTGGGTGGATCAGAAAAAGCTCGACGCTATGAAGCTGCTTGAGGCGATGCAGCAAACGGCGTTTCCGACAGAAGCGGCCGATTGGCAGTTCAACGCAACGCCGTTATTCCGAAAAATGTACCTATAATAGGATGAAATTGTTGTGGTGAAAATCAAGCTCTGCGTGTGCAACGGTTTTGCAACGCGCAAAATAAGTTGCAGCCCTTTATAAGGGTGCATCGCAATTGACCACGATGAGTTTATGATGACATCCATAAAAACCGATGCCCAGATCAACGAACGCCAGGAAGAATTCCTGACCCTCATCAACATGCTGACTTATGCCGAAGGCGTTGCCGAAACATTGGGGGCACCCTCTGCCAGCTGGTATATCGACGTCGCGAAACAGGCTCTCCAATCCGCCTTGCAAAGCGAGATGGACATCGAGCTGACCCATGCCGATATCATCAACCTCTCATCGGTCCGCGCCGGCCACTGCTGAATTCAACTAGCCAGAACGTCGTTTTCACGGGGCAACGTCCATGTGGGGCGCTCGCCCCGTGTTCTATGTTGATCCTCGAAGACGCTGACGCCCTTCACGCAGAGGGTGGAAAACGGAATGCGATTGCTTCGACTTCCTGTGCCCAGGCATGACGCGCTTCTGCGGTGGTGAGGTTATGGTCGGCATCGGCGATGAACACGATGCGGGGATTTCCGTAGCGGCAGCTTAGCATACGCCCCCGCGGACCAAAGTTGGTTTCCAGCATGGCCGCGCCGATATCGCCTTCGGTGAAAACGACGGTCATCTGCGTATCATGGGCGGCAATGGCCTTGAAATCCCTGGAGAGAGCGTGAAAGCGCGGTGACAGAAACGGAAAACGCACCATGAGCGGCGTTGCGAACGAAATCGCTTTGCTGATGATCATGGCCCAGAGATTGACGATACCGTTGCGGATGCGCACTTTTCCGCTCAATACCCGGCGCCAGAAACCACCGCTGATCAGTTTTGCACCATAGCTGGCCAAGGGCTGTCGGGACGAGATCAACAGCGCCTCCACGTCGGCATCGGGCGGAATGTAGAAATCGAAGACGTTGACGGCAACCACGCCGCTGAAGCGTGGATCACGAACGCCGCTTTTGAACGCCGCCCAGCCACCGCTGCATCTGCCAGTAACGACGACAGGAAACAGCTGTCGTTGCTCCAGAAAATCGGTGGCTTCTTCTACGTCTTTCAATTGCCCGTCGCCATAAATGATCTGCTCAGGGCGGGTCGGAACGGGTGGGCTATCGGCAATATTGGCCATGTCGAATCGCAGACTGGCAATGCCAGCCCTTGCCAGTTCCCGACACAGTTGCGCGCTGATGCGGCCCCAACCAGACGCCCGTTCGTAACCCGTGGGAAGAACCAGAACCGTCGCACCCTTGCGAGGCCCCATAGGCTCGGCCAGAACACCATAGAGGCGGTCGCCCTCACCAAACCGAACAGGCGTTTCCGTAAAGCCCCTCCCCATAAGGACACCGGGTGTTGGAACTGGCACGTCGCCAATTCGCGCGCCATTAACGATCCCGCGATCGGCGACGTCTTTTGCCCATTCGGCCAATGTCTCGATCGCTGCCACGGGTGGCACGGAAAACAACACGTCGCGGATGAAGCGGTCATATCCTTCGAAATCCGTGGAGCGGACCTCGACGCCGAGTGTCTTGATGTGTTCGGCAAACTCGACATCAGCATGCCGGTTTTCCTGCTTGAGCAGCAGAATATGGGGCGCGGGTGCCTTCGTGGCAGACGCGATGTTGACCGACCGCAGCCCGACCGCCACCTGTTGCGGGATAATCTGCTCACCCATGGCGGGGCCGGATGCTGGAGGGTTTGTCTGAATGGCCCCTTCATTGGCAATCCGGCTCAACGCCACGAATTCCCGCAGCCAGTGGCGACCGGAAAGAGCCGGGGCCGCCAAGGCAAGACCGGCGACACAATCCATGTTCTCCGAGGCCCGCCACGCCAGCGCCCCGCCGATACCATGCCCGATCAGCACGACACGCTGTGCGCCAGACAGTTCTTTCAGTTTTTCTACCGCAGCGCGGATGGTATCAAGCCAGACATCGAGGCCCGTGGCATAGTCCTGATGATCGAGGGCGTCGCCGGTTCCGGGATAATCGAACCGCACGCTGGCCATGCCGCGCCTCGACAATTCGACGGCAAGGCGTTGCCAGAATTTGCGCGCGCAGAGCTCTTCGAAGCCCCAGGAGCCGACGAAGAGAACAGCTGTGTCGGTTGGTTCCTGCAACCCGCCGGGCCGAGATGTCTTCAGCAACGCCAACGCATCGGCCGGCCTGAACAGACCGACCGTATCGGAAAACGTCACTGGATAATCCGCAGCGATTTGCACCCGTGTTCTCCCCACACCGTGCAGATCAAAACCCGCATTCATCGATCAAGCTCCTGTTGCCGGTCTCCCCAAAGTCGCTCCAGAATGCCTCACGGTCCTAAACAAAGATTTTAAAGTCTCTGTAGCCCATTAAAAGTCCAGGATCGCGTCTAGGCAATAGTCTTTTTAGCATTTTTCGATATAGAGGCAGCGGCGACCAGGATATCGTTGAGCCTCTGATAGTAGCCAGACGATTCGGATGTGCCTTTAAATTCGGCAATGCCTGGAAAATAGGTATCGCGCTCCTGCCACCATCGCGCATGTCCAATGCTCAAAGCTCGATCCATCGCCGCAATGAGGCTCTCGTCCTTGTCAGGATCGTAACACCAACCGGTGCCGAGGTCTCTCAATATCTCCGGTGTTCCGCCCCGTTCCGAACCAATGACCGGTATGCCATAAGTTGCCGCTTCCATCAGGATCAGACTTTGAGGTTCATGCCAGCGCGACGGCACAACGATCACATCTGCTACCCGATAAATCTCTTCTGGCTCCACGAAGCCAAGGAACTGTATCGATGCTGTGCCGGCTAAAGACTTAAGGTGCTGCACATAGTCCTCCCGCCCACGTCCGCCGATCAGAAGTGTGGCGTCTTGCGAGTGCGGTAGTTTGACGAAGGCGCGGATCAAGTCCTCGATGCCCTTTTCTTCCGCCAGTGCACCCAGATATCCGAAGGTAAAATGTTCGCTGGTGCCGCTCTTTCGGCCCATCAATCGGGCATCGAGCAACGCCTGGCTTCGGTTGGCGTTGAGCAACACGTGCCAGTCCGCTTTCGGCAGAACGCCGTTTTGCAAGAAGCGCTGACGCAGGGCATCGCTCACAGAAATTGCCGTCACACCGTCGCCATCGCTGGATTTGATCCGCGCGGTCAGCACACGGCACTCAAGGCACGGCCGTTCGCAGTTGCCGGAACCGCGGAACATACTCGATTTGGGGCACAGCAGCGCATAGTCGTGCAGGTGCAAACACAGCGGGATTCCAAGCGCGCTTGTCGCCTCGAAGAGAGCCGGCTGCATCCGTGCGGAATTGTGGGCGTAGACCAGATCGATCTGCTCACGCACCAGAAGGTCTTTCACGTCTTTAGCCGACGTCGCACCCAAGGCGCTGCGAATATGCCAGGCCAGCTTCGTAAATTTGCTGACCGATGGTTTCCGGGGGCCAGGAAGGTAACTGTTGTGCCAGTTGACGCGCACCAACCGGATGCCATCCTCGTTCAGCGTTTCACCTGGAGGCGCGACCTCGTCACCTTCGAGCCCCAAAGACAGGATGATGACCTCATGATGGCGCGAAAGTTCTGCCGCGCAGATGCGCGCCACGATCTCTGCCCCGCCCTCTTCCTGGGGCGCGAATGTCTGGGCGACGATACAAATCTTCATCAGCTTCGCAATGTCTCCACCATGCAGGCACATCCGGCAAAGCCGGAAAGCTGCTTTTGGCACGTTATATCATGAGATGTGAACATAACATCAAAGTCCTGAGACAGCGTCGAGCAGACGCTGCGCGCTGTGATCCCACGAAAACGCCTTGGCGCGTGCGTGGCCCTTGGCAATCATGTCCTGCCGCAGTTCGGGCTTTGCAAGCAGGTGAGCGACGGATTGCGCCATCTCCTGTGCGTTCTCAGGATGGAAATATAGCGCTGCGTCACTGCAAACTTCGCGCGCCGGCTCGATATTCGACGACAGAACCGGGCAGCCGAGAAGCATCGCTTCGAGAGGCGGAATGCCAAAACCTTCGTAAACGCTAGGGAAGAGCAATGCGGATGCGTGGGTATAAAGTGCGACGATCTCTTCATCGGAAAGTCTGCCGGTAAAGATGACCTTGTCACTCGTTACCGGCGCCGAGCCTTGCTCACGGTTTTGGAAAACGGCGGACGCCGCAGCACCGACGATGACGAAGCGTGGTGCAGCCTCGCCCAGGAGCGCCATCGCCTCTATGGCGCGCTTGAGGTTCTTGTTGGGTGTCGGAGAGCCGACAAACAGCACATACTGTCCCGGTGTCAGACCGAGCCGATCGATCACCGTTTCATCGGTGGAAATAGCCGTCATATGTTCACAGCTGTTGGGAATGACAGCGACGTTCCTGGCGCCAATTGTCTCACCCAGCTCGCGCCGGGAAAATTCGGACACCGTTGCAATGCGTCCACGACGCGCAAGAACCCGTCCCAGAGTGCCGTGCACAGCGCGATAGGCGCGCGAAAAATTTTCCGGGGTGCGAAAAATCATGGCGTCGTGAATAACGGTCAGGCTTTTGCCGTGCAACACGGGCCCGCTGTTGCACAGGTTGATCAAGCGCCCATGGCGCGACGCCGCAAAGAGCTGCGTCTGCTCCCACAGGTGGCCGGACAGCGATCCGGTTTTCACCTGTCGGATGGAAGACAGCTCCATATCCAACGCTGCAGCTTCAGGAGCCAGCAACACCCACTCGTGCCCGGCTCGGGTCGATGTCAGATGGCGGTCCAGCGCCTTGACGATCTCGCGTGCGAAGCGCTGGACGCCACTGGTCTTTTGGGTGAGAAACCGACCATTGATGAAATGCGTCATGCGATTTTGCGACTTTCTACCGGCGCTTCATTCACGATGGTGCGGTAAAGCTGCATGAGGGTGCTGTTAGTACGCTCACTTCTATAGCGTTCGACGAAGCGTGCGTAACCGGCAGTTCCCATCCGTGCCCAGTCGTCAGCGCCACGCGATGCGATGGCGGTGGCTAGGGCGTGGGGGTCACCTGGCGGAAACAAAAGCCCGGTCTGGCCTTCAAGCACGACAGATTGCAGCCCACCCACCTGCGATGCGATGACGGGTTTGTGGGCGCGCATTGCTTCCAGGGCCACAAGCCCGAAACCTTCCCATCGAGACGGCATCGCCACCACGTCGCAAACGGCCAGATGCCCGGCAATGTCTTCTGACGATTTCCATCCCAGCAATTCGACATTGGATGGTATCACGTCCGTCAGCGTATTTCTGGTCGTGACATGCGCGCCAATCACCCGGAAAACGGCCTTGTCTTTCAGCTCCGCTGCCGCTTGCAACAGAATGTCGACGCCTTTTTGCCGATCGAGGCGGCCGACGAACAGCACTTTGGTGCGCGGATCGTCCCATGTGGCGGCATTCGCCACCGGCATTTGCGTGGATATGCCGTTTTCGATCACGACCATATGGTCTGCTGGAATGCCCGCGTTGATGCCCTGCCGATACTCGTGATCGGATATGGCAATGATGGTATGGCAAAGTGGCGAGAGAAGTCGCTCACCCCAGGATGCCGGTCGACGCAGCATTCCCAGTGATTCCATGTCGAAAACCCAGCCATGCGGGCAATAGACGATCGGCGGGAATGTACCGGGCAATGCACCGATGGCCCGTACGACCAGACCCGCAAAGGTCGAGTGAGCATGGATGATATCGGGCTTAAACGCCTTCGCCTCATGTAAGACGGTGCGCGCCAGCGCCGGAAGTGCGGTTAATCTGCGTCGTCTCTTGAAGGTGGCAACACACGAGCGCGGTGTATGTTTCAGAAAATTCACATGCGCATCGGGCACGATGATCCTGACGTTTTCAGCACCCAAATCGTTGATCTGTGTAGGAATGGTCTCATTGGCATAGGTCGCAGGTCCGCCGGGAAGCGTCTCGAATACGTGCAGAATCCTCATGATCCACCTCACCTGCGGCATCGGATCGAACGGCGACCTGCCCTTGCAGATGCACTTAAAGCGCATATTCCTTAATCAAGTTGGAATGTATAACGAAATTTCCGCCAATCCAGATGTCTTTTGCGCTTATTTCTGTAGTCGCAAGTCAAAACAAGGAAGACGGCCATTCATGGTCGCAGATTTATTTTTCATCATCTCATGATTGACCGTGCATGCTGCCACATTAAGATTCAATATATTTAAAGAGTTGTCACGGCATAAGTACAACCCAGGGAACAGCACAGCATTTTGATGTCTAGAGGGAAGCGGATTTGAAAATCTGCATCGTATCGCAAACGTTCGCCCCACAGGAGGAAGGCGGCGCGGAAATATCTGCGCGCCTGGGAGCGATGGAGCTGGGGAAGCGCCATGACGTCACCGTGCTCGCTCTCGGTCAAGAGGGAGACGCGATTGCGCCGCCTGGGGAAACACGCCTGCCCGGCGGCATCAGGGTCATCCGCCTTCCGTGGATGAACAGCTATCTGCCGTTGCCTCGCAAATCCACGGCTGGATTTCTGCGACGGGCACGCTGGCATCTGCGCACCGCATTGGGCGCTATATGTCCTAAGGGGCTGACCGACTTTTTTATCCGAGAAAAATTCGATCTCATCTATGCGCAGAATTCCGCCTTCATGCAGCCCGCCTTGTTTCTGGCAGCACGCGATGCCGACATTCCGGTTTGCCTGCACCTGAGAGATTACGGACTGCTCTGTCCCAAAACCAGCATGTTTCGCGGCGGCGACAATTGCGAACGCCCATGCCTCGACTGTTCCGTGCTGAACCGGCGGATGCGCAAGCTGGCAAGCAGCGATATGAGCATCATCGCCGTCAGCGATGCCCTGCGCCAGAGGTTTATCAGCAACGGTGTGTTTGAGGATGCGAAGTGGCATGTGATGCACAACACCAACGCCACCGAAAACAGCTTCGAGACGTCGCTCATCGGCAGGCACGAAGCCTCAAGCCCGGTCTTCACCTTTGGTTATCTGGGCGCAATCACCAAGGAAAAGGGTGTCGAGGATCTCGTACGCGCCTTCCTGTCGCTGCCGCAACGCTCACATGCTAAGCTCATTCTCGCAGGCCGTGGCCGCGAGGAGTTTTTGGCGAAGTTGAAAACCATGTCGAAAGATGCGCCCGTCGAATTCAAGGGTTTCGTCAGGCCAGAGGATATCTACCGCGTGGCCGATGCCATCATCGTGCCGTCGCTCTGGCATGAACCGCAAAGCCGCATTCTCGTGGAAGCCCCGATTTATGGTGTGCCCGTCATCGCAACGGCTCGCGGGGGCACCCCTGAGATCGTGGACAAACAGCAGACGGGCTGGTCCTATAATCCCGCACAGCCAGATGCGCTTTCCAAGCTGCTGGACAAGGCGCTGTCCACCGGCCAGAAAAAATGGTGGGAGAAACGCAACGAGTTTTTCCCCGGCTTCCTCAATTTCAAAGGCATGGCCGAAGATACCGGCTATTATGAGCGGCTCGAGCAGATATTGTTGTCGGCGGCTCAGCGGTAAGTTTCACGTTGACGTGCTGACGCGCCAACATGGCTAACACCTTCTTAACCCGCTTCTGCGACGGTCAATGAAACGGTTTTTCTTTGCCGCTTCATGCACAGTGCTTGGGCAATAAGGTTCGACATGTCCCATCTGGCTTGGCTCATACTCATCATCGGCTGGTTGGTTTTCCTTCTTTATTACGTCAGCTCGTTTTACAAATGGGGCGTACTGACCTTCTCGTCCTATTTCTGGATACGCTACAACGTCCTGCCCATCTTGGTCATGTCGCCCTTTGCCGCGTCGGATCAGAACATGGAAGCGGTTGGAGATTCGATCTACCTCATCCGCGACTATATCAACGAAGCATTTTATCTCTCCGTTTTAGGCGTGGTCTTCGTCATCGTCGGCATGGGTTTGGCAACCTTCAGCTCTGGCAAAAGCGCCGTCTTTACCTTCGTCGAGAAGGGGTACGCATTCTGGCAGACGAAACCGGGCGTCTGGATATCCTTAGGGGTAATCATCGTGGCGACGCTGGGGCTGGTCGCCCTCGGCGTCAGGCCGTTCCAAGGCAGACAGTTTTCCTTCGAAAACACATCCCTGCGCCCTGCCATCAACCTTTATTCGGTCATCTTGCCGACGATCACGCTCAGTCTGCTCGTTTATGGCTTCGGCTATAGCCGCTTTTTCGTGTTTGCCGGGTTCATGTGCAGCGCACTTGGCCTGATGATCGGCACGCGCGGCGCCAGCATCGAAGTGCTGTTCATGTTCGTCGTCTGCCTCATCATGACCTATCGCTATCGAAATCTCGCAGCCTTCACGCTATCCATCTTCGGCTTCGTGACGATTGCGATTGCCATCGGCATTTTGCGCTCCACAGCGGATGGCGACAGTGGCGTGGATGTGTTGCAGGTCGTGACCTTCCAGATATTCTACGGCAACAATTTTTCGGATTTCCGGGATTATGCCTGGATCTTGAGCGGTTTCAACGGCCGGTTCTATCACGGCATGACCTATCTCGCCGGCTACATGGCGCTCATTCCATCCTTTATCAGCGACTTTCGCGGTGATTTTCGCATGGGTGTGGTCACCGCCACGCTTGCGGGTCTTGACCCGCAATTCCATGCAGGTCTGCGCCCAACCCTGTTCGGTGAGGCCTATTTGAACTTCGGCATTCCCGGCGTGGTCGTCATTGCCACACTGTTCGGCTACTATTTCGGCAAGCTGCAAATGTGGGTGCATGACAATCTGCAGCCCAACCGTTTGGGCTTGCGCAAGGTCGCCTGCGGCTACATCGCCTTCCTATTTTTGTTCAATGCCGTTTTCACGCCCGGATTTTATTACGTTTACGTCGTCGCCGCGTGGCTCACGGGCGGGATCATTCTGTCCTACCTCTTCGACAGGCCGGCTCTTGATAGCAAGGCGCAAGCCGCCAAAACCTAGAGTGTTTCCGGGCCGGTGCGGAACGTGCCTTGCGGCTTGTCTTTCCAGAACGTGCCAAGCCAGGCATCCGTCGATGGTGGCCGGAAAGCCCCGAAGCCCGATGTCGGGCTGAATGTCATTTCGCCGAAAAGCGGGCCAGACGGCTTGTCGTAGAAATCGATGCGAACGAATTCGAATCCCTGCGCCAAGGTACGAGCCGCAGCCAGAATGTCATCGAGATGCGGCGGGCGGGGAAGATCGCCCGTTTCGAGCGGATAATAGTGCCCAAAATCCAGCTTGTTCCAATGTTCATCGTAAAAACAGCGGCGGTGATCGGTAAACCGCGCCGTATCGATCTGAATGCAGGGAATATCGTTCTCGAAGCAGAACAGCTTATAATCGACGGGTGCTTCGCCATCGTCACCGATGAAGGGTTCGATGAAAATTTCCGGCTCGATGTGATTGTACCATTCTTCTGCCAGACGCCACGCGGTGCGACCGGCAAGCCAGGCATCGCACGTCTCTTTCGCCCCGATCAGGTCGTCCGGTCCGTAAACGAAGATATTGCGATCCGAACCGTGATTGACCTTGATGACGTAAGGAAACGGCAGGGCCGGACAGTCATCGAGGTTTTTGCCGCGCCAAAGCGTCGGCGTCACCCAAGTCTCGCCGAGAACAGCCGCAACATGCGCTTTTACGGCAATCTTGTCGCTGAGCATGATCAGGCGCGGATCGGACTGCGGTCCGGTCCAGGCGATTTTGCGGGCCGCGAGATGTTCGTTCAGCGTCTTGGGATGATCCAGATCGGCCCATAATTTGTGATAGCGGTAATATTGCAGTTGCGTCGCCCGCTTGATCGGCAGGCTGTGAATGGCCGTGTGGTAGAGTTTTTTGAAAAGCCGCCGTCCAAGCGAATGCTGTGGTTGACCCGGTCCCATGATTTCACACGCCTCTTTTGAGATGCAGACGGTGGTCGCTCAGTGTCATGACCGCGAAGCCCGCCACAGCATCGTGCTGGAAATCGACGCCGTCACCAGCGCCGTGAAGAATGCAGACAAGCCAGCACCAATAAAGCCAAAGGTGCTGATGAGCAGAAAACTCATGGCGATGGACAGCAGAACGCTCGACAGATTGACGAAGGCGTAATGGCCATCCTTTCGAAGACTGTTCAAACCCAGCCCCATCAGATCGGTGCAAGATCGCACCACGGCCGTCAACAGCAGAAGCGCGAAAATGCCCTGATGCTGGCCCAGTTCCGGCATGTTCATGAGATGCACGAGAATATTGCCCGCTATGAAGATGGCAACGCCAAGCCCGAAGGCAACCGCCGCCGTCTTGCTGAATTGCCAGAGCATCACCTGGCGCCATTCCTTCATGGAGCCGGTATTATACGCCTTGAAAAGTGCCGGGATCGCCACTTGCAGGACGGCGGTGGAAATCAGCGTCTGCAACGCGTTGGCCAGCGACCAGTAGAAGGTGTAGACGCCAGTCAGCGACAGTGTCAGCAGCAGCGACACGATATAGCGATCCGCATAGACCAGTCCGACATTGCTCATATCGCTGATATAGATCAGCCAAGCCTTGCGCATCCGCTTCTTCACCCAGCGCATACGCATCGGCATGCTGAGAATGCGTCTGAACGGCCAGTTGCGCAGGAAAAAGACGAGTCCGGCAAACATCAGAATATAACCGAGGCTCCAGGCAACCATGATCGCCTCGATGGTGCGGAATGTCTCGAACGCGAGGCCCAGGCCAATAACGGGCAAAATCCACGAGGATGTTCTCAGGAAAAACAGGACATTCGCCTGGCTCGACATTTCCTGGGCAATCAAGGGAACGTGGATGTCGCAGGATATCGTTTCCAGCCAAACGACGAGAAGGATCAGGAAATAAAGCGGACTGACGTCATGCCCCATGAAAGAGGCGACGACCAAAGCGACCGCCGTCATTGCAGCAAGCGACGTCACCGTCACCAGCAATCGCGTTTTCATGTAAAGACCGGCAATACCCGTGGTTTTGCCGCTGATATCCCGCGCAATGAAGTAGTTCAGGCCCCAACCGAGAATCGCGGGCGCTGCGTTGACGACGCCGAGCGCCAGACCATAGACTCCTGCCGCCTCAAGCCCGATGAACTTGACGATGTAGAACGACAGCGCAAAGCGCAGAACGAGCGTCGAACCGCGAAGGCCCATGTTGAAGATGACATTCAGACCCGAAATGGATCGACCCTGCAAAAATGGGATGCGAATGGCTGCACGGTTGTTGTCTTCAGCCAAAGTAAGCCCTCAATATTGCAAGCCGGACCGCGTCATCCGCAAGACTTTGGTGTCTTCCAGACCGCTCTCTTCCAAGGTGACGAGAGCGATGACGACGCTGCCGGTGTCGTCTTCATGCTGCATGAGGAACACTTCGTCCAGCTTATTTCGAAGCGCTGGATTAATCCTCGATTTGGCCGCCACGCCACCATCGATGACGATGAGATCGAAGGGTTCGCCATTCTGATCTTTTGCCGCCTTTATATCGCCAGCCGCCTGGCTGTGCTCGACCGTTGCAAAATGCAAAAATGGAATGCCTTCGAAGCCATGAAAATGGTTGTCGTCACGCGGCGCATCTTCTTTATCCACGTCTTCAGGCAACAGCATGCCTGTCAGGAGTGGATCGTGCAGCGCGCAATCGACCAGCAAAACGCGACGCCCCAGCCTTGCGGTCTCGGCGGCCAGATTGAAAGCACTATAGGACGCACGGTTTTTGGGACCGGTTGATACCACCAGAATGGCATGATTGTTTGCAGGCGCGATGGTGGAGGACACATAGCGGGCCAGACCATCGAAGCCTTCGTCGGGGGCAGCCTTCAGCGCCTTGGTGTCCGCGTCGCGGATAACGCCGCCGACGCGGCCCGATCTGTCCGCTGCCGGAAGCAAAGCAACAGCTGTTTTGCCCTCCCCGCCATCCAGCGGAAGCGGCTTGGCGGATGAACGGGGAATCGGCTCAGGCTCATCACCCATGCCACGAAATTGGTCGCGCAGGATCAACAGTCCCGCTGCCAGAATAAGACCGAAAATTCCGCCGCCAGCCATCATCAATGTGCGCGGCGGTCCGGCCTTGCGCAACGGCGGCTCGGCGCTGGAGATGATCTGCGGGTTTTCGCTCGATGTGCCCTGCTGTTCGGAAAGCTGCTTGGTTCGCAGCAGGAAGGCTTCATAAACCGCCCGGTCGCTTTCGAGCTTGCGCTGCAATTCGCGCAGACGCACCATGGTCTGCTCGTCGCTGTTGAGGCTGGTCTTCAGCATATCGGCATTGGCTTTGGACAGCGCCAGCTGGTTCTTCAGCCGCGCCAGATTGCTCGACGTTGCGGTGGAGAAATTGCGCAATTGCTCATCGAGAATGGCGGACAGCGATTGGGTGCGCGCACGTGCGGCCTGCAAGGATGGATGCTGGGAACCCAACGAGGTGGCCTGAACCGATTCCTCTTCGCGGCTTTCCTGATAACGCGCGCGCAGCGAAATGATCGCTGGCGTCAAAGACGTGTCTGGAATGGAGCGCAGATACTGCCTGTCGTTTCTGGCACGGTTGAGTTCGGCAACCAGCGCCTCGTTTTCCGCCACCGTTGCCGACAGCCTCGATATCTCAGTGTTTGCGTCGGCAATGCGTTGCTCGATGTCAGGGCGACCCTGAATGTCTGCCAGATTGTGCTCGGCACGATAGGCCTGTACGGCCCGGTCGCCATCTTCAACAGCTTTTCTCAACTGGTCCAGCTGTGCCGCCAGACCGCCACCGGTGCGGCGCAGAACATCGCTGTTCATTTCGATGCGGACCTGCGTATAGGTCTTGGCAATGAGATTGGCCAGGTCCGCTGCCCGCTGCGGGCTATCTGCCTTCACAGACACGTTGACGATGAAGCTTTTGCCCACGGCCGCAACCGAGGTCACATTGCGCAGCGCATCGAGCGCCAGATTGCTGCGGCTGTCCTTGTCGGGATAAACCGGTGACGCCGCCCCGAACTTTGGATCGTCGTAAAGCTTCTCGCTTTCAACGATGCGCGAGAGAACCTGAGCCGACGTGATAATGTATTGCTGGTTGAGAACGTGCGAATCCACCGCACGCGGCTGGCCGGGCAGATCGCTTTCCAAAACCCGCGATCCCTCGGGATCGAGCAGGATTTGCGACGTGGCGACATAATAATTTGGGATCAGCAACGAAACGCCGAAAGCCAGTGCTGCGCATATGATGCCGATCAGCAGGATGAACAGCGCATTTCGCCATAACAGTGCTGCCAGCCTGAACAGATTGGCCGGGCCCTTGGCAGGTTCGTTATATTGCCGCGCGTCGGATGCGGTGCCGCTCATCGCCATATCGGTTCACGATCCCATAGTCTTGCGCAAACTGCGCGCTGCGATGTCCTGACATCGCCATGTTCTATACGTTCGCGAGAGACAGTCGGATCGAAAGCAAGACGTTTGCCTTGAGGATACCTCTGCGGTGCTGCGAATGCCGGACATGACTGTGCCAGTCCCACACAGCACCCAGTCTAGGGGTGAGGCGTTAATATACCGTTTTTCGATAATATTGCCATCGGAGCCACTGTTGTACGATCCAGCAAAAGATAATCGCTCAGTAATTGACGGTCACGACAACGGTGTCGGAGTAGAGGCCAGTCATCGGCGTCGTCTGCGCCGGCACACGCCCATAGACCGTCAAGAATCGCGCGCTGCCGTTTCCGGTACCACTTATGGTTTGTCCGGCTGCACTTCCCCAGGGGATGGTACGGGCCGCATCCGTGTACAAGCCATAGGTGATGGATCCATTTGGCCTCACCATCTTGCGCGATGCCGCGGGACTGTTGCTCAGCCCTCCGTTGAGCGATACGGTATAGGGCAGGTTTGACGTACAGGTCAGCGAGATCGTCCCCGTCGCATTGACGGCTGTCAGAAGATTGTTGTGAGTGCCGAAATTGAGCGTTTGTGCAGAGACGATGCATGTGGGCTCGACGGTTGCAGCGACATTGAATGGCACGAATGTGGGGTTTTCCGTCATCGTGGCGCAATTGGGCGCGGACCCGGAAAAGGCAGCATAATTGAACCGTGTCTCCGCACCCGCAAAGCTGGAGCTGTATTGTCCCTTCACCGCAGAGCCTTGAGAGCTGGAAATCCTGCCATATATGGGCACCGTCACTGTGCCGAGCAACGGCTCCAGCGGCAACGGCATATCGATCGCCATCGGTGAGCCAAGCCCTGTCTGCATGACCGATCCCCATTTCGATGTTCTCAAACCATCCTGATGAAGTTCGAAGTTGAGCGCGGCGTTGCCGAATTTCATTTGTCTGGTGCCGCTCACCTGCCCACCGCTTCCCGCATTGATATTCGAGCAAATACGAACCGAAAGGTTATTCCCAACCAGGGGGTTGGAGCACGTCACCCGCAAGTTTCCTGTCGTCTGGACACTGCCGCCGCCGGTGAGATTGACCCATCCGAAGTTCAGGTCGGTCATGCTGAAACTACAACTCACCGCCAGTGCCGGGGAAGCTGATAGAAACCCGATGAAAGCTACAAGAATGCCGATGAGCCTCATGGTTGAACACCTCTGCATGTGAGATCGACGGTCACGCGCGTTTCATCCGTCGCAGCAATCGCGAGATCTGCGGAACAGGGATGTTTGGTTGGCTGCTGGACGCTCAGACGGCTGTTATCGGCGATATCGTCCAGATAAGCCTGTCCGTCATATCCCACCACAAACGCACGGCCATCATCCAAGGTGACGGTCGATCCCGTTTCGATGACCTCGCCAGCTTCATCTTTAAGCGTCACCAGCGCCACACGTCCTTCTGTCTTCACTTTGAAACTGACGACCGATGCCGCCTTGTCGGACGGGGTCACGGTCTGTTTCGTCCGGTCGATCCGGGCATCGACCGGAAGATTGCTGGGATCGAGGGTTATATTGTTGGCGCTATGGGACCGCAGGTTGGGAAGGAGTATCTTTCCCCGACGATTGGTCTGCCCCATGGGTCGATTTTCCAGCAGAATGTCGACGCCGGGAGCCCCCGCATCAACAACCGCGAAAGCATCTTCGATCCGGTTTCCGATAAACACGTCCCCGCCGGCCACAGCAATGGAGCCATCCAGTTGCACGGAAGCCTGCGTTGTGTTGCCGAAGTGATCGACACCGGCTGCGACGCGGGCAAGGCTGCCGCGATAGCTACCGGATGCCGATAGGTTGTCGCCACCCCCCTGTGAGCCGCGCACGCGCCAACCGTAACTGCCTTCCGACTGTTCCTCCGCCTTGGCAACATCGGCGGTGAATGTGTATCCGTCCGCATCGGACGACATGCTTGCAGCCGACGAGATACCCCCGCCAAAGGTCCAGGAAACACCGGCGAATATGCCGTATGAATTGTCGTCTTCGAGGTCTTTGAAAGCCGTGGCATAGGCATTGCCATTCTGCCCGAAGGGACGTGACGCTGAAAGGCCGAGCAGTCTGGATCTCCTGTCATCGAAGGTTTCATATTGCGTGTAGGTGAAATTCAGGCTCGTCTCATCGAAACCCAGACTGGTGGATGCCGATATCTGATCGACCGCCTTGGGCGCCCGGGTGCTCATAAACGCCGCCATCATCCTATTCGCCTCGACATTGGCCGTCACGGACGCAAGATCGTGATATTCGCCGAACGCACGTTGCGAGCGGGCCATGAACTGCACATCGAACACTTCTGCCTCAACGCTCGCCGCAATCTGGTGGCCGCTCTCTCTTCCAAAACGGCTGGTCACGCCGGACACACTGGCCAATGCTTGCGTGCCAAGCGAGAACACGCCACCCATGCCGACATTGTAGAAATCTTGACCGCCTTCCGCGTGCCCTTCAAGCGTCAGCGTGTCGGAAAAGCCGTATCTGAACGTGGCAGACCCCAGCGGTCTTTCGTCGTAGTCGAACGATCCCAGTCCGTAATTGCGGCGCGCGACACCAAGCTCTGCGGAAAAATCGATCAGGCCCCGTGCCAGAAGATTTCCGGACGCGAAAAAGTCGGTTTCCGTCACCGTTTCTCGACCCAACACATCGCGCACAACCAGCCGCGCACTGCCCGCACCGCTGACGACAGGCAGGTTTGTGATGGAAAATGGCCCCTCCGGCACGTCCTTGGAAACGCGTTTGACGTTGTCGATATAAACATCGACGGTGGAGGGAACGGCTGCCGAGCCCGCAAATGCCGGAAGAGGCATCGTGACAATATCGGAGCGCAAGTCGAAATTGCGCCGTATCTGCACGCCACCCAGCCGCGTCGGACGTGTCCAGCTCAGACCGCCTGTGATCAGGTCGCCTGCACGGTAAGTGGTCAGATTCTCTTCATCGGAATAGGTCCAATAACTATCCAGCCGCTTGGAATCGAATTCCTCGATCTGCGATGTGCTGAGGACCTGAGACGACGACAGCACGCCCAATGAACCAAAAACGCGATTTTCCAGGAGGACGGATGCGCCGCTGAAATCTACAATATCTGAAAAGGTGCGTCCGCCTGAAGACCCGTAGATCGAATAATTGACGATCCCTCCGATATCCTTGTCGGCTCTCGGCTTGTCTACGTTCTCTTCGTCGTCTTGACTGGTTTCGGCATTGCCCCCGACATCGATCACCCTGGTGGCACGCGCCTCCATCGGCAGCGTGAAATGAACCGATTGTGTAGCCTCATCATAGCGTGTGGTGACGCCTGGCAATTTTGACAGGTCGATCCAGCCATCCCCAGAGAGCTCACTGTCCACCGGAGAGATGCCGACATTTCTCAGTTGCTTTGGTTCAATCAGCAGCGAACCCATGCTGTTTTGACGAAATGTAGCGATCAGATCGGTGGAGACATCGTTGATGTAAACCTCGAGCTGCAACACGGCCTGCTCCATGGCAGACGGGGTCGCTGGCAGCGCGGGTGGTAAGTCCTGCGCTACGCTATGATGGCTCGATGACATGATCGTCAGACCTGTAATCGTCAAAACAGCAAGGTTAACCGCCGATAACGCGTGCCGTCGCATTGACGGTACCGCCTTCGCTGTCTGCTGAAACCTTGAGTGTTCCGCCCGATTGCTTTCCACCGGATGCCGGAACGACCCAGGTCGCTACGGAATCACCCAGCACATAACCGACCAGACCGCTATGCTCAGCCACTGCCTTACCGCTTCCGACCGATAGTTTGAGATTGGCGATGCGCAATCTCTTTGCCCCTTTGTTGGAGACCGAAACCCTGTATCCATCCGCCTGAGGCGTGACAGACCAGATGGGCTGGGCATCGGTGATGGAGGGGGCGGAAAAGAACACCGGAATGGAATGGCGTATGACGAGATTGACCATTCCAGTCTGACGGTTTGTGGGTGATGGCAACTCGTCGACGATGACCCGGTAGCTCTCCTCGGCCTTGACCACCTTTTTGGAAAGCCGGACGATGCGAACCAGATTTTCGGCACCGGGCTTCAGTTGCGTCATCGGCGGGCTGGCAACGACATCGCTGACCGGCGTGTAGACATCCGCACCGTTTTGCTGTGTCCAGCGAAATACTCTGACCTGAACATTGATCGGGTTTTGTGCGTCGTTCCATATCCGCAAGCTTGAAGACGCGGTCGGCGCCGTGAGATCGAGCACAACGGGAGCCACACGCAGCGATGCCGCATGGGACGGCGATAGATACAAACCGGCAAATAACGCAGCCGCTAAGGTGAAAAGACGCATCTGCATTCTTCCTTGGCAGGTCAATAATTGATGGTGACGGTGACAGTGTCGTTGTAATTGCCGATAACGGGCGTCGTTTGGGCCGCAACGCGTCCATAGACGGTAAAGCTTTGTGTCCCACCGGTGCCGGTGCCTGCCTGCCTGTCTACGCCGACGGTATCGCCCCAAACGCTGGTTCGGGCGGCATTGGTGTAGAGCGAATAGGCAATGGTCGCACCGCTCGTCGTCTTCATCAAACGGTTCGTGACCGTGGCACCGGTCGATGCGCCCTGGTTCAGCCCGATGGTGAAAGGCGTGCTGGCTGTGCATTGAACGATAATTTCGCTCGTTTGATCGACATTGCTGTCGAGCAGAACACGGTTGCCGAAATTCATCGCAGCCGCCGAGTTTATTTTGCACTCACCCTGGATGGTCATCTGCACGTTGAACGTGTTTGTTGCAACCTGAGCCAAACCCGCTGTCGGTGCGCATAGCGCTCCAGCAACCATCAATATACCCCGTAACACCCTGAACGCCATACGCTTTCCCCTGATTGACGCATTGCCGATGTTCCCGAATGCGGGCAACGAATGTCACTCGAATAACGGGTAATCAGAACATTCTAATTCTCGCTTGAGGAAGGTTAACAGTTTATGAATTTGAAATATAAAAACTAACAGGCGAAACACGATAGTCATTGCAACCGTTTGACGGGCCGTAGCACGGCGCGTCGAAAAGCAACCATCAAAAGACGGATCAGAATATCATTCGTCGGCTAATGTCTTTATATCGGTAGTTTTCGATCGTCGAACGAACCGGGCTCAGAAACTCGGCGGCGTGCAAGCGCTGATGACCTCGCACGCAACAGGTCCGACACAGCGAAATGTATGGGGGCGTTTGCTCTCGAAATAGTAAGCGTCCCCTGCTCCAAGAATGCGGCGCTCATCGTCGACGGTCACCTCGAGGCGACCGGACAGTACGATACCACCCTCCTCCCCCTCATGGACCAACGGAACCCGTCCGGTGCCAGCACCCGGCTGGTAACACTCTTTGAGGATTTGCAAGCTGCGACCGAAAAGATTGTCGCCAATCTGGCGATAGGAGATCGGGCCCTTGCCGATCTCCACCAACTCCTCTGCGGCATAAAAAGCTTTGCGCGGCTTGTCGGGTTCGAACGCAAAGAATTCGGCAAGACCGATGGGAATGCCATCCAGAATGCGTTTGAGCGCCCCAACCGACGGATTGGCCGAATTGGATTCGATGAGGGAAATCGTGGAGTTCGTGACACCCGCGCGCTTGGCCAGTTCACGCTGTGAGAGTTTATGGACTGAGCGCAAATGACGCAGTCTGTTGCCGATATCGACGACCATTGGAACCTCCAGGTTTCATGTGTTCGATATATAGCAACTTTTCCTCGCAGCGTCATTGTTATCAGCAGGTTAGCATAGAGAAGAAAAAGACTTGTTCGATGAGGTCAAGTGCTGGAATGATGCGCCATCTGAATGAAGGAACTCCGATGGACCACAGCAAGAAATCCAATATGCCCAACCTTGAAAATTTCTGGATGCCGTTCACGGCCAACCGGCAATTCAAGGCCGCACCGCGTCTCTTGGCGAGTGCCGACGGCATGTATTATACCGATATCGATGGCAACACGGTTCTGGATGGCACCGCCGGATTGTGGTGCGTCAATGCAGGACACGGGCGCAAACGCATCACGCAGGCTGTTGAACGCCAGCTGTCCACGATGGACTTTGCCCCCACCTTCCAGATGGGCCACCCCATCGCATTTGAATTTGCCGAGAAGCTCGCAGCCATAGCCCCTGGTGGCGCAGAAGCCCAGCTCGACTGCGTTTTCTTCACCGGGTCAGGTTCGGAGTCCGTCGACACGGCACTCAAGATTGCCATCGCCTATCAGCGCTCCATCGGCCAGGGCACACGCAGCCGCATCATCGGTCGCGAAAAAGGTTATCACGGCGTTGGGTTTGGCGGCATATCGGTGGGCGGTCTCGTCAACAACCGGCGTGTCTTTCCGCAAATCCCCGCCGACCACATGCGTCACACGCTCGATGTCGAGCGCAATACTTTCTCGAAAGGTCTGCCGCAACACGGCATTGAACTGGCCGAAGATCTCGAGCGTCTCGTCGCTCTGCACGGCGCAGAAACCATTGCCGCTGTCATTGTCGAACCCATGTCGGGTTCCGCCGGTGTGATCTTGCCGCCGCGTGGCTACCTCGAGCGTTTGCGCGCCATTGCCGACAAGCACGGCATTCTGCTGATCTATGATGAAGTCATCACCGGCTTCGGCCGCCTCGGCAAACCCTTTGCCACGGATTACTTCGGCGTCGTGCCCGATCTCGTAACCACGGCCAAGGGCATTACCAATGGTGCCATCCCGATGGGCGCGGTCTTTGCCAAGCGTTTCGTTTACGACGCCCTGATGCACGGACCTGAAAACCAGATCGAGCTTTTCCACGGATACACCTATTCCGGCCATCCCGTGGCCTGCGCCGCTGGTATCGCGACGCTGGAAATTTACGAGGAAGAAGGTCTGCTGTACCGCGCGGCTGAGCTGGAAAGCGTCTGGCAGGACGCGCTTCATTCCCTCAAAGGCTTGCCAAATGTCGTCGACATCCGAAACCTCGGGCTGGTCGGCGCCATCGAGCTTGCACCACGCGATGGAGCGCCGGGCACCCGCGCCTATGACGTCTTTGTCGATTGCTTCCAGAAGGGCCTGCTGGTGAGAGTGACGGGAGACATCATCGCCCTGTCGCCACCGCTGATCATCAATGAAGACGAGATCGCCAAGATCGTCTCGACAATCGGCGACGCCCTTCGGCGGATCGCCTGACGAACAGGACTGGACGGGAGCGGAACCATTCGCTCCCGTTAACCATATCGACCAAAATCTGCCGGATTTTTTGTCAATTTATGTCGCTGTTTTTCAACAGAAAAAATTGCCAAATGAAAATGATCCGGCGGTTTTGTTTCACCACTTCGTATCGTTAAAATGCTGATGAGATTGACGCTTGTGAGCCCGTATGATTGATGCGTCGGGCTATGGCCTCGGCGACGTTGCGAGTCTGCACGCGAATGTCAGGCACAGCAGTAATTTCCCAAAACTGCCCCGCTGTCAAGGCACCTACCGCAAACATGCCTTCCCGTGAGCTCCCCTCACCCGATACGATTCGCGATTGGCCATCGACACGAATACCCAATCCCAGCGGGTCCGTCTCGATCATATTGTGGGCCAGCATGTCCTGCAGCAGCGGTGAATGGCTGATGCCAGCTCGCTCCATTCCGGTGCAGTTGATCAACCAGTCAAATGGCAGAGTAATCTCGTCGCTTGAACCGCGGCGCCGGTAGGTGAGATTATTCTCTCCATTCGCCCGCGCTATTCTGGACACAAATCCAGCATGAATCTGCACGGTCCCATCCTTGACGAGTGCGTCGAAAACCTCATGCACCTGTGGCGCGATACGGTGCCGGTGGATATTCCACCACGCCAGCGCGTGGCGTAAGAACCGCGCCCGCTGCGCTACACCCAACTGCTGCCACAGATGTTGGGTTTTGGGCCGCAGACCATCCATTATACTGCGCCAGTCGGAACCATTCCTAACCTGTCGGCGCAGCCGCGAAAGAATTTCGCTTATCTCTGCCGGGCCGTCCAAAGCAGGCTCAATCGGCTTTGACGGCATTTTGCTGTGCCCGTGAGGGACAAGCCCACGTCTAGACAACACGTGGATGGGTCCTCGATGCCCCTTATTGCGCAGGGACAGGACCTGATCGATCATGGTCAGACCTGAGCCGAGGATAACAGCCGTATCATTCTGCCCCACCTTCGACAGCCATCCCAGCTTCCAGGGATTTCGAACGACCCGACGCAACAACGCAACATCAGCATCGGCAGTTAGCCGCGGCAAACTTGCGGTGCCAACACCAAGACACAGCGCAACATTCGCTGCGTGCAAATGGCGACCGTCATTCAGACGGAAGTCAGCGCCCTCCTGCGTACAGGAGAGACAGCAGACTGCCTTTGCTTTCACGAAGTCAACGCGAGCCCGCTGATGCTGGCTTCGCAACAAAGATGCAAGTCTGTCTCGCAGATACAATCCATAATCATTGCGCGGCGCGAAACTCGTTCCATCCAGCGCCTGCCCCCGCTTGGCCAGCCAATCCAGAAAATCTCCCGGTCGATCCGCGAACACGCTCATCCGCGCCGCTGGCACATTCAATCGGTGAAGGTGCAGTTCGGTGCGATACGCAGTTCCACGACCGAAGGCCGAGTCATCGCCGACGATGGCAATGGACGTCGTTGCCGGAAGTTGCTCCAGCAGGTTGGTGACAAGACTGATCGCCGAAAACCCGGAACCGACAACGGCTACATCATAAAACATTCGGCACCTCATTAAGACTCAACGCGGCGCAGGAAAGCCCAATGCCGGAGAAAACGCAAACTTGAAATTCACCGCTTGATTCAGACGCAAGCTGCGTCATGAAAAGTTTGCCGCGGCTAACTGCGCAGAAATCTCTCGTCCAGATGAAGCACGAAGAGAGGATTTTGCCTGTTAGCCGGCTGAAAAGATTCATGTTTAGCCAGACAGAATGGCTATTGCACCCAAAAGAGAATCGGCGCTTATATCTCAGTTGCGGAAAAAACCGATTTCAGCGAAAAAAACCGCAACTGATCCAACAGGTGGAAAAGACAAGAGATGACCCAAAACGCCGATCTGAAATCTGCTGAAAAGGCACCCGATCTCACGGGCCTCATCCTACAGCATTCGGCTGCGTTGTCTGCACAGCTGCAAGCGCACAATGCGAGCACCTTTGCACCTCTCGCTGAAAAAAGCATGCGAAACTTTTCCCCGTCGGAAACTGCGAAGCTGATCGGCATAGGGGAAGCCTATCTGAGGCAGATCGCCGCCGAACAGCCGGACCTCAGTGCTTCTCATAGCGGTGGACGCCGAAGCTATTCTGTTCAGGACATCCATGACATCCGCAAGTTCCTGGATCAGGGCGCGCGCGGCACGCGACGCTATCTTCCGCACCGACGCGAGGGCGAAGATCTCCAGGTCATCGCAGTCATGAATTTCAAGGGCGGCTCCGGCAAGACAACGACTTCGGCGCATCTTGCACAATATCTTGCTCTGCGCGGTTACCGCGTGCTCGCCATCGACCTTGACCCGCAAGCCAGTCTCTCAGCTCTCTTCGGTCATCAACCAGAACTCGATGTCGGACCGAACGAAACACTCTACGGCGCCATCCGATATGATAGCGAACAGCGTCCCATCGCAGAGATCGTTCGCGGAACCTACATACCGGACCTCCATATCATTCCCGGCAATCTGGAACTCATGGAATTCGAACACGACACGCCGCGTGCCCTGATGCGCCGTGCGCCCGGTGATACCTTGTTTTTCGCTCGTATTGGCCAAGCCATCGCACAGGCGCAGAATTTCTACGATGTCGTCGTGATCGATTGCCCGCCACAGCTGGGTTACCTCACGCTATCGGCACTGACGGCTGCAACATCCGTGCTCGTCACAGTTCATCCGCAAATGCTGGACGTTATGTCCATGAACCAGTTTTTGGCCATGACCGGCGATCTGCTGGCCGAGATCGGACGCGCCGGTGCCCGTTCGGATTATCACTGGATGCGATACCTTGTTACGCGGTTCGAGCCGAGTGACGGACCGCAAAACCAGATGGTCGCATTCCTACGTTCGATCTTCGGCGAGCACGTCCTCAATCATCCGATGCTGAAGACAACTGCCGTCTCAGATGCAGGGCTTACCAATCAGACGCTGTTTGAAGTCGAGCGCACGCAATTCACGCGCTCCACCTATGATCGCGCACTGGAATCCATGACCAACGTAAATGCCGAAATTGAAGGCTTGATCAAGAAAGCCTGGGGTAGAGCCGTATGAGCAGAAAAGAAATCTTCGCCAATCTCACCACGAAGTCCGCAGACAATGCCGAGGCGCCAGTCGAGCGGGCGCGTCCACGCATTCGTCCCATTCTGGGTTCGCCGGAACTGGTGACAGACGTGATTAATTCGCCGGTCGGCATGATCGGACAGTCGCTGAATGAAGTGTCTGAACGCTCCAAGCGAGCAGAAGAGATCGAGCGGCGGTTGGCTGAAGGCCTGACGATCGTTGCTCTCGATCCATCGGAAATCGATCCTTCCTTCATACCCGACCGCATGCCTGCCTCGCTGGAAGCCGATGCCGGTCTGGTCGAAGCCATCCGGGAGCAGGGCCAGCAGGTTCCTATCCTCGTGCGCCCTCACCCCGAGCATCCAGGCCGCTATCAGGTGGCGTTCGGTCACCGTCGTTTGCGTGCTGTTGCAGCGATCGGCATTCCCGTTCGCGCTGTTGTTCGTGATCTCACGGATGAGCAGCTTGTCGTGGCCCAGGGTCAGGAAAACAACGAGCGCCGTGACCTCAGCTATATCGAGAAAGCCCGATTCGCCCAAAAACTTCAGATGCGTTTCTCGCGAGAAACCATCATGGCTGCGATGTCGCTCCACAAGGGCGATCTCTCCAACATGCTGTCGGTGGTTGGCCGCATACCAGACGATATCGTCGACAGTATTGGTCCAGCACCGGGCGTTGGTCGCCGCAACTGGATGGACCTTGCAGATCAACTCTCATCTTCCAAGGTCAACGAGGCTGCGCGCGCTTATCTTCGTGATGAGAACGTCTCAGAGCTCGCATCCGAAGAACGTTTCAAATCTCTTCTGGAGTTTCTCAAGCCGAAGCCAGAGCCGAAGAAAACCGGTGTTCTCTCATCGATGAGCGGCCAGAAACTGGCAAAAATTGTCGAGACGGACCAGAGAATCGATATTTCCATTGATCGTCGTCAGGCACCAGAATTCGCCGACTTCGTCATGGAGCACCTACAATCGCTGTTTGAAGAGCATCGCTCCAAGCAGTGATGTCCATTTCTCGTTCCAACAATCAACAGGAGCACTAAGCACAAAAGAAAAAAGCCCCCGAACGTTGCCGCACGGAAGCTTTCTTTGATCTAAGCACCCAAAGAATCTCATTTCCGCGAATCATAGTCAAGAGTCTTGGCATCGATTTTTTTCGGTGAGCGATTTTCTTTTGCCTTTTTGAAGGTGAAAGACATGAATAGCGATAATGTAACGACGCCTTTTGGGCGGCGAGGGGTCTCACTTGGCCTGCTCGCTAACCAATTCGCGTCTAGAAACATCGACCGTTCCAAATCCATCGACAAATGGAAGCTGTTTCGCGCCACCTGCGAAGCTAGACCGCTGCTCGAAATTTCAGACAGATCGCTCGCTGTGCTCAATGCGCTGATCAGTTTTTATCCGAAGACTGAGCTGTCAGAAGAAAACGGTCTGGTGGTCTTTCCATCAAACCAGCAGCTTTCCCTTCGTGCACATGGAATGCCGGAACAAACATTGCGGCGTCATTTGGCAGCGCTCGTGGATGCCGGTCTTATCTTGCGCAAAGATAGCCCCAATGGAAAACGCTATGCACGCAAAGACAAAAGCGGCGATATCAGCGATGCCTACGGTTTTTCGCTCGCCCCTCTGATCAGCCGTGCGGATGAAATTCAGGCTCTCGCAGAGCAGATCATTGAAGAGCGTGTGCAGCTCCAAAGGCTGCGTGAAAAAATCAGCCTGTGCAGACGGGACATCATGAAGTTCGCCGAAATCGGATTTGCAGATGAGGTCGCAGGTCAATGGGATGTCTACAAACAACGCTATTATACCATCACATCGATGCTCGATCGCAAATCCAAAGCACCACATCTCGCCTTGGCGCTGGAAGAATTAACCGATTTGCGCGATTACATGGCTAAGATATTGGAAATCCACATAGAAAAACAAAATTTAAGCGCCAATGCCTATCAAAATGAGCGGCTTATACAGAGTTCAGAATCCGAATCCCTATTTGAAAAGCACGATGTGGATAAGGATACGAAACCGGCAGAAGCCGAGACCATGGAAACAGTTGCTGCAACGAACGAGTTGAAGAGAAATTCGGTGGTTGCCAATCCAAAACAGGAGAAGACCGACAACTTCGACCTCCAAACGGTCCTCAACGCATGCCCAGAAATCTCGCTTTACGGGCCAAACGGCTCTGTGAGGGACTGGAGCGACCTGAAACAGGCCACGACAGTGGTCCGTTCCATGCTATCCATCAGCCAGTCGGCTTACGATGAGGCGGAAAAGGCGATGGGACCACATAGGGTTAACGCAATCATAGCGTGTATTTTGGAGCGTGCGCAGTCGATACATTCGGCGGGCGGCTACCTGCGAAGCCTGACAGAAAGAGCAAAGGACAAGCAATTTTCGGTTCAGCCTATGCTCAACGCTCTCTTGCGCACCCGAATGACGAACAGGCTGATTTCGCAAAGCAGTCATGCGTTGAGCTGAGGCAGCCGCGTTAAAGCGTTAGACTGATGAAATAAATTTGACTCTCAAAGGAAAGATTTTTATCTGCGGTGAGGGACGATGAAAGGGACTGGCACATGACTACAATCGAAATGAACGTCGGACAACAACAGGCAGAACAAAGCCGCACGAAACGCCTGAAAGCGGCAACCAGTAGCGCGCATGAAGCCCTCGACACGTTCATTACGACGGCCAAACCCTTCGAAAACAGGAGCAACTTCGCAAAGTTCGTTCAGACCCAGTATCTTTTTCACCGCGATCTGGATGTCTTCTACTCCAATGATACGCTGGATGGCCTGCTGCCCGATCTGAAAGGCCGCCGACGGTTGGGCTTCATCGAGCAGGATTTGGCCGATCTGGAGGCTTCCGTGCCCACAGCAGCCGACGTCAGATTTCGTGAAAACGACGATACCTTCGATCTCCCGCAGGCCATGGGGTGGCTTTATGTGGTGGAAGGCTCAAACCTTGGTGCCGCGTTTCTCCTGAAAGACGCCGCCAAGCTTGGTCTCGATGAGACATTCGGTGCACGCCACTTGGCCGGCGCTCCCGAAGGCCGCGGTCTTCATTGGCGCACCTTCGTTGCAGCGCTGGATGCGGTTTCCTTGAGTGAAGACGAGGAAAACCGGGTGATCGCAGGGGCGCAAGCGGCATTCCAAGCCGTGCATGCACACGCCAGGCAAATGATGGTCTGAGGAACCGGAGGCAGACATATTCTTCCTACCAAAATGAGAAACGCCACTTGTGTTGCCCTCGCCCAATATTACGCTACAGTGGCCGTCGTGGCGAGGAGGCCACAGCACGAGGAGGTTCAATGAGACATCAGCTATTCAATCGGCGTGGAGTGATGGCGCTTGCCGCCTCCGTCGCTTCCGCCCTGACACTGGGTGGCACCGCACAGGCCCAGGGCTTTCCAGAGAGAACCGTGACGCTTGTCGTTCCGTTCGCCGCCGGCGGCTCCACCGATGTGGTCGGACGCGTCATCGCGCAGAAGATGGGTGACGAGCTGGGGCAGCAGGTCATCGTTGAGAATATTGCCGGTGCCGGTGGCAATCTGGGCGCTGACCGGGTGGCACGCGCCGAACCGGATGGCTACACGATCCTCATGGGCACAGTCGCGACACATGCGCTCAACCCGCTCATTCTCAAGACCAAACCCTATGATCCCGAAAAGGATTTTGCCCCGATTTCCCTGCTGGTGATCGTTCCCAACGTCCTCGTGGTCAATCCCCAATTGCCGGTCAGAAATGTCGCCGAACTGATTGCCCTTTTGAAAGCGGAGCCGGATAAATATGCCTATGCATCGTCGGGCAACGGTACGCCTCTTCACCTGTCCGGCGAGCTTTTCAAGAGCATGGCGGGTGTCAGCATGCAGCACGTTCCCTACAAGGGATCGGGCCCTGCCTTGAACGACCTGCTCGGCAATCAGGTTTCGATCATGTTCGACAATCTGCCATCGTCGTCAGGACATATCAAATCCGGGACGTTGCGGGCGCTGGGCGTGACCACAGCCGAGCGAGCCTCGTCCTTTCCAGATGTGCCGACGATCGCTGAAACGGTGCCGGGCTATGAAACCTACACCTGGAACGCCTTGTTTGCGCCAAAGGATACACCGAAAGATGTCATCGACAGGCTGAATGCGGCAGCAAAAAAAGCTCTCGCAGATCCGTCTGTCGCTGCCCGCATGGCTGATTTCAGTGCCAAAATTGTTGGTTCTACCCCAGATGAGCTGAAAACCCATGTTACGGAAGAAATCGCAAAGTGGGCTCCGGTGGTCAAAGACGCCAATGTGCAGATGGACTGACGTTTGAGTTTGTCATGGCGACCGGTGAAAATCCGTTCGTCATGATATCAGTCGCTGCTATATCCATGCTCTGTTTCGCCAGATGTCTGCATGAAAAGGGCAAGCGCCACGCCTGCATTCAACATGTGTTCGCGCATCATTAGGCTCGCCTGGGTGGCGTCACCCTGCATGATGGCCCTGATAATCGCCTCATGTTCGCGGTTGGATGAACGCAAACGTTCGGGATAGCGCAATTGCGTGCGGCGAAACGGCAAAAGGCGAGCCCGAAGCCTCATGAGCTCTTCAAATAGAAAATCATTATGGGCGCCGCGATAGAGCAGCTCGTGGAAAGCGAGGTTCAGCTCGTCATAGTGGTCGAAATTTTCGTCCGTTGCCGCCGCGGATGCTTTCTCATGGATGTGAAAAAGCTCGGCTCGCTCGACACCGGTGATGCGATGCGTTGCGAGGCCCACGCACATCGCCTCCATCTCGGCCGTGACCTCGAACATCTGCATCAGGCGCGGCAAGGTGAGGGGCAGGACGAAGGCGCCCTTGCGCGGGCGTATCTCGACAAGACCGCTCGCCTCCAACTGCCTCAGAGCTTCCCTGACAGGCGTTCGCGATGCGGAAAAGCGGCTGCTGAGCGTTCCTTCATCGAGAACGGAGCCGGGCTTGATGACACCAGTGGAAATCTCGTCCGACAGCACGACGCGAATATGTTCACTGATCGAACTGGCTGATGTCATCAGGCTTTTCTCCATTGCAGAATGCGCACATGCCGATGGCTATAGGCCGTTGTGATGGGAAAGGTCCACCACTGAAGCGACAATAGCCACTGAGTGGTCCCTTACGCCGCCTTTGCCCTATTCTGCCTGTTTTCGATGAGGTCATCGACGACGGCGGGGTCTGCGAGTGTGGAGGTATCCCCCAGCGCTCCAAAATCATCCTCGGCGATCTTGCGCAGGATGCGGCGCATGATCTTGCCCGAGCGGGTCTTGGGAAGGCCCGGCGAGAACTGGATCTTGTCGGGCGTGGCAACCGGGCCGATCTCGTTGCGGACATGCTTGACCAGTTCGGCGCGCAGCGCATCGTCGCCGGTCTGGCCTGCCATCAGCGTGACGTAGCAATAGATACCCTGTCCCTTGATGGCGTGCGGATAACCGACGACGGCGGCCTCCGAGACCAGATTGTGCGAGACCAGCGCCGATTCCACCTCTGCCGTGCCGAGGCGATGGCCGGAGACGTTGAGAACGTCATCGACACGACCTGTGATCCAGTAATAGCCGTCCTCATCGCGACGGCAGCCATCGCCGGTGAAGTATTTGCCCTTGTAGGTCGAGAAGTAGGTCTCGATGAACCGCTGGTGATCGCCATAGACCGTGCGCGATTGCCCCGGCCAGCTGTCGGCGATGCACAGATTGCCGTCGGCTGCCCCTTCTAGCACCTTGCCCTCGGCATCGACCAGTTGCGGCTGCACGCCGAAGAAGGGACGGGTGGCCGAGCCGGGCTTGAGATCGGTCGCACCCGGCAGCGGCGTGATCAGAATGCCGCCGGTTTCCGTCTGCCACCAGGTGTCGACGATCGGGCTCTTATCCTCGCCCACCACATGGTAATACCATTCCCACGCCTCCGGGTTGATGGGTTCTCCCACCGTGCCGAGCAGGCGCAGGCTGGAACGCGAGGAGCGTTTGACGAACTCGTCGCCCGCACCCATCAGCGAGCGCAGAGCGGTGGGGGCGGTGTAGAAGATATTGACCTGATGCTTGTCGATCACCTCCCAGAACCGGCCCTGATCAGGGAAGTTCGGCACGCCCTCGAACATCAGGGTGGTCGCACCATTGGCGAGCGGCCCATAGACGATATAGGAGTGGCCCGTCACCCAGCCGACATCGGCCGTGCACCAGTAGATATCGCCATCATGGTAGTCGAAGACATATTCATGCGTCATCGACACATAGACGAGATAGCCGCCTGTCGTGTGCAGCACGCCCTTGGGCTTGCCGGTGGAGCCTGACGTATAGAGAATGAACAGCGGGTCTTCCGCCTTCATCTTCACCGGCTCGCAGTGTGGTTTAACCGAGGCGATTTCCTGATGGTACCAGAGATCGCGGCCCGGTGCCCATGTGGTCTTGCCGCCGGTGCGGCGCACCACCAGCACCTTGTCGACCATCACATGCTGCTTGGCAGCGATGTCGATGGCCTTGTCGGTGTTGTCTTTCAGCGGGATCGGCTTGCCGCCGCGCACGCCCTCGTCGCAGGTGATGACGAAGGTGGACTGGCAATCGACGATGCGGCCCGCCAG
>NZ_BBJU01000030.1 GCF_000739935.1 Agrobacterium rubi TR3 = NBRC 13261 | reverse complement strand
CGTGTGCTTCTTGCTGGATTTGGAAACCGGGTAGATGTTCTGGGACATTGTGTGCCTTCAGCTTTTACTGTTGACGAAGACTGACGGTTGGGTGTTCCAGGCTGGCATTAAAGCCAGCCGGGAGCCACGAAGACGAGCCATGCGAGAAGTGGGCCTGCAACGACGACCAATGCGCTGTAGTACAGCAGCGTCTTGAAGAACTTCGTTTGATCAACATTCTGGGCATTGGCCACGACAAGCGCACCGTTTGTCGAGAAGGGCGAGACATCAACGATGGTCGCGGAAATGGCCAGCGCTGCAATCATGCCCGGCGTGCCGATTTCACCCTGCATCAGCATGGGCACTGCCAGCGGAATCATGGCACCCATGACGCCGACGGAGGAGGCAAAGGCCGAGACGATACCGCCGATATAGCACAGCAGCAGGGCTGCAATGAGCGGCATGGCGAGTGCGGAAACACCATTGCCGACGAAGGAGATCGCACCGGATTTTTCGAGCACGCCCACATATGTGATCACACCCGCAATCAGCAGCACCGTGGACCATGCAATCTTGTCGACAGCACCCTTCTGGCCGCGTGGGCAAACCAGCGCCAGCACGACGGCAACGCACATGGCCACCAGACCGACATTGAGGCTGAATGCCAGAGACAGAATGGCGAGAGCCGCAAGACCCGCCAGCGTCAGGGCCTGCTCGAGATCGAGCTTGCCTGTGGTGGTGACTTCGGTCAGTTCCGTCTCACGCTGGCGCGGATCGACGGCCATATGACCGCCACTGCCGCGCACATCCACCGACACGCCGGGCATGAAGACATTGCCCGCGCCATTGGCGACAGCGGCCGATTTCGATTTTCTGCCCAGAACGAGGAAGGCACCGATGGCGATCAGCAGGTTGAAGCCGAGGCTGGCGAGGAAGAGAACCGTTTCGTCTCCCGGCAGGCCCGCACGCTGAACCACCTGATTGGTGATGCCGCCATAAATGCTGATGGGCGAAAAGCCGCCGCCTTGCGCGCCATGAATGACCATGATGCCCATGAGCAATGGATTGATGCCGTATTTGGCCGAAAAACGCAGGGCGATCGGCGCGATGATGGCAACGGCGGCAGGGCTGACGGCACCGATGGCGGTCAACAGGGCCGAGACGAAGAACATGACCCATGGAATGGCCGATATTTTGCCCCTGACGGCGCGAACGCAGGCCTGAACCAACCAGTCCACCGTGCCATTGTTCTGTGCGATGGCGAAAAGATAGGTGATACCGACGAGCGTGACGAAAAGGTCGCCCGGAAATCCTTCGAAAATCTGTTTGACGCTCATGCCCACGACGAGCGTGCCGATGATGAACGAAAGCGCAAAACCCAAGGCGCCCATATTGATCGGCAAGGCCGTCGCCACGATGAACATGACGGCCAAGCCCAGTATTGTAATCACTTCTGATGACATGACAGCTCCTCCCAAAAAGCCGGGGTCAAGTGGAAGCGGCACCCTCATGCCGTTACCAGCGCATGCGGCGTCCCCGCACAACCCTTACGCTTATGTATGCGCAAAAAATTGCAATACGCAATAATGAATTTATACGTTGATATAATTTCGTCTTAGGAATACATATGGCCGCAAATGCAGTGGAGACGCATTCATGTGGAATAAACTTGCGACAAACCGCGCCAGCCGATTGGAGCGAGCATCGCCGCTTGCAGACGGCAAAGTGGTCAAAGCAGATGCCATCACCGCGCTTTTGGAAGCGGTGATAGAACCGGGTGACCGGCTGTGCATCGAAGGCAACAACCAGAAACAGGCCGATTTTCTGGCAAAAGCTCTGGCGAATGTGAATCCACAACTGGTTCACGACCTGCACATCGTTCAATCCGTGCTGGCTTTGCCGGAGCATCTGGATGTGTTCGAAAAAGGCATCGCCTCCAAGCTCGACTTCTCGTTTTCAGGGCCACAGGCGGCGCGTCTGGCCCGGATGCTGAGCGCAGGGCAGCTGAAAATCGGCGCGATCCACACCTATCTCGAATTGTTCGGCCGATATTTCACGGACCTGACACCACGCATCAGCCTCGTCTGCGCGCAGGCTGCCGACCGGGCGGGCAATCTCTACACGGGCGGCAATACCGAAGACACGCCTGTGATCGTCGAATCGACGGCGTTCCGGCAGGGTATCGTCATTGCGCAGGTCAACGAGATCGTGGACGTTCTGCCGCGCGTCGATATTCCGACAGACTGGGTGGATTTTGTCGTCCAGAGCCCCAAGCCCCATTATATCGAGCCGCTGTTTACCCGCGATCCAGCGCAAATCTCCGAGATACAGGTGCTGATGGCGATGATGGCCATCAAGGGCATCTATGCCGAATATGGGGTGAAGCGCCTCAACCACGGCATCGGCTTCGATACGGCGGCCATCGAGCTGATCCTGCCAACTTACGCCGAAAGTCTCGGCCTCAAAGGCAAGATCGCCACACACTGGGCGCTCAACCCGCATCCCGCGTTGATCCCGGCCATCGAAGCGGGCTTTGTCGAAAGCGTTCACTCCTTCGGCTCTGAACTTGGCATGGAAGACTATATCCGCGCCCGCTCGGACGTGTTCTTCACCGGTCGCGACGGCTCCATGCGCTCCAACCGGGCGCTGAGCCAGACCGCTGGTCTTTATGCCTGCGATATGTTTATCGGCTCGACCTTGCAGATCGAGCTGGACGGCAACAGTTCGACGGCCACGCTTGGCCGTATCGCCGGTTTCGGTGGTGCGCCAAACATGGGGTCGGATGCCAGAGGACGGCGACATGGTTCCGACGCCTGGCTGAAGGCGGGGCAGGAAGCCTCGATTGGCTCCATGCCGCGCGGCCGCAAGCTGGTGGTGCAGATGGTGGAAACCTTCCGCGAACATATGGCGCCGGCCTTCGTGGAAAAACTGGATGCCTGGCAACTGGCCGAATCCGCCGGCCTCGATCTGCCACCGGTGATGATCTATGGCGATGACGTAACTCATGTTCTGACCGAGGAAGGCATCGCCAATCTGCTGCTCTGCCGCACCCCGGAAGAACGCGAGCAAGCCATTCGCGGCGTGGCGGGTTATACAGCTGTCGGCCTTGGTCGCGACAAGCGCATGGTGGAAAATCTGCGGGACCGTGGCATCATCAAGCGGCCTGCCGATCTGGGCGTCGATGTCTCGCTGGCCACCCGCGATCTGCTGGCGGCCAAATCGATGAAAGATCTCGTCCGTACTTCGGGAGGCCTTTACCGGCCGCCAGCACGGTTCAGGAACTGGTGAGGATCAGACCATGGAAAAACTGGAATTCGAGTTTTCGGGTGGCGTTGCCCTTGCGGCGCGCAACCAGCCCATTCTGTCCGGCGTCCTCGGATCCGGCAATCTGGAGGTTCTTGTCGAGGCTTGCGATCTCTCCGGAAAAACACGGGTTGAGGTGGAGACAGCGGCGGTCGGTTTTGGCACGATCTGGCAGGCGGTGCTGTCCGATGTCTTTGAACGCTGGAAAATCGGCGACGTGAAGGTGTCGATCAACGATGCAGGTGCCACGCCAGCCGTTGTGGCCCTGCGGCTGGATCAGGCGCTTCAGGCCTATTCCGGCAAAAGCGGCGAGGCGAGATCATGAGCAGCAGCTGGTATGAGGCAACCGCCCGCGAGCGGATCGACGGTCTGATCGACCCGGGCAGTTTCATCGAGCTTCTGCCGCCGCAGGACCGGGTCACCAGTCCGCATCTGCGCGTTCTGGGCTCTCCCGCCGCCTTCGATGATGGCGTGGCCGTTGGCAAAGCCACACTCGATGGTAAGGCGGTGCTCATTGCGGCGCAGGAAGGTGCCTTCATGGGCGGCGCAGTGGGCGAGGTGCATGGCGCCAAGATCACCGGCCTCTTGGAGCGCGCGCTGGATGAGAAGCCGAGTGCAGTTCTGCTGTTGCTGGAATCCGGTGGCGTCCGGTTGCACGAGGCCAATGCCGGGCTGATCGCCGTGTCTGAAATCATGCGGGCGATCCTCAATCTCAGAGCCGCTGGCGTTCCGGTCATCGTGCTGGATGGCGGGCGCTACGGCGTGTTCGGCGGTATGGGGATTGCCTCACGGCTCTGCTCGTCCATTGTCATGTCTGAGGAAGGTCGCCTTGGTCTATCAGGCCCTGAAGTGATTGAGACGACGATGGGTGTCGAGGAATTCGACGCCTCCGACAGGGCGCTGGTCTGGCGCACCGTGGGCGGCAAGAACCGCTATATTCTCGGCGAAACCGACGGTCTGGTATCAGACGACATGGCTGCATTCCGGGAGGCTGCGATCGCCCTTCTCGGCGAGGCAAAAGCGCTCGATCTCAATGCCATCGAGGCGGAACATGCCGATCTCGTGGCACGCCTGACGCGGTTCGGCGGCGTGCAGGACGCCACCGACATCTGGTCGGCGCTGGATATCGCCGATGTAGAGCAGATTCCGCTGATGACGACGGATGAGTTCCACTATGCCGTCGATGGGAGGAGGAGCGCATGATCACGCCTGAAGCACTGTTCGACAAACTGTTTCCGAAAGGACATGAGATCACCTCCGAAGGACTGTTCTTTGCGGGCACGGCGAAGGCCGGTCCTGATCTGGTCTCAATCATCGGCACGCGAGAAAAGGCGCATATCGGCATCGATCTCGCCATGCGCATGGCCGCTGAGGTCATCCGCATCATGAAGGAGCGGCCGGGAAGCCCGATCCTGCTTTTGGTGGATACCGCCGGGCAGAAGATGGCCCGCCGCGACGAGCTGCTGGGTCTCAACGGCTATATTGCCCATCTGGCGAAATGCCTCGATGTGGCGCGCAGGCGCGGACATCGCATCATCGGGCTTGTCTATGGTGAGGCGGTCAGTGCCGGTTTCCTGTCCTCAAGTCTGCTGGCGGATGCGTGTTATGCGCTGCCGGAGGCCGAGGTGCGGGTGATGAACCTGCCCGCCATGTCGCGTGTGACGAAAATTCCGGTCGAGCGGCTGGAGGAATTGTCAATGGATAGCGCCGTCTTTGCGCCGGGCGTTGCTAATTATGTGGCGATGGGTGCGGTGCGTGAAACCTGGGATGGCGATCTGGCCGTTGCATTGGTGAAGGCGCTTGAGGAGCGGCCAGACGCAAATGTCGATGCCCGCCGCGACTATGGCGAACAGCGAAACGGCCGCACGCTGGCGCGTTCGGTGTCTCAACGGGTGCGGCATGACGCGGCCTGACAGGCATCGTTTCGTAACACTCAAACCGTCATGGCGTGACCATGCGGAGCTTGCCGCGTGCTCCATGGCGGGGGGAGACATTCTTCCCGAATGGATCGATGCCGGGCGTCCGCTGGTGGTCGCATCATCCGCCACCGGTGATGCGCGGACGACCGTGCGCCTTGGGCTTTCCACGCCGCAAAAGCAGCGATACGGGCTTCGGGTGCCACTGGATGCCATCGACACGCTTCTGCCACCGGTGACGCTTGACGCCGCCGCGGGCTGCGCACCGTCGGAATGGCGGGCAAGCATCGATATAATTTTGAAAGTGGCCCAACAGCACAGGCTTTCCCTGTCCGTGTTCGGGTCGCTGGCATGGTCTTATGTGTCCGGCGAAAGCCATTTGCGGCCAACCTCCGATTTGGACCTTCTGGTTTCCGCGCCTGCGGAGATCGACATTCTTGCGGCCATCCGCGTGCTTCTGGATATTGAAAGCGTGCCGCGTCTGGATGGCGAACTGGTGCTGTCTGATGGCGCGGGCGTCAATCTTCGCGAATATGCCGCACAGCCCGGCCATATCCTGGTGAAGCAGCATGGCGGGCCGCAACTGGTATCGCTCGCAAAACTGATGAACCATGCAGGGATGGCGGCATGAGGATGATGCTATCCTCCATCATAGAGCCGCAGGCTATCCGTCATGACATCAGCCGAACCATCGGCAGGCTGGCGATCCGTGCGCTCTACACCGAACTCGCTCTCTACCCCAAGCCCGGTCTCGTCAGCCCTGTCGACAACGGCGCGCATGACGACATGACGATGGCGACCTTCATGCGCAGCCTGTTTTCGCTCAGAAGCTATTTCCCGCAGATTGCGACGGCTGGTGGCAGGATGAGCGATTTCGCGGCCCTTCAGAAACTCGGCATCGACGCCGAGCGGCGGATGATGGCGGCGACGGGTGGGATCAACACCCATCGTGGCGCGATCTTCAATCTGGGGCTGCTGGCAGCCGCTGCCGGTTATCGTGCATCCAACCATCTGCCGGTAGATGCCAAGGCCATCTGCACCACTGTGTCCAAACGGTGGGGTGTGGACATTCTGGCCAGCGAGCCAATCGACTCCAATGGCTCACGCGCCCTGGCAAGGCACGGCGGTGATGGCGCGCGACAGCAGGCGGCGGGTGGTTATGCGGTTCTCCGCGACGTGGCGCTGCCGGCTTTTCGGGATGCATTGGCGCTCGGCGCCAGCCGCAACTCGGCAGCGCTACAAACCTTCTTCGCCATTATGTCCGTCCTCAACGATACCAACATTCTGCACCGCACAGGCCGCGATGGCCTGGATTATGTGCAGGGGCAAGCACGGACGTTTCTATCGGCTGGTGGCGTGTTCGCGGCCGATCATCTGGCAACGGCCACGGATCTCCACCACGCCTTTTGCGCACGCCGGATTTCGCCCGGCGGTGCGGCAGATTTGCTCTCCTGCACGATCTTCCTGCACTATCTGGAAGCGTCGCCATGACGCTCGGCATTCTCTGCCCCGGCCAGAGTGCGCAGGCACCGGATATGATCGATCGTTTGCGAGACGCGCCGGAGGCGGCACTCGTCTTCGACGCCTTTCGGGAGGTCATGGGGGCCACGATCGATGATATCCTGAGTGAGGGGCGGCTTCATGAGAACGCCATCGCCCAACCGGTTATCTGCGCTGTCGAACTTGCCGCGTTCCACACGATCAGACACGCTATCCCGGAACCGTCCTATTTCGCCGGCTACAGCATCGGTGAACTGGCGGCCTATGGCTGTGCCGGTTCGATCAATGCCAGAGACCTCATTCGGCTCGCCAGCCTGAGGGCCAAGTTGATGGATGCGGCTTATCCTGAACCGACAGGAATGATCGCCATCCGTGGCCTGCGCGAGACAACGCTCGCCCCAATCTGCACCAGCAATGCTGTTCACATCGCCATCTGCAATGGCGAAGACCGCTTCGTGGTCGCTGGTCCGGTCGATAAGATTGCATTGGCGACAACGGATGCTGAGCGGCACGGTGCCCATGTCACGCGTCTGCCAGTCAAGGTCGCATCCCATACGCCGCTAATGCATTCCGCCGTTGTCGCTTTCGCACGTGCGCTGGAAGAGACGGACTTCAAAAACCCGACTGCCCCGGTTCTGGCGGGTATCGATGGCGTGTCTGTGCGCTCTCGCGATATGGCGATCCGGCGGCTTTCGGCGCAGCTGGAAACCCGTATCGACTGGCAGGGCTGCATGGAAAGCCTGAAGGAAGTCGGCTGCACGACGCTACTGGAACTGCTGCCCGGGGGGGACCTGTCTTCCATGGCGAGAGACCGGCTGCCATCAGTCTCATCACGCTCGATGATCGAGTTCAAATCCATCGATGCGGCTGCGCAGTGGGTTTCCCGCAAAGAGGCTTGAGCGTCGCGCGGGGTTTGCGTGCAACAGCGCTTAACAAAACCTTGCACGAGGCCAAGAATCTTCAAGCCTTACCCGAATCCGACAAGCATAGACGCTTAAACTTGATGTAGATGCTCATCTTAGTTTAGAGGTGGTGGCGCGTCTGGGGATTGGACCGTGCTGCCCGGATATTTGGGGCATATCTTGAAAAAAATGAATCGAGCAATCGTCTCCCGCCTGTCGATGGGGACTGCGTTTCTGGCATTGATCACGCCCATCGCCGCGCAGGCACAGAACGCCGCTGGCGCGACCGTGTTGGAGCCGATCGTCGTTCAGGGGCAGGGGGGCGATAGCGCCACCGGACCCGTGGATGGCTATGTGGCGAAGAAAACGGGCACAGGCTCCAAAACCGATACGCCGGTGAAGGATATTCCCCAGTCTGTCTCCGTCGTCGGGCGCCAGGAAATGAATGATCGTGGCGCCGTCACCAAAATCGACGAGGTCCTTCGCTACACGCCAGGCGTCAACACCGAACCTTTCGGCGTGGATGCCGATACGGACTGGTTCTATATTCGTGGTTTCGAAGCGACCCAGACGGGCGTTTTCCTTGATGGCCTCAATCTCTTTGGTTACGGTTTCGGCGCTTTTCAGATGAACGCCTATGGGCTTGAGCGTGTCGAGGTTCTCAAAGGCCCGGCGTCCGTTCTTTATGGCGGCGCAAACCCAGGCGGCATCGTGCAGCTGATCAGCAAGCGCCCGCAGGATACGCCCGTGCGCGAGACCGAGATCGGTATCAACAATTTCGGCAACGCGTTTTTAGGTTTCGATCTGGGTGACAAGGTCGATGACGAAGGAATGTGGAAATATCGCGTGACGGGCAGGGTGTCCGGTGGCGATAATTATTCTGATTATTCCGATGATCTGCGTGGCTTCATCATGCCGCAGATCACGTTCGAACCCGACGCGCAGACATCGGCGACAGTCTACGGTTATTTCTCCGCGCTAGACCAGACGCATGTCAGCAATGGGTTCCTGCCCTATCAAGGTACGGTTACGAACGCGCCATTCGGCAAGATCAATCGTGATCTCTTTGTCAGCGAGCCCGATCTCGACGAGGGACGCACTTACCAGTCGATGATCGGCTACGAAGTCAGCCACGAGTTCGATAGCGGTTGGAAACTGAGCCAGAACGCACGCTATGGACATCTCTACAAGCACGAGATCGGCGCATTCGGTAACGGTTGGGCCAGTCTTGCCGACCCTTATGTTCTGAACCGATTCTCGTCGGAAGAGACCTCGAAGGTCGACAGCTTCAATATCGATACCCGCGCGGAAAAAGAGTTTCAGACCGGAGCGCTGGATCATTCCTTGCTGTTTGGACTGGACTACAAGCGTTATGAGCTGGATCGGGTGCAGGCTGCGGGTGGTGCGACCCCGCTCGATGTTCTCAACCCGCAATATGGTGGTGGCTTCACCATCGGCTCGCCTTACGCCGATGAAGTTGTGACGCAGCAGCAGATCGGTCTCTACACGCAAGATCAAATCCGGTTCGGTGGTGGCTGGCTCGTGACGCTGAACGGTCGCTATGATTATGTGAATACGGATGTCGACAATCGGATCGGAGCGTCCAGCAAATCCGATGATTCTGCGCTTAGCGGCCGTGCCGGTCTGGCTTACGAGTTCGATAATGGCCTGACGCCGTATGTCTCCGCTGCGACCTTCTTCAATCCTTTGATCGCGACGTTGCCGGGTGGGACGCCTGCGGAACCGGAAGAAGGCCATCAATATGAAGCGGGTGTCAAATACGAGCCAACCTTCTTTGACGGCTCGATCACGGCATCCGTGTTCGATATCGTCAAACAGAACGCAATCGTATCGCAAACCTCTGGCGGTGTGGTCAGCAACGCTCAGTTCGGTGAGGTCAGATCGAAGGGCGTGGAACTGGAAACGAAAGTTAACCTCAACGAGAACTGGAAGGCGCTGGCGTCTTACTCCTACACGGACATGGAAGTCACGCGTGACGACAATGCAGTTCTCATCGGCAAATCGCCATGGATCGTACCCAACCAGACCGCATCTCTGTGGTTGGACTATGCCTTTACCAATGAAGGCATGGAGGGCCTCAGCGTCGGTGCTGGCGTGCGTTATCAGGGCCGGTCGTATGCGGATCAGTTGAACGAGTTCAAGGTTCCATCTGCTGCCGTCATCGATGCGGCAATCCGCTATGAGAAGAACGACTGGACGGCCTCGGTCAACGTCGCGAACCTCTTCGATAAGGAATATGTCAAAGGCTGCCAAGGCATCAACGTTTGCGGTTATGGCGACCAGAGAACCATTACCTTCAAGCTGTCCAAGAAGTGGTAATTTCCGCATATCTCAAGCAGTGCTATCCGCTGCTTGAGAGGGCGTTGCGGCTTTTGAGGCTTTGGTGTAAAACATGAATATCGAATTCATGTTTGGGGCGCTGTTTGCGTCCCGTTCTTCCGGATGTTTGGATGGCCTTTCGACCCCGCATGGACAATGAGATCAGCGGCTTTTCCGTCATCGGAGGGCCGCGATCACGTGCCTGGAATGGTGTCGTTGCCGACCTGTGGGATGTGACATGCGCGCCCAGTGCCGGCGGGCATTATGTCGGCAAAGACCCTCGTTTCGTTTTCATGCTCGATATGCGCGGGGATCAGGACAGCCGTTTTCTGATTGACGAACGCCAGCGCCATACAAGGGCGCTGGCCGATGTGGAACGTATTTCCTTTGTGCCAGCGGATGTCGATATCTGGGCACAATTGCGCGGCGTGCAGTTCGTCCGCCATCTCGATCTTCATTTCGATGCGGCGGCTTTGAGCAAACGCCTGATGCAGGATCTGGATGATGATGCCCTGCTCAATCCCCGCCTGATGTTTCATGACGAGCGTCTGTTGTCGCTGGCGAGCCTTATTGCCACCGAGTGCGACAATCCTGACCCATTGCACAATCTTTATGGTGAAAGCCTCGTTCTTGCGCTTCTGACGGATTTTCTGAAAGTAAGGCAGCCAGCGCTGAAAAAACGCAGCAAGCTGGCCGCCTGGCAGTTGAGAGCGTCCACCGATTACATTCGCGAACATTGCTTGCGTGCCATTCGGCTTCAGGAACTGGCAGAGTTGACGAACCTGTCGCAATCCCATTTCAGCCATGCTTTCAAGGCCTCCACCGGTGTGCCGCCCCACCAGTGGCAGATGCAGGCCAGAATGGAACGCGTGAAAGTGTTGCTCGTCGAAACCGACATGCCGTTGACGCAGATCGCAATGACGACGGGCTTTTCGGATCAGGCCCATTTTTCCCGCGTCTTTCGGAAAATCGTGGGTGTTACGCCCTCGGTCTGGCAGCGAAATCGAAAATGAACGGTTCGACTTTGGCGTCCCAGTGGGACAGTCAGTGAGCTTGGTCGATATGTTTAGTTCTGGCAAAAGATCGCGATTTCACAGCATTCGACGCCTTTCGGAGCACTTAAAAGGTGCGTTATCGACTTTTTTTACCACGTTCGGTAGCTTTCTTGCACAAATCGTAAAATTCGACAGGCCCGATTGGAACATGAACCTTAAATGACCACTTATTCATCCTATGTTCATGTTCGGATGGAGCGAGCCATGTTTTTAAGCAGTGCGTATGACAGCAACAGCTTCAGTTTTGGTTTTGGCAGCAGCTGCGTTGCGCGCTGCGCGGCGATCGAAGCGGAGCTTCGCTACCTTCCGAATTACTCCGGTCGTGACATTTCCGTCCAGGCTGAGGGACAGTGCGTTCTCGTAACGGGCGTTGTGGAGACCGAGCGCGATTTCTATCGCACCCTCAATATAGCTAACGACATTGCCGGTGCCGACAAGGTCATTCTTCGCCTCAGCCTCGAGCGCGGTTTGCGCGCTTAACCGGAAACCAATTGAAAACAGATAGCAGACGTGTGGATTTCCACATCGTCTGCTTTTTTGTGTGAATTTGTAGCGCGCCTTAAGCCCGCGCTCAGCTTCGATCCACACCCCGCCCACTGCTGTTAACTCTTTGTTATCTATACGGTTAAAGTTTTAGTCAATTTTGAATGAATTAGGGCAACTGACCTTATCTTGGTGCCATTGTTAGGCGAGACCGCAAACAGACGAGCGGCACAGATGGTCCGCTTAGAAATTCAATGGCCCCTTCGAGCCCACTCGACGGGATAAGGTGTGGAGTAAAGTTTATGTCGAAAACCCTAAAATCACTCGCAGTCGTTTCATTCGCTTGCCTGGCAGCGTCTTCGGCATTGTCGGCCGATCTGACGACATCCTATGAGGCACCGCCCGCTTACAATGACGCGCCTGCCAGCTCGTCTTGGACAGGCGCCTATGTCGGTGGTCACCTCGGCGCAGCGATGCCACACATCAACCCGTTCAGAAGCGGCAAGGGCTTGGCGCTCGGCGCACAGGCCGGTTACGACTACGACCTCGGTTCCGTCGTGGTTGGTGGTGAAGTCGAAGCCACGCATCTGGGTGACGCTGAAATGAAGGTGCCGGATGGGTCCATCAAGGAGCGCTGGCGCGCCGCTGCAAAGGCGAAAGCTGGCTACAAGGTCGAAGACAACACATTGGTCTATGGCACCGCCGGTTTGACTGTAACGAGCCTGCGCGACGGCAATGGCGTGACTGGTCCTGATGGCATGAAGGAAGGCTATTTGCTGGGCGCCGGTGCCGAGCACCGCTTCACGCCTCAGGTTTCCGCAAAGGTCGAGTACAACTATGTCGCAACGGATGATGTCCGTACCTTTGCCAATGGCACCGCATCCCACACAGACCTCAGCGACCATGTCGTCAAGGGTGGCGTCAACTATCGCTTCTAATGCCTGAAATAAGGCGGCGGCCTCAGGCCGCCGCCTTATCGCAAGATGGTCTGCAATGGCCTGCTCCGTCTTTGACGCCCCATATCGAAGCCACGCGAAGTTTTCCCCGGTTAGAACGCACCGATGAGACGACGATAGGTGTCTTCAGCCGGACCGTAAGCGGCACCGGCGAACTCCTCCAGCCCGTGTCTGTCTTCGATTGTGATCTGGTTGCGCTCGGCGGAAATCAGGTGGTTACCTTCCAACACATGCAAGGCGGTCGTTATACTTTGTCGGCGCACGGCCAGCATGTCGGAAACAAAGGCGTGGGTCAGCGCAATCGGTTGACCATCGGACCTGTCGTGGCACATCAACAGCCATCGAGCGAGGCGCTGCTCTATCCGGTCGGTGGCATTCGAAAGCGCGGTGAAGGAGGCCTGCACGGTCATCACCTGCGCAAACCGCAGCAGCAGCGTTCGAAGGCTGAAGCTTTCTTCCAGCGCGTGGGACAGTTGAATACTCTGAAGTCTGTATCCGTGTCCGGCAATCTGCATGAAGGTCGAGAACGGCGCAGACGGCGCGTGCAGAACCAGGGACGTCGGCGACATGCCTTCGCGGCCGAACATGCCGATCTCGGCCTTGCGGCCGTTATGCGCCTCGGCCACGATCGATCCGATGCCCGTTTCCAGGAAATAGCAGTAATTGGCGATCAAGCCGGGGGATGCCAGCTCGTAGAGCCGCGGAAGCGTCACAGGTTCAAGGTGCGGAGAAAGACGAGCAAAATCAAAGGGACTCAACGCCGAGAGAAGTTTGTTGCGAATCGCAGTTTGCAGCAATTGGGTCATTCTCTCAACCTCAGTGAGGGCAAGAGCAATGATCATCTCCTAGCCGTTCGCGCCAGACGTTGCGAACGATGTGTTGCTCGTAAGCTCCTTGCGTGGCTAATGTATGGCCACCCCGGAGTCAGCATGCAAGGTGGGTTTTCGGGATGTCCGCTACCGGACTTCATCGGCCAAATTTGGGGATGATGGTGGTAGTATGATATGCGCTCGATCGGATGACCGCGTTATATCGGTATCTTTTTCCAACACGCTGAGGGCGCAGACACGACCACCGTTGTTTCGCACCTGTTCCCGATGCATTCCGATATCACGTTACATAACTTAGATAATTCTAATGTTATGCGACCTGAAGCTGAAAGAAAAATGATGGCTGGGTGGTTGTTTCACTCACGCCGGTTTTCTGTGTCCGGTGTCGGACGGAAACCCTTTCCCGGTATTTGTTACTGGGGACGGTCAGCAGCGCGTAGAGTGAAAAGCTACTGATATTACGCAGTTGTCGACACTATCTGGCGTTTGATGTCGGTGCCTGGAGCGGAATGGCCGATGATGACGGAGTGTAACGGCAGGCCGAGTATTTCATGCACCGTGCCCAGGAGGCGATTGGCGATGTCGGAGTTGCAGGAGTAATAGATCGTCTGCGCGTCACGTCTGGTATTGACCAGTTTGGCACTGCGAAGTTTGGCCAAGTGTTGGGACAATGCGGACTGACTGAGCCCAACCTGTTCGGCCAGGGACCCAACGGAGGTCTCCTGCTGGCTGATGATATCCAGAATCACCAGACGCCTCGCATTCGCTATTGCGGCCAACAGCTTTGCTGCCTGACCCGCGACTTTCTCCGTGGAAAGCGTTGTTAGCATCGATAACTCCAAGCGAGAGACGTCAAGTTCTCTATCAGAACCAGCATTTTCAGCGGGGAACTACCTGGATGCTCACGAGACACGTCAATCTCGTCGCCAGTTCACCCCAATAACAAGTGACACTTTGACACTGTCAACACTTTGGTGCAATAGGTGCCTTGGTAAATTTGTCCGATATCGGACAAATGTTTATAGGTCTAGCGCTCTTTGAAACGAATAACCTGTTCTGTCTGCTCAAAATGCAGGCAGATGGCCGCAAGTACTAAGCATCTGCAACGATTGTTCGGACCTTCAGCGGAAATTTGCCTGATCCAAGGTAATCGCATTGCTTCTGGATTTGGCGTAGGCCGAGGTGGCGGCTTTCAGGATTTTGGGTCGCAAGGCGTCGAAGCAGGCCAGATAATCACCCTCGGTGGCATCTCTTGGCGGCTTGTCACACTGCAGGATTTCCGTGGCGACGTAGAATTTGACCTCGAACATGCCGTCATATCCGGTAAAACGGACGCAACGGTTTCTATCATCGAAACTGCGGGACTGGTTCGGGAAGGAAATGCTCATTGCTGAGCCCTTCCATTCAGAGATGTCGCTGCTGGTGTGGAATACACGTTGCTCTCCTCATCGGGGAAACGTCGATATCCCCCAATGACAACGCCAGGAGTGAAGCTGCCACCATCACCATAAGTGGTCATGAATCCAGACATTACAAGGAAAGGTAGTCTTCAGCCTATGTCGAGATGCTGGTGTCATTGCGTTTTGCAGAAGCATCAGGCTGATTTGCGGACCGTTTGAACCGTTTCTGCACATGCACGATCCGCTTCTTGCCTGTTCCATTGGTCAAATGCCTCACGGCCCAGAATGGCAATGGATGTGTCTTCCTGCGGCGCATGAACCAGCACGGACTGGACGTCCCGAAAGTGGCGTTCAAGCCCAAGGTCGGCGCTCAAGCCCGGATTACCGATGCCGCGCACTGCAATCTGCACGGCGTCCCGCAACTGACGACCGGCCATCAGTCTTGCCCGTATGATTCTTTCCGCGCTGCTGTGATTGTCCAGAGCGCTGAAAATGATCTCCCGCGCGCCTGATACCAGCAGATCGATTTCACCTGACAGCGTGATAAAGCGCTCGGTGCGGGCGATGGGATGACCCAGATTGGCGGGGACGCGCTCATGGGCAAAGCGGATAAAGGCAGCCTGTGCTGCTTCCGCAGCCCCGAGATAGATCGCCGTCAGCGCGAGGTTGAAGGCCGCATGTGCGCGGTTATCCTGCTGAGCTACGGATGGATCAACGAGATCGATCACATGGTCGGCAGGTATCTCGACATTGACATATTCGACATCGTGGGAGCCTGTGGCGCGCATGCCAAGGCTGTTCCAGTTCTCGATGATATGAATGCCCTTGTGACCATTGGGAACGACGAAGGTTCCCACCCGCTCGGGCGTCTCGTCGGTATGAGACCAGACGAGAAAATGCGTGAGGCCTAGCGCGCCCGTGACAAAGCGCTTGCGACCGGAAATGGACCAGCCATCGGCCGTGCGCCGCGCAATCGTCGCAGGCAGGCCGCCGCGTGCGGGAGAGCCGAGCTCGGGTTCGACACGGGCAGCGTTGAGAAGTAAGGGACGCTGTTTGCTGTCCGCCAGCAGGCGACGGTAGAGATCGTCAGGCCAATGGCTTTTCGTGGCCTGGCCGAGGTGATTGAAAATCGTCATGGCGCTGATCAGCGCCACCGAGGGATCACCCCGTCCCAATGCTGCCAGAATATGGGCGACATCACCCAGTGACGCGCCCTTGCCGCCATATCGGGTCGCTACCGTGCTTTCGAGCAGGCCACTGGCATGAACGGCACGGATACCCGCCCATGGAAACTGCCCGGTGCGATCCGCCTCGGGTGCTGCCTGTTCTACGATGCGCACGGTTTCATCAAGGAGGGCGGCGTCATAGGGCATTGGTGTCAAAGCTTTCTGGCTGGTCTGGACGCTGGAATTTCCCCAGCAAAGGGCAGATTTCGAGAGAGTAAGTGTCGACAGATCTGTCTGGCCCCGTTTCGCGTCACGCTGCCGCTTGTTTGCGCGCTTCTTCCCGTTCGCGAATGCCTTCACGCACCAGTGGCAGGATGTAGCGGCCATAATCAACCGCATCATTGTAATTGTCATAGCCACGGATCGAGATCAGATCGGCACCCAGATCGATGTAGTCGAGGATGGAATCGGCGATGGTGCGTGGCGATCCGACGAGCGCTGTGGTTGCGCCGCTGGCATTCGTTGCGGTCACCGTCGGGTACCACAGGGCCCGGTCATGCACATCGCCACGCTTGGCGATATCGAGAAGTCGCTGCGAGCCGACATTGGCCGGTGGCGCGGCGTTGATGGGTGCGCGGGCCAAGCCCTTCTGGCGGTTTGCATTCAGCTGATCGAGAATGCCATGGGCTTTTTGCCATGCCAACTCGTCGGTTTCGGCAACGATGGGGCGGAAGGTGACCCAGATGCGCGGGCGGTCCGTTCGTCCGGCTTTCTTGGCTTCCGCATAGATACGGTCGATTTGCTGCTTGGTTTCTGCAAGCGGCTCGCCCCACAGGCCGAAGATATCGCAGAGCGACCCGCCAATGCGGTAGGCGGCATCCGACGATCCGCCGAGCGAAATCGGAATGAGCCCGTTGGTTGGACGCACGGCACTTCTGAACTGCTTGAACTGGTAATATTTGCCGTCGAAATCGAAGGGTTCTTTCGAGCTCCAGGCGAGGCGCAGGATTTTGATGTATTCTTCCTGTCGCTCGTAGCGTTCTTCCTTGTTGAGGAAGTCACCTTCGCGCGCCTGCTCTTCGTCGCTACCGCCGGCGATAAAGTGGACCACGACCCTGCCGCCGCTGAGCTGATCGAGCGTCGCCAGCGATTTTGCCGCGACCGTCGGGTAGACGGTGTTTGGGCGAAGGGCAACGATGATCTTGATGTGCTTGGTATGGGCCAGCACCGTCGCGCCGATGGTGAAGGGATCGAAGGACGAGGAGGAGTAGGGGATCAGCGTGTAGTTGAAACCGTAATCGTCCAGTGCGCGTGCATAACGTTCCAGAAAAAGAGGATCGACAGGAGCATCCGGCAACGGATTGAGATCGTTCGACTCGTTTGGAAAGCTGACGCTGATGAATTCCGCAGTCATGGGAAGCTCCTTTAAGCTGTAAGTCCGTGCAGCAAACCTATGTGGCGGCAGACACGCGCGGAAGGTAAATCATGCTATTTCTATAAATTCCGTAAAAAATATTCCCTAGGCTGAGGTCAGGCAGGTGGGTAGACGACACGAGACGGTAACCTCCGGGTCGGCACGCGATGGTCATGCGATCTGCTCTTGCCGGACGATCCGTGGAGGGGATGGTTTGGCAGGGTGGATGGTTCCCGTGATGCCAGATGGGATCGAACCCAGAAGCGATGCCGTGTAGGGGTGTGTCGGTCTGTCGAAAACCTCAGCGACAGAACCATGTTCGACGATGCGGCCGCGCTGCATGACGGAGACGGAATGCGCCAGCTGCCGGACGAGCGCGAGATCGTGGGACACGAAAATGTAGGTGAGGCCGAGTTTGGCCTGAAGCGACAGCAGCACACCGACGATGTCGGCCTGAACGCTGACATCGAGTGCCGAGGTCGGTTCGTCCAGTACGATGACATCGGGTTTCAAAACCAGGGCACGGGCAATGGCAACGCGCTGGCGCTGACCGCCGGACAAGGCGCCGGGCTTACGATCCAGCAGATGCGCAGTCAGGCCGACATTGTCCAGCGCCTCGCGGACGCGCTCAGTTCGCTCGCTCCGTGTTCCGATTTTGAACCGATCAAGCGGCTCGCGTACCAGATGTTCGACTTTCCACGTGGGATCGAGTGAGGTGAAGGGGTTTTGGTAGACCAGCTGAAGATGGCGCCAGACCGCATGCATCGACGCATGGCTTTTCCCGGAGACTTGATCACCCGCAACGGAAATCTCGCCGCTGTCGGGCTCTTCCAGACCCATCAAAAGCCGGATCGTCGTCGTCTTGCCGGAGCCGGATTCGCCGACCAACGCATGGGTGGTGCCAGTCGGAACAGCAAACGAGATGTCGTCGACAGCGGTCAGAACCTTGCCATCGACAGAAAAACGTTTGGTAACGCCGCTGACGGCGATCTTCGGTGTTTCAGCGCCTGCTTCCAAGCGATGAAAACCCCGTTCACGCAAGGTCGTGTAACGGTCGGGATTGAGGGCAGGCACATCGGCATGCAGCTTTCTGGCATAGGCGGATGATGGCGACGAAAACACCGTTGAAGTCTTGCCCGCCTCCTGCACCGCGCCGTTCTTGAGCACGACGATGGCATCCGCACGCTCGGCTGCAATCGCCAGATCGTGGGTGATAAGGAGCAGGCTGATGTTCAGGTCTTGCTGCAAACGCGAGAGAAGATCGAGAATCCGTTTCTGGATCGTCACGTCGAGCGCCGATGTCGGCTCGTCGGCAACCAGAAGTGCCGGGCGCGGCAGGACCGCAAGGCCTATCAGCACGCGCTGCAACATGCCGCCCGACAGCTGGTGCGGATAGGATTCGTAGATGCGCTGCGGATTATCGAGGCCAACCTGGGCGAATGTTTCGAGGATGTGCGCCTTGCGGGCGGCGACATCGACGTCCTCGGTCAAGGCTGCCGCTTCCATGGCCTGTGCACCAATCGTTCGCACAGGGTTGAGCGCGTTGCCCGGGTCCTGCGGCACAAAGCCGATCTGGCGACCCCGCAGCGGGCGAAAACCGCGCTCCGATTGCGCCAATATGTCCTGCCCGCCGAACAGGACACGTCCGCTAGCCTTGGCGGCGCTTGGAAGCAACCGTAAGACCGCACGCGCGATGGTCGATTTGCCGGAGCCGGATTCACCGATCAAAGCAAGGCTCTTGCCGCGCCCCAGTTCGAAACCGACATCGTGGACGACCTCCTGCCGTCCATAAGATACCGACAGATTGTCGATCTGAAGAAGAGGAGTGGCGCGCTGCGGCGCAGGCACCTTGAATTCGGGACGCGCAAAGTTTTCGTTCAGTTTGAATTGCGAAGCCATCGGCTGATCCTGTTCACAGAGAGGACGGTTACGATCGTGACGAAAGCGGGGGCATAAACCAGCCAGGGCCATTTGAGGTAATCCTTGCCTATGGAAATCAGCAGGCCCCAGTCGGATGCAGGCGGCGGGTCGCCATAACCCAGGAAGGCAAGGCTTGCGATGACGAGGATCGACTCGCCGAACTGCAAAACGGCAAGAGGCAGAACCGAGCGTGACGCATTGGGAAGCACGTGCCGCAAAAGGATGTACCAGCGCGATCCACCCAGCAGAAACGACGCCTCGACGAAAGTGGCCTGCCGGGTCTTGATGACCTCGGAGCGCGTAACACGGGCAAAGAACGCGACCGCTGAAACGCCCGTGGCAATGGCGGCATTGATGGTCTCAAAGCCGATGGCAGTGACGACGATGACCGCCAACAGAAACTTCGGGATGGACAGTAGGACATCGACCAGGCGGGCGACGACGACATCGACCCAGCCGCCGAGGAAGCCCGCCAAAAGCCCGATCAGACCGCCAGCGACCACGCCGATGATGACGGCCACGAAGGCGCTCGAGACGGAGGACGCCGTTCCATAGACAACGCGGGCGTAGACATCACGTCCGAGGTGATCGGTGCCGAACCAGTGCTGAAGGCTCGGGCGCAGGAACTTGTCTGCCGGAACACCTGCAACCGGGCTATGGGTCGTAAACAGCTGAGGCGCTACCGACCAAGCGATGACGATGGCGATGGCCAGAAGCGCCAGAGCAACGGATGGCGGAACGCGCAATGCCGAAAGCCAATCCAGCCGTCTGTTGCTGCCAGCTGTGGATGGATGAACATAGCTCATGGGTTCACCGCCTTGCTAGTTCCCAGCATGGGTTCATCGGCTGTGGTTGGACGACGCTTGCGGCCACCCAGAATTTTCACGCGCGGATCGAGCAAGGGGTAGAGCAAATCGGCGATGAGATTAAAGACCACGAAGACGACAGCGCCCAAGGCGACGATGGCCTGCAGCACAGGCAGATCCTGCGTGCTGACCGCGCGCTGCACGAGGCTGCCGACGCCGGTGCGACCGAAAACGGTCTCGGTGATCAGGGAGCCGCCGAGCAACTCGCCGATGGTCAGGGCAACGACCGTGACGACGGGAAGCGACGCTGGTTTCAAAAGGTGCTTGGCAAACAGACGGAATTGGCCAAGGCCACGGCTGCGAGCGACGGCGGCATATTCCTGCTCTGCTTCTTTGTCGAGATTGGCGATGAGCACTTCGGCAATCTGTGCTGAGACGGGGATACCGAGCGCGATGGCCGCAAACAGCGTTGCCCAGAAGCTATCGGGGTTGATGACGCGGAAGAGGCCGATCTGAAAGCCGAAGACATGGATGAGCACGAGGCCGATCACGAAATTCGGGACCGACAGAAACAGCGACGGGAATGCCCGCAGCAAGTCTTGGCCATAACGTTTCGGTACGATCTGGGTGCCATAGGCGACCAGCATGGCCAGCATCAGTGCAACGGCCAGTCCTGCCGCCGCCAGAATGAGGGTCGAAGGTAGGACTTCGGCAATCAGCGTCACGACCGGTCGGTTGGAGCGCATCGACATGCCCAGATCACCCGTCAGGAAGCCGGATAAGGAACTCCAGAGTTGCACGATGACTGGCCTGTCCAGACCCTGCGCCGAAATGATCTCGGCGATCTCCTGTTCGGTAAAGCCATTCTGGGGATTGCGCAGGACGCTGGTGATCGGGTCGCCAGGCAGAATGCTGACGACCACGAACGTGAAGACATAGGCCAGCAGGATGACGACGACCGATTGGCCAAGCCGTTTGGCGGCGTAGGTTAGGTAGGGACTGGTCATGCCGGCTCCTCACATGGTTGCGGTGCGACGCGGTTCAATCTGCAATGAAGGCCGTGTAGTAGCTGGCATAGGCAACACCGTTATAGACCTCCCCCTGAAGCGTGGGCGACTGAACGTAAATGCGCTGGACGATCTGGGTGCGGGGGATGAAATAGCCCTGGTCGAGGACGTATTCCTGCAAATTATCGAGAAGCGGGTTGCGCTCTTCAATCGAGCCTGCACCTGCTATTTTGTCGCGCAGATCGTTGATCCTGGCGTCGCGATCGTCGAGAGCAAACCAGTTTTCGCCATTGTTGGCGTTGGTGAGAATACCCGCCACGGTTCCGGCATCGATGAAGCTGCGGGTCACCTCGTAAGCCGGGATCGCAGCGCCGCCGAATTTGACCTTCTCGCCGAATGTCACGACATCATAGGCCCGAATGGCGACTTTCCAGCCGATCTTGCCAAGCTGTTGGGCGATGAGTTCATCGACCGATTTGGAGGTGGCGAGATAGGGGTTGGAATGGATCGTCAGCGTCAGTTGCTTGCCATCCTTGGCGCGAATGCCATCGGCGCCCTTCACCCAACCCGCCTCGTCCAGAAGCTTTTCGGCCTTGCCGGGATCGTAGGCCAAGAGGTTGCTGTGGTCGGTGGCTCCCGGCACGTTGCTCTGGATGAACGATGTCGCAAGCTTCCAGTCCGGCGTATAGACGGTGTCGATGATTTCCTGGCGGTCGATGCCGGCCTGTAGCGCCTGGCGCACTTTCACGTCGTCATAGGGCGGAAGTTTCGTGTTGACCGCCCAGCCATTGACGAAGCCGAGATAGCGCGGCGTGGCGACGTTAAAGCCCTCTTCCTTCAGGGACTTCAGCTCCTGGGGCGAGGCATTGTAGGCGACATCCGCCTGGCCTGATTGCACCGAAGCAACGCGCAGGGACGGTTCCGACACCAATTTGTAGGTGATGGAATCCAGATAGGCAGGGCCTGTGTGGCCGACCGCTGCTGGACCCCAATTGTAGTCCTTGCGTTTGACCAGCGTGACGTGGTCACCCTCCTTCCAGGACTCCACCACATAGGGACCGCTGCCCGCCGTCTTGCTGAGATCTGCCTGTTGGGAGGCAGGCTGTGCGATGCTTTTCGGCGAAATGAGGATCGAGCCATGGTAGCCCAGCGTCGGCAGAAAGCCGAGCGTGGGTTTCTTGAAGAAGACCTTGACCGTGCGGGCATCGGCCGCCTCGGCACGGTCATAGGTCTTGGGAAACAGACCGATGGGATTGATGCCCTCACTCTTGCGACCAGCATACCAGATATCGAGATTGGCAACGACAGCCGCCGCATCCAGGGGTGTCCCATCCGAGAAGGTGACACCGCTCTTGAGGTGAAGTGTGAAATCGGTGGCCTTGTCGTTCTGCTCCCAGCTTTCGACGATCCATGGGCTGACCTTGCCCTCGGCATCGACGTAAAGCAGCTTGTCGGTCACATGCCCCCAGATATGGCCCTGAAAACTGGAAATCGCGCTGTTGTTGGGTATCCAGGTATCGCCAAGGGAATCGATGAGGAAGGTAATGTCACCGCCATCGCGCGGGCTATCAGCCGCTTTTAAAGGGCTCAAGCCCGTTGTCGCGACCAGGCCTGCGATAGCTGTCGTGATCAGCAGGTGGCGGCGCGAAAGAGAAAAACGAGAAGGACGTTCGGTCATATTGTTTCCTGAAGATTATGGTCGTGCTCGCGCAATCGGCTTGAGAGGATGCTTGAGATCGAGGGCATAGAGAGGCCTTTCCGGCACGGGTGTTCCGAGCGGAGGCGACTGTCTGTTACGGAGTGATGGAGTGTTGCCGTCGAGCGACGGCGCGGTGCCGAAAGGTTCGCCGTTACGCGGGCTTAGTTATCCAGCACGCGCGGGGATACATTTTGCGATCATGAGGCTATCCTTCGGTTCCTGCGCAGATGATGACGCCAAGATTAACAGCTGTACTCAGGGTAGAAAGACTGGTTGTTCTATTTCTACCGATTTTATGGATTATTTTTCCGCGCTTTTTGATCCGGCTGAGCATCTGCATTTTAGACGTGCCGCAGTCACCTCTTTATGCGTTCGACAAATTGCATCGCTTCAAAAATCCGAACGAGCGGTAATCGGCCCGTAAAGCGCTCGACCTCCACCGTCGTGATCTGGCCTGTGGAGCCTTGCGCGAGTTTCGACGTGCCGACGTCGCGGGTGAGAATGTTCGGATTGCCGTGAAGGCACATGGCGCTTTCGGATTGGGGATCATGCGGTTCAAACCACGCACCGGTGGCAAGCTGCATCACGCCCCGCTTCACATCCTCACTCAAGACCGCGCCAGCAAGGCAGCTGCCACGTGCGTTGAACAGGCGGACAATATCTCCGTTTGAGATATCGCGGGCCCCCGCATCGTTGGGATTGATGCGCACCGGCTCTCGCCCGTTAATTTTCGTTGAACGGCTGAAATCACCATAATCCAGCTGGCTGTGCAGCCGTTGACGCGGCTGGTTGCAGATCAGATGCAGCGGATAAGGGGTCTCGCCTCTTGGTGGATACCACTGCGGATGACCGCCGCAATCGTCGTAACCGAAGCTCGCGACGGTTTCGGAGAATATCTGGATTTTTCCGGATGGCGTCTGCAACGGGGATGCATCCGGGTCCTCGCGAAAAGACCCTGCAAGGCCACCGTCGTCTGGTTTCAGAGGCAGCCTCAATTCGCCCTGCTGCCAGAATGTTTCGAAATCCGGGGCGTCATATCCACCCGTCTCCAGCGCCTGTCGTGTCGTCTCATACAGGAAGGAGAGCCACTCGCGACCGCTGCGGTTTTCGGTATAGGCTTCGCCTTTCCCCAGATGCCGGGCGATTTGCGCAAAAATCTCGTAGTCGTCCCGTGCCTCGCCAACCGGCTCGATCAGGCGTTTCATGGCGATCATCAACGGATCGCGGTCTGCCGCGCCGATATCGTCGCGCTCGAGCGTGGTGGTTGCGGGCAGCACGATATCCGCGTGGCGGGCGGTCGACGTCCATGCCGACTCGTGCACGATGATGGTTTCGGGCTGCTGGAAGGCTTTTCGCAGCCTGTTGATGTCCTGATGGTGGTGAAACGGATTGCCGCCGGCCCAATAGACGAGGCGGATATCGGGATAGGTCAGCGTCTGGCCGTTGTAATGAAACGCCTCGCCGGGGTGCAGCAACATATCGGCGATGCGCGCGCAGGGAATAAAGTCAGGGACCGGATTTTTGAACTGCTGGAGCGTCGGTAAGGGAACGGCCAGAAGATTCTTGCCGATATTGCCGAGCGCCCCGAGCGAATAGGAGAAACCGGACCCATCCAGTCCCATCTGCCCCAGCATGGCTGCAAGCACGATGCCCATCCAAACGGGCTGTTCGCCATAATCTGCTCTCTGCAAGGAGTGGCTGACAGTGATGAGCGTCTTGGAGCCTGCCATGGATCGCGCGAGCTTTGCGATCTCTTCCGCGCCGATGCCGCAGATATCGGCAGCCCATTCCGGGGTTTTCGCTACACCGTCAGTACGACCAAGGAGATAGGCTTCGAAGCGGTCGTAACCAACGGTGTATCGGTCAAGAAAAGCGCGGTCGTGCAATCCTTCCGACACGAGCACATGCGCCAGCCCCAGCATCATCGCAACATCGGTGCCGGGAATGATCGGCATCCATTCGGCGTTTACATCGGCGGGAAAATCGTCTGCAAGCGGGCTAACCAGTTTGAAACTGGCACCACGGGCGCTTGCCGCCTTGAGTTTCGGCAACACGATATGTTTGCTGATACCGCCGCCATGCACATCGGCGTTCTTTATCGCCATGCCGCCGAAAGCAACGACCAGTTCGGTGCTGCGCTCAATGGCATCCCACGTGACGCTTTTGCGATCGACGCTGTCATAGGGCCCAAGCACATGCGGGATGATGACCATGGCCGCGCCGGAACTGTAGGTGTTGACGGACCTGACATAGCCGCCCAGAACATTCAAGAAACGGTGGATCTGGCTTTGCGCATGGTGAAAACGCCCGGCGCTGGACCAGCCGTAGGAGCCGCCGAAAATGGCTTTTGCACCGAAATCCGTGTAGACGCGATCAAGCTCTTTGGCCACGATATCGGAGGCTTCAGCCCAGCTGACCTCGACAAATTCGTCTGCACCGCGTTTTTGCGCGTGACCCTGTGTGCCTTCAAGCCAACCACGACGGATCGCCGGGCGCCTGACCCTGACAGGGCTGTCGGCCACTGCGGAAAGATTGCCCAGCAGGGGAGAGGGATGCGGGTCGTCCGGGTGGGGGCGTATTTCCAATCTGCCGTTTTCGTGGCGGCCCGAAAACGCACCCCAATGGGAGCTGTGGGGTTTGAAGGCGTTCATGCCGCCACGTCGCTGCGGGACTTGTTCTTCACACCGCCTGAGGTTTTATCGACCCGTTGTGAAATCGCCTCGATGGGCAGTGCTTCGACAAAACGGCCTTCGCGCTCAAGTCTGCCCGCCAGTGTCTGAACCGCGGCATTGTAGGGCGTTGCTAGCCCGTGAAGGCGGCCCAGCAGAACAATCTCGCCATTCAGGAAATCCACCTCGCTGGAGGCGCCGCGCTTGAAACTTTGCCAGGTCGATTGCTGGCCCGCCTGAATACCGCTGTCCGGCGCGATGCGCCACTTCGAAATATCCAGCGTCCGTTGATCGTGAGACGCAGGCGTATATCCCGCCGCGTGAAGAGCGTTTTGAGCTTCATCCACAAGGGCCTGCCCGATGGACGCTCTGAGAGCGTCGTCGCCCGCGAACAGCTCCAGCACGTTGCGCACATTGTGGAGCAGCTTTGCCGATTTCCAGTCACGGATAACGGTCGTTGCTTCAGCGAGATAGTCGGCAGCGTTCAGATCATCGACAACGCGGTTACTCGTTTCGTCCTGCCCTTGCGGGAAACGCCCAACGGTAACGACACCCACCTGCGGGTCTCCACCGACGACAACGGTTCCGGTTTCGGTAAAGCGGGCCGGGGTCAGAATGCTGGCGCTGTAGACATGCGCAAAGGTTCTAAGTGCCGCGGCTTCGGTGGCAAGTCCGTTCTGGAACGTCACGATGGGAAGTGTTTCGGCGGCAGTGGCATCCGACACCGTTTGCCAAGACCAGAATGAAAGTGCGCCAGCGGCATCCTGCGACTTGACGGTCAACATCAGGATATCGTCGGGTGTCAATGCCGGTGGGTTGGAAAGATCATAGGCTTTGAGCTTGATTCGCCGCGTGCCTGACGGGCGCTGATACTGTAACCCGTGCTCCCTGATATGGACGATCTGCGCGCCGCGCCCGACCAGTGCATAGTCTATGCCTGAAAGCTCGAATTGTGCAGCCAAGCTTGCGCCGACGGCACCCGCTCCGATGATGATATAGCGTGTCATATGTTTCCTCGGACAAGCCTGCAGGAGAGAAGGCGTGTTTCACACACTCAGGAGTCGAACCCTGATTCCAGGGTAAAGACTAGGTCATCGCCGCTATCTCACAAAGGCAGACAGTTCCTTTCCTGTTCGTTTCGTAGAATATTGTTTGAGACGCTGGTTGGAACTCTGCAACGGTTTTCCCCCGCAGCACGTCAGCATCACACGGCAGCCCGTTTTTCAGCCGGAATCCAGCATCACACCGCGTTGCTGCATCCGGCGCCATGCGGCGGGCGTTTCGCCGGCAACCTGCCGAAAGGTTTTGGTGAGGTGCGCTTGATCCGAAAAACCCAGCTGCGCGGCAATCGCCGCAACGCTGAGATCGCTTTGGCTCAACAGGCTCTGCGCAACACCGATGCGCTTTCCCAATTGCCATTGAAGCGGTGTCTTGCCGGTCGTCTGTTTGAACACATTGGCAAACCAGCTTTCCGATAATCCGACCGTTTCAGCCATCTCACCGATCGTCATGCGATAATCGGCCCGCTGGTTGACGACCGCAATGAGCCTGTTCATCTGCGCCTGCGTCAGCCGTGCATTGGTGTGTTCGACCTCGTCTTCGGTGAGATCGAGCAGACCCGTGACGATGCTGCCGACGAGGCTTTCGGCATAGATGGAGTGTTTGGAAGGGCTCGAGACTTCACTCACCAACAGACCCGCAATCGCCTCGATCGCGCCCGCATCCTGTATCTCCACAGGCCGCTGCAAGGCCGATTTCGCCACCGATTGTCCCACCGAGGGCGCAAGATACCGCATCATCTTGTCTTTGTGCAGGTGGATGTCGAGGTGGGAGAAGCGATGGAAGGCGTTGAACGTGGTCCATAGAGGCACGCCAGCGGGAACGTATATCGCCCGTTTCATCGGGCGATAGCGTTCGGTAGCGCCGGTTTCCCGGTTCGTCATGTGAATATGCGACGAGACATCATTGAAGAAGATAACGATGCGCGGATCCGGCGAAAGATAATAGCCGGATGCCCCGGCCATACCCTCCGCATCCCAGAACACTCCCACCAGCCCGTCAAGCGCGCGCCATTTGGCAGGCCCAACGGCGCGGATGCCCTCGGTAAACGATGTCATGGAGTGAAGATATGTCACCGAGAAAAGCCTGTTTCATTGGTTTGATGACAGCACCCGGTTTGCGCCTTGCGCATGCCGGATCATCGCTCACCACTGATGAATAGTTATTATGATTAACTTTATCAGGTTTTCTCGATGTGGCAAGTTTGTAGGCGCGACTAAACAAACCAACGAAGCCTGAGTGGCAACAGGGCAGACCCGATGGCGGCGGCATCCCCTTGCGTTTCGCTCAGCACAAGTTTTGCTTCCTTGGGTCCTACGCCGTAACGGTGGTCTCGCTGCGAGGGCAGATGCGCACGTTCGATCATCATCCTGCCAAGCACCCGCGGCAACTGTCCGCCGAAAACGATGGCCTGCGGATCGAGGATTGCGATCAGGCTTGCCACCAGGCGGTCCACCTGCGGCATTGTATTTGCAAGCCATTCCTCAACGCCGGGCCACTCTGGATCAAACTGGTGATAGAGCGTTTCGATCGATTGGATATCGATGCCATTATTTTGCAGCTTGGCGATCAGATATTGAAGTGCCGGTCGTTTGGGCGATTCATCGGGATTATATATGCCGCTAAAATCCCCGGCATTGCCGTGAAAGCCGTGAAACGGCTGGCCATCGAGAACAACTCCACCGCCAAAACCATAGTTGAAGGACAGATAGGCAAAGGTCTGGCACCATGAGCCGACGCCGCGCAGGCTTTCGCCGATTGCCCCAGTGGTGCCGTTGTTTTCCAGCCAGACCGGCAAGCCAAATCTCTCTTCGAGGATCGGCTTCAGGTCCATCAGCGACCAGTCGCGCAGGGGCTCCGGCGCATTGAAGGCGCGGTCTTCCGAGACGAAAAATCCTGACATGGAAAAACCGAGGCCCAGCAATTTGTCGCGCGCAATGGCGTGATCCGCCAGCAATCGTTCCAGGGCCATGGCCAGTGCGACAAGCGTCATCTCCCGATCACTCGGAAGTATCTTCAACTTTTCCTCGACGACGATGTTGCAGCAGAAATCGGCGATGCAAATCACTACGGAGTCGGTGTTGATGGAAATGCCGAGGGAATAGCTGGCCTCAGGCACCAGCTCGATGGTCGGGCTCGGCTGGCCACGCGTACCTTTGAAAGGCGCGCCGGTGCGCAGAAGCCCGCGTTCCAGCAGCCCGTCGATCAGCCGGTGCACGGACTGTTGCGTCAGGTTGGTGTAGCCGGTGATCGACGCCCTCGAGATCGGTCCATAACGCCTGACGATATCCAGGATCAGACGCTCGTTGCCGCTGGCAAGCGGATGGCGATCAAGTATCAGGCGTGGTTTGGGGTCGAGGGTCATGGCCTTGGATAGCGGCTGCACAGGGCCGCTGCAATAAGGCGAAGTGCGCCCAAGAGAATTCTTCACAGGACTGTCATAAATATTACACCTAAAGTGTATTAATAGGCAACCAGTGACCACGGACCTCCAGGAGGAGCCATCAATGCCTATGAAATATCTTGCGATCGCCGTGCTTGCACTGGCGACGACAGCAGCGCCTTGTCTGGCCGCTGACACCAATATGAAGAACCTCGACTTCGATCTGTCGAAGGTCACACGCGAAAATTTCTATGACATCGTCGTTCCCGCTGCCAAAGCCGAGGGCTCGGTGACGATGTATAATTTCGCCGGCAGTTTTGCCGATACCTGGAAGGAACTGATCACCAGCTTCGAGGCCAAATATGGCATCAAGGTCTCCTATAGCGACGTAAACGGCGATCAGGCGAACCAGCAGCTGATTGCCGTGCATGCAGCGGGCCAGGATTCGCCGGTGGATGCGTATTTCGCCGGCGGCGGTGAGTACCCGCTTCTGTCTTCCAAAGGTGTCGTGGGCAAGATTGCATTGACGGACATCCTGCCCAACATGGCCAATTACGATCCGGTTCTGGCAAAAAACCTGTTCGGCAAGGACCATGGCGGCACCTATCCGCTGGTGCACATGAACCAGACGGCGATCGGTTATGACTCGGCTTTCGTGAAGCCCGAAGATCTGCCGAAAAGCTTCGAAGAGTTGCTCACTTGGGCGGAAAAGAACCCAAAGCGTCTCGGCGTCACTCTTCCGGCAAAAGGCGGTTCCGGCAGCGGTTTCATCTATTCGGTCGCGCTCAACTATCTGACCGGCGACTGCCGCACGCAGCTGACGGATTACAGCAAGACGCTGCAGGAGGCCGAAGACTGGGCGATGACGTCCGAATGCCTGAACCCGGTTTGGGACTACTATAAGCGCTTGCTGCCCGTTGCCGAATTGACCAACGGCAATGCCGATACGCTGAACCTCATCAACAACCAGCAGCTCTATATCGGCACGGTCTGGGAAGATCAGGTCATGACGTTCCTGGGCAACAAGCAACTGCCCGAAAGCTTCCGGCTGACGCTGCTGGAAAAGGGTCAAGTCGGCTCCGGTGATGCCATGTTCGTGCCTGCCAATGCCAAACACGTGGCCGCTGCCCTGCTTCTGATCGACATGGCAATGAGCAAGGAATTCCAGACATGGAAGCTGGAACACAAGGCCTCGCGGTCACCGCGTCTCGACGTCACCAACGACATGATGCCGAAGGATGCGCAGCTGCATGTCCTGCCCAAGGAGGTCTATCCGCGCCTTTCGGTTCCCGCCTTCTGGGACATGGCCAAGGCGCTGGGCGAAGCGCTGGATGAAAAGGTGCTCAACCAGTAGCGCTCAATCCCGCATGGGCCGGGCTTGGTTCCGGCCTGTCGCACTCGCCAAGGAAGATCGTCATGAGTGAACTCGACATCAACAACATCACCAAGGACTATGGCGCAAGCCGTGCGCTCCACCCCGTGTCGATCAGCGTGGAGCGCGGCGAATTCGTCACGATCCTCGGCCCCTCCGGCTGCGGAAAATCGACGCTTCTGCGTATCCTGATGGGGATCAGCGAACCATCCAGCGGTGAAATCTGGCTGGGTGGCAAACGCATCGATCAGGCGCCGCCCGAAGCGCGCGATATCGCCATGGTCTTCCAGTCCTACGCGCTTTTTCCGCATATGTCGGTCGCGAAAAATCTTGGATTTGGTCTGCGCATGAAGAACGTGCCCAAGGACGAGCGTATCCGCCGCATCGCCCACGCGCTGGAAATTTGCAATTTAACGGCTCTCGTGGACCGCATGCCGCGCCAATTGTCTGGCGGTCAGCAGCAGCGCGTGGCACTGGCGCGCGCCATCGTCATGCAGCCCAGCCTGCTGCTGTTCGACGAGCCCCTATCGAACCTCGACGCCAAGCTGCGTGATACATTGCGCCACGAGCTGACGGAACTGCACAAAAGGATAGGCGCCACCAGCATTTACGTCACGCACGATCAGGCCGAAGCCATGGCGATGTCGGATCGGATCGTCGTGATGAATGCGGGTCGTGTTGTGGAGATCGGTACACCGCTCGAGCTTTACCGTGCGCCCAAACACGCCTTCACGGCCGGTTTTCTGGGACAGACCAACCTGCTCCCGGTTAAGACGGATGGCACCGAGGAGGCGTGCTTGCCCTGGGGTCAGCTTGTCACGCTGGACGGACGGGCCGCAGGCCCGGCACAAATTTCCGTGCGACCGGAAAACATCGTCATCGCTGCCGACGCCAAGGGTGCGGGCACGGTGTCTGCCGTTTCGTTCATGGGGCCGAATGCGCTCTACACCGTCGAGATCGGCAAGGAACAGATACGCATCAACCAGTCCGGTGCCGTATGCCTGATCAATGTCGGAAGCCGCGTTTCGGTGCAATTTCCGGGTCTGGTCCATCTTCTCGATGACCAACCGGTGAAGGAGGCTGCATGATGCGCGGCCTTCTTCGCGACCGGCGCGTTCAGCTGCTTGTCTTGCTGGCACCCGGTGTCGGTTATCTCCTCGTTTTTTTCGGCAGCCCGCTTCTGTCGGCGTTGATCGGCAGCTTCCGCCTTGAGGATGGTAGTTTCACCCTGTCTCTTTACGAGCGGATTTTCACCCGTCCTTCGATGATCCGCGGCCTGACGACTTCGATCTACTACGGGGTGATGCCGGTCATCGTCTCGCTTGCGGTTTCAGTGCCGCTCGCGCTTCTGATCCGCAAAAGCTTCTTTGGTCGAAAGCTGTTCAGCGGACTTTACAAGCTGCCGATGGCGGTGCCGGGCATCATTGTCGGCCTGATGGTCATCGTTGTTTTCGAACGCGGTGGATTTATGGACCGCCTCTTTGCGCCGCTGGGGATTGCGTTACCGAAGCTGGTGCGGGACGACTGGGGCATCGGCGTTATCATCGCCAGCGTCTGGAAGCAGATCCCGTTCATGACGCTGATCATCACCAGCGCGTTTGCCGCCATTCCCGAAGATATCCGCTATGCGTCCCGCACGCTTGGCGCATCGCGGCTGAAGACCTTTCTGTTCGTGGAGGTGCCGCTGGCCATGCCCGGTATCACCGCCGCTATTCTTCTCACCTTCATCGGTTCCATGGGCTCTTATGCCATTCCGGATATTGTCGGCCCACCGACGGCCCGTCCACTGTCCGTTCTCATGGTGCAGGAGTTCAAACAGGGTCGGTTCAATCAGGTCTACGCGATCGGCATGGTGTTGAGCACCTTCGCCATTCTGGTCCTCATTGCCTATTACACGCTGACATCCCGCATGGGTGTTGGCCAGAACCGGGGAGACACATAAATGGCCGCCGTCATCACCGAAACCCATGGTCTTCCCCGTCGCCGCACCTTCCACCCGCAAGACCGGATTTTCGTTTCGATTGGGCTCTACACGGCGCTGGGCCTTGCCATTCTGGTACCGCTTGCGCTGATGTTCCTGTGGAGCGTGGCCGATGGTTGGGCTCCGCCGCTGGTGGTGCCAAAGGATTATACGACAGCGCGTTGGGCCAGCATTCTGGGAGATAGCGGTCTTATACGCGCTGCCTTCAACAGCATTGTCATCGCCTTTGTGGTAACCTTTGCAACGGCTGCGATTGCCCTGCCCACAGCCTGGGCCATGGCTCGGTTTCCATTCCGGCTGAAGCGGGTGGTGGAAATCTTCATCCTGGCGCCAATCATCATTCCGGGCATTGTGGTTGCCGTGGGCATCGGGCAGGTGTTCATGGTCATGGGTCTTGCCTATTCGGTTCCCGGCGTCATCCTCGTTCAGATCGTCGGCACCTTGCCGTTGATGATCCGGTTGATGACGGCGGCGCTGGAAACCATTCCCGATGACCTCATCCATGCTGCGCGTTCGCTGGGTGCGGGCACGTTCGGCATCGTCTTCCACATCATCCTTCCGCTTGCCGTGCCGGGCCTGCTGGCGGGCGGCCTGATGTCGTTCATCGGCAGCTTCGAGGAATTCGACAAGTCCTTCATCGTCGGCGCGCCCGTCGTCGAGACCTTGCCGATCAAGCTCTACATGTTCCTCGACCCGTATTCGATGCAGCTGCCGCTGGCCTCCATCGTCTCCTTCATCCTGCTTCTCCCCGCCCTTGTCGTCTTCATCATCGCCGGTCGCATTCTGCGCGACGACCTGATGGCAGCCGGAATGGGCAAACTCTGAACAATCCTTGCGTCAATCTCCCAAACGAAACATCCGAAAGTCAAAACCATGTCTCAAACACGCGCCGCCTCTTTTCTAGCCAGCAACGTCTGTGATGTCCGGGCTCTATCCTCGCGAAGCAACCCCGCCATCCTGACGATCGCCCATCGCGGCTGCTGGAAAACCACGGCGGAAAACTCGCTGGCGTCGGTGCGAGCGGCCGTCGCCGCTGGTGTTGAGATGATCGAGATCGATACGCAATCCACGGCGGATGGCAGACTTGTCGTCATTCACGACGAGACGCTCGACCGCACGACGACGGGAACGGGAACGGTCAGTGCCTTGCCGTTCGATATCGTGAGGGCTGCGAAGCTGCGGGCAGGGGCTGGCGGCAAGGATGCAGCCATCACCGACGAGTGCGTGCCGACACTGGAAGAGTTGCTGGAAGAAATCCGCGGCAAGATCACCGTCAACATCGACACCAAATTCACGCGCGATCTGCCGCAGGTGATGGAGACGGTGCTGAAGCTCGGCATTCAGGATCAGGTGCTGGTGAAAACCGATATCGATCCGCAAGCTGCGCATTTCGATATTCTCGACGCCGACTGGTTCGGCAAGATACCGCATATGCCGATGTTCGACGTGCGACCCGGCCACTTCGTTGACGATCTGCGCAAGATCGAGGCGCTGCATGCACCGATGATCGAGGTGAAATTCTCCGACATCGCCGATCTCGCCGCTGGCCGCGAAGAACTGGAGCGTCAGAATATCCGCCTCTGGATTAACACGCTCGACGTCTCCTATTGCCTCGACTTCAACGATACACGAGCGCTTGGCGACCCCGATTCTGTATGGGCACCACTTGTGCAGGCAGGCGTGGGTGCCATCCAGACCGACGAGGTGGATGCGTTTAAACACTGGCTGCACATCAGCGGCCATCATGGTGCCAAGTGATGGACGCGATGAACACGCGCCTCGAACGCGCCGTCACCGTCATCGAGGAGGCGGTGGAACTCGCTCTGCACTTTTTCGAAGCGCGCAGCACCATTGCGACAAGGACGAAGGGCTTTCAGGATTTCGTGTCTGAAGCGGACACCAGCGTCGAAAGGCTCGTGCGGGACAGGCTGGGCGCGGCGTTTCCGGGAGAAACCGTGCTGGGCGAGGAAATGGGCGGCGTTGCTGACGATGCCTACTGGATCATCGATCCCATCGACGGCACGGCAAACTTCCTGCGCGGCTCGCCGCTCTGGGGCATTTCGCTTGGCTTCGTGCGCAACGGTCGGCCGGAACTCGGCGTGGTCGCGGTTCCGGTTTTCCGCGATATCTACGCAGCCGCCGACGGAACCGGGTTGTTGCTGAACGGCAAGCCGCTTGCCCGGCACGTGCCGTTTGAGGATGTGCAGGTCATGTCGCTCGGAGACAGCGCAGCCTTCGATGCCGAGGAAGTGGCGACTCTCAATGTCGGGCTAAGACATGCGGGCTGGGTCGTCGAATCCATCCGCTCTACATCGATTGGCCTGGCTTTTGCGGCACGTGGCATTTTCGATGGGCATTTGCAGAAACTGACGACCATGTGGGACATCGCCGGCGGCGTCGTGCTGGCGAGGGAGGCCGGCCTTGATGTGCGCATCGGAACACGCGCCGATAGTGACATTCCTTGGGTCGCCGCTGCAACGCCATCTCTCATGAGCGCGACAGAAGCATTGTGGCCGGAAATCAAAAACGGTCGCTCAACGGCTGCAGCGGCTGAATAAAGCTGTTTGGTTCGCATCGCTGCCGCGTCAATGACGGCGGCGAGCGTTTCCAAGGCTTCACGCCGTTGGCGGTTGCGGCCATCTTCGCCATACTGGTATCAAGGTATCTTCATCGCAGCCTCTCGTCGCTGCTAGACTGGAGTGAAGCTTGGGCGATCATGGCGAAGAATACATGCACCTGCAGACGATGCTAACGCACCAGCGTGCCGCATTCGAACAGGAGCCATCGCCGTCATTGGCCGTTCGGCGCGACAGGCTCGAGCGGATCGGTCGTTTGCTTGGGGACCATCGCGACAAATTATGTGCGGTTGTTTCCAAGGATTTCGGACATCGTTCTCCACACGAAACGACCATGCTCGAGATCGTGCCGCTCATGGCCGCCCTGCGTCATACCCGCTCCCATCTACCGGGATGGATGAAACCAGAGCGGCGTGGGCGCTCGATCGAATTTCTGCCAATGAAAAACTGGGTACAGTACCAGCCACTGGGCGTCGTCGGCATCATGGCGCCCTGGAACTATCCGCTGCTTCTGGCGCTTGGGCCACTGATCGATATTCTGGCGGCAGGAAATCGCGCGATGATCAAGCCATCCGAGCTTGTTCCAGAAACGTCTGCATTGCTGGCAAAGCTCATCCCTGACTATTTCAAGCCCGACGAGGTGACGGTGGCAGTGGGTGGCGTTGAGGTGGCAGCCGCATTTTCCGCACTGCCGTTCGATCATCTGCTGTTTACCGGATCGACCGGCATTGGAAAGAAGGTGATGGCCGCCGCCGCTGCCAATTTGACGCCGCTGACCCTGGAACTGGGGGGCAAATCCCCGACGATCGTTGCGCCGGACTATCCGGTCGCCAGTGCTGCGAAGGACATTGCATTCGGCAAGTTGATGAATGCAGGCCAGACGTGCATCGCCCCAGACTATGTTCTTGTCCAAAGAGGCAAATTGGATGCTTTTGTCGAGGCATTCGGAACTCAGGCTCAACACTTTTACCCGGCAGCCACGGCATCGCAGCATTTCACCAGCCTTGTCGGCCCACATGCCCACGAACGCCTGACCAGGGGACTGGAGGAGTGCCGGGAGCGTGGCGTTAAGATCGTCACTGTAAATATAGAGCTGCCGACATCGGGTCTCAGCATCCAGCCGACCCTGCTGATCGACCCCCCTGCCGACTGCCTCTTGATGGAGGAGGAGATTTTCGGACCCATCCTTCCGATCGTGCCATATGATACGCTCAACGATGCCATCGCTTTCGTCCGCGCGCGTCCTCGTCCGCTGGCACTCTACATTTTCACCCACAGCGGGGATGAAGAGCGCGAGGTTCTGGAGAAAACAATCTCCGGCAATGTCACGATCAACGGGACGGTTTTGCACATCGCGCAAAACGATCTGCCCTTTGGTGGCGTGGGGCCAAGCGGGCTTGGCGCCTACCATGGACATGAGGGTTTCAAACGATTTTCCCACGCACGCGGAATTGCGAAAGTCAGGCTGTTCAACCCCGCACGCCTGGTAACGCCGCCCTATGGTGGTTTTACGAAATTGCTGGCGCGGTTTATGGGACGATGATGCCGGTTGGCAGGGGGAGGTGCTGATCCTGCCTAGGTGGCAACTGAGCGGACACTTCTGGCACTGGTGGGTGCCTTTTCATCACAGTAAGACCAAAAAGGTTGTCTCAACCCTTTGACTTTTCCAACATCTGAAAGGAGGTTGAAATGAATGTCGCGCGCGATTGGATGAAGAGCAGACCATGGTCATACAGACACCGACCTTAGAGATCGTAAAAGCCGAGGAAGATGCCCTCCAGCTGGATAGCTTCAACTATGATTTCGCCTGGAAACTGGGCAGCCACATCAGGGAAAACGCGGCGGCCCTCAAGCTTCCGGTCGCCATTGAAGTCAGGCACGGCGTGGATGTCGTTTTCGCGAGCCTGCTGCCGGGAGCGACAATCGACAATTTTGGTTGGACAAGCCGCAAATGCGCTGTCGTTCACCGCTTCCATCGCAGTTCGCTGCGCGTTCGGCTTCAAGCGGAAGCGGGCGACTATGATTTCAATGCCAAATTCGGCTTGCCATCGGCACAATTCGTCGCAAGCGGCGGCGGATTTCCGCTGACGTTGCGGGGCGGAACGCTCATTGGTTCCGTTGCCGTCAGTGGACTTCCCGATGTCGAGGATCATGCGTTGATCACCGCGTCCTTGAAGGAGCTGCTGTAACGCATCACGTCGAACGCTGTCGTCTCGATAGATACATCTCGACACCGGCCCGTGTCAGAAACGAGGCCAGTCCTATAATGATTGCGACCAGCCGGACGCGAAATTCGTCGGCTTCCACTTCGGCTTGCCTGGTCTCCAACAGATTGCGCTCGCTGACCGTAATCTCGCCGATGACGTCGCGAATGCGGTCCATCGTCGCCGTTGCCATATAGGTGCTCTCCTGCACCCGTGCGGCCTCCGCGCTGTCTTGATCGTGGAGCGTTATGGAGTGGCTGAGCTCTACGAGCTTTGTATCGATAAGTCCGTTGAGCGTCTGGACCCGAGCCACCTGACTGCCATTGTCGGATATCCTTTTCAAAAGATCGGCTTGGAGCGTGTGCAGCCGGCCCAGCGCTTTCTCATAGGGGGCAAGGTATCGCCGGTCGCTGCTGACCAGATAACCCCTTTGCCCCGTCTCTGCATCATCGAGAGCGATGAGCACATCCTTTGTCGTATCGATTGCTTCGTAGGTGTGCACAACCATGCCTTGATGGTCGCTGAGAAGCGTGTGGGTCCAGCTTGTGGCGAGCACCCCGGCTGCGATGACGATACCCACTGGGATCGAGCGTAGCAAAGTCGGCATTGTCAGATAATTCTGGCGAAGCGAGTTCCAGGACCAGCCGCTCGGTTGCTTCATGAGACGTTACCATCTTCCATTGCCCACTTCCCTATAACGCTGCCAACATCGCACGGAGTGAACGCTGCCAACATCGCACGGAGTGGATGACACTGCCAAGTGGACCGTAATCGCACACGAGCTGTGGCGGTTCCTTCGGCATCGGCGTTCGCTTTGAAAATATGAGAACCTATGCAGATCTGTGGTCAATTGGTGCGTTGCGAAACGTTTTGGAACCAAACAGACCCCTGCCGTGTTGTTGGGGCACAAAAGCTCAATATATTCAGGAGATTGTCGATGAGACGGGTTGCCGTGGGCGCTGGCGTGAGCGTAGTTCTGTGTCTTGTCACTGCCGCAGTGGCTCAGGACATCGAGGTGAGCAGCCTCGATATTCGCCGGACGACTGTTGAAACGGTCAAGGCCGCGAGCCCGGATGGTCGATACATTGTCGATGTCAGCGGAAAGCAGGTCAGACTTGTGGGACCGCGTTTTTTCCCCGATAATTCCAAGGAAGTCGAACTGTTTGGCCGCACCCAGGCGCTTGCCAGAGAAGATGCACGGGCTCAAGTGGCATCGAAGTGAAGATCATAATCGCGGTAAAGGGACATGACGCGTATGGCGAACTCCAAGGCGTCTGAAGCTGAAGCCAAAGCGAAATCAAACCTCATTCGGCAGGATGATGCCGATGCGGGCAAGGCCACATTTCCAGAACTGTTTTTCGATCTTGTTTTCGTTTTTGCTCTCATCCAGCTGTCTCACACGCTGGCAAAAGACTTCGGCTCTACCGCTCTTGCCGAGGCGGCCATCATCATCCTTTCGCTCTGGTGGCTATGGGTCCAGATCACCTGGCTGACGAATATGCTGAATACGGAAGCTGGCCCTGTGCGGCTGTTCCTGTTCGCGATGATGTTTACAGGGGTGTTGCTTGCCATTGCCCTACCCAAGGCATTTGACGATCAGGCGCTGATCTTCGCTGCAATCTACAGCATCATGCAGATCGGACGTTCGTTGTTTGCGCTCTATGTCTTTAAGGGCGTCGATCACGAAAACTCTCTCACCTTTTCGCGTATGGCTCTATGGCTTGCGGTATCCTGCGTTTTCTGGATTCTGGGCGGCCTATCCTCGACGCTGGAATGGCAGATCGCACTTTGGACCGTCGCCATCGGTATCGAATATCTCGGCCCCCTTGTGAAATATTATTTCCCAGGGTTGAAGACGGGCGAGGATGAGCGGCTGCATCTTTCGGGAGAGCATCTGGCAGAACGCTGCGCGCTGTTTGTGATCATTTGCCTAGGGGAAACAATTCTCACGACGGGCCGCACTGCCACCGACTACATGAATTCAAACCTCACCTTCGTGGTCTTTTGCTCGGCCTTTGCAAGCACGATCCTCATGTGGTGGATCTACTTTCATCATGGTCAGGAGAAAGCGTCTGAGAAGGCCGAGGATACGGCCGAGCCGGAAAAGATCGCCCAAAATCTCTTCAATTATGGCCATCTCCCCATCGTTGCGGGAATCATTTTGACAGCAGTCGGCGAAGACTTCAGCCTATCGCACAGCCATGACCAGTCGACATGGCGAGAGGCCTTGGCGATCGCGGGTGGGCCCATCCTGTTTCTGGCCGGAAACATCGGCGTGAAAGTGGCCGCATCCTACATCAGGCCCATATCGCATTTCGTCGGTATCGGTGTTCTGCTGGCCCTGCTCATCCTGCAAGGCATGCCACTCTACGCCCTTCAGATCGCGTCTGCGAGTGTTCTGGCCCTCGTCGCCATCTGGGAGTATGTCGCTCTCAAAAACCACGCGCCGAAGTCTGCGTGATTAACGCCATAGGTGGTCGGTTCTCTTGAAAGGAGACCGGACAGCGTGGACGTGCATGATATTTCAAAAAGAGATTTGGTGGAGCTAAGCGGGATCGAACCGCTGACCTCTTGCATGCCATGCAAGCGCTCTCCCAGCTGAGCTATAGCCCCATAAGGGTTCCGGCATTCTTGATCCGGTTCCGGGAACCGACGCGCTTGTCTGCGTTCGGTGGCGCTTGATACTTCCGCTTCCGGAAGATGGCAAGCTGAAAATTCCGCCCGACGACATTTTTTTGACGTCGGGCGGTAAATCGTTGAGATATCAGGTCTCGTCGTCGTCGCCATTTACGCCAATGATGTCAGAGACGTCATCGTCGTCTTCATCTTCGTCGGCTTCCAGGAACGTGTCGTCGTCATCATCCAGCTCGACATCGTCGTCGCCGTCGATGTCAGGAATGTCTTCGGCGTTCGCGTCGCCGTCTGCGTCTTCCAGAGGCACAAGCTCGACTTCCGTGTTTTCGGTATCGACTTCGGCAACCTCTTCCTCTTCGGCCTGCTGTTCCATCTTCTTGGCTGCCGTCGTTTCCTCGAAGAAGGAAAGCGGCCAGGACTTGCCGGAATAAGGAGAAACGATCGGGTCGCGATTCAGGTCGTAGAATTTCTTGCCGGTATCCGGGTCTGTACGCTTGGTTCCAAGGTCCGCTTTTGCCACTGTCTAAGCCTCAAATTTTGAGATGGGTTCGGTGTGTACGCCGTGTTTCCGGCAGTAGACGGTAAATTTCTAGCCGGTCCCATTAATCGTTGATGTCTTTCGTGTCAAAGATAAACTTCGCAAAGCGCATATACATCCGGGCCAGGAAGGCATTGAAGATGCATGCGGGTGCTTATAAGAACGATCCCGTTCTCCATGGTCTGCGAGTTATAGCGGGATATATTTATAATGACATTCACGATCGCCATAGACGGACCGGCCGCTGCCGGCAAGGGCACACTTTCCAGAAAGATTGCCGAGGTCTATGGTTTTCATCATCTCGATACGGGATTGACCTATCGCGCAACGGCAAAGGCGCTGCTCGATGCAGGATTGCCATTGGATGACGAGGCGGTTGCGCAAAAGACGGCGATCAAACTCGATCTGGCAGGACTGGATCGTCGTGAACTGGCGAAACACGAGATTGGCGAAGCAGCCTCCAAGGTCGCCGTGATGCCGGCGGTTCGCCGTGCCCTTGTCGAGGCACAGCGTGCTTTCGCACTCAAAGAGCCGGGAACGGTGCTGGATGGTCGCGACATCGGAACAGTGGTGTGCCCTGACGCCCCCGTCAAACTCTATGTGACGGCCTCGCCCGAGGTGCGCGCCCGTCGCCGCTTCGAGGAAATTTTGGGCGCCGGGGGAGACGCCGATTTCGAGACGGTCTTTGCGGATGTGAAAAAACGAGATGCGCGTGATATGGGCCGCAGCGACAGTCCTTTGAAACCAGCGGAAGACGCGCACTTGCTTGATACGTCTAAAATGGGTATAGAGGCGGCGTTTCAAGCGGCCAAGTCGATTATCGATGCTGCCTTGAAGAGATAATATGTGCGGGGAACCGGAATGTCTGGCCCCCGTTTAGACTGGAATATCCTAAAAGCATGCCCTGCGCCGGAAAGCCTCATGGAAAGAGGCGGGCATGGATTTTGGGAATGATCAACACAAACCCCCGGTGCTTTGTATCCCATCGTGGATACTCTCAGGAGATTGAATGTCAGTAGCTACACCCACGCGCGACGATTTCGCAGCCCTGCTGGAAGAGTCCTTTGCGTCCAATGACCTTGCCGAAGGCTATGTTGCCAAAGGTATCGTCACGGCGATCGAAAAGGACGTTGCGATCGTTGACGTCGGCCTCAAAGTTGAAGGCCGCATCGCGCTCAAGGAATTCGGTGCACGTTCGAAAGACGGCGGCCTGAAGGTCGGCGACGAAGTCGAAGTTTACGTTGAGCGTATTGAAAACGCTCTAGGCGAAGCCGTTCTGTCGCGCGAGAAGGCTCGCCGCGAAGAGAGCTGGGTCAAGCTCGAAGCCAAGTTCGAAGCTGGCGAACGCGTCGAAGGCGTTATCTTCAATCAGGTCAAGGGTGGCTTCACCGTCGATCTGGATGGCGCTGTTGCGTTCCTTCCACGTTCGCAGGTCGACATCCGTCCGATCCGCGACGTGACACCACTGATGCACAACCCGCAGCCGTTTGAAATCCTCAAGATGGACAAGCGTCGCGGCAACATCGTTGTATCGCGCCGTACGGTTCTCGAAGAGTCCCGCGCCGAGCAGCGTTCTGAAATCGTTCAGAACCTCGAAGAAGGCCAGGTTGTTGACGGCGTTGTCAAGAACATCACCGATTACGGTGCGTTCGTTGACCTCGGCGGCATCGACGGTCTGCTGCACGTCACGGATATGGCTTGGCGCCGCGTCAACCATCCTTCGGAAATTCTCAACATTGGCCAGTCGGTCAAGGTTCAGATCATCCGCATCAACCAGGAAACCCACCGCATCTCGCTCGGCATGAAGCAGCTCGAGTCCGATCCTTGGGATGGCATCTCTGCCAAGTATCCAGTTGGCAAGAAGATTTCCGGTACGGTCACGAACATCACAGACTACGGTGCATTCGTTGAGCTGGAGCCAGGCATCGAAGGCCTGATCCACATTTCCGAAATGTCCTGGACCAAGAAGAACGTACATCCCGGCAAGATCCTGTCCACAACACAGGACGTCGACGTTGTCGTTCTCGAAGTCGATCCTTCCAAGCGTCGTATTTCGCTGGGCCTCAAGCAGACGCTTGAAAACCCATGGCAGGCATTTGCGTTCAGCCATCCTGCCGGCACTGAAGTCGAAGGCGAAGTCAAGAACAAGACCGAATTCGGCCTGTTCATTGGTCTCGAAGGCGACGTCGACGGCATGGTTCACCTGTCCGACCTCGACTGGAACCGTCCAGGCGAGCAGGTCATCGAAGAATACAACAAGGGTGACACCGTAAAGGCTGTTGTTCTTGACGTAGACGTCGAAAAGGAACGCATCTCGCTCGGTATCAAGCAGCTCGGCAAGGACGCTGTCGGTGAAGCCGCAACGTCTGGCGAACTTCGCAAGAACGCCGTTGTATCCGCTGAAGTTATCGGCGTGAACGAAGGTGGCATCGAAGTGAAGCTCGTTGCCCATGAAGACATCACGTCCTTCATCCGCCGCAACGACCTGGCCCGCGATCGTGACGATCAGCGTCCAGAGCGTTTCTCGGTTGGCCAGGTTCTCGACGCCCGCGTCGTCAACTTCTCCAAGAAGGATCGTAAGGTCATGCTGTCGATCAAGGCTCTGGAAATCGCAGAAGAGAAGGAAGCTGTTGCTCAGTTCGGTTCGTCCGATAGCGGCGCTTCGCTCGGCGACATCCTTGGCGCGGCTCTCAAGGGTCGCACCGAGTAATCGTCCAGACGATTTGACATGAGAAACCCGCCGGAGCGATCCGGCGGGTTTTTTCGTTCTATGGTCGTATCAATCCTTCAGGACAGACTGCTCATTCGAAGATAATAGGATTCCGCGCCTCCGTTCGATCCGTCGTCATTGGCACCTTGCGACAGCGAATGATCGATGACTTCGTCATTATCGGCTGTGCGCTCTTCCTGACCAGAGCTCTGGTCCGATGGCTCCTGATCTCCGTCACTCTCGCTTGATTCCCCCTCGGACGATGGCCACCGCCCGCGCGGAGGGGCGTCGGATTCCGGCTCGTCTCCGGCTGCTGGATAATTGACGAAGGGAAGAGGGATACCTTCCTTGGCTACCATTGCCGCCATGACACCGTGCAATGCTGGCTGGTCCAGGACTGCGGCGTTGATATCCAACGCAGCGGCTGCTCTGTGCGCAGCGACCATCTCCGGGCGAAGAGAAGAGGTCAGGGTGCTATCTGCCTCTGCGGTATCAGAGTTACCAGGTGGGACTGCGGCATGCGGCGGCAGCAGCTTCATGGTGTCGTGGTCACTATCGATGGTCGCTGCCGTCAGCAGCGGTGTCGATGGTAGTAAAACATCGGCTTGAGCCGGAAGTTTCGCGGTGACGACGGTCAGAAGCAGCGTCTCCATTTCCTTGGCAGTCGCACCAGTGAAGGCATTAGTGATCGACGACAGGATCTCTCGGTTGACGATTTGTGGCGTCAGTGGCTGCTGCATCCGCGCGCTGTTCATGCTCTCATCTGGCTCAACGCCGATTTGTGGAACGAGGTTTGGGCTCGTCTGGTTTGGCGCAAGTAACGGTCTTGCGGTCTCAAGCAGGGCATTTTCCTGGACCGTCGCCGCTGCCGAAGGTACCGTTGCCGCCAGTAAACCTGCAAGTTGCTGCGGGGGTTTACTAGGCGCTGAACCGGATTCAGGCAGGGGAGGGGCCACCCTCGCTGACGAATTTGGGGTAGTCGGTAAAAAGGGCGCAGATAAATCGCTCGGCACTGTCGCGAACGAGACGGTTTGCTTCATGCTCGGTGACGTGATTTTCACATCGGTGCTCAGCAGCAGATCGGCTTCGCCAGCCGGTGCCAGCGTAGTAGCGACGATAGGCGAGGGTGGGTTTGCGTTCTTGATCTGGGGGATGACGATCCTGCTTTCCGGCACAATATCCTGAAGATATGGCGTGATCGTCGGCTTTGGCGTGCTTGCCGCAGCAGGGCTTGAGCGTGACAGTTCAAACATGACGGCCAGTCGCGCGGCTTCCGGTCCAGATGAGCTCTTCAGGATATTCGCCAGCATATCGACGCTTATGCCACGCAAGATGGTGCCCAATGCTTTTTCCAGCATGGCCTTCTGATCCGCAGGTATCGTCTGAAGACCTGCCACCAGACGGTTGACATAGGTTTCCGCCGACTCGCCATCCATGCGGGCGATGTTCATCAATTTGCCCAGGGTTTCCGCAAGCACGCTGACATTTTGGCTCAACCGCAGTTCGCCCGAGACAGCGCGTATGTTGGCGTCGGACGTGATGGGGGGGACGTCTGCAGGCTCTGCTGGTACGACAGCTGTGTTTTTGGCAGGTTGAGGAGCTTCCTGACGCGGAGCAGCTGTCGAAGAGGAAAGATCGACCGAGGACACGGCGCTGACGGGCGGCAGCATGGTGCGCTTCCTTCTTGGCGACAGGTGTCAGCCTTTGCCGGCACGTATCAGCGTGATGGTCGTGGGCTTGAACCGGACCTTGGCGACGTCGCAGGTGTTAGTCACGTCCGCTCATGCGGGCCGATGCTGATTCAACGTCATTATCAGATCTCGCTGCGGAAAAGCGTGTCGAATCATCATGCTGTAGGATGACGGAAACGCATTAACGATTTGCTAACTGTGGCAGGCCTGACTGGAAGGGTAACGTTCTCTCAAACTTGAAAATCTGATCTTCGGTAGGTCAGCTATGAGCGAAGATATCGGTATCTTCCCAACCCAGCAGATCGAGCTTGGCGCGCGTCGGCAAAAACGCAAAGCAGGCTTCGGCGTGTTCGTAACGGCCATCACGCAGAAGGCGTGCCGTCAGTTTTTCGCGCAGGGCATGGAGATAAAGCACATCGGAGGCTGCATATTCCAGTTGGGCCGAGGAGAGTTTTTCCGCAGCCCAATCGGATGATTGCTGTGCTTTGGAGATATCCACCTCCAGCATTTCCTTGAGGTTGTCTTTCAGGCCATGGCGATCCGTATAGGTGCGGCACAGGCGGGATGCGATTTTCGTGCAGAATACCGGTGATGAGGTGACGCCGAATGTGTGGAAGAGGACGGCGATGTCGAACCTGCCGTAGTGGAATATCTTCTGGCGGCTAGGGTCCTCCAGCATGGCTGTGAGGTTCGGTGCTTCTTTCTGGCCTTGCGCTATGCGGATGACATCCGCCGTGCCGTCGCCTGGCGAAAGCTGCACGACGCAGAGCCGGTCGCGTCGCGGGACCAGACCGAGCGTCTCCGTATCGATGGCGATAGCACCGGTGTAGCGCGCTGCGTCATTGAGGGAAATATCGCCTTCATGATAACGAATTTTCACGGCCATGTTGTTCTCCACTGCTGGATTGTCGAGCCGCTATAACCGAAACTGCCGTGCTGCGATACCAGTTACGCCGTTTTTCTATCCTTGAGATGGCCTTGCATCGTGGTCGTTTGGCAGGCTAGTTTGCCCAAATATTTCCAGCAATGAAAAGCGCTTCAGATTCATGCCAATCAAAATCTATCTTGCCGGGCCGGAAGTCTTTCTGCCCAATGCCCGTGACATGCTCGATGAAAAAGCAGAGTTAGTGCGCCAAGCCGGGTTGATCCCTCTTTCGCCGGGCGATCTGCAGATACCACCAGCGGATACCAAGCTGGGGCACGGCTGTAACATCAACGCTATCGACGAGCAGATGATGCTGGAGGCGGATGCCGTCATCGCCAATCTGACGCCATTTCGCGGCATCGCTGCCGATACCGGCACCAGCTATGAACTCGGGTTCATGTGCGCTTTGGGCAAGCCGGTCTTTGCCTATACCAATGTTGCTGCCAACCACTTCACCCGCATCATGGGTTATTATGGCGGCGTGGCAACGCAAGATGAGACCGGGCGTTACCGTGGCGCCGACGGGCTGTCCATCGAGAATTTCGACATGGCGGACAATCTCATGCTGCATGGTGGCATCATCCGGCGCGGTGGGGCTGTCGTCGTGGGCAACGCGCCAGCGGATGCGCTCTACACCGACCTTACGGCCTTCAAGGAGTGCCTGGCACTCGCGGTGAAGGCACTGACATCACAGACAGACTGACAAAGCGGAGACAGTGACATGAGCGGAACAATTCTGATTACGGGTGCGACCTCGGGTTTTGGGCTGGCAACGGCCAAGCTTTTCGCAAAGGATGGCTGGAAGGTCATCGGCACCGGCCGCCGCGCTGAGCGCCTTACGGAGTTGGGGGCAGACCTGGGTTCTTCGTTCCACGGCATGGTGTTCGACATCACCGACGAAGAGGCGATGGCGTCGGCGTTCAAGACATTGCCCCCAGAGTTTCAGGACATTGATGTTCTGGTCAACAATGCGGGTCTCGCACTCGGTACGGCGTCTGCACCGGACGTGCCGTTGAAGGACTGGCACACGATGGTGAACACCAATATCACCGGCCTCCTCAACATTACGCATCACCTGCTGCCCACGCTGATCGAGCGGCGCGGCATCGTCATCAATCTGTCGTCGGTTGCGGCTCACTGGCCTTATGCCGGCGGCAATGTCTATGCGGCGACGAAAGCGTTTCTGCGTCAGTTTTCCCTGGGGCTACGCTCAGACATGCACGGAAAAGGCGTTCGTATAACATCCATCGAGCCCGGAATGTGCGAAACGGAGTTCACCGTGGTGCGCACAGGCGGCAATCAGGACGCATCCGACAAATTGTACAAGGGCGTCAATCCCATTGTCCCGGATGATATCGCCAACACCATTCACTGGGTCGCGTCGCAGCCAAAACACATCAATATCAACAGCATAGAGTTGATGCCGGTCAACCAATCCTTCGCAGGCTTTCAGGTCCACCGCGACCAATGATCGCCTGGATGATGCCAGATTGATGAAAAACCGGGCATCGTTGTCTTAGCTATGCAAAAAATGCATCGCTGCATTGCGATACTCGCTCTGTTAAATTTCGTTGAGCGCGCTATATTCAAATCATCGAAGCGACGCACTCCTCCTCCCAGCGTCGCGAGATGTGGATCGACAACACTCCTCCTCCCAGTTGTCGATCAAGTTTAAAGCCTGCCGCACCTCCTCCCGCGGCAGGCTTTTCCTTTTCTAGGTCTTCCCAAATTTGTTTTGAAATGCGGCGGCGGATATCCAGCTGCCGTTATGTTTTCGTGTGCTCAGCCGTCAGATTTGAATGCCGCGCGAGGTCAGCATCGTTTGGATGTTGACTGCCGATCCCGTGTCAATCGACGCATTTGCCGCGATCCCGGTCAGGATGGACCATGCCCCGGACACATGGTCGGAGGCGCGATTGAAGCGATCCGGCTCCATGGATTGCGGATCGAAGATATAACCCAACATCACAGGGTCGGCGCCGCCGTGATCGCCCTTGCCCTTGGTGACCTCGATCATTCGCGGCGCTTGCCCTGCGATATGCAGTTGGGTTGTCACGGCTTCGTCATCGGCGCGTTCTCTGACGCCGCCGAACACACCGTGCACCTCAATGTGTTTGTGGATGAGTTCGCCTTTCGTGCCCTGAAACCGTATCTCGAGGCCTTCCCATGGCGAATAGGCAGTCAGCGTGTAGTTGGCCGTAGCCCCGGAAGCGTAACGGATGTGAGCCTGCATCGTGTCCTCGATGCCGATATCGGCGTCGAACACGCAACGGTCACGGAAATAGCCGTCCTCGTCTTCCGCCTCCAAATAAAGCGCGCGCAACTGTTCGTCAGCGGAGAGATCAAGGCGAAAATCGCATCTCTCCGCCACCGGACAGTCCGCACAGCGGGGGCCGTGGTCTTGCAGCCCGAGTTCGACGGCTGTTTCCGGCCGGTAGAAGGCGCGTTGGCCGGATGCAAACACTTCCGTTGGTGCGGATGCCAGCCACCAGTTGAGCAGGTCGAAATGGTGGGTGGATTTATGGACGAGGAGACCGCCGGAGTTTTCCTTGTGCCGGTGCCATCGACGAAAATAATCCGCACCATGGACACGGTCGAGATGCCAGCGAAAATCGACGGCCGTTACCTTGCCGATAATGCCGGATGCCAGCATCTCCTTGACCTGCGTACGGGCAGGGGAGTAGCGATAATTGAAGGTCACCATCACCTTGCGGCCGGTGCGTTTTTGCGCATCAATAATCTGCTTTAGCCGCGAAAGGTCAATGGTGAGTGGCTTTTCACAGATCACATCGCATCCTGCCTCGAAGGCCTTGACGATATAATCGGAATGCAGAAAGTCGGGGGTGGCGATGACGACCGTGTCGGGCTTCTGCTCTGCGATCAGCTGGTCGAAATTTTCAGCCAGATAGGTCGGAACGCCATTCGTGCCGGGTTTCGATATGGCATTCGCCGCTTCACCCAGACGGTGGGCGTTGCTGTCGCACAAGGCGACGATCTCATGTTGATCAGGATAGTCTTGCGTGATGGAATCGCGAAACATCTTGTGACGCGATCCGCATCCTACTATGGCGATTTTCACTGCTCTTCCCTTTGCTGCATAAAGATTTTGAGCGACGTATGGCTTGGCGAGAAACTGATATTACCTAAGCATTAAGTCATATTATGATTTTAATGCAAGTGGATTTCCCATGCTGCATTGCACTGATTTGCGGATGTCTGGGATTTGGAAATTGCGCTGCCAAAATCTAAAAAGGCGGCCCAAAAGGCCGCCTTTTCATTTGGATCTATCAGCCAAAAACTTAACCCGAGACGGCGATCTCGCGGCGCTCGCGATCGGTCACGATCGACAGATCGAGCACCTTCTGGAGATTGGCGGCGTGGCGGAAATCGGGGTCTGCCTTGCCGCCCTGCATGACGATGCTGGCGAACTTCTCGTAGTTCGTCTGTACCGGCTCCACTTCGATATCGCGCCAAATCGCCTTCTCAACGTCTTCCCCAAGGCAACCGCGAAGTTTGGAGTAGTCAGGCGTGTGAATGACTTCCAGCGCACCTTTGTCACCATGGAGGCGAAGGCGAAGTTCGTTCAAATGGCCGGTTGCCCAGCGCGTGGCATGGATGACGCCCATCGCGCCGTTGTCGAATTCGGCCGTCATGGTGAAGCTGTCATTGGCATCGAGATCGTAGACATCGATTCTGTTGCCTTCGTATTTGTCGAAGGTCTTCAATCGCGTGAAGATACGCTCCACATCCGTGCCGGCACCATAGGACGCGAAGTCGAGGATGTGGATGCCCACGTCACCCAGCACACCATTGGAGCCGTGTTTGGTGGACAGGCGCCAGAGCCATTTGCTCTCCGTCATCCAGTCGCCCCAAGCTTTGGAAACCAGCCAGCTTTGCAGGTAGGAGGCCTCCAGATGGCGCAGCTTGCCGATGGTGCCGTCCTTGACCATCTGGCGTGCTGCCTGAAGCGGTGCGACATTGCGGTAGGTGAGGTTGACCATGGCGACGAGCCCGGCCTTTTCTGCCGCATCCGCCATTTCTGCCGCCTTGGCATATGTTTCGGCCAAAGGCTTTTCGCAAAACACATGCTTGCCCGCGGCCAGCAGCTTGAGTGTTGTAGGGTGGTGGATGGCGTCGGGCGTGACGTTGGCAACCGCGTCGAATTCGCCCCATGCAATGGCGTCATCCAGCGAGGTGAAGGTGAGGGGGATGCTGTGGCGCAGTGCAAAGGCGCGCACCACGACATCGTCCACATCCACAGCAGCGACGAGCTCAACGCCGGAGATTTGAGAAAAATGCATGACATGGCTGTTGGCCATGCCGCCTGTTCCGAGAATCAGAAGTTTCATGATGGATTACCTGTAACCTGCTTCACCAGCCGCGTGCAATTTCGGACCACGCTCTTCGATCTTCTCCGGGGCCTGATCGACGGGAACGTTGGGGGCGTCATGGATACCGGTCAATGCGGAGGCTGGATTATAAGCCCATTTGACGGAGTTGCTGATGACCTTCTGGACGTTGGCATCGTGATAGGTCGGGTAGGTTTCGTGGCCCGGGCGGAAATAGAAGATGTTACCAGCACCGCGCCTCCATGTCAGGCCTGAGCGAAACACCTCGCCGCCCTGGAACCAGGAAATGAAGACGGTTTCGAGTGGTTCCGGCACAGAGAATTGCTCGCCGTACATTTCCTCGTTTTCCAGCTCGAAATGCTCGGGCAGACCGGCTGCGATCGGATGCCGCGGATTGATAGTCCAGACGCGTTCACGTTCGCCCGCCTCACGCCATTTCAAAGCGCAAGGCGTTCCCATCAGACGTTTGAACGGCTTGGAGAAGTGGCCGGAATGCAGCACGATGAGGCCCATGCCTTCCCAGACGCGCTTTGCAACGCGCTCGACAATCTCGTCCTGAACCGAGCCGTGGTCCTTGTGGCCCCACCAAACGAGAACGTCCGTCTTATCAAGCCGTTCTTGCGAAAGCCCGTGTTCCGGCTCCTGAAGCGTCGCCGTGGTCGCGTTGATCTCAGGCGTTTTGTTAAGCGCATCGGCAATCGTCGTGTGCATGCCGTTGGGGTAGAGCGAACGCACCGTTTCGTTGATGTGCTCATGGATGTTCTCGCCCCAAACGACGGTGTTGATAGTCATGCTTATGCTCCTTGATGGACCGGCGTTGTGAGAGGACTGCCGGTGAAGAGGGTCTTGATGGGTTCAGGCGGCGCGCGTTTGGGCTTTCGGCAAGGCGTCGCCCTGTGCGTCGAAGCGGTGAATGTGTTCAGGCAGCGGTGAGAGGGTGAGTTTCTGGCCGGGTTGCCGGGCGGAAACGCCTTCCTCGCGCACCACCACCGGCTCCTCGGTGCCCATATCCACATAGACATAGGTGTCGGAGCCCAGCATTTCCGAATGAATGATATCACCGGTCCAGCCCCCGGCATCCGCTGCAGCGGTAATGTGTTCGGGTCTGATGCCGACGGTATGGGCTCCATAGGCTTCGGCGAGTTTACCGGTCAGGAAGTTCATTTTGGGTGAGCCGATGAAGCCCGCAACGAAGGTGTTGACGGGTGTTTCGTAAAGCTCGAGCGGCGTGCCGACCTGTTCGACACGGCCATCACGCAACACACAAATTCTGTCCGCTAGCGTCATGGCCTCCACTTGATCATGAGTGACATAGATCATTGTCGTGTCAGGCATACTGCGGTTCAATTTGGCGATTTCGAGACGCGTTGCCACACGCAGGGCGGCATCGAGGTTGGACAGCGGCTCATCGAACAGAAACACCTTGGGGTCGCGCACGATGGCGCGACCGATGGCGACGCGCTGGCGTTGTCCGCCTGACAATTGTTTGGGCAGACGTTCCAGATAGGGCGTCAGTTGCAGCATCTCCGCTGCTGCCTCCACGCGCTTGCGGCGCTCGTCTTTCGTCGATCCGGCAAGCTTCAGGCCGAAAGCCATGTTCTCGAAAACCGTCATATGCGGATAAAGCGCATAGGACTGGAACACCATGGCCACGCCACGATTGGCGGGCGTCAGCCGGTTGACGACCTGACCTTCGAAAGAAAGCTCACCCGCGGTGATTTCCTCCAGCCCGCAGATGAGGCGAAGCAGGGTGGATTTGCCGCAGCCGGAGGGGCCGACGAAGACCATGAATTCGCCGGAGCGAATGTCCATGTCGATGCCTTTGATCACGTCGAAAGCGCCGAAGGATTTTTTGATATTGCGCAACTGAATGCTGGTCATGAATGGTCTCCTAACCTTTGACGCCACCAGCCGTCAGGCCGGAAATGATACGTCGCTGGAAGATCAGAACGAGGATGACGAGGGGCACTGTGACGATGACGGAGGCCGCCATGATCGTGCCCCATGGTATTTCGAATTGCGAACTGCCGGATAAAAGCGCGATCGCGACGGGCACAGTCCGCTGTTCGTTGGACGAGGTGAAGGTCAAGGCGAACAGGAACTCGTTCCACGCCGCGATGAAGGCCAGCAATCCCGTCGTCACCAAGGCGGGCCACATCAAGGGCAGGAACACCTGCGTAATGATGACCCAGGGTGAAGCGCCATCCACGATTGCCGCTTCCTCGATTTCGACCGGCAGATCCCGCATGAAGGTCGTCAGAACCCAGACCGTAAAGGGCAGGGTGAAAATCATGTAGGAGAAGATCAGTGCAAGCGGCGTATTGAAGACACCGGCCCAGCGAATGAGCTCGAACAGACCTGCAAGCACCGCAATCTGCGGAAACATCGAAACCGACAGGATGGTCAGCAGCAGAAGCGAGCGGCCTCTGAAGCGCACCCGAGCCAGCGCATAGGCGGCGGTAACGGCGAGAAAAAGCGAGAGCGCCACGACGCATGTCGCGACCAGCAGCGAATTGCCGAGATTGCGCAGGAAGCTGTCATTGCCCAGCACATCGCTGTAATTGCTGAAGGAAATGTTCGTCGGCAGATAGTTGATCTCGAACAGCGCCGTTCCGGTTTTGAAGCTCGTCAGGATCGCGTAATAGAAGGGAAACACCGCAACGATGACGATGACGGCGACCAGCGCGTAAAACGCCGTGTTCTTGATGAGGCTGGATGCGGTCATTTTGCGCCTCCATCGGTGTTCACCCGGCCAAGCCACATATAGATGATGGTGATGGAGGCGATGATGAGGAACAGCATGGTCGAAGCTGCTGCGCCATATGCGAACTTGTCGAAGTCGAACAGGTTTTCACGCGCCAGCACAGACATGGTGCGGGTCTGGGAATTGTTCGGCGTCAGAATGTAGATGAGGTCAAAGACGCGCATGGCATCCAGCATGCGGAAAATTACCGCAACCATCAGTGCAGGCCGGATCATCGGAAGCGTCACCCGCCAGAAGACCTTGATCGGATGAATACCATCCACCTTGGCGGCCTCATACATATCCTTCGGCACCATCTGAAGACCGGCCAGAATGAGCAGGGCCATGAAGGGTGTCGTCTTCCACACATCCACGATCAGCACTGCCGTCATCGCTGTCTCGGGATTGGCGGTCCAGGCGATCTTTTGCGAGATGAGGCCCAGGTTCAGCATCATGTCGTTAAGAATGCCGAACTGGTCGTTCAGCATCCACGCCCACATGCGCGCCGATACGATGGTCGGAATGGCCCAGGGAATGAGAATGGCGGCGCGAACGAGGCCGCGTCCCTTGAATTCGGCATTCAGCACCAGTGCGACAATCAACCCCAGAACCGTTTCGACTGACACGGAGACCAGCGTGAATTTCAATGTGTTCCACACCGCACCCCACCAGGCGGGGTCTGCCAGGAGACCGCGATAGACGGTGCGGCCACTGCTCAGCGTAATCCACGAGAAATAGTTCTTCAGGCCGACGAAATGTGCATCGGACAGGCTAGTCAGCGAAGCATCCGTCAGACTGAACCAGACGGTCCTCATCAGCGGCCAGCCGGCAACCAGTGCCAGTGTCAGAAATGTCGGGGCCAGAAACAGCCATGCGGAGCGAAGACGTTCCGATTGGAGATCGGAACCGATCGCCGCCACTGCGGGCCGGTCAGGGGATATTTGGGTCATGTCGCTTCCCACAATGTCGTATGACGTCAAGCGGCCATCGGCAGCCGCCTGACGGGGCGGGCCGAATTACCAGCTGCTACCCTTGAGGTCGGTGAGCTCGACTTCGAGTAGTTCGAGATTTTCAGCAGCCGTACCGGTGCCGGACAGCGTGTTGTGAACCGCACCCCAGAACTTGGCGGAAACTTCGTTATACTTGATTTTCGTTGCCGCAGATGGGCGGGGCACGGCGGTCTCGAAAATCGGCTTCCACAGCGGCATGAAGGGCTGCGCTGCGGCAACATCCTTGTCATCATAGAGCGATGCGATGGTCGGCATGTTGGAAAGCTCGACGGCTCGCTTTTTCTGTGTTTCTTCGGAGCCCAGGAATTTCACCAGCGCAATCGCGGCTTCCTGGTTCTTGGAATATTTGGAAACCGCCGCATTCCAGCCGCCCAGAGTGGACGCGGCTGCTTCACCTTCCGTGCCCGCTGGCAGAGGCACGACGCCGAACTTGCCCTTGATGGCGCTGTCACCGCCATTGCCCAGCGCATAGACATAGGTCCAGTTGCGCATGAAGACAGAATTGCCCGTCTGCCAAACGCCGCGTGCTTCCTCTTCCTTATAGGCAAGAGCGCCCGGCGGAGAAATCGTTCCGATCCAGCTCTTGGCTGTTTCAAGGGCTGCGGCTGCCTTTTCGTTGTTGATGCTAATGTCGCCATTGGTCTCGACGATATGCCCACCACCGGCTGATGCAATCCATTCCAGCGCGTTGCAGGTCAGGCCCTCATAGGCGCTGCCCTGAAACACGAAGCCCCACATGTCTTTCTGCCCGGCTTCGCGTTCCTTGTCCTGAACATCCTTGGCCGTCTCGGCCAGTTCCTTCCAGGTCTTGGGTGGCTGCTTACCGTACTTTTCCAGCAGGTCCTTGCGGTAGAAGAGGGCGGGAGCATCGGTGTACATGGGCATGGCAACAAGCTTGCCATCGACAGTCTGCGACGCGATGACGGATGGGAAGTGCTTGGCAACGACATCCTTGGCAGCGTCCGTCAAATCCACGAACTGTTCTGCCAGCTGAGGTGCCCAGACGACGTCGGTCTGATAGACGTCAACGTCAGTATTTCCGGCGGCCAGCCACAGGCGGTACTGGCTGAACTGCTCGCTGGACGAAGGCGGCATAGTCACCAGCTTGACCTTGTGACCGGTCTGCTTCTCGAATGCCGCCAGTTGCTCGCGGATGAAATTCAGGTTTTTGCCAGTGGAATTCGCAGCCATCGAAATTTCGGCTGCCTGGGCACTTATCCCAACCAACAGGACGCCACTGCATAAATACAAGATTCTCGTTGAAATATTCATCGTCAAACTCCTCCATGGCGTTTTTCAATCATCCTCTAAATTGAAAACGCTTTCGACTTTTTGGAAGCTCTCAAATTCTTTTCACGCTGTCAACGGGTATTGATTTCTCCGTCTGTGGAAATAATCGGTGGTTATATGGACGAATTTCACGTTTCGGTTCGGGTTCTATGCATTTCGCTTATTGTGTGTTGAAAGCGATTTCAAATTTCAGAGCTTGAAACTTTGCGCCGATCAACGCATGCAAAGGAAAACGGCAGGGCTCATGAAACTCAAGGAATTCGCGGAGAAAGTGGGATTGTCGCCCACGACGGTCAGCAGGGCGCTTGGCGGTTATCCGGAGGTGCGGCAGGAAACCCGCGAACGGGTGATGGACGCTGCCCGCAAGCTGGGCTATCGGCCCAATGCGAATGCGGTGCGCCTCGTCACGGGAAAGGCCGGTGCCATCGGCGTCGTCATGGGTCGAAGCGGGGGCGGACATTTCTTCTCGGAATTCATGGGCGGTATGGCCAGCCGTCTGGTTGGTGAGGATACCGACATCACCGTCAGCGTCACGACCGACAATGATCTCAACGAAGAGCTCAAAATCTTCAGCCGTTTGGCGGCCAGTGGTCGTGTCGATGGCATCATCATCCACTCACCCCGTCCAGATGACGAGCGGATCGCATTGCTGCACAAGCTTGGTGTGCCCTTCATCGTGCACGGGCGCTCCGCCACCAAGTTCGAACACGCATGGCTGGATATCGACAACCATTCGGTCGCCTATCTCTCGACGGTCCATTTACTGGAGCGTGGCCATCGGAATATCGCCTTCATCAACGGTCCGCAGGGCCGGACGTTTGCCATCGACCGTGAAAAAGGCTATCGCGACGCGCTGGAAACGATGGCGATTGCCGCTGAAGCGCGCATGATGCTGTCGGCACCGTTCAGTGAAGAGACGGCATTTCAATTTGCACGCTCCCTGCTGGAGAAAGCCGCGCGCCCGACCGCATTCGTCGCTGGCGCAATGATGACGGCCCAAGGTGTCTATCGTGCCGCCAGCCAACTTGGCCTGTCCATCGGCAAGGATGTGTCTGTCATCGCACATGATGACGTGTTTCCGTATCTGACCCCGGAAAGCATGTTGCCATCCCTCTCCACCACCCGTTCTTCCCAGCGCATGGCGGGCGAGCGGGTCACGGATTTGCTGTTGCAAATCATCGCTGGCCGTCCCGTGCAGGAATGTCAGGAGCTCTGGCCTGTCGACCTCGTGCTGCGGCAATCATCAGGGCCTGCAAGCTGATATTTTGTTCACCTTTTGATATAACACATTATCAAAAAAATCGTGTTAGATGTTTGATTCATAACCCATCAATGTTTGCGCTAATGTGGAGGGAACGCTAGCGCCAATCGATGCGTTATCAATTTCGAATGGGAGGAAGCCATGTTCGATTTTCTGAAAACTCAGCACACAATGATCCAGGAAGATGAGACCGGCACCTATGCCGACGCTCTGCTCCAAATGCGTGAAGCGCAGACTGATCAAGCCGTTATTCGCGAATACGGCCATGAGGCCCATCTGCGCGATTATGGTGACCAGCGCGAAGTGGCGAGGAACTCGCTCGGCTTCGCGTGACTGTTCCGTATTGGAACCTTGGCAGGACGACCGCGTTTTCAAACACGACTAATGATGAGGCGGGCAGATTTTCGCCTGAATGGACTGAATTGGCGAACCTAGGGGTGGACCAATAGGCGATTTCGGACGAAGCACTGCCCGCCTTAATAGTTTTAGGGAAGACAAATGAGCATGTTGCCAGTTGAGCCGGTTCCCGGTGAAATTCCACCCGCGCCGCCGGGGCAGGATATTCCGCCGATCAAGGAACCGGAGCCCGATCACCTGCCAGATGAATCCCCAGTTCCGAATCCGGACGAAAACGACAATCCACCAAGCGTGCTTTGATCGTCGTTTCGATGTGTTCAACTCATGAGAACGACTAAAATTTGAAGCGATGTGCTGGCGTTCCGGAGACCGGCGCGTCGAACGCTATCACCGTGCCTGGAACGATAGCGCCAGCCTGTTCCGTTCTCAAGCTTGTCAGATAGAGCGTTTTGAGATCTGAACCGCCGAAACATGGCATGGTTGGTCCGTTGAATGGGAAGCGATACACTTCCACCAGGTCTCCCTCGGGAGAGAAGCGATTTAGCCGTCCAGCACTGACCCCGGCACTCCAGTAATAGCCTTCGCAGTCTGTTGCGGCACCATCCGGCCTGCCTTCACCCGGTTTGAAATCGTGCATTCGCGTTGCAGCGCCAAGTTTGCCGGTAACAGGATCGAAATCGAACATTTGGTACATCAGGCCGCTGCTGTCTGAATGATACATCGTCCGGCCGTCAGGGCTCCACGCCAGTCCGTTCGATGTCAGCATTCCGCCATCGATCAGACATTGAACATCTCCACTGGGCGAGACGCGGTAGAGACGGGCGTTGCCGGTTGGCGGCACCGCTTCATCGCGCGTTCCAACCCAGAAGTGCCCGTCCGGTCCCACCTTGCCGTCATTCAGACGGCTGTCGGCGCGCCCGTTGTCCGGGTTGCACAAACGCTCGATCTTGCCTGTTTCAGGATCGAGCAGATGCACACCCGTTTGTAGGCCAACAACGATTGTCTCACTTTCGCAAAGGCCAAGACAGCCGACCGCTGCGGGCATATCGAAGCGATCGAGTTTTCCAGACTGCCGGAGGCGAAAGACCGCGGGCGCGAGAATATCGACGAACCACAGATCGCCGGTCCGCTCGTCCCACACGGGGGATTCGCCCACATGTAAGGGCACGTCGATGATTTGGCGAAACGTCGGTTCGAATATCTGAGGTGCGGTCACGATCAGCCTCCCACGCCCTGGAACATTCGCGCTCTGGCCTTCAAAATATGGTTCTTCATCGCATCGTGAGCAGCCTGCTCGTGCCGGGCAAAGATTGCGTCAACGATTGCGGTATGCTCGTTTTGCACGTCGCGCACATGCTGCGGTGTGCGCTTGAGGCTGAGACTGCGCGTGACGGACTGGCCGATCGAAAAATGCGGTTTGAACCATGTTCGCACCGTGATGTGAAACTGGTTCTGGCTGGCGATGGCGATGGCTTCGTGCAAGGCGAAGTCTTCGTCCGCGCCGAGATCGCCACGTTCGAGACAGTGTTCCAGTGCGACGAGTGCCTCCTCCATACGGGCTCTGTCGGCGGCCTGCCAGTTGCGTGCCGCCAGTTCCGCAGCTGAGGATTCCAGACCGGACCTGAATTCGAAGAAGCGTTGAATGTCTGCCAGCGAGCCGACCGGCACCTGTTGTAGCACCGAGAGATCCGGTTGCTGGCGCACATAAGAGCCGGAGCCTTTGCGGGACACGATCAGATCGTCATTGCGCAACCGTTCCAGTGCTTCGCGCACGACCGGGCGGGACGCCCCGAACATGACCGTCAAATTCTGCTCGGACGGCAAACGTTCGTTGATGGGAAAACGCCCATCCGAAATCATACCGACGATCTTTTCGTAGATGATATCGCTAAAGCGCGTTTCGCTCTTGGGTGGGGCGGGTGTGGCCAGATTGTGCATCAGCGCCCCTTTGTCCGTTAAACCGAGTTGGCCATTTGCCCTCTCAGTGACCGCGTTTCGCTCACCTCAATAAAAAATCTGTAAAAATCTGTCAATACTTGTAATCATCTGAAAACGCTCATATGGTCTGCATGCCGGTGGAGGATCGGTGCGCTGGCTGGCCGGGAGGGCCGTTGTGGCGGGGCGGGAGCCCTTGCCGCTGCCGGGGAGATTTTGGGAGGATATTCTATGAGCGTTGGTGATGTATTTTCGCTGGGCGTGACGCGCCGTACCTTTGTGGCCGGGCTTGGGGGTGTCGCTGCGATGTCCCTCGTGGGGACCTCTGCCAAAGCCGCAGCAGGCAAGGAAGCGCCAGCGCTGGCAGCTTTGGTAAAAGACGGCAAGTTGCCGCCACTGGCCGAGCGTTTGCCGAAAAATCCGATGGTGGTGACGCCGCACGAAAAGGTCGGCACCTATGGCGGAACGCTTCGCCGCGGTCTGCGCGGTTCGTCGGACCACAACGGCATCCTGCGCATGGTCGGCAACCAGAGCCTTGTGCGCTGGAACATGGACTTCACGGAAGTTCTGCCGAACCTCGCCGAAAAGTGGGAGATCAACACCGACGCGACGCAGTTCACGTTCCATCTGTTGCAGGGTGCCAAATGGTCTGATGGCCATCCCTTCACCGCAGATGACGTGGTGTTCGCCATCGAGGACTGCATCAAGAACAAGGAGCTCTACAGCGCCACCCCAGCCCAGCTATCCGTCGCGGGCAAGGCGGTCAACGTCGAAAAGATCGACGACTTCACCGTCAAGTTCACCTTCGCGGCGCCCAACGCGCTTTATCTCGAAAATCTCGCAACACCGCTCGGTCAGCATCCGACGATGTTTGCCAAGCATTACTGCAGCAAGTTCCTGCCCAAATACAACACGGCGCTGGATGCCGATGTGAAAGCCGCCGGTGTTTCCAGCTGGACCGAGCTATTCCGCGCCAAGTGCGGTGATATCGAGATACCCTCGCGCTGGTCGAATGTTGACAAACCGACGCTGGACCCGTGGGTGGTCAAGGAGCCCTATTCCGGTGGGGCGACCCGTGTCGTCATGACGCGCAACCCGTATTTCTGGCAGGTCGATACCGAAGGCAACCAGCTGCCTTATATCGATGAGGTCAATTTCGGCATTTCGCAGGATGTGGAATCGCTGATGCTGAATGTCATCTCCGGCAAGATCGACATTCAGGAACGCCATATCAGCGTTCTCGCCAACAAGCCGACGCTGTCGCAGAACATGAAAAAGGGCGATTACCGGCTTTTGACGCTGGTGCCATCGGCTGCGCAGCAGTGCCAGATCTATCTCAACATCACCCATAAAGACCCGGCGATGCGCAAGATGTTCGCCGACAAGTCGTTCCGTCAGGCGTTGTCGATCGCTCTCAACCGTCAGGAGATCGTTGATATCGTCTATTTCGGCCAGAGCGAGGGCTATCAGGCCGGACCGCGCCCGACCCACCCCTGGTATCACGAAAAACTGGCCCGCCAGAACATCGAATACGATGCCGACAAGGCCAATCAGCTTCTCGACGCGGCTGGCTACGACAAGAAAAACGACAACGGCATGCGCCTGCGTCCCGACGGTCAGCCGGTGTTCTTCTCCATCGACGTCATCCCGACGCTCTATCCTGATCTGGTCGATGCTCTGGAACTGGTAAAGGCGCAGTGGGCGCAGATCGGCGTCGATATCAAGGTCAACACCATCGAGCGTGCGCTCTATTACACACGCGGCGATGACAATGCCCATGATGCGGCCGTCTGGCCCGGCCCCGGCGGCCTTGACCCGATGCTGGACCCACGTGATTTCTTCGCGTTCCACCCTCAAGGGTCGCGTTATGCCATTCCCTGGGCCATCTGGTACACGTCCAACGGCCAAAGGGGCGAGGAGCCGCCGGAAAGTCAGAAGCAGCGCTTCAAACTGTTCGATGAGGCGCGTTCCACCGCCGATCTTGCAATCCGTGGCGAGAAGATGAAGCAAATCTTCGATATCGCGGCGGACGAATTCGAGACCATCGGTCTTTGCCTTGCAGTGGGTGGTTTCGGTATCATCCGCAACAATCTGCGCAATGTGCCGGAGACGGAACCCGATAGCTGGTCGTGGCCGAACCCGGGTCCGGCGCTGCCGCAACAGTTTACCTTCACAAGCTAAAGCGCCACGCAGGCGTCGCTGGCCACAGCGACGCCTGTTCAGATTGTGTCGACCGCCCGTCATCCGTCTTCTCGTATGGTCGGTGCGCGCGGTGAAATGATTGCGAGAGCGACATGCTGATTTTTATCGTGAAACGCCTGCTGTGGATGATCCCGTCCCTGTTTGCCGTCAGTTTTCTGGCCTTCGTGCTCATCCAGTTGCCACCCGGCGACTATGTGACGACTTATATCGCGACCCTGGCCGCTTCCAACGAGGTCATCGATCACAACACGGCGGCCCAGTTGCGAGAGCGTTTCGGGCTCGATGACCCGATGATCCTGCAATATCTGAAATGGATATGGGGCATCGTCAGCCGTGGTGATTTCGGCATATCGTTCGAGTGGCAGCAGCCGGTGTCGGGTCTGATCTGGGAACGCATGGCATTGACGCTGGTTCTGGCTGTCGCAAGCCTTCTGGCGACATGGGCCATAGCCCTTCCCATCGGCGTTTTCTCTGCTGTTCGCAAATATTCCATCGGCGATTATCTCTTTACCGCCTTTTCCTTTTTCGGCCTTTCCGTGCCGTCTTTCCTGCTGGCGCTGGTGCTGATGTATATCGCGGCGGTCGAGTTTGGAGCGGATGTCGGCGGGTTGTTTTCGCCGGAATATGAAACGGCGTCCTGGAGCATCGCCAAGATGGTGGATCTCATGGCGCATATCTGGCTGCCGGTCGCCATTCTCGCCATTTCTTCTACTGCCAGCCTCATCCGCGTCATGCGCGCCAATATGCTGGACGAGTTGCCGAAACCCTATGTGACCACGGCGCGCGCCAAGGGCCTGTCGGAGTTTCGCCTGCTGACGAAATATCCTTTGAGAATTGCGCTCAACCCCTTCATTTCCACCATTGCATGGCTGCTGCCGAACCTCATTTCGGGCTCGGTCGTCGTTGCCATCGTGCTCAACCTGCCCACTGCCGCACCGCTGCTTTTGCAGTCGTTGATGGCGCAGGACATGTATCTCGCCGGGGCCTTCGTGCTCCTGATCTGCGCGCTGACCCTCATCGGATCGCTGATCAGCGATATCCTGCTGGCGCTGGTCGATCCCCGAATCCGTCTCGAATAGGAGGGCGTCATGAGTGACATTGCCATCACCACCGCTGTCCGCCCAGACCGCGCCGCCGTCGCCTCGCAATGGCAGCTCATCTGGTGGGCGTTCAAACGCCACCGGCTGGCCATGGTCGCGCTGTTCATTACCGTTGCCATGTATATCGTGGCGCTGGTGCCCGGCTTTTTTGCCATCAATGATCCGGTATTGCAAAATGCGCGCGCCACCTTCTATCCACCGCAACGTGTTCATTTCATCGATACGACAGATGGCTTCTCCGTCGGTCTTCACTACTATCCGCTGAAGCTGACGCGCGATCCCGAAACGCTGGCCGCCGTGTTCGTGGAAGATACGGGCAAGAAAATCCCCATTCAGCTTTTCGGTCGTGGGTACGAATATTCGGTCCTTGGCCTGTTCAACACCGACATCCATCTTCTGGCCTCCACCGATAAGACACGTCCTCTCTTCTTGTTCGGGGCGGATCGTCTCGGGCGCGATGTCTTCAGCCGCGTTGTGCAGGGGTCGCAAATCTCGCTCTCCATCGGTCTTGTCGGCGTGTTTTTCTCGCTGCTGCTCGGCGTCGTTTTAGGCGGTATCTCAGGGTACTATGGCGGACGCATCGATTTCGTCATGCAGCGCGTGATCGATTTCGTGCTGTCGCTGCCCACCATCCCCATCTGGCTCGCCATGGCCGCGGCACTGCCGCAGGGCTGGCCTGCGACACTGCAATACATGATGATCACCATCATCCTGTCGCTCACCGGTTGGGCACAGCTTGCCCGCGTTGTGCGTGGTCGCTTCCTGTCGCTTAGAACGGAAGAGTTCGTGGCTGCCGCGCGGCTGGATGGCGTGCCCGAAAGGCGCATCATTTTCCGTCATATGTTGCCCAGCTTCTCCAGCCATATCATCGCTTCGGTCACGTTGGCCGTCCCGGCAATGATCCTTGCGGAGACGTCGCTGTCATTCCTTGGCCTCGGCCTTCAGCCTCCGACGATTTCGTGGGGCGTGCTGCTACGCGAAGCCCAGAATATTCGCTCCATCGCAACTGCACCTTGGCTGTTCCTGCCCGGTGTTGCCGTGGTCGTCGCCGTCATGGCGCTCAACCTGCTGGGTGACGGTCTGCGCGACGCAGCCGACCCCTACAACAAGTGAGGCCACAGATGAGCGATATCCACGCAATCAAGCCTGCCAATGCCAAGCCGCTTTTGGAAGTCCGCAATCTGGTCACCGAGTTTCCGGTGCGCAATGGTGTCTTCCGCGCCGTCAACGATCTCTCGTTTTCCATAGAACCCGGCAAGACATTGTGTGTTGTGGGCGAAAGCGGTTCCGGCAAATCCGTCACCGCCCGATCCATCCTGCAAATCATCGACAGCCCCGGCCATATCGCGTCCGGCGCCATTATCCTCAACCGCGCCAACGGCACGACGCTGGATCTGGCGAAGCTCGACCCGCGTAGCCGCGCCATTCGCTCGGTGCGCGGTGCGGACATTGCGATGATCTTTCAAGAGCCGATGTCGTCGCTGTCGCCGGTTCACACAGTTGGCGATCAGATCACCGAAGTGCTGCGACTGCATTTGAAGATGAGCAAGGCACAGGCGCGCGCGGAAGCTATCGAACTGCTGCGGCAGGTCGAGATTCCCAATCCGGAAACGGCGCTGGACAAATATGCCTTTCAATATTCGGGCGGCATGCGCCAGCGCGCCATGATTGCCATGGCGCTTGCCTGCAAACCGCAATTGCTGATCGCGGATGAGCCGACGACAGCACTCGACGTCACCACACAGGCAGAAATCCTCGATCTCATCGCCCGTCTGCAAAAGGCGCAAGGCATGGCCGTGTTGTTCATCACCCATGACATGGGTGTGGTGGCGCAGATTGCCGATGACGTGCTTGTCATGCACCACGGCGTTGCCAAGGAATATGGCACAGTCGAGCAAATCTTCCACAGCCCGCAGGACCCTTACACCCGCATGCTGATCGGCTCCGTTTTAAAGCTGGAGCAGAAAGCCGAAATACGGCTCGCCCGGCCGCCGCTCGATCTGACAGCCGCACCCATTCTCGAGGTCAAGGATCTCTCCATGCACTTCGGCGATATGAAGGCGCTGGACGGTGTGTCCATCAAGCTTTTACCCGGCGAAACACTCGGCATCGTCGGGGAAAGCGGTTCCGGCAAGACCACCATGGGCCGCTCCATCATGCGTCTCTATGACCCGACTGGCGGCGAGATGCTCTATCGTAAGGTGGATGGTACGGTTGTCGATCTGGCCAAGATCGAAGGCGCTGAACTCAAAACCGCCCGGCGCGAATTGCGCATGGTGTTTCAGGACCCGTTCGGTTCGCTCAACCCGCGCATGACGGTGGCGCAGGTCATCGGTGAACCGCTTCTTGTCAATGGCATCGCCAAGGGCAAGGAACTGGACGAGCGCGTTTGCGCGCTGATGGATCAGGTCGGGCTAGACCCTGCCGGGCGTGAACGCTACCCGCACGCCTTTTCTGGCGGCCAGCGCCAGCGCATCGGCATCGCCCGCGCCATCACGCTTCGACCGCGCATCATCGTTGCCGATGAGGCGACCTCAGCGCTTGACGTCTCCGTTCGCTTCCAAGTTCTGGATTTGCTGATGCGACTTCAGGACGAACTTGGTCTCGCCTACATCTTCATTTCCCACGATATCGGCGTCATCAGATATATGTGTGACCGCGTCGGCGTCATGTATCGCGGCAAGCTGGTGGAGGTAGGTGATGCGGAGAAGGTCTGCAACGCGCCGGATCATCCCTACACGCAGGCGCTTCTCTCCGCCATTCCACGACCCGATCCGCGTGACCGGGATCGCACCCGCCGTTTCCGTTACGTCGCACCTGCCATCACGACAGAAAGCAAAGCCGGATAAACGGTGCGCCGGCTGAAATTCATGAGGAAGACAAGAGCATGAAAATCGATCGCATGCGGGTATTCGTTACCCGCGACAAGGACCGTCCGCGGGTTGTCGTGGCGCTGGATACCGATGACGGGCTGACCGGCTGGGGCGAATGCTACAATCACGGCCCCGATCTCGCTTTGCCGCCGATCCTCGATTACCTCTACAACTTCCTTGCGGGCGAAGACCCGACGCGGGTGGAATATCTCTATAACCTCATGCTTCAGCAGAACCGTTTTCCTCCGGGCGCACTGGGGCTTTCCGCCATTTCGGCGCTCGACCATTGCCTGTGGGATCTAGCCGCCAAGGCCGCTGGCGTGCCGGTCTACAAGTTGCTTGGCGGGGAAGTTCGTGACCGCATCAAGGTCTATGCCGGTGTCTACACCGCCCCGGATGCACCGGCGGCGAAGGAGGAGTTCGACCGTCTGAACGAAGAGTGGGGCTTCACCGCCTTCAAGCTCAGCCCATGGCGTCTCGATATCCACGCCCATCGCTGGGGCGAGGTCGTCAAAAGTTCGGCAGACTATTTCCGGTCGCTTCGCGAAACCGTGCGCTCGGATTACGATATCGCCTTCGATGCCCACGCCAAGATTTTTGAACCCGCCGCGGCCCGTCAGCTTGGTAATGCGCTGGCGCCATATGATCCGCTGTTTTTCGAAGAGCCCTTGCGTCCTGAGAATATCGAGATGTGGGGCGACTTGAAGCAGGGGCTGAACTGCACGCTGGCCACCGGCGAAAGCCTGTATAACCGCAATGAATTTCTGCGGCTCTTGCAGGTCAAGGGTGCCGATATCATTCAGCCGGATATTTGCGTCGTCGGCGGCATATCGGAAATGCGCCGCATCGCAACGCTGGCGGAAGCACATTTCGTCAGCATCGCGCCGCACAATCCCATGGGGCCGCTCGCCACTGCCGCCAACGTCCATTTCTCTGCCGCCCAGCAGAATTTCCGCATTCTGGAATACCGCCTGCCCAAGGGCCAATGCTATGTCTATGGTGGCACGGATCTGGAAAAACGCGAGGACGAGACCCGTTACGTCGTCGATCCCTATCTGCCCAAGGACGGTTACCTCGAATTGCGGCCAGACCGCCCCGGCTGGGGTGTCGAGATGGATGAGAAGGCGATGCAAGAGGATGGTTACGTCCACTGGCAGCGCCGCGTCCCGAAACGGCCAGACGGTTCCTATGCCTTCGCCTAATGTGATTTCGATCGCCAGCGGGCCGTTCTCGGCCCGCATCTGCCCTGAATGGGGTGGACGCATGATGCATCTCGCTCATGCGGATGTTGGCGATCTGCTTGTGCCGACTACAGCAGAGGTGTTCGAGCCATTGGACTGGCCGAAGGCCGGGGCTTATCCGCTCTTTCCTTACCATAACAGGCTCTACCGTGCATCTTTCGACCATGCCGGCGTTGAGTATCATGTGATGCCGCACCCAGCACTCGGTCCTGATGCCATGCACGGCCCCGCGCATCGTCGCCCATGGCGCATTGCAAGCCACAAAGCCAATCAGGCCACGCTGTCTCTCGAATATGCAGCCGATGCCGAATGGCCGTTTGCTTTCGAAGCCCAACAGTCATTCTCATTAAACGGGCAGGAGCTTTCAGTGAAGCTCACCATCACGAACCGCGCAGCCGTTCCGGCACCCGTTGGTATCGGCTGGCATCCCTATTTCGCCGTCGGGCTGGAGGACGATGTTTGGACAGATGCGTCTCTTGCCTATCCGCTGGATGCGCATGACGTCCCCACCGGCAGTCCGCCTTGCGCCCGCGCAGCGTCGACGCTCCCCGCCGCGGCAGGCTATACCCAGCATCTGGCGAACTGGTCCAAGGCAGGGATTCGCTTGGACGGAGGCTTCCATCTGGTCTTAGAGGCAGATCCGGTCTTCCACCATCTGGCTGCGCACCGCACGGAAAACTATGTCTGCCTCGAGCCGGTTTCCATGGCAGCCGGTGCTCTGCACCAGCCGGAACAGCATCGGGCCGATTGGGGGCTCACGATCCTGTCACCGGGAGACAGCCTGACCGGCACAATATGCCTGCACATTCACAATTCTTCTGATTAAGACCTCACGTCACAATCCCATGCCGACAGCCTGCGTCCGGTGGATGCCTTTGGGCACGAAAGCAAATTCGTCGGCAAATCCCAGCAAATCTGCCGCAATGTGCAGGGTCGACAGCCACATCTCCGTGCCTTGCAGGCTTGGTTGTTGACCTGCGGCAAAGGCAAAGCCTTCATTCTCCTGCCACTGGTCAGCGCATTGCAAGATAATGGTTTCGGCCATTATTTCCGCCTCTTTGCGCCTCGCATCTGTTTGCTTCAGGCACAACCAGAGCGGATGGACCGTGTCGAGCAGATTGCAGGCCGTATAGGTCTCACCCGAAAAACCAGCATAGTTTCGATAGTGAGTGATGACGGAGTTGATGGCAGCGTCCGGGAAGGGGACCGGCAGGCCGAACTGGGCATAGGTCCCGCGTGTCAGGCGGTAAAAACCGTTGACGGGTTGCAGCAGACCATCCTGCGCTGTCGGTTTACCCCAGAGCCCGGTGGTGCGGTCGGCATGCATCGTCAGCCATCCAAACAGGGCCTCCCGTCCCGAACCCGCGCCAAAGTAGCGGGCGTTGAAGTAAAGCGCCGTGCCGATGGCATCGATCCGGTCTCCGCACCGCCACGCGCGGGTGCTCCAGGGCAGGCGATCGAGCCACGCGCAAAGAGATGGCGTGTCCATCTGCGCGCCCGATATCGGGTGTTGTGGATGAGACCCCAGGATTTCCAACGCGTAGCCAATTGCCAGCACGTTATAGAGAGCGGGATAATCCTCGCGAATATCGGTGCCGGGCAGGGGCGGCAAAAATGGATCGGGAAAGAACGCGCTGGCCGGGTCCTGAAATGCGCGCAGACGCGTGGCGATACCTGCTGCCTCTTCTCCCGCCGGTACCTCGCCAAAACCGGCCGCGATTTCGATGGCGTCACATTCATGTCTGAGGCTGGTCTGTGGCACACCATCGGCCCCAGCCGAGACGTAGCGGCCATCGCGTTTCGCGCGCTCAAGAATGCCGCGCCACTGCGCGGACCCAACCTTACCGATCCGCTGCAATGACTGCGATACCTCGCCCCGACGCGATTTGACGGTGGCAGCCTTTTCGCCACGCTTGCGAATGACCTTGGCAGGCACGCCTGCGGCAATCGCCATGTCCGGGATGTCTTTCACGACAACCGAACCGGCGGCGATGACCGCGCCTTTGCCGATGGTCACACCATCCAGCACCACGGCATTGGCACCGATCCAGACATCGTCGCCAATGGTAATTCCTAACGTCTCGTGCTTTTGCTGGTAGATCGGCACGTCGGGATCATCGAACCCGTGGTTGAAGCCGACGATCGAGACGAGAGACGCAATGCGGACACCATTGCCGCATCGCACCTTACCGGAAATGCAGGCATAAGGATTGACCGTGCAATTGGCACCAAACTCCACATCGCCGCGCACGATGGCATGACCCGCAATCCATGAGTTCTCCCCGAGCCTCAATTGCGCGGCAAACACATGCGCCTCTCGGGCGATATAAGCGGTGTCAGCAAGATCAGCACCGGCGATGTCGGTCAGACGTTTCTTGAACGCCACCTGCGCCGGGGCATTGATGTCATCGTGTCGGCGCTCCCATGTCAAAACCTGAAGCCGCTTTTCACGCTCGGCCTCAAGGTCCGGGTCATTGTCCATTGTAAACCTCAAAGGCAACAGGTGATCCAGGCGGCCTCAAGCGATTGATGCAATCTCACGCTTCACACGCTCGACAATGTGTCGAAGTTCTGAACGCTCGGCCTCGTTCAACGTCTCGACGCCAGGGGTGCGAACAGGCCCCACATCGGTCCCCAACATCCCGATCGCTTCCTTGACGACGGTGACATTGGCACCATTGTGATACTTCGTCCGCATGGCTTCGAAACTGGCAATACCATCGATCAGCCCGCGTGCGGTCTCGTAATCGCCCATTTCCAAAGCCCGGTGAATGGCGTGCGAACGCTCTGGAAAGACATTGACGAGACCAGAGGTGAAACCACGCGCGCCCATCGCATAAAAGGCCGGTGCCCAGCCTTCTGCCAGTCCGCAAACCCAGATGGCGGGTGCATCCTTTGTCGCTCTGATGACTTCGGCCAACAGCATCAGATTGCCGGAGGCGAATTTGATGCCGGCGATATTGGGATGCAGCGCCAACGTGCGAAAGTCCTGGACGGAGAAACTGTCGCTACGCACATAGGCGATAACGGGCACGGTCGACGCCTCGGCCAGTTCAAGGAAGTATTTCGCCTGATAGCTCGGCCCTGCAAACGGGTCCATCGGGTGATGTCCCATAATGGCGTCGGCGCCTTCGGAAATGGCATCGCGCGCAAGTGCTTTGGCCTCGGTCAGGGAACGGCCGACAGCCGCACTGACGAGAGATTTACCGTTCGCCGCCTTTATCGCTGTGCGGTGGACCACCCGAACCTCATCCAGCGTCAATGTAAAGAACTCACCTGTGTTTCCCGCCACCATCAGATTGTGCACGCCGGCATCGGCCATTTTTGTGATGAGTGCGGAGAGTTTGTCGGTATCGATGTTCCCGTCGGCACCATAGGGCGTCACCGGAACACCGGATATGCCCTTCAATGCGGTGCGAACTTTTTCCATTGCTTCGTTCACGTCTGATCTCCTCCCGTTTTATCAAAAATCATCTTCAAATATGTCGCACCCGAACGCATAACGTGGTCGCGCATAGCTCTTTCCGCACAGTCGCTTTCCCCGGCGATAATGGCTTGTGCGATATGTGTATGTTCTTCCAGCGCCTTGGTGCACTCGCTGGGGTCCAGATGAATGACGCGCCGAATACTCGCATCATAGAAACGCTGCCGCTCGATCATTTTGGCAAGGTACCGGCATTGCGAAGCGACGTGGATTTGGTCGTGAAATGTCTCATTAAGGGCAATGAGCTCATCGACACCACCTTCGGCCGTCGCGCTCTGCATTTTCTCGATGGTTCGCTCCAGCGCATCTCGTGCCTCTGGCACTAATCGTTTGGCCGCGAGATGCGCGATCATTGATTCCAGCGCAGCACGCGCCAAAATCGTTTTCCTCGGCCCAATCGACGTTGAAACGAATGATCACGCCACGCCGTGACAGCGTCTCGACCAGGCCTTCCGCTTCCAGTTGCCGCAGGGCTTCTTTGATCGGTGTCGTGCTCACGCCGAGCTGTTGCGCAAGCTGGCGCTCGTTCAACCGCTCATCCGGCGCAAAGCTCCTAGACAGGATCGCTGTTCTCAAGTTGCGATGCACATGGTCACGCAAACTCGTCAGTAATTGCGGATCGATCCGCGATATCCTGTTTGCCTCCATGGCCAAGCCTTTATTGTCCTGCACGATACCACATACGCTGCCAGCAACACCAATCTGATATATCAGATTTCAGATTGGTGTCGATCCTCAATGGAAGAAACATGGAGATTTGAGGACGGTCCTTGATCAGACGGGAGGAGGGCTATTTGAACCAGCAGCGTTAATATCAGAAGCAACCTCTACCCCCACCTCTCCAGCAAAGGTGTGGGCATCTTGCGTTTTAGCGATTTGGGGGGAACTTGTGCAGTCGAAGGGGTGTTTTTGGCAGAAAGGGAAAATAGCTTTATTAAAACATACAGTTAGATATTTTCTGATTTTTCTTGTTTGGTGGCTGTTGACTTGTTTCGGGGTGTTCCTCTATAAGTCCGCTCACTGACGAGGGCGGCGGCGCTGCTAGCGACGATGTCCTTCGTTCTTGAGAAAACTGAAGATTAGGCTTACGAGTTTTGTCTTTTGGATCAGGGCCTTGGTTGGTTTTGGTTAGGTTTTTTTGACACTGATGTGTGTCTGTTTTTTGACAATTGAATATGGAAGAAAGAGAAACGTGGGCGGCGAGGCTTGCGGGACGGGTAGAGATGCCTGTTCTTTGAAAGAGACTTTGACGGTCACGTTTTAATGAGAATACACCTGGTCCTTTTGGCGATCTTCGGATTGCTGGATTGATTGAGCGCTGTGAAGCGTTTGGTTGGTTTTAAGGATTGGTGTGAAGTTCTCGTCGATTCAGAATAACGTGATTTAAGTCAATGATTGAATTCTCAACTTG
>NZ_BBJU01000031.1 GCF_000739935.1 Agrobacterium rubi TR3 = NBRC 13261 | reverse complement strand
AAGCGTCAACGAATAGCATCAGTCTTCGCCCCACATTTCATCAGTTTCACGTTTGTGATCCCCCGGCGCAAAGGGACCGGCGTCCCGCGCCATCGCGAGGGACTTAGCCAGACGCTCGCGCATGGGCAAGCTGCCCTTGCGGCTGGCGATCTCTCGCCTAAGCGCTGTCTTCACGGCATCAACCTTGGATGTCTTGGTCAAGCGGATCAGCTCTTCGGTGAGCGTATCGACTTCCGGATCTTTGATGTAAAGCGGCATGATACATATCCTTTCGAGGATATTATAATATCCCGCATTGCATATGCTCGCAATAGTTTCGAGATCTTTCCGGGGAAATCGTCGCGTTGCCCGTTACGTGGCCTTGCAGCGTCTCAGCGGCGCAACTTTAAAACGTCTTGAACTACATCGTAATTAAGCACGGACTCCCGCACAAGCGGGGTCGTGCGAGCATCTGAAAGGTCCATGACATGATGTCACTCCCGGCCATCATCGGCATTTCGGCAGGCGCGGCGGGCGTTGTTGCGTTCAGCCGCAAGAAGCAGCCGCAAAGCCTACTCAAAAAGATCGGCTTCTTTTTTCTCGCTTTCATCGGCACGGTCATCGTCATGCTGGCGGTCAATTTTGCTCTCTTCTACGCGGCCCAGACCTGAAAAGTCCGGGTGGGAGGGGAGCCCGAGGGGAGGGGCAAGGGCTCCCTTCGTTCGGACCTGGGCCGCTCGATGCGGCACGGGTCCGACCTGCGAAAACGGGTATGGGGCCAGTCTGGCAAAACCGGCCCCTAAACATCAGCTTCGATTGCTCGGTTAGCGAACGATCCCAAGTCGCTCGCCGATGCTCGGCCGCGTCGGCGTCCCGCCTTCCTTCGTCAGGGCTATGATGACATCATGGTTCAGCCCGTGAACTTCATAACCCTCTGAGCGGGCCGCATCGATGATCGATTCAAGGCTCCGATACTCTTCAAGAAAGCCGCCAAGCCATAGCGCGCAAGCGTCCGTCGCCTCGTCGGGGAACGCCTGCAGAAAGAACGTGCGCAACGGCGGGTCAAAACCGATTACGGCGCTTTCATCGATCTGAAGGTTTGATTTTACGGTGATAGGATATCGGCTCAATGTCGGTCCTCCTGATTGGGCGCGGGCTTTCCCTCGCATTCGTCGCAAAGGTCTTCTTCCCGTGCGCCTTTCTCGCTTTCCCAGAAGCCGCCACCACAGCGTTTGCTAACACCTTGCGTCATGGTTGCCACCTAGAACCGGAAGTGGGCATAAAGCCCCTGATTGGCTCGGTGACTGGCAAGAGCGTAAGCGCAGGCCTGAGCTACATAATCCGCGTACTGGCCTAGCGGCCAGCCTTCCGAACGGGCGACGATATCGGCGGTCAAGTCCTCGTCGCTTGTGCCAACGTGCATGTTCCCGACGATCCAGCGGAGCTGCGCAACGGGAATACGTGGGTCACGTGGCACCGGCAGCACCGAAATCAGTCCGTTGCGGAGGCTCGCGCCTTCACCAGCTGCGTTTCCCTCTTTCTCGGTCGGAAAATAGGCTTTGACCAGATCGAGGCGCTGCGCCTCGGCGGCACCCATGAACGTGTGCCGTTTGTCCTCGGTCGTATAGAGGCCCCAATCGGCGGCATGGCCGCCGCACATTGGGTCTCGCTTCCCGCACAACTCCATGACGGTAAAAATCTGCTCTGTCATGTCCCAAATCCTCGATGTGTGGGGGAGGATCAAGCGGCGCTGGCGCCGCTGATCTTGCTCAAGACGGTCTTGACCGCATAGCGTCCCGCCTCGTTGAGGTGGCGCTGCCACACGCCCTGCGACGGCGACCAACGAAAGCCATGGGACTTGAGGATACGGCGGGCTTCCTCGTCGGGCTTGCCGGGAAAGATCATCTGAATGCGGGCCATTTCGGTGTTTTCCTTCACCTCAACGGCTCCTGCTTCCGTCTCGACTTCCTCCGACCTGTCGCCGCGCTTCTTCATTGCGGCGAGGCGCGCTAGGCGCTGTTGCATGCGGCGAAGCTCGGCGCGGGTGTTGGTGGTGCAAAAGCCGCGTCGGCTTTGCCACGGCGCAATTGTGATGCCCCGCGCCGCCTGCTCTTCCGGCAAGCCTGTTTCCGACACCACGCGAGCCAATATGTCGGCTTCGCTGGCATGGTCCTTTTCCATCCGGCGAATAGTGGCATTGGCGCGCTTCATCCTGTCGATGGACAAGGCAAGGTCCTCGATGCGCGATGCGATCCGCTGCAACGCTTCGGGGTCGCCGGAGCGGATCGGCTCGCCGTCCGCGCCATGCGGGTATGCCTTGCGCCTGATCGCCTTACGGGCATTTTCCGCATGGGCCGATATATCGGCGCGGCGGGCATCGGAAACCCGCATGCGTTTTTCGTTGCGAGCAACGGGAAAGCGGGCCGGGCCGGTTATCATCCAGTTGGCGCAACGGCTTTCCGCCGCCCAATATTTGCGAGTGACGTCAATATGTCGTCGCGTGAAAGCCTCGATTTCGTGACCGGGAATAGGGGTCGCGGCCTCCGTCCAAAGGTCCATCGCATAGTTGGCAAAATCGTTCAGCCGCTCGGCCAACGCTTCAAGTTCGCGGTCTGCGCGACGTTCGGGCGAGTGAGTGAGCCAACTGAAATTATGCTCTATGTCCTTCGCCGCGATGTTGGCGGCGAAGGTGTCTGCTACGATTTCCAAAACGCGGTCGGCGGCTTCCCGCTCGAAGAATGCAATGGTGATGCTCATTTTTTCACTCCCTCCATGACAGTGGGCATGGTGCGGGTGATCCGCGTTTGCAGGCCGGTCAGAAAACCCGCGAGGATAACCCCCTTCATGGTCGTCTCATCGATTGACGCAAAAACCGGATCAAGCACCGGTTTGCAGACGGTGAACCGCTTGGCGGCGTCCTCAATGGTGATTTGGGGAGGCGTGAAGTGTTCCCCGTTCTCCGCGCCGACAAGAACGATTTTCCCGGCCAATGGCTGCGGGTAGCCATCTGCGATGGTGAAGGATGTTAGTCCGTCCTGTAACCCGTCCTCATCGATGATGAGCACATGGTGGCTATCGAACGGCACCACCTGAACCAGTTCGCATCCAATCAGGGTGTAGGTTTGCGCAAAGGCGCTGCGCGCATTGATCTCGACGGTTTGAATGGTCCCGGCCTCCGGGTCCAGCAGGTAAACGGTTGCTGTTTTGGTCATGTCTAGCCCTTCCATTTCCGCGAAGCGGTCTTCTCATGCCCCTCGTGGGCAGGAGCCCCGCTCCTGCTCCCGAGTTCGCGCGGAGCAGCGGGAGAGAGGGTGGCAAGGGAACAAAACGGAGGGGGTTCGCCCGCCCGGAGGCAAAGACGAAGGGTCGGCGCGCAAGCGGCGATCCTGCACGGAGCGCAAAGCGCGAAGGAAGGACGGGGATACCGTTTTTTCGCTTGCGAGGGAGAGAGGGCAGCGCTCCTCTTTCCCTCATCCAGCAGGCAGGACACCGAAGGTGTCACCGTTGATCTACCCATGCCGAATTGCCCTTCAAGAGGACATCTCAGCGATCGAGGCGATGATGGCGAAAATGGCGGCAAGCGGAATGAAGCCGCCAGGAACAGCGGCGACGTTGATCCAGAACTGATTGCTCGCTTCACGGCTTTCGAACTTGCGCAACTCTTCGTAGGTGTCGAATTGCAGAACGCCAGCGGGATTTGTGTGCTCGAACCGCTCCTTGCGAATGGCATGGAAGGTTCGGTTCGCTCTCAACACCAGCCATACGTACCCGGCCAAAACGATGACTGCTGGAATGAAAATATCCACGACGATGATACTCCAGAAAATAAAAGGGGCCGCCCTGTTTCGAGGCAAAGCGACCCCCTGCCGGCATGGCAGAACGGGCTAGTGTCCTGTCACAACCTGACCTCGGTTTGATGCAATATGGTATCTCGCGATCAAACTGTAAATGCCAATGAATAGTCCAATATGGCGCATGTTGATATTTGTTTCGCGGCCACTGCCGCGATGCGCAAGCGATCGTTACCCGCAGGGCGGAGACGCTTTTTCAGCGGCTTCGTGCCGAAGGCATAGAGCGGGGTCGCGAAGCGATGCGCCAATTTTAATCTGAAACCTCTGTTTAAGGGTTCCTATCATGTAGCCAATTCGGTAACAAAGAATCAGGCTTAGAAATTACAGCGCGGTAAAACCATGGCAGGTCCAACGATAGAAAACTGGGTTGAACAACTCGGCCTACAACTGGTCCAAGATCCTGATCTTGAAAAGCCGGTCTATCGGAAGCCCTACCGCGGCAAAGTCCATCTCAACGCGGAACTGGACGACAAAATCAGCACCAGTATTCGGGAGGCCCGCGATAAACGGTCTTTGTCACGCTCCAAAATCGCTCCCCTGCTTGGCTTGAGTAACGCGGTCTATCATCGGTACGAAACGAGTGTTTCCCGGTTGACCGTCTCCCGGCTTATTCATCTCTGCGAAGTTCTGGACGCTACACCAGAGGAAATCCTCGCCCCTGCCGCTCCGCATCTGTGGGGCGAAAATCAGGAACATTCCCGGCTCCTGCAAAATACGATCTCGGAAATCCGACAGCTCGACACGGAAGCTCTCGAACGGATCTTCAAGCTGGTTGCTTCGATGGAGAAAAAACCGACACCCACGGCGGGCCGCTGAGATAGGGGCGCGGCGCAAGCCGCGCCTCTATTTCGGTCTCATTGGGTTGGCGTTGGATGGGTGCCGCGACCGCAGCGGCGAAGGTTTATCAACACTTGGCAGTCATCGCACAGATCGAAGGAAAAGCCGCCGCAGGCGTCCGAAGGGCAGGGCTGCATGCAGCCCTATGAGATGATGTTCATTGCGGCCGCGCTCGCGCTTGCGGCCGCTCTGCTGTTGCGACGGCTGCTCCGGCCGAAGGCCAAGGAGCGACGTCACCGCCGCAAGCAGGACCAGGCCCGCCGTGTTCTGGCAAAGATCAACACCATTCCGCTGATGCCGCAACGCCTGGCATACCTTCGCAAGATCGATCCCCTGACATTCGAGGAACTGTTGCTCGAGGCTTTTGAGCGGCGGGGCCATGTCGTTCAGCGCAACGCGTCCTACAGCGGTGATGGCGGGCTGGACGGCTCCGTGGTGATCGCGGGAGAGACGTACCTTTTACAGGCAAAGCGCTACGGCAAACACATCAACCGCGCCCATGTGGCGGCCTTCAGCGCTGTCCTTGCTGCAAGGAACTGCAGCGGGATCTTTATCCATACTGGGCGCACCGGCGCCGGCGCGAAAGATGTTGCGACCGCGGACCCGAACCTGACGATCGTCAGTGGTCAACGGTTGCTCGATTTTCTCAACACGGGCGACATCGAGCAATCGAATGGTCTGCACGGCAGAAACTGAAGGTGACGAGTATGGTCCACACCAAGCCATGGCCGAAGGTAGTATTGCGGAATGTAGCGATGGTTCAAGGTGCATCTCCCCACGGCTCTTTTACCATCCGAACAGGTTGAGCCCTCGGTACATCACCTGCTTCTCCACTGATTTATGTGATCTTGGAGAACCGGCTCTCGGCGATCAAACTTCGCCTTATCAAGGCGGATGCTTAGCAGGTAATTTTCGTGATGATTATTGCGGGGTAAAATCGGGAGCTTGGGAGGGAAAGAACCGACGCACGAAACGTGCATTGAAAAAAGCAACAAAAAAACTGCTGTATTAGTGAAAAGTAGTTCATAAAGGCTCATCCATGAACTAAAATGGGTTTGATAATGAACTATAAAATTATGTTTAACCAATTGATATTAATGTGAAATATTAAATTTAAATACATTTTATACGAAAAACTGTATCTAGAGTAGAGGTCATGAGCATGATTAAAAAAACACCATTGGAATTCTTATGGAGCTTGAACCACATGGACTCACTAGTTGAAGCATTCAAAATTGCCCTCACAGTTTCTCCGGATCGCTTAGCCGGTCTTGTCGCATTGAGTGGGATTGCCCTGGCAGGCTTTGCAATTCACGTCATTTACTCAGTCACTAAAAACAAGGACCGGTGATATGATCAACAAGAGCTATCGCTATCAAGACTGGATAAAGCTCCCTACCGCATGGATTGAAAAGGGGGGGCTGATGACATTCAAATGGGCCGCAGGTGAAGGCGCTGACAATACAGCCGCACTTTTGGTTCTGCTGGCCGTAGCACACCGTATCGATGAGACTGGCACAGCCAAAATTACCTACGATGAAATCGAACTAGCTACCTCAATGAGCCGAGCAAAAGTTGCGGCAGGACTATCAGTCCTCGTCAATTTCCACCTGATAGAAAAAGAGCCAGCTGGACAAAGCACCTACCGATTGGCAAATTTTGATCCAGACGCAGGCTGGGCGAAGCTGCCTTGCAAAAGATTATACAACAAGGGCGTTATGCTCGCCTTCAGCGATTTTAAATTGCGTCGTCCCATCGAACTACATGCGCTGAAGCTGTACTTCCTTTTTGCGTCTCGTAGAGATCGTAGGATGAATATGGCAATGATCAATTATAATTCCATTGGCGAGTATACAGGACTCCAACGAAACCACGTTCGCGATGGACTGAGCTTATTGACCGTTCACGGACTCATTCACGTTGATCGTGTACCAAGTTTCGAATCTGACATGGGAAAGGCGAACGCTTATCGCCTGACAGGTCTTGATTCATATGTTCATCGAGGAACAGTAGATATTGCTGAAATTACGAGCGAACATTTATGATATGTCACCAGAGGCAGTTGGGTAGCTACGATGTGAGGAACCAGCGTAATTGACGCTCGTCTGTAGTTTGTCCTCTTCAGCGAAAATCTTGCCGGAAAGCCTTCTTAGAAAAATTTTTTTGAAATAACCTGTTGACATGCCATTCTTTAAGTCGTACAAGTATTAATAATACCACTAATCCGTAATTAGATATTGACACAATCCGTCAGATAGGCTATATTAGTCTTCTGTTACGGATTTTTTTGTTTCCAAAATTGTTCGGCTAACAGCAACCTCCGCCTCAAACGAGACGGGAGATAGGAGAAATATGAAAATTAAGGAATGGGAAGAATGGCAAGAAAACAGTTCAAATACGTAAGCCCTGCAGCAAAAAGGGCGGTCAAAGACCTCCCTGCAGATATTGCAACCGACTTCCTGAACGACTTGAACTTCGTGATGGCTGGGAAAGACCCCAGATCGGCTTTTAAACCTTTGCAGTCAATCGGACCCGGAGTCATCGAGCTAATCGAAAACGGGTCACCGGCATACAGACTGATGTACTGCGCAAAGCACCTAGATACTGTCTACGTGCTACACGCGTTTACGAAGACAACCAACGGTACCGATAGAGCAGCAATGGCTACCGTTGAAAAACGCTACAAGGAAATGATGGCAATCGTCCGAGAAGCGGAAAAAGCGGTGAAAAAGGCCGCCAAAAAATAAAGATAATCGGTGGAGGCGGTTAAGCCGCCTCCATCTCATCTTCATCAACGTGGCAAATTACCTTGTGATCATTGCCCATGGATAGCTTCAACCGGATACCCACTTTCGCTAGGTACCCGATAAGGCGATCCGACGAGAACAGGCTGATCTTTCCGCGCAGGAGTTCGCTAACTCTTGGCTGGGGAATTCCCAAAGCCTCTGAGATTTCAGCTTGCTTCCAGCCTTTGTACTCGAAGATGTCGATCAGCGTCATTAGCGCATCGGACCTGAATTGCAGGTCAGCAGCAAGCGCGGAATCCTCGGTGATCGACTCGAAAATGTTAGTGAATTCGAGCTTTTCTGTCATTTTATTGTCTTTCAAGATATACCGATTTCTGTATAAATAGGTCAAAATGACGGCTCCGTCAAGTTGACATGTCAATTTATGTCGCCCACCGACCCATAGCGGCAAGAACAATCGAGCCAACGTTAATGCCGACGATGATTACAAAAAACCGCATCGTCACTCGCTGCCAGTGCTTTGGCATTTCCTCTGACTTGATCCAGATAAAGACGCCGAGGACAATGAGAAGCATTGTCAAAATGCTCGTCTTCGCCGGAAAGAGGATGGGCGTCGTTGGTGAGCTTTGGTCCGCTAGCGTACAAACATACCGCCATCTCTCTAATTACGCGAACTTAATACAAGCATCGCGTAAACGTCTATATTGCGTTTTGCGGCCGCTTATGTTCCCTATTTGTTCCTTTCGCTCGTGTCTCGTGAAGGGTACTTTAGAATGCTTGCCGGCCTGAAAATCCAAGCGGAGGTTTACGTTCCGCTGATGCTGCACGGGCTTTGTGCCGGCTTCCCCTCTCCTGCAGATGACTACATTGACGAATCCATCGATCTAACGCGGCTGCTGATCCGCAACCCGCCCGCGACCTTCCTCTGGAAGGTTGACGGCAATTCCATGCGGGATGCTGGCATATTCCACGGCGATTTGATCGTTGTGGACAGGAGCGTGACCGCAGTCGATGGCGATATTGTCGTGGCAACGGTCCACGGCGAACGGTCATTGAAGCGTCTGCGCATGAACGGCAATCGACCGCGGCTGCTGTTTGAGAATAGCGATATGCCGTTATTCGACTTACCCGAGATCGCGGAAGTCGAGATCTGGGGCGTCGCCATGTGCAACGTCCACTGGCTCAGACCCAGGAAACGGACATGACTTCCTTTGCGCTGATCGATGGAAATTCGTTCTACTGTTCCTGCGAGCGGGTTTTCGACCCCTCGATAGAAAAGCGACCGGTCATTGTGCTGTCGAATAATGACGGTTGCGCTGTTGCCAGAACGGCCGAGGCAAAAGCTCTTGGCATCGGGATGGGCGAACCCTTCTTCAAAATCCGCGATCTCTGTCGCACCAACAATGTCGCTGTGTATTCCAGCAATTACACGCTCTACGGCGACATGAGCGCACGCCTGAACGCGATCTACCGGCAATGGTCCCCAGATGTCGAAGTCTATTCGATCGATGAAAGCTTTCTCGATTTGACCGACATCAGACCGGCCGACCGGCAAGCATTCGGACGCGATCTGCGATCGACCGTCCAGCGCTGGACCGGGATTCCGACATGCGTTGGCATCGGCCCCACAAAGACGCTCGCCAAATTTGCCAATCACGTTGCGAAAAAGAATCCTGAACTTGGTGGAGTCTGCGACCTGACCGACGCGGCAACGCGGCAAGGCTGGCTTGACCGGATCGAGGTTGGCGAGGTGTGGGGCGTGGGTGCCGCCTCGGAACGCAAGCTCTTTGGCCTCGGCGTAGAAACGGCGGGCGACCTGGCGCGCATAGACGCGCGTTTGGCCCGCAAGCTTTTGAGCGTCGTCGGGGAACGGACAGTGTTGGAATTGCAGGGCTTATCGTGTCTGCCGCTCGAAGACGTGCCCCCGCAACGCAAAGGCTGCGCCGTGACGCGTTCGTTCGGAACGCCGGTCACGGATCTTGCAGGCATGCTGGAAGCTGTTGCGGCCTATGCGACGAGGGCAGGCGAAAAGCTGCGCCGCTACGGCCTTGAGGCCACCCATATGGCAGTCTTCATGCACACGTCGCGCTTTAACGAGAAGGATCAACCCTACTCTGCACAAACGACCGTGCATTTGCCTGAAGCGTCAAACGACACGTTCGATCTGATCCGCATGGCGCAAAGCGGCGCGCGTAAGATTTTCAGGGACGGCCATCGCTACGCGAAAGCCGGCATCATTATGAATGATCTTGTTCCAGCGCGGTCGCAACAGCGCCCGCTCTTTGACGCCCGCGATCGCGACCGGTCCGACCGGCTTATGATCGCCCTCGATGCGGTGAACACAAAATTTGGACGTGGCGCGCTCATTCCTGCCTCGGCCGGCATCAAGCGGGAGTGGCAAACGAAGTTCGACCGTCGGTCGCCCCGTTACACAACCAACATCAAGGAGCTGCCAATAGCGATGGCAAGATAGATCATGACCAGGAACGTTAGCCCCGAAATTTTCGCTAAGCTTCAGGAGCGGATAGACCAGATTGCAGGCGGAGCAGCCAAACAGCGACCGCGTTTGCCGTTCGGTGTCGAAGATATCGATAGCCGCATTCCGGGTGGTGGTCTGGCCTACGGCTGCACCCATGAAATTGCAGGGGGTGGAAGTGACGCGGTCTCTGGGGCCGTGTCTTCGCTGTTTGCGGCCGGTATCGCTGCGCGGACGAAAGGCCCTGTTATCTGGTGCCTATCCCGAACAGACCTGTTCGCGCCGGGCCTTCGGCAGGCTGGCCTTGACCTCAATCGTGTCATATTCGTCGAGTGCACGACCGAAGAGGCGATCTTGGAATGCGCGGAAGAAGCCTTACGCTTTGGGGGCCTTGGGGCGGTGATTGCCGAGACGGTGCGCTTGCCGATGGTTGCTTCCCGCCGCCTTCAGCTAGCGGCTGAACAGTCAGGCACGATGGGCCTAATCGTTCGGCGCTGGCGCCGACAATCTGAGGCAACCGATTATGGGCAGCCGACAGCATCGGTCACGCGCTGGCGCGTGTCCTCGATGCCATCCGAACCGCTTCCGGTTCCAGGCGTCGGGAGACCGCGATGGATGATTGAGCTTATGCGTTCGCGGGCAGGCGAGGCCTTTGATGTCGAGGTAGCAGCATGCGACGCTCAAGGGCGTCTGGCGAGCCTCCGTGAGGAACGTCTGGATGGTCCCATCGCCGCACCGACGCGGGATGGTGTTCTAATTCCAGCTACGGTACGGCGCCGAATTAGGTAAAGTTGTTCCAACCACCGGTTCGATGGAGATTGTTCATCCCCTTACGTAAACCAGCGACCGTTTTGCAGCGCAAGATCGGGGACAGCCGAAAGTTGTCATTTTCGGCAGAGTATTTAAAAGTAACTGAATGACTTGCCGGGGAGCTGGAGACGAGATGCAAAGCAATTACATCGCGAAGGGGGCCTTCGTTCTGATGGCAGGGTGGAGCTTTTATTCGCCAGCGTCCGCGGGCGGACTGGAACGTGGCGGATACAATATCGACCTTCTGTTTGAGAGGTCCCCCTATGCCGCCGAAACGACGGCAACCTACGTCATGCCGCAGCGAAAGTTGAAGAACGCGCAAGACACCATCACCGGACCGGACGGCAATCTCAGCACAACGCCCGGCTATTCCTATTCCAGCACCGCTGACGACAGCGAGAGCTATTGGTCGCCGCGGATCGGAATCAAGGCGGGTATCGGCGAAGCCACTGACTGCATGTTTGATTATTCGCAACCCTATGGCGCGCATACCAATCCCGGAGGCCGATGGGCCGGCGCCAACGACAATATAGAGACGAAGGTTGACAGCGAGAACTACGCAGCCACATGTTCCTACCGTTTCGATGCTGGCCCGGGCCAGCTTCGCCTGATCGGCGGCGCGAATTATCTCCGCATGGATGGCTTCAAGGAAAGCCTGTTGATCGCCCCTGAAGCGCTTGGCTTTGCGTTCAGCGGTGTTGGTCGTCTGGACCTGGAAGGCGACGGTTGGGGCTGGCGTGCCGGCGCGGCTTACGAGATTCCGGAATACGCATTCCGCGCGAGCCTGATGTATTATAGTCAGGTGAAGCTCGACAAGGTCACCGGTAAGGTCGATCTGACGCAGGTCCCGGTCGGGAGCGTCTACGCCGGTACTGTCGTGCCGGTTGAGGGCTCGACGGCTACGCCGGATGCGTTCGAGCTGAAGCTCCAGTCGGGTATTGCGCCGGACTGGCTTGCCTTCGGTTCGGTCAAGTGGACCGACTGGAGCCAGCTGCAGCGCATCCCGTTCTACAACAACGGTTTTGAAATCACCTCGCTCGATCTCGGCTATCGCGATGGGTGGACGATCACCGGCGGTATCGGCCACAAGTTCAACGAACAGTGGAGTGGAGCCCTGAGCGTCACCTGGGATCGCGGCACGTCGCCAGAGTTCGGAACGCAGAGCGATACCTGGTTGTTCAGCGCCGGCGTTTCTTATGCGCTGACCAAGCACGTCGAGATTCGTCTTGGCGGCGTGCTCGGGATCCTGACGGGTGGCGAGTCCAGCGCATCGTCCATCGACGGCATCCCCGTAGGCGACAAAGCCAGTTACGAATACGACAGTGACCTGGTTTCAGCACTTTCTACGTCCTTGAAGGTAAAGTTCTAAAAATACTTACCAGTCGGCAAGAGCCCGGTTCGAGTCGGGCTTTTTTGTTAATGGTGCTCCTTAATCAAGCGCCAAAGAAAGCCGCCCTATTCAGGCGGCTCAGCGAGAACCATCGCTTCGTACGCAGCTTCTTCTTCGGCAAGCAGGCGCTCGGCGGCGGCAAGCTCCTTGAGGATCCACTGGCGCTCGTCCTGATACACGGCGTTACGCAGCTCGGCGCGCAGTTCTTGGATGTGGTCGTAAGTGGTCATCGTCGGCTCCTTTGAATGAAAACAAGGGTGCGAGACCGATAAGGGAGGGCTTGGGTCAATGACCGCCTAAGGCGGCCTACGGGGCGTGGGGGAGCCGATTTCGTTGCGCAGCGGCGAAATTGGGGGAACCACGCATCATTGACGCAAGCTCTCCCGTTCGGTTCAATCGGCTCATGTTGAGAGAGAAAATACCTCTCCGTATTCCACCCTCTTTTATCTTACGGTCCATGACCGGCCAGCGGCGTTCCGGCCGCGCAAAAACAGCGGTTCAGTCGAATAGAATGTTCGCATGAACCGTCAGCACGATGGGCGGACCATTATCGCCATCACAGATCAGAAGGGGACGAAATGAAATTGAGGGTTTTTATCATCGCAGGTGCCGTTCTGATGGGAGTTGTCCTGCTCGCTACTTACGAAATGCAGAGGCCGGTCGAAGGCAGCCCGACGCTAAGGCCGAACGAACCGCCATCGCCCTCAAGCCCTGCGGCTCCTCCAACTCCACATAGCTAGGAGCGAAGCCATTGGTTCTGACAACTGAAACCGGTTTTGGATTGCAATCCTGATGACCACCGACCATATGTTCCGTAGCTGATGCGCGGTGCTCCTCCCAGGATCGCCTTCAGCTGTTCCCCTCTGGAGGTTGATGACCTTCATACCTCAAGGGCCGCGGTTCTCCGTTGGCCCTTTTTTTTCTACGCGTTTTGTGGGCGCGCTATCCGCACTTGGCTGAAACAACCCGTCCGGTCTGCGGATCGCTTTCGATGGTGACGCGGTCCTCTCTGAAATCGTGCGTTACCATCATTCCCGGCTCGATCCGGCGAAGGCTCTTAGCCTTCGTCAGGAGTAGAACCTCTTCGTCGGTGGGTTTTTGCCCGACGAGCTTCTGTGCAGCGTCCGTGTTGCAAACGACTTGCGAGGAGGGCGGCGTAGCCGTCTCGCTGCTGCAAGCCGCCAATGTTGGCAGCAATCCGATAATCACAAGTGGTCCGTATAATTTTCGCATGCGAGTTTCCTCCGGTATTGCAGCGTTCGGTAAATGGCTTCCCACGGCCGCCTACAGGGAATTGACGATCGGCATCTTCGTGTCCGTCCCATCGTAACGCGAAGAGTTTACTTCGCGCCCGACGCGATGAAACACGAGCTGGTCATCAATCTGGCGATCAGCCAGCAGCGACTTAGCATCCTTTCCCTGAATGTCCGGATTGAGCCAAGCGTCATATGACGTAGGATCCAAGATCAGCGGCATTCTCGTGTGAATGTGAGCGATATGGCGGACCGCTGGCGCGGTGATGATCGTGCAACTGGTAATGCCAAGCTTATCGTTATACGCCCACAGGCCTGCGAACGAAAAAGGCTCGCCAGCGGGCAACTGCAATAGCCACGGATCTTTCTTTCCGTCCTCGGCATTCGTTGTCCATTCAAAATAGCCGTCGGCGGGGATCAAACACCGCCTCGATTTGAACGGTTCTCGAAACGCACCCGATTTATCAACTGTCTCGATGCGAGCATTGAACATCACTGCCTTTGGAAGCTCTTTTGCGAAAAAAGGCACGAGCCACCACCTACCATAGTTGATCTCCAGCTCGCCGGACTTGCTCTTATGTGCGAAGTGGACATCTTGGGTAGGCGCTATGTTGTACCGGGGCTGCATGTTCGACGCCGGGGGATCGGCTTGATGAATGCTGTAAAGGGCATGGATCTCGGCCCAAGTCATGATGTTCGTAAAACGCCCGCACATAGGGCCTCCCTTATCTACCGAGTTTCGATCGACAGCTCTTTGAAACTGTCCACGATGTTGAGAATGACTCTTCGCTTTGCCGGATCTGTCACTTTGGCGAATGCCGTGTTAAGCTCGATACTCTCCTCTGAAACGAGATATCGAAGAAAGTGTTTCTCCTCGGCGAACGCAGTCAGGTGCTCCAAAAAAAGTACTGACTGGCGCATCCAGCGCTCTGGCAAACACGACCATCTCGGCAGGATGGACGCGGTTCTGTCCCGCTCATATTTGACGACCTGCTGGTGAGATAAGCCGGCCGCGGCACCAAGTTCACTTTGGCTAAGTCAAAGTGCTTTTCGCCGCTTTCTAATCCTTGCACCAACAAGGATATCAAAATCCGTCGCCTGCTTTGGCTTCAATATTTTACACCCTATAGCAACACGTTTATGAATACATAGTCCTTGTTTTATATAGGATTACGCGCGTCGTGAAGGCTGAGATTTCGGGAGCCTATTCTCACGGATATCGCCGCATGGTGCAGATCTGCAGAATGCATTTCGAAAGGCGCTATGATAATCGACAGAGAGCCGGCTTTGGCGAGCCGGACGCGGAACAAGAGGGACCAATGAGCAGAGGCAATGCAAAGACAGACGGGCCACACCCGGTCGATATACATGTGGGCCAACGGGTGCGGATGCGCCGGAACATAATAGGGGTGTCTCAGACAACGCTTGGTGAAGGTCTCGGAATTACGTTTCAGCAGGTTCAAAAATATGAGCGAGGCTCGAACCGCATCAGCACATCCAAGCTGTATGAGATAGCAAATGCCCTCAGCGTTCCCATTACATATTTCTTTGAGGATTTGACGCCGGGAGACAAAATTGAACGCGAGGCGGGCGGGGCACTCGAACGCCACAAGGAGTACCTGTCGAGCAAGGAGGGGTACAAGCTCATCGATACGATGAGTAAGCTTCCGCGCTCGCTACGACTAAAAGTTTTATCGCTTCTCGTTGTCCTTCAGCCCGGAGAGGATGAAGCGGACGACGATGGTTCCGACACTTAATGCTTGGATGAAGGAGTGCGCGACAATGGAAAGGCATGTCCGAAACCAGGCTATCACCGAAGCATATGAAGCAGGGGAACCCATTGCGGCCTTGGCGGAACGTTTCGGGCTTAAGCCTGCGTCGGTTAAGCAGATTCTGAAGGACTTCGAATTTTACACTCGCATTCGAGGCGAGCAAACGCTTCCCAATGGTATCTCACTGGTGGCCGCCGTTACGATTGTGCAAGCCATCGGCATCTGGCCGGCGCCTTCTAATCTCGATGAAATTTTGGATAGGCGGGTTGAGGTCCTGAGATCGGCCGCGCACGGAAAGTTGGTCAACATAGCGATGACTGAAATCGAACGATTAAAGGCATCAGGACACATGGCGTGATAGCTCCGTCTACCATGAATGATCGTTCTACCGCGGGCCTGCCTCAGGGTGCTGAAGTGGCATAAAGGCTAGGCTTCATCTCTCAGTTCGTTTGCCCTGCGTCGCTCGCTCGTCGTAGCCCACAGAGGCATGAACTCACCCGGATCGAAGGGATAGGTTTTAGCCGCTAGCTTTGGGCCGACTTCATCTCTTTTCTGTCGTACATTCCAGCTGAAACTATCGATCTCGGTCATGCTGCAGAACGTTGCGAGTATCTGGCGGGCATCAGAAATGGACAGAATGTCATCGAGCTCCTGTATCGGGCAAAATACGGGCGTTCGCATGTCTGCTTCCGTAATGCTGCTGTCCTTTTTAGCGGAGTAGACCTTAGCTTCCGCAACCAGTTTATCCCTTAGCTTGCCGCCCATCTGCGTCCACGAGTCGAGTGTCAAAATCACACCGGTCACATCGTCCACCAAGTCGTGTTTGAGAATCCCCTGTCGAACGTGGGCGAAATACCGCCACAGCTGGAATATCGCCTTGACGATCTGGTCGTATCCGTCGCTGGCGTCCTCTCGGGGGTTTTCTCCGTATTGAGCGGCATAAGTGAGCTTGGTCGCCTTGCACTCCATGACGCTCACGATCTTACCATCCAGTTTCAAGAGGATATCCGGCGTCTCGACCGGATTTCTCTTGTACCGGTACGTTTCTGCAGGCTGCGGATCGAATTCCGGAATGAAGGCCTTGATGATCTTACGCGAGTATTCCTCGAACCGCCTGTTGGCATCGCTGATGACCGGGTTCTTACCAGAGGCTAGGTCGTAGAATAGACCGGCCGTAACCCGCAACAGGATCAGGTCGGGCAGGGGGGACGTGTAGAGGGTCGTATCCGCACGGTCGTAGGAGAGGATTGGTTTCAGGCGGAGATAGCTCGGCTGATAGGCGATAGGTATAGGCGCTGAAGCCTCGGCTTCAAACTTGCGAACGAGGGCGGCGGCTTCGCGGCGCGCTGTCCATGTACTGCTCGACAGCAATTCGGTGGTCTTGTGGATTGCTTGGAGGGACAAAGGAAGCTTTTCGCGGGTGTCCAGTAGCGGCATCCAAGTCAGGCGAGAATGCTGAGTGAAAAGAATGAAGGCTGCCGACACATAGTCGATGATATCGAGCCCGTATTTTTCCTTGAAATAATCAGCGCAGGCACCTTGGCAGTAAATGTAGAGATATTTGTAAAGTTCGCCCGACCTGATCCAAGTGCGCTGCCACGGAAACTGCCTGTGGCCGATCCTGTGAAGCTCATCGAAGATGTTTTCGCTGTTGATGCGAAGCGGGGTCTCGTCGTTTTCGGCACTTCTGAGGAGATTTGTCAGCTTGCGGATGGTCTCAAACTGTCCCGTGTCCATGGTCGGCTCCCATGCGAAGCCAGGCGTTTTCGGCGAGGTAAGCAAGAGGTTCACCAGCGTCTCGATCTCCCATTCATGAACAGTGTGATCGCTCAGGTTATCGTTGCCCACCGCCGCCTTTGGATAGCGGAAAACACCTTTTCGAATGTGGTCCTCTCGACCCGTCTGGAGGGCATGGGTTGACCACGCCATCGTGAGGAACCCGAAGTCGTTCAAGTGCGAAAGGCTGGTAACAAGCTCCTGCAACTGTGGCGTGACATAGCCAGCCAACGGTTGGGTATGGCGCTGCGTCCTAAACATACGCGGTGGTGCCGAAATATGGGTTTTCATCGCTTGCTGATTCCAACGGATTACGTGAATGACACTCTCCTAAGATTCCATCGGTGAGGCGAGAGCGCGATCACTTCCGTTTTACGCTCGCCAATAGCTTCTCTCCATCTGGTCGAATATCGCCTACTGGACCGACAAACCGGTAGAGTGTCTGTCTCGATACCCCCAGCTCGGCGCACAACCCACTAACCTTCGTTTCCGGCTTCCCCATCGCAGCCTGCGCGAGCCTGAGCTTTGCCGCTGTCATTTTGAACGGTCGGCCGCCGTTGCGCCCCCGTGCGCGCGCCGCCTCGAGTCCGGCCTTTGTCCGTTCGATAATCAGCGACCGTTCAAATTCGGCCAACGCGGCAAATATTCCGAACACGAGCCTACCATTAGCCGTTGACGTGTCGATCGTTGCGCCTTCGCCGGCAAGGACCTTAAGGCCAATATTCCGCTTGGTGAGTTCATCAACCAAGTTAACCAGGTGACGGAGATCGCGGCCAAGTCGATCGAGCTTCCAAACAAGGAGCGTGTCTCCAGCCCTAAGAGCCTTTAGGCATGCTGTCAGTCCCGGTCGATCGTCCTTTTTCCCTGACGCAGAATCCTCATAGATATTGTTGCTATCCACGCCAGCCGCAATCAGCGCGTCTCGCTGTAGATCGTGAACCTGTGTTCCGTCAGATTTTGAGACTCGGGCATATCCTAAAAATGTTGTCACATAAACGCTCGTATTTGTTACAGTCAGTGTGGCGGCCGGGAGAAACAGATAGCGTGTCACATAACCCGTGTTCTTTTCTACGTAATGTAAACCTATCTCGATTTAGATTTAATGACAATGTAGCTCACTGAGAAGGGAGAAAGGCGCGCTGCCCTCTCTCCCCCACAAGCACTAAACCGGTTTCCCCATGCTTCAGCCTGCGGCTTGCAGCACCGGTCCGATTTTCTACAAAAATCCGACGCGGCCCTTCGGGTGGGTGATCCCCCTCCGGTTTAGCGCTTGTCCCCCTCTCTCCAGCTGTTCCGCACGAGCTCGGGAGCAGGACCAGGTCCTGCCCTCCCTTCGATTTGGGAGGTCAAACGGCTTCGGCTGGTTTTGTGGATAGAGGTGAGATGATGAAGCAGGGAATGGAAGACGGTTCGCTCTTCGAGAAAATGGAACGCCACGTCGCGGCTCAGATGGCGACGGCTAAGACGGTGAGAGAATGGGACGTAAAGCGAGCGACCGAGCGCGTAAGTCCTGTGATTTATGCCGGGGCTTTGGCTGCTGCATCGAAGGAAGATGAGGCGGCACGACTATCGATCGTCATGCACAAGCCAGCCGACCGAAACGAATCCGACCGCAAACTCGAATATTTAGCTGCCTATATCCTGACAACGCAGGCAGCTTTGGATCCCAAAGAGATGGAAGTGATTCAGACAGAGGCTGACAACCTCACTGTTTGAGTTGGCCTGATAGCTGCTAATATCCGTTCGCAACCCAATCGCCTGAAGCGGATTTCGAATATCCAATAACGCGATCGAGAGGTTGGGCGGACGGGGTAAACTTGATGGACGTAAGACAAGACACTCCCGGCCCGGCTGGATTCTGGTCGCACTCGCCAAGTCGTATTGAGATACGGTCCTCAGATCCGCGAGTTCGCATCGGATTGGAGGAGTAGGCTCGGCGGTATGCCGCCAAGGCCTCTTCTTCGCTCGGGGTCTCCAAGGCCGGAGCTACAAACTCGCGCGGCAGAAGAGACGGATCAGCTTCTATGGCTGCTACAATTTCTTCATGCGTGGGTGCGCGAACTTGCGGATCTGGCTGCGGCATCAAAACGTAAGTTGCGCCGGAGCCGGCAGCAATGCCAACTCCGGTAGCGATTACGAGTAGAATGTTCTGGTTCATGGCGCTGGCCTCATAGATTGAGGTTGAACCAATGGCGTTCCTTCACGCCTTTGTCGTTCGGGATATCGAAGTAATAGGGGTCAGCCCTCATTGGCCTTGGCTGCGTGATGACAACTTGGCAGCTGTTGCCAAAGCCGTTGTCATTGTTTGAATTAAGTTCGCGGATTGTGATGCCGGCCTGCTGGTTCGCGCGTTCGTTCCCGTAGAGCGTCCGGAAAGCGCCGCGGTTGCTGCACTGGTTGACCGTCTTTGTGCATACAATCGCCTCGCCACCGCCAAAGAGGGAGTCGTTGTCGCGGCCAGACGATGCCCGCCCGGCCTGAAAACCGGCAGGGCAATCTTCAAAAGGTTCATGGCCGGGTTTCCCGGCTTTAGCTTCTTCGCAGATCGGCCACGAAAAGCCGGGCTTCTTCATAGCCGAAATCAATTTCTGCATCGGCGGCACGCAGTACCCAACCCCCTGCCATGAAGGGTTTTTGGACGCTGCGCAAAGGAGGATCTGGCACCCCCAAGACGCATCTTGCGCCCTTGCGGCAGGTGTCATGGCAAAAGCCGCAACACCTGCGGCGACAAAATACAGAGCTTTCATTAGCTTTCCCTCTCTCATTCGTTCACTGCGGAATTGGCCGGTGTGAGATCTTGGCTTCTATCGCGTGGCGGTCTGTTCGGTCGGAGGCCGCATAAATGACGGCGGCGATCAACGAGAATGCTGCAAACCAGAGGATACCGACGCGGTAGAGGAGGGGGCGGTTTGGGATATCCCGGCAAACCGCCGCAAATGCAAAAAAGCCGACAAGATAGCTGTCGAAAGCGAGATGACGCTCGGCCTGGAATAAGGCTGAGGCCACGAGGAGGACCAAAGCGCAGGGGGCGTGGATCCACCACAAACGTTCGCAGGGCACGATCAGGGCGAGCGAAAGGGGAATGGCAACCAATAGCGCCGCCATCGGATCGATAGCGAACGATGTCGCGATATGTGCGATATCCGGCAACTATCGATCTGTCCTCTTAGGTTTGTTGCGTGCGTCAGCAAACGGCGGCGAGATTTCGCTTTTTCGTTCTGCCAAAAGGTTGAAATCCGCCAGAGGTCGCCGCTCGAGGGTCTTATCAACCGCTTTGCGCCGCCATTCGTTCATGTCGAGCACGTAGGTGCCCCACATTCCATAACGGGCGGCCATGGCATCGTGCTGATAGGAAAGGTACTGTTGGTTGGCGTAGGGTGAATCCACTCGCGCCCAACCTACGCGTAGCATTTCCGTCGCCACGTCTCGGCCTTTGACCGTGCATTGAGCGAGAGGAATGCCATCATTCCCATACCCAAGCGTCGTGCAGACCGTCACCTTGTTGCCAATGGTTCGCTTCAACCAAGCTTTTGCAAGCGGGCCACAGGGAACCGGCATAGGCGCTTGGTTCTTTGTCCGGTCTACCCACTTGGGGTGGAGAGCCCATTGCGGGAGCTCGCATGCATCGATACTCGCGAGGCGGACCTTATAGCCACGTCCGAGAGAGCCATACCAAAGAGTGCGACCGTCCAGAACGGTTACAACGCCTTTGAAGACCGGCAACCTGACGGGCGCGGAATCGACGGGTGGTGCAACGCGCCCCGAGTAGCGCGGGGTATAGTATTGTAGGTCGGCGGCCATTGAAGGTGTGGCAATCGCAGCGATAATGACGCTGAACAGTGGAATATGTTTCATTGCTCCGCCTTCCTGGCGCGCTGATTGGCTTCTCGGCTGAGGGTGATCGACGGGTGCTGGACGTCTTTGAACTGCCAGAGACCCGCCTTTTTCTGCTGGGCCATCTGTTCGGCCACAGAGTAGGGGACATGATATGGAAGTCCGTCGCTCTTCAATGCAGCAAACGCGTACCCACTGCTGACGAGAACCTGCCCTAGATCCAGCCGCTGGCTCCCAACGGTCGCGTAACAAATGACATACGAAATGTCGTTTGCCTTAGCGACTGGTGCGCAAATCGGCTGCGTGTCCTTGATGTACGCGGCAAGAACAGCGAGGGACGCCTCGCCGCAATCGCGAGTGTTACCGTGCGCATCGGTATAACTGGTACCGCGCAAACATGACTGTATTCCATAGAGACGGAACCGCTCTCCATTGGATACCCATGTGTCCCCGGTCTCGAGCGTTATTCCGTCCGGCCTTAAATCGAAATAGCCCTCCGGGGCTGCGAGAGCCCAGGTAGGCATCAGTGCCGCCATGAGAAGGGCTATCCGCTTCATTGCGACTTTACCCGCGGATCGGCCCACATGCCGAAGTCGCCCTTTTTGCCGAGATTCTCGGCTTCCTGAAGATCAGGCCGCTCCACTGATCCATCAGGTTTTTTGGCGAGACGAACAGCGCCTAGAGAAAGAAGCTGTTCCTCAAAATTATCGACCGAGTCCATGGCACCAGGATAATTGTAGTACCCGTAGCACGTCGCATTCTGCATCGGCGCCCCCTGCTCGCTGACGAAGGCGCGGCAGAAAACGACTTTTGGGCTCTGCAACATGACCTGAAGCTGTTTAAGCGCATAGTCATCGCAGGTTCCGGCATAGTCTTCCGTCCGGTTGACCAAATCGCCCTTACACGGCTGGAGACCGTACAGATGTACTGTCGTCTTATCGTCAATCTTGAAGTCGGTTCCGGAGACTGCCTTGAACCCTGAGGCTGTTGCATAGCCCTTCCGGTCAACGACCTTCCCATTGCCGTCATAATACTCGATCACCAAAGCCGTTTTACCGGGGGCGGCGAGCGACTTGACGTAATCCTTGTTGATCGCCGGCGCGGCAAAAGCTTGTGTTGCCATTGCGCAACTTGCGAGTGCGGTAATGATGGTCCGTATCATTTTCTAGCCCTAACCATCTTGGTACAACGGATTCCCTTGAGAAAGGGGGTTTAACACTGGCACAAAAACTTGTAAGTCTGAGCCAAATCGGTATCATACAAGCATCAACTTAATCGGTTTTCTTCCTAATCACAACACCGTTTGGCAGGCGGAGACGATGGAAAAAAGGGCTCGCATGGCAGGCTTTTCAGGCACCACCGTCCTTTTTGGGACAGCTCTCGTTACGCTGTGGTCGGCCAACTGCGCATATGCCCAAGACGCTGTAAGAAATACCAGAATAGCCAGTGCATACAACGAAACCGACGCGCCTGAAACGCCGTCACTCGCGACTAATTTCGCGGAAAGATGGGCCGGTGAGCCTGTTGCAGCCAAAGAATTTGTCTTGGGCGCTGATGGTGTAGTGAAGGGCGCGAACCAGCAGAAAAACACGACCGAAGCGGCGGCTTTGTCGACTACCAAAATTGGCGCAGAAAACTCCCCATATGTGAATGCATCGGAATCAACGGTAGACTCTCCGATTGCTTCTCGTGCGACCGGTTCACTTAGCCAAATTGGCGCAGGAAACGTGTTAGCTTCGCCCGTGATGGGGGCAAAAGAGTGTGGCGCATCTCCGATGACGCCGGACGAGATCAAAGCTTTGGTTGTAGAGACCGCGCGCCGCCATCAGGTTGATGAGGGGTTTGCTGTGGCAATCACTTGGGCCGAAAGCAGGTTTGACGTGGTTCGCAACTCTCCCAAAGGAGCTCGTGGCCCCATGCAGCTTATCCCCGATACCGCAACGAGGTTCGGCGTCGTTGATATCTGCGATCCACGGCAGAACATCGAGGGTGGCATCAAGTATCTCCGGTTTCTGCTCGATGAGTTTCAAAATCCTCTGCTGGTAGCCGCTGCATACAACAGCGGCGAGAACCGGATCTACGAATATGGCGGCGTTCCGCCCTTTCAGGAGACGGTCGGATACGTAGCAAAAGTCCTCAATTTTCAGCTTGGTCTTCCGATGCCTGCGGGCAAGCGGAAGGCCGGAAATGTCGTCCGTGAGGCAGCGGCGACGAATACGGCCAACGGTAGCGGGGTAATTGCCGTTGAGAAAACCGGCAAGTTTGTCGGCGGCGTGATGCACTTCTAAGGAGAGAGTCAGATGAAAAAGGTAAAGTTGGGTCAATCCCAAGCGGTTAAGGTGATCGCGCTTCTTGGCGTGGTCACGGCGGTGCAGATCGTCGGCGCGGAGTTGGCGTTTGCCCAAGGGGCAGGCGGCGGAGGCAGTGGTGCTTTCGGCCCTATCCAGACCGCTGTGCAGATGATCGTGGATTTCATCACTGGCCCATTTGGCCGGTTGTTGGCGATCATTGCCGTTATCGCCCTGGGCTTCATGGCATTTGCCGGTCGTTTGTCTTGGTTTACAGCCGGCGCGGTCGTTATTGGTATCGGCCTCGTCTTCGGCGCTCCGGCCATTGTTGATCAGATGATTTCTTCGGTGGGCGGGCAGTAAGTTGAGCGAGTTCTCGGATGAGAAGCCGGCGCTCACGCCTTTGGTGATCGGTCTGACCCGATCACCAACCCTATGGGGCGTGCCATACATGGCGGTGGTGCTGATCATCGGCCTCACCATCATCGGATGGCTTGCGTCGAACCATCTCGCGGCACTTCTGCTCGCGCCTGTGGGCTATCTCGTCCTTTTCTCGCTTTGCACATGGGACGCGAAAATTCTCGACGTGCTTCAGGTTTCGTCACGCAAGACCCCCCGCACTCCCAATAAGCGCTTTTGGGGCACCAACTCGTACGGACCATAATCATGCTGAAAGTCGTCAAAGAAGAGCTAGGATTTGGGAAGGTCGCCGGAAACGAGCGGCCTATGTCCGTTCATATTCCCTACATGCGGCATGTCTCGGACACGGTGATAGGTCTCGAGAATGGATCACTCGCCAGTGTCATCAAGCTCGACGGCTTGTTTTTCCAGACCGAAGACCAGGCCGAATTGAATATGCGATCAGTCGTCCAGAACACGATGATACGCGCGCTCGGCTCAAGCCGGTTTTCCCTATGGTCAACCGTGATCCGTCGCGAGGTCGAGACCGAGATCGGCGGAACGTTTGATCAATCATTCTGCGACATCCTGAATACGCGATACATGGGTCAGCTTCGCAAGAAGCGCATGTTCACCAACGAGATCTACTTGACGATTGTCCGTTCGGGCATGCGCGGCGCGCTTGGTGTTGGCGACTCTCTCAAGCGGATTTTTACGCAGTCCAACAAGGACGCCAAAACACAAGCCACGCGCGAAGAGGTAACGGACCTAGAGGAACTGATCGGGAATATCGTCCGTGAACTGAGTAAATACGGAGCCCGCTCGCTCGGCATAACCTATCGGAAGAAGTCCGATGATATTGCAAAGATCGAGGGGCAGGAGGAAGAGACCAAGGGCGAACCGTATTCCGAGCCCTGCGAATTCTTCAATTCTATCCTCACGGGGAGTGTGTCTCGGAAGATGCGACTGCCGCGCATGGGCATCCGCAACTTCATTGGAACATCTCGTCTCCACTTCGCCAAGCGCGCCTTTCACGCGCAAGCCGCCGTGGACGAAGATTCGCGGTATGGCGCACTGCTGTCCATCAAGGAATACCCTCCTTTCACTGGACCTGGCATGTTGGACGGACTGTTACAGGTGAACCATGAGTTCATCCTGACGCAGTCGTTTACCCTTGCAGACAAGCCAATTGCGCAAGAGCGCATAACGCGCCTTCAGAGGCAAATCCGTGCCTCGGATGAAGCTGGGACGTCTGTAGAATCTGACATCAATTTTGCTCTCGACAGTATGCTGAATCAGGAAGCCGTGTTTGGCTTCCACCATTTTTCGCTACTTTGCATTTCCCGGGACCTCGAAGGCTTGAGCCGCTGCGTTTCGGAACTTGGTGCATGCCTCACGGACATGAATATCAACTGGCTGCGTGAAGATCTCAATCTTGAGGCAGCGTTTTGGGCGCAGTTGCCCGGTAACCACTCCTATATTGCTAGAAAGGCGATGCTCTCCAGCTCGAACTTCTCGGGCCTGTCATCAATGCACAATTTCGCCAGTGGTCAGGCGGAACGTACGCATTGGGGCCTTCCCATCACGATCCTTGAGACGACATCGCAGACGCCCTACTGGTTCAATTTCCACCGCCGCGATATCGGGCATTTTACCGTCACAGGACCGACCGGCTCGGGTAAAACTGTGGGTTTGAGTTTCCTGCTCGCGCAGGCCATGCGAGTTTCCCCAACACCCCGCGCCGTCTTTTTCGATAAGGACCGCGGAGCCGAAATCTTCGTTCGAGCCATCGGCGGATCTTACGAGATCCTTTCCCCGGGTACACCAACTGGATTCAATCCGCTCCAGTTGGAGAACACGGGACCAAACAGAGAATTTCTTCAACGCCTTCTCAAGGCGATGCTCGGTGGACGTGATCGCCGCGACTTCACCCAGGAAGATGAAGATATCATAGAGCGCGCTGTGGTCCGCCTCATGGAAGAACCGGCACAACAGCGAAACCTCACCAACCTTGGCAATTTGCTTATGGGCCGTGCCCGTGCTGATGCCAATGACCTCTATTCTCGCCTTCGTCCTTGGACCGAGGGCGAAAAGGCTTGGCTCTTTAACGCTCCACACGATGTGCTGTCCTTCTCTGGCCGGACGGTGTTCGGCTTTGACATGACCAGTATTCTTGGGAACGAAGAACTGCGGACGCCCGCCCTCATGTATCTCTACCATCGGCTTGATGAACTGCTGGATGGCAATCCGGTCATGTTCTTCATGGACGAAGGCTGGCAGCTGCTCCTCGATGAAACTTTCAGCGCGTTCATTGTCGACAAAATGAAGACCATTCGTAAGCTCAACGGCATCGTGGGCTTTGGCACTCAATCGGCCGCCGACATTGCAAAGTCGAAGGTCTCTCACACGCTCATTGAGCAGTCTTCCACGAACATTCATTTCCCGAACCCGCGTGCAGACGAAGAGAGCTACATCAAGCGCTTCGGTCTCACGGTGAAGGAATACAACTTCATCAAGAACACCCCGCCCGAAAAGCGAACCTTCCTGATCAAGCACGGCAATGACTCAGTCATCGCCCGGCTCGACCTTTCGAGCATGCCCGATCTCGTCAAGGTCCTGTCCGGGCGCAAGGAGACGATCGAGGAGTGCGCCGCACTCCGCGAACAATATGGAGACGAGCCGGAAAACTGGTTGGCTAAATTTTGCGGATGGGAGAATGCTGAATGAGGAAAAGTCCCACTCTGGTGCTGCTTGCTACAGCCATGTCGATTGGCGCTCCAAGCGCAGCCTTTACGCAGGTTCCAATCACCGACGCCGCACTAACGGCGGACGACACGGTGAGGGAGAAAACAACCGACGACATCAAGGAAACAGACAAGAAACGCCACACTGTCAGCACCAGCGTCACTTGCTCGATGTACAAAAAAGGCAAGGGAGGCGACGCGCCGTCTGCCGCGCAAGCTAATCCGGAGATCGTCGGCCTCGTAAAGCGCGTTGCCCAGGAAGAGGGCGTAGACGAAACGCTGTTCATGTCTCTTGTCTATCAAGAGAGCCGCTTCAACCCCTGCGCAAAATCACCGGTAGGCGCGACGGGTCTATCGCAGCTTATGCCAGGAACCGCAAAGGACCTCGGCGTTGACCCAAACAACATTGAAGACAACCTTCGGGGCGGCGCGCGGTATCTCAAGCAACAGCTGAAGCGTTTCAACGGGAACACGAACCTCGCTCTGGCCGCTTACAATGCTGGCCCTGGCAACGTGCAGAAGTATGGCGGCATCCCACCATTCAAAGAAACCCAAGGCTATGTCGCGAGCATCACGAAACAATGGATGCCGCAGTTTGGCGGGTCGGATACCTCAAACATTCCGATGAACTATGGAGGAGGCAGCACAGCCTTCTCGGGTGCTCGTGACAGCTCGATGAACGCTATGGCGACGAGCCAGTCCATCACGGAAAGCAGTGGCAATGTCAGTTCGTGGTTGCAGCAGCTCGGGCAGATGCAGACGGGCACGATCCAAGACAGCTGGGACCAGAACTCAGGGGCGCGAAACGCGAATCTCGAAATGATGAATCAGGTCATTCGTCTTGGAGCGACAATGGCTGAACTCATGAACTCGAAGAACGCGCTGGATCTCGGTGAAAGATCCGGCTCGTCTCGCACGAGCTCGGTGAAGAAAAACGACGATAAAGACCCCGAAACGGTGAAGCTCTGTGACCCGGCGCTGAACGTGGAGTGGAACGAGAAGGAACAAGCTTGCGTCCAGAAGAGGGAACGGGCGTCCGAAATGAAACTGATGTTGAGTACACAATAAAGGAGAACTGCCATGAAAAAGACGATCGCAACGGCGTTTTCGCTGGCTCTAGCTTCGACAGCGTACGCTCAGGTCCCCACAATCGATAATGCTAACCTGAAGGTTGCTCAGGAAACATCGAAAACAACGACCGACATCCTCGATACCAACAAGGAGGTTCTTAAGACGGTCGAAGAAACACTTAAAGCCGTAACGGGTGACCGTGGAAGCGTGCAAAGCCCTATGCAGAACCTTGCTATCGGCAATGGCTTCAGTGTCTCCCAGATGCCGTCCTTCGACAGCTTGATGAGCGGTGGCGTACCGAATTTCGGGAACATGGGGGGCGATATCGGCAAAATCGCCTCCACGTTTATTAACGGGCTGCAGTTGGTGAAAAACCTGTCGGGAAAGGCCGATAGCACATTCTCAGGCGACAAGTCCTATGAGGAGGTGATGAACACGGTTCTCGGCGTTGCGGCTTTGGTGACCGGTTCAAACCAGGCGGTACAACAGCGTACCCAATCCTTCCAGCAAGCAGGTCAGCAGATTGGCAAGGCTGAGGATATCAAGGGCTCGATCGATCAGAATACGCAGCTTCAGGTCCAATCCGGGCTGGTGCTAAACGAAATGATCGGCGTCATGAATGGCACAGTCCAGTCGCTCAATGCTCAAAACCAGCAACGTCTTGTCGATATGTCGAACTCGAAGAAGGCGATGACCTACGGTGATTAAGGCATTCGAGATAGCGGGAACGGTGCTTCTAGTCGCGACCTTTACAGCCGGGCTTGCCGGCTGTGGGACGGCCGCGAAAGAGAAAACGGCACCATGCAAACGGCCCGCCAATATGACGTCTTATGCTGAGGATCCACGTCACGACTGTGGTCCAATGACAAGCGTCAATGGCGAACCATCCGCCGCTCTGGCGGCCATCGGCACAATAGCAACTGAATAAGGATGTTGGGCGATGGAGGATTTCCTCGGTGGGCTTTTGGATCGGATCGAACAGACGGGCGCTAGCTTTACGCAAAGCGCCTATGGGGTTGTTGCGAGCGAAGTAACGCCGCTTCTAACCGTGCTTCTGATTGCCTACGTCGCCTATTACGGTCTTCAACTGATCATGGGCACTGCGCGTGTCAGCGTTGGGGAGGTGATCAGCCGCGTAGTCAGAATGACGCTGATCGTTGCTTTCATAAACTCATGGGGTAACTTCAATACGTTCTTCTACGCCTGGCTGAGCGATACACCGGAAGACGTGGGACGGGCAATTCTCGCGGTCAGCAATACAGGTATCACAGAGCCGACAAACGGCCTTTCGATGATCTGGGAAACGGCCAACAAAGCGGCGGGGGCCTTTGCTGAACAGGCCGGTTATTTTTCTGTTCTTCCGGCTATGGTCGGTTTTCTGATCATGTTTGGCGTCGGCGTGTTTATCGCCGTCGCTCTTGCGATCCTTTTGCTTGCGAAGGTCATGATGTGGGTGCTGCTAGGAACCGCCCCCATTTTCATCGCATGTTTGTTGTTTCAATCTACGCGAAGCTACGGAATGGCATGGTTCCAAAGTGTGCTGATGTACGCGATTATTCCGTTGTTCGTTTACGTGGTGGCTGCGTTCTTGATCTCCGCAATGGATCCAGAGTTGACGAAAGTCGCTGCAGCGGCCGATCAACGCAGGCTTCAACTCGATGATGTTGCAGCTTTCCTTCTTTTGTGTGCCGCCGGCGCCTTTGTGCTTTTCAACATACAGACACTTGCTCAGGGGATTACGGGGGGTGTCGCAGCCGGGATCGGCCAAGTGGCGCGAACCGTCGGAGGCCTGACGGGCTTCAGTGCCCCCGCTGCTGCACTCACAGGAGCGCGCAGTGTTTCCGGCGCGGCCGGTCGGATCGGGATGGCTGCCAGGGAACGTACCCATGCGGGAATGCGGGAAAATATTCGAAATGCAAGCGCGGACGCGATGCAGAAAAGCATCAGCAGCAACAGCGTGCCACGTTAAGCGCAGGCTGTTCAGAGGGGTTTAAGGGCTAGACCATGGCAGATTCAAATGAAGCTCTCCGGAGCTATTTTCAAGACGGCGACAAGTGGGAACAGGAGATTGTAAAAAAGGCAAATCGCTCAAGGACATTCGCTTGGTTTATTGCCCTGATAATGAGCGCCATCACCCTTATGTCGCTCGGGACGCTGGTGATGTTAGTTCCGCTCAAGACCTTCGAGCCCTACATCGTCGAGGTCGATAAAAATACAGGTTACATCGAGGTCAAGACCGGGCTCACGCGCTCGGCAAACCTCACTGACCAGCAGGCTGTCACTCAGGCCAATGTTGTCCGGTACATCCGCTCACGCGAGGGCTATGACCCGTTTGCCATCCAGCAAAACTTTGGAATTGCCGCGCTTCTTTCCACGGCTGATGCGGCCAAGGAGCTCCAAGACGAATGGAGCGCCGCTAATCCGAACAACCCGGGCAGGCGTTTGGGCAGAAACAAGAAAATCACCGTTGACGTAAAGTCGGTCACGTTCTCGAACGCTAGCACCGCGCTAGTTCGCTTCTCGACAACAGAGAGTTCTGAGAGTGACAATATTACCCGGCACTACATCTCTGTTGTCAGATTCCGTTACACGGACACACCGGAGCGAAATGATTGGAGGTTTGAGAACCCCCTTGGCTTCCAGGTGTACAACTACCGTCGCGATCAGGAAACGGTTACGCCGGGAGCAGCAGGATGAGATTCAGACTACTTGTTTCAGCGGCCTTCATGGCCGCAACGATGACTCACGCCTTCGGCGCACAACAGCCTCGTCCTGGCACTTTGGATTCACGCGTTACAAGCGTCGTTTACCAGCCAAACAACGTGGTGAAGGTCTCCGCGACCTACGGCATCTCAACGATGATCATCTTCGATGAAGATGAAAAGTTCGAGACGATCTCTCTTGGCGACACAGACAGTTGGCAGGTCGCGCCGTCTGAAAAAGGGAACATCCTCTTCGTAAAACCTATTGCGAAGGGTGTCGCTACTAACATGAATGTCGTGACATCCAAGCGGATCTATTTCCTCGAATTAAATGACTACGCGCCGACAGACGAACGTAAGGTCTTCGGAATCCGGTTTGTGTACCCCGAGAAGGACTTGAACGCATCTCTGCGGAAAGAGGCGGAGTTTAGAGCCGCGAATCCGAACGTAAGCAATATCGACAAGGCCAATGTAAATATCGACTATTCATTTTCGGGTGATGCCGCTTTGAAGCCGTCTATGGTCTTCGATGACGGGAAAAAGACGTTCTTTAAGTTCAAAGGGCGCGTACCAGCGATTTTTGCGGTTCAGTCCGACTTCTCTGAGACCCTTCGGAATTTCAGAAAAGAGGGCGAATACATCGTCGTTGATGGCACGGCGACGCAATACACGCTGCGAGACGGGAACCAATGGACCTGCATTTTCAATCTACGCAAGCCCGATTTTGCAGCCCCTGACCCTGACATCATGGCTCCAAAACCTGATCCGGACGCAAGCAAGCGCAGAAGGAGCGGCAACTAATGAAGCGCAGCCCCGAACTTGAAGCTATGGCGCAGGCTGACGAAACGGATGTCAGCAACAAGAACGCAAAACGGAACCAGACGGCCGGAATGGCTGCTCTGGTGATTTTCGGCGTTATCGCCGCATACATGGTCCTTGCGACCTCGAAAGATGAGCCGCGAGATAATTCCCAATCAGATGAAGAGTTTCGCACCACGACGTTCCGGCCGCCTGGCTTCGTGCGCGATGGTGAGCCGCAACCTGCCCCGGAACAGCCGGTCGTCGTCTTACCGCCACCTCCGCCGCCTCCGCCGCCACCCGAGCCGCCAGCTGACACGACAACGTTCAACGTGCCGCCACCACCAGTGGCTCCGCCTCCTACCGTGGAAGTACCCAAAGTGGAGGAGTTTCCCGAGCGCTTCAGGTCAAAGCTCATCACTATGGACCAGAATTTGGGAGGCAACGGGAATGGTTCGCTGGACGGGTCGGCCAGCGGCCCGCCGTTGACGGTTGCCGGCGAGGACAAGAATAGCCAATACCTCTCGTCCGCGAGCGCGATAGGAGATCGCAGCGCCAAGGCCAGACAGCTGAAGCGCCTCGACGCTTTAGTGCCAGAAGGCACGCTTATTCCAGGCATTCTGGAAACGGCCATCGTGAGTGATCTTCCCGGGCAGATCCGTGCTATTACATCTCAGGATGTCTACTCGTTCGACGGCCGGCGCGTGATCATCCCTACAGGCACGCGCCTAATTGGCGAATACCAGTCGGAGGTTACGCGTGGACAGAAGCGTATCTTCGTCGTCTGGACACGCCTGATCCGTGACGATGGTGCCAGCGTGAGGCTAAACTCAATCGGAGCGGATAGCCTCGGTCGATCGGGATTGACAGGTCACGTTGATAACAAGTTCCGGGAGCGTTTCGGCGCTTCCATCCTTCTTTCGATCGTTGGTGGCGGCGCAAGCTATCTGACGGGATATGGAAGCGAACAGAGTTCAGGTTCCAACAATGATGATGCGCAGCGTGGGGCGGATCTCGCTCGCGAGACGATCGCACAGACGTTTAGCGACATGGCAAACACCGTGCTTTCGGAAAATCTTCGCATCCCCCCAACGATCAGCGTCCCACAGGGCGAACGCATCTTCATTTTCGTGCGCCAAGACCTCGATTTCAGCGACATGTACGACGATCCGGTTACAGAAGCGATGAAGGAGATCAAACGTGAACGCTCCGGCAGGTAACCCACTGGTTCATGATCCCCACTATTTCCTGACCCGTTCGTTGGAGCCCATCAGGCCATTTCTTGATGATCCAAAGGTTGTCGAAATCGCGATCAACAAGCCGGGCCACGTTTACGTGGAACGGTTTGGTGCGGACCATATGGAGCATCATCTTATCGATGTTCTGACCGCGCAAGAGATAGAGAACATCGGAGAACGCGTCGCCGCCTCAACAAAGCAGTTCTTGAACCAGGCCAATCCAATCCTAAGCGCGGCGCTGCCCACTGGTGAGCGCATTCAGGTCGTTTTACCGCCCGCGGCTCCTGACGGAGGATCCATTACCATCCGAAAGCAGGTCGTCCAGAATTTCTCTCTGGAAGATTACAGGGACAACGGATCGCTCGATAAGGTGTCGGTTGCCGTTGGAGGGTTGAGCAATGTCGATCGCGAGCTCATCGGGTATCTGCGCCAAGAAAAGATCTACGACTTCATCCATACTGCGATCACGAAGCGGGTTTCGATCCTTATCAGCGGCGGCACGTCCTCGGGCAAAACGACATTCTTAAATGCCTGCCTCAACTCAGTTGACCTGAACGAGCGCATCTTGACGCTCGAAGACACGCGGGAACTTTTTCCGCCACAGAAAAACGCAGTCCACTTGGTTGCTTCCAAAGGTGGGCAAGGTACGTCCAATGTGACCATTCAAAACCTGCTCGAGTCGGCACTGCGCATGCGTCCTGACCGCCTTTTCGTGGGCGAGATCAGAGGCGCTGAAGCTTTCTCTTTCCTGCGCGCCATCAACACCGGTCATCCGGGTAGCATGTCCACAGTTCATGCAGACACCCCTATGGGGGCATATGAGCAACTTGCAATGATGATGCAGCAATCCGGCATGTCGGCGGGCTACTCGAAGCAGGACTTAATGTCCTACATTCAAATGGTGATCCCGATCGTCATCCAGCTCCGCCGCGAAGGAGGCAAGCGCGGCGTTTCGGAGATTTTCTTTGCAAGAGATGAAGCATGACAAAGGGCTTCAAAGCCGTCTACCTAGCGTTTTGCCTCGCGGTTGCCTTTGCGGCCTGGATGCTTGGATATGGCGCTGGCCTTCACCTGTTTTACGGCGACGGCAGGATCCTCGATACAACGATACGAAGCAATCCTTTCGCCCCAATACAACAGTTCTGGGCTTACAGCGATAATCATACCCTGCAGAAGGTCGCCCTGGGGTCATTGGTGCCTGCCTTCGTAATCGCCGCAATTACTGCCTATCTCGGCCTTAGGCCAGTTACGAGCCCATTAGGGGACGCCGCGTTTCAGGACATCGCGGGTTTGCGGACGGGGAAATGGTTCGGCAAGAAGGGGCATATTTTCGGTCGTTTTGGAGGAAAGGTCCTCCGGGCGCAGGACGATCGCCATCACCTGATCATCGGGCCGACAAGGTCCGGTAAAGGTGCCGGTTACGTCATTCCGAATGCTCTTATGCATGAAGGCTCGATGATCGTTACCGACCTAAAGGGAGAGGTCTTCAAGGCGACGGCCGGCTATCGGAAGAAGAATGGCAGCCAGGTTTTCATTTTTGCACCGGGCTCCGAGCGCACGAACAGCTATAATCCTCTCGATTTTGTGCGACCGGAACGGGGCAATCGAACAACCGACATTCAGAACATAGCCAGCATTCTTGTTCCGGAGAACACGGAGTCTGAGAATTCAGTATGGCAGGCCACCGCGCAGCAGGTCCTCGCCGGCGCGATAAGCTACATTCTCGAAAGCCCCTTCTACCGGGACCGCCGCAATCTGGGCGAAATCAACTCGTTCTTCAACAGCGGCGTAGATCTCCAGGCCTTGATGAAGCACATCAAGGAGAAAGAGCCCTACCTCTCGAAATTCACCGTCGAGAGCTTCAACTCATATCTTTCCCTGTCTGATCGAGCCGCTGCATCAGCGCTTCTGGATATCCAGAAGGCTATGCGACCTTTCAAGAACGAACGGGTTGTTGCCGCAACAAACTTCACGGACATGGACCTTCGCTCCATGAAACGGCGCCCCATTACGATCTATCTCGCTCCGAACATCACCGACATTACGCTTCTCAGGCCCTTACTGACCCTGTTTGTCCAACAGGTCATGGATATTCTCACGCTTGAGCACGATCCAAACTCCCTTCCTGTCTATTTTCTTCTCGATGAATTTCGCCAGCTGAAACGCATGGACGAGATCATGACGAAGCTGCCTTACGTGGCCGGTTACAAGATCAAGCTCGCATTCATTATCCAGGACCTGAAAAACCTAGATGAGATATATGGAGAGACCTCGCGGCACTCACTCTTGGGGAATTGCGGCTACCAGTTGATCCTTGGAGCAAATGATCAGGCGACGGCCGACTATGCGTCACGGGCTCTCGGCAAGAGGACCATTCGCTACTCGTCGGAGTCTCGCACAATCGAAATCATGGGACTCCCACGGCGGACGAAGGTCGAGCAAATTCGCGAGCGGGACCTCATGATGTCTCAGGAAGTTCGGCAAATGCCGGAAAACAGAATGATCCTTTTGGTAGAGGGCCAGCGTCCAATTTTTGCCGAAAAGCTTCGGTTCTTCAACACCCAGCCGTTCAAGGCAGCTGAGGCCTACGCCCAGGCTCACATCCCGAGTGTCCCGGATATCGAGTACCTTCCATCGAAGCCGGTCCCGGCGACGACTGCAGAATATGAGAATGCCGGAAATGTAGCGCCGGTAGCTGAGCCTTCGGCTGCAGTCCAAAGGAACATACCGGAAGCCGATCCCGCTCAGAAAGAGCCGGAAAAGCAGATGCCTGCAACGATGGCGCTAGAGCCCGCGGATGTAACGGCGCCAGCAACCACCCCAGCGAAGCGTACCGTCAATCCAGCCGCATTGACCTCGAAAGCCAAAGCCTCGCCCGCAGCCCGACCCAAAACCCCACGGAAGCGCAATAGCTCCGTGTCGGATGACATTGCACGGCGAGAGGAGATTGAAGCGCTGCATTCCCTTGCAGCACAGAAACTTCGCGAACAGGTCGAGAAAAACAGCGTCGGAAAGAACCCGACTAAGCGAAAGAACATCATGGATGTTTTCGCTGCGACCGTTCCAGACCCAGAGACAGCCTGAATTTGAAACGGCCCTAGGAGTTTCGCTCTCAGGGCCGCTACGAATCTACTTGCTCGGGTAGAAGGCCTAAAATGGCCAAAAGCCAGCGAGATACTGGCCGATGTCTCCAAGCCAGATCGCGGCCGCGTCATACCATCCGACAACTGTCTGATACGCGAAGCCGATAGCAGCGAGAGCAGCAACGAAGGCAAAGATCGCGACGATCCCTTTTCCTACGGCTTCGTCCGACTTTCTGTTCTCAGTCTGAATGACGTATCGGTTTGTCATGGCCTATCACCGCTCACGATCGTCCCGATCGCGGTCCCTCTGTTCATTTTGCTCCCGCTCAAGTTCTTCAAGACGAGGCACGTGCTGCTGCGCAGGGTCAGTTCGCGTGGTTTCTCCTGCTTTCTGCCCAGCCTCACGCTCCTGTTTTACACGATCTTGTTGCTTGTTTGTAGCCTCGATTGTGTCGGCCAACTCGTGCGCCTCGCGCTCGCTTGGAAGCTGACCCCGCTCCTCTTCCGCATCAAGCTGAAGGTCGCGCTGACGATCGTCAGGAGCATCAGACGTAGAAGCGGTTTTGTTGGTCGTGTTTTCGTCTGTCCGGCCGTCTTCGCGTTCGACTTTTTCGACTTCGCTGCGAAGCTCTGGATCCTCGACAGCGACATCGCGAAGGTAGGCGTTTCCGTCGGCCGCTAGCTCGGCGGCACGCCGCAGGGCTGACCTGAGCCCGGTCTCGTACATTTCAAGGTCTTCTTCAGAAAACTCGCCCGACTGTACCAGCGCGATACCTTCTCTGAAATGTTCGACATCGATCATCGCATCATTGCCAGCCTCAACAACCGCTTCGCCATGCTTGGCAACAGCCTCATCCCACTTCTTGCTGACATCGTCAGCCTCGTTGGCGAGGCGTAGGGCGTCATCGCGAACAGCGTCAGTGGCGATGGCTCCACTACGTTCATCCGCTCCCCCACGCTGGTCCGTGGCGTCAGCAAGTGGTTCCCGATCGGCCTCGTTGCCAATCTGTCTGTCGCCAACGCGCTCGGTGAGCTCGAGCATTTCACGGCGCAGATCAACAATTTCCCGGGCCGTAGTCGCAACCTCATCAAAACCAGCCCTGTCGTCGGGTCCAGCACTTCGTTCAAGCCTGAACAGAGCTGTTTCGACTGTCTTCTCGTATGATTCAAACTCCTGGCGTGTCTGCTCGCGCATGTCCTCTGCCTCCAAAAGCATCTTCTGCAATGATATCATATTTGCACGGAAATTGCCGCCGAAATCCGAGTGAACGACTGTTGAGTTGTTTGCGGAATCAAGCTCTCTGAGCCCTGTCTCAATGACGTCTCGATGTTCAGCTGCAAATGCTACAGTCCGCCGATCACCGGAAACCGCAGCTATCTTCTGCCACGTCTCCTGAGCCTTGACCGTGTACTGCCGACTACGATCACTTGACGCTACGGTACGTCGGCCGGATCGCTTTGCATCGTAGCGAGCCTGGGCAGGCTCACTCGTTCCCACATGCTCAGTTCTACCGTCGCGGTTTACAGCGCGAACCTGATTACGGCTGTAGGCAGGTGCTGAGGCGAACTCCCGTCGATCCGTCATTTCCATATTGATGCCGTGATCGCGCGCCTTCTCGGCCATCACTTCACGCCATTGGCGGAAGGTTGCCGGCGTTGTCTCGATCCGGTCCCCGGCTTCTGATCGCATCGTGACGATAGCATGAGCATGGACATGCGGACGCTTGCCCCCCTCCCCTGCTTCCTTGGTGTCGGTTTCAGGGTCGTGCATCGCAAAGACGTACCGATGTCCAGCAAACTGGTCAGCGAGGAAATCTCGAACAGCGCCTTCAAAGGCTCCTGCATCTGTTCCGGCACGGGCCGACATGATGACATGCATCACATCACGGCTTTTGCGGCTGTGAAGCTCTTCGCGCCACTCCTTTTGAACGAGATCCCCGGCCGCCTTACCGTCTGCTATTAAGCGACCGCGATCATCCCGAACCTCGGCACTGTCGGCGATAAGCTCCCGAACCTTCGTAGTGCCGTAATCGACACCGTTTCCATAGCCTCCGAAGGAAAACCTCGCAGCGCCCTGACCTGCGACTGCGCTTGCGTCAAAACTTTGCTGCACGAACCCGGCCGCCTTGGCGTCGGCTGTAAGCCTCTTACCCTGCCCGCTTCGTAGAACGACAAGGCCATTGATCGTCAATGAGCCATCAGCGCGCTCCGCAACGGCATAAGCATACCGACGGTCGCCAAAACCGCTCGATAGGATATCTCGCACCCGCCCATGCAAATCCTCACCATCAGCACTGGCCGCGACCTCCACCGAGAAGTTTCCAATATCACGGCTCTCCGTCCGGTTCTGAAACAGGTGGTTCCAGTCGCCCCGAACACGAGCAAGATCTTCACGACCTTCGAGTTTCTCACCGTTTTCGTTCTCTACCTTCAACTCACCGCTACGCGAGACGTAGTTGAGCATCGATCCGACGCGTGCACCGCCGCCATAGGAGGCCATTTTCACAACAGCTGGCTGACTACCCTTCGCGATGCTCGTAAGACGCGCCTCCATCGGGCGGCTTGAAGCCGCCGCACTACCAGAAGGCATTGAGATCCGGGGAAACTGCATGCGAGGCATCCGCATAGGCTTCACCTTCGGTCCGCCTCCCCCGCGCTTAACCTCCTTGATCTGATGAACGTACTTGAAGAGATTTTCCTCAGATTGCGCCGCCTTTCCTCCAAGTGACATCTCATGCAAAAGCGCTGCGCGCTTCTGCTCCCATTCACTTGTGAACGCTCCGAAGAAGAACTCCACCCTATTCCTCCCCACGCCGCTGATAGCCAGCGCGCCTTGAAAGCGATCGGAGTTCAAGCATTACAGCGGCCTGAATCGACTGAACGTTAGCTAGGTTGATATCCAGTTCGCTCGGATGAACAGCCTTACCGCTGTTCAGCGCTCGCGCGACCTGGTTCAAGTTCACACCGATCTTGCGCATATCTTCCAGCAATGCCGCCATAATAAGCCGATCGTCACGCGTCAAAATCGGCCGCACGCCTGCACCCTCAAGCAAGAGCGAACGGAAAAACGCGGACACGCTCATATCAGCCGCTTTGGCCGCCTCTTCGATCTTTCCATGTTCGGCATCCGTCAAGCGCACGTTTACAAGCCGGTCTTTACGGGCCTTAGTCGCAGACGTCACCAAACTGTTTTCACTCATCAGCCGAAGGCCTTTCCAGAGCAACGCGAGGGCATCGAGGGCCAGTCCCTCGATAGCGGCAACCAAAATGTAAAACATTTTTGCGTATCCTGCCACCCTTAACCTTAGAAAAATACCAACCCCCTTAATCCATCTCCTCGCCCACTGATACCGACGCTTACGCATCGGCTTCAAAGCATTGAAACGCTCACCAGGGTTCACCGCCAAAACCGCTAAGAAGCCCTTGGTATGGCAGCCGTACTCACCCGCAAGGGACGCTTCGCTCTACGCCCTTGCGGCTTCCGTTCGCCTACCAAAGTCGGCCTTCACGCGGCTCCGGGGTTCACCACTCGAACAGATCACACGAAAAAACCACACGACAGGTCGTGTGGTTTCGAAATGTGGAGTTTCAATTCCTAATCTCAACATGACACTGACGCACGGGTGAAACACTTCACACGAACGTGGCATGTTGCACCTGCGTGGCTTCGATCTTAACATTCCTATTGACCTGACGTGCGAACACATCTTACTTTAGCGTCGTGTGACGGTGAGGTTGTGCGCTTGCGTGTTGACACATCGTGTTTTTGTGGCGTTGTTAAGATTTTAACAACCGTGTTGGCCGTAGATTTGTTTGTGGCGTCGTGAAGATCGGAAACACGGTTGCGACACACGAATGCGTTCGGTCCTCCAAGAGACCTGACGAATTTCTTTGGGCTAGCAAAGGAAGAAGCTATGACGATTTGTATGTCCGCAGTGAGCGGCAAAGGCGGCGCTGGAAAAACCACTGCCGTCATCCTTCTGGCTGGAGAGTTCGCTCTCGAAGGCAAGACCGTTCTGCTCATCGACGCCGATGGCCGACAAAATCTCTCGACGTGGTTTCAACGCTCCATTGATAAGGACAATCAGCCGGACGGCATAACCCTTGTCACCGCAGCCCAGGACGCCGGTATTCGGCAAATACTCGAAAGGGACGCCGCTAAATATGATGTAGTGATCATGGACTCCCCCGGTCAGGACACCGTTACGAGGGATACCATCATCGCAGGCTCTCATGTTGTGGTTACGCCGGTTCAGCCATCGCAGGATGAGATTGTTGCCGCAGGGCAGGCCGCAAGCGACGTGGCGGACATGAGCGACCGGGTAGGGCGGGACATTCCTCACCTCATCTACCGCACGCGGATCAGTATGCCGAACCGCGCACTTGAAGAGTATCGGTTGATCCGCCCGTTCGTCGCAAACCTTCAGGAGGGTGGCTATAATTCACATCTCCTCGAAACAGAACTTGTTGAACGAAACCCTTATCGAGAGATCCGAACCGGCTACGGAACGCTGCAGATGCTTGAGCTGACAGAGTCCGTGAAAAAGGCACGGGCAGAAGTTCTTGCTCTCAAGCAGGAAGTCGAAGGCTTCCTCCAGACCAACGCAAAGGGTTGAACCGATGGTAAAACGAGACACGAGCGTTACGGATTTTGCGGTTGCCCCTCGCAAGCCCCGTCAGGAGGTAGCAGCCGCCCAGGCTGCTCCGGCACAAGCTCCAAAGGATGCGCCTGTCACGCCGGAGGCCACGATATCACAAGCCGCACTTGAGACCGTGTCGGAAGTTGTCGAGCCAATCGCGGCTCCTGATCAAGCTGAGACTAAGCCAGCGACGGAACAACACGCCGGAAAACTTATTTCCCCTAATGAAGAGGTTCGCCGTGAGCGCACCACAACGCGAGCACTCCGACAGGAGGCTTCGCGTTTGCGCTTGCAAGATTTGAAGCAGACAAAGGCGAGGGAAAGCAAACACTTCGTGAACTGCCCACTGGACTTCGAAACGAAACAGCGCCTTGCGCGCGCTGCCACAGAGAACGAAGTGAAAATGACAGTCATCATCAAAACGGCCATAGACCAATACTTGCGGGATAACGGGTATTGATCCTAGACCCCAAATTCCTTCTTGGCGTTGCCTTAGGCGGAGTGCTCGGAGTTATCCTTGCACCGCAAGCGGCTACGGTCGGTATAGATCTACCCGCCTTGAAACAGTCCATTTTGGCTCGAACAGTGAATGGAGCGGATGTAACCGATAAGGGCGACTGGCCGACTGACCAAGCGGCGAAGGAGCAACTGTTTATCGTATCCAGATGGGATATAGAAAACTACGGCCGGCAATCGTCGGTGCACGTCGATCGCTGTATTAGCTTAGCTCGGAACGCCATCGCATGTGAGATGACTGCGAAGCTCGGCTGGATCAAAGAAGATACCCTGTTGGAAGGCGTCTTCGAGCGAAAAGATGAGAAATGGTCTCTAGTTTCGCTTCGCACCAAATAGCTGGATATTCTTGAACACGCACTATATTGCGTTGGAAAATGCGGTAAATATACCAACACTGAGTTCGCCAATTTGGCTAAGTTTGCAACTTGCCGCCGATTGTACACCTTACCCCCAAATTGGTAGAAAGACCTTTTTGTGATTCATAGGAACAGACTGGTGCCAAGTTGGTTCAGCTTGGAACATAATACCGCTCGAAAAGCGGATTGAGGCTGAGGGTGATGTCGGAAACGCGAGACTTAATCAAATACAAGAGTTCGAAGGGCCTCGTTGAGACCACTGACGACGAAGTAGGCCGGCCTCTTTATCGCCGTCCCGGTTTCGAAGGTATCGTGAGTTTCAAGGAAATGGACGAGAAACTTGCAGCGTTTCTGCGCAAGGCTCGCGAAGACGAAAAACTCACCAGAGCAGACTTTGCTTCCATCGTCGGTCTCTCGACAGCCGTGTACGGTCGCTATGAACGCGCGTTCTCAAGGATGACAGTCACACGGATGATCCATTTGTGTGAGCTTCTTGGCTTCCAGCCGATCGACATGCTCTTTGCCGCCGCACCTCATCTTTACGGCCGCACGCCCGAAGAGGCCAAAGATCACCTTGAGCTCTCGCACCTCACGCGGAGTCTACCGCACGAAGCCGTGCGCAATCTTATCGGGATCGTCGCACGGATGACACCTGAGGAACGTCCGGAGAGAGTGAAGACTGAAGGCCGCTAAGCGGCCTCCTTCTCTCCTTGATCCTGAATGCCGTGAAGGTAGTCAGCAACAGCCTGCGCCTTGGCGGCGGCTGTGACGATCGCCCGCTTATCCTGCTTGAGAACTTTCAGCCAGCTCTCAAGATAGGTCGCGGTGTTCTCGCGTGGATCGTGCTCTACGCCAAGGTCTGCGCATACGAAGGCAGCCGACAGTTCGGCCACAAGCTCTTCCATGGCATAGGTTTCAGTGCCGAACCGGCCGGAAAGATCGCGATCAAGACGGTGTTTTGCGCCGGTCCAGTGACCGAGCTCGTGCAGAACCGTGCTGTAAAGATGGACTTCGTTTAGGAAGCGTTCACGCGCTGGCATCTCGATGTCGTCAGGACCCGGACGATAACAGGCCTGCTTGCCCCCATAGGTGATCTTCGCAGCGGTTCGACCGATGAAGTCTTCGACATGCCCGATGAGGGGTATGGAGCCCTCCGGAATGTCTTCGACCGGACTTTTGAAGCGGTCGGGTAGGCCATCGATCTGCTCGACGTTGAAGACGGTGTAGCCCTTCAGGTACGGGATGCTCTTGTCGTCGGCTTCCTGCTTCTTGGGAGTGAAGGTCCCGTACTTGACGACGAGGGTTCCTTGTTCGCCCTTTCGGACCTGGCCCCCAAGATCCTGAGCCTGCCGGTAGGTCATCCAAGTGTTCTCGTCGTAGCCGGCGAGCTGGCTGGAAAGCCACAGCATGATCACGTTGATGCCGCGATAGGCTTCGCCGGTGGCGCGTTGCGGTACCGGCGAGCGGCGAACAGTTCCGCGCCAAGGGCGGATCCAGGGCTTCGTTCCTGCTTCCAGCTGCTCGATGATGGCATCCGTGATGCGCTGGTAGGTGTCCTTGCTCTGCATAGCCGTCTCCTTTTCGTTGGTTGACGGCAAAAAACGGAGATAGCCGAGACGAGCCCATGCACCCGGAGGGCCGCAACGGAGAGGAGGACCGCGAAGCGGTTGAATGGGGGAGGGGCTATCGTAGCTTGTCCGTCAATCACCCAACGAAACGGGAGACGGCAAACACAAGGGAGCAGGGGACGCTAACGGCGCTGCGATTGCCGGTACTGCGACGGCTCGGAAGCCGGGCTAACGATCCCGGTCGTCCCGGTCGTTCTGCTGCTGACGGGTTGCCAGATGCTGCGCTTCGACGGCCTTGAGCTCTGCGTTGTGATTTGACGGCTGCGGCGCTTGTTCAGCCTTTTGCTCGACGCTCTGAGGCTGCGCTTGGGCTTCCTGCTCCGGCCGCCCCAAGGTTCTGAAGTCAGATTGGGCGGTGAACTTCACCTCTTCGTCGTCGGCCGGAATCCGCTCCGGAAGGTCGGCGCGATCGACAGCGATAATGCCGTTCTCGGTCACAAGGGTTGCAACGCGGTTGTCATGACCGAACACCTGGCCCTCGATCTCCTCGCCCGGGCGGGCAGTCCGAACATAATGCTCGAAGGGCTTCTCGCCGACCTGTTCCAGATCCGCAAAGGCACCACGCAGCGCCTCGCGGCGGTTGGGGACTATCGCATCCTCGATGACGTGCTTCAGGGCAGGGCTGGCAGGGTCATTTGTCGTGGCAATAGACGCTTCAATCATACGGGTTTTGCTGATCACGCTCATATCGATGTCGTGACCGTAATGCCGGCCCAGCTCCGCGATGAAGGTTTCCTGGGTCCTTCCGTTGCCTTCGCGAAATGGATGCACGTAGTTCAGTTCTGACAGCGTTTTTGCGGCCCGCTCAACGAATTCTTCCCTGCTGGCGGCTCGTAGGGCCTGCGGATCGCTGATCGGCTTCAGCGCCTCATTCAGACCCATGTCTATACGCGCGCCATGTAGGAAAGACGTTCCGCCTTTTGAAAGGCCGCCAATCGGCTCGACACGAGCTCCGTCAACCACCGGGCTTTCGTTCCGGGTATGACCGGCCCATTCGTACACATCTTGGAATATGTGCCCGTGGATCGCCTTGAGATGAGCGGCATCAAAGTTCCCCTTGGGACCATCACCCTCAAGGATTTCCGAAATTCGGTCCTGCGTTGCACGGTACTCGACCGTGCGAAGCTCCGATTTGGATTCGATACCGAACTTGTTACGAAGCACGTTCTGGCGATCCGGATCGTCTGACGTGTTGGGATAAGTGTAGGAACCCTTGGGATGCTCTTCAGCCATGCGTAAACCAACAAAAAGCCGTCTGCGCTAGCAGACGGCCTTGAGCCTCTTGAGACTTGAATGAAATGATCAGCCCTTGGGCTGCGGCAAGATGCGGGCGCGATACTCTTCGCGGGTGAGATCGCCGGCAACGTAAGCAACGGTTGCCGCTTCGAGCAGGGCGTCGTCGCCCTGATAGCCTTGGCGAATATTCATGGCGCGAGCCTGATCGGTGCTCTTCTTTCGGGCCGCTACTGCTTCCGGGGAGCGGTCGGGACGGGTAGAATGAATGTTCATCGACAAATCTCCAATTACTGTTCAACCTAACACGAAAAGGGCCAAAAATCCAGCTATTTGGCGGATTTTCAGCCTTTTCGGGGTGAGATGCCCGGTCATGAACCGGGCTTCTCTGCGCAATCAATCGCGGGGTTCCCACTCGATGATTGCCTGAAGGGTCGGGTCGTCCTGGCCGGGGAACCGGCCCAGATTGGCGTTGAAGCCCATGCGCTTGATCGAGATCGTGTAGTAGGGCCTGCCTTCGCCGTTCTCTTTTTTCCAGATGCCGCCCACGTCGAGCTTGTGACCTGCGGGAGATGTTGCATAGACGCGGTGCGTCGGGGCTCTCTCGTTGGTGGAAGAAAAAGGCGTTACCGTGATTTCGAGGTCTCGCTCGATGGTGGAGATGAGGCCGGTACCGTCTGCGGTTTCGATATTGTCGCCGTTGAACTGGATGTAATTGGTGATGTTTTTCATGGTGGTCACTCCTCTTTGGTGGTTGCGATGAGCGTTCACAAGGCACAGCGGAAAGCGGTGCGCACCGGAGGCCGAAGCGCAGCGGAGGAGGCTGGAAGGCTGCCAAATTTGCTTCGCGAGGAAGCCGAAGGCGGGGAAATTTGGTGGACAGCCAGCTTTGCGCAAACCGCGTCGCTGTGCGAACGGGCATCAAGAGCAACCGCCTTGGAGGGGTGTCTACTGAAAGCGTCTACCAAACATCACCTGTACGACCAACAACAATAACCGCATATCCCTGCGCCAATATTATTCAACTTTCGCAAGCATACAACCGGAAACAAACGGCTTTTTGCTCTACGAGATAGCCAATTTGGCGCTACCAAAAGAGGATTTCGACGGTTCCAGATCCAATTGTCATTGGGCTACTGATGAGAATTAGAACGGCGATAGTTGCTCGGCGCGTCGATCTCGGCCGCCCACTGGCCCAAACGTCTGCCCCGGGCGCTGTCTTCGGCCTGATGGTAAGCGTCAAGAGGCATTGAGTTGCCTCGCGGTAGATACTGCAACAGAAGTCGCGCCTGGCCGGCTTTCACCATTTCAAGGCCGATATCGGTTTGCTGGATGTAGCACTGTCCGACTAGGCGACGGTATTGGTCCTCGTCGATGATGGTGCATGTCACATGCTTCCCGTCGATAAGGCGAGAAAGATAGCTGCGAGCCTCGACACCACACGCCCATTCGGCTCCATTCTTCCAGCCCTTTTGCGAGCGCTCGCAGGCGTCAATCGCCGCAATCCTGATCCGCTGCTGTCGAATGCTGAAGGTGTCGCCATCGATCACGCGTGCTTGCCCGGAATAGTCGGCCGCGCCGGCAGGTTGTGAAAACACAAGAGCGAACAAAAGAGCCGAAAAAACGGGGTTTTTTCTCAATTTAAAGCCTCCATAGAGTTGCGGGCGGCAAGCCCGAAGACGGAACGCGAAAGATGAAGCTCACCGGACGCCGCCCGGTCCGTCATGGCGCGCAGATATCCTCCGGGCGAGCTGACTTCTTGGCGGGAATATTTCTCGAACGTGACCGCGATGGCGATCGCGGCGGCCTGCTGGCCCATCTGATCGACGGCGCGAAGCCGCGCGTCCTCTGAGACACCCGCCAAACGGCAAATCTGCGGGGCGATGCGGGCGAGATCGGACCAGCTGCGTGGCGCGGTGGTGAAATAGTCTTTCAACGATGGCGCCGCCCTCCACACATCATCAAGAGCAACAATCCCTTGCTGCGGGCGAGATTGCCTATTGTCTGGGTCGGATCCTCTCGTCAGGCTTTCCTCAAAAGCCCTCTTGCTGGCGTAGCCAGCCTTATGTGAATTGTGTTGTCCGGCTTCAGCCGGACGCCGTTCTTCTTTACTCAAGTCAAAGGGATGGGGGTTTGTAATCTGTTTGTGCATGTCGTTTTCGACATTCGTGCATGTCATATTATCATGATCAGACACGCTTTCAGGATGCCTCGACGCCTGCACGGAGCGTCCAACAAGCCACTCCAACAGGCGCGCTGCCCGTCTCGAAACAACCGCGGGCGCTCTGCTGGCGATACCAACGAAAGCAGCGATACGGTCGATACGAGATGCAAGGCTCGCGAGGGCGGTTTCCGTCATATCGGCGGCATTCATCAGCGCGTAACGGGCGCTCCTGAGTGCGTCCCTGAATCGGCGCGCGGCGGCGTCATTGGCGCGTTTCTCCTCACGCTTCTGCCGCACAAGGGCGTCGAGTTCACGGTAGCGGGCAATCAGCACACGCAAATCGATGCCACAAGCGTCCGAAATTTCACCTTCGCCGTCCCTGATCGGGTAGCGCTTGAAATTCGCGCTGTCCTGCATGGTAAGGAGCCCGGCGTCGAACAACCTCGACAGGATACGGCTGACCCGCCCAGGCGAGCGGTTAATCTCAAACCCCAGCTGATTGTTGGACTTGAACACAATGGGTCGCCCGCCCTTGTCGAAGGCGTCGGCCCGGGCGGTGTTGATGATCACTGTAAGGAGATGGCTTTCGGTACTGGTAATAAGACCAGTGCATGGAAGGCTCTGTGACAACACGGCCAACTGGCCGCGGGTCACCGTTCCGACTTCCGTTGACTGTGCCAGTCGCCGGAACTCGGCTCTCTCCTTTGTCATTCTGCGGCCAGTTAGCCGCTTGTTCGTGAGGGTTTCCCTCATTTGTCCTGTCTCCTGTTCAAGGGACCAGACAAAGCTTCGCCGTTCACCGAAAAGGCGTTTTTCTTATTGACAGGGGAAGGAGGGTCTGCGAGAACAAATCTGCTTAATTATTTGACTTTGCAGACCGCTTCCGGGGTTTCTCGGGAGCGGTTTTCTTTTTCTGGGCCGGTGTCTTCTCCAAAAATTCAGTTAGAATGTGCGAGTCGGAACAGTATCTGATTCCGGCTAAGTGCGATACATAGCCCGATTACCCAACTTGGCGCAACGATTGAGCTTTCTCGCAATCGTAATTCGCACTCAAATGCGGTTTTTCCGCCTAGAACCCCTGCAAATCATGGGTTTATATTCGTATCGACGTGCGCAACAGCGTGCGGCGACGTTACCGAAATGGCTCAAACTCTCGGTTAACGACACCTTTAGAGGGCTTTTTGACCTCGGGTGGGAAGGAGAGTTTGAGAGGAGGGGGCCTGGGCCTCCTTTCAACGGAGAGGCGCGTTTCGCGACGATCCGAACCCATGAACCGGCTTTTCATCCCCGTATTGCACTAAGTTTGCAAATGACAGAACGCCCGCCTCTGGTATCGGACCAAAGACGGGCGGCGCGGGTGACAACCGGGAATCAGGCGGTTTGAGCCTGTTCCTCGAAGAACGTGGGCGGAAGATTGAAAGCTTCCAGCGCCGTGTTAACGGCCGTTTGAACGTCGCTCCAATCCACATGCTCTGGATCGGACAGATACGCTTGAATGAGTTGGCAGCAACATTCGGCTGCTTTGGTGGGGTCGGGAACTTGATCGAACATGACTTGCCTCGCGTCGAAAGGGGAGCCGGTCACGCTGGAGGACGTGACCGGCTAACAGCAGCGCGGCTATTCCGCTGCCATCGGGAAAGTTTGCTCATCCTCTGAACGGGCTTCCGTTTGTTCCTTCTCGCCCTTTGGATCAGGCGCGATCCGCACCAGCGACGGAAGCCAGTCGGACCCCTTGATGGCGGTTTCGGCAAAAGCTGCCGCCTCGGCCTTTTTCATACCTGCGACACGCGAAGCGAAATCAGCGCCTTTCACTTCTGCCAGCGCCGCTTGAATGCCTGCGCGGTTGAGGCTCGAAAAATAGCTCTCCGCTGTCGTCTCGAACCAGTCGGTCATATCAACCTTGAGGGTGCGCCCGATCTGGTCTGCATGGGCGCATGCGTCCCTGCGGAAGCTATGTTTCGTCTCGACCGCATTAAGGGTGTGCGCAGCGGCATAGGCCAGCAGTCCCAAAAGCTCCGACTGCGACTTATCAAGAAGATGGTCCCATAGGTCTTCCGGCTCGCCGGGGAGTTGATAACCGAAATTTTCCGCAATCCGATCCCATTCCTCGGTCGCCCGGCTCGCATCCGGTCTTTTCATCGAACCTTGCAGACGCTCATGCGTCACCGCGATCTGCAATGCGGTCATCCCTCGTGAACGGCCATAGGTGCCGGGATAAACAAGATCGAGCAGCATGGCGTGAACGACGCCGACCAGAGCGACATCGGGATTGTTGGCAAGTTCGACGCGGAGCGCGGCGGTCTTCTGCGCTGTCAGGTCTTCGACCAGCACAGCAGAGTGGACGATCTTGGGCGGGCCGACTTCCTCACCCTTCTCGGAAACCTCGGACCCGCTATCGTCATCCTCCGTTTCCGCTTGCTCGGTCTGTTCGTCATCACCCGGCTTGCGGATGCCAACGGCAATATCCGCCCTTCCGTAGTAGTCCAACGAAACGATCACCCCGCTTTTCGCCTTGTCCTCGTCGGAAAAGACTTCCTGCATCGAGTCCAGTTCATCCAGTCGTGCGCTAATGGCATCGATGCGCTCGGAATGGCTTTCCTCGCCCTCGTCACGGTCCATGAGCTCTACGAGTTCATCGTGCTCGGCGCACAGGCGGAAACGTTCCGATTGTTCATCAGGGGAAAGCTCGATCTGTTTCGGATAGACGCGAGGAACGCCGAAAATCCAGTCGGGCCGCTGCATGTAGGTTTCGACAAATTTCCAGCCCTGCGACAAAAACGGCTCGGCTACCGCTGCCAACTTCTCGCTGACCAGCTTTTCAACCAATATTACGTCGAGCGCGAACCCGCCTCCCTGCGCATCGAACAGGTCGCGGCGAACTGCGCCTCCTGCCTGTTCATAGACATCTAGGCCACCGATGAACTTGATACGCTTATCGCTACCGGCAATCTCGTCCGTCATCAGTGCCGACTTGATCCGCGATACATCGCGGCTCCATCGATCAAGAGACTCCCAGACCTGTTCCTGCCGCTCATGATCATCGCAGACCGTGAAGGCGGTCAGCTGCTCAAACGTCATTTCGTCGTCGCGAAACAGGGCCAGCAAGACCGGCGAGACCTTCGCCAAGGCCAAACGGCGGCGAACGATGATTTCAGTGACACCGAACCGCGCAGCGATATCCACGATGGCCTTGCCCTCGTTGACCATGGCCTGAAACGCCACATACTGCTCAGCAGGGTGCATTTCCTCACGCTGCACGTTCTCGGTCAGGCTAAGCTCTGTCGCCTCGTCGGCGGTCTTTACGATAGCGTTCACGGCATAATCGGCTGAGATCTGGCCGCGTTCGACAAGGAGCAACAGGGCAGCGCGCCGACGACCGCCCGCCGTAACAAAATAACGGCCCTTTGGAGCCTTGCGCACGACGATGTTCTGAACAACACCATTGGCGAGAATGGACGCTGCGAGGCTTTCGACGCCCTCGGCCTTGTAGGTTTTGCGGACGTTTTTCGGGTCCGTATCAAGCTTGCTAAGCGGAATGCTGACAATCTCGGTCATAGGTCAATCTCCAAAGTTTTCCCGGTTCCCTTGGGAGCAAGCCCCGCTAGTGGGCGAAGCCTCTGCCTACGTTCCGTAGGATGTGCCCCCACATCCGGCGGAACGAAGGGGGAGGGCGCAGCCCGCTCCCGTCAGGGGGTGGAGCGGGTCATGGGTCCGGAGGAGGGAAAAACGGAAGGTTCGCCGGCTCGGCGGTGAAAGCCGTTTTTCCAGACGAGGGACAGCGCTTGCGCGCTTGCCCATTGGCGCGATCCGCGACCTGTCGTAAGAGCGGATAGGTATAAAAAAATTGTGCGTCCGCTTCTCGGACGCTCATTCCAGAAGTGAACCGGCCAGCCGGTTCCCCGGATCGATCTGCCCGCTGCGCTCCGAGTGTTGGGCGCTCCGCTTCACGGGCAGATCTAGTTCAACGTGAATTATCGCAATGAGAAAGTGCACCGTGTCGAGTGCCGCTCGGCGTGTCGGTCGGCGCTTGCTCGTCGCGACGAGCCAAACGAACAATGAAGAGTATCGGAGCTTTCAGCATAGCGACGGCCGTTCTTCAGGCCGGGAAAGCGGGAATTCTCGACGCGGTTTTGCCGGGAAAAAGGAAGCCGCAGGAGGCTTAGCTTGCGCCGCGAAGCGGAAGCCGGGACCGACTTTCTCCGGCAAAATGGCCCAGTCGGCCCGAAGCTGCGATTTTGGCCAACTTCAAGAACAAACGAGGAAACTGTAACTTTAGAGTGGCTTACGCGGCAGGACGGTGAAGGCCAGCTACTATAACAGGGCTTGAATGACCGTCGCAGGTCAATCCCGCTCGGTATGTTCCCACAACGTTCTTCGAATTAGCCAAAATCGCAGCTTCGGGCCGACTGGGCCTTCTATGGTATCACTCATTAAGATGAAGCTCATCGAACGTGCGCAGTTTTAATGACTGCAAGATTGGCTGCTATGGACAGGTTATGAAACAGCCAAGGGATTCCGAAGCTAGTAAACTCAGACGTGACCAGATCACTTACATTGGGCCGGTTCCTGATCCGGTCAACACGGCACTGGATGATCTTCCACAATACATCACGCTTGGTTGCTTTTGTTCGTCGTGTGAGCGCGAAACGTGGATCGACCGGGAGGCTGTCCGCAAGAAATGGGGAAACGCCTTTCTCGGTTCACTGCAAGCAAGATTACGCTGTCGAGCCTGTGGCAACCGCCTCGGAAATCGGTGGATCATGGGTCAGCTGCCTCGTTAGGCCGAGGTGCAGATTTGCACATTGCTAACGGCGTGGATGTTGTGAATCGTGCAGCAATGACAAACGAACCAAAATCCCTTTCCGATATCAAGATGAAGCCCTCAACCGTATTCATGCTCAACCAGCATGGTTATGAAACGGTAGAGGACATGGCTCACCTGCCGAGCGTTCAAATTCTGCGTCTTCCCTGCATGGGAGGTAGCGATTGGCGCAAGCTCGCGGCCGCTTTAGGCCGCGAGCCGTTTTCTGAACTTTCTCGGCGTAAAAAATCATAGCGGTGTTTTCCACGAGACTTCGGCCGTCACTTCGGCGCAATTTGGATAAGCGCGTTCTGGCCTTCGTCTGCTTCGCCAGCGCTCTGCGCAGGCTCCGGCCCTGTGGGCTGGAAAACTAACATGCGGGACCTCGATCTCAAGCCGTATCAGCTGAAGAAGTGACAACTTGCTTGCCGATCTTCCTGTCGCAGTCGCTGATGTATTCATCAGCCGCTCTAACGCAACGTTCCATCCACTGACAGAAGAGATCGCACTGAATCAGAACTTGCTGACGGACGTAAGGAAAATCAGATTCCTCACAAGGTCGATTTACAATCATTTCACACGCGATACTGGATCTCAACCACGCGAGTTGCGGAGAACTAACGTGCGTGACCTCTTTCTCGAAACGGTCAAAGATATCGTTTTCGAGGTTTGCATCCAGGAAAAGCATGTGAAATTCATGAGTTTGACCAAAATCGGGGTAGATCCGATCTTCATACGGCACATTCCAGAGTTTCTTGATATCATTTACTTTAGGTATCAATAGCTTGGCGACTTCCTTTGCCTTCTTGGCGATCTCCACAGATGGACGAAGATCTATTTCAAGTCGCTCTTGGTGTTGGTTTTGCGTTTGCGCGATCTGCTTCGAAAGGAAAACCACGGTGATCACTGCCGCTGGGACTGCGGCCCAACTTCCAAGGGCAGAAACCCACTCGCGCAAACAGTGTTCGTCATCCACGCCTGTGCAAACCATTTCACTGGCAAAAAGCTTAGCCGCTAAAGCAGCGCAGCAAATGCAGCAGACGGTCACAGCGGTTATCCAGCCCATCCAATAACCGCTCTCATTCAATGCCTTCATAGACCAGTGCGCCTTTCCCTCTCTCGAAATTCTATCCAGCATTTATGTGAGGTTATCATGCTCTCGGACCGCCGCGATGGCTTGATCAAGACCTGGGCGATTGCGGTTTGTGCCGCTGTAGCCATGGTCGTCGGATGAGCGTAATGCAGCCGAGCTGGAACGGCTGCACAAGAGCATCACTAGTAAAAAAGACCGTTAGTGCCAGCCATCCGCCCGCCCCAGCCCTACGGCCCAATATGAAAGAGCGGGCCGGGGCGGGCTAACCGTTGTGGATGTAGCGGTTTTGACACCAAGCCGATACACCGATCGCCCGTCCCTTACGATCCTATTGCAAGCTTATATAGGCTTCGCGGATCAGGCGGCATATCTGCCTTCCTCGATCCTCTTAGCTTGTCCTAGCGCCGTCAGACTTTCGAGCAGTGGCTCAACTGCCGTTGATCTAGCTCGAATGAATTTACGAGCAATTTGCTCTGCTGTCGCTTCCCCCACTTTTGCCAACTCTTGCCGAACGGCAGCGATCTGTTCTGGCAAAGATTTCGGCCAAGCAGCCTTTTGAATGCCCATGATAGGACCAATGTCGAGCTCGACTTGCTTGTCTTTTGCTGTCGCTTGACCCGCTGGGTCTTGATATGCAGGGCGCATCCAGTGAACCTTGCCAAGTCCCTCGCCTTCCGCCCGCTCTGTATTCAGGGCGACAAGACGACCGAGCACTTCTTTATCTGCCAAGTCTACAGGCCATCCGTAGGCGTCGGCCACTGCCGCGTCGATCTGCTTGTGCAACATATGGAGTACGCCCACGAGGCCTTGATCGTAGATTTCCTTGTCTCTCCCTTTGATAGCCTCGCCCGCGCGAAGCTTCTCAAGAACATTATACATCTGCGTCAGGGTCAGTAGCGGGTGTGCCGCCTGTTGCCGCTTCCTATGCGCGTCCAGCTCCTCACCTAACTGGCGCAGAAGCGTTTGCTGTTTGTTATCAAGGGTCGGAAATGGAAACGGATCGAAACAGGCTGACTTGTTGTATCGTGGCCGGTCTTCGAGTGTTCCACCGCTATTCAAGCACCATGTAACATGGAATCTGGACGACAACACCGATAGATGCTCCCCTTTGTCTAGGGCAAACATCACGGTTGTGCTATCTGCGATCGTGTTGGATGGAGCGAACACGAAAATCCTGTTGGACGCTGTTAAGGACGTCACAATCATTCTTTTAAGGCTCTTAAGCGCAGGCCGGAATGTGTTGCGGGCCTCTCCATAAACCCACCAACGTTCACGAACCGACCGTCGACTGTTTTCAGTACGCTCTGGTAAAACGGTATCCGATAGGTGCTGGAAAACCATTGGGTGTTTACTCTGAAGGTCTGCCAGCGTCAGGTCGCAAACATCAATAGCAACTTTTGGAGACTGATTTCTCTGTATTCCCAATCCACCGAGCCAAGGCTTGAGAAGCTCCTTCGATGTCTTCTCGTCGTTAGCAATTCGAGCGGCCACAGGGGGATCAACGAGGAAGCCTTGTCCCGTCAGCTGATACCCGACACATGCGATGCCTGAGTTCGACATCAGCGGTTTCGCAGAAAGAATGTCCACCCCGATACGCAGATCCGAATAGATCGTGCCAGTGCCTTGCGAAAACACGCATGTTATCCCTTCACTCTCATTACCGCTCTCTATCTCCTTCGAAATTTCGAGCAAGCGGCCTTCTCGCTGGCCTTGAGCTCCTACAGACATCGCAATTCGAACGGCCGCGCCGTCGGAAGCGTCGATCCATGGATGATCGGGGATCGCAAACAGCAATGACAATGGTTTTTTCGCATCTGTAAGATGCCTGGCTGTGATGGCTCGATTAAAGCTTTGCTTGATCGAGTTCGTCGTAATCAGGCCAAAGCGACGTGCGCCGCTTTTTCCTTTGGAATTATAGTCTCGGGCACGATTGGCGGCTTTCTCCCACCAATACATGACGTAGTCCGCGTTCTCCGGAACATCTGGATAAACAGAACGCAATGCTTCAAGATAGCCATCTGCATATGCTTTTCGGATATTCCGAAGGCCTATGAAGGGAGGGTTTCCTACAATGAAATCAGCCTTAGGCCAGACGGTCGCTGAAGGCTTGGTATAAAGGAAAACCGGCACTCTTGCGTTCTGATCGGGAACATCTTCGCCCGTCACAGCATGCTGTGTTGTCGTTACCCCATCCCAACGAGTGACAGGACGATTGTCTGAATCTAGCAGAGGGACGCGATCCTCCCAATCCAGCACCGCATCAGCGTTCTTGATGTTTTTGAAGTCTCGTAGCACCGGCTCAGCAGGGGCGGCTGTGCCGTGGGTACGGAAATGCCACTGAAGATAACCGATCCAAAGCACCAACTCTGCAACGTTAGCGGCCCAAGGGTTCAACTCTATGCCGAGGAACTGGTGCGGATCAACAGTGATGAGGGGCTTGGTATCCCCTAGTTCCTGAATAAGAGCTGTCACCTCGCCCTCAAGTCTCTTCATCATTTCAAGCGCGATATAGAGAAAGTTTCCTGATCCACATGCGGGATCGAGAACCTTAATTTCACACAGATGAGCATGAAAATTGCGGACAAGACCAAGTGCTTCTGGCCTCTTTCCATCTTCAGTGAGGCGTTGAACCGCAGTTTGCACATCGCGCCAATCTTCGCGAAGCGGCTCGATAATAGTCGGCGTTACCAGCCGCTCGACGTAACTGCGCGGGGTGTAGTGCGCGCCGAGCTTATGACGCTGTTTCTTATCGATAGCTCGTTCGAGAAGTGTCCCGAAAATCGCAGGCTCGACCTGCTTCCAGTCTGCTTCCGCTGCCTCGATCAACAGCCCAAGCTGCAAACTATTGAGAGGGAGCGCATCGGCATTCTTGAAAAGCCCGCCATTGAAGCGCTTGAGGTCTTGCATCAGAACCTGGGAAAAGCCGCCCGTATTCATGACTTCCCATAAGCCCTCTAGGGTAGGCTGCGCGTGCTCTGGATGACCGCGTAGCTTCTTGAGCAGCTCCTGAAAGCTATCCCGAGGGATAAGCTCGACGTCCTCAGCAAACATAGAGAACAAACAGCGCATCAGAAAACGAGCTACTGTCTCGCTATCATGGCCTTGCCCTTCGAAGCTCTTTCCAAGCTCGGCAAGGTGAGAGGCGATCTCGCGCGTTACCTCGGCCGCTTTCAGGGAAGGGTCGAGACTGAAAGGATCAGTCCAAATGGTGCGCAGAAGGTCGCGAGTTTCGTCCTTTCTTAAGTCATCGATGAATATGCGGTATCGGTTGCCATCGGGAAACTGGTTGTATCCCTGGCCATGCTTTGAAAAATCGGCGTACAGTTCGATGACGTGGCCCACGTCTACAATTATAAGGAACGGTGGCCACCCATCTTCTCTTGCGACAGCCCGAGCATAGTTGTCTGCTTGGTTGCGCGCTTTGAGCATGGTGTCGTCCCACGCCGCTGTGCCTCGGACACCGTGACCTATCCGTTTCTGTTTACGTTTGGGGATACCATGAGCAAGGTTGCCTGCTCTATCCTTCTTCTGATCAACCCCCTGTTTGGTTTCCAAGATGAAGTGACCGCCCCGATACACATCAATGAAGCCAGTCGATCGCTTATGTGTAGCAAAATTAACTGGCCGTTCGAAACGGTAGTGATCGTTGCTATCGTCATCGGTTGCAGGGTTAGGCCGTTCGACGGCGAGCAATTCAGTTAGTTCAATTACGAACAACTGATAATTTGCATGCTCGCTCCCGCCTGTGGTTTTCCATCTTGCTATGAATTCATCAACAGTCTGCTTGCTCAACGAAAAAACGCCCCCATCACCTTACTTAGGTCGGTATCAACGCACGGTTTTGTCAATTATTCGTTTGCATTCAACCAATACGTTCGCAATTCTTACTATATATATGATCATATATAGAAAGAGTCAGCATGGACGCATTCGAGCAACTGGTTAGCGACGCCCTTTGGAGCAAGGGCTGGTGGTCGCAAACCGAAGTGAAGGTCGACCTTTCCAAAGAGGAAAAGAAGGAGATCGGTCGTCCCAGCTCGCCCCGTTGGGAGCTTGACGTGGTTGCTTACGAACCAACAACCAACACGCTTCATGTTGTCGAGTGCAAAAGCTACCTCGACAGTACAGGTGTTGCCGCCCGCGATATCATTGCACCCAATCTGGAAAAGCCCCAACGATACAAGCTTTTTACCGATGCACGGTTGCGGAAAGTGGTGCTCAAGTGTCTTGCTCTACAATTCACTAAGACAGGTGCCTGTGCGCCAAATCCCGTTGTTACGTTAGGATTGGCTTGTGGGCGCTTCAAAAGTGCGACTGACCGCCAGCAGCTCAGCGACCACTTCGCCAGTCAGGGGTGGGAGTTGCTCGATGACGAATGGCTGCGATCGCATCTCAGGAAGATGGCGAAGGGAAGCTACGAGAACAAAACCTCGGCCGTTGTCGCGAAGCTAATCCTCCGAGGAGAAGACAATGGGTGATCTGATTGTCAGTGCGGTTTCTCCGCCAGGCATAATGTTCTCGGCCGGTGAAACGTCTGCCCGACGTTTTATGGAGTTTTTTACCGCCCAGATACGCAATCCGAATACCCGAAAGGCGTATATAGGCCCAGTCGGCCCGAAGCTGACGTTTCACTTTTCATGATGTAGTGCGCAATCTGAAAGACCTTCTCGATAGCGTCGGCCAGATCGAGAGAGGCTTGCCGTACATCCGAGGGTATTGAGGGGTCCGCTGCCAACGCACGAAAACCCTGCCGGAGCTCTTCGCAGGGATCAGCGACCTCATGCACCTTCGCCAATAGTTGCTGTCTTGAAGTCATCGTTCATCCGTCCGGTCTTTTGCTTTGTGTTCTAAAGCATATTGTACGGGATATTAAGGGTTCCCTGATGCAATACGGGGATGATCAGACGCCCGCGCCCTTCAACGCAGCCGCTCCGTACAGAAGAGAATGCGCCCCTGCAAAGCGGGCGCGTGCGACGCCGCGACCCTAGCCAGCCGCAGTTGCTGTTCGATCCCATGCCCGTGCGGATCGAACCATGCCTTGCCAGTCTCGTCGCGCGCCCGCCAATCGGGCCGGAATGGTCATGGGATATCAAGTGGGACGGATACAGGATCGCGGTCCACCGCGAACCTGATCGGGTTCGCATTATCACGCGGGGAGGCCATGACTGGACACACCGCTTTCCGGGTATCGAGGCGGCCGCGCTTGCGACCGGACCGGCGACGTTCATCCTCGACGGCGAGGCCGTCATGCTGGACGAACAGGGCCGCTCGGATTTCGGACTTTTGCAAAGCTCGCTCGGCGGGCGAGGCAGCACCGCGACCGCGGGGCCTGCCATCATGTACGCATTCGACATACTGTATCTCGATGGTCACGATCTGACGGGCGTCGAGTATGCGAGCCGGCGACATCTTCTCGATGACCTGCTGGAAGGCGAGGGCGGCGGCATTCGACTATCGGAAGAGTTTCACGCCGATCCCGCTTTCCTGCTCAAGCAAGCTTGCCAACTTGGCCTGGAAGGCATCATCGGCAAGCACCGGGACAGGCCTTATCGATCCGGTCGAACGGGCGACTGGATCAAGGTGAAGTGCATCAAGCGTGAAAGCTTCGCGATCGTCGGATATGAGCCGTCATCTTCGGCTCCTGACGGCTTCTCCAGTCTCCTTTTGGGCGCAAGAGCAGGGACGGACTACGTTTATGTCGGTAGCGTTGGAACCGGCTTCAAATCGGATCAAATGCGAGATCTGCGATCGCAGCTCGACAAGCTGAAGGTGAAGAAAACAGCGTCTGGACTTAAGAAGGGCGTGGTTTCGACCAGGCCGACGCTCGTTGCTGAGATCGATTTTCGAGGATGGACGAATGACAGGAAACTTCGTCATTCGTCATTCAAGGGCATCCGTGACGACGCGGACGCCAGCGACATCTACTCAATTCACAGTGAGGAAGACGATCCGGGCTTGTGAGCTCGAATGCGGAATGATGTTATCGGCTGTCTCGACATGATGTCGCGGCTCTCCTCCGGCCATGGTGCATTACCCCAACTCGCGTCATGGCCGGACCCTCTTATATTGCACCATTCGCACCGGGAGCACGATGGAAAACCGCGCCCCGAAGAGCGCGGCTTTGCCTCATTGAGGCTTGTTGGCGTTTCCGGCCTTGCCATCGAGCTCGACCTGATAGGTGAACTCGACCTTGGCGAGGAGCGGAAGCATGATGGCGATGGAGAACTTTAGTTGGCCCTTATGGGCCAACTTCGCGATTTGCCGGTTGATGAACTGGCGAAGGCGACGGCCGGTTTTCTGGCAGAAGGTTACGAGCGTTTTCATGAGGTGATCCTCCTTGGTGGTTGTGCGTAATCGCGAAGCTCGAATACGGCGGGAGCCGCCGAGTGCATCGCGCAGCGATCGCAACGGAGCGAAGCAGAGAGGAGAACCCCTTGGGGTTGCACGCAAAGGCGGGGCCTGCCGTATCGTGCGCAGCATTAGATTACGTACAGCCAGCAAGGAGAGACCGGTAAACGCGGCCTTCGTAGCCCCGGCCGTCGCCTTTGCCTTCAACCGGCAAATCGCTATCCGACCGCAAGGGCGGATCTCCATCGCCATCATGCTGCAGCGTGGTGGACACACATCAGGACGTCTCCGGCCGGAAACGCCAACAAGCCTCAATGAGCCGACCCGCTTGCGGGGCGTCCATCGTGCGGGGGAAGGGGAGTTTGAGGGGAGGGGCCGAAGGGGGCCCCCTCATTGCACTCGCTGGCCGCTCAACGCGGTCAGCAAGTGCGCGCTTGAGGCATAACGGTGGAACTGATCAGCGCGACAGGAACCTGCTCAAGCTCAGGCCTGCCAGCAGGATGTAGGGCGGAATACCAAGTGAATAATGCCCGCAGTTCAGTTCCAGGATGTGGGGCGAAGCGCCGACACTCTCGAGCCTCTGCATAAATCGGGCAGAGAGATCGGGCAAAACGACTGTGTCTCGTTTCGCGAGGACGATGTGAAGCCTCAAGTCCGGTCGCGCTAGGTTTTGCGCGTAGTTCTCCAGATTGAGCGGTCCCCACGCTCTTCTGAGATCGTTCAGCTCGATATGGGGCGCAAGGCTCTTGTGAATGGATCGTGTCGCGCGCCCTGTCCAAACCATATCCGCGAGGCTACCGGCTGCCAGAAACAGCGAAGCTTTCGACACAGCGGGCTCGTGCGCCGTGATCAATCCTGCGACCCAAGAGCCCAGGCTCGTGCCGAGAACCGAAATCTCGCGGTAGCCTTCGCTTTTCAGCCAGCCAATGACTTTCCTTCCGTCGAAAACGGCTTGCCTCATGGATTGGAGCGTTCGCCCGAGATTGGCGCTGAGGATGTAGTCGGCATACAGCGACCCGAGACGGCTACGCTCGAAATGATAGGGCATCGCGATCTCGATCACGGTGATGCCCCGCTTTGAAAAAAACGTCGCGATATGGGCATTGCGGGCGTCAGCATTCCAATGATGGAAGATTACCAATGCCTTTTTGCTGGACGCGCTTTCAGTGATTTTTGCCCAGACGGTATTGTTCTCGTCAACGTCCGTCGCGATGTCGGACGGGAACTTGAGCCATCCGTCTTTTCGGTCAAAACCGTCAGCGCTCCCGCTCGGTCGCTCGAAGAAACCCGCATCGGAAGCGGCCTTGTCGGCAAGCAAACAAAATTCTTCCAGAGATGCGGTATTGTGCGCGTCGGGAAAGGCGCGATCGGCGTCGATCAGGAAAGGCGTTGTCTTCTTGGCCTCGTCACCACGCTGCGCGCGCCGTTCGTCCCAACCATCAAGCCAGCTATGAAACACGTTGATCGCTTTCTATCTCGTCTGCGCGCCATCGCCCGAACTCCGGATCGAAGAGGGCGTATGTCGCAACCAGTGTTACGATACCAAGGAGGATCGAGAAGCCGTCAAAGGCATCGATCAGCATGTAGGATGCAAATAGCAACGCAACCACTGCCGACATCCTCCAGAGCGGCATGTGGAAGCGCCTTGCAAACCGGATCGAGCCGTACAGAAAGCCGACACAGGCGGAGATCGCGACCAACAGACTGCTGAAATGCGTTGGCATTCTGTAGTGGAAGCCACTGCGGCCATTTGCGTATCCGTCAAAGACAACTGAGATATCGTTCACGATCCAAGTCACGATGTCCTTGCCATTTGAGGCCAAGTAGGCGCTTTGCAGCTTCATGCAGATGGCGATCATAATACCAATAGCGGTGCACCGGAATATTCCCTCCATCACTCTTAAGGCGATTGCACCGGCTTCCTGCTGAAATTCATCGGGCCGGAGCAATGTTACCCCTTCAATCGTCCAGAGGTCATGGAGGATCGTATGAAGGAGAATAAGGCCAGCAAACAGCAGATAGAAGCACAGGCACATGTAGAGATAGGCAAGACCTGTCAAGACGATCGCCATTGGCACCGAGATCACCTCGGGCCTGATGATCGCCAACGTGCCCCAACTTGTCGCGTAGTCGCCACCGCCCTTTAGCAGCGGTATCAGATCCACCGCGGTCCACTGGAAGATACCGGCGAAGGGAATGCAAATGACGAAAACGGCCCAGTAGGAATAGGAATAGGCTTTGAGGTAACGGTCCCACTCAAGGCTGCTTTGGATCTTGTCGCCATGGCCCGCCAGCACCATCCGTCCATTGTTTTTCCAGTAAACCAGAAGCTCCGTGACCAGCACGAAAAACACGGGCAGGAGGACCATGAAGAGAAAGGTCCAGTTGGGTGCCCAAAGGAACCCGACCTGCTTAACAATGCCATCGGCCCGGGTGTAGATCGCGCTGTGTATGCCCAGGATATAGGCCAAGAACCCGAGAGCCGACGCGCCGGCGAAGACCGAAGCGGGCAGATTCAGGGGCGAGCCGCGCGTGAAGACCGCTTCCGACATTCGGCCGAGACTGAAGCGCGGCTTTTGGGTCTGCGCATCGCCTTGCGCCGCATAGACGATTTCGACGGCCTCGAGGTCGGGTAGAGAAACATCAGGAATGCGATCGAGACGGCTATCTGTTTTTTTGGAATCCCGCCTCTTGGCGACCAATCGGGATTGAGCCGCGCTGAGCTCCATCTGCCATTCGCTCGTCGCTTGCTTATCAGCGCATCCGAATACTCTCGCAAGCCAGCGGATGTTGGCGGCGCTCACACCCTTGTCGTTCTCCTGAAACCAGAGCTGGACCGTTCGCAAATCGACGCCGACATGATTGGAATCTATCTGCGAAATGGCTTCGGCTAGAAGTTCTGGCGTCCACGGACCCGATGGAAAGCCGTCGCGGTCCAGCGGACGTCCAGCCCCCGCAGCGGCAAGGTCCTTGAACAGTTCCTTGAAATCACGCCCATCCTTGGGGGGCGCGATGAAAAACTTTCCGTTCTTCTCCAAAGGCTTACCGGCGTTGATTTCGTTTCGTTTCGTGGAACTTCGTAGTGTATCGTGCCTTCATCCGCAAGCAGTGGTCTACGCTTGGACGCTCATAGATCAGTGAGTTGTTCAGCCATGATAGATATGTCGTCATCCGATCCACGCTCATTCCGTCATCGCACGCACAAGGCCCTTGTGTGCAAGGAGACCCTTGAGACATGCCTTGAGGAGTTGATTGATCAGCACATCGCCACGCTCCACGCGATGGCAGACGCCGCTCAGTCTGACGACGCTCTGATGAGGCAAGAGGCGGAAAGCCGACAGGCAATCCTCCATTACAGGCCGCAGGGTGAGAGCGAGGTGAATGAGAAGCTGACCTATATCGCAGCTTACATCCTTAAGACCGGCAATGCTCTGACGCCCCAGGAAATGGATTTGCTTCTCGGATCTCCACGCCGGATGTAAGCGATCCGGTCGTCCTGGTTGAGGACGATCACCAGCCGAGATCGGTCTCGGTAAAGTCGTTGCCCTTGTAAGCGATCTTCGTGCGGTAGGCTCTGGCGCAGGCATAGGTGAAGCAATCGCCCATATTCAGTTTTGCCGGGTGATTGACGATCTTCCCGAACTGCTGTGCAGCGTCGAGCGCTTTCGTTCCGACATCACCAGAGATCATGGCCTCCTTGGCTTCAAGGTCCGCAAAGAACTGATCGACCATCCTTCGCGCCGTGGCGAGCATGTCAGGGGTCGTAGGCCGGTCGCGGCCTGTCGCTTCGGCCATGCGCCGCGTCAGCGAAAGCGAGGCTTCCATGCGAACCACGGCCGACACGTAAAAGGGGCCGCCATGCTGCTCAA
>NZ_BBJU01000032.1 GCF_000739935.1 Agrobacterium rubi TR3 = NBRC 13261 | reverse complement strand
ATGGCTTCCCCTCGGCAGTTCATCAGAGCTAAATCAACCTAGCCGACCTGTCCGGTGAAATGGGGTGCACTCCACTGTTGCGGCAGCGCGGCGTGACCTGTACCCTCTGCCCTTGGCAGCGTGGAAGCAGAGGCGGCAAGAACCATTGCAGACCAGAGCATGTCCTGCGCCTTCTTCCCGTACCTTGCAGGGTTCGCGGGCAAGCAGATATGGCGTGCAAGGCTTTAACGGGCGCATTGCGGTAGCATTCACAAGGCTAAACGTCGTGGTGCTGGTTATTGAGCGATTCATGATCGTAAAGCACACAAGCGCTGGCCAGATCGCCGATCCTGTCAGTCGAGCAGATTGAGCACGCTCGGCAACTTATCGACGAGGACAACAAATCATGCTGAGGAAATATCTCGCAACGCTTGCGGATCGCTATTTCGAAAAGCGCACTGCAGGCCCCGCGCCTGAAAAACGCTGGCACAAGCTCTACGATGTTCCGCTCGACGAGCTGAAGCAACGGGTGCTTTCTGGCGATGCCGACGCAGCCTTCGTATTAGGCGACATTTACGATCAAGGCTATTGCGGCATCAGCCTTGACAGGGCGCAGGCTGTCGAATGGTACGAAAAGGCAGCCACGCTCGGCCATGGCGATGCGATGAACAATATCGCCAGTATGTACCAGCACGGCGACGGACCGTTCCCCGTCAATCTAATCAAGGCGCGCGAGTATTATGAGCAGGGCGCCAAGGCCGGCTGCGGCACGGCCATGGGCAATCTCGGCCATTTCTACGCGGACGGCCGCGCCGGGCTAAGGCAAGATCAGCGCCGGGCGGTCAAATTCTTCAAGCAGGGCGCCCGTCGTGGCGATGGCGATGCCATGGTCAGCCTTGGCTACCGCTACGGTTCCGGTTCCGGCATTCGTAAGAGCCCACTTCGGGAGCTCTACTGGTATCGTCGAGCGCTTCAGACCGGCAATCCGCGCGGTTCCAACAATCTCGGCGTCGCCTACTATTATGGAACTATCGTGAAAGAGGATGCTGAAAAAGGCATTCTGCTTCTCTCCGACGCGCTCCTGAACGGTTTTGACCGGGCGGCATACACGCTCGGTCGCGCGAACGAGGATGGAAAAGGCACCGAGCGGAACCTGGAAGAGGCGCTTTACCTGTACCGTCGTGCCCAGGCTGGTGGTCGCGAGGATGCAGGCGAAGATATTGAGCGGGTTCTCAAAAGAATGGGCGAGGAATTTTCCTCTGCCATCGACCCCGAACAACGGCTTGAGGACCTGCGGGCAATGGTCCGCGATCCAAAGAGTAGCTTCAGCGTCGAGGCGCTATTTCTGGAGCTGGCACGCCTTTGCCAGCAACTGGTCGAGGACAAGGACAATCCTGCGGCCGACCAGCCCTATGTCCTTGGCAGATCGAGCCTGATCCGCGGCTTCGTACTGTGGAAGCAGCACAATCCTGCCTATCTCGAGCCGGTTGAAACGGCACTTGCGATCGACGGCCGGCATTCCTTCCTGACCCCGCCGGAACGCGCCTCGCTGACAACCGCCAGGGCCATCGCGTTCGCCCGCGATCACAAGTGGCAGGAAGCGGTCAATCTGCATCGCGACGCACTTAAGATCGTCGAGTCCGATCCGGAAGCGGAGGAGAACGCCGTGCTCGCCGCGATGACCGATCTCGCCTTCTGCCTACATGAGACCAACGAATTCGAAGAGGCGCGCAAGCTCAATTCTGAGGCTCTCGCACGCGCCGAGATCGTGTTAGGCGAGAGCGATCCGGCCCTGTTACGTATAATCGCCAACCTCGCCCAGAACGAATACGCGCTCGACCACCCCGACAGATCGGTGGAACTTATGCGCCGACGACTGGCGATCGCCGAGCAGCACGAAATTCTCGACGTGATCGGCGCGACGCTGCGCGATTTGGCGATTGCCAGCTTCTCGGCCGGTGATCATGCTAGCGCTGAGGATCTATTTCGCCGCCAGGTGGCCTTTGCCGAACGCAACGGCGACGGTGAAGACATCGCCCGCGCTCGCGCTGATCTTGACGACCTGTTTGAAAGATTGGGAAAGTGTCGTGATAATTAGATGCAACACCGGCCTGAGCGACAGGCTTTGCGACACTGGAAGACCGCTTCCACCTCTGTCCGCCCAAAGCTGACCGACAGGTTCAGACCCAATGGCAGAGTTGCGTCACCCTCCCGGATCATCCGGTCCCACCGTCCCGCGGCTATGCGCGCTTGCAACGTCGGATCGATCTCCAGCCGCCGCAAAAAGGCTATCCGCTCGGTCAACCCGACTATGTTCGATGCATCAGGCGCTTCTCGCGCCGAGCGTAGCCAGTGAAAGCGCGTCTGGCCGATAGACAGGTCAACGTCTAACAGCCTATCCAGCGATCGGAGCGTATCGTGCGGAACGTCTTTCATCAGAGTTGTCTCTGCCCGTTGGCAGAGCTATCGCACGTATGAAGCTAACGTGACATTGTTCGCCTAACGTGACGCGCAGATCTCGCAGAATTTTCAACCAGCTTCGCGCTTTTGGAAAATTCTGCCTGTCCGCCTGGGATTAGTTGATCTTAATTATGGATTATATCAATTAATCGAGGCGTGCCATGACAGACGAACTTTCCTCCGGCCTAAACCGCCGCAATCTTCTCAAGCTCACAACGGTCGCTGGTGTTGCAGCGGGTGTTGGAATGACACTGAAAACTGGTGCTCTTGCGGAAGATGGCCTGTCTTTGAAAGGCAAGCGCATCGGCATCAGCGCGACTGGCACCGATCACTTTTTTGACCTGCAGGCCTACAACGCCCAGATCGATGAGGTCAAAAAGCTGGGTGGCGAGCCGATCGCGGTCGATGCCGGACGCAATGACGGCAAGCTTGTGTCGCAGTTGCAGACGCTGATTGCGCAAAAGCCAGACGCGATCGTGCAACTGCTGGGCACGTTGAGCGTGATCGACCCCTGGCTGAAACGGGCGCGGGACTCAGGCATTCCCGTGTTTACCATCGATGTCGGTTCGACGAATTCGCTGAACAATTCGACCTCCGATAACTGGGGCATTGGCAAGGATCTGGCGCTGCAACTCGTGTCCGACATCGGCGGCGAAGGCAATATTGTCGTCTTCAACGGTTTTTACGGCGTCACGCCTTGCGCGATCCGCTACGACCAACTCGTCACCGTCACCAAGTATTTTCCCAAGATCAAGATTATTCAGCCGGAATTGCGCGACGTCATACCCAACACGGTGCAGGACGCGTTTACGCAGATCACCGCCATTTTGAACAAGTACCCGGAAAAGGGCTCCATCAAGGCTGTCTGGTCTGCCTGGGATATCCCTCAACTGGGTGCGACGCAGGCCCTGACGGCTGCTGACCGGACGGAGATCAAAACCTACGGTGTGGATGGCAGCCCCGAAGTTCTTCAACTGGTCGCCGACTCCAATTCGCCAGCCGCTGCCGATGTCGCCCAGCAACCTGCCGAACTCGGGAGGATAGCGATCCGTAATGTGGCGCGTCATTTGGCCGGGCAGGCGATTGCGCGTGAGACCTATGTGCCGGCACTGCTCGCCAACAAGGCGAATGTCGCTGAGGTGACGAAGAAACTCGGCATCGGGTAACGGCCGCAGCGCGATTCCGGGGAGATTTGTCATGGCTTTTGCCCTCGATATAGACAGTGAAGCGCCTGCGTCAGCCGCTGCGATCATCCGCTTTGAAAATATCAGCAAGGCCTTTGGTGGTGCGCAGGCGTTGGATCATGCTTCGCTCAGCGTCAAGCCGGGGACAGTGCATGGGCTGGTCGGGCAAAACGGTGCCGGCAAGTCCACGCTCATCAAGCTGCTTGCCGGGCTGCACTCCGTCGATAGCGGCGTGATCGAAATCGACGGCAAGGTACATGACCGGCTCACCCCACATCTGGTGGAAAGCCTCGGCATCCGTTTCATCCATCAGGACCGGCTTCTGGTGCCGACGTTCACCGTCGGCGAGGCGCTTTTTCTCGGTCGGGAACCGCGCATCGCCGGCACGCCTTTTCTTGACCGGGGATTGATGCGGCGGCGGGCAGCGCAGACGCTGGAACGCTATTTCGGCGTGAGATTGCCGACTTCCGCGTTGATCTTGGAACTGACTGCGGCGGAAAAGCAGATAGTTCAGATCACGCGTGCGCTTTTGGATAACCCCAAGGTTCTGGTGTTCGACGAGCCCACGGCAGCGCTGGTGCGGCAGGAGGCCGATCTTCTCTTCGGTCTCATTCGCAAGCTTCGCGCCGACGGGATCACCGTCATCTATATCTCGCATTATCTTGGCGAGATCATTGACATTTGCGACACCGTTACCGTGTTGCGCAATGGCCGCGATGTGGCGACGCTGCCTGTCTCAGAGACATCCGCTACCCATATCGGCACCCTCATGGTCAACCGGACGATCGATGAGCTTTACCCCAAGGCAGACGTGGCTTTTGGAGAAACACTGCTGAATGTCGAAGCGCTGGAGCTTACGGGCAAGTACTGCGATGTCTGCTTCGGTTTAAGGCGGGGCGAGGTTGTCGGTTTGACCGGTCTGGTGGGATCGGGTGCGAAAGACCTGATCCTCTCACTGTTTGGGCTTGAAAGGCCGTCCGCGGGGTCGATCCGGGTGCTGGGAGAAAGTGTGTCTCTATCATCGCCTGCAACAGCCACCACGCGCAGGATTGCCCTCGTGCCGGAAGATCGCAGGCGTGACGGCGTTGCGCTGGATATGACGGTTGGTGAAAACATGACGCTTGCCAGTCTGGTGCGTTTTTCGGGGCTGGGATTTTTAGACAGACGCAAAGAGCAAAAGCATGCCAATGATCTCATAGCGCGTTTGCACATCAAAGCCGATGGCACCGATGCGCTGGTCCGTACACTCTCTGGCGGCAACCAGCAGAAGGTCGCCCTGGCAAAGTGGCTCAGCCGCCAATCCGAAATTTATCTGCTCGATGAGCCCTCGGTGGGCGTCGATGTCGCCGCCAAGGTCGAGATTTACACGCTGATCAGCGAACTGGTGGGGCGCGGCGCGGGTGTTATTGTACTGTCGTCGGATATCGAGGAACTGCTCGGCATCACGGATCGAATTCTGGTGTTCTACCGCGGTCGGATCACGCGCGAGTTACAGTCATCGCAAGCAAGCCAGCAGCAGGTGCTAGCAGAAGTCACGGGCGCTTTGGAAGGGCATGACCATGGTCGCTGATACATCCTATCCGGCCACTGTCGCGCTCGATGGCGTTGGTGCGGGTCATTCAGATAAAATTCGTTTGTCGAAGCATTTCGAAATTCTGTTTCTGCGTGGTGGTGCGCTGGCCGTCTTCGGGCTTGTGTTCGGGTATTTCTCTGTCGCAACGCCGTTTTTTTTGTCTGTCGGAAACCTCGGCAATGTTCTGTCGCAGTCGGCCATTGCGGGTGTGCTTGCCATTGGGCTCACTGTCGTTTTGATCGCGGGGGGATCGAATGTCGTCAAAGGTGGCATAGATCTGTCGCTTGCTGCCAATATGGGGCTGAGTGCGGCCGTCTATGCCACGCTGTTGCAGAGCGGGCATGGCGATGGTGTTGCCGCAGCAGGTGCCTTGGGCGTGGGGCTGCTGATTGGTGCGGTCAACGCTTTCGCGGTGACGATCGCTGGAATAGCGCCTTTGCTTGCGACATTGGCGGTGATGAATATCGTTGCCGGTCTGGAACTCGTGCTCACCCAGAACACGGTCATCTCGGCGTCCTCGGATGTTCTCTCAGCCTTTTCCGGTTATGGTCCTCTGGACATTCCAGTCCTGGCCTACGTGCTTGTGATCGTTACCATTTTTGCAGCGGCAATCGTGCAATACACGCCGGTTGGTTTGCGGCTTTATGCGGTGGGAGAGTTCCCCGAGGCAGCAACGGCATCCGGCCTGCGGGTGAAACGCTTCGTTGCGGGTTCATTTCTGGCCAGCGGCTTTTGCGGTGGTGTGGCCGGTATTCTGTCGGTATCGTATTTGAGCGGAAGCACGACCGGTGCCGGGGAAATGCTGTTGCCGGTGGTCGTCATCGCACTGTTGGGTTCGGTATTTTCCCGCAGGCTCGTGCCGACAATAACCGGTACATTTCTGTCTGCGATCTTCATCGGATGCCTCATCAACGGCTTTCAGTTACTCAACATTTCCAGCACATTGGTCAATGGTATCCAGGGCGTTCTGATCCTGCTGGTGGTCTCTGCCACAACCATTCTGCGCAGGGAGAACCGCTAAGATGGCATTTCAATCCGCATCTCTTCCAAAGACGGAAACACCGGCGCAAAGCCGCTCTTCTTTCGTCACGCGATACGCATTGCCGATCATTCTGCTCGCCGTGTTCATCCTGTTTTCCTATGCAGCACCAGGATTTCTGACATCGGCCAATTTGACGAGCCTGCTTGTCAACAACTTCACGCTGCTGGCGATCACTGCAATCGCCATGACATTCGTGGTCGCGTCGGGTGGCATCGACCTTTCGGTTGGCACATCCATCGATTTCGCCAGCTTCTTTTTCGTCTCCCTCGTCGTTGCCGGCCAGCCTGTCTGGGTTGCTGCCTTGGCTGGGCTTTTAGGCGGCGGAATGGTCGGTGTGTTCAATGCCATTCTCATCTCCGGAATTGGCATTTCGCCGTTTCTGGCAACGCTTGGTACGCTGTTTGTGGGGCGCAGCATCCAGCAGCTTCTGACCAATGGCGGCAACCCTGTCTATCTGCCGCCTGCGACGATTCCGGATGCGTTCAAGGCCCTCGGTCACGGCAATCTTCTCGGCATTCCTGTCCCGCTTGTCATCGCCTTTGTCGTTATCGTGGCGGCATGGGCAGTGCTGTCGCGAAGCCGGTTCGGCAGGATGGTGATTGCCTCGGGTATTCAGGCGAGTGTGGTGCGCTATTCAGGAATTCGCTGGTCGCGGCAGATCGCCACGACCTACATCGTCGCAGCCCTGATCGCCGCACTGGCCGGGTTGATCGTCACCTCGACGGTCACCGTCTATATTCCTTCATCCGGCAACGCTTTCCTGCTCAATGCCATCGGCGCGACATTCATCGGCACGACCCTCAATCCCCATGGGCGACCAAACGTGGCTGGCACCGTGCTGGGTGTGCTGTTGCTGAGCATCGTTACCAACGGTCTCTTGTTGTCAGGCCTTAATTTCTACTGGCAACAGGTGGCCACCGGTGTGCTGATTTTTCTTGTGCTGGTGGCCGGTGCGGCCAATCGCAGGGCTTTGGAACGTCACTAGGCTTCACCGCCTTCACGAAAACGCGCCACCGCTCTTCAAGGCGGTGGCGCTCTGCTTTTCAGGCAACGGCAGCTCTCGGTGCTGACGCCATAAGGGCAGCCCCCTCGCGTTTGACCGCTTGAATGTCGCGATAACGGTGTGCCGGGTGGTTTGCGGGTAAATAGTTGCCCGCGCCGAACAGCTTTTCCCGCAATGTGCCCGGCTTGTAAGCCGTGGGATAAAAAAGCACGTTTTTGAAGTTCCGCCGCATTGGTGAGGTTGAGGTCAACATCGGTATCATCGACCCAACCTTGCAGAATACTGTGAACCGGCGGAGGGTGACTGTGCCGATACGCACGATAACGCCTTGATATTTTCACGTTGACGGGGTCATTTCTGTACGCCTCATCACAGCCGTTGGGCGGTGGCAGTTTAATGCTCACCTGCCGTCGAACGGAAATGTACAGGGATCAGGAAATCACGCCAGATTTCAAGATATTCGCCGTTTGCAACAGATACTGGCTCAAAGCGCCGACAGTCTAGGTGCCAATCGGCCATAATTGTTGACGCTTGCTGCGACGTGCCCCTGATCCAATTCTTTTGGTTGTTTTGACGCGTGCTCTGAATGTTGCAACCTACATCTCTTTGGTTCCACTATACCATTCTAAAGAATAATTCACGCACATTCACAAAGTCGTGAAACCTTTCCGATCTTTAGTCGTTCAGCGCCCATGAAAAATAATGAAATCGAACCGAAGCCGGCCCCTGGTGCCAATGAATCCGGCGAAAAAGCTGCATCTCCCCAAGATGTTCATGATGATGCTGAAGAGCTTCCTCCAGAGGAAGGGGAACCCACTGCCGGATTGACACCGGAAGAGGCTCAGGAAGCACGTCGAAAATACTTGCTTAAGCGTTTCTGGATCAGCGCTCGCGGCTTCTGGAGCCGCCGAGGCGATAAGCTGGCATGGCTATTCACGCTTGGCCTGCTGGCCATGATCGGGATCAATGTCGGCTTCCAATATGGGATCAATATCTGGAATCGTGGAATATTCGACGCGATCGAAAAACGGGACGCGTCAACGGTCTATTCCCTCGCCTCCATTTTCCCGCTTCTGGTTATCGGAAGCGTGTTCATCGTCACCTCACAGGTCTATGTCAGAATGCGCATTCAGCGGCGCTGGCGCTCTTGGCTGACCAAGTTGCTCGTTGGCAGATGGATTGCAAACGGCCGCTACTACCAGCTCAATTTGATCGATGGCGACCACAAAAATCCCGAGGCAAGGCTCTCGGAGGATATGCGCATCGCCACCGAAGCGCCGGTCGATTTCGTCTCTGGCGTCATCGCCGCCTTCGTGTCCGCCTCAACCTTCATCGTCGTCCTGTGGACGATTGGTGGGGCGCTAACGCTGTCCATTGGCGGTGTCTGGGTCACCATTCCTGGCTTCCTCGTCATAGCCGCCATCATTTACGCGGCAATTACCTCCACATCCATCGCCTTTATTGCCCGAAACTTCGTCAAGGTCTCCGAAGTTAAGAATCAGGTTGAAGCAGAATTCCGTTACACGCTGACCCGCGTTAGGGAAAATGGTGAGAGCATTGCCCTGCTTGGAGGGGAAGAGGAGGAGCGCAACGATCTCGACAAAAGGTTCGACACTGTCCGGAGACAATGGCGGCTTATGGCGCAGCAATATATGCGCACCACGGTCGTCTCCAACAGTTCAATGCTGATCGCACCAGTCGTGCCGGTTTTGCTGTGTGCACCGAAGTTTCTTGATGGCAGCATGTCACTGGGCGAGGTCATGCAGGCAGCGTCCGCATTTACCATCGTTCAGTCCGCATTTGGCTGGCTGGTCGATAACTATCCGCGCCTGGCCGACTGGAACGCTTGTGCTCGACGTGTCGCCTCACTTATGATGTCGCTTGATGGCCTTGAACGGGCTGAAAAAAGTGACAGTTTTGGCCGCATCGTTCGCGGTGAGACAGAAGGCGAGACCATGCTTAGCCTCAAGGATGTGTCCGTGTCCCTGGGAGATGGAACCGCCGTCGTAAAGGAAACGGATGTGAAAATTGGTGCGGGCGAGAGAGTTTTGGTGTCAGGAGAGTCGGGCTCGGGCAAAAGCACGCTGGTCCGCGCCATTTCCGGCCTCTGGCCCTGGGGCGGCGGCAGCGTGAATTTCCGCGTAGGCAGCCAGTTGTTTATGCTGCCACAGAGGCCATACATTCCAGCCGGGACGCTGCGCCGCGCGGTGTCTTATCCGCAACCGGCGGAAAGCTGGTCGGCGGAAGAGATCGGCGCCGCCCTAGACAAGGTCGGTCTTGGCCAACTCAAGGACAAGATCGAGGACGAGGCGCCTTGGGACCAGACACTGTCTGGCGGAGAAAAACAACGACTTACCTTTGCACGCCTGCTGCTCAACGCCCCCGATATCATTGTGATGGACGAAGCGACAGCAGCGCTGGACGAAAAAAGTCAGGACAAGATGATGCAGACTGTTATCGATGAGCTACCCGACGCCACGATTATCAGCGTGGCGCATCGTGCCGAGTTGGAAGCATTTCACAGCCGCAAGATTACGCTGGAGCGCCAGGACGGTGGCGCAAAGCTGGTTAGTGACATTGAGCTTATTCCACGTAAATCGAGAGCACGATCTATGCTTCGGCGGATGGTGAAGCGGAAGTAATTGGTACATGTCGTCAGCTATGGATGCATCGTAAAGCATTTACCGATATTAGTATTCCTTACGCACCTTTTTAATCAGATACCATTAAGAATGGCGTTCTTCTTGCCGTGTGCTGCCTGGTTATTGAAAAAATCAGTCACCCAACATGCGTAAGCTTTCGATCATAATCAGTGATTCAAAATATTCTTCTAGATCACCACTGTTATTCGGCGTTCTTTCTGCGTTGCAAGGATATTCTCCAACAACAGCTTTGCGGATATCTGTGCGATACGCACCTGACAGAATGCCGAGATTTTCCGCTGGACATGACGTGAGATAGAACGTGTTTGGGCATTCTCACTCCGTTTCTCTCTGGCACCAGTGTCGAGGGCGAGCGGGAATAGGGGGCTGCCTTCGACAAAGCATGTATGTTGGATACGGCTTGCTGACAGAGGGGCATCGGTTCCGAAAATCGGCTTGATAGGTAAATGGATCAATTGATGGGTAATGATCCGTATTTATTTCTTTTTGTTGACTGAGCTCGGGATGTTTGAGATAGCTTATCTCCTGCAATGAAAAACGTTTGGGTAGGTAAGATGGCACGGCCTGAGTCAGATGCCTTGTCGGAAATCGGGCAGTTGCTGAAGTCTACGCGAAAAGTCCGGCGACTGACGCAGGAGCAGGTTGCCGACATGGCGGGTATATCGCGTCCCCGTTATCGTGAGATAGAAGCTGGAAGTAGTGCTGCGCGCACGACGACCCTCATCAACATCGCCCGCGCGCTCGGCCTTGAATTGATGCTCATACCACAAGCTCTGGTTCCGGCCGTCGATGCGCTGTTGCGGCCGCATGACGATCTCGATGATCTTCCAGCATTCATGGCTCACCCAGATGGGAACGAGAATGTCTGAGGCATCCTCCGATCCGCGATCGATTTCGTCCCTCGACGTGCTGTTGAACGATGTGAGGGTCGGCACAATCGTTCGGACGCCTGGCGACTTCAACGCCTTCAGCTTCGAAGGCAGCTATCGCGCGACCGGCGGCTTCCCGGTGCTCAGCCTGTCTTTTCGCGCAGCCACCGGCGGCTTGCGCAAGGACCCGAAACCCATTGCCAGAGCGTTGCCGGCGTTCTTTGCCAATCTGCTCCCCGAAGACAAACTGCGTGAGGCGATGGAAAAACACCACGCGGGGGGTGTTCGTGCGGGCAACGACTTCGACCTGCTCGTCGCACTCGGCTCGGATCTGCCGGGGGCTGTCCGCGTCGTGCCAAGTGATGGAACGGTCGCGGGTCTCGAAAACCTGTCTGTTCCCAAGCCGAAAGTACGGTTTTCGCTCGCCGGTGTCCAGATGAAGCTTTCCGTAATCAAGAACACTGGGAAAGGGGGTGGACTGACGCTGCCGCTCGGTGACGACCAGGGATCATACATAGCCAAGTTTCCATCCACTTCGTTTCTTGGCGTATCGGAAAACGAATATGCCAATCTCGCATTGGCTGAAGCGATCGGAATGGAGGTTCCGGAACGCGAACTAGTCGAGCAATCGGAGTTCGAAGGTATTCCAAAGGAGTTCGAGACGCTGTCGGACGGAAAAGTCCTGCTCGTCAAACGTTTCGATCGCGGCGCAAACGGCGAGCGGATCCATATCGAGGATTTCGCGCAGGTGTTCGGCGTCAATCCCTCGCGAAAGTACGAAGGTGCGGCCTATCATGATATCGCCGCAGCCCTAAACGTTGCCGTTTCGTCTGCGGCCGCACTCGAATTCGTCCGCAGGCTGGCTCTCGCCGCGATCACCGGCAACGGCGATATGCACCTCAAGAACTGGTCGCTCATCTATCGCGAAGCTGGCGACACGCCGCAACTCGCGCCTGTCTACGACGTACTCTCGACAGTGCCTTACATCCCCGCGGATGCTATGGCGCTGTCGCTTGCCGGCGAGCGCCCCTTCAAGGCGATGACGGTGCAGCGCTGGAAAGCCTTCTCCAATCGCGCCCGCCTGCCGGAAGCAGCCGTCCTCAGGGCAGTTGCCGACACGGTCGAGCGTATCAACGAACTTTGGTGGTCATTGCCGGAACGGCAAGTCGTTCCGCATAAAGTTCTCGAGCGTGTCGATAAGCATGTCAGGCTGATGACACCGATCCTTAGCACCTGTGCGGATTGAAGCCGTCCGTCCGAACGGTGACAACTATATCCTAGACCGTGCGCCAGCTCTCGTGGCGCATCTTCACCCGTTGCCAAAGGGTATCTTCAAGGATTCTGAGCGAAGGCACCTCCTGCACGACATGTGCTCGGCTGCATTGTCCCGTGAGACCCGACGTGCTGTCGTGGGATTTTTTCGATAGGCAAGGTGATTGAAGGCGAGTAGCCCGATATAGGCCTGGTTGTTGAGAATATCTCTACCACGATTGCGATCCGCGAATGATCGATCTCTCTGGCTTAAATCGCGGTCACCATGATAGAGATCGACTACGGGATTCGGGGCTTTCATTCACCGCACAGATACGATCTACGAAGACAGCCCGGCTGAGCAATATCAGTTTCCGAGCCAGTATCTCGGTTGCGTCCAAGCCTGCGTCGGAGACTGGATCGTATACTATGAACCTCGGAAAGTGGCGGCGACGCGGGAATATTTTCCGGTGGCCGAAGTCGCACAGGTTATTCCGGATCCCAAAGCGCCTGGAATGTATCTGGCTCTCATCGAACCCAGTAGCTATCTCGATTTCGTCACCGCCGTTCCCTTCAGCGGGCCAGACGGTGTGACTGAGCGCGGAGTGCACAACGACGCAGGACGTATTTCGGGACGTGCACAGCTGCAGTTCGGTCAATCTAAGTTGCAGATTTCAATTGGATACTGTCGATTGGCCTGGCAGAAGATCACCCGGAACTGCCGCGATCGGGGGATTCCATTGAGGCGCTTAAACCCACCGGCTTCTCGGACAGCATCCAAGCTCTGTTCGTGTTCGAAGAGGAGAGGTTGCGCGTCACGAATCTTTCATCGCGTATCGTCCGCGATCGCTTGTTTCGCCGCTTGATCTTGCAGGCCTACGACAAACGATGCGCTGTAACAGGCTTGAAGCTGATCAATGGCGGCTGTGTTTCGGCGTGGAATGTGGCCCTTCATGAACGTCAGTGATACTGGGCTTTGATGAATCGATTTTACCACCCCAGCCACCGCCGAGAGCCTTATTCAGGGCGATATAGTAAGTTGCAACATCAGATCGCGTCTCGATCAAATCCTCTTCGACGGAGTACAGTGACCGCTCCGTATCCAACAAACTGAAGAGATCGCTATCGCCCGTTCTGTTAAGCTCAGTCGACATCTGTAAAGTGTGCCGATACCGTTGGACGGAGACAGCGAGTTTCGACTGCCGAATTCTCGATTGATTGATTGCAACGATGGCGTTCTGGACATCTTCCATCGCAGACAGAACGGTTGACTGGTAGGTAAAGTAAGTTTGGTCACGCTGGGCCTTTGTGACATCAACGGCCGCCTGCAGTTTTCCACCCTGAAACAGCGGTATGTTGATGTTAGGACCGATCGACCACCCGATGGTCGATTTTTTGCCGATATCGCCCAAACTCGCGCCGGAAGTATCAATCGAACCCGATAGCGAAATAGAGGGATATCGGTTGGCTTGCGCCTGACCGATCCGAGCCGTCGATTGTGCCAGTTTGCGCTCAGACTCTCGGACATCAGGGCGGTTAACCAGAAGATCTGCCGGAATGCCAGTGGAGGTCGACGTCGGAGGTACTGGTATCTTGCGTTTTTTGTTGAATGTAGCATCAAGCGCCGATGGTGCCTGCCCGGTTAGAACGCTCACCCGATGCACCGACTGTGCATAGGAAATTTTATAGGAGGGAATGTCGGCTTCGGTGTAAGCTGCCTGGGCCTCGGCCTTGGTTACATCACCCATGGTCGCATAGCCTTCCTTCAATAGTTCCTTCGTCAGCTTCACCGTTTGACGCTGTGATTTTGATGAGCGTTCAGCCAGATCGATCAGCTCTTGATATTCCCGTGCCTGCACGTAAGAGGCAGCAATGTCCCCAATTAGGGTCACAAGCGTATCTTCTAACTCTTCTTCAGTAGCCTGTTCGCCGTATCTCGCTGCTTCAACCCCACGTCTGTTTGCGCCAAACAAGTCGAGCTCCCAACTCGAATCGAAACCCGCCTGAAACTGATTTTGAGTTGATGAGCTTTGGTCATTGCCGGACTCGCTTCTGGCGCGGGTAGCGGAGCCTGATGAAGATACCGCTGGAAACAGACCCCCAATCTGCTCTCGAGTGGTCGCACGGGCCTCTCGGATTTTCGCCTTTGCGACTGCAACATCGAGATTGTCCTGCACGGCATGAGCAACAAGTTCGTTGAGCACCTGGTCATCGAGCTTCTTCCACCAATCGTTTAAGTCCGGTGCCTCAGCGCGTGCCTTATCCTTCGCATTCCACTTCGCGGGTAGTGAGAGAGACGGCGTTTCGTAATCAGGCCCCACAACGCATCCGCCAAGCATCGATGTGAAGATCAACAGAGAGACATGACGATATAGCGGAAAAAGATACGATTTGGGGAAAGCTTCATGATCAATGGCCGGCAAGGTAAAACTCCTTATAGACAATGATCAACATCCATAGAGAGCCAGACGTTAAGCGCTGTAAACGTCGTGTAAAGTTGGGTAAATTGTAAGCCTGGTTGCGAAGTCCATCTTAAACGAGGAGAGACCGCAGCTTTCATTTAACACCCACGATGGGCGGCTAAATCACCGCTCTAGCATCTCAGGAACTGGCCGGGATCGTGATTTCCACACGTAGTCCACCTGACGGTGTATTGCTGGCCGTTGCGCAACCGCCATGCCATTCGGCAGCGCGGCGGGTGATGGCGAGGCCGAGGCCAAAGCCTGAACGCGTCGTGACGGTGGAGCTCTGTGAGAACGGCTGGAAAATGGCGTCCAGTTCCGCGTCCGGTACGCCAGGTCCCGCATCCTGGATCGACAGTGAAAATTGCTGACCGCGTAGTTCCGAAGTGACGAGAACAGAAGTCTTGTCTCTGGTGTAGGCAATTGCATTGCGGATAACGTTTTCTAGCGCCCGGTAAATCAATTCACCGTTGACGGAAGCAACGAATGTGTCGACGCCTTCATATTGAACCGAAATATCGCGTGACTGACCTTCGAAACTCGCATCCTCAACAATCTCCCTCACGAGATCGACAACATCCAGTGTCTGTCGATCAAAGCGCGGAGCATTTCGTTCCGAAAGCCTGGCCAGAGTTAGAATTCCCCCAACCAATTCATCTAAGCGTTCGACTTCTCTTCCCATTCGCTCGATCATTGCGGTCAACCGCGCCGGGTTTTGTTGCAATACGCCGATAGCTGCCTGCAATCTTGACAGGGGTGAGCGTATCTCGTGAGAGACATCGTGAAACAACTGTTGCTGTGCAATCTGGAGTTCCTGAAGCCGTGCTGCCGTAGTGTCGAGGTCATGCGCCAAAGAGGCGACTTCGTCGCGCTTGCTGCCAATTGTATGTGCTATTCTGACGTCGAGTTGACCATTTGCTATGGCTCGCAGCCCATATCGCAGTTGCTCCACAGGTGTGATAAAGTACCGGGCGAGCCAGTAAGCAGCCGCTGCGGCTGCCATGAGTGCGGCCAACCATGGCACTGTCCGGGGCCAGGTTTTCGAAATCACACCCTGAGGCGATCCAGCAATCTCGACCTCGTAGCAATTGCCGTCTCTCACCGCATTTACAAATAAGTCATGTCCCGCCTTCACCACGCAGTCGATTGCTGGACCAACCGGGCTGATGCGAATGGATAATTCTCGACCGGTACGCTGCATGGCTGCTACCAGCTTCTGTGCAGCGTCCATTCCATCTGATTGCAAGACCTGGGCAGTTATGTCCAAGGCAAGCCTGTGTTCGCGGTTGGTGACTTCTTCTTCGAAAGGAGATTGGAACAGGGTGCTGATTGCAAACAACAGCGCTATTGACCCTGCCATGGCCAGCCAAACCACGGTGAAAAATTTCCAGAACAGTCGATGCATCGCTAGCCCTCTAACAGCTGATAGCCGCGTCCTCTTACGGCCTGAATCCAGGGCTGCCCGTCTTCGCGCGTTCCGAGCTTTTGGCGGATACTGCTGATATGGACGTCGATGCGGCGATCAAATGCGGTCAGGGGCTTGCCGAAGGCGCGCAACGAGATATCCTGTTTGGAAACCAACTGGCCGGAAGAACGGACAAGCACCTCGAGCAGACTGAACTCGGTGCCAGTCAGTTCAAGCTGGGTACCGGACCACTCGGCTCTGCGGGTTGAGGGATATAGCATCAGCGCGCCCGTTTTCAGCACCTCTAGTCCACCATCCCGTTCGGTTCGGCTGGATCGACGCAGAATCGCTCGAATTCGAGCAGCCAGTTCTCCCGGCGAACAGGGTTTGGCGACATAATCGTCCGCGCCGAGATTAAGTCCGGAAATACGATCAATGTCATCACCGCGGGCCGTCAACATCAGAACCGGGACATCGCTAACCTGCCGGATTTTCCGCAACACATCGAGGCCGTTCATACGGGGCATCATGATGTCGAGGACAATGAGATCGAGTGACGTCGTCGTTGCTACAGCGACACCGGTTCTGCCGTCGTCTGTGGTGTCAACCGTGAAACCTTCTTCGGTCAGGTATTCGCAGAGCAGATTTGTGAGCTCGATGTCATCATCGATTAAAAGCACCTTGGGCATGTCTTGCATCCGTCGCGTCGATGCTTCCACCTTTAAGGCCTAGCGCCTTCAAATACAGCACTTTTACATAACTTAACACGTTCTTGACCGACATTAACATCACCATCCCTATAGTGCAGGCGACAGCTCTCAAGGCAGCCTTAAACACATGCGCGCATTTTTGTCTTCCATATCTATCGTCACTATTTTTGTGTCGCTATCAAGCTGCACGACCCTTGGCGAACTCAAGCCTTCTAATGCCGACGTTGCTTTGTATTGGCATGAGACATTGCCACACGGTGGCCGCCCTGCCGATCTCATAGACTGGTGGGCCAGTTTTAAAGATCCTTCACTCACGGAATTGCTCGATCTGGCAGAGCGCGGAAATCCCTCCATCCAGGAGGCGGTCGCCAACATCGATAAGGCTCGCGCGTCGCTCGATTCGACCAGAGCCGGTCTTTTCCCATCACTCGATGGTTCCGCCTCCGTGTCGCGTGAGGGAAACAACGGGGATGACCTCAACAAAATCAGAGCTGGAACCAGCAAGAGTGGCGGACTTGACGCCTCCTGGGAGCTTGATCTGTTTGGAAAAACCAAGAAAGAGACACAAGCTGCGGCAGCGCGAGCTGAAGGCAAGGTCTGGTCATGGCATGACGCGCGCGTTTCCGTCGCAGCCGAACTGGGCGATTATTACGTTCAGTATCGCGCCTGCCGCCAGTTGGAGCAGCTCTACCGAGATGAGCTTGCGTCGCAAAGAGAAACGATACGGGCCACTGAAAAATCCGCAGATTCTGGCTTTACCTCGACCGCCGATCTGGCGCTCTCGCGTGCCAGCGCAGCAACATCGTCGTCCAGCCTGACGTCTCAACACGGGGACTGTGAAATCCTCGTCAAGTCGATTGTCCAGTTAACGGCCATCGACGAGCTTTCGGTTCGCAAGCTGCTGGATAAGGGAAAGAGCCGTATTCCACAGCCGTCAGTCGTGCGCATTGCCTCCGTCCCGGCAGAGGCTTTGCGGCAAAGGCCTGACGTCAATGCTCTGGAAGCCGAGGTCGCAGCGACGATTGCCGATGTCGGTGCAGCAAAAGCTGACCTCTACCCAAGTCTCAGCTTAAGTGGATCGATTTCCATCAGTGAGGCTACCGTAAGCGGTAGGTCGGTTCCCTGGTCATTTGGTCCTGCCTTATCGATACCGCTGTTTGATGGGGGCACGCGACGGGCGGCAGTGCGAAGTGCTGTCGCGGATTACGACGTTGCTGTCGCAAGCTACAAATCCGGCGTTCTGACCGCCGTCTCTGACGTCGAGACAGCGCTGATCAACGTCAATACCGCGCTAAAGCGTATTAACGACGCCAAAATTGCGGCCGACAATTACCAGAGCTATTTCCGATCGATCGATGAGAACTGGAAGTCTGGCGGGGCCAGTATTCTGGACCGCGAAGAAGCCCGCCGCTCTGCACAGTCTGCCGCCATAACACTCATCGAAATCAGGCGCGATGCGGTCCGATACTGGATCGCACTCTACAAGTCTCTGGGAGGCGGCTGGTCCGCTCCGGCTGGCGCCTCGAATGCTCTTAAGACTGGAACACACTGATGCGTAGATTCGCTTTTTCCCCTCTCGCCATGGCCCTTGCCATAACTGTCATGCCGCAGTCGGCCCGTAGCGAAGACGCCGCACAGACCGGCTCCCAAGCTGCAGCTTTGACAGTGACCGTATCCAACCCTGAGCTCTTGAACTGGCCGGTGACTATTCCCGCAAGCGGTCGGCTTGCCGCATGGGATGAAGCGGTCATCGCGGCTGAGGTGAGCGGCTTTAAAATCATCGACGTCAAAGCAGATATCGGTGCGACGGTTAAAAAGGGAGACCTGCTGGTGCAGTTTTCCGCTGACACTGCGCAGGCGGATCTGGAACAGCAGCAGGCGACAGTCGAAAAGCAGGAAGCGGCGCTCGATCAAGCGGTTGCGGATGCGGATCGCGCCCGAGGCCTGACGGGCTCCGGTGCGTTGTCGAAGCAGCAAACGACGGAGTATCTGATCAGCGAGCGCAAGGCGAAAGCCGACGTTCTCTCTGCGAAAGCTGCGCTGGCATCTTCGCAACTGACACTGGACCGGACAAAGGTTTACGCCGTCGATGACGGGATCATATCTGCGCGTTCGGCCTCTCTCGGGAACGTCGTGAATACCGGTGACGAACTGTTCAAGCTGATCCGCCAAAGCAAGGTCGAATGGCAGGCCGAGTTGCCGGTCAAGCGGTTGGCCGATGTAAAGCAGGGAACGAAAGCAGTTATACCGACCCCTGACGGCGATGTTGGTGGCGAGGTCAGGCTGGTTTCACCCACCACGTCGACAAATAATGGTCGGGTCACGGTGTACGTGACCCTCCAGCCTGACGCAGGAATGCAAACTCCGAAGACGGGTATACTCGCCAGCGGCTACTTCGAGTTCGAACACACCGATGCGCTGACAGTGCCGGCGACCGCCGTCACGCTCCGGGACGGGTTTTCCTATGTCTTCATTTTGAACGAGGGTGAGAAGGTGACCGTTGCGCGAAAGCGCGTCGAGACAGGTCGCCGACAGGGCGAACGTGTTGAGATCGTTTCTGGTATCGAAAAGGCTGACAAGGTCGTCACATCAGGCGGTGCTTTCCTCGCAGATGGCTCGGCGGTGCGCGTGTCTGACGGTGCTACGATTGCCAAAAAGGAGGAAGCAAAGTGAATTTCTCCTCATGGTCTATTCGCAATCCCGTCCCGCCCGTTCTGCTTTTCGTCCTGTTGACCGCCTGTGGTCTGTGGGCCTTCAATCGTCTCGACGTCCAGAATTTTCCCGATATGGACCTTCCAACGATTGAAATCAGTGCGTCGCTGGATGGCGCAGCAGCGTCTCAGCTCGAAACGGAAGTGGCCCGCAAGATCGAGGATAAACTGACGGGCCTCACCAAGCTGGACTCCGTTACAACAACGATCACGGATGGTTCTGTTAGCATCTCTGTTGCCTTCCAGGTTGGAAAGGACACCCAGGAAGCGCTGGATGAGGTCAAGAGTGCTGTCGACCAAGCAAAGAACGACCTGCCGGAAGAGATGAACGCGCCGACCGTTTCGAAACAGTCGTTGAACGCCTCGCCGCTCATCACCTATGTCGTCCATTCGGACAAACTGGATTCTGCAGAGCTTTCCTGGTTCATCGACAACGATCTGTCGCGCGCGCTGATGGCCGTGGACGGTGTTGGTGAAGTCGGTCGCCTTGGAGGTGTCGATAGAGAAGTAAGGGTAGAGCTTAACGCAAATCTTCTCGATGGCCTTGGTTTGACCGCTAATGATGTCAACAGCCAGGTCGAAGCTGTGCAGTCTGATCTGTCTGGAGGCAAGGGCCGAATTGGCGGTGAAAGTCAGTCTGTTCGGACGCTGGCTACGGCAAACAGTGTCGAACAGCTCCGGTCACTGCCCATCCCCCTGCCGGCCGGAAGCTGGGTTCGACTGGACGAACTTGGAACGGTGACAGATACCCACAACGATCTTACCTCGCTTGCCTACCTGAATGGCAAACCCGTGATTGCCGCTCAGATCAAGCGATCGAAAGGCTATTCGGATACGGCGGTTACCGACAAAGTTCGTGACGCGGTGAAGGTGTTTGCCGCAGCCAATCCGGGCGTGACAATCGAGGAAGCCTACAACACCATCGTGCCCACCGAGCAAAACTACGAATCCTCGATGCACATGGTCTATGAGGGCGCGCTCATCGCCGTTTTCGTCGTTTGGCTGTTTCTGCGCGACTGGCGTGCGACGCTTCTGGCGGCTGTTGCCCTGCCGCTGTCGATAATACCGACCTTCCTTGTGATGTATATGCTTGGCTATACGTTGAACACCATCACACTGCTGGCGATTTCACTGGTGGTCGGCATTCTCGTGGACGACGCGATTGTCGAGATAGAAAATATCGAGCGACATCTCAACATGGGCAAAACCCCCTTCGAGGCGGCGATGGAGGCCGCTGACGAAATCGGCCTGGCTGTTATTGCCACGACGTTTACCTTGGTCGCGGTCTTCCTCCCAACCGCTTTCATGGGCGGCATTCCCGGCATCATCTTCAAGCAGTTCGGTATTACGGCGTCGGTTGCCGTTCTCGCCTCGCTTCTGGTTGCGCGGTTGGTAACGCCAATGATGGCGGCCTATATGATGAAGGCAAGTGGCAAGACACACGAAGAGGACGGCCGCCTGATGCGCGGTTACCTCTGGCTTGTCAAAGGTGCATTACGCCGCCGCTGGATTCCAGTGCTCGGAACGGTCGGGTTTCTGGCATTCACGGTCCTGCTGTTGTCTCATTTGTCGACGGGCTTTTTCCCGGCCTCCGATGACAGCCAAACGCAGGTTACCCTCACCACGCCATATGGATCGACGATTGAAGCGACCGACGAAGCTGCGCGAAAAGCATCTGCGATCATCGCAGGCGTAGACCATGTCACCTCGGTGTTTCAGGCAACCGGCACAGCCTCTACGGGCGGCATGAACAGCACGTCGAACTCAAGCACCAACAGTGCCACGCTCGTCGTCAATCTGACACCGATTGACGACCGGGACATAAAACAGTCGCAGATCGAAAATGATTTGCGAAAAGCCCTGGAGCAGTTGCCCGGCGTTCGTCTGGAAATAGGCTCTGGAGGCAACGGTACGAAACTCACGCTGACGCTTGCTGGCGATGACTCTGATCTTCTTGATCAGGCGGCAGCGAGCCTTGAGGCCGATCTGCGCACTCTTCCAGGCATCGGCAACGTCACCTCATCAGCGGCAATGCAGACGCCAGAGGTCACCATCAAACCGGATCTTGCGCAAGCTGCCTCTCTTGGTGTTACGTCCAAGGCCATTGCCGAGGCTATTCGAGTGGCGACGGCGGGTGCCTATGATACAGCTCTGTCGAAGCTCAATCTGCCCGAACGCCAGATCGCCATTCGCGTCATGCTTGACAGCGCAAGCCGTCAGTCGCTTGACGCGATCTCACTCGTCCCGGTCGAAGGTAAGGACAGCAAGGTCGCGCTTGGTGCTATCGCCGACATCTCAATCGGCTCCAGCCCCAGCCAGATCGACCGACTTGACCGATCGCGCAACGTCTCGCTGTCAGTAGAGCTGAATGGCAGAAGCCTTTCTGAAGTGACCACAGAAGCCGAACAGTTGCCCAGCTATAAAAACCTGCCCCAGGGTGTGAAATTCGTTGAGCAGGGCGAGTTGAAACGTCAGAGCGAATTGTTCAGCAGTTTCGGCACATCCATGGCAATCGGCATTTTCTGTATCTATGCCGTTCTGGTCCTGCTGTTTCATGATTTCCTGCAACCCGTCACGATTTTGATGGCGCTGCCGCTGGCTCTTGGCGGCGCACTGTTGCCACTGGTGCTGACAGGAACAAGCTTTTCGATGCCAGCTGTTATCGGTTTGATCCTGCTGATGGGTATTGTGTCGAAAAACTCGATCCTTCTCGTGGAGTACGCCATCGAGGCGCGCCGGGCTGGCATGTCTCGCTACGATGCCCTTGTCGATGCCTGCCACAAGCGAGCACGACCCATTATCATGACGACCATCGCTATGGCCGGCGGCATGCTGCCCGCAGCGCTCAGTCTCGTCTCGGGAGACTCAAGCTTTCGCCAACCCATGGGCATTGTTGTCATAGGCGGATTGATTACCTCCACCTTCCTAAGCCTTCTGGTCATTCCAGTGGTCTTCACGTTCCTGGATGACGCCCTGCTGTGGCTCAAGGCGAGAATCGGCAAGGGCGAAGCCAAACAGGCAGAGGGACTTTCGACGTCACCAGTCTAACGCGTTGACCTGCCGGCGCTGCATTAGGTCGCCGGCAACTGCGTCCCCCAGATGGCGATATAGCGCGGCCAATTTTCAAGCGAGATAAGATGCAACGCTTAAACCCTGGAACCTCAGTTCGGCTGCGATCATACGCGATTTTGGCGGTCACGACTGTCATGATGCTGGTGACTGGTTGCACCTCTGTGCGGGAGCCGTATTCCCAAGCCGATGCAGACAAAGCTCAGATTGTCGGGTTCGAAAATGTGCGAGTGCCTCTGGATGCAAATATCAGTGCCTTTATAGAGAATTAAATTCAAAGACGGGCGGGGAAAGCCCGCTACAAATTTCTTGCCATTTCCGGTGGAGGCGCGGGAGGCGCCTTCTCAGTCGGCGTTCTCAAGGCATGGACCGAAAGGGGTGATCGCCCCACGTTTGATATCGTTACAGGTGTCAGCACTGGCGCATTGATTGCCCCCTTCGCATTCTTGGGCTCCAAGTATGACGATGTTTTGGAGCACCTGTATACGAGCGGTGTGGCAGCAGAGTTGATTGATAAGAAGTTCATCGTAAGAGGTCTGCTTGGCGAGAGCCTTTACTACCAGAAGCCATTGAAAAATATGGTGGAAAGATATGTTGATCGAGCTTTGCTAAATGAAATTTCGACGGAGTATCGAAAGGGTCGGGATCTGTTTGTCCTGACCACGAACCTCGACACTCAGCGTGCTGTCCTGTGGGATATGGGCGCTATAGCAAGCAGCCCCCGCAGCGATGCGCTTGATCTGTTTCGGACTGTCATGATCGCTTCCGCAAGCATACCTGGGGCGTTCCCAGCAGTTCAGATCAATGCGGTTGTCGACGGGCGTCAAATTATTGAGATGCATTCGGACGGAGGCCCCTCTGCGCAGATCATCACGGTGCCTGAGGCTCTTCTGTCAGACGTGAGTTTGCCCATACCGAAGGGGGTTGCGGGGTCTGATATGTATCTCTTGATCAACAATGCTCTCATGCCCGAGTTTTCGGCTACGACGAACTCGACGCTATCAGTAAGTACACGCGCATACTCGATTCTCGTAAAGTCCCAGACACGCCAGTCACTCTACGCGGCATATGAATATTGCCGCCGGGTTGGCATCGGCTTTCACATGGCTAGCATTGATGTCTCGGTGCCATACGACATCAACGATCCATTCAATAACACCTATATGCGAGCCGTTTACAAAGTCGGCCGCGAGAAAATACTCAGCGGCCAGGCGTGGCAGGACCGTCCGATATTTCCAGAGTTAACAAGCAAATAGGGCTTATGCTCGAGCAATAGTGACGTTCGCAAAGCCAATCGCGTTGTACAACATATATTCCCGGGTGTTCACTGCGTTTTGATACGGTGTCCAGCGGAACGGCTTTTCGAGCGCGGCAGTAGTCCTGAGTATCAATTAAATCTCGGCGTCATTGATTTACCTAATTTTACAATCTCTTCACAGCACTTAACATTGGTTCAAGTAGGCTGATTTGGGCCGACTTTGACAGGTGATTAGTTCGCTGTTCAAAGCCAGCGGCTGGCATGTTGCCAAGAGCCCTACGAGTGTCAAGACTTCCCCCAGCTGGTACTCGTAGGGCTTAAACATCATGTCCATATCGACAGACGGAATAGCGAGGGAGCTCTTCGGTTGTCGGTTCCCACAACCGCTGGAGGTTTGAGCCCGTGACATGTTTCGTTCCAGCAAAAGACGGCAAAGCCTATTGCGAAAAACGAACCAATCCTGTCAAAATCACCATAGTGGCGTTGACGCTAGTGACATTGGTCGCGGTTTTCTGGCCGTTCATCGTGGAGTTGACAGCAGTGCGGCTTCTTGGCTTGCTTGCCGGGGCAAATTTTCTGGCCTTGCAGTTTGGAATGCTGTTGTCGCTGCTGAAAAACAGCATGGTTCGCCATGTACTCCAGCCGCGGGCTAAGTCTCGGCGTTCGCTGTTGCGCGAACGCCATGAAGTAAGCACCGTTACACGGTTCTGATCGTGTGTCTTTCGTGGCACGCAGTCCGAAGTCGAAAATTTGTTCTTCACGAATAGGTTTTGCATTTTCGCATAGCTGCACTGCTGCAAAGTCTATTTAATGTGCGGCAATAATGGGTATCTTTGTGGCATCGACGCTATGCACTTCCTCCCGCAGAGCTTCGATTTAAGATGGCCCACACCTCCTCCCAAGGGACGTCTGTTAGATCAGCGGCACCTTCCTCCCAGTCGCTGTTCGTTTCTTTTAATAAAGCCTGCCGCACCTCCTCCCGCGGCAGGCTTTTTCGTTTTCAGGCCTTGGTGCATCAAAATCCTGGATTGAGCTACGGTTCTTGCCCGCTTGCCACTAAGCAGGTCCAAATAGTGTGGCGATTATCACATCGATTTCGGAGCGATCCGCTTTTCGAGTTCCTCAGCCTTTTCTTTCCTCTCGCTGTAGCGGTCGGTCAGGTAGGCCGACGCGTCCCTCGTGAGAATGGTGAACTTGACGAGTTCCTCGCAGACATCGACGACCCGGTCGTAGAAGGACGACGGCTTCATACGGCCCTCGGCGTCGAATTCCTGAAAAGCTTTGGGAACGGATGACTGGTTCGGGATCGTGATCATCCGCATCCATCGTCCCAGTATGCGCATCTGGTTGACCGCGTTGAAAGACTGGCTTCCACCCGACACTTCCATAACCGCGAGTGTCTTGCCCTGTGTCGGGCGAACGGACCCGATGGACAAAGGTATCCAGTCGATCTGGGCCTTCATGATTCCCGTCATCGCGCCATGACGCTCGGGGCTGACCCAAACCTGGCCCTCGGACCACTCGGACAGCAGGCGCAGTTCCTGCACCTTGGGATGGCTAACCGGAGCCTCGTCCGGCAATGGCAGCCCGCTGGGATCGAACACGTGGACCTCGCATCCGAGATGTTCGAGCAGGCGGCGGGCCTCGTGTGCCAGAAGCCTGCTATAAGAAACTTCCCGAAGGGACCCGTAGAGGATCAGGATACGCGGCTTGTGGGTCGAAAACTGCGGACGCAGCGCGTCGCGATCCGGTGCTGTCAAATGTTCGGTCATGGCTGGCAGATCAGACAACGCGCTTGGCCTCCTCGTTGAGGACCTGTTCTCCGTCCTCCTTCGTGAACGGACCGTTGAACGTGTTCGGCAGGATGTCGAGGGCGGCCTCTGAGGGCCTTGCGAGTCGGGTGCCGAGCGGTGTGACGACAAACGGACGGTTGATCAGGATCGGGGCCGTCAGCATCGCGTCGAGGAGCTGGTCATCGGTCAGTGCGGGGTCGCCAAGACCGAGGTCGGCGTAGGGCGTTCCCTTTTCACGGATGGCCTGTCTGACCGTCAGTCCGGCATCCGAGATCATTTTCGCGAGTTCCGCACGCGACGGCGGCGTCTTCAGATATTCGATGATGTCTGGCTCGATTCCCGCGTGCCGGATCAGGGCCAGCGTGTTGCGCGAAGTTCCGCATTCGGGATTATGATAGATGGTAACATCCATAGTCAGGTCCTTTTTGAGACTTTGTTTCGGGAGACGGCCGGCGCGGCCTCATACCAGCCCTTCGACCGGTTCACGATCCAGACGACCGAGAGCATGACGGGGACTTCGATGAGGACACCGACCACGGTGGCGAGTGCTGCACCCGACTGGAAACCGAAGAGCGAGATGGCGGCGGCGACGGCCAGCTCGAAGAAATTCGAGGCTCCGATAAGCGCCGATGGTCCGGCAACGCAGTGGCGTTCCCCGGCCATCCTGTTGAGGATGTAGGCAAGCCCCGAATTGAAGTAGACCTGGATCAGGATCGGGACGGCCAGCAGGGCGATGATCGTCGGTTGCGCGATGATCTGCTCGCCTTGGAAGCCAAACAGAAGGACCAGAGTCGCAAGAAGCGCGACAAGCGAAAGCGGCTGGAGTTTCGAAAGAACGCGATCAAGCGCGCGCTCAGTGCCGTTGGCCGTGAGGCGGACCCGGATCACCTGCGCGATTATGACCGGGACGACGATGTAAAGCGCGACCGATATCGCCAGGGTGTCCCATGGCACCGTGATCGCGGAGAGACCGAGGAGCAGTGCGACGACAGGCGCGAACGCTACGATCATGATCGCGTCGTTCAGCGCGACCTGCGACAGCGTGAACAGCGGTTCGCCTTTCGTCAGGTTGCTCCAGACGAACACCATCGCCGTGCAGGGCGCCGCAGCAAGGATGATCAGGCCCGCTATGTAGGAATCGATCTGGTCGGCGGGTAAATAGGGACGGAACATCCATCCGACAAACAGCCATCCAAGGAGAGCCATGGAGAAGGGCTTGATGGCCCAGTTGATGAGCAGGGTCACCCCGATCCCGCGCCAATAGCTGCCGACCTTCGACAGCGAACGGAAGTCGATCTTCAAGAGCATTGGGATGATCATCAGCCAGATCAGGATTGCCACGGAAATATTGACATTGGCGATCTCGGCAGAGCCGATTGTCTGGAAGACACCGGGCATCAGATGGCCGAGGGCAATCCCGACGATGATGCAGAGGAAGACCCAGATGGTGAGGTAGCGCTCGAACAAGGACATCAGGCACTTTCCTCCTGTGCGGAGGTCGAGCCTTCGATGCGACCGATCTGACGAAGCTTCTGTTCCAGCGCCATCCTGTCGATCGATGTCAGCGGAGGACTGAGGAATGCGGCAATGCGGTTCTTGAGGAGCCTTGTGGCCTGGGCGAAGGTGCGCTGTACCTCGACATCGGAGCCCTCGACGGCGGCCGGGTCTTCGACACCCCAGTGCGCGGTCATCGGATGTCCGATCCAAACGGGACATGCTTCGCCCGCGGCGCTGTCGCAGACGGTGAAGATGAAATCCATCTCGGGAGCGCCGGGTTCGGCGAAGACATCCCAGTTCTTCGACGAAAAGCCCGTGGACGGATAGCCGAGCGCTTCCAGTTCGCGCAGCGCATGCGGGTTGACCTCGCCCTTGGGTTGGCTCCCGGCGGAAAACGCCCGAAAGCGGCCTTTGCCTTCATTATTGAGGATGGATTCGCCAAGAATAGAGCGAGCGGAATTGCCCGTGCAGAGGAACAGCACGTTGTAGGTCTTGTTGGTCATCGTCGTGTTCCCTTGTTAGCTCGGTGGCCTGGTAAGTTTCATGACGGTCGCGGAGGCAGGGCAGATGCCCGAGAGCTGGCGGGTGGAGAGGAAGAGTTCGGGCACGGCGGATCGATCGACGACCGCGAACCCGAGGTCTTTGAAAAACTCAGAGGCTGTCGTCGTTGCGAGATAGATGTCTACGGCGCCCTCGGCTCGGTCGAGTGCCAGTCAAGTCACGATGCGACCAAAACCCTTGCCACGATGGTCGGGGAGAACGACAAGCGGCCTTAGAAGGCTGGCGTCGCCGCAGGCCTCTATGCCCGAGTACCCGACCGTGGCACCGTCCTCGGCGACAGCCTTGAAGAGCGAGCGGCCCTCGTCGCGGATGTCGTCCGTCGGAAGATGCGCCTCGATCAGCGTCGCCTTCAACTCCGGATCGTCGGCTCCGACAGGTTCAAGCCGGATTACCGTCATGACGGCCTCGGTTCGGGTGCGCAACAGGGGGTGAGTTCGGCGATCAGTGGCGCGCAGAGTTCTGCCGACCCGCCGCAACAATCCTTCAGCAGGAACAGTGTCAGGTCACGAAAACCGTCGAGGTCAGCCCGGTAAATGATCGATCGGCTCTGACGTTCGCTCTTGATAAGACCCGCCCTCGCCAGCGTGCCGAGGTGGGCCGACATCGTGTTTTGCGGAACGTCGAGCATCCTCGCTAGCTCCCCTGCTGGTACGCCGTCGGGTTCATGGCGGACCAGTGTTCTAAATGTCTCAAGCCGTGTTGTCTGAGCAAGAGCGGAGAGAGCGGTAATCGCCGTGCTGTTTTCCATATATCCAGAATAATGGATATTTAGTTGATGTCAACTTGATTTGGCGGGTGAGTGTGCAAGAGTGCTTGGATAAGTGTGAAGTGTCCAGGACATCGGTCGATGTTTTTTTTCGGCGACCGAGTTTTGTTCTTGATCATATCTCGATTTGCCGCGATATTAGCTGCAGCAACCGGACCCGCACGCGGGTGGCTTCTCCGAGCGCCTATCCCTCGGCAACCAGCTAACTCCTGCTCATCTTCCCCAAGATACCCGCAGTGAGTATTCCGATTGGACCTCCCTAATGACAGCGTTCGTCTGACCATGCTCTGAATTGACGCCTGTTGCTTTCTGCTGCCACGGTTCCGTGTTCTCAGATCAAGCAAATTCACAGGCGTATCTCCCCTTTTTTATCCACCCACACGCTGTTTGAAGACAGTGTGCGGCATAGGAGACCTGTAACTTGAACACAGATTTCATCGGCACTATAAAGGCCGAATGGTTTGGCAACGTCAAAGCTGAAGTCCTTGCCGGACTGGTTGTTGCGCTTGCTCTTATTCCGGAGGCTATCGCCTTCTCTATTATCGCTGGGGTCGATCCCAAGGTCGGCCTTTATGCATCGTTCTCGATTTCCATTCTGATCGCGATCGTCGGCGGCCGGCCGGGGATGATCTCGGCGGCGACCGCCGCGACCGCGATCCTTATGGTTACCCTCGTGCGCGACCACGGGCTCCAGTATCTGCTCGCCGCAACCGTGCTGGCTGGTATTCTTCAGATCGTGGCTGGCCTTTCGCGCCTCGGATACCTGATGCGGTTCGTGTCGCGTTCTGTCATGACCGGGTTCGTCAACGCACTGGCCATTCTCATATTCATGGCGCAGTTACCGGAACTCACGAATGTCCCGCTGCTCACCTATGTGCTTGTCGCGGCAGGCCTGGGCATTATCTATCTTTTCCCGTACGTCACGAAGGCGATCCCTTCGCCGCTGGTTTGTATCGTCACCCTGACGGCACTATCGATCTTCTTTGGGTTTGACATCCGCACCGTCGGCGACATGGGAGAACTGCCTTCGACGCTTCCCATTTTTCTGATCCCGCAGGTTCCCTTTAATCTGGAAACACTGCTGATTATCCTGCCCTATTCGGCGGCGGTCGCGGCAGTCGGACTGCTGGAGTCCCTGATGACGGCCCAGATCGTGGATGACCTGACGGACACTCCAAGTGACAAGAACCGCGAGTGCGTTGGTCAGGGTATTGCCAATACCGTGACGGGCTTCATCGGCGGCATGGCCGGCTGCGCCATGATTGGCCAGTCGATCATCAACGTAAAGTCGGGTGGGCGAGGTCGACTGTCGACACTCTCTGCAGGTGCATTCCTGCTATTCATGATCCTTGTTCTTGGCGATCTCGTCAGTCAGATACCCATGGCCGCATTGGTCGCCATCATGATCATGGTATCGATCGGTACCTTCTCGTGGTCTTCGATCCGCAACCTCAAGGATCATCCCCGGTCCTCGTCGGTGGTGATGCTGGCAACGGTCGCGGGCGTTGTCCTGACCCATAATCTCGCCATCGGTGTGCTGATAGGCGTGTTGATGTCGGCCGTCTTGTTTTCGTGGAAGATTTCCCAGATTTTCGAGGTCACGTCGCAGCTGTCGCAAGAGGGTAGACATCGAACCTACGTTGTCGAGGGACAGGTGTTCTTCGCCTCGGTAGACGACTTCAACAAGGCTTTCGACTTCAAAGAAGCGCTGGACAAAGTCACCATCGACGTCAGCCGCGCCCACATCTGGGACATCTCCAGCGTTGCGGCTCTGGACATGATCGTCCTGAAATTCCGTCGCGAAGGCGCCGACGTCGTTATTATCGGATTGAACCGGGCTAGTGAAACCATCGTCGACAAGCTGGCCATCCATGACAAGCCAGGCGCGATGGAACGTCTAATGGGCCATTGAGGAGAACGACATGACCAAGATCATCGCATTCATCGACGGCTCCCAGTATGCCAAAAACATCTGCGACCATATCGTCTGGATCAACCAGCGCGCACCGGTCTCTGTCGACCTGATCCATGTCATCGGTCGCCGCGACACATCGAGCGCGCCCTTCAACCTGAGTGGAAACATCGGGCTGGGTGCCCGCACGGCCCTCCTTGAAGAACTTGCCGACCTCGATGCCCGCAAGGCCAAAGCTGCGCACCAGCGGGGGCATCTTTTGCTCGACGAAGCCAAAGCACTGCTGAAGTCGGCTGGTATCCCTGATGTGGAAACGAAGCTCAGATCATAAAGGGAGAGACCCAGGAAGTAATCTCGGAAGTGATCGAGCGAGAAGGTTATGATCTACTGATCATGGGTGCGTTCAGCCATTCACGCCTGAGAAGCCTGTTTCTTGGCTCCTCGACAACGGAGATGATCCGCTCCTGCACGGTCCCCGTCGTGATTATCAGATGACCATTGGCGTTGCGCGGGTCTCAGATCCGCCATGCATGGGAGGACTACGATGACGGACAAGACGTTTTTCTTCGTGGATGGTAGTCACTATGATCGGCTGCGCCGCGTTTTCGACACAAGGCTCGATCTACCCAAGCTCGGTGCGATTGCAGCACACGGTGCGCCGATCGACCAGTCAGTCTACTTTCGCGACGAGCGGGACGACGCTGAAGCGAGCCGGCTTAACGGTCTGTTCGAGTGGCTACGCCGACATGGCTTCGAGGTCAGAGGACATGTTCACGCAAAAAGCGAGCCACGCGAGAGGTACGGCACCAATCTGGTGGAGATCGCCGTCGCCGCCTTGACTATGGCGACAGCAGGAGACCGTGTTCTGCTCTTGGCTGGTGACAGGAAGCTGGAGGCCATGTGTCGAGCTTTGAGGACGAAAGGAACAACGATAACATTGGTCTCGACGCTTCAGGCATCGGAGAAAATTGCTCCGCCTCGTATTTTGCTGAATGCCGTGGACAGGTTCATCGATGTGGCGCAGATACTTGATCAGGTTATCGACCCGAAACCGGACATAAACAATGAAGAGCATGGTAGGCAAAAGCGCGGGACGGTATGATTAGGGGCTACATCCAGTTTTCTCGGGCCAACTGGCCGTTGCTGCTATTCGGCGCGTCGTTGATGGCGCTCTCGAGCTTCGGTCAGACATTTTTCGTTTCCATGTCGGGTGCTCATTTCAGGTCGACGTTCGGCCTCAGCGACGGGGGACTAGGCACCGCCTATGCTGCAGGAACTTTCGCCAGCGCTTTGACACTGACTTGGGCAGGTCGACTGATCGATTACACAACTGTACGCCGGTTCACCTGGTCTGTTGCGTTTTTGCTGGCGTTTGCGTGCCTGCTCGTGTCGATCAGCCCGAATTACATCGTGCTTGCCATTGCATTTTACTTCCTTCGGCTCGGGGGCCAAGGGCTGATGACCCATACGGCCCTCATGGCGACGGCGCGGTCATTTCCGAATGATGCTGGCAAGGCATTGGGGCTCATCGCCCTCGGCCTGTCGGCAGCTCAGGGTATCTTGCCGTTTGCGACGGTGTTTGTGATGGACACCTGGGGTTGGCGCACAGGGTGGGCGGTCAACGCGACCATGGTTATCCTCGGAGTGGCCTTCGCCCTCAGGTTTCTGCCGGTTGCTGGCGATGAGCCTTTGCGGAGTCGGAGTGACCGAACGGAAAGCGATGGCATCAAGCCCAGGCCCCTGTGGCACGACAGAAGACTCCTACTCACCCTGCCTGCCGTTCTTGCAAGTCCGTTCATCGTCACTGGGTTCTTTTTCCATCAGGCAAGGCTCGCCGAACAGAAGGGGTGGAATATCGCGACGGTCGCAGGAAGTCTCGGAGCTTTTGCCGTCGTTCAGGCTGTCTCTCTAGTTGTTATAGGCCCAGTGATCGACCGCCTTGGCCCCAAAAGACTGCTTCCCTTTTTTCTTATTCCTCAAGCTCTCGGCATGGTTTTGCTCGGAACGGCGAGCAGCCCCATCGTCGCACCGCTCTACATGTTGTTTATGGCCGTGTCCGCTGCCTTTGGGTCGACGCTTGCAACAGCGCTTTGGGTTGAACTTTTCGGGACGAAAGACCTTGCACGGGTCAGGTCAGTTGTTGAGGCAGGAGCGGTGTTAGCTAGCGGAGCGTCTCCAGTGATCATGGGACTTTTAATAGATGCGGGCATCCCATTGGCTTCACAGGCCCTCGCTTGTTGCGGCTACAGCGTGGTGGCTTCGATAGCGGCTGTTGGTGTGATCCGGCAGCGTCGCGCTTAAAGTAAATTACAGTCGACCTTGAAAATGGGGTTGAATCCATTTCATCTATGGGAATAGCGAGGGGAAGGTTCATGTTAGTGCCTCGCCCGACATTCGGGTAGGGAAAAGAATGGTTTTTGCTTGGAACTTGCTCCAAGGCCATTTGCGGCTCTCTATTGAATATTGCTTTCCTTCTTTGTGAAGAGAGATGACAGCTGTCTCTCACTAGAATTTGAGTGACGATCCAGAGACTCACATGACATTTGCATCGTCGAATGCTGGTTTCTACCAGAAACTATGTCACGACTCTGACTAGTAGTCACACATCAACGACTATTTTATGGGTCAAAACAACCAATTCTCACTGTTTTTCCAATTGCGAACACAACTTCTTCTTTACACGTATACGCCAATGACGGGTCGGTTTTACGAGTCACCTAAGACGACAATTTCTTCATCAATATAAACGCTGATAAGAAAAAACACGTAGAATTGGTCACAATAATTGGCCACTCGGTCTGCAAAATCCCAAACGCCGTCCAAAGAATAAAGCCCGTTACGGTGAGGCAATACATTTTCGCCGAAATCGCTTGCGTGTCACCGGTTTGAATGACCTTCCAAACCTGCGGGATGAAGCTGAAGACGGAACAAAATGAAGCAGCATAGCCAACGAAGAGAGTCATATCCAAAACGTCAAGTCCTTATTAAACTGTGGTTTTCTGCTTAGCCATCCAAGAGTGGTGATCTCAGCAATGGCAGCGGACGCACTACAGTGTGTCGTAAGCTTATGGTATGTGCGAAGAGGTCGCGCACTAAACTCCAAGCCGCTACCGCGACGTGATACTCTAATCGTAAATGCTATCCAGGGTTCCGAGTGACAACCGGTCTGTACGGAACCAGACCTACACAAACAGATTGACGGCATCCGCAGCACAGACTGATTATCGATTGCGCTTGCCAGTCAGTGTCGACGTTCAATGCCGAGGATCAATACTCTTCAGCTACGCCGCAGCGAACGAAATCCAATCAATACATCAAGGAAAGTTATGTCGGATCAGGACGATCACATTCATCCGGAAGCGGCGGTGGCCCCCGGCTATCTTGCGAACCACGCCGCGCGCGTGTTCAACCGCGGGGTCGATTCATTACTACGCCCATATGGTCTCTCCCTGCCTCTCATCGGTCCCATCATGCTGTTGTCCTGGAAAGGGCCGATGCTTCAGCGCGACCTCGTCCGCTCTTCTGCAATAAAGCAGCCGGCTATGGTGGCGCTGCTCGACAAACTCGAAGCGATGGTTTTGATCAGCCGCACGCCTACTCAAACAGATCGGCGGGCTGCAATGGTAGAACTCACGGCCCAAGGGGTAGAAGCTGCAGCCATCGGGCGCGATGCATTGCTTGCGGCAAATGCGAAAGGTATCGAGGGCTTCTCCGCTGAAGAGGCGGCTCTGGTCGTGAAGCTCTTCCAACGTCTGATCGACAATTTAGAAGCGTGACGCCGGAACAAATACATCATTGATGATGTTGTTTGTGCAAAGGAGATCATTGCCATGGCAAATCGCATTCTCATCACAGGCGCCAGTATCGCAGGCACTACGGCAGCCTGGTGGCTGAGCCGTTACGGATTTGATGTTACCGTTGTCGAGCGTACGCCAGAGTTTCGTGATGGCGGGCAAAACATCGACGTCCGAGGGGTTGGTCGTGACGTCCTGCGAAGAATGGGACTTGAGCAGTCGGCACTTGAGCGCGGTACGGGCGAGGAGGGTACGGTCTGGGTCGATGAGGACGGTGAATCCGTCGCGCGTTTCGTAACTGATGAGCTCGGCAGTGACGGACCGACTGCAGAAATGGAAATCCTGCGTGGCGACCTCGCACGCTTGCTTTATGAGCCAGCGCAGGAGCAGGCAGTGTTTCGCTTCGGCGATCACATAAAGCGGATCGAGGACGGTTTCGATTCTGTAACCGTGACTTTCGCAAGCGGAAAGGCTGAGAAATACGACGCTGTCATCATCGCAGAAGGAGTGGGCTCGTCGACACGTAAGCTGGTTTTTCCAAACGAAAACGAACCGCGCTGGATGGACCTTACCATCGCTTATTTCACCATTCCAAGGCAGGCGGACGACGATCGGATGTGGCGATGGTACAACGCGACTGAAGGACGCAGCATATCTCTCAGGCCTGACATGCATGGGACCACGCGGGCCATGCTGTCGATCCAGCAACCTGCGAATGGCGAACAAGACTGGAGCGTCGAGGAGCAGAAAGCCTATCTGCATAAGCGCTTTGAAGACGCCGGATGGCAAGCTCCACGCGTGCTTTCACACATGCAAGACACTACTGACTTTTATTTCGATGTCTTACGCCAGATCCATATGAAGCGATGGTCGACAGGACGCATTGTGCTCACGGGCGATGCTGCTTGGTGCGCAACTCCCCTCGCAGGCATAGGCGCAACGCTTGCTGTTACCGGGGCTTATGTGCTGGCAAGCGAAATAAAACTCAGGTCTACGAAGATGGTGGAGGCTTTTTCATCGTACGAAAAAGCAATGCGCCCCATGGTCAAGAACGGGCAGGGCGTTCCAAAGATCGCTCCCCGTATTATGAATCCAAAAACCCAACTTGGCATCAACTTGTTGCACGGCGTGCTTAATGTCGCCAGCAAGCCAGGTATCCGAGATGTGGCAGCGAAGCTTTTTGCCAGCGAGCCTGAAGGCCCCGCTTTTTCACCCTATGACGCCTTGGTGAATGATGGCAACCCCTTATGATTGCAAAGAGGCGCGTCCAGAAAATCGACCATTGGCGTCCGAATCCTACCAAGGTGCTGACGTCCGCTCGAAAAAGAACCCTCCTGTCGGTCCCGAAGCATCTTGACCAGCAAGCCAGACGATGGTGTCTGCAGCCTGTTCAACACTACGATATCCCGAGTGGTTGTTGAAATCCGTTTTTGTATAGCCCGGATCGGCAGCATTGACGCTTATGCCTTCTTTCGCCAGGTCCTTGGCCAAAGACACAGTGATCGCGTTTAATGCTGTCTTTGAGGTATTGTAACCGAGGATATTCACAGCATGATATGGGTGCGCAGGATCTGAGAGCCATGTCAGTGATCCCAGTCCGCTGCTTACCATAACCACGTTGGCTTGACCTGAAGCACGCAGCAGAGGCAAAAATGCCTGGGTCACCCTGATCGGCCCGAACACGTTGGTCTGATACACGGCTTCGATGTCGCTCAAGGCCTGTGTGCTCGGCGAGCCAGACCTACCTGGGATGCCGGCGTTGTTGATCAACACATCCAGTTTGCCATCGGCATCATGGACAGTTGAGGCCGCGTCCTCAACACTTTTCTGGTCAGCCACGTCGATAGTGACCATGCGAACGTCGATCCCTTCCGAGGTCAGGGTTTTCGCTGCGGCTAAACCTCGACCTTTGTCACGGCTCCCAAGCCAGATGCGGTATCCGCGCCGGCCAAGCTCGCGGGCGGTCGCGAAGCCGATGCTTTTGTTCGCACCCGTGATCAGTACGGTTTTTTTTGCCATGTGATTTTCCTGTCCAGTTTAAACGGCGAGTGTGTTCGACCGTCGATCTTTCCTCACAAAGGCAAGACTAGCAGCTATGGATTGTTTGATAAGCGCGCCGAAAGCGGATAGAGTGATCGTTATGGCGAACAGTGATGCATCGTTAGACGACATTTCTATTTTTCTTTCTCTATGCGAAACGGGCGGGTTTCGGAAAACAGCCACGCAGCTTGGGCTCTCGCCATCGACTGTTAGCGAGAAAATCACATCGTTGGAGCAGCGATTAGGAGTGCCTCTCGTCATACGCACGACGCGCAGCGTCAGCCTGACGGAGACGGGACGGACACTCGCTGCACGTTTGGCACCTCTCATGCGGGAAACACGCGTTGCATTGCAGGACGCCGCCAGTTCGCACGATAAAGTGCGGGGGCTTTTGAAGCTCAATGTCACCGGCGCTGTGATGGTGGATATTCTGCCACCTCTACTCGATCGCTTTCTCATCAGCTTTCCAGATGTGAGGGTTGAGGTGGTCGTCGAAGACAGGCTGGTTGATATCACGGCCGCTGGCTGCGACGCGGGGATCCGCTACGGCGAGCACCTGGCACAGGATATGATTGCTGTGCCGATTGGGCCGCGATTTCAGCAGTTAGCTCTCGCAGCGTCGCCAGCGTATTTAGCGGAACGCGGTACGCCTTTGCATCCAAGCGATCTTCTCACCCACGACTGCATACGCCTTCGCTTTTCAAGTGGCGCCCTTGTCGCCTGGGAGCTGGAATCTGGTGAACAATCCATGACGATCGATCCACCAGGTCGTATTACCATTGGTGTCGATGCCGCACCTGCGGCGATTGAAATGGCATGCGCAGGCCGTGGTGTCATCTGCACATTTGAAAACTGGCTGAGCCCGGCACTGGACGCCGGAGATTTAAGTCCTGTTTTGCCAGAGTGGTGGAGCCGCTTTGAGGGTCCAAAGCTTTATTTCTCCAGTAGACTGATGTCGTCTCCTCTCAGAGCATTCATTGACTTAATTGGTGATGACAAGCGATTCTCATGACTATAGGTGCAGCAACATGCGGCCAGATGGACTGAAATTCACGCGTGAAGTGACGGCTCACCTATTTACCCCAGAAAACTTCAGCTTCGGAGAATGACCCTGTGAAAGTTAATCTTAAAGAAGCTATTTGGCTCAACGAGCCGGCAGTGTGGGAGGCGACGGAAACTGCGCTTACCGTGACGACGGATGCGAACACCGATTTCTGGCGCAAGACCCATTATGGGTTTACGCGCGATAGTGGGCACTTCCTCGGTATAGCCGTTGATGATGGCTTTACAGCGCATGTTCGCGTGCAGGGGAAGTTCCGGTCCCTTTATGATCAGGCCGGTCTTATGGTGCGCATCGATGAAAATCGATGGGTCAAGACGGGTGTCGAATTTACCGACGGGGAACGTTTCCTGAGTGCCGTCATAACCGATGGGAAGTCCGATTGGTCAGTATCCCAGCCGTTCAAAGGACTGGAGGATTTCTACATCCGGGTTACTCTGAAGAGTGGCGCGATGCGCATCCAGGCATCGTCAGATGGTAGAACGTGGCCATTGCTGCGTCTTGCCCCGTTTCCAGAGGTATCTCATTATCTCGTCGGGCTGACAGCATGTACACCGGAGCGAGGCGGATTGGATGTCCGGTTCTCAGAGTTTTCAGTCGGCCCGCCGATAACGACCGATCTTCACGACCTCACGGCTTGACAAAACCACGAACCGTTTTACGGAATAGATCGAACGGTTCACAGACGTTCGAAAAAGCAATGGGGTGCCAAAGGCACCCCAAACATTTTCAAGCACTGATTAACCGCGTGAGATCAATAAGTCTTCTTCATCATCACGCTGCTTGCCGCCAAGTGCTGCAGCGGCTGAAGCAATAAATGCCCCGACCAGCAGTGAGATTGCACCCACGAGAGCGGTGGTCGCCGCTGCCTTGCGTGCGGTATCGGCTGCGTCCTGTGTCTTCACCTTGGCCGTTTCGATCTGGCCGAGCACTCTATCGACACGCGCACGAGCGTCCGTTTCATTCAGACCTGTTCTGGCCGATACGATAGCGGCGACGTACGCACGATCGGGATCGGTTATTTCACCATTCGCGGCGCCCTGGAGGAGAATCCGGGACACCTCAGACACTGCTGCGGCGTTGTCTGTTGTCGCTTCTGCCGTGACCCGTTCCGGCCGCAGAAGTGTGTCGGTGAAATACGAAGTCGATAGATCAGCTCCGCTAGCCGAAGACGCGGCCGATGCAGCTCCAGCCATGGTAGCAGTCGAGGCCGCAGAGCCCACGGCAGAAGCACTGGCTCCGGCGAGAGACGTCAGCGACGACGCGAGAAAACCTATGACCAGAACTGTGGCGAGAGCCCAGCTCAGGAAGCCATGCGCGGTATCTCGGAAGAACACTTCGTCCGTATGGACGGCTGCCCACTTAGTCCGCAGTCGCCCGGTCAGATATCCGCCGACCGCTGAAGAGAGCCATTGAACGACTATCAGCCAAATCGCCGCTGTGACACCTAGAGTGGCAGCCGAACTGCTCTCGCCCGACCAGGGCGATACCATGGTGAGGCCAAATCCCGAGCCTAGGAGCAGTAGTATCAAAGTGACGCCTGTCGCAGCGACAGCTCCACCGATGATAGGGCCCCACGACATCGCAGTCTGGGATGATTCGACGGGTATTGCACCCGTAGCGCCAGATAATGACATCGCCATTCCTATCGTAGAAAAATGGCGAGGAGGATGATGATCGGAAGGGGAATACCCAGCATCCAGAGTAATATGCCACGGCCCATTTGAAAGTCTCCTTATAAAATTTATGGTTGTAGAGACTGTCTAACTGTATGTGCGTGTATTAGTTCCTTCTGCAGAACCCAGGAGTATGCCGATCGTGTTTTGGAGGAGGACCGCCCTCGATGCCAACCAAATTTGAGTGCGGTGGTGCACGATCGGTTTGCGAAAGCTCCTACGACGGTTTAGCCACCGCCTGGAGAGACACTTTCGTCTTCGCGGTCAGACAACGCTCCAGTGCCCGGTGTCTTACTCTCGTCAGTCAAACGTTTCTTCGCGTGAGGTCCGGCCGCGGGGTAGTCTCGGCGATCGACTGGCTTCTTGTCAGTCTCTTCGATTGCTCGTTGAGCTTTTGTGTCTTTGTTCATACACGGCCTCCTGTGGGGTGACGTATGAAATCCAACATAGGGCCTTTGGTTCCTTTAGAGACCAATGCAGTGCTACTTCTTGAATCGTCTCAATCACAATCCGAGATCAAGCTGTGGTGTTTGGATACCCTCTTCGGTGGTGAGGGAGGAAAGAGTGATACCCAAAAGCCGGACCGGCCTTTTGAACGGGAAGACAGACGCTAGCAGTGCATCAGCGATCTCATGGATCATCTCCACGCTTGGAACACTTGAACCGGACGTCTTGCTTCGTGTCGCCTGGGTAAAGTCCGAATATTTGATTTTGACGGTCACGGTTTTTCCGCTGATGTCGTGCGCTTCGCAGTACCGCCAGACCTTTTCGGCCAAGGGTCGTAATTCGGCCTGGGCAAGATCGAGCGCGTCGATGTCCTCGACGAAAGTATCTTCGGCGCCGACGGATTTTCGGACGCGGTTGGCCTTGACCTGCCGCTCATCAATGCCGCGGGCGATACCGTAGAAGTACGGACCTGATTTCCCGAAATGTTGTTGCAGGAACGAAAGGGGTTTTGATTTTAGATCCCAACCCGTTTCGATGCCATGTCGTTTCATCCGCTCTGCCGTGGCAGGGCCAACACCGTGGAATTTCTTGACGGGCAGGGCCTCGACAAAGCCCGGGCCGTTCTTCGGCGTGATCACGGCCTGACCATTGGGCTTGTTCAGGTCGCTCGCCATTTTCGCCAGAAACTTGTTGTATGAGATTCCAGCCGATGCGTTTAGGCCCGTGACTTCCTTAATCTTTGCGCGGATTTCCAAAGCAATTTCAGTAGCGATCTCCATGCGTTTCAGGTTCTCGGTGACATCAAGATAAGCTTCGTCTAGCGACAGCGGTTCGATGACGGGGGTGTACTCCGCAAAAATCTCGCGGATTTGCTGTGACACCTGGCGATAGACCTCAAAGCGAGGGGGCACGAAAATCAGATCAGGGCATTTTCGTTTGGCAGTGATCGATGGCATGGCTGAATAGACGCCGAAGGCTCTTGCCTCATAACTCGCGGCCGCCACAACGCCGCGGGCAGCAGATCCCCCGACCGCCAGCGGCTTGCCACGGAGCTCTGGATTGTCACGTTGTTCGACGGAGGCGTAGAAGGCATCCATATCCACGTGAATGATCTTGCGAACGGGGTGCATGTCAGGGCCTTACCGATTGACCTTGTGCTTCCCAGAGAAGTCGACTCGCTCCCGAGCCAGGTAGATACACCACGATGTTCTCACAACAACAGCCCTTCTTCCTGCAGGTCGGGCTTTGTCTCCGGAGGCACGATGACAAGCATGTTGCCGGGCAGGGGCCTTTGGAGGTGACGCGCCGCGTCCCAAGGGGCCGTCAGCCACGTCTCGACTTCTTCTGGCGTCGTCAGAATTGCAGGCATGGCCTTTTCGTGGATGGGTGAAACGATCTCGTTGGGCAACGTCGTCAGGAATCCAAACAGCTCGTACTCCTGCTCTCCGTCTCTGACTTTGCGGATGCCTTTCCAAGGCGTCCAAAAGCCTGCAAAGAACATTAGGGGTTTGGTCTCATCCTTGGCAAACCAGGCATTCGGCACGCGTCCGCCGCCGACTTTGCTTGCAGGATCCGGTTCCGCAAAAGACGTGAAGGGAACGACGCACCGACTGGTCGGTCCGAGCCACCGACGCCAGTGCGGCGACGCGACATTGCGGATATTGGTGACGCCGGGATCGTAGTTCTTCACATAAGCCGGAGGCGAGGGCATGCCCCATGTCGCGCGGACGATCTCTCTTTGACCATCCTCGGCGATGCGAACAATGGGAGCCTGGTAGCCGGGATAGACATCAAAGCTCGCCTCGTTCCACCCTGCCAGATCACGGAACGCCTTGGTGAACTGCAGGACGGCGTCACGGGTTGTGGTTACGTTGTAGAGGTTACACATCCGTCGCTCCTATTTCCACATGCCGCGCATGCGTGCGCCGACATCGATGCGGATCTGCTGGGCACTACGCTCAGATGCTGCGGCCGAGACTTTAGGCCACGCCGTCGGTTCGAAATACTGTAGCAGCGTCGCCGGGATGAACCGCGAACGCGATGCATAGACGTGCCTGTCGCCCTGCGAGTTCTGACCGTGCGTGAAAAACCGCTGCGGGGTGATGAGCGACAGGCTATCCTTGGCCCGCGTCATGCCGACATAGAGCAGACGCCGTTCCTCCTCGAGCTCCTGCGTCGTTCCTGTCCCCAGGTCCGATGGTATGCAGCCATCGACAACATTCAGCATAAACACGGAACGCCATTCCTGCCCCTTGGCGGAATGGATGGTCGATAGGATGAGATAGTCTTCATCGAGCAGCGGTACGCCCGCCTGATCGCTTGTGGCATCCGGTGGGTCGAGTGTCAGTTCGGTCAGGAAACGTTCGCGCGAAGGATAGCCGCCGGCGATCTGCTCTAGCTGCAGGAGGTCGGCCTTACGAGTATCGGCATCCTCATGGATGCGATCGAGATGGGGTTCGTACCACAGGCGAGCTCGCGCGATATCCGATGGCCAGCCTTCCTGCGTTTTGCGAAGCCCTGCCAGCAATTGAACGAACGACGTCCAGTCCTCGCCAGTCTTCGGTGGTGGTGGAATTTCAGCAAGCGCCAGGAGAGGTTCGGGATCGGACGCGATCGTGTCGAGAATGGTGCCGGCTTTCTTTGGTCCAATGCCGGGCAACATTTGCAGAAGACGAAAACCAGCGACCCGATCACGAGGGTTTTGGGCGAAACGCAGCACGGCCAGCATGTCCTTCACATGGGCGCTGTCGAGAAACTTCAAACCGCCGAATTTGACGAACGGAATATTGCGACGGGTGAGTTCGACTTCAAGCGTGCCGCTGTGACTGGAGGTGCGAAACAAGACAGCCTGCTGTTTCAGCATCATGCCAGTCTCACGATTGGCCAGCACCTGCTCGACAATGAAATTGGCCTGTTCGGTCTCGTCCTTGACGGTCACGAGTTTGGGTCGCTCGAGCGACTCCCGTTCGGTCCACAGGTTCTTGGTGAAACGTTCGCGCGCCAGTTCGATCACGCCATTGGCTGCCGCCAGAATGGGTTGGGTTGAACGATAATTTCGATCGAGTGTGATAACGTCCGCCGCCGGACTGAAAGATGTTGGAAAGTCGAGAATGTTGCGAACCGTCGCTGCCCGGAACGAGTAGATCGATTGGGCATCGTCACCGACGACGGTCAAGCCACGCCCGCCGGGCTTGAGCGCCATCAGGACTGACGACTGGAGCTTGTTGGTATCCTGATATTCATCGACCATGACATGATCGAAGCGATTGCCGATATCGTCGGCGAGATCGGGATCGCTGACCATCTGTGCCCAATAGAGCAGAAGATCATCGTAATCGAGCACGTTCTGCGACTGCTTGGCCCCGACATAAGCTCCGAACAATTCCTTCAACTGTTCTTCCCATGTGGCGACCCATGGATAGTGCTGGCGCAGGATCTCGTTCAGCGGCGTCTCCGAGTTGACTGCGCGTGAATAGATCGCAAGACAGGTGCCCTTGGTCGGGAAACGGCTCTCTGTCTTGGAAAATCCGAGCTCGTGCCGCACGAGGTTCATAAGATCAGCGCTGTCTTCCCGGTCGTGAATGGTGAAGTCCAGGTTGAGCCCGATCTGCTCGGCATACATCCGCAGCAGTCTCGCGCCGATGCCATGGAACGTGCCGGACCAGGCAAGGGCGTCTGTCATGATGCCAGCATTGGCACCCAGCACATTGCGGCAGATGCGCTCGACGCGGCGGGCCATTTCAGACGCGGCTCTGCGCGAAAAGGTCATCAGCAGAATGCGGCGCGGGTCCGCACCATTGACGATAAGATGGGCCACGCGGTGAGCCAGCGTATTGGTCTTACCAGAGCCGGCACCTGCAATGATCAGCAGAGGCCCTACCGTGTTGCCCTCAGCGAGCCCGACGCCATGCTCGACGGCTTTGCGCTGCTGCTCGTTCAGTTTTTCCAGATAGGCAACCGCCATGCCGTTATCCTTGATGTGCGCCTACTTTAAATTCGGTATGGACGAAGCTCCATAAGCCGCGATGGACGCGTCAAAAATGACCGCGAACAAAGTGAGAACCTATCAGGTGGGTTGGATATTGAAAAGTCCTTGATTAGCGTGACGTGATTGTCGTCGCGCGCACCCTTCGATGCTGCTAAGGTTCGGCATTGCGACGATCCGGTCCTCGCGCATGAACAGAGTCATTCTGTGGAGAACGAGATTGGGTTCGAAAGACGGCGCAAGTGGTGGATTCGATACAAGCAAATTTCTCGCTGGAATCGCGCGCGGCGTTGCGGGCGCTCTTCTGTTCGCCCTGCCGATGTTTATGACGATGGAAATGTGGGAGCTTGGCTTCTACATGGATCGCACCCGGCTTTTGCTCCTTCTTTTGATCAATCTGCCTCTATTGATCGGCTTGTCTCGCCGGATAGGGTTCGAGGAGACCTCGGGTTTGCGACAATCTATCCGAGATGCCATCATCGCTTACGCTTTGGGCATGGTTGCCAGCACCCTGATTTTGCCATCCATAGGCGTGTTGCAGGCGGGTCAGACGCCCCATGAGATCGTGGGTATGATTGCTCTGCTGGCGGTGCCGGCGAGCATTGGTGCGATGTTGGGCCGTAGCCAACTGGGTGGCAAATCTGACGATGAAGAAACTGAGGATGACGATGATCCAGTTCAAAATCGCGAGACGAGTTACGGCGGCGAACTTTTTCTGATGGCGGTCGGTGCGCTGTTTTTGAATCTGAACGTGGCGCCCACCGAGGAGATGATCTTGCTTTCATTTAAGATGACGCCCTGGCACGGCCTTGTCATTATCGCAGTGTCGCTGATCGTCATGCATGGGTTCGTTTACGCGCTTTCATTTCATGGAAGCCACGATCTCGCGGAGGGTACGCCAAGCTGGCATGCTTTTGTGCGCTTTACCTTACCTGGCTATGTGATAGCAGGATCCATCAGCGCCTACTGTCTCTGGTCGTTCCATCGCATTGACGACCTGGGTTCCACGCAGGTGCTTATGGCGATCGTCATCCTGAGTTTTCCCGGTGCGATCGGAGCGGCTGCCGCTCGACTTATCCTTTGAGGGTTTCATGACCAAAACAATCGGCGGCAAAAGTCTCGAGGCAAAAAATCCGCACTGGGTCGAGTGGGTCACCGGACTGGTATCCGCAGTCATCGTACTCGTGGTGATTTTCTGGATCGCAAACGACGCGTTTAAAGATCAGGATACATCACCCGACCTCGCCGCAACCGTAGTCATCTCTGAACAGCGCAGCAACGGGTTTCAGGTATCTTTCGAGGTGTCGAACGTTGCAAGCGCGACGGCTTCGCAGGTCACTGTCCTCGGAGAAATCCGTGATGGGTCCGATGTCGTCGAGAGAGCCAGCACCGTACTCGACTATGTTCCTGGAAGATCAAAGGCGCGAGGAGGCCTGATTTTCAGAAATGATCCCGAAGGCAGGATCATTCTCCATGTGTCAGCCTTCAACGAGCCTTGAACGTCGCTTTACAAGGGTCGGGGCCGCAAATGCCGCATCGCGGTAACTACGGTCGCTGTTATCTATTCAGGCCGCGTTGCTTGGTGACGCGTGCGCATACTTAATGCAGGCAGCGTCAAGAAGGGGAACTTTGGAGAGTCTCGCATGTTCGGCGTGTGAATTCTTTGGAGGAGCACCTAATGATACGTCGTGTTACTGGCGCTGCGTCTGTTGTCGCGGCACTTTTTGCTTGCAGTACGTCCTATGCCCAGCAGGGCGATGGAACTGAAGTTCAAGTCACCACCAACGTGTTCAAGCCCAACAAGGTCGCACCGACAAGCGAGCGGGTAGGACAATTGAAGGTGCCCGATGGCTTCTCCGTGAAGCCCTTCGCCCAAGGACTTGGCAACAGCCGCATCATCGCCGTGTCCGACAAAGGTTTCATTTATGTCAGCCGCCGGGAAGAAGGCGATGTGCTGCTTCTCAAGGACGAAAACAACGATGGCAAGGCTGATGGCGCGCCCATCCAGGTGGTGTCTCGCGCGCAGGCTCATGGTTTGGCAATCAAGGGTGACAGGCTCTATCTCGCCACGGTGAAAGAGGTTTTTGTTGCCGACATCAAGGCCGATGGGACCCTTGGCGAGCTCGAGATGATCATCGGCGATCTTCCGGATTCCGGCCAGCATCCGAACCGTGTCCTCGAATTCGGCCCTGACGGGATGCTTTACATCAGCGTTGGCTCCACCTGCAATGCATGCAACGAAAGCAACCCCGAAAATGCAACGATCATTCGCGCGACGCCGGACGGCAAGAGCCGGACGATCTTCGCATCCGGCCTGCGCAACACGATTGGTTACGACTGGCAGCCGCAGACCGGGGAACTCTGGGGGCTGGACCACGGCATCGACCTGATGGGCGACGAGGTTCAGGCCGAGGAACTCAACAAGATCGAGCAGGGCAAGCAATATGGCTGGCCGCACGTCTATGGCGCGGGTGACATCTATCCACAATCCACGCCGGTTGGCGGCGTGACGAAAGAGCAATGGCGCGACCAGAGCCGGCCAATGGTAATCGGCTACACCGCTCATGCTGCTCCAATGCAGATGAAGTTCTATAAAGGCACTGCGTTTCCTGAAGAATTTGCAGGAGATGCTTTTGCAACCATGCGGGGGTCATGGAACCGTAACCCCGCGTCGGGTTATGAAATCGTCCGTATTCATTTCGAGAGCGGCCAGCCCAAAACCATCGAGCCATTCCTGACTGGCTTTCTATCAGATGGTGGAAAGACGCATTTTGCTCGCCCTGTCGGTCTTGCCGTCGCCAAGGACGGTTCGCTGCTGATGGCGGATGATGCCAATGGTGTCATTTATCGCGTTGCCTATACGGGTGATGCGAAAAAGGCTGAGACGGCGGCGATGACACCGTCAGATGTCATGGAGGCACAGGCAAAAAAAGGCGCAGATGTGCCGTTGGCTTTGAAGCGTTCCGAGACCGACACACAAGGCAAAATCACGGTTTCCACAGAGGCGTTCCCTAACAATCAGGCGATCCCAGCAAAATATAGCGAATATGCCGACGGCGTCTCACCCGCCCTTAAATGGAGTGCTGTACCAAAGGCTGCGTCCTACGCCCTCATCATGGAGGACCCTGACTCCTCACCGCTCAAGCCCTTCGTTCATTGGTTGGCATGGAACATCCCCGCGACGGTGACGACGCTTCCAGAAGGCTTACAGGAGCAGCTTCGCCTGGTCGAGCCGGAAGGCGTTTTGCAGGGTCGCAACACGTCTGGAACACACGGCTATTTCGGACCGAAGCCACCTCCGGGCGACAAGCCGCATCACTATCATATCCAGATCGTCGCTCTCGATTCCATGATCGATCTGCCACCGACATCTGACCGTGACGCGCTCCTGGCTGCCATGTCGGGCCATGTCATCGGAAAGGGCGAACTCGTTGGGACCTACCAGCAGAAGATCGAACCACCCAAGCAATAACGAAATGTCACACCATAGTTTCGAAGGAAGTCTCATGCCTATCTCACGTTCTACCATTCGCGCCGCGAGCCTAGCGGTCGTGTTACTTTCGTCTTCGGCAACCGTATGGGCGCAGCAACCGGCTCCAGCACAGCCGTCCCAACAATCGCAGCAAACTGAGCAGGCAAAGCCCGATGCGCAGATGCAGGCTGTCCTAGACGCTTTGAAAGGGCTCGACGTAAAGCCCTTTTCCGGACTGACTGTGCCACAAGCGCGCACGCAGGCAAGTGCTGCCGATGCCGCACGCACAGTTCAGCGAGACAAGAAGATTTCGCCGATGCCAGAGGCGGGCCTAGCCACGAAGGATATCGCCATTCCAAGTGCAGCCGGGGCGTTACCCGCCCGCGTCTATATCCCCGAAGGTAAGGGGCCATTTCCTGTCGTGCTGTACTTCCATGGCGGCGGTTGGGTTGTTGCGGATATCAACACCTATGACGCAACACCAAGAGCGCTTGCGCTGGGATCGAAAGCCATCGTCGTGTCTGCCGATTATCACCATGCGCCGGAAAGCAAGTTCCCGGCTCAGCATGATGATGCCTGGGCTGCATATACATGGACAGTTGAAAACATTCACACTTTGAATGGCGACGCCAAGCGGATTGCCGTTGCGGGTGAAAGCGCTGGTGCCAATCTGGCGGCCAACGTCGCATTGATGGCAAAAGAGAAGAAGACAACGATGCCGGTGCACCAGTTGCTGGTCTATCCCATCGCTGGCAACGACATGAACACGCCATCCTATCAGGAAAATGCCAATGCAGCGCCTCTTGGCAAAGCCGATATGGAGTGGTTCGTCTCGAATGTGTTCACGTCAAAAAACGAGACCGCAGATCCCCGGATCAATCTCGTCGGTCGCAATGACCTTGAGGGACTGCCATCTGCAACAGTGATCACTGCGCAGATCGATCCGCTACGCTCAGAAGGTGAAGCTTACGCTGACAAGCTCAAGGCTGCTGGCGTGATGGTGAATGCGCTGAATTATGAAGGCGTGACCCACGAATTCTTCGGAATGGCCAAGGTGGTGGATAAGGCCAAGGACGCTGTCGATGCTGCCAATGCCGACCTCACAAAAGCATTTTCCAAAACGAAGTGATCGCCCCACAAAGGACCATGAATATGAAATTCTCAAACCTATCCTACTTGGCATTATCCGTCGCCATGCTCGCCCAGCCTGTTATGGCGCAAGAACAGAAAGCCAAGCCTGCTGGCGATGCCGCACCCATGATGGTCATGGATCGGCCTACCTTCGTCAGCGTTGTCTCAAGCGCCAACGAGTTCGAGATCAAGTCCAGCGAATTGGCTTTGCAGAACGCGGAGTCAGCCGATCTCAAGGATGCGGCAAAGATGATCATCGCCGACCACCAGAAGGCAGGCGAGAAGCTGAAGGGGATATTGGATAAGAAGGGTGAGCCACTGCCGTCCCCAATCGTTCTTGCACCCAGGCAGCAGAAAATGATGGATCAGTTGCAGACTGCCAAAGGCAAGGACTTCGACATGCTTTACCTCGACATGCAGGTGCAAGCGCATATGGAGGCGATTGCACTGTTTCGGACCTACGCGGGGTCCGGTGATGATCAGACCGTCGTTGGCTTCGCGAAGGAAACGTTGCCCAGCCTTGAGACGCATCTGTCCCACGTGAAGATGTTAAGCATCGAGCACTAGGACGCATCGCCAAAGCGCCAATCATTTTGCCTTCGGCGGCCTATCTATCCGCTTGAAGGCATTTTTTTGGAAACTAACCTGGCGGCGACGGGTTAGGCCTTCAACCATCCTATTAGGAGATATCAACATGGCCGACGACAGCACCACCACAATCCGTGCGACATTCAATACGCGCGCTGCCTCCAATCTAGCGGTTGATCATCTCGTTCAGCAGCACGGGATTTCGCGTCCTGACATTTGTATTCAATCAGCTACCGCAGAGAACACATCAGGGTCAGTTGCATCTGGTGGCGATGTCTCGAAAAGCGCTTCGGTGCGCGGCGATGCTCCTCTCGAGGGTGAGATCGAAGCGTCCGCCGACATTCCGTCCGACAAGATTTCCGCGGTTCAGCGTGGGCTCGGCGAGGCTGGGGCATTTCGGGTATCGGGCGCCGCCTAAAGCGGTCCCGCATTGGTGATTAGGGGTGGATGCCATGGCCGACAATCTCAGCAAGTACCGGTCCAAGCGCGATTTCAAGCAGACGTCAGAGCCAAGCGGAGAGGTCGAAGTCAAGGCGTCCAGCCGTCGCCGCTTCATCATCCAGAAGCATGATGCGACACGACTGCACTACGATCTTCGTATCGAGCTCGATGGAGTGTTCAAATCCTGGGCAGTGACCAGAGGTCCTTCTCTTAATCCTCATGACAAGCGGCTTGCAGTTGAGGTCGAAGACCATCCCCTAGACTATGGCGATTTCGAGGGAACGATACCGAAGGGTCAATATGGCGGCGGCACAGTTATGCTGTGGGATCGCGGCTACTGGGAGCCCGAGGGCAACAAGACCCCCGAGGAGGCACTGGCGAAGGGTGATTTCAAGTTCACTTTGGAAGGTGAACGACTGCATGGAAGCTTTGTTTTAGTGAGGATGCGCAACGACCGCGACGGTGGCAAGCGTACCAACTGGTTGCTGATCAAACACCGCGACGACTATGCGGTCGACGACAACGGATCAGCGGTACTGGATGACAATCTGACGTCGGTCGCTTCCGATAGAACCATGGAGGCAATCGCCGCTGGCAAAGGGAAAAAGCCCAAGCCATTTATGACGCAAGGCGATACAGTTAAGGCAGACGCGGTGTGGGACAGCAATGAGGGTCTTGCCGCCGAGGAGCGCAAGGCTGGCACGAAGACGTTGCCGAAGAAGAGGTCGGCTCGACCAAAGGCAGCCAAGTCAAACAACACTGAAACGGCGATGCCGAACTTTATCGCCCCGCAGCTCTGCGAAAGCCTAACACGTCCACCCGCGGGCAAAGGCTGGATCCACGAGATCAAATTCGACGGCTACCGGGTGCAGATGCGTGTCGTTGGCGGTGAGGTGACGCTGAAGACCCGCAAAGGTCTGGTTTGGACATCCAAATGGCCTGCGATTGCGGAGGCGGCGTCGGCGCTTCCGGACTGCATCATTGATGGTGAGATCTGCGCGCTCGACGAGCGAGGTGCACCCGACTTCGCGGCTTTGCAGGCAGCACTGTCTGAGGGGACGACCGACGATCTTGTCTATTTCGCGTTCGATCTGCTGTTTACTGGTGATGAAGATCTGAGAGAGCTCCCCCTGACGGAGCGCAAATCCCGTTTGGAAACACTGATGTCCGATGCGGGCGAGGACGCACGCCTGCGTTTCGTCGAACACTTCGAGACGGGCGGCGACGCCGTGCTGAAGTCAGCATGCCGTCTATCGCTCGAGGGTATCGTCTCCAAGGAGGCAGATGCTCCTTATGCGTCCGGCCGGACGAAGACATGGGCGAAATCCAAATGTCGCGCTGGTCATGAAGTGGTCATCGGCGCCTACGCCAAGTCCAATGGAAAATTTCGATCGCTGCTGGTTGGCGTCTTCAGCGGCAAGCACTTCGTCTATGTCGGGCGTGTCGGTACAGGGTATAGCGCGAAGACGGTCCAACAACTTCTGCCGAAGCTTCAAGAGATAGAAGCGGCCAAATCTCCATTCACAGGAATAGGGGCACCGAAGACGTCAGACGATATCGTCTGGCTCAAGCCCGAGCTCGTCGCCGAGATCGAATTCGCCGGATGGACCGCGGACGGCCAAGTTCGACAGGGTGCGTTCAAGGGGCTGCGCGAAGACAAGCCTGCTGCGGAGGTGGAAGCCGAAGAGCCCGCAACGCCATCGGATGTGGATGTCCCTGATCCCGAGACCGACAAGCCACCACCCAAGCGTTCCCGCAGAGGCGCAAAGGAAGAGGTCATGGGCGTTATGATCTCAAGCCCCGACAAGGCGCTCTGGCCAGACGCGGGTGACAAAAAGCCTGTCACCAAGGTTGACCTCGCCCATTACCACGAGGCCGTCGGAGCGTGGATGATTGATCACATCAAAGGTCGGCCATGCTCGATCCTTCGTAGCCCTGATGGCATTGGTGGTGAGCAATTCTTCCAGCGCCACGCTATGCCTGGAACGTCGAACCTTCTGGAGCTCGTTACGGTCTTTGGTGACAAGAAGCCCTATCTACAGACTGATCGTGTTGAAGGACTTGCCGCCATTGCCCAGATCGGCGGGATCGAACTTCACCCCTGGAATTGCCTGCCCGATCAGCCCGAAGTTCCGGGCAGGCTGGTATTCGATCTTGATCCAGGCCCGGACGTTGAGTTTCCAGCAGTCGTCGACGCCGCGCGCGAGATACGCGACCGGCTAGAAGAACTGGGCCTTGTCAGTTTCTGCAAGACGACAGGTGGAAAGGGATTACACGTCGTGACGCCGCTTGTCGCGCCCAGGGGAAAGGAGCTGAGCTGGGACGAAGCGAAGGGGTTTGCGCATGACGTCTGTCAGGATATGGCGCGCGATAATCCGGACCTCTATCTTATCAAGATGGCGAAGAACCAGCGGGAAGGCCGAATATTCCTCGACTACCTGCGCAACGACCGAATGGCGACGGCTGTCGCTCCGTTGTCTCCAAGAGCACGTCCAGGTGCTACGGTGTCGATGCCTTTAACCTGGTCGCAGGTCAAGGCTAACCTCGATCCAACACGCTTCACGGTTAGGACCGTGCCGGGTCTTTTGAAGCAAAGCACCGCTTGGCAGGATTACAGTGAGGGCCACAGGTCGCTGGATCAGGCTATCAAGCGGCTGAGCAAAGCCCGGAAGGCGTCTGCCTGACGGGCCTTATTTTGCGCGTGTTTCTGCGGCGACCGATTTTTTGAGCGCGTCCATGATGTTGATGACGTTGCTTGGCTTGGCAGGGGAAGCAGGCGCTTTCGTCGTGCCTCGGCTCGGCTTTTTCTGCTGTTTCCTTTTTGCCTTTATGATGTCGAGCAGACGGTCCTGCACAGGATCCACGACCATCTTCGCGTCCCATGGCTTCGTCTGCTTTTTGATCATCTTTTGGATAAGTGGCATCATGACGACGTCGGGCTCTTCATCGGCGATGCTGTCGAAGTAGCTATCCTCGTCCCTGACTTCGTCACCATACCGTAGCGTCCACAAGACAATTCCCTTGCCGCGCGGCTCCAGCATGACGGCGCGTTCCCGGCGCGAGATCACCAGCCTCGAAATTCCGACCATGTCCTGCGACGCCATAGCGTCGCGGATCACAGAGAAAGCTTCCTGCGCGATTTTCTCATTCGGAGACAGGTAATATGGTGTGTCGAGCCATATCCATTCGATGGTGTTACGTTTGGTGAACGTCGAAATATCAATCGTCCGGGTGCTATCGAGTGCAACATTTTCGAGCTCTTCGTCTTCAAGGATGACGTAGTCGTTTTCGCCACGTTCGTAACCCTTGACCTCGTTTTCTTCCTTCATGTCCTTGCCTGTGACGGAATCCACGTAGTGACTGACCACGCGATTGTTGGTGGCGCGGTTGAGCGTGTGAAACCGCACTTTCTCGCTTTCCGACGTCGCGGGCATCATCTGAACGGCACAGTTGACGAGGGAGAGCTTCAGGTAACCCTTCCAATAGGGGCGGACAGCCATGATGATCTCCTCTTAACCAGCGCGACGGGTCGGTGCGGCCGTTGCCTTTGCTTTGGTCGCCTTTTTTGGTTTTGCAGTTTCTTCGCCGGCGTTGGCGTTGGCAGCGGTCCGTTTGGACTTGGTTTTCTTGGTCTCCAGGCCCGCGCTCTGACGCAGGGCCTGCAACAGATCGACGGCCTTGGCGGCCGGTGCAGCTTTCTTCTTTGGAAGCGACCGCCCCTCAATCTTAGCCTTGACGAGTTCTGCTACAGCCTCCTCATACCGGTCGTCGAAGGTGCTGGCGTCGAAGCTGCCCTTCTTTTTTGCAATGATCAGTTCGGCAATCTCGAGCAATTCGGGATCGCTTTTGACATCCGGCTGATCCTCGAAGGCTTCCTGCGACGATCGAACCTCGTAGTCGAAGTTGAGAGTGGAAGCGATGAGGCCCTTGCCATGTGGGCGGATGAGGACAGTGCGGAGGCGGCGGAACAGCACGGTCCGTGCGATAGCCGCAACCTTGGCCTCCTTCATGCCGTCGCGAAGCAGGACGTATGCTTCCGTACCCATCTTGTCTGGTGTCAGATAATAGGGCTTGTCGAAATACACGGTGTCGATGTCAGAACAGGGAACGAAGGATTCGATCGTCAGCGTCTTGTCGCTGTCGGGGACGGCGGCTGCGACTTCTTCCGGTTCAAGAACGATGTATTGTCCGTTCTCGGTCTCGTAGCCTTTGACCTGGTCTTCCCGTTCGACAGGGTCTCCGGTTTCGCCATCGATGAACTCGCGCTTGACCCGATTTCCGGTCTCTCTGTTGAGCGTGTTGAAAGCGATCCGCTCCGATGCTGAGGCTGCGGTGTAAAGCGCCACCGCGCAGGACACTTCGCCGAACTTGATGAAGCCTTTCCAGTTTGCTCTCGGGGAACCCATGATACGCGCACTCCTCACACAACCAACGCGATTCAACCGAATCAGTGCGCGAATCGTTCCTTGCTAAAACGAATCGTTTTTCAATGACTTAGGCGCATGCGGCCTCCCGTTTTGCGAGTCTGTCTTAGGTCGCTGATTCGAATGCATCTTTTGACAGCGGGGCGCGTTTTCCTTGCACAGCAACCAAAAGGAAGATTTGATGACCAAGCGAGAATTGATCGATACCGGCACTGACAAGCGTTACGTCCGCCGCGATGAAGACGGGAAGTTCAAGGAGAGCGTCGATGTCTCCCGTTCGCTTTCGGCCGATGCGCGCCATGACGCAAAGAATGATACGAAGTCAGGCGAGGGCGACAAAGGTGATCGCAAGCGCTGACATATTTCGGTGAAGCTCGCCACTTATAACGTCAATGGTATCAATGGTCGCCTCGACATCCTCCTTCGTTGGTTGGATGAGGCACGACCTGATGTCGTTTGTCTGCAAGAACTGAAAGCACCGCCCAACAAATTTCCACGCAAAGAGCTGGAACGCGCAGGATATGGTGCGATCTGGCACGGCCAAAAATCATGGAATGGTGTCGCTATCCTTGCACGAGGTCAGGAGCCGCTTGAGACAAGGCGGGGGCTGCCCGGTGATCCGGAAGACAGCCAAAGTCGCTACATCGAGGCTGTCATCGACGGAATGGTTGTTGGATGCCTCTACCTACCCAACGGCAATCCAGTCCCAGGGCCGAAGTTCCAATACAAACTAGACTGGTTTCAGCGACTGCATTCCTACGCGGACGAACTGCTCGAGCTCGAGGTTCCCGTAGCTCTCGTCGGCGATTTCAACGTCATGCCGACCGATCTCGATGTCTACAAACCTGAGCGGTGGATAGACGACGCGCTGTTCCGGCCCGAGGTCAAAGCAGCTTATACGAATCTGGTGGCCCAAGGCTGGACGGATGCGGTTCGGCATTTCCATCCGAACGAACGCGTCTACACCTTCTGGGCATATTTTAGGAATGCATTCGTCCGTGACGCCGGACTTCGGATTGACCACTTTCTACTAAGTCCTGACCTCGCAAAGAAGCTGACAAAAGCCGTCGTTGACAAGCATGTCCGTGGCTGGGAGCACACCAGCGATCACGCGCCAGTCTGGATTGAACTTACTGAAAAACCCGTCAAACAAAGGAGAGAGAAATGACCGATGATTGGAAACGTGAGGTTCGCTCCAAGCTCGAAGAGCTGGTCGATGGTCTCGTTGTGAACGGCGTCAGTTATGAGGACGCTTGCAGTGTCATTGTCGTGGAGATCAACAGCATGTTGGTCGCTCATGAGCATGATCCAGATCCTGCAGATGATGATATTATCGAGGAGCCAGCCAACGACTGGCCCGCGGCAGAAGACAAACGACCTGCCGATTGAAGGTTGTGACGGCCCCAAAGGGAATGCCCTAGGGTCCGTTCTATATCTTACTGGGGTGGCTGACCGTTCGACGCCGACATTCCACCGTCGACAGGCAGGTTGACGCCTGTCACGAACCGAGCGTCGTCACTTGCGAGGAATGCGATCACCGCCGCAACGTCTTCTGGTTCGCCAGGTCCCCTAAGCGCGAAGCGTTCGTTGAATTTCGCGATCAGCTTGTCGTCGCCCATCATCTCCTCGGTCATTCCGGTGCGCGTCAGGCTCGGGCACACTGCGTTAACCCTGATGCCGTCCTTGCCATGATCCATGGCCATCGCCCGCGTGAGGTTGGTAATGGCACCCTTGGCGGCATTGTATGCCGCCATACCCCAGTCACCACCCGTGCCGGAAACCGAGCTGACGTTGATGATGGAGCCGCGCGACGACTTCAGATGTGGGATGGCCGCACGGGAGGCGTAGAAGACGCCATCTACATCTGTCGCCATAACCTTGCGCCAATCATCTGTGGTGAGTGTGCTGACATCGCCTTGCGCGACAACGCCTGCATTGTTGACGAGAACGTCCAGAAGCCCAAATCTTTCGACCGTCCGAGAAATCAAATCTCTTACGTCACCGTCATTCGAAATGTCGGCCTCGGCGAGCAGAACCCGATCTTCAGGATAGGGCTTGGCGACGCCCTCAAGCTTTTCCTTCGTGCGGCCGACCAGGGCCACCATTGCGCCCTCGCTGAGGAAACGCTCCGCCGTTGCCTTGCCTATTCCTGAACCAGCGCCAGTCACGACGACAACCTTGTCTGCAAATCGCTGCATTGAAATCTCCATGAGTGTGCAGTGCTGCCTCGTTCTGAAACGGGACATGTGCGAGGTTGTTCCCGGCGCAGCGGCCTGGTGATTGGAGCAGGCAGGTGGCAATAACGAGATTGTCAGTGGCGGCGTAGCTGTGGACCGGAACGAACGTTCCGGGTGAAAGTTGAGGGGATGCAACAGGAAAGTCCCATGACGCCCTCCAATCTCGCCCCCATCTTCTCCCTATTCGTCATATTCATTGGCGCAATCTACGTTGCGGCAAGTCCAGGTGTTGTGATGGCTGCGGAAACAGGACCCCAAATGGTGTCGCCTAAGGTCGACCCTGCTGCCAAACCCTTGCACATGGTACAGGCGGAAAGCGCCTCCAAATCGACCGCTTCTCGAGTAGGAACGCGTGCGGATCATCTCGTGATCCTGTTCCACGGCATCCGAGGACGAGGGTCGGTGATGGAAGCGCTCGGGAACTCCTGGCAGGCGACGCTGCCGGACACAGTATTTGTTGCGCCAGACGCGCCGTTTGCGCACAAGTCAGGTGGTCGTCAATGGTTTGCAGTCGATGACCAGATCATGCGCCCCGAGCGGATAGACGCCGCGCGTCGAGCGTTCGACAGGGTGGTCTCTGAGATCGTCAAACGTGAGGGGTTCGAAGACGCGCTGGACCGGGTGGCGTTCGTCGGGGTCTCGCAAGGCGCCATCATGGCGCTGGATGGAGTGGCGTCGGGTCGTTGGAAGGTCGGCGCTCTCGTCACTTTTGCAGGGCTGTTGCCTCTGCCGCCTGCGTCATCTTCGACACGAACAGATATTCTGATGATGCATGGTGCAGAGGATGAGACAATTCCGCCGGCGGCGACAACAGTCGCGTCTGGCCAACTGCGATCGGCAGGCTTCACGGTGACTTCCAAAATCTATCCTGGGGTCGGTCACACTATATCGTCAGAGGAGGCAAGGGATGCCGTCATCTTCCTTCGCGACGGCTTCAAATAGCAAGCATGGCGATGTACGTTGGACCTCCATTCTTAACTGGTTAATCGGGCACGGGTAGACAGGATGGGCCAACAGGAGTGTAAGACCATGAACACTGCTGACCTATAGTCTGGACCAGCACCATTGATGTCGCATTTTAGAACATCGCGCATCTTGAGTTGTCATTCGCAATAAGGGTTCACTTATGCCCAGACCCGAGGGGAAAACCGCACTCGTAACCGGGGCTGTGCGCGGCATCGGCACCGCTATCTCACGAGCTTTCGCTGACGAAGCGGCGAATGTCATTGTCACTGACAGAGACGTTGAGGCGGTCAGAATATAGCAAAAGCAATCGGAGCGACGTTCGTCAGACTTGATGTTTCCTCGGAAAACGATTGGATGGAGATTGCCTGTCAGTTCCGGAGGATTGATGTGATTGTCAACAATGCCGGGATCACGGGGTGTGCGGGACCAGTCGACAGCACTCCGCATGCTCATGATCCGGAAAACACTGAACTTTCCGATTGGCGTGCCGTCAATGCTGTCAATTCAGATGGGACTTTCCTCGGTTGCCGTTGTGCTATGAGGGCAATGCGGGAAAATGGTGGAGGCTCGATCATCAATATCTCGTCCCGCTCGGGCTTGGTTGGATCCCGATGCTGCGGCCTATGCCTCATCCAAAGCGGCAGTTCGCAACCACACCAAGAGCGTCGCTCTCTATTGCGCCAGTCAGATCTGAACATCCGCTGCAACTCTATCCACCCGGCTGCTGTGATGACCCCCATGTGGAAGCCGATGCTAGGCACGGGCCCGGATCATGAGGACCGCGAGGCCGCATTGGTCAGGGACACGCCTAGATATGCAAATTTCATCCGACCTTCAGCGCAGCGATAAGTGCCCTTAAGGCTGATGGCGATTGCCTGCGACTGGGATGGTAAAGGTAAAATCCGGGGTAGCTGGGACACCAGTCCTTCAAGACCTGGACGAGGGTCCCCGCAGCGATCTCCTCAGCGACGTCATGCTCCATGATATAACCCAGTCCCGCACCTGCACGAACGGCCGCCGCCGGCAGATCGCCATCATTGGCGACCAAAGGGCCGCTGGTGCGGATATTGATTTCCTTGCCGTCCTTCTGGAACTCCCAAGGCAGTAGTCCGCCTGAGGTTGTCAGCCGGTATCCGATACAGGCGTGGCGTTCGAGGTCATAGGGGGTCAACGGCGGAGGGTAGCGGCCGAAATAGGACGGCGTTCCGACCACCACCGTTCTCAAATCCGGCCCAAGCTTCACAGCGACCATATCTTTGGCGACGGCTTCTCCCAGTCTAATACCGGCATCGAAGCCAGCCGCGACGATATCCGTCAGGCCATCATCGATATTGACCTCAACCCGGACATCCGGATTGGCCAGCAGGAAGGCAGGCAGTTTGGGTAGAAGGACCATGCGCGCCGCGTAGGCGAACGTGGTGATCCTGACTGTGCCGGACGGGTTGTCACGCCACTCCGCCAGCGCTTCCAGCCCGCTTTCGATATTGGCAAGGGCCGGATTGAGCGATTGCAGCAACCTCTCACCCGGTTCGGTCGGCGCCACACTGCGCGTCGTGCGCGACAAGAGCCGGACCCCCAGCCGCTCCTCCAGTCCGCGCATCGCGTGGCTCAAAGCAGAGGGTGACATGCCGAGAATGGCCGCGGCGCGGGTGAAGCTGCGCTCGCGTGCCACCGCCGCGAAGGCGAGCAGATCATTGAGTTCGTTTCGTTCCATTCATGCACTGTGTTCACAAGTTCATGCCGTGATCAACGGCTAATCCTGAGGCAGGCTTGACGATACATGCTCTTGTATCACAACGATGGAGAACACCGATGGATCTCACTAGTTACCGCACGCTAGGCAAGTCCGGCCTGATTGTCAGCCCGCTGGCACTCGGCACCATGACCTTTGGTGCAGAGCGCTGGGGTGCTGGAGACAAAACCTCGCGCGCGTTATTCGATGCCTATGTTGAAGCGGGCGGCAATTTCATCGATACCGCGGATGTCTATTCTGCTGGCCGCAGCGAGGAAATGCTTGGCACGTTCGTTTCCGACAGCGGCACACGTGATCGATTGGTGATCGCTACTAAATCCGGCTTTCCGCGCGGGCAGGGCACGCCTTTATGGGGTGGTAACGGTGCCAAGAACGTCCGCATGGGCATAGAAGGCTCGTTGATGCGGCTAAAGACCGATTACATCGACATGTACTGGATGCATGTGTGGGACCGCACGACGCCAGCAGAAGAGGTTCTGCAGACGTTGGCCAATGCGGTTCGCGCAGGCAAAATCCTGCATTACGGTTTCTCCAACACGCCCGCGTGGTATGTCGCAAAGGTCGCGACGCTTGCCGAAGCGCACGGCCTACCCAAGCCAATCGGTTTGCAATACGCCTATTCGCTGATCGACCGTGGCGTAGAGCTGGACCTTGTTCCGGCAGGTGCCGAATTTGGTTTAGGTGTGGTGCCATGGAGCCCGCTTGCGGCTGGCTTGCTGACGGGTAAATATGACCGCGAAAAAATCAGCGACTCTAACCGTGTCCCCGGTCTGCCAGACAAGGCCGGATTTGTGGCAGAAAGTGAAAACGATGGACGCCTTAACGGTGACAATCCGTTCGGCGGCATGCTGTTCACAAACCGTAACTTCGATGTCGTCGATGTTCTGAAGACTGTGGCGTCAGAGGTTGGTCGTTCGCCTGCGGAAGTGGCGCTTGCCTGGGTAGCGAAACGCCCTGGCGTCTCCTCAGTGCTGATCGGCGCCAGCCGGATAGAGCAACTCACCCAAAACATCGCCTCGCTCGACATTGTGCTGAAGGATGAACATATGCGACGGCTGGAAAAAGCGACGGCGCTACCCGTGCTCAATCCCTATTTTATTTTTCAGATGCCGACTGAAATGGTCTTTGGTGGACAGCAGGTGCGTGGGTGGGGAGCGAGCTAAGCAGGTACGGCGTCTTGTAATCTTCTGATATTCGGAGGGAGTTAGATTTAGGGCCCGGTCTTTGCGACCGAGCCCTGGCTACATTAGTGATGATGTTCCGGCATGTCTTTCAATTGGTCTTTCGTCCAGGAAGTGACGGCATGAACATCGCCGTCCTCATCTCGCATGAAATCGAGGTCGCTGAGGGATACCGCTACCGGCTTTGCGCCAATTCCGAGGAACCCGCCGACGTCGATAATGACCTGGCCGCTTGTTCCGCCATGCACGTGATCAACCTTTCCAACCTTATGGTCATCTGCGCCATATACGGTTGCACCTTCCAGAATCTCTGGGGTCAGCTCTGTCGTGGACAGGCGAACGTGATTTGTATGATCCATTGGTTTTCCTCCTTGCTGGATGATCACGTAACGGCATCACAGGCCTCTGGTTCCTTAATTAGGAAAAGCTTTAACTGACCCCTGACTAACGGCTCTTCTGACGCTCTCACGGGATGTGTTTATATTCGCGAGAGGATACAGGCATTACCATCTGTAGTCGCGATACTCATGTCGCCCACGCCATTCGCGTTGGTCATAGTAATCGCGGCGTTCTCGCCATTCGCGTCTGGCTTCCCAGCGGTCACGTCGATCCCACCGATCGCGATACTCGCGTGGAGGGCCGTTTGGTCGGCAATAGCCACGTGGGGAAAGGTGGAAGCCGCGTCCGCAAGCGTAGTCTACCTTCTGCACGTCTGAGGCCGAGGGGACAGATGGTTGGACCGACGGCATCGCGTTGGCGACGTTGGCAAGCAGACTACCTAGAATTATTCCCGCGCTGAAAATTATCTTGCGCATCTCGCGTCACTCCGTTGAGGGTGATGTGATTTAGCGACCTGCACCGTGAACCATGCCTGAATGAACTTTGACGTTTTCGTGGCGTT
>NZ_BBJU01000033.1 GCF_000739935.1 Agrobacterium rubi TR3 = NBRC 13261 | reverse complement strand
AATCTCAATGGTCGCCAAATTCGACGATCACATCCCACTTTACCGACTGTCGGAGATGTACGATCGGCTTGGGATCGATATCTCCCGTTCCGTGATGGCCGACTGGATGGGGCGTGCATCGGCTTTGCTCGGCCCCCTGATCTTGCTGATCAGAGCGCATATCGCGGCCGTCGATCGGATCCATACCGACGACACTCCGGTCGATGTTCTCGACCCTGGACGAGGAAAGACCAAGACCGGGAGGGTCTGGGTCTACGTCTTCGATGGGCGTGGCTATCAAGATCCCCGGCCCGGAGCGATCGCTTATTATTACAGCCCTGACCGCAAGGGGGTGCACCCGGCTGAACATCTTTCCAACTTCAGTGGCGTGATGCACGCGGACGGCTATGCTGGCTACAACAAGCTGTATGGCAATCAGATCATAGAGGCTGCCTGCATGGCGCATGTACGCCGCAAATTCCATGACGTGATCAAACTCAAGCCATCACCGATCGCGCAGGAAGCGCTGACGCGCATCGGTGCTCTCTACGATATCGAGGATCGTATCCGTGGCATGTTGCCTGACGAGAGACGGGATTTGCGCCAGCAGCATGCCAAACCCATCCTGGCCGAGCTGAAAGAGTGGATCGAGGATGTCCAGACAACACTGCCACAGAAACAGAAGCTGGCGGAAGCGATGCGGTATGCGCTGTCACGATGGGCAGCATTGAGCGTCTATCTTGATGACGGCCGGATTGAAATCGACACGGATGTTGTTGAACAGCCCCTTTCTCAGCCTTTTTGTGGTTTAGGTGGCCTATCTCTCCAGGCTTCGACCATGGCTGCGTAGGCTGCCTCCGCCTGTGCAACGAGCTCCATCTCTCGATGGCGGATTTCCTTGATCCAGTAATCGCGGGCGGGACCAGCTGGCCCATGTGCTTTGGCTGCGCCGGCACGCAGTTCAAGCTTGCGCATCTTCATGGCAACAAAGGCGGGCCGAGCCCATCTGTAGGGAGCTTCCTTGGTCAGCAACTCCCAGATCAGATTTGCGATCTTGCGCGCCGTTGCGACCGCCGCGACGTTGAGGCCTTTGCGGTCCTTAATCCGGAGAAAGAAGGCACGCAGCGGCCCCGGAACCGACGCGGCCGACCAGGCAGCTTCAATCAGCATCGTTCTGGCAATCGCATTTCCCTGTTTCGAGATGCGGCCATGGATTGCCCCGCGATCGCCGGACTGGCGCACCCGCGGGGTCAAGCCGAAGTAGCTCGCAAGCCGGTCGGGCGTCGGGAACCGGGAGATGTCGCCAATGGCGGCTATCACCGCTGTGGCAACCACAGAATTTATTCCGGCGATCGTCATCAGCTTGCGCGTGCGAGTGTCGTCGAGCGCAATTCGCGCCATGGTGCCATCCAGCTTTTCAAGCTTGCCCTTCAGCCAGTCCAGTTCATCGAGATGGCGGGCGAGGAGGTCGCGCTCTGCCCTGGGCAACGGGGCCGTCGAGAGCCAGTCCCTGCCGCCTTTTCCGAACAGATGTCCCGAGTATTTCGGCACGAGATTGGCGTGGAGAACGGCTTGGACCCTGCTCTTCACCCGTCGCACTGATCGCACGAGCGCCGCGCGCTCCGAGACGAGACGACGCAGGTTCAGGGTATCGTCATCCGCGGCCCAGACCTCTGGCAAAAAGCCGGCGGCATGAAGCTGCGCTAGAATCCTCGCGTCGACTTTGTCGGTCTTCACGCGCGCGTGGGCGATGGCCTTCACCTGAAGCGGGTTCGCGATAACGACCTTGGCCACGAAAGGCGTCAGCAACCTTACGATGGCCGAGGTGTTCCCGGTCGCTTCCAGTATAACTTCGTCATCTTTTCGAAGCTTCTGCCCAAAGGCCACCACAGCGTCGTAATCCAGTTCCACCCGGAATTCTTCTGTGACCTTGCCCCGGTCAAGAACCGCGACCTGCGCAAAACTTCGATGCACATCCATTCCGATCGACCGCATTCAAAATCCTCCATGTTGTTAATGGGGGAGTGCGCGGGCTGTGCGACATCTACGGATAAGCGCTCGCAGCGCAGACGGGATAGTCGCAGGGGCGGCCAGATAACAACGCGAGCTCGCAGCTCAAAGTCAATTCGGCCTGCCCGCTTCTTCGCACTCCGACGCCCCTGTCCCGACAGGACAATTCTAACATGACAGGATAGAATTGGCCTAGCGTTCGTGGGGCGCCGATGGCAACATGCCCGATAACAACATAGCTGAGCGTGCCATGCGGCCGCTTGGTGTTGGAAGGCGAAACTGGTTGTTTGCGGGCTCAGACAAGGGTGGTGAGCGCATCGCAAATATCCTGAGCATCATCGAAACAGCAAAGCTCCACGGCCACAATCCGGAGGCGTATTTGACCGATGTCCTATCACGCATTCAGGATCACCCCGCGGATCGCCTCGACGAGCTTTTGCCTTGGCGGTGGTCACCGCTAAAAAAATTGAACGAGGCGGCCTGATGGTTCGCTCAAAACAGGATTGAGTGATGCTGACAGAAAGCCCGCTCACCGGACGCTAACCTTACGAAAACGCGCCACCGATCTTAAAGCGTTAGCTCTCTGATTTTCAGGCGACCGCCTCTTTCGGTGCGGATGCTATGCCCGCAGCCTCTTTGCGCTTGACCGCTTCAATGTCGCGGTAACGGTGCGCCGGGTGGTTTGCGGGCAAATGGTCGCCTGCGCCGAACAGCTTTTCGCGCAGGGTTCCGGGCTGGTAGGCCGTGGGATAAACGCCGCGTTTCTGGAGTTCGGGAACGATATAGCCGACGATATCCTCAAAGCTGTCAGGCGTGACCGCATAAGCGAGGTTAAACCCGTCAACATCGGTATCATCGACCCATTCTTGCAGAATATCGGCGACGCGCTCCGGAGGGCCCACGAACACAGGCCCCATACCGCCTATTCCACCGAATTGCGCAAGCTCATCAATCGTCCAGGATTTATCGCCGCCAGCGATGTGTTCGACAAAGGAATGAATTGCATTCGTTTCGATGCGCTCTACGACGTCGGTTGGCGCGTATTGTCCAAAATCAATGCCGCTCCAGCCCGACATGAAGACCAGCGAACCGTCATAGGAAACGAAGCTCCGATATTCCTCGAACTTCTTCTGGGCCTTTTCCTCTGTCTCGTCGGTGATGATGGTGATCAGCGTGTAGATATAGACCTTCTTCGGGTCACGCCCGGCTTCCGCCACCCGCCTGCGCATATCCGCGACATGGGCTTTGAGGACTGACTTTGTCGGTGCCGCAACGAAAATGCACTCGGCTTGTTCGGCAGCGAAAGCTTTGCCCGGCCCGGACGCACCCGCTTGGTAGAGAACCGGCGTGCGCTGCGGTGATGGCTCGCTCAAGTGATAGCCGGGAACGTCGAAATATTTGCCCTTGTGGCCGATCTCGTGGACCTTTGACGGGTCAGTGAAGATGCGCCTTTCCCGGTCACGTAAAACCGCACCCTCTTCCCAGCTGCCTTCGAAGAGTTTGTAGAGCACCTCGACATATTCGGCGGCAACCTCGTAGCGATTGTCGTGGCGGCGCAGACCGCCTTCGCCGATATTCTTGGCACCGCTTTCAAGGTAGGAGGTGACGATATTCCAGCCGATGCGACCTTTTGTGTGGTGGTCGGCTGTGGAGAGCCTTCGCGCGAATGTGTAAGGATGCTCGAAAGACGTGGAAGCCGTTATTCCGATGCCCAGATGCTCCGTCGCAAGCGCGATGGGTGCCGCCAGTTGCAGCGGATCGTTGACGGGAATCTGCGCTGCCTGATGGATGGCGTGGTAGTTGGAGCCTTTGTAGACATCATAATAGCCGATCACGTCGGCGATGAAGATACCGTCGAAGATGCCGCGTTCCAACGTGCGGGCAAGATCCTGCCAATAGTCCAAATCCTTGTATGTCCATGATTTATCACGCGGATGCGCCCAAAGACCGGGCGACTGGTGGCCAACGCAGTTCATATCGAACGCATTGAAACGGATGGTCTTGCTCATCATCAACTCCACAATTTTGTCCCGCGACGATACGGTTTGGTGGCGATGAAGAGAAAGAGCGTCCTTACCCTGTATGAAGACGACAGAAGAAAAAACTTCCACATATTACTATATTAAAAACATAGAATGACTTTCAAGAAGGCGCGCCTGTGCGATGCTCTGCCACGCCGATTTAACCCGTTTGTGAGGCATCTGCATGGGCACGATTTCCGAGACCAAAATCGATTACAACATCCACCCGCGCGTCAATTCCGCAGACCCGGTCGCGCCGAGACCGCGCCCTTCGGTTCCAGCTCACATTATCCGCTCCGATGCCGAGGCCATCGAGATTGCGGAGCGTCTTGCGGAAAAGTTCAAGGTGGGTGCTGCGCTGCGCGACCGGGAAGGGCTTTTGCCCGTGACGGAGCTGGATGATTATTCGCAAAGCGGTCTGTGGAGCATGAATGTGCCGAAGGCCTATGGCGGACCGGAAGTCTCCTATGCCACGCTTGCCAAGGTCATCGCCACGATAGCGGCGGCCGACCCCGCCATTGCCCAGACAACCCAGAATCATCTCGCCATCATCGCAACGGCCGATCTGGATGGGACGGAAGAGCAGAAGAAGCTGTTCTTCGGTTGGGCGCTTCAGGGCCTTCGCTATGGCAACGCCTTCTCCGAGTTGAAGAGCAAGACGGTTGCCGACTTCGAAACCAAGGTGGTTCACGATGGCGACGATGTCATCGTGAACGGCGAAAAGTTTTATACCACAGGCGCGTTGCTGGCCCACATCGTCCCCATCGTCGGTGTCGATGAGACCGGCCAGGGCTATCTCGTCTTTGCCGACCGGGATGCGCCGGGCCTGACCGTGACCAACAACTGGTCCAGCTTTGGCCAGCGCACTACGGCGTCAGGATCGGTGAAGATCGAGAATGTGCGTGTGCCCAAGTCGCGGGCGTTGAAGGTGACATCCTTCGATCACCCGACTGTCGGCGGCCCCGTCTCGCAGATCATTCAATCGGCCATCGATGCCGGCATTGCCCGCGGCACGATCGAGGACACGATTTCATTTATCAACACCTATAGCCGTCCGTGGATCGATAGCGGCAAGCAGAAGGCGAACGAGGATCTGTTCACGATTGCAGCGATTGGTGACCTCAAGATCAAACTGCATGCGGCTGAGGCACTGCTGGAAATCGCAGGCCGTAGCATCGATATCGCCAGGGCAAACTCCACGTTGGAAACGGTGTCGGAAGCGACGATCAAGACGGGAGAATCCAAGGTTCTGACCACGGAAATTGCGATCCTGTCGACCAACAAACTGTTCGAACTGGCGGGAACGCGCTCGACTCTTGCCGAACATGGGCTGGACCGCCACTGGCGCAATGCCCGCGTTCATACGCTGCATGATCCTGTCCGGTGGAAGTTCTACCACGTCGGCAATTATTACCTCAACGGTGCGCATCCGCCGCGCCACGCCTGGAACTGAGGTTATACGGCATGACAACGACGGATAGAACGCTGCATCGCCAGGCCGCATTGACGGCGGGTAGGCCTGCGCCGCATGTGCCTCCGCGCCAGAAGCTCGCGCACATCATCAAGAGTGATGACGAGGCTATCGCCATTGCCAAGGAGTTGGCCCACGAGTTTGTCGTGGGTGCTGCGGAGCGCGACAGGGAGCGGCGTTTGCCGCTGGCGGAGATCGAGCGCTTCTCGCAGAGCGGCCTTTGGGCCATCACCGTGCCGAAGCAATATGGCGGTGCGGAGGTGTCAGCGGTGACGCTGGCAGAGGTGACCGCCATTATATCGGCTGCCGATGGCAGCATCGGGCAAATACCGCAGAACCATTTCTACATGGTGGAAGCGTTGCGGCTTGCCGGCAGCGAAGAGCAGAAAAAGCATTATTTCCAGCGTGTTCTGCAGGGTGACCGGCTGGGCAATGCCTTCACCGAAATCGGGACGAAGACGCCGGTCGATTACAAGACGCATTTCGCAGAACGAGAGGGAAAACTGCTGCTCAACGGGCAGAAATTCTATTCCACCGGCTCGCTGTTCGCCCATATCATCGTGGCTGTCGCCAAAGGACCGGATGAGCGCGTGAACATCGTTTTCATCGACCGCTCGACGGCAGGCCTCAACCTCATCGATGACTGGACATCCTTCGGCCAGCGCACGACCGGCAGCGGCACCGTGACCTTTGACGATGTGGAGATCACGCCGTTTCAGGTGGTTGACCAACAGGGCGTGTTCGAACGGCCGACCACGATGGGGCCGTTCGCGCAGATTATTCATGCCGCCGTGCAGGTGGGCATCGCCCGTGGGGCGCTGGCCGAAACGGTGTCTTACGTTCGCGCCCATGCCCGCCCGTTCTTCGAACTCGATATCGAGCATGGATACGAGGATCCGCACACCATCCACTCGGTAGGCGATGTCGCGATCCGGGTTCACGCAGCCGATGCGCTGTTGGCAAGGGCGGGGCGCATTCTCGATGAAGCCACGGCTTCACCCAATGAGAAAACCGTGGCGGCAGCCTCCATTGCGGTAGCGGAAGTGAAAGCGCTAGGGACGGAGGTAGCGCAACTGGCCTCGACCAAACTCATCGAACTCGGCGGGGCGCGCTCGACGCTGGAAAGCTATGGTCTCGACCGCTTCTGGCGCAATGCCCGGACGCATTCACTGCACGATCCGGTCCGCTGGAAATACCACCATATCGGCAATTTCTATCTCAACGGCACTTTACCGCTGCGCCACGGCGCCATCTGATTTATCACTGCCAGGACAGACAGCATGACATACGCTCCCAAACCCGACCGCTACGAAGAGGCGACGTTCCGCCGCACAGGCCGCAGCGGGCTTAAACTGCCGCCCATTTCTCTCGGTCTCTGGCACAATTTCGGCGATACGACACAACTCGAAACGCAGCGCTCTATCCTGTTCAAGGCTTTCGATCTGGGCATCACCCATTTTGACCTCGCCAACAATTATGGCCCACCAGCGGGCAGTGCGGAAATCAACTTCGGTAATATTCTAAAGCAGAATCTCGCCGCCTATCGTGACGAGTTGATCATCTCCACCAAGGCGGGATGGGATATGTGGCCGGGACCCTATGGTCGCGGTGGCGGATCAAAGAAAGCCTTGCTCTCCAGTCTCGACCAGAGCCTGAAACGGCTGGGGGTGGAGTATGTCGACATCTTCTACTCCCACCGTTTCGATGCAGAGACGCCGTTGGAAGAAACGGCGGATGCGCTGGCGCAGGCCGTGCGGCAGGGCAAGGCGCTTTATGTCGGCGTGTCCTCCTATTCCGGTGCCAAGACCCGCGAGATCGCGACACTTTTGAAGGAACGTGGCACACCGCTGCTCATCAACCAGCCCGCTTACAATCTGTTCAATCGCTGGGTCGAGAAAGACCTGCTGGATGCCACCGATGAGGTCGGCGCTGGTGTGATTGCCTTTACGCCACTGGCGCAGGGATTGCTGACCAACAAATATCTGAACGGCATTCCGCAGGATGCCCGCGTCAACCGTCCCGGTGGGGATTTCCTCCGGCCGGAGCATCTGAAGGAAGAGAACATCAAGCGGGCGCAGGCGCTCAACGAAATCGCGCAGAGACGCGGCCAATCACTGGCGCAGTTTGCCATCGCCTGGGTTCTGCGAGACAAGCGTGTGACGTCTGCTCTGATCGGCGCAAGCTCGGCAAAACAGGTTGAGGAAAGTATTGCGGCACTGAAAAATCCGTATTTCACGGCAGATGAGCTTGCTGAGATCGATCGCTATGCGGTGGAGGGCGGTATCAACTTGTGGGAAAAACCGTCGCACGACGAAGCGGTCTAATCTCCAACACATGCCCGGATTTGCGTCCGGGCATGTCCTCGTCAGAGGTCGGATGGAAAGCGCCATTGCGCCGCCACATGCGGTTCTGCCAGTCGGTCACCCTTGCCGAACAGCCGGCTGCGCAGGGTTCCCTCTTGATAACCGGTTTTGTAGCGACCGCGTGACTGAAGTTCGGGTATGACGAGATCGACAAAATCCTCGTAGCACTCCGGCACGACCGTGCGCGTCAGATTGAAACCGTCGATCTCGCCGTCATCAATCCACGCTTCCAGCTCATCCGCAATCGTAACAGGCGAACCAATGAACGTCGGATAGCGCCCGCCGAGGGCGAGGCTTTCCAGCAGATGACGCTTCGTCCAGCCGCGTTCTCGCGCGGTCTGAACGCCGGATTGAATGGCGTTTCCCTTGCCGCTGTCCTTGATGATCGGGTCATCAAGGGCAAGGCTTTCGAGATCGATGCCGGAGCCGGCCGAAAAATGCGCAAGCCCGGCCTCCGGGCTGGCGTAGCGGCAATACTCGGCATGTTTTTCCCGTGCTTGGCTATCCGTTAGACCCGGAATGACGTTGATACCGACGAAAATCTTGATATCATCGGGCGCACGCCCTTCCTTCAGGGCTTCCGCCCGCAACAGGCGCGATGTTCTTTGCGCTGCGGTGCGATCCGTGGCTGAAATGAAAATGCATTCCGCGTGGCGCGCTGCAAACGCTCTGCCGCGTTCCGAACTGCCCGCCTGAAATAGCACCGGTGTGCGTTGCGGGGATGGTTCGCTGAGGTGGTAGCCATGCGACTGATAGAATGTGCCCTGGTGATCGATGGCGCGAACACGGGCCGGGTCCGTATAGATGCGGCCCTGCTTGTCGGCGCGCACGGCATCGTCCGCCCAACTGCCTTCCCAGAGCTTGTAGAGCAGTTCCAGCGCTTCGTCCGCCTGATCGTAACGGTCGTCATGCCCGGTCATCGCGCTCTGGCCAATGGCACGCGCGGCGCTGTCCAGATATCCGGTGACGATATTCCAGCCCATGCGCCCGCTGGTGAGGTGATCGAGTGTCGACATGCGGCGAGCGAAAAGATAGGGCGGCTCGGCATTGGCGTTGACGGTGACGCCGAAACCCAGATGCTTGCTTGCGGCCGCCATTGCAGAAACCAGCATCATCGGATCGTTGACGGGCAGTTGCACGGATTCGCGCAGCGGCACATCGACCGAGCCGCCATAGACATCGTAGACACCAAGGATATCGGCCAGAAAAATGGAATCGAACAGACCGCGCTCGAGCGTTTGCGCCAGGTTCGTCCAGTAGCCGACTGTCTTGTAGTCGGCAGATCGGTCTCGCGGATGGGTCCAAAGGCCATGATTGATATGGCCGACGCAATTCATACTGAAAGCGTTCAGGCGAATTTCCTTTTTGGGCATTCCATCAACCGCCATATTCGATGATCTCAAGCCCTGCATTGTAGTCGGTTGCGTAGATCAGGCCAGCCGCATCCACAAAAACATCTGCCGACTGAATGACCTTCGGGCGACCGGGCCTGCGGTCGGTCATGACCGTTGGTCCCGCTGGCACCAAAGCGCCAGTTTCAACAGGATGGTAAGGAACGGAAATATCGAAGGCACGAATGCCTGCATTCTGCCATGTCGCAAAAATCAGGGTCTCCGAAACGAAGGATCCGGGCCGGTTTTCGTGCAGATTATGCGGGCCGAAATGGCCACCCTTTTTGGTGTAGTCTATCTCGTTGGGAATCGGGAAAGTGGATATGCTGACAGGGTTTTCCGGCACGCGGATATCGAACATCCAGGTGTGTTTTCGCCCGTCTTCTTCATTGTCCAGCACCGCCTCATCGGCAACGACCAGAAGATCGCGGCCCGGCAGCGGCAGCGGAGAATGCGTGCCGCCGCCGTAGGGTGGCGACCAGTTGTGGTGCTTGATGAGTTTGGGAGCCGAGTGGTCGGAGATATCCAGCAGCGTCAGCCCGCCATCGCGCCAGCAGGCATAGGCCGTGGTGCCGTGAACCAGCGCGTGGTGAAGGGCATAGCGTTTTCCTTCGCCCCAATCTGGCATTTCACCCTTGGCGAGGTTCATGCCCGGCAGCCACCATTGTCCAACGATAAAGGGTTTGGTGGGATCGGCAAGATCGATGGTGACGAAGATGTAGTCAGAAAAGCCATCCAGCAGTGCGGACGCATAGGCATAGCGACCGCCAACGTACCAGATGCGATGGAGGCCGACACCCTCCACATCCAGCTGACCGATCCGTTTCGGGCGATCCGGCGTGGAGATATCGAACACGGCCATCCCAGCCGTCCAGCTGCGCTCACGCTTTTCCGCAGCAACGGTTTCACCAATGGATTTGGTGTAATAGGCCTTTTCGTCGGTGAAGCTTTCCACATCTGCGAAGAGGTCGAGCGCGTTGATGACGAGCAGGAGATCGTCATGCGTCTGGAGATGGATGTTCCAGGTGTTGGGCGGCGCCTGGATGTAGTTGACAGTCTGGGGCCGTCGCGCATCACGCACATCTACAATCGAAAACCCTTGCGACCACGGATGGGCGACATAGGCATGACCGCGGTGTACCATCAATTGCAACCCGTCTCCCCTGCCACCGATATCGCTGTGGCCGACGAGCTTCATGTTGCAGGCGAAATCTGGCGTCGGCAGGTCTGGGCTGGTCATGTCTGTCTCTTGGTACCGGAAACGGGAAAGGCACCGCGCGGGACGCGGTGCCGGATATCGGGCATGTCTCACTTCGTAGCGGATGGTATCCAGCTCGCGGTTGCCGCGTCGCTTTTCAGGAAGGCCGGGAATTTTTGCTGAAGTTCTTCGATTGTGCCGATGTTGTTTTTCACCAGATCGTCCCGCGTGATGAGGGTGGGCTGGAGAAGAACCGATTTTCCGGGGGATTGACCGGCAATATCCAGCGAGACCGCCCGCACCGAGACTTCGCCAACCACGGCAGCATTGGTTGCCGCTGTCGCCACCCAGGCGCTATCGGGTTCGGTAATGAGCTGGATATCGGCGGTCGAAATATCGACGCCGTAAATCTTGATCTGCGTCGAGAGGCCAAGCTCATCGACGGCGAGTTTCACGCCCTTGGCGAACTCGTCCCATGGGGTGAAGATGACCTTGATATCCGGGTTGGCGCGCAAAATTGCCTTGGTCTGATCGGCGACAGAAGCGGGCACCGTATCGTTCACCACACCCCACACGGCTTTCTCCGTCAGCTTGTGCTTTTCCACGAACTCCTTCCAGACTGCATAGCGACGGTCCAACGGGGCAAAGCCCGCGACATAGACAGCACCGGCGACGAAGCCATCACCATTGTCCTTGATCGCCTGATCGAGAACGAGCTTGGCCATATCCTTATCGCTCTGTTCGATCTGCGGTATCTGCGGATTGTCGAGGTTCACGTCATAAGCGACGACCTTGATGCCCTTGTCGAGCGCCTTCTGAGCCACATCTTTCAGCACTTCCGGGCGACCATTGTTGATGACGATGCCATCCACGCCGAGATTGATCGCCTGCTCGACCAGATTGCGCTGCGCGTCATTATCGTTGCGCGCTTGCGAGACGGTGAGGTTGATGCCCAGAGCATCGGCCTGGCGTTTGACCCCAGCTTCGAAAGCCTGAAGCCAATCGCCGCTGCCGAGGAAGCTGATGACGGCGACGTTCACCGTTTTCTTGTTGAAAGGTGCAGGCGCGCCCGCAATGCCGGCAGAAAAGGCGCTTGTGGCAACGATCGCGCTGGAGATGGCGGCAACGGCACATATTTTGAGGGTTTTGAACATGATGTCCACTTCATTGGATGAGGTTGAGGATCAGTTTTTTGCGCGCGCAACGCCGTAGGTCAGGGCCAAGGCACCGACGAGAACCGCGCCTTTGATGAAGTCCTGTGTGTAATAAGGGGCGTTCAACATGGTCAGACCGTTGAGCAGAACGCCAACGAAGACCGCGCCAACCAGAGTGCCGAGGACATTGGGACGTCGCAGCGCCAGCACCGCAAAGCCGATCAATGCCGCAGCAACGGAATCCATCAGCAGCGATGCGCCCGAAGACACGTCTCCACGACCGACACGGGCAGCGACGATGATGCCGCCCAGTGCCGCAAGCGTGCCGGAGAGCACATAGGCGAAGGTCTTGATGCGATCGACATTCGCGCCCGCCAGCCGCGCCGCCGTCTCGTTACCGCCGGTCGCGTAGATCAGCCGCCCAAGCCGCGTCCGCTCCGTCAGGATGAAGAGGATCACGGCGACGATAATCATGAGGATGACCGGCAGCGGAATGAGGCCGAAGAGGCTGGAACGACCGATGGTTAGAAAGGTGGGATCGTATTTGCCGGTTGCGGTGGAGCCATCCGGCAGAATGAGACCAACGGAGATGGAGCGGCCCGCCGTCGGGATGAGCTGAAGACCCGTCAGCAGAAACATGGTCGCAAGCGTCGCCAGCAAATCCGGCACTTTCAGTTTGACGATCAGAAACGCATTGGCGAGACCAACAAGCGCCCCGAAAGCCAGCACAAGCGGCACGGTTTGATAGGCGTTCAGCCCCAATACGATCATCAGATAGCTGGCCGCCATGACGCTCGACGCCGCCACGGCACCGACAGATAGGTCAAAGCCATTGATGGCCAGCGTGACGCTCACGCCCGCTCCGATGATCGCAACCACCGAGACAGCCTGCAAAATACTCATGAGGTTGTTGATGTTGATGAAGGCGGGCTGCGCCAGCGAAAAGCCGATGACCAAAGCCCCGAGCAGCAGAAAAACGGCACCGCGCCTTATGGCGTTTCTGAAGGTTTCCGTTGTTGCGTGGTAGGCTGGTTTTTCAGCGATCTGTTCCGTGCCATCGACCATCAGGCAAGTTCCTTGTCAGGCTGCGTTGCGTCCACATCGCGCGTAGTGTCAAAAAGAGTGTGGTGTTCCATGACCAGAACCCGGTCAGCGACCTCGAAGGCTTCCTCCGGGTCGGATGTGGCAATCAATGTTGCCCGATCCGAATGGCAACGGATGGTGGTGATAATGTCCTGGCGCGCACCCACATCCACGCCTTGAAAAGGCTCATCCAGCAAAAGCAGGCGGCTCGGTTCTGCTTCCCAGCGGGCAATCACCGTCTTTTGCTGGTTGCCGCCGGACAAAGACCAGACGGATGCCGAGGCAGATTGCGCCTTGATCGCCAGCCGTTTTATGGCGTCCTCGCCTTCCTTCAGTTCTCTGTTGGAAAACAGAAAACCGGAGGGGTACCATTTTTTCAGATGCGGCAGGCTGATGGTTGCGGCAATGCTTTCGCCCGGCCAGTCGGCATGGATGAAGGAAGAGCGGTGCCGATCTTCCGCAGCCATGGCGACACCGGAAGAGATCGCATCTGCTGGATTGCGTGGAGCATATAGTTTGCCGTCCAATGATGCTGTTCCTTCCGCAAAAGCACCCAGCCCGAAGAGGGATGACAGCAATCGGCTTTTGCCAGCGCCCAGAACACCGGTGATGGCGACGACCTCTCCTTCCCGTACCGAAAGCGAAAAAGGCTTTGCTCCTGGCAGAAGACGCACATTTTCGAGTTCGAGAACTGTTCTGCCGAATGTCTCTCGGCGGGCCGGTCGAGCCGACTTGAGCGAACGACCAATCATGGTTTCAATGGCCGCATCGAAATCGATAGGCTGTCTGAACGATCCGACATTGCGACCGCCACGCAGGATTTCCACCCGGTCTGCCAAAGCCGCCAGATCGGCAGTGCGGTGGGAAATGTAAAGGACACTGATGCCGCGCTGTTTCAGCCCGCGAACCAGATCGTAAAGCCGCAGGGATTCGCGCGATGACAGGCTGGCCGTGGGTTCATCGAGAATGAGAAGGCGGGCTTTGTTGGCCAAAGCACGGGCAATCGCCAGCAATTGCCGATCTGCGGCGCTAAGGTCTTCGAAATCTCGATCCAGCGGCAGATCGAAACCGGCATCCGCCAAGATGTTGGCCGCGGCCTTTCGGATGGACTTTCGCGACAGGAAAAACGGATGCCGCCCATCAACGAAATGATTGAGAAGAAGTGCATCTGCCACCGTCAGGCCGGGAATGCCGACAACATCCGTTGATTGATGAACGGTGACGATACCCTTTGTTGCCGCTTCCGCAGGCGTTTTCGGCACAAATTCCTCGCTTTGCCACAGGATATTTCCCGCATCGGGACGATAAAGCCGGGACAAGATTTTGACCAGAGTCGATTTACCCGCGCCATTTGCGCCCATCAGCGCAACCACTTCACCGGCCTCTATCGTGAGGTTGGCGTTTGCGAGTGCCCTGGTCGAACCAAAGGCGAGAGAGACATTCTGGACGTCAAGGATTGGCATAGCGGGAGCGCCTGTGGATGACGATCCAGTGTCGTAAGCTTCCTGTTGGCGCAAACAAGGATGCCGTTTCTATAGTATTTCTAATGCATGGAATAAATTTTCATGCCGCAAACGCCCATCCATCACGTTGTTGAATAGCGTTTCTCCGCGAGTGTTTGGCTGCCGAGTAAAACGTTCTGTTTACGGCTGTTGCAGAGACAAACAAAACCCGAGGAGTTGCCGAATTTGGTACGAAGTAGTCCATGCATTTCATCGATTTCATGATGATATTTGACCAGAAAATTCTGCTCGATAGTCACAAGGAAATGCCATGTCCGTCAGACCACTCGTTTTCGCTTCGGCCTTAGTGTCTTCAATCCTGCCTTTTACAGCCGCGCAGGCGGAAGGGCTTGCCGGTGCGCCCGCACCATTCGATAAGGGCGGCGTAAAAATCGCCCTCGTTGGATATATTTCAGCCGGTGATTTCTTCCAGGCCTATCAGGCTGGTGCTGTCGCGCAGGCAAAAGTGCTTGGTGTGGACCTGCGGGTGTTTCAGGGCCGACAGGATGCGGCCCAGCAGCGTGAACAGATATTGCAGGCCATCAATCTGGGTATGGACGCCATCATCGTGGACCACGGACAGCCTGAATCGCTGACCGATGTGGTGCAGCAGGCCCTTGATAAGGGCATCAAGGTCGTGGCTTTCGACGTGAACATGAACAACCCGAAAATCCCGCAGATCGAGCAATCAGACCACAGATTGGCCGAACTGGCGCTTGCGCAGGCACTCAAGGATAACGGCACCAGCTTCAATGCGGGTTATGCCTATGTCGCCGGTTTTGCCCCGCTGGATCGCCGCAACGAGATATGGGACAAGGTGAAGGGCGAAAACAAGGGTATCGTGGAAAAGGCCCGGTTCGGAACGGTCAGCGATACGACCGCGACGGCAACCGCAGATCAGGCCAAGGCGATATTTCGCGCCAATCCCGATATCTCGGTGGTGTTTGCGCCTTACGATGAGTTCGCGCGCGGCGTGAAACTGGCCGTTGCCGATCTCGGCATTGCCGATAAGGTCAAAATCTACTCGGCGGATATCTCCACCGCCGATATTCAGGAAATCGTAGAGCCCGGCAGCCCGTGGGTGGCAACAGCCGCAACCAATCCAGCCGTGGTGGGCGCAGTCTCGGTCCGTGCGGCCGCCCTTCAGATTGCCGGTGAGCCGGTGCCGGGCAGAGTCGTCGTGGACCCGGTTCTTGTCACACAAGAGCAGCTGCGCGATGCCGACGTGAAGACAATCGAGGATCTGGCGAAGAAAATCCCAGCATTCTCCACCAGCGGCGTTGCCACGGCGAGCTGGATACCCGCTGCGGCGTTTTGATCGTCTTGCGTCTTTGTGCGTTAAGTCAGCGTGCGCGGAATGCTTGCAAGCAGTTTGCGGGTTTAGATGTGGCGAGGTTCCGTCGGACCATCTCCGATGGATCTGCTTCAACGTATGATCGACCGGTGTCTAGTCGACCAAACTCGTCCAAAACGAGTATGACCGCGATCACACAGCAAGACCGAACGTTTACTGACCAAGGCGGCGACGTGACAGCGCCTCCCTCAATCCATTGTTCGGATTGAGGGAGGCATAGTCAGTGAGCTCATTAAGATAATCGCGCACAGATCTCTCAGGGCTCAAGACCGTTAAAACTCTTCCCAGCTTTCTTTGACGGCAGCGTTGCCGGAAACAGCTCTTGTCACCTTTGCCGCGATCCGATGTGCTGGTGAGGAAACGGGACGATGATGTGGACCCGCTGCCATGACAGACGCCGTCTGTCGCAAAGCACCGACCAGCTGGAACTGCGAGATGAGTTCACGCAGCCTGCCGCTTTCATTGGCAAGCGTGGCACCCGCTGCACTGGTTTCTTCCACCATTGCCGCGTTCTGCTGGGTCACCTGGTCCATCTGGTTGACGGCCGTGTTGACCTCCGCAAGACCAACGGATTGCTCCTTGGCCGACGTCGCGATTGAGTCCATGTGCTGATTGACAGTGATGATGTAGCCTTCGATCGTCTTCAGCGCTTCGCCCGTTTCGCTCACGAGTTTCACGCCGCTTTCAACCTCGACGGAGGAATTACGGATCAGCCCCTTGATCTCCTTGGCGGCCTGTGCGGAACGTTGGGCAAGTTCGCGCACTTCCTGAGCGACGACGGCGAAACCTTTGCCGGCCTCTCCGGCACGTGCGGCTTCGACACCGGCGTTGAGTGCCAGCAGGTTGGTCTGGAAGGCGATTTCGTCGATGACGCCGATGATATTTGATATCTGGGCCGAAGACTGTTCGATCTTCTGCATCGCATCGACTGCATTGGCCACAACCCTGCCGGACTCGGCTGCGCTTTGATTGGCCTGAACGGCAATCTTGCGAGCTTCGTCAGCGCGTTTGGAGGAGTTGGCAACGTTGACGGTGATCTGGTCGAGGGCTGCGGCTGTCTCTTCAAGAGAGGCGGCTTGCTGTTCCGTCCTCTTTGACAGATCGTCGGCGCTGGTGCTGACCTCACGGCTACCGTTATCGATTGCGCTGGCGGCATCGGCAACGGAACGCAGGGTTTGCGACAGCTGGGTCACGGCACCGTTGAAATCGGATCTCAATTTTTCGAATTCAGGCGCGAATGAATCCACCAGCTGAAATGTCAGGTCACCTTCAGAAAGATGCTTCAGTCCTTCGCCCAGACCCTTGGTAGCCTGCGCCATGGCTTCAGCCTTGGCGTGGTCGGCAGCCGCATTTCTCTGACGGTCTTCTTCCGTCAGACCACGCTGCTTTTCTGCTTCCTGCTCCAGTTCGATCTTGGCAACCGCTGCCTTGCGGAAGATTTCCAGAGCCGTCGCCATTTCGCCGACTTCATCCTTGCGACCAAAGCCGGGTATGGTCAGGGACGTATCGCCCGAAGCCAGCTTCGCCATCGTCGAGTTGATTGCCGTCAGCGGGCGAACAAGGCCGAAATTGAGAATGACGAGACTGATAACGGCAACGAGCAGCAGACCGACGGCTCCTATGATGGACAGCATCTGCGCGGTTGCGGCTGCCTTATTTGCAGCCTCCGTGCGAATGCCCAGAAGACCAACTTCGACCTGGGTGATTTCATTGACCTTGGAGGACACGCCGTCCATGTACTGCTTGCCACCGCCTTGAGCGGCATGCTTGAATGCCTGATCGCGCGTGGCGGGGTCGGAAGCCCATGCCAATCTCGGCTTGGCGACATTGTCCAGCCAGCCCTGGAAAAACCCATCCAGTTCCTCAAGACGTTTTTGCTGTGGTGGGTTATCGGATGTCAGTTGGCGCACTTCGGCCAAGGCAGTCCGGTAGTCTTTCTCCGCCGCAGCCCGTGACTGCAGATACGAATCACCGGGAGCGATAAGGTAGGCTCGAACACTGCTCTCCTGCTGGCCAACGGCAATCGTCAAGTCATCCATCATGCCCAGCACCTTGTAGGTGTGCTCGGTGATATCTGCCGAAGCCTGTTGTCTGGAAAGGGATGTCGAGCCAATAAAGGCAACAGCCAACCCGATCGCGATAAGAAGCGCAAGCGATAGGGCAATTTTCGTTAGAATTCTCAGATTGTTGAAGATTTTCATTTGTCGAGACCTTGCACGTAGGAGGCGTTCACTATTTCAACGACGGTGCAAAATCATTTTGCGAGTGGCTTTTTTCAAATCGTCACATTTTCTAAATTAGATCGATAACATTTATAATAAATAAATTTTAAATTGCACGGCAATTAATTGTGCAACTCATTTAGCAGATAGAAGCGGTTCAATTTACCCCAACGATTCCAGGCGTCTGAATGGATTTGCACCGATTGCCCTGCCACCCTCATCGGCATCTGCGCGTCGAAGTAAACCCGATCCGGAGCCTGCCGGTCTCGTTGGTGCGATCTCAATGATGGTTGGAGCTTTTATTGCTTCGGCTGCCACAGCGCTCGGTGGCAAGCAACACGACGACGAGGGAGATCGACCGGTGTCACGCAACGCGTACCACTTCGGCCACCGCGACATCTTAGGCTGCGGTGGCCAATGTAGTGCGCAAAACTTTCAGAATCAGGCCGTTCTGTAGCGTTCCAGCCAGTGAGCATATGGCGCTGGGAGCGTCCAGGACGGTTTGTCGATACCCAGTTCGAGCGCGGCTTGATATGGCCAATGGCTATTGGCAAGCAGCGGGCGACCGAGAGATACCATGTCTACGACATCATCTGCGATCAGCGCATCGGCCTGCTTTGCCTCGCTGATGAACCAGCTCGTCGTAGCAGGAAGTCCAACTTCGCGGCGCACCCGTTGGGCGATGGGTGTCATGAAAGCGGGTCCCCATGGAATATTCGCGGTCGGCGTGGAAAACCCAATGCTGACATCGATGATGTCGAGGCCGCCAGCCTTGAAGCGGCGAACCATTTCGATCCCCTCTTCCAGGTCGTCCGAACCGTCAAATTCGGTCACCCCGAAGCGGGCGGCAAGTGGCAGATGCTCGGGCCAAACGTCGCGAACAGCGGCCAGCGTTTCGAGCAGAAACCTGGCACGCCCGTCAAAGTCGCCGCCGTAATTGTCCGTGCGCTTGTTGGACCAGGTCGAAAAGAAGCTCTGTCCGAGGTAACCATGAGCAAAATGCAGCTCAAGCCATTCGAAACCAGCCGCCAGCGCCCGCTTCGTAGCAGCGACGAAATCGGCTTTGATGCGCTCGATATCGGCAAGGGTCATGGCCTTTGGCACCTTGCCAAGGTTCGCGCCAAACGCAATGGCTGAAGGTGCCAATGTTTCCCAGCCACGCGGATCGGACTCAGCCATATGGTCGTCGCCTTCCCATGGACGGTTGGCGCTCGCTTTGCGGCCAGCATGTCCGATCTGGATACCAGGGATGGCACCGGCAGCCTTCATCAAGGATACGGCCTTTTTCCAGGGCTCGATCTGCTCATCGCTCCAGATGCCGGCGCATCCGGGGGTGATACGGCCTTCTGGTGATACAGCCGTTGCCTCGGCAACCACCAAGCCTGCTCCACCGCGCGCCAGCCCGGCCAGATGGACGTGGTGCCAATCATTGATAATGCCGTCTTCGGCGGAATATTGGCACATGGGCGACACCGCAATACGATTTCGCAAGGTTACGTCTTTGAGTGTGAAGGGGGTAAATAGGGATGACATGGAAGCTCCAATTGATAATCAGCGATATCAATATAAATCTTCGATAGTTCGATTACAATCGAACTTTCCAATAAGATTTTAGGATGCTAGATTGGGTCATGCGCACCATTCCACATCCCGCCCTCGAAGACGTCACACTCACCCAGGTGCTCTACGCCCTCAGCGATCCCGTAAGGCTTTGCGTCGTGCGTCAGCTGTCGCGTGAAGGACAGGCCACGTGCTCGGCACTGGACGGTGGACGACCAAAGTCCAGCATGTCCCACCACTTTAAAGTCTTGAGAGAAGGCGGTCTGGTTTTCACCCGTACTGACGGCCCAGCGCACTTGAATGAATTGCGTCGGGATGAGATCGATAAGCGATTTCCGGGATTATTGGACGCCGTCCTTTCTGCACAAGATGACCCGAGCTGATGGCAGTGCACGCTGTGCATTACGGTACAGTATCCGCCTATTAGGCTTTTTCAACGGGCCAACGGCTTTAATCTGGTGAGCACCTCTGACTGGAAACGTTTTAAAAGACCTTCTTTTCAATCCGGCAGGTCTTTGAGAATCAGCAGCCGATTTCCAGGCGTGTAAGCAACGATCTTCTCTTGCTCAAGAGCATTCAGAACAGCAATGATCTCGCTCTGCGAGAAACCTGCGGCATTCAAAGGCACGCCGATGTCGTTCAAGTTGATCGAAACATCAGGTGATGCCTTGAGGGCACGCAGGCGCCCTAGCAGGGCTATCTCGACCTCTAAAAATCGGCTCATATCAACTTTAAAACCTTCTACATCGTGTCCGTCGTGGGCGGGGCCTGTCGCAAAGATGCCCATGGGTTGACGAAAGCGTCAATCGCCAGAGACGAAACTGAGCGCTGCCGACAGTATCTCTACGGCGATGACGATGGCTCGTGCTAGACAACGATGTTGCTGCGCTGGCGCTCAAGGTCACGCCAGAATCGGTAAAATTTTGGAATTTTGCTTGCACTGTTTGCCAGATGGTCGCAAACCGTCGTTGCAATCGGCAGCAAGCGACATCCGCTCGGTTAAATACAGACAAAGAAGGTCTATCCATGCCTCTCCAGCTTTCCCTCGCGCGCGACAAAATTTCCGTGCTTCTTCTCGAAGGTATCAGCCAGAGCGCCGTGGATTATTTTTCGTTATGCGGCTACACCAACCTTGTGCATCTGCCGAAAGCGCTGGATGACAAGGATCTCAAAGCCCATATCGCCGATGCGCACATCATCGGAATTCGTTCGCGAACGCAGCTGACAGAAGACATTTTCGAGTCCGCCAAGAAGCTGATTGCCGTTGGTTGTTTTTCCGTCGGCACAAACCAGGTCGATTTGGACGCAGCACGTCACCGCGGAATTCCCGTCTTCAACGCGCCCTACTCCAACACCCGCTCAGTGGCCGAACTTGTTATCGGCGAAATCATCATGCTGACGCGACAAATCTTCCCGCGTTCAGAGTCCGCCCATCAGGGTGGATGGGAGAAATCCGCCGTCGGCAGCCGTGAAGTTCGCGGAAAAACCCTTGGGATCGTCGGCTATGGCAATATCGGCTCGCAGCTGAGCGCTCTTGCCGAAAGCATGGGCATGGTGGTGCGCTATTTCGATCTCTCTGACCGGCTGCGTCGCGGCAATTCGGAATCAATGGCTTCGCTCGGCGAGCTTCTCGAAATCTCCGATTATGTGACGATGCACGTTCCAGAAACAGCATCGACGCACAATATGATCACCGAAACCGAACTGCGCCGCATGAAGAAAGGTGCCATATTCATCAACAATTCCCGCGGAACAGTGGTCGATCTCGACGCACTCGCGAAAGTCCTGAAAGAAGGCCATCTCGCAGGTGCTGCGGTCGATGTGTTTCCCAAGGAACCGGCATCCAACAAGGAGCGTTTCGAGACGCCGTTGCAGGGCTTGAGCAATGTCATTCTGACACCGCATATCGGCGGCTCGACGGAAGAAGCACAAGAGCGCATCGGTGGCGAAGTCGCCAGAAAACTGGTTGAGTATTCAGACATCGGTTCAACGATGGGCGCCGTCAACTTTCCACAGGTCCAGTTGCCTGAGCGCCCGAACGGTACGCGCTTCATCCATGTTCACGAAAACCGCCCCGGCATGCTTATAAAGTTGAACGAAATCTTCTCGTCACGCGGGCTGAATATCGTTGCCGAATTCCTACAGACGCATGGCGATACGGGTTACGTGGTCATCGAAGTCGAGAGCATGTCCCAGGAAGCTGACGACATCCTTCAGGTGCTGCGCGCGGTGCCGGGAACGATCAGAACGCGATTGCTCTACTGACGCATTCAGCAGCATGTAACTGAGGGGATGAAACAGCACTGGTATTCTCGGCAAGATGCCCGACTACCTCGCACCGTGAGACGGAATACTGGTAAGGGTCTAACCGCTTCAGGTCATCAGGCGATCACAATAACGATCACGGATGCATTCTCGTCGCGATCCATCACCAAAGTTTCACTTGGCTCAAGGATCACACAATCCGTTGGCGCCAGAAGCTGAAGCCCGTCCTTTGTGCAGCGATCAAGAGCGAAGACGAGTGTCACACCCCTGCACCATGCCGCGACAGGCTCCGATGTTTGACGTCTGACCTGACAATCCGACGTACCGCGGCGCGTCATGATGTTGAAATCGGTGATCGGGCCGCCCAACAGTGTCGCCGTTGTCGGCGCGTCTGCTGCGAAACTATGCGGCTCGGAGTCGGGTCGAAGTTCAACCGCCTCTGATCCATCGACGGAAAGTGTGATCCCCTCTCCGCTGAGGACAACCAGAGTTCGATCGACGTTTTCGAACATCGAAAAGGCACCGTCCTCGACAACCGAGGCCATGCTGATGCGGCAGTTGAAATAGTCGATGGAGGCATCGGCAGGAAAGACGGCGATCTCCGCCGTCTCTCCCTTGCCGTTCTTCCACGGCATACGCTTGTAGTCACTGGCGCGCAGAATCTTCATCGTCGCTCAGTTTCCCAGGATGCCGGGCAGACGCAGGCCCTTTTCCTTGGCGCAATCCACGGCGATGTCGTAGCCCGCATCGGAATGGCGCATGACGCCGGTTGCCGGGTCGTTCCACAGCACGCGCTCCAGACGGCGGGCCGCATCGTCCGTTCCATCGGCGCAGATGACGACACCCGAATGCTGGGAAAAGCCCATGCCGACACCGCCGCCATGGTGAAGCGACACCCATGTCGCACCCGATGCGGTGTTCAGAAGCGCGTTGAGCAACGGCCAGTCGGAGACGGCATCCGAGCCATCCTTCATCGCTTCCGTCTCGCGGTTGGGTGAGGCGACCGAGCCGGAATCGAGATGGTCGCGGCCGATGACAACAGGGGCGGAGAGTTCGCCGGTTCTGACCATTTCGTTGAAGGCAAGGCCAAGGCGGTGGCGATCACCCAGACCAACCCAGCAGATGCGCGCCGGCAGACCCTGAAACGCGATGCGCTCGGCAGCCATGTCCAGCCAGTTATGCAAGTGCTTGTTGCCGGGCGTCAGTTCCTTGACCTTGGCGTCGGTCTTGCGAATGTCCTCTGGATCGCCCGACAGCGCCGCCCAGCGGAACGGGCCGACGCCACGGCAAAACAGCGGGCGGATATAGGCAGGCACGAAACCCGGAAAAGCAAAGGCGTTTTCGAGGCCCTCATCCTTGGCGACCTGGCGGATGTTGTTGCCGTAATCGAAGGTCGGAATACCCATATCCTGAAAGGCGATCATCGCTTCGACATGCTCGCGCATGGAAGCACGGGCCGCTTTCTCGACGGCTTTCGGATCGCTCTCGCGCTTTTCCTTCCACTCAGCCATCGTCCAGCCCTTGGGCAGATAGCCGTTGATCGGATCATGGGCCGAGGTCTGGTCGGTGACCATATCGGGGCGAACGCCGCGACGGACCATTTCCGGCAGGATGTCGGCGGTATTGCCGAGCAGGCCGACGGACTTGGCTTCTCCGGCAGCGGTCCAGCGCTCGATCATCTCCATGGCTTCATCAAGCGTTTCAGCACGGGCATCGACATAGCGGGTGCGCAGGCGGAAATCGATGGAATCGGGATTGCATTCGATAGCAAGGCAACAGGCACCGGCCATGACGGCGGCCAGCGGCTGGGCGCCGCCCATACCACCGAGACCGCCGGTCAGCACCCACTTGCCCGTGAGATCGCCGCCATAATGCTGGCGACCGGCCTCCACAAAAGTCTCATAGGTACCCTGCACGATGCCCTGGCTGCCGATATAGATCCATGAACCTGCGGTCATCTGGCCGTACATGGCCAGACCCTTCTTATCCAGTTCGTTGAAATGGTCCCAGGTTGCCCAATGCGGCACGAGGTTGGAATTGGCGATGAGAACGCGTGGCGCATCCTTGTGGGTGCGGAACACACCGACCGGCTTGCCCGACTGCACCATCAGCGTTTCGTCTTCGTTCAGATCACGCAGCGTCTCGACGATCTTGTCAAAGTCCGCCCAAGTGCGAGCTGCACGGCCAATGCCCCCATAAACCACCAGCTCGTGAGGGTTTTCGGCCACTTCCGGATCAAGATTGTTCATCAGCATGCGCAACGGCGCTTCGGTCATCCAGGATTTCGCGGTCAGTTCGGTACCACGGGCAGCACGCACATCGCGAATATTGTGACGAGGATTGGTCATTGTGTTCCCCTTTTTGGATTGGATAGTGTCAGCGCGACTGTTTCGATTCGCGTGAGAATGTCCTTGAGATGGGTGCGAAGTTTGTAAGCTTTGGCGTCGTCGTAAGCGAAAGGCGGCGTCTCCGCGCTCAGATGTGTGGCCTGCGACAACTCCATCTGGATGGCGTGGACGCCGGTTTCCGGCTTGCCATAATGGCGTGTCGTCCAGCCGCCTTTGAAGCGACCGTTGAGAATGCTGTCATAGCCTTCGGCCCTAGAGGCAACATCGAATGTTGCCGCTTCAATTAACGGATCGCAGGTCTTGCCCATATCGGTGCCAACGTTGAAATCGGGCAACTTGCCTTCGAACAGAAACGGGATATGCGACCGAATGGAGTGGCAATCATAGAGGACCGCCACACCATGGATTGCCTTCACACGCTTGATTTCGGCGGCGAGCGCCGCGTGGTAGGGCGCATGAAACCCGGCAAGCCGCGCTGCAATGTCGGCCTCGGTCGGCTCTTCACCGTCCTTCCAGATCGCCAGACCGTCAAAATCTGTGCCCGGAACGAGGCCGGTGGTGTTCTGGCCGGGATAGAGGCTTGCGCCGTCAGGGTCGCGATTAGCATCGATGACATAGCGATGGAACGTGGCCCGCACCGTCGTCACCTCCGGCAACAAACCATCATAGAGATAATGGATATGCCAGTCGGTATCGGCAAGCATTCGACCGTTGTCGTTCAGCCGTTCCCAGATTGCGGGTGGAACGTCGGTGCCGGTGTGCGGAAAACCGAGAATGACGGGCGAAGAACCCTGTTTGACCTCGAAGACGCTCATTCAAGCCTCCAGAACCGGAAGAATGCCCGCGGAAACCACAGCGTTCAGTGCGCCGGTGGCGATCAGATCGGTTGCCGCCTTCAAGTCATCGGCCATGTAGCGGTCAATTTCCAATGTCGGCACGACCTTGCGGATCGTGGCGATGGCATTGGTCAGTTCCGGGCTGCTGACGAGTGGGGAGCGGAAGTCGATGCCCTGTGCCGCCGTCAGCGCTTCGATGCCGATGATGGAGAAAAGATTGTCAGTCATCTGCAGCAAGCGACGCGCGCCGTGGCAGGCCATGGAGACATGGTCTTCCTGATTGGCCGAGGTGGGCGTGGAATCGACCGAGGCCGGATGCGACATCTGCTTGTTTTCGGACATCAGCGCCGCAGACGTGACTTCGGCGATCATCAGGCCGGAGTTGAGGCCGGGCGTCTTGGCAAGGAACGCTGGCAGACCGTAGCTTAGCGCCGGATCGACCAGCAGTGCGATGCGGCGCTGTGCAATCGAACCGATTTCGCAGATGGCAAGCGCGATCTGGTCGGCAGCGAAGGCCACGGGCTCGGCGTGGAAATTGCCGCCGGAGACGACGGAATTGTCCGACAGCACCAGCGGATTGTCCGTCACAGCATTGGCTTCGATTTCCAGCGTGCGGGCAACCGAGCGCAAGAGATCGAGGCAAGCACCATCGACCTGCGGCTGGCAGCGGATGCAATATGGGTCCTGCACACGCTCGTCGCCTTCGATATGGCTGTCGCGGATCACCGAACCCTTGAGAAGATCGCGTAGGGCAGACGCCGCATCAATCTGGCCCTTGTGGCCGCGCAGCGTATGGATGTCAGGATGGAACGGCGCGGAGGAACCCATGGCGGCATCGGTGGACAGCGCCCCGGTAATCAGAGCAGATTGCGCGGCGCGATGGGCGCGGAACAGTCCGGCCAGCGCCAGCGCCGTGGAAACCTGCGTGCCATTGATCAGCGCCAACCCTTCCTTGGCGGCCAGCACGACGGGCGTCAGACCGCCACGCTCAAGCGCCGCGCGACCATTCAGCCGTTCGCCATCGAAAAAAGCTTCGCCTTCGCCCATCATCACCGCAGCCATATGGGCGAGCGGCGCAAGGTCGCCGGACGCACCGACGGAGCCCTTTTCGGGTATGACCGGGGTGACACCCTTGTCCAGCATGTCTTCAATCAGCCGGACCAGTTCGAGCCGGGTGCCGGATGCGCCGCGTCCCAGCGAGATCAGCTTCAGTGCCATGATCAGGCGCACGATATTGTCCGCCAGCGGTTGACCGACGCCGCAGCAATGCGACAGGATGAGATTGCGCTGCAGCGTGGCGACATCGGCGGCATCGATCTTGATGCTCGCCAGTTTGCCGAAACCGGTATTGATGCCGTAGACGGGCGCATTGCCAGCGGCGATCTCGGCAATGCGGGCAGCAGCCTTCTCGATGCCCGCGTCGAAGGAACGGTCGAGCCGGGCGGGCGCGCCGTTCCAGTAAATCACTTCCAGATCTTTCAGGGAAACCTGGCCAGGCTTGAGGGTGATGGTCATCGATCTATTCTCTTTCCCTTGAAGACGTGTGTGAACAGCGGATTGAAGCCGATGCGATAGACAAGCTCGGCGGGGCTTTCGATTGACCAGACGGCGAAGTCTGCCGACTTGCCGACCTCGATCGTACCGGTTCCCTCCAACAGGCCGAGTGCGCGGGCCGCCTCGCGTGTCGCACCGGCTAAACATTCCTCCACGGTGAGCCGAAACAGAGTTGCCGACATGTTCATGGTGAGCAGCACGGAGGTGAGCGGGGACGTGCCGGGGTTGCTGTCGGTGGCAACCGCAATGTGTGTGCCAGCCGCCCGAAGGGCTGCCACCGGCGGCTTGCGCGTTTCATTAATCGCGTAAAAGGCGCCGGGCAGCAGCACGGCAACCGTTCCCGCCTTCGCCATGGCGTGGGCGCCGTCCTCATCGAGATATTCGAGATGGTCTGCGGAAAGCGCGCCATAGGAGGCCGCGAGCTTGGCACCGCCGAGATCCGAAAGCTGGTCTGCGTGCAGTTTGACCGGAAGGCCAAGCGCCTTGGCCTGATCGAAAACGCGGGCGATCTCGTCTGTTGAGAAGGCGATCCCCTCACAGAAACCATCGACCGCATCGATCAGGCCTTCCGCATGGCCTTGCACCAATCCCGGCAGTACGATGTCATCGATATAATCGGTGTTGCGGCCCTTGTATTCGACCGGCACCGCATGTGCCGCGAGATAGGATGTCACAATGCGAACAGGACGGATCGTTTCGAGCGCGCGCGCCGCTTTCAGCATGCGCAGTTCGGCCTCGATATTGAGGCCATAGCCGGATTTGATCTCAATGGTCGTCACGCCTTCGGCAAGCAGCGTATCGAGCCGGGGCAATGCCACGGTGACCAGTTCTTCCACCGACAGTGCATTGGTTGCCTTCACGGACGAAACGATGCCGCCACCGGCACGAGCCACCTCTTCATAGGTTGCACCCTCAAGGCGCATCTCGAATTCACGGGCGCGATTGCCGCCATAGACGAGATGGGTGTGGCAATCGATCAGGCCGGGCGTCATCCACCGTCCACCGAGGTCGTGCACCGTCGCGCCCTGCGCCATATCGTCAGGCACAGCATCGGCGTCACCTACCCAGGTAATCCGGCCATCACGAACGAGAACTGCACCATTTTCGATGATGCCAAGGCCTATTTTCGCGGCATCAAGGGTTGCGATGCGCGCATTGAGCCATAGGCTGGGCGACGCATCGGCGTTACTGGTTTTCGAAAAATTGTTTCCGGGCATCAGATTTACGCCTTTCATTTATCGACAACATGTCTATACATATTGGATGTCTTGGCAAGACAAAAAATCGATAACACCAGAATGCCAACTCAAACGCGCAACAATCGGGAGAGGCTCAATGAATGCCATCCATGCAAAATCCGCTCTGCTGACCACCGGTTGGGCGCAGGATGTGCGGCTTGAGATAGAGGACGGCGTAATCCGTTCTCTCCATGTTGGCGCGGAACCACAGCCGGATGACGACCGGACGTCCGTGCTGGTGCCTGCCGTGCCGAACCTGCACAGCCACGCTTTCCAGCGCGCCATGGCCGGTCTTGCCGAAATCCGTGGACCAGCCGATGACAGCTTCTGGAGCTGGCGCACGGTGATGTACCGGTTTGCGCTGTCCATGACGCCCGATCACGTCGAGGCGGTAGCCGCGCAGCTCTATATGGAAATGCTCGAAGCCGGATATTGCCGTGTCGGCGAGTTCCATTACCTACACAATGACAAGGATGGCAGCCATTACGCCAATATCGCCGAGATGGCAGAACGGATCGGCGCGGCAAGTACGGCCACCGGGATCGGTCTGACATTGCTGCCGGTTTTCTACGCGCATTCCGGGTTTGGCGGTCAGGCACCTATCGAGGGCCAGCGGCGCTTCATCCACTCCGTCGAAAGCTACGGGCGGCTGATGGAGGGCGCTGCAAAAGTGGTGGCCAACCTGCCCGGCGGCATTCTCGGCATCGCGCCGCACAGCCTGCGCGCGGTGACCGGTCAGGAACTCGATGAGATCCTTCCGCTGGCAGCCGGTGGCCCCATTCATATTCACGTCGCCGAGCAGGTGAAAGAGGTCGAGGATTGTGTGTCTTGGTCGGGCGCACGACCTGTCGAATGGCTGTTCGACCACGCGCCGGTCGATGGTCGATGGTGTCTGATCCACGCAACCCATATGACTGCCGAGGAAACCCGACGGATGGCGCAAAGCGGTGCCGTTGCGGGCCTCTGCCCCATCACTGAAGCCAATCTGGGCGATGGCGTCTTTCCAGCCCCACCGTTCCTCGCCGAGGGCGGTCGTTACGGCATCGGTTCGGATTCGAATATCCTGATCTCGGTATCCGAAGAACTGCGGATGCTGGAATATTCGCAACGTCTCGGCTTGAAGGCCCGCAATGTGGTGGCGGATTCAGGCGGGTCCACGGGCCGCAAATTGTTCGAACAGGCGCTTGTCGGCGGAAATGCCGCACTTCAGTCCAAGTCGGGACTGATGCAAGGCGGTGCCGCCGATATGGTCGCGCTCAACATGAGTGCCGTGCCCTACCTCTCGGAAGACCGGCTGCTCGACCATTGGATTTTCGCCGGCGGTGTGACCGTCGATGCCGTCTGGTCGGCCGGGCGCAAACAGGTCGAAGCGGGGCAGCACATCCGCCGCGCCGAGATTTCCAGCCGGTTCCGTGCGGCGATGGCCGATCTTCTGTCACGCTGATATTTCGGTTTTGTTTGTGCGTCTGCCGGGTTACATCTCGGCTGGATTTTCATCGAAAGCGACCGCGAGTGACAAAAGAGAACAGCAGGGACGAAACCCTGCACCAGCGCATCTTGAATGATATCGAAGGTCGCATCATGTCCGGCGAGTGGCAGCCCGGTCACCGTCTGCCCTTCGAGGTCGACATGGCCGCGTCCTATTCCTGCTCCCGCATGACCGTCAACAAGGTCATGAGCCAGCTCGCCAAGTCAGGGCTTATCGAACGGCGCAAGAAATCCGGCAGCTTCGTAACGCAACCGCGCGCCCAATCGGCCATTCTCGATATACACGACATCAAGGAAGAGGTTCGCTCTCTCAACCTTGCCTATCACTACACGGTGCTGTCGCTGAAGAAGAGACAGGCAGGTGCCGACGATCGTCGTCACCTCACTCTGACCGCACCCCATGCCGTGGTCGAGGTGACATGCCTGCACTTTGCCGGCGAACAACCCTTTTGCCTCGAGGAGCGCCTCATCAGTCTGGCGGCTGTACCACAGGCGGCGGACTTCGATTTTACCGACCTTGCGCCCGGTCCCTGGCTCTTGTCGCAAATTCCTTGGACAACCGCCGAACACCGCATCCAGGCAATATCCGCAGGACCAAAAGAGACGAAGAACCTTGATATCGCACCGCGCGATGCCTGCCTTCTGATCGAGCGTCTGACTTGGGGTCCCAATGGTCCCGTCACCTATGTGCAGCTAACCTATCCAGGTAATCGCCACGTGGTCACCGCGCAGTTCAAGCCGGGTGGGTAAGCCAGCAAGAGACGTCCGCGTTCGCCGTCGTGGGCTTAAACATGGAACGATCCCGCCGACTCTCTTGACAGGACCTTGTATGCATCGATTTCGGCCAGACGTGCCTCCAGCACCGGCTTGACGGCTGCGATCGCGTCAGCCCCGGCCATGAACTGCTTCGGTGGATTGTCCATGGTCCCGAGCTTGACCAGGACCTCGCCCAGCGCAGCCGGGTTGCCAGTCTGCTGGCCATGATAGGCAGAATACATCGCTTCGGCAGAACCTTCCTCCGCGTAATCACCGATCGTGCTTTCGGCATAACGGACATTGCCGGAATCCAGCAGATCGGTTCGGAAGAAGCCGGGCGACACCACAACGATTTTTATGCCAAACAGCTCGACCTCGTGTGCCACGGAGAAGGTTAGCCCCTCGACCGCGAACTTCGCGGCGGCATAAGCGCTGCAATGCTTGAGACCGATAACGCCGGCCACAGAGCTGATGTTGATGATCCGCCCAGCGCGTTGCTGACGCATCACAGGTAGGACCGCCCGCATGACGTTGACGACACCGAACAAGTTGGTCTGCAGCTGGCTTTGGAAATCTGCGGGGCTGATTTCCTCGAAATTGCCAAGCACGCTGTAACCGGCATTGTTGATGAGAACGTCGATGCGGCCGAAAGCCTCGAGCGCCCGTGCGACGGCGATGTGGGCCTTGGCTTCATTGGTGACATCAAGCTGCACTAAAGCGAGATTGTCGCCCGCGACGTCGATCAAGGCCTTGCGGACCTTATCGAGATTTCGACCGGTCGCAACCACACGGTCGCCGACTTTCAAGGCTGCACGAGCAGTGGCCGCGCCAATACCACTGCCTGCCCCTGTGATGAACCAAACTTTGCTCATAATCTGTTCCTTTTTCTGATGACGAGACATTATCCCATCCGCTTGCAGGCGATTAGATGGTATTATTCGCATGGACTTAGAAAATGGATTGATGAATGCGCCGCGATAACGTGAACGACTACCTGGCTTTTATTGCGGTTGCCCGTGAGCACAGCTTTACCAAAGCGGCAGCGCAGCTGGGGGTGTCGCAATCCGCACTCAGCTACACAATCAGAACGTTGGAAGGTAAACTCGGCCTGCGGCTGCTGACCCGCACGACGCGCAGCGTCAGTCTGACGGAGGCTGGTGAACGTCTGCTGCTGGCCATCGGCCCGCGTTTCGACGAAATCGAAAGCGAGATCGCAGCGCTCAGCGCCATGCGTGACAAGCCGGCTGGCAACGTTCGGATCACGACCGTAGAGCATGCTGCCGAGACGATCCTGTGGCCGAAGCTGGCTCCGCTCTTGGCAAATTACCCGGACATCAACGTCGAAATCATCAGCGAGTACGGCCTTCGAGACATCGTCGCGGATCGTTACGACGCCGGTGTGCGCTTGGGCGAGCAGGTGGACCAGGATATGATTTCCGTGCCGATCAGCCGCGATTTTCGCTTCGCGATCGTCGGCTCGCCAGCCTACTTCGCGCAGCGGCCAGTGCCACAGACGCCACAGGACCTGACCGAACACAGTTGCATCAGGTTGCGCCTGCCCACCCATGGCGGGTTTTATATATGGGATTTCTACAAGGATGGCCACGAACTGAAAGTGCGTATCCAGGGCCGCGCCGCATTCAACACTGTCGGCATGATGCGCCAGGCCGCTCTCGACGGGTTCGGCCTCGCCTATCTGCCGGATGATCAGGTGCGCCATCTGATCAACGACGGTCAGTTGGTTCAGGTCTTGGCCGACTGGTCGCCCCCTCGCCCGGCCTATCATCTTTATTACCCGAGCCGCCGCCAGCACTCGCCCGCCTTTGCGCTTGTCATCGAGGCGTTGCGCTATCGCAGCCAAACATCTGATTAAGAAATCAGGTTTCTAAGCCCATGCAAATTGAACCGGCTAATCAATCAATGCCGGTTGACCTATCTTGGAGTTGTCACGGTCGCTGAGCGGTTGGACATCAACCAAAGAGAAGGATTTTCCGCATGAGCAAGATCGCAGGTGGCCTCAGCCGCCGCAACCTCCTCCTGAGCAGTTCCATCGTCTCCGCCAGCCTGCTAATGGCTGGCATGGCTGCTGCCGCACCAACGGTAGCGCCAAGCGCTGTCACCGTCACCCAGACTGGTCATGCCACCGTCCGGGCCGTTGAATTTAAGAACAACGACATCACCATGTCCGGCAACGTCTACTATCCCAAGGATTTCGACGCAAGCCAGACATATCCGGCAATTGTCGTGGTTCACCCAGGCGGCGGCGTTAAGGAACAGGCAGCCGGGCTGTATGCGCAAAAGCTGGCCGAGCAGGGTTTCGTAACGCTCGCCTTCGACGCATCGCATCAGGGTGCCAGCGGCGGCATGCCTCGTTTCCTGGACGATCCGATGAAGCGTGTCGTCGATTTCTATAGCGCCGTCGATTACATGACATCGCTGCCATACGTCGATGCACAGAACATTGGCGCCTTGGGCGTGTGTGCCGGTAGCGGCATTACCGTAAAAGCCTCGATGACCGATCGCCGGGTCAAAGCGATTGCCACCGTCAGCGCCGTGGATGTCGGCGCCGCCACCCGCAAGGGTTGGGATGGTAAGCTGCCAGAATCGTCGATCATCGAAACGCTCGATGCTGTTGCCAAACAGCGTTCGGCCGAAGCCGCTGGCGGCGCTCCCATGTATGTCAACTACGTACCAAAGCTGGGCGACAAGTCAGCGCCCCGCGACCTTCAGGAAGCGGCCGACTATTATCTGACGAAGCGCGGGGCTACCCGACCTCGACCAACCAAATGCTGATGACCAGCGTCGCCACGCTGGCGTCGTTCACCGGTTTTGAAGGCGCTGACACCTTCATGACCCAACCTTTGCTGATCGTGGCTGGCAGTGAAGCCGGTTCCCTGTGGCACAGTCAGGAGCTGAACACTCGAGCAGCATCGAAAGACAAGGAGCTGTTCATCATCGAGGGCGCCACGCACATGGACCTTTATGACGGCCAGGGCGCGGTGACAGCTGCCAACAAGCTGGGACCGTTCTTCAAGGACAAGCTCGCGAACAATTGACCCTTTGAAGCAGGCCCGGCCGTGCCGGGCCTTTTCATACGTGCAACGCCAAAACCGAAAGGCCTCCATGCCCTTCACGCACCGCATTTCCCTGATGGCTACTGCCGTTATCGCCTTTGCATTCTCGTCGTTCACTGCCGTAGCCGAAAACCGGGCCACCTTCCCGAAGGACTTCAGCCGCTACGTTCTCTATGCCACCTACGACCGGGGCTCCTCGAAAGAGGAGGCCTTCGCCGCGCCGGAAACGCTCGCGCTGGCAAAGTCCGGCCAGCCCCTGCCGCCCGGCACGCAGCTGGTGCTGGGCATATGGTCAAACTACAAGCTGACCGACTATTTCGTGATGGAAAAGGGAATTGATTGGGGACTGGATATCGCGGCCGATAAAAAGACAGGCGACTGGCATTTCCAGCAATTCGATCCAAACGGCCAGATGCGGCGCACGGCAATCGCCAGCCGTTGCGAATCCTGTCATCAGGGTCAGGCCAGCAACGACTTCCTATTCACCCGCGACCGCATGGACACCTATCTGCCGTGAGCCGATTATTCCTAGTGCGGCTGATCCTGGATTGTTTGGCGGCGAGCCTGCTGTTAGTCGCCCTCGCCTACAACTGGCTCGGCAACGCAGCCCACGAAATCATCGGCACGGTGATGTTTGGGCTGCTTGTCACGCATGTCGCATTTAACCGCCGCTGGTTTGCCGGTTTGAAGAAAGTTCGCCGAGAGCCGAGGTGGCTGCTGACCCGCACCATCAATCTGTCGCTGCTGCTGGCCATGCTGGTTCTGCTGGTCACGAGCGCCGTCATTTCGCAGACCGTGTTCGGCTTCCTGGACCTGACCAGCACGTTTACCCTCCGACAAGTCCACAGTCTGGCTGGGTATCTGGTGCTGTTGATCTCGAGCATCCATCTCGGCCTGCAATGTACGATGGTGATGAAGCTCACGCGCGACCGCCTCGGCTTGTCGCCGCATCCCACCCGCACCCTCGCTTTGCGCGTGCTGACCTTCGGGATTGCCAGCTACGGCATCTACAGCCTTGTCGCCGTAAACATGCGCGCGAAACTGACCATGGCGACGACCATGGACTTCTGGGATTTCGAGACTGCAGCGCTGGCGTTTTTCATGCACCTTGCTGCCATTCTTGGCCTGGGTACCTCGATAGGGCATTATCTTTTGAAAATATTACGGTTTTTAGGGTCAAACGATCGCAGCAAACTTTGACGCCTTGAGATCGAGGTCGAGCACTACTTATCCCTCGATAAATCGCCCTGCCCTGCTGTCGCGGTTGGAACCGAGGGCAAGAACGTACCGACTCTTCAGTTTGTTGGGAACCGCCAAAGGCGGAGAGCATTGTCTCTACTTGGACAACCCGCCGTTGGGCATTCCACACCATCAAAATCCGCCTCGGGCAACTGGCCCCTCCAAACTTTCAAGGGAATCGACATGAAAGATCGCGAACACAGCGAGATATCGCCGAGCAATGAAAACTCTCTCAGAGGCCATGCCCAAGGGAGTGAGCAATTTGCTCCTGAAGAGCATCATGCCGAGGGTGGAGAACTGCACCAGGAGGTCAAGAAGGACGAAGCGGATGGTGATGCATATCTCACCGACAATTTCGGCCACCGCATCTCTGACAACCAGAACAGCCTGAAGGCCGGAAGCCGCGGCCCTACGCTTCTAGAGGATTTCGTCCTTAGAGAGAAAATTTTCCACTTCGATCACGAGCGGATTCCCGAACGCATCGTTCACGCCCGCGGATCTGGAGCCCATGGCGTCTTCGAATGCACAAAGAGCATTCCCGAGCTGACCAAGGCTTCGATCTTTCAGAATGTCGGCGATTCATGTCCCGTCTTCGTCCGCTTCTCCACAGTGGCCGGCGGTGCGGGATCTGTCGATACCCCCCGTGACGTCAGAGGGTTTGCGGTCAAGTTTTATACCGACAGCGGGAACTGGGATCTCGTTGGCAACAATATTCCGGTGTTTTTCATCCAAGATGCGATCAAATTCCCGGATCTCATTCACAGCGTGAAGATGGAAGCCGATCGTGGATATCCGCAAGCGGCGTCCGCTCACGACACGTTCTGGGATTTCATCAGCCTGATGCCGGAATCGATGCACATGATCATGTGGGCGATGTCCGACCGCACGATACCGCGATCGTTCCGGATGATGGAAGGATTTGGGGTCCACACGTTCCGGCTCGTCAACGAAAAAGGCGAGGGCAAATTTGTGAAGTTCCACTGGAAGCCGCAGCTGGGACTTGCATCCACCACTTGGGACGAAGCCGTCAAAATCGCCGGTGCCGATCCAGACTTCCAGCGACGTGATCTTTTCGAAGCAATCGACAGCGGCGATTTCCCAGCTTGGGATCTCGGTGTCCAAATCTTTGACGAGGAATGGGCAATGAAACAGCCCTATGATGTCCTCGATGCGACGAAACTCATTCCAGAGGAGGAAATTCCCGTCGAGATTATCGGCCGCATGACATTGAACCGGAATGTCGATAATTTCTTCGCCGAAACAGAGCAGGTCGCATTTCTCCCAAGCAATATCATTCCTGGTATTGATTTCAGCAACGATCCGCTGCTGCAAGGGCGACTGTTCTCCTACCTCGATACCCAGAAATCCCGACTTGGAACCACCAATTTCCACCAGATTCCCGTCAACGCACCGAAGTGCCCGTTTCACAATTTTCAGCGTGACGGTATGATGCAGACGCTCGTGCCGAAAGGTCGGGCAAACTATGAGCCGAACAGTCTCTCGCAGGCAGGAGAAGACAGTGGTCCGCGTGCATCGACCGCAAGCGGATTTGCGACGTTCCGCGAAAATGGCGAGCGCAACGATCCGACGCAGAAGCTACGCCAGCGCGATGCCTTGTTTGCAGACCACTACAGCCAGGCACGGATGTTCTACAATTCGCAGACGGAAAACGAGCAAGCCCACATCATCTCTGCAATCGTTTTTGAACTGTCCAAAGTTCAAATGCCGCATGTCAGAGCAAACGTCTTGTCAAACCTGCGCAATATCAACGAGGGGTTGGCTCAACGTGCAGCAGATGGTCTGGGAATCGACTTGCCCGAGAAATCGACGCCTGCCAAAGAACCCATCGACATGGCTGCATCCGACGCATTGTCCATTCAAAAGAACGACCTCAAAACGTTGCAGGGTCGTAAAGTGGGCATCCTCTTTGACGAAGGATCCAACAAGGCTTCGATCGATAAGCTCGTGAATGATGTCGAAGCAGCAGGCGGTACGGCTTTTCTGGTCGCCAGAAAGGTCGGCGGTTTGAAAGTGGATGGTGGCGAGCTGAAGGCCGATGGACAATTGGCCGGATCCCCCTCGTTCCTCTTCGATGCGGTGGCTTCGATCCTGGCCCCAGACGCTGCTGAGAAGCTCAAGAAAGAAGCGGCAGCGGTGCAATGGTTCATGGATGCCTATGGGCATTGCAAGACGATCGCGTACTGCAAAGCCACAAAACTGCTTCTCGATAGAGCAAATGTCGAGATCGACGATGGCGTCGTCCCTATTGAGCAGTTCATGAGCGTCGGTACAAAACGGCACTGGGACAGAGAGCCTTCGGTGCGCACACTTCCCTAAAAACGAACAGACAGCGGATATGTTGAAGCGGCACCGTTGGCCGCTTCAACATACGCTACATCCATCGAAAGGCGCCGGGATATGACGGTATGAAGACCAATCATTTTATGCTTGGGAACAGCGATCGGGTTCCGAATAATCCGAACTTCCCGGTGGTCGTCTACCGCCAGATTGGCCCGTATATAGACTCTGCCGCATTGGAAGCGCTGTTTTCGGCAAACGGATGGACTGGTGTCTGGCGGAATGGCGTCTTCGATTATCATCACTATCATAGTGGCGCGCACGAGGTTTTGGGCATTGGTTGCGGTCACGCTAGGCTGCAGATCGGTGGTCCGGACGGGACTGTGCTGGAGGTCTCGCAAGGAGACTGCCTGATACTGCCAGCCGGAACCGGGCATAAAAGGCTTGAGAGTTCGCCGGATTTTCAGGTCGTTGGTGCTTATCCTCCTGAGCAGAAAGTCGATATCCAGCGATCTGCCCCAACGGAAGATATGCTGGCCAGGATAACATCCTGTCCAAAACCTGACACGGACCCCGTTCACGGATCGTCGGCCGGGTTGAATGATCTTTGGCAAAGCAAGTGAAAATCCAACTGCATTCGATATCGAAGCGCACTGGCGACGGGTAATCTCACGGTGCTGAGTACTATCTATGGGCGATGAAAATTAAGCGTGGCCACATTTGATGCAATCGCTACTTTAGTAAATTATATTAATTATCTTGCACTATCGTGGTGGGCAGAAGTTTTCTCACGCTAGGTGCACATAATGATCAGTATGTTTGCTTCCAACTCCAATCAGATCCTGTCTGCACTTGATCTCTCATTCGCGATTATCGAATTCGATACGCAGGGCAACATCCTTCGGGCAAACAAGAATTTCTGCGATCTCATGGGATATTCCGAGAACGAAATCATCGGAAAACATCATCGTATCTTCGTCGAAAAAGACTATGCGGGGTCCTCTGACTATACCGCATTCTGGAAAAAACTTCAGGGCGGTACATTTGAGTGCAGCGAGTTCAAGCGCATCGCAAAGAACGGCGACGATATCTGGATTCGGGGCAACTACAACCCGGTGAAAAGCGCCAGCGGCAAGGTGCTCAAAATCATCAAATTCGCAAACGATATCACGCAGACGAAGATGGATGGCCTTGATAGCAGCGCCAAGTTGACTGCCGTTTCGCGTGCGCAAGCGACAATCGAGTTTACGCCTGACGGCAAGATTCTTGCGGCCAATGAAAACTTTTTGAAGGCACTCGGATATACGCTGAATGAGATCGTCGGCCAACACCATCGCATGTTCGTGGAGCCAGCCGAAGCAAACTCGCAGCGCTATCTGGAATTTTGGACCCGGCTACGTATGGGTGAATACGTCGCAGATGAATTCCTGCGCATCGGCAAAGGTGGTCGCCATGTCCATATCCAAGCCTCCTACAACCCTGTTTTCGATCCCAGCGGAAAGATCATCAAAGTCGTTAAGTTTGCCACCGATGTCACAGGACGCGTGGAAAATGTCGAGCAGCTCGCTCTCGGACTGACCCGCTTTGCTGACGGAGACCTGTCGCAACAGATCGACCGGCCATTCATTCCGTCGCTGGAGCGTTTGAGAACAGACTTTAATTCCGCATCCAACAAGTTAAAGCTTGCGATGGCTGCGGTTGCCGAGAATGCTCAGGCAATTACCTCTGGCTCCAATGAAATCCGTATGTCTGCCGACGATCTGGCAAAGCGCACGGAACAGCAGGCAGCCTCTGTCGAGGAAACGGCCGCTGCCTTGGAACAGATAACGACGACCGTGAAAGATTCCAGCCAGCGTGCCGAGGAAGCCGGTCGCCTCGTGGCCCGAACCAAGGACCACGCCAACCATTCCGGCGCTGTCGTTCGCGAAGCCATCGGTGCTATGGATCAGATCGATGCGTCGTCGAAGGCAATTTCCAACATCATCGGCGTGATCGATGAAATTGCGTTTCAAACAAACTTGCTGGCTTTGAATGCCGGTGTCGAAGCTGCCAGAGCTGGAGAGGCCGGCAAGGGATTTGCGGTGGTCGCTCAAGAGGTGCGCGAACTTGCGCAGCGGTCAGCAACGGCGGCAAAAGAGATCAAGACGCTCATAACCGCATCCGGCTCTTATGTCAGCAACGGCGTCACGCTGGTGACGAAAGCGGGCGCTGCCTTGCAAGAGATTGCTGCCCATGTCGAGAACATCAACGGCGATATAACGGCGATCGTTGAGGCTTCCCGTGAGCAGTCGACCGCACTCAGCGAGATCAACCGCGCCATCAACTCAGTCGACCAGGGCACTCAGCAGAATGCCGCCATGGTGGAAGAGCAAACGGCTGCCAGCCACGAATTGGCGAAGGAAGCTGCAGCGCTGTTCGAATTGCTCGATCAATTCCGTTTCGGTGAAGGCAACCGCTTGCAAACGACTAAACCGTTGGACAGCAAACGGCCGTCAGCGTTTAAACCGAAACCATCAGCTCCTACTCACTCACAGGCACAGCGCCCCTCCGCTGCCGTCGCACCGCGTCGGATGGCAAGCTCGTCTTCAGCCGCCGCTGCGACACAAGCAAGCTGGGAAGAGTTTTAAGGGCGGCGCACCTAATGTTGGCTTCGAATGATCGAAGCCAACAGTTCGGGCCTGCGCGCGGGTCGGCCCCGTTGATGGGCGCCAGCGCCCAGCGAGCCAGCATGTCAAAACGTACGCATGATGTCATAGATTTGAAATACCTACCTCCTAGCGTCACTTGATCTCTATGACGATTTCGGGGAAGCTTCATCTTACCTCAAGGTGAATGCTTTTCTCAGGAGGATGATATGGTCCGCAAGACAACCGGTCGCGCAAAAACCTCTGCCGCTGTGACTGAAGACGATCTCCGCAGACATATTCGCGCCAAGGGTGCCGACTATCTGAAAGACCCCAACATCACCTCTGTCGGCATAGGGCTGAAGAACGGCAACGGGGCAGTTTGCCTGCAATTTACGGTCGGTCGGAAAGGTGAATCGGCGCTTGAATCCCTTTCAACGACCCGCATTCCGGAGATGATCGATGTCGACGGCACAGCCGTACCGACGGACGTCATCGAAAGATCATACGGGCCCTCCTACAAGCTTGTCAGCCCTGAGCAACTGGATTTGCGCAAGCAACGTATCGACCCGATCCGTCCGGGCGTCAGCGTTGCTCATATCGCCGAAACCGCCGGCACCATCGGCCTCATCGTATTTGATCGTTCGACAGGATCGCCCTGCATCTTGTCCAACTGGCATGTCCTCAATGGCAATGGCGGCCGTATTGGGGATGCGATTGTCCAACCCGGCCCTTACGATGACAACAACACGGCACTCAATGGCGTGGGTGAGCTGATGCGCAGCCATATTGGTGCGGCGGGTGACTGCGCGCTGGCAAGAATCCGGCTACGGGATTTTGATCGGTCGGTGTACGGCCTTGATGTCATTCCCAAGCGCATGGCCCGTGTGTCTATCGGTGATAAGGTGATCAAATCAGGACGAACGACGGCCATTACCCGCGGCATCGTTCGTCGTGTAGATGTCATGGCCAAGATCAACTATGGCTTACCGACCGGAGAGCAGGCGATCGGCGGTTTCGAGATAGGGCCGGACAAGGATGCTCTGCCGGCGGATGGAGAGATCAGCAAGGGAGGTGACTCCGGCTCCGCATGGCTGGTCTTCGAGGGGGGCAAGGCCACGGATATTTTTGCGGGGCTGCATTTTGCAGGCGAAACGGATGGCGTGGCCGACGAACATGCCCTCGCCTGCTATCCCGCCTCGATCCAGAAAAAACTGGACTTTGTTCTGGAGCCCGATATCGATTCTGGTTCTGCCCACGAAGGAATGGTGACCGTTGTCCCTCGAACTGGATATGATGCGGAATTTCTGGGGGGTTCCGTTCCTGAACCTGGATTATCGACATCGTTGAAACGGGATGCCGTCAACTTTGGACGCGCCCAGACTTTGCCCTACACCCATTTTTCGGTGTGCCTGAGCACAAAGCGGCGTATGGCGCGTTACGTGGCCTGGAATATCGACGGCGCCCGCATGGTGGTCTTACCGAGGCGCGGCTTTGCCCTTGATCCGCGTATCGATGCAAAATACCAGCTTGGAGACGATTTCTACGTCGATAACCGAATTGATCGCGGGCATATCGCCCGTCGCGCCGATCTTTGCTGGGGACCGGTTGCCGAGGCCGAACAGGCCAACCGCGACTCCTTTTATTTCACAAATATCGCCCCCCAACACGAGCGCTACAACCAGTCATCGCGCAACGGCCTGTGGGGTGAACTTGAGAACCTGGTTCTTGAGCAGGCCGACATCGAGAAAATCAAATTATCGGTACAAGGCGGCCCGATTTTTGGGAACGACGATATTCCCTATCGCGACGCCCTCATCCCGCGTGCATTCTGGAAGATGATCGCTTACGTGGGCAGTGACCAACAGCTGCGTTGCGCAGCTTTCATACTGTCCCAGGACAATCTCCTCAACGACCTCGAGACATTGGACCTCGACCCGTTTCGACTGTATCAGGTATCGCTCACGGAATTGACAATGAAGACGGAGCTCGATTTTGCTCCTCTCGATGCCGCCGACCTGCTCCTTCATCCAGAACTGATATCGGGTCCGGTCCAGCGAGAATCTCTTATGCAATCGGGCACGACAATGAAGGAAATCCGAAACACGGATGACGTGATACTCTGAACTTTGGATCAGGTAACGTGAGCTAGGACGTGCCAGAGTTTTGACGTTTCCGTTACATTGCAAAGGTGAGCAAGCCCCAACCTCTGCACGGACCGGGTCATCTATGTTCAGCAACGCGCGCGGACCAAGACCTCCCAAACGCAATGGAAGCGGCACCCCCAACCTCTTCGACTTTCATGAATGATCCCATCATTGTCGCAATGAACCACGCGTGCAGCTCTGCTCGCCCTCACCGATCCCGACGTGACGGACGGCACGTCTTGGATACCATCTATGCCCTTGCCATCATCGCATAAGCGAAATCGGCAACGATTCCGATGATGAGCAAGATGAGAAAATCGAGATATCTCAGTCCGTAAAGTCTTTGAAAAAGCGTGCTGCGTCATCAACCTCGCCGAGTGTCGCTCCGTAAACAAACGCCTTGTTTTTGACATGCTAGCAACATCTGGGCATTGCATTGACGTGCTACCTTCAGGTCTTACGAAGGAGTACGACCATGCATGACATGACGATGTCAGAAGCTCTGAAAGACCCTTTGATACGGAAAATGTTGCGCGCGGATAAGGTGAGCCTCGGAATGTTCGCGACGCTCCTCGAAACCGCCGCAAAAGAGCGCACCCGCAACTTGGCGGCCAAAAGTTGGGAGAGATGTGCCCTGCCGACAATGTCTGCTGAAAACAAAGTTTGAGGTGTGATGCACAGTAACGGAGCCGATCTCACGGCACCGCATTGCACCTACCGCCTTTGACGAATTTTCCATCGTCTGGCCTCAGAACGGCGGTGGTCGTCGCGAGACAGAGAAGTGTGGGACGTGACGCAGCTATTGGGCGCCGATATTTGAAAATGGTCGCTCAAAAGCTCACTTGCGCTTATAGCAAAAAGGAAAACACAACAGTGGGAATGGAAATGTTGCTTATGAGCCGTCTGGATATTTGCTACGGTGCAATAACTAAAAATTTCTAATTTTAGCTAGTGACTTTATCGACTGACACAAAAAATTGGCTGGAGAACCTGGATTCTCACATGATTTCAATGACTTATTGGAAGAGCCTTGAAATTCCCTATGTTTTCCCATCGCGAGCGACCGTGGATGCCACCTTTGTGCCCTGGCTTTGGGCATCAGTCAATACGGGTCTGAAACGGAAATAATTTCCGCTTTCGGATCTCAGGTTGAGGCCGCTTTTCAGGGTTTATCAGCCCGACCTGCGATACGCCGGACTTCGTCAGCCGCTGACTTCAAGACGCCCTGAGACAGGGTCTCATCTTGGGTAAGACGTGACAGCGTGACCGCACCCACCATGAGGGAAAGGATCGCCTTAGCCTTTTCGCTGGCTTCCGGGTCACCGGCTCCGCCCACCAGGTTTTCCAGCACATCGAAATGGGCGCGAATTCCGTCCTCGAATGGTTGCTTGACCTCTTCGTTCTGGCGAGCAGCGTCCGATCCCAGAGCCACCAGAGGACAACCTTCTGCCTTCTCTCCCCGGTGGTCCGTCGAGAGGTAGAAGTCCATGACAGCTTCGAGCGGATCAGAGCTGTTTGCTGCGGCTTCGGACCATCTTTTTGTAGCGCTCTCCATAGCTCTCGCCGATGCGAGTGCCGCGAGGTCATCCTTGGACGTGAACTGTTTGTAGAAAGCACCCTGGGTGAGACCAGCACCTTTCATCAGGTCTTTCAGCCCTATGCCATCGAAGCCATGCTCTCGAAATAGACGGCTTGCGACATCAATTACCCTGTCCCGGTTCTCCTCTGCCTGCGCTCGGCTCACTCTCATGATGACCTCCAATTAGATTTCGATTGACATCTATAATGTAAATAGAGTTAGGTCGCAATCTAATTCGTTTGAATCGCTCGTCAAGAAGAGAACTGAAAATGAAACGCAAACATGTCCTGATCCTATTGGGCTTCGCAATTGCAGCAGGTGGTGGTGCCTTTGTAGTGATGTCGCAAACGTCTGCGCAGACGGCGGTAGCCGCAGATCCAAGAACCGCGTCACCACTGGTACGCGCCGCGCAGGCAACGAAAACGCATGCGGTCGAGCGTTCATTTACTGGAACAGTCGCTTCAAGGGTGCAAAGCAACCTCGGCTTTCGAGTTCCAGGCAAGATAGTCGAGCGCATGGTTGATGTTGGCGAGCGGGTAAATATTGGACAGCCGTTGATGAGGGTTGACGAAGCTGACCTGCAACTGGCGCTCACAGCCAGACTAAATGCGGTCACCGCAGCACGTGCTGTCCTGATCCAGGCGCAGGCGGACGAAAAACGCTATGCGACGCTGGTGAAGAACGGACTTGCCGCCACGCCCCAGCGATACGAGCAGGCAAAGGCCGCACTTGATACAGCCACAGCACAGCTCGCCGCCGCGCAAGCGGAGGCGGAGGTTGCTGAAAACGCAACACGCTACACCACTCTTCTGGCTGACTCGGACGGAACGGTCGTCGAAACCCTTGGTGATCCGGGACAGGTCGTGGCGGCGGGCCAGACGGTGGTGCGATTGGCAAAGGCAGGCCCACGTGAGGCGGTGGTCTGGTTACCTGAGACACTACGCCCCGAGGTTGGGTCTGAAGCCCAGGCCAGTGTCTATGGCAGCAACGGGCTCAGTGGAAACGCTCGACTGAGACAGATCTCCGATTCCGCAGACCCGCAAACCCGAACCTACGAAGCACGCTATGTCCTTGATGGTAATGCGGGCTCTGCGCCGCTTGGTTCAACCGTCACAATCAGAATTCAAGACGTCGACCGGCAGTCGGAAGTCTCTGTCCCGGTCGGTTCTATCCTTGATGACGGCAGCCGCACAGGCGTGTGGGTTATCGACCGGACGTCATCGTCCGTGAAATTCACACCTATTGACGTGAAAAGAATCGGCGAGGAGAACGCCTTTGTCACTGGCATCGAAGTTGGCCAGCAGGTCGTCGCACTGGGCGCTCACCTTCTTGAGAATGGTACCACCGTCAGGGTCGCCGCGCAGCAGGAAGGGGCTGAGTAATGAGCTTCAATCTTTCCGCCATCGCCGTTCGCGAACGCGCCGTCACCCTTTTCTTCATCGTGTTGCTGGCCGCCGCAGGCGTCTATGCCTTCGTCAAGTTGGGGCGCGCCGAGGATCCGTCCTTCACTATCAAGACGCTAACCGTTACATCCGTTTGGCCCGGCGCGACAGCGCGGGAAATGCAGGATCTTGTCGCCGAACCTCTCGAAAAGCGTCTCCAGGAACTGACATGGTACGACCGCGTCGAGACGACAACTCGACCGGGTTATGCATTCCTCACGGTGACGCTGAAAGACAATACGCCAGCGTCTGCTGTTGGAGAGGAGTTCTATCAGGCGCGCAAGAAGCTTGGCGATGAAGCCAGAAACCTGCCTCCGGGCGTGATGGGCCCGTTTGTGAATGATGAGTATTCCGACGTCAGCTTTGGTCTCTATGCCCTGAAAGCCAAGGGCATGCCGATGCGAGACCTGGTGCGGCAGGCAGAGGTCATCCGGCAGGATCTCCTGCACGTGCCCGGTATCAAGAAAATCAACATCGTCGGTGAACGCCCCGAACAGATCTTCGTAGAGTTCTCCTTCGCGAAGTTGGCTACGCTCGGCATCTCCGCGCAGGATATTGCCACGGCGCTGCAGAGACAAAACACCGTCACGCCTGCAGGGTCGATCGACACGAAAGGGCCACAGGTATTCATCCGCTTCGACGGCGCCTACAACAATGAGCAGGCAATAGCCGAAACGCCGATTGCTGTCGGTGGAAGGACATTCAAGCTGTCCGATCTGGCGGAGGTGCGGCGCGGCTATCAAGATCCAGCGACCTACGTTATCCGCCACGAAGGCGAGCCGACGATCATGCTGGGTGCCGTGATGCAGGCGGGATGGAACGGTCTCGATCTCGGCGAGGCGCTTGAAGCCAGATCGGCGGCGATCGCGCAGACGCTGCCGCTGGGTATGACTTTGACCAAAGTCAGCGATCAGGCCGTCAATATCGATGAGGCCGTTGGCGAATTCATGCTAAAGTTTGCGATGGCGCTCGGCGTTGTCCTGTTCGTAAGCCTCGTCGCACTCGGCTGGCGGGTCGGCATCGTCGTAGCGCTTGCTGTGCCACTGACGCTTGCCGTTGTCTTCCTGATCATGCTCGAAACCGGGCGGTTCTTCGATCGTATCACCCTCGGCGCTCTGATCCTCGCCCTCGGTCTCCTCGTCGACGATGCCATTATCGCCATTGAAGTGATGGTCGTGAAAATGGAAGAGGGCATGGACCGCATCAAGGCGGCCGCTTACGCCTGGAGCCATACGGCAGCGCCCATGCTGTCCGGAACGCTCGTCACGATCATCGGCCTGATGCCTGTGGGTTTCGCCAAGTCCACCGCCGGAGAATATGCCGGAAACATCTTCTGGGTCGTGGGTTTTGCCCTGATTGTTTCATGGCTCGTGGCTGTCACCTTCACACCTTACCTTGGCGTGAAGATGCTGCCGGACATCAAGCCCGTTGAGGGTGGCCATGAAGCCATCTACAATACACCGAACTACCGCCGCCTGCGATCGACCATCACCTTTGCTGTTCGACACAAGTTTATGACCTGCGCAATCGTTGGCATCACCATGGCTGTCTCTGTTGTTGGAATGGGTGGTGTGAAGCAACAGTTCTTCCCGACATCGGATCGGCCTGAGGTCTTGGTCGAAGTGCGCATGCCGGAAGGCACGAGCATTGAGGCCACGACATCTGCGGTCAAAAAAGTCGAGGATTGGCTGCAGACCCAGCCCGAGACCAATATCGTTACAAGTTATGTCGGTCAGGGTGCACCTCGGTTCTTCTTTGCACTGGCACCAGAATTGCCGGATCCCGCTTTCGCGAAGGTCGTCGTGCTTACGCCTGATGCGCATGCACGAGAGGAATTGAAGCACCGTCTTCGTGCCGCCATATCGGAAGGTCTTGTACCCGAGGCGTCCGTGCGCGTGACCCAGCTTGTCTTTGGTCCTTACACACCGTTCCCGGTCGAGTTTCGCATTATGGGGCCTGATCAGGGTGAGCTTTACAAAATCTCCGAACAGGCTCTGGCCATCATGAAAACCGTTCCGGATGTCCGTCAGGCAAACCGTGACTGGGGCAACCGCACCCCTGTCCTAAGGTTCGTGCCTGATCAGGAACGACTCAATCTGATCGGTCTGTCGCCTTCGGAGGCAGCACAGCAGATGCAGTTGCTGCTGAGCGGCATTCCGGTCACGCAGGTGCGCGATAATATTCGCAACGTGCCTGTCGTAGCCCGCAGCGCAGGCGAAAATCGCCTCGACCCATCACGCTTGGCGGACTTCTCACTGATGAGCAGGGATGGACGTCAGGTTCCATTGGATCAGCTCGGGCACTCCGAGATCCGGTTCGAGGAGCCGATCCTGAAGCGTCGCGACCGGACACCGGTCATCACGATCAGGTCCGATATCAACGAGGCGACCCAGCCGCCGGAAGTGTCTCAACAGGTGATGAAGGCGCTACAGCCGCTGATCGCATCGCTTCCGGTCGGATACCGGATCGAGATGGGCGGCAACATCGAGGAGTCGCTGAAGGCCAACGCGGCGCTGGTTCAAGTCTTCCCGCTCATGATCGCAGCCACATTGATTGTCATCATCTTGCAGGTTCGCAGCTTGTCGACCATGACGATGGTGATGCTAACGGCACCGCTTGGCCTTGCCGGAGTGGTTCCGACGTTACTGCTGTTCAATCAACCGTTCGGTTTCAATGCCATCCTCGGCTTGATCGGACTGGCGGGTATCCTCATGCGCAACACGCTGATCCTGACGGAGCAGATAAAGGAAAATCAGGCGGCTGGTCTCGATGATTACCATGCCGTTATCGAAGCGACGGTGCAGCGGACAAGACCCGTAATCCTGACTGCGCTTGCGGCGATCTTGGCTTTCATACCGCTGACTCATTCGGTGTTCTGGGGATCGATGGCTTATACGCTGATCGGTGGAACGGCGGCCGGGACAGCGATGATCCTGCTTTTCCTGCCAGCGCTCTACGCCGTTTGGTTCCGCATTAAGCCCCCAAAAGCTGAAGCTTCTCAGCAGACTGATATTCAGCGGGAGCCGGGCCATGGACATGCTATGGCGGCGGAGTAGGCCAACCGATCCAGCTAAAGTAATCCGCCATCGGAATGGATGCTGCCAGAAGTTTGCAGCATCCGGAAGCGGCCGTCGCTCGATCATGGTCAGAGGCTCGTGGTGTGGTAACCATCAAACCGAGAAACGACGCGCGCTGCAACTAAGTCTTTCTAATCCAGTATTTTCCGTGTCTGGGTGCCGCGATCGAATGGTAACATTGAGCCGCGGCACGTCAGATGTTTCCGGGGAGATCGGTCCTCGTGGTGGTGAGCATTGGCCTCTACCGGATCGACTGCGCAGATTGTGCGCTTTCGGATGCCCTAGCCGACACGGGTGTCGATCCAAGCGCGCGTCTGCTCAAGAACCTCGTCAGACAATTCAGGATTATCGACCGCTCTGGCAAGGATGACGGCTCCCACCATTGCGGCCCAGCTTCCGATCGCTGCACGGCGCTTTTCGGCTGCACCTTGCTCCGGAAGCGCCTGCTCGATACGCGCGATTTGGGTGCGCAATCCTTCTGTCATGACGGCTTTTGCGGCTGGCGTCTGGTGACGAATAGCGGCGGCGAGGCCTGCCGTCGGGCATCCATTGCCGGGATTATCCCGATGACGAGGTGCGAGGTAAGAGCGGACGAAACTGTTGAACTCGCCGTCTCCGACACTGTCAGATGCCAGCGCCTGTGCAAGCGTCTGGGCCACAAGATCGTCCTTTGACGTGAAGTGTCCGTAAAAGCCGCCATGGGTCAGTCCGGCTGCTTTCATGACTTCGGCCACACTGACCGCATCGAACCCCTTGTCCTTAAACAACCGGCTCGCGACATCCAGAATCCGGCGACGGTTTTCTGCCATCTGTTCTCGGCTGACCTTCATTTTCAAAATTCTCCGCAACACCTGTTGACATTTACATGATGGCGATCATATTTAAATCCAATCATGATGATTATCATGAATATAGGTTCAATCAGAGAAAAGAGCAATCCAATGAGCCAAATTTCCGCAGTCCTGATTACCGGTGCGTCCACTGGCATCGGTGCCACCTATGCCGAACGGTTCGCACACCGCGGCCATGATCTCGTGCTGGTCGCCCGAGACACGGCGCGCATGGAGATACTTGCAAGCCGTCTGCGCCAGGAAACCGGCGTGACGATCGACATCCTCCCCGCCGATCTCACGCAGGCAACGGATATTGCAAAGGTTGAAACCCGGCTGCGTGACGATGCGCGCATCGGCATTCTCGTCAACAATGCCGGAACGGCGATCGGTGGAAGCTTCGTCGATCAGAGCGTCGATGACATGACCAAGCTGGTTGCGCTCAACGCGACCGCGCTCGTCAGGCTTTCCAGCGCTATTGCTCCCCGTCTTGCCAAGGCAGGAGAAGGCGCAATCGTCAATATCGGTTCGGTCGTCGGCCTCGCCCCGGAATTCGGCATGACCGTCTACGGTGCAACCAAGGCGTTCGTCCTCTTCCTGTCCCAGGGACTTGCGCATGAGCTCGGCCCGAAGGGCGTTTACATTCAGGCCGTGCTTCCCGCCACAACCCGAACCGAAATCTGGGATCACGTCGGTGCCGACGTCAATGCGATGAGCAATGTCATGGAAGTGGGCGATCTGGTCGATGCAGCCCTGGTCGGATTCGACCGTCGCGAACTGGTGACCATCCCGCCGCTGCACGATATCGGCCAGTGGGACGCCCTCGATGGCGCGCGCAAATCCATGCTTGGCAATCTCGTCAACGCGCTTCCTGCTGAACGCTATCGCACGCCGGTGTGAGCTTTCCGCACTCGATGAACCCACGCTGCTCCAGAAAAAATATCAAAGTGATATCATGACAAAGACCACGCTCTTCGAACCCACCAGCTTAGGCGCAATCACGCTTGCAAACCGCATCGTCATGGCACCGCTCACCCGCAATCGCGCCGGCGCGGGCTTCGTGCCCGGCGACCTGACCGCCGAATATTATGCCCAGCGTGCTTCTGCAGGGCTGATCATTTCCGAGGCCACCCAGATTTCTCAGCAGGGCCAGGGCTATCAGGACACGCCCGGCATCTATACGAAGGACCAGATCGACGGCTGGCGCAAGGTAACGGCTGCTGTACACGCAAAGGGTGGACGCATCGTCCTGCAGCTCTGGCATGTTGGTCGCGTCAGCCATGTCGACCTGCAGCCCAATGGCGGCCTGCCTGTTGCGCCCTCGGCCATTCGTGCTGCGACCAAGACCTTTGTCAACAATGGCTTCGTCGATGTGTCCGAGCCCCGCGCCCTGGAGATTGATGAGCTAGCCGGTATCGTCAACGACTTCCGCAAGGCGGCAGCCAATGCCATCGAAGCCGGTTTCGACGGTGTTGAAGTTCACGGGGCCAATGGCTATCTGCTCGAGCAGTTCGCAAAAGACGGTGCCAATGTTCGAACGGATGCCTATGGCGGCTCCGTGGAAAACCGCGCAAGTCTCATGCTCGAAGTCACCGCCGCGGTGGCAAAGGAAATCGGTGCCGAGCGCGTAGGCGTCCGAATTTCTCCGGTCTCGCCCGCCAACGGCATTTCCTCCAGCGATCCCCAAACGCAGTACGATTACATTGTCGATAAACTTGATGCTCTCGGCATCGCCTACATTCATGTCGTTGAAGGTGCTACCGGCGGCCCGCGCGACGTTGCACCCTTTGATTACGGTTCGCTCCGTAGCCGCTTCAGCAAAACCTACATCGCCAACAATGGCTTTGATCTCGACCTTGCGACCTCGCATCTGGCCGATGGCAGGGCGGATCTCATTGCCTTCGGACGCCCGTTCATCGCTAATCCCGATCTCGTGGAGCGACTGCAAAGCGGTGTGCCCTTGGCCGAGATCAATCCGGACACGCTCTATGGCGGAGGCGCTGCGGGTTACACTGACTATCCGCGCTTTACCGAGACCGCCGGTCATTGAGCCATCATCGGGGCCGCACCTCGGCGCGGCCCCCTCATGTCGATCACTATCAATTCCTGACAACTCCCAAGGCTGCGCGGACAAATGTCGCGCACCAGATCGAGAAGAAAGCCAATGGCGACCTCTGCATCAAAAGGACAGAAGACTGCGTTCGTGACCGGTGCCTCCAGCGGTATCGGGAAGGCAGCGGCATTGGCGCTCAGCCGGGCGGGCTACCGGGTCATCGGCACAAGCCGCAAGGCGGCACCCGGCGAGGTCAGCGACGGTATCAGAATGATCGCTTGCGACGTAACCTCGGACGCTTCCGTTGCCGCCGCCGTGGCACTCGCCCACACAAAACTCGGCCGCATTGACCTGCTTGTCAACAATGCCGGATACGCCGTATCGGGAGCAGCAGAGGAAAGCTCGGTCGAGCAGGTTCGCGCGCTGTTCGACACCAATTTTCTGGGCGTCGTACGGGTGACGAACGAAATTCTTCCGATCATGCGTCAACAGCTCGATGGTCGAATCCTAAATATTGGCTCGGTCGTGGGGCTTATTCCTGGTCCCTTCGGGGCCTATTACACTGCCAGCAAACACGCAATCGAGGGCTATTCCGAATCCCTGGACCATGAAGTGCGGCCGTTCGGCATCCGGGTCGCCGTCATCGAACCGTGGGCCACTAAGACCTCGATCGAAGCCAACTCACCGCAAGGCGATCGTCCCGTGGCGGCCTACAGCCAGACATTCGCCCGGTATCAGGCCGCGTTCAACGCAGCGATGGCTGATGGCGACACGGCGGGGGATGTCGCGGCGACCATCCTGGCCGCAGCCCAGGCCCGGAAGCCAAGGCTGCGCTACCCCTCAGGCAAGGCTGCCCGACAGACCGCGTTTGCCCGCCGTTTCCTCCCGCGTGCGCTGTTTGATCGTATCCTGCGCAAGCAATTCAACATAGCCTGAGATTTATTGGTCTTTGACGACGCCGGCCACGGTGCGATCTTGCATTACCATGCCGAGTTCGTGCTGAAAGCTCTGTCTTTCCCGGCGGCCTGACCTGATAATCGTCTTACACCGGAGAAAACCCGTGAAAGCCTTCGTTGTCGACAAATACAAGAAGAATAGTCCCCTGCGTCTAGCAGACATGCCAGATCCCGAGATCAGTGCCAATGACGTGCTGGTTCGCATCGAGGCCACCGCAATCAACCTTCTCGATTCCAAGGTGCGTGACGGCGAATTCAAGCTGTTCCTGCCTTATCGCCCGCCCTTCATCCTCGGTCATGATCTGGCTGGAACGGTTCTCCGCGTCGGCGGCAATGTCCGACAGTTCAAGGCAGGCGACGAAGTCTACGGACGTCCGCGGGATCACAGGGCTGGCACCTTCGCAGAAATGATAGCGGTTGATGCCGCAGACTTGGCGGTGAAGCCGAAAAGCCTGTCCATGGTGCAGGCTGCCTCGATCCCCCTGGTCGGACTGACCGCGTGGCAGGCGCTTGTTGAGGTTGGCAAGGTCAAGCCGGGTCAAAAGGTGTTCATCCAGGCAGGGTCCGGCGGTGTCGGCACATTCGCCATCCAACTCGCCAAACATCTCGGTGCCAGCGTGGCGACCACCACCAGTGCAGCAAATGTCGAGCTTGTCAAAAGCCTCGGCGCGGATGTGGTCATCGACTACAAGACGCAGGACTTCGAACAGGTGCTCTTGGGATACGATCTCGTGCTGAACAGCCAGGATGCCAAGGCGTTAGCAAAGTCGGTGAATGTATTGAGGCCCGGCGGTAAACTGATCTCGATCTCCGGACCGCCAGACGTCCCCTTCGCCAAATCCCTGCGGCTGAACCTCATTCTGCGCCTTGTCATGCGGATGCTGAGCAGAGGGATTCTGAAAAAGGCAAAGAGCCGGGGCGTCGACTATTCGTTCCTCTTCATGCGGGCGGAAGGCCAGCAACTGCAGGAGATCGCCAAGCTGATCGACGCTAGCGCCATCCGTCCTGTCGTCGACAAGGTGTTTCCCTTTTCGCAGACGGCGGAAGCCTTGGCTTATGTCGAAACCGGGCGCGCCAAGGGGAAGGTTGTCGTTGCCGTTTCGCAGTGACGGTTTCACCTGCATAAAGCTCTCTTTTTCAAAGCGGCATGTCCGCTTCCATGACTGTTGCAAAAAGGAACGGACGTTCTCCTTGCGGGCCCAAACCGTCATTCGTCACAGACTGTTTGAAGCATTCAACCAGCGAGTTCTCGGAAATAATTTCCGCTTTCCCGAAGAAAGTTATAATGCCGGGGATGGCTGCACTGCGCCATTAGCGGTTATCGCATAAATTCAAGGAATACCTATTCTGGGGTAATGCCTTACGTCCTCGGAGCAGAAATGCTTAATATCAGGAATGACAGAACCTACGCCCGAACAAATCGAAAAACTCGCTACCGCCTTTGAGCGCTTTACCCGCCGCTTCAAGGTCGCGGAGGCAGCGGCAGTCATGCAAAACTCGCTCAACCCCCTCGACATTCAGGCGCTTCTTTTTATCGATGAGCATCCCGAGTGTAACCTGGGGGATGTTGCCCGGCACCTTCAGGTCGCTCTGACGACCATGTCGTCTTCGGCCGACCGGCTGGTCCGTCGGGACATGATTGAACGGCAGCGGCCAGAGGCGAACCGCAGGTCGGTGGCTCTGACGATCACGAACGAGGGGCAGCAAGCCGTTGCAGGCTATATCGATGGATATCGAGCATCCTGCAAAGCGATGCTGCAGGCCCTCGATTCCGTCGACCAAACCGAATTTCTGAGGCTTACCCAACAAATTGCAAAATACGAAGGTTGAATATTACGAATTTCGTAGTATGTCTCTGACATCGAAATGATCAGGGACGTCATCATGACCCACACATCGCCCACTGCACTCGTCACGGGAGCAAACAAGGGTATTGGCCTCGCCATTGCGCGGCAGCTTGGCGCAGCCGGACACACAGTCTGGCTGGGATGCCGAGACGTGTCACGGGGCGAGATGGCAGCTTGCGAACTGCGAGGAAACGGCGTTGACGCCCGTGCAGTGCAACTCGATGTCACGGACGATGAGAGCGTTTCCAACGCCGCCAAAATCGTCAAGAGTGCAGTGGGGCATCTCGACGTATTGGTCAACAACGCCGGGCTCATGTTTGGCCCGCCTCCCTCGCTTGCCGAGGAGTCAATTGACGAGATGCAGCGGATGTTCAACACCAACGTATTCGGGGTGATGCGCGTCACTCAAGCCTTTTTGCCGTTGTTGCGCAAATCGAAGGCGGCACGGATCGTAATGATGAGCAGCGGCCTAAGTTCGTTGACGGATGCCTTGGACATGCGGAGCGAAACATGGACGGTCGGTTTCGGCGGATACTGCGCCTCCAAGACTGCGCTGAACATGTTGACCGTCAAGCTCGCGAAGGAGCTGGATCGGGAAGGGATCAAAGTGAACGCGGTGGACCCCGGCCTCACATCGAGCGATATGACAGGCAACGGAGTTGGTCATTCGCCTGAAGAAGGCGCTCGCCCTGGAGTCGCTCTTGCAACGACCCACGCATATGGACCGACAGCAGGGTTCTACGCTTGCGCTCCATCAGGCGAACTTGTGCAAAAGAGTTGGTGATACGCATTCAGCGATTATGGGATGCGTGCCCACCGGTTCCGCATCTTAATGTCTCCTCCGGATCGCACGCTGGCTTCCGCATGCGCCAACACCGAACCTTCCTCGAAGGGTGTCTGGTCGCCTCACGATCCCAAAGGTGGCGGTTCAAGAGGCATTCGATCTTGCGGCAGCCGTCACGCGCATTCGAAGATATCGCACACATATTTCCAGACAGGGGTACGCCAGCGGCGGCTCAAACGACAGCAGCTTGGACGATCAAGCGATCCTTCTGGCGTTCCGTCGCCAACAGGCGCAGGGCACGTTGCGTTCGCAACGGTTCCGTATTCTCGATAGTGCGGGCCAACATCCGGTCTTCTCGGTGAGCCCAATCCCATAGGCATATCAGCCGCTCGTCGGTGGCGATCCGCTGAAGAGCGTCCAAAGCGAGGCGATCTAAGGCTCGAATTCCCTCGTGCAGCAATGGTTCGTCGGTGGTATCGTCCAGAACATAGTAGTCACCTTCGTCAACGAGATGCCCATGGGTCGTGAGTCCGACCAGAACGCTCCGCGCTCGGGTTGAATTCGCTCGTCCGAGCCAAGCAAACAGCTCGAAGGGGTTGATCCTAAGCATTAGGAGCGCTTTGACGATGCGTACGGACACAAGGTTATCCATGTCTGTGTTCGACTTGCGCATCACACGCTCGAATGGCACGGGATCGCCGCCGTTGAACCAATTCATCGCGACGCTGCAGAACAAGCCGCGCAGTGCATCCTGTTTCTCTCTCGGCCAGCGCCAGAGCCCAAGTCGCATAGCGCCTTCCATTGGAAAGTAGTCATGGTCAAAGTTAAGGAATGTTAGTTCCAGCGCACGGGGCAGCCAATGCAGGAATGTGTCGCGGCCGCCGGAGCAGTTCGGATGCTCAAAGTAGATTTGCCCGAAGCTTTCCAGGGTGGCGCGACGCGGATCGCCCGCACTTCGTGCTCGTGCCTCGTCATCTACCGTGAAGCACTGGCGGCACCAATCCCATCGCGGACGATAACGGGAGAAAGCCGCGTGGAGCTGAGAGAGGCAGCTATCGACATCGGGAGGATTGAGGTCGAAGCGATGCAGGGTTTGCTTGGCCTGATGGTCTGATTGGCGACGAGTATTCTTCAACGAGAGGCGTCCCTACGGCAAAACGGTTTAAGCCATGAAGCGATGAAACATAGATTTATCCTCTGGCAGCCCGCATTATCGATATTCTGCAGATGATTGCTCAAAAGTAGGGTGACCGCAAGCCGCGTCACGCACGCGAGCTAAACGTTTCCCACAATGTCGCTCTGGGCCACATGCGGTTTTCCGCGCTGCGCCATTTGCGAAGGAAGTCAATAGCCATCAGGTTTTCGCCTGTTCATAGGCGACGAACAAATCGGTAACGAGAACGCCATTGATCCGCATGCCCGTTAAATCGGCGTCTTTGATGTCCGAATCTGCCAACGTCACGCCGCTTATTGTTAAGCGCGATAGGTTCGCATTCGTGATGGCGGCTCCAGAGAGATTGACGTCGTTAAAGCGCGCATCTGCAAGGTTGATATCGTCAAAAACGGCTTCGCTTAAATTAGTGTCGGTGAACTTCGCCTTGGTCAAACAAGCGTAAAACTGTGCGTCGGCGAGGTTTACGCCATCGAAATTAGACCCTGCCATATCGGCGCGCTTATAATGCGTTCCCTGCATCTGAGGGCCATCAAACTCAATGTTTTTTTGTGGCTCGGCCATCTTCGTATCCTCCATTCGAGCATGACTGCTACTCGAAGAATGCCAGAATGTCCGGTTATTTGCGACCGGCGAATCCAAAATAGAAGCAAGTCCAAGCTGATCTCGAAGAAGCTCCCTGACTTTCCTCGTCGCCAAGTCTGTCGCGAAAGTTAGGCTTCACGGCTATTGCTCCAACGGGCGAATGACCGCTTTGC
>NZ_BBJU01000034.1 GCF_000739935.1 Agrobacterium rubi TR3 = NBRC 13261 | reverse complement strand
AATCCTCAATCCATCCGTCAATGAGCCGGAGCGCTGTTTGGGCGTCCTGTAGAGCTCGATGCATAAGCCTTGCGGGTATTGGCGGAACTGGCGGCTTCGACATAACCCCGGGCGGGATCGGCGAGGCCTATGAGGTGGGCAGACGTCGAATCCTCAACGGCTATAGAGGGAAGGGGCTATCGTATAGCACCCCCGGCCCGGAAACATCAGCGCCAGAAGACCTTCTGAGAGATGGCGCTGAGGTCTCCTTGACGCGATTTCGCTGTTTTTGCTCGATGATTTGGGCCATTCTCGATAATGCGCAACATGTCGCATTATCGGACGCTTATAGAAAACCAGTGTCGAGGAGTTACGCTGGCCCGCACGCTTTACCCATCAGCGAGAATTTGGCTATCGGTCAAGCAATAGGCGACCTGCGGTAGAGAGGGCCATTACCGTTACACCGTTCGGAAGAGGGAAGGACTCTCGACCAGGATATATAACGATCCGTTTTTGCGGCTGCAAATCCTCGCAGGCATGATAAAACCCTTTTTCGAGTTTCGGCGTAAGGCTTCGCTTGATCTCTATCGCCCAAGGCTTTTCACCTGGAGGGGTCAGCAGGAGATCGATTTCGGCTCCGGCAGCTGTACGGTAGAAGTTGGCTGCAGTGCCATGAGGTGAGGACGCGATCAGTGTTTCGATCACGAAGCCTTCCCAACTGGAGCCGACAATTGGATGACCAAGTAGTTGTTCAGCGCTTCCGAGCCCAAGCAACGCATGGGCAATGCCGCTATCCCTGACATAGACTTTTGGTGATTTGACCAATCGCTTGCCGACATTGGCATGCCAGGGTTCGAGACGACGCACCAGTAGCAGGTCGACAAGAAGATCGAGGTAAGAAGCGATGGTCTTGCCATCTACCCCCAGGGAGCGGGCGAGTTCGGCTGCGTTAAGGAGACCGGACTGGTGGTGCGCCAGCATAGTCCAGAACCGCCTCAGCGTCTCGGCGGGGATGCGCGGCCCAAGAAGCGGAATATCTCGTTCGAGATAGGTGCGAATGAAATCCTGCCGCCAGCGCAGACTTCCACGATCGCTGTAAGCGAGGAAACTATCGGGAAAACCACCCCGTAGCCAAAGTCTTTCGAGCGCCTCTTCTGGCACTTCCAATCCATCAACAGGCTGCATTTCAAGATAGGCAATGCGGCCAGCCAGCGATTCCCCAGATTGTTTGAGGAGATCGATTGAAGCGGATCCAAGCAGTAAAAATTGGCCGGTTCGCCGTCCGGCGCGTCGGTTGCGATCAATTAGGCCCCGCAGTGTCTGAAACACGTTTGGAAGACGATGAACTTCGTCAAGGATAACCAGCTTGTCGCCGTGGGTTGCAAGATAGAGCTCCGGCTCCGACAGTTTGGCCCGGTCTGCTTCCGATTCCAAATCAAGATAAATGGAGGGCCGGGTTTCGCCAATATTGATCGCTAATGTGGTTTTACCGACCTGACGAGGGCCCAAAAGCGCAACCGCAGGGCTTTCGTTTACCAGATGCTGAAGTTCAGCTTCAATTCTTCGCTCAATCATCCTTGTATTTATGGATTTATATTCCGCAATTGCAAGGATAATTTTATCTATGTAAGAAGGCGCGTGGCGAGACCGCTACGCCGTGTCGCGTTGTGATCGGCATCATTTTCGTCAATCGCAACGGGCTCCGGTGGTGCAATGCGCCGAAGGAATACGGCCCGGCGAAAACGCTGTATAACCGCTGGAGAGACAAGGGCGTTTTTATCCAGATGATGACGGCCTGGCGGTGCCTGAAGCTGCAGAACACTAGACCGTCATGATTGATCTAACCTATCTCAAGTCCCACCGCACGGCTTCCAGCCTGGGAGCACTCCCTCAAATTCCATAAATAGGCGTTACGCCCTCTTTTCAGAGGCTTAGTTCATTTGGCGAGCGTGCCATTGGATCGAATCCGTTCAAGGCGAAGGGCCAGACTGGTCTATCCCAAGATCATCAGCCGGATTACGTATGCGACGACGAAAAGAACGAGCACGCTCGCAAACCAGAGGCCGACGAACCACAAAAATCGTTTGAAGAGAGTTTCTGGCATCAGTGGTAGCCTTCGTCGGGATCGATCTTGCCACGAAAGACCCAGTAGGCATATCCCGTGTAACCTAGAATAATGGGTATCAGCACGCTTGCACCCAGCAGCAGGAACGCCAGAGAGCTATCTGGTGCGGCAGCCTCCCATATCGTCAATGCTCCCGGTACGATATAGGGATAGAAGCTGACACCGAGACCTGCGAAGCAGATGACGAAGATGCCAAGCGCGGCCAGAAACGGCTGGAGGTGTTTGTCCTGCCTCAAGCCTTGCCAGAGTGCTGCTGCGCATACCGCGACCAGCAGCGGCACAAAGGCAGAGAAAAATGCTGTGGGCCAGCCGAACCAGCGCTCGAAATAAACGCGGTTGATGAATGGTGTCCAGAGACTGACCGCGCCGATGAGTGCAAGCGTACCGGCTGCAGCCACCATGGCAATCTTTCTTGCACGTGCCTGCAATTCGCCAATTGTTTTCAGGTTGAGCCAAGTTGCACCCAGCAACGCGTAACCCACGACAACGGCCAGTCCGGTTGTGATGCTGAATGGCGTCAGCCAGTCCCACCACCCGCCGGAATAGGCGCGGTTGGTGATTTGGATGCCTTGAACTAGAGCGCCCAGAGCGATTCCCTGCATCATGGCGGCGATTGTCGAGCCGATGCAAAAGCCCCAATCCCACCAGATGCTGCCGCGCGTCGTTCGCCAGCGAAACTCGAACGCAACGCCGCGAAAGATCAACCCCAGCAACATGAGGATGATAGGCATGTAAAGGGCGGGCAGTACCGTGGCATAGGCAACAGGAAAGACAGCCATCAACCCGCCACCGCCCAGCACCAGCCATGTTTCGTTTCCATCCCAGACAGGAGCGATGGAATTCGTCATGACGTCCCGGTCATGCCTCTTAGGGAAAAACGGAAACAGGATGCCGATGCCGAGATCGAAGCCATCGAGGATGACGTAGGCCAGCACAGCGAAGGCGATGATGGCTGCCCAGATAAACGCAAGATCAAACATCATGATGGCCTCCAGAAAGGCTCTGCGTGGGACCAGGCGTTATCCCCGCGGTGCGGGTTGGGGCGTGATCCAACTCATGATCCTCATCAAGCACGGGTGTGCGTCGCATCAGCCGCAGCAGATAAAACACGCCAGACCCGAACACCAGAAAGTAGACGATGATAAAAGCGACGAGCGACGCGCCGACGGCGGGTGCTGCGACGGGTGAGAGGCTATCGGACGTGCGCAATAGGCCATAGACAGTATAGGGTTGGCGGCCCACTTCGGTCGTGTACCAACCCGCAAGCACCGCAACGAACCCAGATGGCCCCATCAGGACAGCGGCTCTGTGAAGCAGGAGATTGTCATAGAGACAGTCTCTCCACCGCGCCCAAAGTGACCAAAGGCCAACAAGCAGCATCAGCACGCCAAGCCCGACCATGACGCGGAAGGTGATGAACGGGATCAGCGCCCTAGGGCGGTCGCTTTTATTCCACTCTTTGAGACCCTTGATTTCGCCATCCAGCGTATGGGTCAGGATCAGTGATCCCAGCCTCGGTATTTCGACTGCGTATTTCGTTTCCTCCGCCTCATCGTCCGGAATACCGAAGAGAATCAGCGGCGCGCCACGATGCGTTTCATAATGCCCCTCCATCGCTGCGATCTTGGCTGGCTGATGCTCCAGCGTGTTGATGCCGTGGAGGTCCCCAACGAAAATCTGAATTGGCGTGACAAATGCTGCCATCCACATCGCCATGGAAAACATGACCCGTGCCTGCCGATTGCTCTTGTCTCGCAACAGGTGATAAGCGCCGACAGCGCCAACGCCAAAAGCCGTGGTCAAGAATGCCGCCAGCACGGTGTGAACGAGGCGATAGGGAAAGGACGGGTTGAAGATGATCTTCCACCAGTCCGCGGGCAGAAACTGCCCGTTCTCACCAATGGTGAAACCCTGCGGTGTCTGCATCCAGCTGTTGGCCGACAATATCCATGTGGCGGAGATGAGTGTACCAACGGCGACCATGGCAACGGCAAACATATGCAGGCCATCGCCCACGCGTTTGCGTCCGAACAAGGCAATGCCCAAAAATCCGGCCTCGAGAAAAAACGCGGTCAAAACCTCATAGCCCATGAGCGGGCCAATCACCGGCCCTACCTTGTCGGAAAACACCGCCCAGTTCGTGCCGAACTGATAGCTCATCACGATACCGGACACGACACCCATGCCGAAGGTGATGGCAAAGATCGGTTTCCAGTATTCGAAGAGCTTCAGATAGACCGGGTCACGCTTCCACAGCCACAGCGCATTCAGCACCGCAAGATAGCTGGCGGTGCCGATTGAGAAGGCCGGGAAGATAAAGTGGAAGGAAACTGTAAACGCAAACTGTATGCGCGCCAGAAGCTCCGCACTGAAACCATCAAACAATTTGACCTCCATCAAGGCACGAGATTGCTTGTCGTTCTATTCCTGTTTGTGCTGGACGGCTGCGTGCCAAATTACCGCGTGCCAAAACATCACACGCGGCATTGTGACGCTTTCACATCTCCTCCCACCTTGGCAACAGATTAGAGCACACGGCCCGCTGCCCAATGGATATGGTAGCGAAACAAAATTCACCGAGGATCAGCGACTGCCACCTATCGACCGTATAGCCGTCATACCGAAGCTCGACCATCGGCCGTCGCAGTCTCTTCAGTTGATACCGTTCACCACCACTGTCATGCGTTCGGTATCTGCTAGACTGGAAATTATCGGTCGCAAGAGGTCGTATTGACCAGCGAAGTCATTCTGCCGAAATTACGCCATGAGCCGGTTTGAAAAACGAAAAAACATTCATGATGAATTTTGGACCGTCATTGACTCTGTCACGGCAAGTCCGGCTACAGTCGATGACCTTCCTATTGATGCACTGACAGAAGACGAGGCAGACGAGATGATCGTACTTCTCGAAGCCCACCATATTCAAACTGACGGAGTGGGAACATAATCGCTTACTCACTCAAACGGTAACGCCATGCTAATGTATTTTTCCGTATCCACGATGAAGTCGGCGAGATGATCGACGAGAACCACTTTACAATGGGCTTCATAAGGTCTCTATCAACCGAGATTTTGATTTCGATAAGGTGCCTTTAATTCCAATGATGATGAACCCGCGATGGAGAGGACCAGCCGCAACGTTGATCTTTGGCATATTCTTCTGGTAGCTTGTTTGTCATCTAGGAGACGTTAATGAACCTTGGGATGCCAGTGCGTACTGGCACGCCGCCTATCCGTTATCAGTGATCATATCTGGACTAATCGCCTGGTTTTTAGGAAAAATGTGGTACGCAGGAGCGATCATCACATTCGCGCAGTTGCCTGCGTTGATCGTTGCAAACAACGACACTTCAATAATGATTGGCCTCCCTTTTTTGCTCGCCTTGTCGCTTCCTTCCATCGCGGCATCAGCGCTTGCAACGCGGTTGCGACGCCGGGCTTGAGATTGAGAGGACGCCTCCTCCTAGCGCTGTACGCAATGAAGAGCTGCTAACAATCCCGGCAGAGAATTCGTGCTTATGCTCATCGCCCCTTTATGCGTCGCCGCAGCACTTGCTGCGACAAACGCAATTTCCGATGTGGCGTGATCAGGCAGCCTGCTGGCTGTCGCTGCTCAGGATTTCAACGATCCGGTCATAGCCGTAGAAAGTAGCGAGTCTCAGTGGTGTCATTCCCGAGTGAGTTTTCAAATCACGGCGAGCACCGGCTGACACCAAAGACGCGACGGCATCCACATATCCATGCCACACGGCATCATGCAAAGCGGTTAGACCATTGTAAGGACCCTGCGCATCAAGCTCAACCTGTGTGGCCCCCTGCTTTGTTGATGAGGTCAGAATATCGATATGATCCGCCTTTCCGAAGTAAGCGGCATCGTGAAGTGGCGAACCGCGCATGAGACCGATCGTACGGCGGGGATCTGCCCCAGCATCCAACAATAGGCGCACGATTTCGGCATGACCTTCGCGAACTGCGAGACCGAGAGGCGTGTAGTCGTCATCGAACGTCCCGGTTATCGGCACCCGAACCTCGAAATCCGCGCCATCTGCGATCAGCCGCTTCACCTCCTCAATATTTCCGTCCTTGACTGATGAGACGATCGACAAGCTGGCGATGTGCTGTTCATCCGCCTCATCTCGTTCCTCAATAAGCGCTGCGATTGCTTGCAGGTCGTCATACTTGGCAATTTCGAGCGCGGTCTGTTGCCAGTAATTCCGTATAGTGGTCCGCGCGCGCCGCGACAGCAAAACTCGCACGACAGATTCGTGCTTGTGAAGCACGGCATCCATCAAGGCTGTGTTACCAAGAACAGGCGATTGCTGATCGATGAAGGCTCCATGGTCCAAGAGCATCCCGATCACGTCGGCGCTGCCGGACTGTGCCGCCTTGTGGAGTGCCGTTGCTCCCATTCGAGGTTCCACCGCCAGCACGTCCGCCCCGGCAGTCAAGAGCAAAGCAACAGCCTGTGCCTGCCCAAGCGCAGACGCGATCATCAACGGCGTTAGACCATCGGGGCCTCGAGCATTGACGTCGACCCCGGCGTCGATGGCGCCTTTGACCGAAGCAAGATCGCCTGTACGCAGTGCGTGAGAAAATATCATTATCTTATGTTCCTGATCGATTAGGCAGTTGCTGAAACGGTGGCATTCAGGCCGTTCAGGAATTTTATGATTTCGGCATTCACGCGCTCGCGGGCCTCATGATGAGGCCAGTGACCTACACCTTCCAGGCGCACGACATCGACGAGCCCCGGCGCTGTCTCCCGCATCTCTTCCACGGTCGGTGGGACGGGGTGGAACAGTCGGCACAACCCGTCTGCATCGCCCCAAATATAAAGCGATGGCTGCTTGATCAGCACATCCTTGTAGGCAGCGAGATGCTCAAACGTCGCCTGCACGCCACGGTACTGGTTCAGACCGCCTCTGAATCCCGTTCGCTGGAACGTTTCGATGTTGTGCTTCACATAGGCTGGATCGGCCCAGCTCGGCAGCACGTCAGGTGCAGGTCGGAACATATCTCGTTTTGCGTCGATGGGGTCCCAGCCGGTTCCTTCGGCGGGCTCGCCCGAGAGCCAATAAAGTGCACTGGGAATAGACTTGCTGGCATCACGGATCCGGTCATCCGTCTCCGGCTTCATCATGTCGAAAGCATAATAGAGATCGCCGAGACCGCGACTGCGTAGCATGTCCCATGTGCTCAGCTCGCCACGTGGCAGGAACGGGATACCGAGCGTTACGATCCCATTGAAACGATCTGGTCGCATGACCATTGCCCGCTGGCCGTGATCTGCTCCCCAATCATGCGATACGATCGTTGCGGTCGGTACCTGCAAAGCATCGAGGATGCCAATCAGGTCGCCAACAATGAAGGCTCCGCTATACAATGCTGGATCGTCCGGGGAATAACTGTCGCCAAAACCCCTAATGTCGAGCGCGATCGCGCGGTACCCGTTTTGTGCGACGACCTGCATCTGGCTACGCCACGTTTCCACCGTGTCCGGAAAACCATGTAAGAAAAGCACGACTGGACCAAGGCCTTGTTCAACGACATGGAAAGAGGCACCGTTGGCCTCGATTTGCGAATGAAGTACGGGATGATCCGTGGCGGCTGATAGTAAACTAGGATGGCTCATTTTCTGCTCCAATTTATGCTTGATGCGAGCCTTGCGGCGCGTGTTGGATCGGCTCCAATTCCATGACTTCACCACCTGAAGCGCGAAGCCTTTCAAGGTATGTGGAGTGGTCGATGAGTTGGGCCGGGAAGTAGAGACCCGGTCGAGGCGCATCGCCTTCGAGACCAGCCAGGCGTTCAAGAACGAGCGCGACACCCAAACCCGTGAGCGGCATCTGCCCACCGGGGTGAACGATCGCGTGACGTTTCCGAAGCGGCTGCCCGGCGTGATCCAGGCCCGAAAGGTTGATGATAATTTCCGTCGATACCGGTCCGCCATTCCGGCGGGCGGAGCTCATTCCAATGGCCAAGTCGAACCGAATATCAGGTGCGTCGGTTGCGTTTGCCAACAACAGGACGTCGTTCGGCGAAAACAGGTTCGCGTTCAACTCGGTACCGTCGATTGCGCGAACCTTTGACTTGGTTTCGTCGCCATGGCACCACCGCCACGCGCCAGCCGTTCTTATAAGAGCAGCAGCACCCGCATACATCTGGCGTTCAAGGTCTGCATTTGCCGCAGGTCCAAACGCATCTTGCTCATCGAGCACCGCCTCGATGTGAAAGTTTTCCAGACGACCAAATTCTCGGGCGAACAAGAGCGACGGTACGCTTGTCGCACCAACCAGCCACTCTGTACCCAAAACGACGGGCGCGGCGGCAGGGTTTTGCATGAATGTCGCAGTTTCCAAACCGAGTTCGCTGATGCTTGGCGAGATGTTGATATACCCGGCACCTTTTTGCTGGGCCCAGCGGAGAGCTGCCCCGGTCTCATCGGTAAAAAGCGTTGCGACTGCCGAGACACGCCGCTCGCCTAACCCCAAGTCGGACGCAGTGAGGTCCACGACCACCGCAGACGCGCCGTCGACAGCTGCTGCTGCTCGTATCGCCCGTTGTTCGTCGCGACCGCCAATGAGGATTGGTACATCAGGATGTTGGTCACGCAAGAAGCGTGTAGCCCAGCGCCCGACCTCACCAGCGCCGCCGATAATCAGGATTGGGTCGTGAAGACTTTCAGAATCTTGAAACATTGCGACACCTATGTTTTACTAATACCTACATATGGTAGGTTACTAAAAGTAGGTACGCAAGTGGAAAAACCAAAAGTCGCTGTCGACAACAGGACGGCGGGCCGTCTTTCAAAGCCCAAGCGGCGTCAGCAACTCCTGGAGACGGCGCGCTTGATCGTTCGGGAGGAAGGTGCTGATCGGCTGACGTTAGGCCATCTGGCAGTCCGTGCGGGCGTCTCCAAGCCTGTGACTTACGAGCATTTCGAGACCAGAACGGGTCTGTTAATTGAACTCTATCGTTGGATAGACACCGAACGCATCACCGCGTTTCGCACGCTTATGGCTCAGGATAAACGACCGGCGAGAGAGACTGTTGCGGCTTTGGCAACAACCTATCTGGCTTGCGGAACCGACCAGGGTGACGAATTTCATGCTGTCGGCGCGGCGCTTGCAGGAAGCGAAGAGAAAGCAGGCGTTTACCAGGAGTTAGTCGACGCTGTGATCGAAATGTTCGTGGAAGTTCTACGGCTTCACTCAAGCTTACGGCCGGAATCGTTGGCGTTGGCTTCCGCAGCTTTGGTTGCAGCAGGAGACGCGCTAACAACCGCAGTTACGCGCGGGAATTGCTCTGCTGCTGAGGCAGAGGAGGTGTTTTCGGTTCTCATTGGAGCTGTGGCCCCAGGTGAAGTTCGAGAATTGATGCCGGGCGCCAACAATTCTTAGTTTTTCAACAGTAACTGAGCAGAGCGGTCATATTTCAACAACCACTAGTCGCCTCCGGAGCTGGTCCATGGCGCGTTGAAACACGGCCGGGTTGTCCAGCGCGCGCGACAACACTATTGCGCCCTGTATGGAAAGCACGGCATCTTCCGAGAGGATACGCGCTCGTTCATCGTGCTGGCCCTGCCGAACGAGCGCTGCTTGCAACGCGTCTACCCAACTTGCGAAATAACCCCGAACGGCCTGGGAGAAGCGGTCTCGTGTATTGGAGACGGCCAAGGCGCCAACCAGGCATACACGCCTGCCAGATTTGAAGTAATCCGTGATGGCATCAAGCATCGCATTGATAGCAGCATTGGCATCGCTCCCGTTCCGCAAGGGGGCATATATCGCAGTTTCGAACCACTGTTCGATTTCTGTGAGGACAGCCCGCACCATCTCTTCTTTCCCACCAGGAAAAAAGTTGTAGAGGCTGCCCTTGCCGAGGCCAGTAGCCTTGCCAATCAAAGCAAGGCTTGCCCCTTCATAGCCGTGTTCACGGAACACTTCGGCGAGGGGAGCTATGGTGTCAGATCTTTCGGCAACCATGCGGGCCATGACTAGAGACCCAAATCGCTGAGGCCAGGGTGGTCATCCGGCCGACGGCCGAGCGGCCATTGGAACAGGCGCTCGCTTTCGGAGATCGGCATTTCATTGATGCTGGCATGTCTATGCGCCATCAGCCCGTCCTCGGCAAATTCCCAGTTCTCATTGCCGTAAGCGCGGAACCAGCGACCGCTATCGTCATGATATTCATAAGCGTACCGCACTGCAATGCGGTTGCCGGCAAAAGCCCAAAGCTCCTTGATGAGGCGGTAGTCGTGCTCCTTGTTCCACTTGCGTGTCAGAAATGCCTGAGCGTCGTCGCGAGTGGTGCAGAATTCCACGCGATTACGCCAACGGGTGTCGAGCGTATAGGCCTGAGCGACCTTGGCAGCATCCCGCGTGTTCCAGCCATCTTCGGCTAGCCGAACCTTTTCTATTGCACTTTCCAGGGTGAAGGGTGGGAGTGGAGGGCGTGACATGGTGGATCCTTCGTCGAATTGTACTGATCGGTAATTATTTTACCGATCAGTACAATGTTCGTTGACGTGTTGTCTGTCAAGCACGCGAAGATCGGAAAGCGATCTATCGGCAACGAGCGTCAGGCACTTCCTTGTGCAATCATCGACAACGGTCAGAAACCGCAACCTGCGCCAATCGGTGAGCCGATCCGAGAGAAAGTCGTGTGACCAACTATCACTGGCTGCCATCGGCGCTCGTGTGCCTATCGCTCGTTCCCTACCGCCGCGCCTGCGCACCCGCAGCTTCTCCTCGCGATAATGCCAGAAGAGAACCTTTCGTGGTTCACAATGTGAGCCCTGAGCAGCACATGAATGTGTTGATCGGGGGATTCCAGCATTCACCACTTACAGCGCATCGTTATTCACCCTGCCTGGGCTGAGTTGCTTATCGAGACTGTGATGTAAAAATTGCCCAAGGGATTTGTCTATTTCAACAATGCCCTCAGCCGTGGCGTCGCAAAGTCCAGAAACGTCCTGAGTTTCAGTGGCATGAGGCCGTCCGATAGATGGACGAGATGGACCGGCGACGCCTCTCGTTCGAAATCTTCCAGCAGCGGCACCAGCAAGCCAGCATCGACTGCGCGCTTTGCTTGATAGGCCATGACCCGCGTTATGCCGAGACCGGATGCTGCAGCATCGACCGCAGCTTCCGCCGTATTGACGGAAAGGCGCGTCCGGATCGGCACCGCGATATCTTTTGCGCCATCGTGGAACGTCCAGAACCGTGTCGAGAGCACGCCTTCGAACGCGATGCAATCGTGTTGCTTGAGTTCGTCAGGATGGGACGGAGGGGAATGCCGCTTCAGATAGTCGGGATTGGCATAGACGGTCGTGCGCGTGGAGCCGAGGCGGATAGCCATCAGGCTGCTGTCCGAAAGGCGGCTGATGCGCAGCGCGACATCGATATGTTCGTCGGCGAGACTGATCGGCCGGTCGCTCATGATCAGGTTGATGTTGATGTCCGGAAAGGCTTTCAGAAAATCCGTGACGACCGGCAGGACATGCAGGCGACCGAAGACGATTGGCGCCGTCATCGTCAGGTCTCCCTTTGGTGCGACGTATTCTCCGGTGGCGCGGCGTTCGGCTTCTTCTACCCGCTCGAGAATTTCGCGCGCTGCACTGACATAACTCTGTCCAGCCTCTGTGAGCAACATTCTGCGGCTGGTACGGGTGAACAGGCGAACGCCGAGAAGGCTCTCCAACTCTGAGATCTTGCGGCTGACCGTCGGTAGCGGCGAGTGTAAGGCGCGCGACGCGGCGGAAAGGCTACCATGTTCCACCACTGACAAGAGAACACCCATGGCGTCGAGACGGTCCATCTTTGCCTTCCATAAAACGAGAGGGTGATTACATAAATAACCGTCTACTCTAAAAATATGGTTCCCGCTAGGTTTCTCACGTTAACGGACGAAGGTGTCCGGACCTCAAGGGAGCAAACCATGAAACTCTATCACTTTCCGCTTTCGGGCCATGCGCATCGTGCTCGTCTTTTCCTATCTTTGCTGAACGTGAAGGCTGAGATCATCGACCTCGATCTGGCGAACGGCGAGCACAAGACGCCCGAATTCCTGAAGCTCAACCCGTTCGGCCAAGTGCCGGTGCTCGTCGATGGGGATGTTGTCGTCAATGATTCCAATGCGATCCTTGTCTATGTTGCCACGAAGCTTGGCCGCAAGGACTGGATGCCCGACGATCTCGCCTCTGTCGCGAAGATACAGAAATGGCTTTCCGTTGCCGCCGGAGAAATTTCGTATGGTCCGTGCGCGGCCCGCCTGATCACGGTATTCGGAGCAGACTTCCGCGCCGACGAAGTGATTGCCCGCGCTCACCGGATTCTCGGCCTCATCAATGCCGAACTCGAAAATCACCGTTTCATCATCGGCAACACACCGACCATCGCGGATGTCGCGCTCTACAGCTACATCGCGGGCGCGCCGGAGGGCAATGTCGATCTGACACCGTACCCGGAGGTCCGTCACTGGTTGGCGCGGATCGAAGCTTTGCCCGGTTTCGTCGCTCTTCCGAAAACGGCCATCGGCCTCGCAGTCTGACATCGCCTCGCGGCCGGGGCTACTGGTCCTGGCCGCCGTTTCTTATTGGAGGTTTCAATGCCTGCTGAAGAACTCTCATCATCACCTTGGCATGCAGGCGAACTGGAAATACAGCGCCACGCCGGTGTGCTCGAGCAAATGGACCCGGTCGGGCGTAAGGTTTTGCGCACGTTCATGCTTGATCAGCATCGAGAGTTCTATCCAGTGCTGCCGTTTATCGTCATCGGCGCTGTGGATGGCGATGGAACTCCGTGGGCGACGATCCGTAGCGGACAGCCCGGCTTTCTGCAGACGCCTGATTCCCATACACTGGATATCGATGCTATCAGTGATCCCAACGATCCCGCTGAAGCGGGGATGAAAGACGGCGACCCGATCGGTCTAGTCGGGGTCGATCTCATCACGCGCCGACGTAACAGGATGAACGGTACGGTCATCCGCAGCAGCAGCGACCGTTTTTCCGTCGCCGTTGGACAGAGCTTCGGCAACTGTCCACGCTACATCCAGCATCGTCAGTTCAGCTTCGTGCGCGATCCGGCAACGCCGCAGTCTTCCGAAGTGATCGTTTCAGATCGGCTCGACGCGCATCAGCGTGGCATCATCGAAGCCGCCGACAGTTTCTTCGTTGCGTCCTACGTGGACCTCGACGGTGAAGGACGGCAGGTGGATGCCTCCCATCGTGGTGGCCGACGCGGTTTCGTTCGTGTCGATGCCGACGGTGGCCTGACTGTGCCGGATTTTAACGGCAACCTGTTCTTCAACACGCTCGGCAATTTCGCCGTCAACCCGCGCGCCGGGCTTCTGTTCGTCGATCATGAGACGGGTGACATGCTGCAGATCGCTGGAAGCGTCGAGATCATCCTGGATTCACCCGAGATCGCGGCCTTCGAGGGCGCCGAGCGGCTTTGGCGCGTCATGCCGGAAAAGGTCGTGCTGCGCAAAGATGCACTGCCGCTGCGCTGGCGCTTTCTTGAAGACGGCATGTCACCAAGCAGCCTGATGACGGGAAACTGGCGCGAGGCAGCAAGTCGCTTGAAGGTCGCGGCCCAGGCAAAAACCTGGAGGCGCTTCCGCGTGGAGCGGGCTATCGAGGAAAGCTCGACGATCCGTTCACTGCACCTTTCGCCCGTCGATGGCGAGGCTCTCATCAAGCATCTGGCAGGCCAGCATCTGCCGATCAGCATCACGCAGGGGACGGACACGATCCGCCGCAGCTATACGTTATCGAGTGCTCCATCGGATGGCTTCTACCGGCTGAGTGTGAAGCGAGAGGGCCGGGCATCCACGCTCCTGCACAAAATGCGGGAAGGCGACGAGATCGAGGCGCTATCGCCCGCTGGAGCGTTCACAATCGATGCCATGGAACGCAGCCGTCCGGCTGTGCTCCTTGCAGCTGGCATCGGCATAACGCCCTTGCTGTCGATGCTGCGTCATGTCGTCCATACAGGTGACAGAACGCGTTATCGTCGGCAGGTTTGGCTGTTCAGGTCGTCACGCACCTTTGCCGAAAGAGCGTTCGACCGCGAAATCGGCGAACTGGTCGCGCGCAGCGAAGGGACGATTCGGGAAATCAAGGTGCTCGGTGCGCCAGATGTCGACAGCGACGGCCTTTTTGATGCAATCGGCCGCATCGACATGACGCTGTTGAAGGCACAGTTGCCGTTCGGCGACTACGACTTCTACATCTGCGGACCGTCGTCCTTCATGCAGTCGATGTATGACGGGCTGCGCACGCTGAATATCGCAGACGGTCGCATCCATGCGGAGGCGTTCGGCCCCTCCGGCCTGAAGCGCGACCACGCCGTTCACGTATCGACGAAGCCGGGCAAGCCTGCCGCTTCGGTCCCGACGCCTGTCGTCTTCACTCAATCGTCAAATCAGGCGCAGTGGGAGCCGGACGGCGGCTCCTTGCTGGAACTCGCAGAGCAAAGTGGCCTCAGCCCGCCCTATGGCTGCCGAGCTGGAAACTGCGGGGATTGCCGAACGAAGATCGTCAAGGGTGACGTCAGTTATCTCTCCGAGCCTGGCTATGCGGTAGCAGATGGCGAGGCGCTGATTTGCTGTTCGGTTCCTGCACAAGGGGAGGAGGGTTTGCAACTCGAATTGTAGGCGATGTGAATTCTTTGTCAGAGGACTTTATGGCTCGCTTGTCTCGTACAACCTCAGAGGCATTGCATCGCAGCTTTGAGGGCTCTCGCTTGTCGCTTGATTTGGGCTCTGGTCATCGAGCGGTTTGTCACGATCATGCGCCAATAGAGGGCGGATGGAATCATATCCAGCGCCATTTCGACGTCGATGTTTGTGTTGAGCTCGCCGCGTGCGATAGCACGCTCGATCAGGGCAGATCCCGCAGCGCGACGCGCCTGAGCCAGCCTCTTCAATGCGACAACGAGTTCGCTTTCGCGAGCGGCTTCTGCATAAATATCAGGCAATATCCTGCGCACGAGCCGATGACGGAGGGCGCGCCTCATCGTCAGCAGATAAGCTTCGAGTTCTTCGATGAGACTGCCTCTCGCGGAAACATCAGTGAGCTTCAGACCAAGCTCTTCTATCGCGTCTGAAGCCAGTGCAAGCTTTGATGGCCAGCGCCGGTATATGGCCGCCTTGCCCGCGCCTGCCCGCATCGCGACCCGCTCAAGGCTTATTCCGCCGTAGCCGTAGAGGGCCCAATCTTCAAAGAACGCCCGAACCAAGGCTTGCGTCAGATCAGTACGCATGACCGCAGCGCCGCTGGGCTTACGTCGATTTTCTTCGTCGATACTCTTGCGTTCCATCCAAGGCGCTCCATATGTGTTGGACGGAACGATAGCGTTCCATTCATGAGGAGTAAAGCACTATGACCCATAACGCTGACCTGTTCCCAAGTCTGTCGTCTCTTTTGAGGCAGGCTCTGGGCGATCTAGTTTCGTCTGAAGCGATATCGTTTCTCGATATGTGCGATGACAATATCGTTTTTGAGTTTCCCTACGCGCCTGAGGGATTTACCGAGCGTCTTGTCGGCAAACCAGCCCTTGAGGCCTATCTTCCAACTGTGGCCGATTTGCTGATAATTGAATCGATGAACCTAAATCGGGTTATCGTCGCCACCGGTTCTGAGGCAGCCACGATCGAATTTAGCTGCAAGGGATATTCCAACGAGACAGGCGCACGCTACGATCAAATCTATGTCTCGGTGGTCGATTTGAAGGGCGGGCTCATTACGCGCTACCGCGATTACTGGAACCCGCTTATCCTTCTCTCGGCAACGAAACCTTCACCTGTCACGACGGAGGCTCAATGATGGAGAAAGATAAGTCAGCGAAAATCCTTGTGACAGGCGGAACCGGAACCACCGGACGATTGGTTGTGGAGGGCTTGAGAGAGCGGGGGATCATTCCAGAGATAGGCACGCGCACTCCGTCTCGCGAAAGCGAGGTTCTGTTTGACTGGCAGCAGCCGGAAACTGCGCGGAGAGCTTTTGATGGGGTAGATGCGGTGTACATTGTCGCTCCGACAAATACGAGCGACCATGGTGCAGTCGTCCCGCCCGTCCTCGATATTGCGCGCTCCTGCGGTGTCCGGCGCTTTGTCCTGCTCAGCGCGTCGTCGTTGGAAGCCGGTGGGCCGATGATGGGGCAGATCCACGCTTATCTTACCGACAACGTTCCAGAGTGGACAGTTTAGCGCCCCACCTGGTTCCTACAGAACTTTTCTCACCAACAGCACCAGATCACCATCCGGCAAGAGAATGCCATTTACTCGGCAACTGGATCGGGCCGGGTTGGCTTCATTGACGCAACCGATATCGCCAGAGCGGCTGTCAGCGCTCTGCTGGAAGACAAATCCTGGAACAGGTATTTCATTCTGACGGGCCACGAAACGTTGTCCTACGCGGATATTGCGTCCAAGCTGAGCAGCATTCTTGGCCGTAACATCCGACATGTGAATCTCGACGTCGATCAACTTGCCGAGCGATATCACGCGGGTGGTCTGGATAAGGATTATGCGCAGACGCTCGCTTCAATGGATAAGTGGATAGAGGACGGGAATGAAGACCGCGTCACCGACTGTGTGTTTGTGCTAACGAGACAGGCACCGAAATCAGCGGACGTATTTATTCGGGAAAACCATCAGCGCTGGCTATCATGAAGTCGACCTCCACAACGCCATCCACAGAGCGCGTGCATGGTAAGAAAGAAGCGCGGCCCGATAGTTCGAATCCTCTCAAGGCGTTTGTATAACGCCTTCTTCCGAGATCGTTACTCTGATCGCGAATGAGGAAACACTGAGAAAAAACAAGTTCGCCAGCCAGATGCTGACGAACCGTAATAGTCGCTTTGAACGCAAGGGCACCATTCGTGGTATCCTTCGTCAGGATCGATCTTGCTGCGAAAAACCCAGTAGGCGTAGAGGGCTCTAGCAATGGAACGGAAAACCCTCACAAGGTTCAGCTTTCCCGGACCGAAGGGGCGTTACACGACGCGGGAATGTTCAACAGGCGGCTGCATCAGCTCTATGGTAATACCATCCGGGCCGGAGATGTACGCGACCATTGTTCCGCATCGGGGGCCGGCTGGTATCGGCTGCGGCGAACCCTTCACTGCCCACCCCGCCGTCTCAACCCGCGCGATGGCCGTGCGGATATCCGTAACCGTGAAGGCGATGTGCGCGGCGCCGATCGCACCCGCGCTACGAGGTGTCTGGCCCAACGTACGGCCTGTCGAATACTCGAGAAGCTCGATAGGGTAGCCATTTGGAGCAGTCACCAGCGCCATTCGGCAACGCGGATCGTCAACCCCCGTGGCCTCCCGTAGGAACTCCCCACCCATCTCTCCTCGCCGAGTAAGGTCGAAACCCATCGCCTCAGTCCAGAACTGGATCGCCTCCTCCAACGAGGCGACCGAGAACCCCGTATGGTCCACAGCTATCACGCCCGCATCTTCGGCCATTTTTTAATCCTCTCATATCGAACAGTTGCGTCCCGCTACAGTAAGCCATTCGCCAAACAAGTCACAGCACTTGCAATCCCTTTAACCATTTTATAGCTCGGGTTCGATTCCCCTCAATATTGCTGAGCGGTCCTGCGTTATTGTTCTAATGAGAGGCGTGCGCGTGCGGATAAAGTGCCGCACCAACTTTTTGCGCTGCGGCCGCTAGGCGCTTATCTCTTGTCCACAAGCTTGATCGCCGGTCGAGCAACGTTGAAGTCAGTAAGTGGGCATCTGTGTAACCAATCCCCATGCTGAATATCGAATGGCGATCAATCATCGTCATTACCTCTGCGTGGGTCGCGATCATTGCTTCGCGTTGAGCTGCTAGGTAAGCTAAAACTGCGCCTCTTTCTCTTAGGCTACCGAGCGCCAGTTCGCCGACAACGAATGGGTGGCAAAGCAACTGGTCATCATTGATGATTTTTCGTAGTTCTGCGTCGTCGTATCGAAAATGATCTATCCAGATCGAGGTGTCTACCAGGATCACTTGGCCACGTCGCTCCGTCGGCGAGGCGATGCTTCAGCCTCAGGCATAGAGCCGCCTAGCGCGATCAAGCGTTTGCCGGATTCCACACGCACAAGCGTCTCCAGCGCTTGTCGGACGAGAGCTGCTGTTTCCTTGGTGCCCGTGAGGGACTTGGCCCGCTCCATAAGATTGTCGTCGAGATTTATGGTCGATCGCATATTCTAACTCCCGTAAATGAGTAGCTCGTATAGCACCATTTGGTGCGGAAATCTACGACCTGTTGAGTGCAGCTGATATCTTCATGTTTCACGGATCGTAGGTTCGTATTCGTTCAAGGCGCTGAAGCTTCTCTTGTTCTCGCGCCGACCAAGGCGTGTATCGCTAAAAATTAGTTGCAAAAATACAACACTCCCATAGAAATACAAGGGACCTTTAGGGGTCGAAGACTTCGCGCGACGGCAAAGTTTTTTATATTCATAATCACCTATCTGCAGGGAAAACATGAGTATTATTGGCATATTTAAATGAGGCAAGAAACAAGCTCCATCTGGGTCCTTAGAATCAATCTAACCAACGATGCTTGCGTCACATTTTCCTTTGGGATTAAAGCACTTCGACCGCTCCTGCCATAACGGCGAGATGCTGACTAAAAGTGCTTTTATGGGTAAAATGACGCTTGATAATGGGCTCAATCCACATTGGCCCGTCCTCTGGGCTCCAGACACTTCCGGGAAGTTGTCAGCGGATGGTATGCGCTCTGCAAAAGAAGGCCTTCACTAATTGGCTTGGGATTTGCACAAACTTTTCCTTCGCCACGCAAGTGGTATTACCCGATCTTTGCGCCGGAGGGGCCTGAGCGAAGAGACCGCTGCGGACATCACCCAGGACACTTTTCTCCGAGTCTTGATGGTGCCACCAACGGAGACTGTTACCAACTCCAATCCAGCCGCCTATCTTTATCAGGTGTCGCGCAACTTGGGCATAAACCACCAGCGACGTGAACAATTAATGGACAGGGTTGACCTTTGCGATGACACGATTGCCAATATAGTTGACCCCCATCCGTTGCCAGACACTGTCGTGTTCGATCGTCAAAGATTGAAACTGACGGCAATTGCTCTCGCCGAGCTACCGGAGCGCACGCGTCGGGCATTCGAATTGCACAGACTGGGCGATCTCACCATCAATCAAGTCGGTCAGGAAATAGGTTTGTCCACCACGCGAACCTGGGCTTTGATCCGCGATGCCTATCGGCACATTGTCATGCGAACCGACGGGATTTAGTCTATTTTTATTGCACAAGAGAAAATCGCGGCCGTTCGTTTGTACTAATGGTAAGGGCGACGCATGCTGACGTTCCCGTTGGCGCCTGAAACCGGAACCATACGAATGACCGCTGCTCCATCAGACCCCCAAAGATTGCTTGACGAGGCTATCGATCTCGTCATTCGTTTACAGGTGGATCCTGGAAATGCCGTTACCCTCGAAATGATCAGGACGTGGCGCAAGCGTGGCCCGGAATATGAGCAGGCTTGGTCCAGGGTTGCTGATGCTCACGGCATGAGCGGCAAAATTTTGATGGACCGCACAAAAGCCGAGAGGCGGGAGAAACTTGGCCTGACACGCCGCAATGTCATCATCGCGGGCTCTGTCGGTCTGGGGGCAGCGCTTGCTGGGACTGTGTATGGCCCCTCGTTCATTGTTCATGCAAAAGCGGATCACTTCACCGCAAAGGGAGAAATTCGCCGTTTCGAACTCATCGATGGCAGTGTCGCCACGCTCGGGCCTGACAGCGCGATCGCGGTAAACTATACGCCCGAAAAGCGCGGTATAGTGCTTCTTTCAGGCATGTCGTTTTTCGACGTTGTTGGAGATGGCCGCAGACCGTTTGCGGTCGAGGTCGGCGGCTTGACAGCAACAGCAATAGGCACGGCATTCGATGTTGCCAATGATTCAGGTATTCTGACCGTCTCTGTCGACCGTGGCATCGTTGAAGCCCGCGCGTCTGCCTCTGCATTAGGAACTGGCGAGAGGTTGAAGGCAGGAGAATGGATGTCTTTTGACCCTTCCTCCGACAATATCGAGCGCGGCACGCGCGAACCCGGGCAGATTGCTATCTGGCGGGACAACATCCTTGTCGCGGAGCGCGAAACGGTCGCTGCACTCGTTGCCAGAATCGGTCGTTGGTATCCAGGCAGGATCGTCTTTGCTGACCCGTTTATTGGATCGCAGCGTGTCAGTGGTTTGTTTGACCTCGGCAATCCACAACGCGCGCTTGAGGCCGTGGTACTTCCGGCAGGAGCGCGTGTCAGACGCGTATCATCATATCTGACGATCATCTCGCCGGTCTGAAAATAATTCAGAAAAAAGAGAAAAAAACGACACCCCGTTTGTAATAGCTACAGGGGTTGCAATTCGTAAGCTTGCGGCACGCACCCCTGCAATATGATCGAGCAGGAGAGAGTGGGCGATGCAGCTGTCGGGGAACGGACATAAAACTAGTGGCAAGCGCAAGGCGCTGATAGCCGCTCTGATGATGAGCACCAGTATTGGCGTTGCGATCGGCATGACACAAAGGGCGGCATTTGCGCAGGCTGCGGGCCAAACGAATTTCTCCGTCAGTCCCGGTCCCCTCAATCAGGCGCTGATGACCTTTGGTCGGCAGACGGGCCTTCAGATCACCTATCTTGCATCAATTGCCGCTGGAAAATCGTCTCCTGGCTTCTCGGGCAATGGAACACGAGAACAGGCTCTGGCCAGTATCTTGAAGGGTTCCGGTCTGACTCATTCCTTCCCCAATGCCACGACGGTGGCGATTGCCGCCTCCGGACCACTGGCTTCGGGTGCCAATGTCGCAGCCGACGGTTCGACGGTGTTGGAGACCATCGTGGTTGACGGGGCCACAAGCGGTGAAAACAGCTTTGTTGTTACACGCAGTGCGACAGGAACAAAAACAAATGCACCGCTGGCCGAAGTGCCGCAATCAATTTCCGTAGTTGGCCGCAAGCAGATCGAAGCACAGAATGCGCAATCGGTTTCAGAAATTTTGCGTTACGTCCCCGGCGTTACGATTGAAACCTATGGTCCCGATCCCAAAGGCTATGACTGGATTATGATGCGCGGTTTCAACGCACAGTCGACCAGTTCATATCTGGATGGTCTGCGGCAGATTTCGAGCGGATACAGTTTCTTCCGCACCGATCCATATCAACTTCAATCGGTAGAGGTTCTGCGTGGTCCATCATCGTCGCTTTACGGCCAAAGCGACGCAGGCGGCATCGTCAACAAGGTCTCGAAGAAACCGACAGATACCCCTATGCGGGAGGTAGAGCTTGAATATGGGAGCCACCAGCGCGCGCAGGTGGGCTTTGATATCGGCGGTCCGGTGAATGATGACAAGTCCGTCATGTACCGTGTGACCGGCGTTGCCCGTAACAGCAACACGCAATTTGATTATCCCGATGGTACCGATATCGGCGATGACCGGCTCATGATCGCGCCCTCCGTGACATGGGCACCTGATTCAGACACATCGCTGACCGTCAGCGGACAGGCGCTGCGCGATAAGAGCGGCGGCACAGTCCTTATGTATACGCCGACAAATACTCTGATCGGCGATCACAGCTTCAACAACAGCGTCCAGGAACAGCAAACGATTGGGTACGAGTTTTCTCATCGGTTCAACGATACCTGGACCGTTCGTCAGAATCTGCGTTACGGTCATGCCGCTTTCACGCTCGACAATGTTCTGGCCACTGGAATTGATGCTTCCGGCAACCTGACACGCGGCACCCGCAGGTTCGACGAGAGCCTTGGCGCGCTGACGATAGACAATCAGGCACAGGCGAACTTCGATACCGGATCGCTTGGCCACGAATTGCTTCTCGGTTTGGATTATGCCCGCTCCGACGCCGATGTGAAACGCTACAGTGGTACGGCTCCCACGCTCAATCCTAACAATCCTGTCTACGGAGTGAGCATATCTCGGCCCACCACTGCGTTTGCCGACTACAAGGAGACGTATCAGCAGATCGGGCTTTACGCACAAGACCGCATCAATCTGACGGATAATTTGATCGCGACGCTTGGCGGTCGATACGATTGGGTCGATATCGATACCAACAATCGACTTTCGGGTGCAAATCCCTCCGTCGACGTCGGCAATTTCAGCGGTCGGGCAGGGCTGACTTACAAAACGCCATGGGGTTTTTCACCTTATGTAAGCTATGCACAATCTTTCGTGCCGAACACGGGTATATCTTCCTCTGGAAGTAGCTTCGATCCCTCGACTGGGCGCCAATGGGAAGTGGGCGTAAAATATGAGCCAGAGGGCATCGACGCGCTCTTTACCGTTGCCTGGTTCGATATTCTAAAGTCTAACGTTCTGACACCCGAGCGAAATGGTGCGGGTGTTGCAACAGGGTTTTCTGTAGCGACAGGCGAGGTGCAGTCACGCGGCTTGGAACTGGAAGGCAAATTCAGCCTTGCCACGGGTTGGGACCTCACCAGCTCCTATACCTGGACCGATGCCGAAATCACGCGGGATAATTCCGGTTTTGTCGGAAAACCCCCCTATCTCGTGCCGGAACATCAGGCATCCGCTTGGCTCAATTACACTGTCAATAACGGTATGTTCGAGGGCCTTTCGATCGGAGGTGGTGTGCGCTATGTCGGAGACAGCTTCGGCGACAACGGTAATACTGTAAAAGTCGATGGACGCACCCTGGTTGATCTAGGGGCAAGCTATAAGGTGACAGAGAACGCCACCGTTTCGCTTAATGCCACCAACGTGTTCGACAAGGAATACTACACCACCTGCGAAAACAGTGCTTCTTGCTATGAGGGTGATCGTCGCAGCGTCATCGGCCGTCTCAAGGTGAACTTTTGAGTTTGAAGACTGCGACGCATGATAGGGTTCCGGGTGGCTCGCCGCCCGGAGAAACTCTACATTCGCGAAGGGGTTTTTTGGCTCTTTCTCTCATTTCGCTGCTTGGCACACACCGCGATGCCTATCCGTCCAGCAATGCCGCTCGCATTGTCGCAATAGACTGGGCAGCGGCGGAATCGCTTCTGGCGCTTGGCGTTATACCCGCAGGTGTCTCTGATAAGGGATACTTCCGCCAAAGAATGCCGCTACCATTACCGGACGATGTGCTTGATGTGGGCCCTTTCTGGGAGATCAACCGCGAACTGCTTGCGGACATTGCCCCGGACCTCATTTTGATCAACAGCTCCAGCCTGATCATGATCCCGGATATCGCTCGCATTGCACGTATCGAGACCGTGCCGGAAAAAATCGCCACTGGTGACCGATACGATCTTACGATCGAGATTTTGCGACACGCGGGCAGGGCAGCAGGGCTAGAGACTTTCTGTATGGACGCTGTTGCCGCGCAGGGGCTTGAGCATTTTTCCAACCTGCGTGCGCGCCTGCCAGGTCGATCACGCCGTATCTGTGTCCTGTTACCAGACCAGACAGGCCGAGGTGTCGTGATCTATGGAAAAGGCAGCATGCCGGATGCTGTGTTGCAACGTCTTGGACTGGAAAACGCCTGGCAGGGGCCCGTTAATGCAGCAGGCATTTTTCAGGCAGGGTTTGATGCACTGTTTGATATCGACGAAGCAATTTTCGTCCTCATAGATATTCCCGCCCTAAGGCATCAGACCACGAGAGCGCTCGAGACAAGTGATTTGTGGCAAGCGCTCCCGACTGTCAGGCAGGGCCGCACGCATTGGATCGGACAGTTTTATCCCTTCGGCGGCTGCGTTTCCGCTTTGCATCTCGCCGAGGCCATCACTGCTGCGCTTGAAGGAGATGGCTAATGAGCGATGCCACGGTAGTGATGCGCCAACGCCCACCGTTAAAGGGCACCATTATCTTTCTCTTGCTTGCGATTTCTGCAACTGCACTCTCTCTCCACGGGCTCGCTCAGTCCCTGCCGCCGTTACGGTGGTGGCAAGTTGTCGTCTCCGCCAAGGTTTCAACGCCATCGGAAACGCTGGTTTTTTATGGGTTGCTACCGCGGATTACTGTGGCACTCGTCGCTGGTTTCGCGCTGGGTCTCGGTGGCGCCGTTTTTCAACAGATCCTTGGCAATCAACTGGCAGAGCCTGGTCTTCTCGGGGTCTCATCCGGTGCCGGTCTGGCTCTGGCCGCCAGCCTTCTCTATGCACCCCTTTTGTGGCGCTCCGGCCCCGAAATTGTTGCCTTGGCAGGTGCCGGACTGGCGCTTGTTCTGGTTCTCGGTGTTGCCTTTGGCCGTGGCATGGCGTCCCACACCCTCATTCTGGCAGGTGTCGTGGTCAATTTGTATTGCGGCGCGTTGTATTCGCTGCTCGTCTTGTTCAACCACGATTTTCTAACCGATCTTCTGCGATGGCAGGCCGGATCGTTGCAACAAAGCGGCTGGGGCGGCGTAACGATGCTGTTTCCGCAGGTTGCCATCGTTTCCGCTGCCATTTTTCTCATGCAGCGACCCATGGCACTCCTTTCGCTCGGGGATCGGACGGCGAAATCTCTTGGTGTGTCATCCGCAGCCATGAAGGTGTCTGCGCTAGCTTGTGCCTCGATGCTTGCCGCATTCGTTACGGCAAGTTTCGGGATTATCGGCTTTATAGGTCTCGCAGCACCTGCACTGGCAAGAGCGCTTTGGCCGCAGAGCAAGGCCAGACTAATGCGGTCCGCTGTAACCGGTGCGGTGCTTTTGCTGTTCGCGGACCAGCTCGTCCGCATTCTGTCGCAGTTTGCCGGTGATATTCCAGTCGGTGCTGCAGCAGGGCTTCTAACCGGGCCACTTCTCGTTGTCCTCGCCCTCCGCCACCGCAAAGCTTCGATACCGCATAACGAGACTGACACATCTCCATCAGTTGACCTTCGACCTACGGCCAGGGTGAGAGGGTCATTGGTGGCGCTTCTTCTTATGACGCTCGTTTTCGCGTTCTTTGTCGGGCAGTCCCAAACCGGGTGGCACATCGTCATGCTATCCGAATTCGAGTCTGCTGTAACGTGGCGTCTGCCGCGTGTGCTTGCGGGTGCAGGCGCAGGTGCGTGTCTGGCGGTTTCCGGCTTTATCTTGCAACGAACTCTGCGCAATCCTCTTGCCAGTCCCGACCTGCTTGGTATTGGCCATGGGGCAGGCCTTGGTTTGGCTCTCGCAATCATTCTGCTGCCCGCCGCCAGTATCTGGCCAAAATTCGCTGTTGCCTCTATCGGAGCCATCGTCGTGCTCGGTTTTGTCGTGGTTTTGTCGTGGCGCAACGCGTTCCAACCGGAGCGAACCTTGTTGATCGGAGTCGGTCTCGGTAGTACGATGAATTCGCTACTAATCTTGGTTTTGGCTGGCGGCGGCCCGAAAGCTGCCGCGCTACTCAGTTGGTTCGCGGGATCGACCGGTGGTGTTGGCATCGATGAGGCCGTAGCGGTCTGCGTGGTTGCGGTACTTGCGCTTTTATCAGCCATTATGTGTCATCGCTGGTTGGACCTGTCCGCTCTTGGTGATCCTACCGCTGGGGGTCTCGGCGTTCCCTTGAAAACATCGCGCGCGTTGTCGCTGTTGACCGCCTCTGTTGCAACAGCGGCTGCGACCATCGTCATCGGACCCTTGAGTTTCGTCGGTCTGATGATCCCACATTTTGTGCGCATGGCCGGGTTTCGCCGAGCGGCAGACTCTGTTGTCGGGTGTGCTTTGTTCGGAGCTTTGCTGATGGTGTTTTCAGACTGGCTGGGGCGCAATGTCATATGGCCGTGGCCGATGTCGCCGGGTCTGTTGGCAGCATTTATCGGCGGGCCATGCCTCCTGTGGCTCATAAAAAAAGGCGAACGAAGATTAGCGAACAGGATTAAGTGACATGAATTTCGAACTGACGGGCGTCAGCCTGCGTGCGGGCGACAAAATTCTTCTCGACACCCTTTCGCTTGAGTTGCCGAAGGGGACAACAATCGGGCTAATCGGCCATAATGGCTCTGGCAAATCGACCTTGTTAAAAATTCTGGCCAATCAAGTCAGACCGAGTGAAGGCAGGATACTGTTTCAGGGGAAAGCTTTACCCAACTGGGGCGCTCGTGAACTAGCGCGCAAGATTGCCTATTTGCCGCAGCAGATGCCGTCGACGTCCGGAATGCTGGTTAGGGAACTGGTGGCGATGGGTCGATACCCATGGCATGGTGCGCTTGGAAGTTTTGGGATAGTCGACCGTGATAAGGTTGAAGAAGCAATAGTGCTCACCGATACCGGTCCGCTTGCCAATAGGCTGGTCGATACGTTGTCGGGCGGAGAGCGTCAGCGCGTGTGGCTCGCAATGCTGGTCGCGCAAGATGCGCAGTGTTTGCTGCTTGACGAGCCAACCTCTGCGCTCGACATCGCCCATCAGATTGAGGTTCTGTCTCTGGTGCAAAGGCTTTCTAAAGAACGAGGGCTTTCTGTCGTGTTAGTCTTGCATGATGTCAATATGGCTGCCCGATTCTGCGACGATATTATCGCCCTGCATTCAGCTAAAATGATTTCGCGCGGAAGACCGGAAAATATCATAACGCCCCAAATGTTGCAGCGAATCTACGGGCTTCCAATGGAGGTCCTGGTCCATCCCACCACCGGGCATGCAGTTGCTGTTGCGTCATAATTGCAAGGATGGAAAACAGCCTTTTTCCGACAGACCAATGCTCGTAAGTAATAAAAGGGTCATAAGCTCGACTCCTTTCAAGGCGCGCAGATCGGACCGCCGTCGAGGCTTGGTCAGTTTGCGTTTATGCTATCGTGCCTATGAGGTAGGAAATACTCACTCGAGTTGGGCCACCACCGTTTGGGCTCGTCTCAGGGAAATTTGCAGCTTTCCCCAGAAAAGTTTATTTCATTTATCATATTTGTGATTGTCATAAACTCAGTTCTTATAAGTCGGATTGGTGAACATCCCTCTCGGCGACCTTCGTCGCTGCTCCCCTTCATCTGTGACCTTCCGGATCATTACCGAAATCTTCCGCCTGCGGAAGAGGACAGGGCAATAAAATTTTCTTTCGACCATTTCCCGAAAAATCACAATCTTCTTACGTCGACAATACTTGCGGGTGCGATGGCCTCAGGTTTTACGCCTTGCATGGCGTTCGCACAAGATGCCGCTGGCGGTACGACACAACTCGAGACCATCGTTGTACAAGGCTCTGGAAAGACGATCAGTGAAGACAACGACACCATCGTTCCAACACGAGCGGTCTCTGGCCTGAAAACCGACACGCCGTTGGTGGAGACACCGCGGTCGATTTCTGTTGTCACGCGAAAGGAAAGGGGAACAGCGCGGCGCGACTGACATGGTTCAAGCGACGCGGTACAGTTCTGGGGTGAGTACGGGTGGTTTCCCGAGTTACGACGCCGCTAAAAGACGCAGATTGTGTGAATTGCGGTATGCGGGAACGCGGCAGATGAGGTATCCAATCCTTATTGGAAGCCGGAGGTGGTCTCCATGAGCACGCGGAATGCGTATATTAGTTGTAATGCATCACTAAAACAGCGGGTCATTTTCAACCCTGAATAAGCTTAACGAGAGCTTAAATACTTCCTGCAAATATTGCCCTGTGATCTTAGGGGTTTTGATGGGCGGAGGCGGTGGAGGCCACTTCTGCGGCAGAAACGAATGTTTCGCCCTGAAGGAGATCTCAAAATGTTCTCACCTCTTTGCCTGGATACAATCCCATGTCCCTTATGCACAATTTGCGAATACGCAGCAAAATCCTTGCTCTCGTCGTCCCTACATGCCTCCTCGGCTTGGCAGGGTCTCTATATGTGTCTCAGAACTACAAAGCCGCAGACACCGAATATTCGGAGTTCATCAGCATAGATGGCGGGTCGGAGATCGACATGGCTATTGCCAGTCAGCGTATGGTGGCCGTTGTCTACGATGCGTATCAGGTCTTTCTCTACGAACCTCAGACGACTGGGATGAAGAGAGCAACTGATGACTATGCTGCCAGCAAGACCCGTATGGCAGAACTGCTATCAAGCGCTGAAAGTGCCCTTCCAGAAGAGAGGGAAGCGCTTTTAAAGTTTCAGGGGCAGGCTCAAGCGATCTTCGATATCACTGATAAGGCAGTCGCCGCCGGATCAGCAAGCCGAGATGACGAAGCAAAATCCTTGCTGATGCAGGCTGACGAACAGGTTGCAACCACGCTTGCCAGTATGAGAGCCTGGATCAACAATTATAGCGCAAGCATCAAAGTCAAAGCAGATTTGCTATCCGATAAGACCGACACCACGATCTTGTATACCTTGATTGGCCTCGCCGCTGTTTTCTTCGCTGCACTTCTTGTGGCTGTCGCTGTTACACGCCGAGAGATCACAGGACCGATCGAGCGTCTGCGAATGCGAATGCTGTCCTTGGCGGACGGCCAGATCGAGAATGCAGTTCCTGGTACGGATCGCCGCGACGAGCTTGGCAGTATGGCATCGGCAGTCGCTATATTCCGCAATAATGCAATTGAAAAAACGCGTTTGGAAAATCAGTCCGAAGCTGACCGCACACTTGCGGAAACTGAGCGGATGGAAAGAGAAAAGCAAAAGCTGGCTGATGCCGCCAGTACGAGCTTTGCTGTCGAAGCACTGGCCAAGGGGCTAGAGCGCCTGGCAGACGGTAAGATCGGCTATCGTATCAATACGCCGTTCGTTTCGACGCTGGATGGACTTCGTGTAAACTTCAACAGTTCGCTGGAAAAACTACACAGCGTTCTTCGGTCCGTTGGCCAAAATGCAGAGGGAATTGATGCCGGTGCTAATGAAATACGTTCAGCTGCCGATGATCTCTCCAGACGGACGGAGCAGCAAGCTGCATCCGTCGAGGAAACTGCTGCTGCCTTGGAACAGATCACTACAACGGTGAAAGATTCAACAATCCGGGCAGAAGATGCGGGGAAACTTGTTTCCAAGGCCCGCGAAGGGGTCGAGCACTCCGGCCAACTGATGCAGAACGCCATCTCGGCCATGAAAGAAATAGAGAAGTCGGCTAACGAGATGGGGAGCATCATATCTGTGATCGATGAAATTGCATTCCAAACGAACCTGTTGGCCCTAAATGCCGGTGTGGAAGCGGCACGGGCTGGGGAAGCAGGCAAAGGGTTTGCAGTTGTAGCGCAAGAGGTCCGCGAACTTGCACAGCGCTCGGCCAAGGCGGCTAAGGAAATCAAGGCATTGATCGTCGCATCCGGGACGCAGGTTCAGAGCGGGGTCAATCTCGTGAAGCAGACTGGTGGCTCTCTGGAAAGGATCGTATCAGAGGTGCGGGAGATCAGCCAGCACGTCAAAGCTATCGTTGAGGCTGCACTTGAACAGTCGACCGGTCTTCAGGAAATCAACACTGCAGTCAATGTGATGGACCAGGGAACCCAGCAAAACGCAGCCATGGTCGAGCAATCGACAGCGGCCAGTCATGGGCTTGCCCGTGAGGCCGCCGCCCTCAATGCTCTCCTTGCACAGTTCGATTTTAATGGTGCCAACACGGACTCTGTAAAATCCGGACACGACACGAGAAGTCACGGCCGGCAACACTCAAGTCTTGCGGCGTAACCAGCAGTGTCCCTTAACCGTCAGCCGACAAGTGTGATGGAAAACTACGCTCGCATTTGGATTTGGTTTTCGATCTCTAAGGTATGTTGTTTCATACAGCGATAACCTTGAGCATGTCTCACCCGCGGTCGAGATTCGACCCTTTGATCGCGGGGCTTTCTTGATCGGGCAACGCAGGCCTGCTCTTTACCAGCGCAGCAGCGACCGCCCCAAAATGCCACCCACTAGCCCGCACAGCACAATGCCCAGCGTGTACCACAGGGCAACGAAAGTCAGCCCGTTCTCGATGCAGCCCCAGCTATAGACCCAAGCGCCGATCGAACCCGCGGTGATGCCCGCGATGAAACCGGCGAGACGCGGATGGGTGGGCGCGCTGCGCCGCAGGAACCAGAAGGTCGCCACCATCAGCGGTGCACCGGACGCCAGAATGATCAACGGGCAAAACCAGTACGAAATGCCCATGATCAGCCTGCGCTGCTCTTCCGGTGAAGAAGTGGCGTTCAACTGCGTGATACCAAGTGCAAACAGAAGCGCATAGATGATCAGCACAGGAAAGCCGCTTCCGACTGGTCTACCGCCGGGGCGCGCGACTTTCACCAGCGCTATGACGCCAATGATAGCCAAAGACAGAGGATAGGCTGATTTTGCCCAGAAAGCGGGCAGGGACATCGCGGTCGAAAGATCGGGTCGCGGGCCATGGCCGAGCAGAATAAACGCTGCCGAAAGCACAAGGCCCGGCAAAAGCGCGAAGGCCAGCAGTCTGCCCAACGCGCCTTTGCGTACTGGCTGCAAATCCCTGGCCAAGCCATCCATGAAATCATCCATCTTCGCCACGTTCGCCTCTCAATCTCGCAGCCAATGCCTTGATGCCCCTATGTATACCAGTCTTCACCATCGCTTCCGTCTTGCCGCCGCTGGCCGCCGTTTCCGCCACAGAACGGCCTTCTAGCCGCACCTGCCGGATCATTGCACCCTGCCACGCGGGCAGACTTGCTAGCAGCCGGTTGACGTCCATGCTGGCCGAAACGGCATCTTCGCTGTACCCGTCCTCGATCTCCTCGACCGTTTCCAGCCCAAGATACGACCGACCACCGACCCGTCGGTGGTGATCCACCAGCTTGTGACGGGCGATGGTGAAAAACCACGCTGTGAACGGACGCTCCCGGTCATAGGTAATGCGTCGCTGGTGCAGCGAAAGCAGCGTGTCCTGCACCAGATCGTCCACGTCGGCCCCCGCCAAGCGGCCAATCCTTCGAGCATAGTAATTGGTCAGTAGATGCCGCAGCATGTCGAGCAAGCAGCGATACGCCAACTCGTCCCCGTCGAGGGACAAGAGCATCAGCGCTTTCAGTTCGGACTCGGTCAACTGCTTCATGTCGTTTCCGGCTCATACGGTCCTGCCTACAAATCGTTACATGGCTGCCGAAATAAAAGCGAGGAACGCGCGATCAATGAAAATGCGATCACATCGCCGTGATTGGTGTAACCGCTTTAGCTGACGCGCGAATGATCTCCTGTGAACCACAGCCGCGGCATGCGGCGGGCACATCAACTGGGAGAAAAACCATGACCATCCGTCTTTTCAGCACTGCGGCCTGTGCAGCTCTTCTAGGCCTCTCGCTTTCGACTGGCGCTGTCCAGGCACAGACCAGCACGGATTCGATGAAGCAGCCTGATGCGATGAAGACCGACACGATGAGCAAAGACAACATGAAGATGGGCAGCAAGGCCGACTGCATGCACAAGGCTGGCATGGAAAAAGACAATATGAAGAAGTCCGACATGATGAAGACGTGCGACGCGATGAAATAATGGACTGGTGCTCCCGCAGCCTGCAACTTTTGCGGGGGCACCGTCGTACATTCACATAAGCCGTCATGAGGAAGAGCCATGGACGCCTCAGTCAAGCCACCCGTCGCAAGACGTAAGCTCATCCGTCGCCATAGCCTTACCGTGCGCCTGTCACATTGGCTCAACGTTCTGTGCATGACCGTGCTTGTGTTCAGCGGCCTGCAAATATTCAACGCCCATCCCAGCCTCTATTGGGGTCAATATGGTGCGGACAATGATCCATCCTTCATTGCCATGCAAGCGGTGGAGGATGGTGATTCCGTCAAGGGCGTCACCCATATTGGCGGCCTGTCATTCAACACGACCGGCGTACTCGGCGTTTCCAATGTCGATGGCGTACCGACCGCCCGCGGCTTTCCCACCTGGGCGACGTTGCCGAGTTATCAGGACCTCGCCACCGGCCGCCGCTGGCACTTCTTTTTCGCATGGCTGTTCGTCATCAACGGCGTGATTTACATGGCTTACGGTTTTATCGCCCGTCATTTCCGCCGCGACCTGCTGCCGCGGCGAGATGAACTGACGCCCGCCTATCTCGGCCATGAGATTGCCGACCACGCCCGCCTGCGCTTTCCCAAGGGTGAAAAGGCGCGCCATTACAATGTGCTGCAAAAACTCACCTATCTGCTGGTGATATTCCTGCTACTGCCCGTGATGATCGGAACCGGCCTCACCATGTCGCCGGGTTTTGACGCCATCGCCCCTTGGCTGCTCGACGTGTTCGGCGGCCGGCAATCTGCCCGCACGCTGCATTTCATCACTGCCAATGCGCTCGTCGCGTTCGTCGTCGTCCATGTCGCCATGGTTCTAGTGTCCGGCGTTCTTAACAACATGCGCTCGATGATCACCGGTCGTTACACTATTCATGTGGAGCCAAAGCCATGAGCCGTCTTTTCACGCGCCGCCGGTTCCTGATCGGCTCGACATTCACCGCCTCCGCGCTCGGCCTTGGCGGCTGCGATGCATTGGTCGAAAGTCCCACGGTCCAGCAGACACTGCGCATGGCAGAAGGCCTGACGATGCGCACCCAACGTTTGCTGCTGGGTGACAACACGCTTGCCCGCGAATTTACCTCGGCCGACATCTCGCCGACCTTTCGCGCCAACGGCACCAGCATGCCCGATGGCGCGCAGTATCAGACGCTGCTTTCCCAGAAATTTTCGCAATGGCAGCTGGAAGTCGGTGGCTTGGTCGAACGTCCGACGAAACTGTCGCTGGCTGCCCTGAAAGCGTTGCCATCGCGCACGCAGATCACGCGCCACGACTGCGTGGAAGGCTGGAGCGCCATCGGCCAATGGACGGGCGTGCCGCTCGGCGCGTTGCTGGACAAGGTCGGCCTGAAGCCGGAAGCTCGCTACATCGTTTTCCACTGCGCGGACGAATACGAAAAGTCCCTCGATGGCAGTGGCTGGTATTATGAAAGCATTGACCTCGTCGATGCGTTTCACCCGCAGACCATCCTCGCCCATTCGATGAACGGTCACGACCTGGAAGTGCCGCATGGCGCCCCGCTCCGGCTGCGGGTCGAGCGGCAGCTTGGTTACAAGCAGGCCAAATACCTCTTGCGCATCGAGGCGGTCGCCGATCTTTCCAACCTTTATGGCGGCAATGGCGGCTTCTGGGAAGACCGCGGCTACGAGTGGTACGCTGGCATCTGATGTTCAGCAATCTGGTTCTCTGGGCGGCGTGACACGCCATCCCTTGTGAAAAGCCGGCAGATTTCCAACCCGCATCAGCCGGCAGTTTAAAACGATAGGGCTCTGAAAGGAAGAAGATATGCTATCCATTTCCAAGGTCATTTCCAGAACCGGTACGTCGGTCATCGCAGGCACTCTGCTGGCGATGTCTGCCGGCTTTGCCGCCCATGCCGCCGATCAGGTTCGCGTTCGCGGCACGGTGGAAAGCCTCGAAGGCAAGACCCTGTCGGTCAAAACGCGCGAAGGCACCGATGCCAAGATCATGCTCAAGGACGACTGGAAAGTCTCCAGCGTCGCCAAGGCCTCGATCGATGACATCAAGCCCGGAGATTTTGTCGGCATCGCTTCACTGCCAACCGCAAGTGGGGGTGACGGCGCGCTCGAAGTCCTGATTTTCCCGGCGGCCATGAAAGGCACCGGTGAAGGCAGCTATGCCTGGGATTTGAAACCGAACAGCTCCATGACCAATGCCACGGTCGCTGACGCGGTCAAATCGGTGGACGGCCATACCGTTACTGTCACCTATCAAGGCAAGGAAAAGAAGATTTCGATCCCGGAAGGCACACCGGTCGTCACATTCGCCTCTGCCGTGGAAACCGATATCAAGGCAGGCGCTACAGTGTTCGTGCCATCGGAAAAGGCAGCTGACGGTTCGATGACGAGCGGCCGCGTCGTGGTCGGCACAAACGGTGTCGTGCCGCCAATGTAAAAAATCAGTCACGATTTAGAGATTGGCGGCGAGGACAGTCCCCGCCGCCAATTACATTGACCTCCATGACAAAGAAACTCAGCAGTATTTTATACTTTTGGCTATAAACTATCTTGCCTTCGGTTCGATCCCTTTCAAGAGCTACCCCTGTTCATGCCCCTTTCTTATCCATAGCTCGCAGTGCAATCAGTGAGAAAGCAGTTCGCTGGATCAGTGGATCTAATCACTGAAACGCTGGCGATGTTTGCGGCATCGCCAGCCTACTTCTCTTCAAGCAGCTTCCCACACCTGGTTCAGTATTTTTGCCGCAAGTGCTGCCTTGTCCTGTGGAAGGAAACGTCCGTAATGCTGCTTAACCATCTCCGGCGTATCCTGAATGGCGTAGCTCGCCTGCTCATATGAGCCGGTGAGTTTCAGAATGTGCGTTGCCAACACGTCCCTGACATTGTGCGGGCCGTGTGGCAGCAAGCCACTGATCGCTCCGCGACCCGTATACGGGTTATAGATGCCGTAGCGTTGGATGATCAGACGCCAGGCTTCATAGAATGTTGTCTGATTATAGGCCGCGTCAGCGCTCGATAGCTTGACGGTTTTGACGAAGAAAGTACCCGGATCGATAGCCTGACCGAGTAGAACCTTACGATGACATCCGATGTAGGCGTTGATGTAATGATAGAGGTCGAGCAAGTCAGGCAGGATCAGCCTGAATGGCTTCGATCCGAAGAACGACGAGTTGGCGTTCTTGAACGCCACCGACGGGATCAATACTTCCCAACCTCGCTCTCTCTCGCTCCACCTGATTTCTCCGCGCCGCATTTCTTCAAGTCGCCTTTCAGAGGTGGGGAAGTGTCCACGCGGGCAAAACAGGAGTTGCCGCAGGTTCTTTTGACGTAGGCCGAGATGGAGGCCCAATCGCAGCATGAGGAACGAGCGTACGCATTCTGCTGCAGCTCTTGGGTAGCGGTCTTTGTCGGGCATACGGAGAAGGATTTCGTCCGTAATCTTGCGATATTCTGCAAGAGGGCTCGGCGCCTCAAGCACGCACATGATTGGCTCGAACGGGTCTCGGTGGACCCGCATGACCCGCTGGATTTCCCTGATGCGATTTCTCGCATGGGAATGAAACGCATCGCAGCAAGCGTGCCAATCACGCCGGGCGAAGGCAATCTGTTCCTTTGTAACCAAGCCACTTACCAGCACCACGCGCTCGATGAGTTCAGGATGCTGCCTGATCCAACCGGTTTCCTCCCGGGTAAGCGATAATGAGATGCTGAGCATGTCCGCTTCCCAAGCCGTGTAGAAGCCGCGTCGCCGCTCACGCCACTGTAGATACCAATCCCACACACCGGGAAAAACCAGGAGGCCGAAGGTCAATGCGTTCAGCGGCACGCCTCGACCGGCAACTTTGCCCTCAGGTGACGCAGCGAGAGCGCCAAACATCAAGCCAAGATGTTCTAGCTTCTGAGAAGCCGTCTCCTCGCCCCATACTCCATTGCGTTTGAAGCCGACTGCCGTCAGGGTCGCGGTCTTGAATGACATCAGATTGGCCATTTCGAGCGCAAGCTGGGCAGGTGCGTCGATTACCCCTGAAAGCATATCGGGGTCTTCCAGTTCCTCTTTAGTTTCTTCAATCACAGTGCGTGGTGACGTCATCGGTCTATGAGAGCCGCCGTAGGTTACGCCAGGAAACCGGATGGCATAACGTTGCTTCGTCGCCAGCGCCTGATAACGACGGTAGTCCGTCGCACCGGTTAAGATCACGCGCCTCACCCATTCAAGAATTTCAGCACGCTTTTCCTCCGGTAATGAATTGAAATCATCTGGCATATGCCATGCGAGACGTCGACGCTCTGCGGGCGAGACATCGTCACCAACGTCATATCCGACCCCGGCGCGAGACTGATGCGGAAGCTTCTCCTTGAAATAACCGAGTGGCAATCGGTAACGGCGTTCTATTCGATTGAGGATTTCCAGATTTGCCACACTACGTGGCACTTTCGTTCCCTTCAGCCAGCTCAGCAATGTCGTGGCTTCAAGAGTATCGCCGTCCCGGAATATGGCGCGATGCAAATGGTAATAGCTCTCACCGAAGCGGTCGATATGGAACTGGAGGGCTGCCTGAAAAGACACCGGTTCGTTGTAAGTCTCGAAGAGCGGTTCGGGAAACTCTTCAATGGGTTTCGCCTTCGGACCAGGTTTCAGGCGATTTCTCGCTTTAGCCGTCGTAGGGGTGCGTTTGCTTGAGAGACCTTTTGCGCGGCTGCATGTCTTTGTTTCCTTGCGGATGATTGAAGATTTTTTATGGCTTGGCCCCGTATCACCAAGCCAGCGCGAGATGGCATCGAAACCGTACTGCGCAACTCTTCTGAACTTCGCCGATGTTTGCTCAAGACCGCATGCGAACGAGATTTCTTCCCAGTTGGCGTGCCTGCCGAGCATTGGAGGAGGCATCCGGTCGTCAATAAGCCGGGTCATGTATTCTGAAAGTGCGCGAAATTGTCTTGCGTCTGTGAGCGGCGCCAACTTCATGTCGCAGAAGCTGGATATCTTGCGCCGAAAGACGATTGCCGATTGATCTATGCTCATTCAGGTTTCCCTTGCAGATGACAGCCCGGCCCGGGGGCGGCTGGCTAAGGGAATGAGGTTAACGAGATCTTAACAGCCTAAGATTGCTCAACAGAATATATGTGAGGCGCAATTTTGAACGAAGGCACTTCCGTTTAAGTAGGTTTTCGGGTGTGCTAGCTTCACCATTATGGGCAGGAGATAAGAAATCATGACGCGCGATATGGCGCTGGTCCGAGAGCTTTTGCTTAGGTTAGAAACCACAGAAATTGATGGCCCGGCGGTCTATTGTTAACGGGGAGTAGTCCTGAGGTTGCCGTTGAGGGGTACCGCGACAACGTTGTCCATTATCATCTACACTTGCTGGATGATGCCGGTTTCCTTATGCCGTTGAGGATCAAAAAGCAGCCTTCAATTTCAATAACCTTTCGTGGACTGAGTTGGAGCGGCCACGAGTTCCTAGACAGTGTCAGACGCAAAGATGTTTGGGATCATACCAACGCTATTTTGAAAAAGGCGGGAGGAGGCACCTTCGAGATCGCGAAGCAGTTTCTGTCGCTTATATTTCTGAGCAGCTATCGTCGCAGTTTGGTATCGCACTTAAAAAGTAGATTGGCGAAAAGACGAACACTAGATTTTGTAATTCAATTGCATTACTATTAGATATCAATCTGGAGATAGTGATGGCTGCCAATGCGCTCGTCCAAACTCGTATCGATGCTGACGTTCGTGACCGGGCGTCCCTAGTTCTTGAAGGTATGGGACTTACGGTGTCAGACGCGGTTCGCATATTGCTGACGAGAACCGCCAACGAGGGCGTATTGCCGCTTGAACTTATTTCAGGCAGCGAGGCTCATGATACTTGGTTTCGTGCCAAGGTGCTTGAGGCGCTGAATGATACAAGGCCGGATATTTCCGACGATGAAGTCGAGGCTCATTTCGAAAAGCGTCGGCAGACTGCGCGCAATAAGGCGGCGGGTATAACGTCTTGAGACTAACCTGGTCTGCGTTTGCCTTATCGGATCGCGATGCAATTTTTACTTTTATCGAGTTGGAGAACCCGGCCGCCGCCATTTTGGTCGACGAACGTATCGTCGTCGCAGTCCGTCGCCTGATCGATTTTCCAGCAAGTGGCAGAGTCGGGAGAATTGCTGGGACACGTGAGCTTGTAATCAGCGGAACGCCTTACGTCGCAGCGTACACAATCACAGAAGCTACGGTTCGAGTACTGCGTGTCTTGCACGGGGCTCAGGAATGGCCTGAAGCTCTTTCAACCAGTTAGCCTAAGCCTGATAGCTTTCGGATTAAGACGTTTGCGGTTCGATTCCTTTCAAGGCGTTGGCAGATCCTAACTGCCGACGTCCATCCACGTGACGCACTGTTTCTACAGCCTTTTCGGCCATTTCTGCGAGGCGTGCATCACTGTAATAATCTCGATGTCCTGCCGAACTCGATAAGGGATGATATAGGGAATGTCGGACAAAACAACTTCGCGCGTGCCGGTTATGCGACCGATACGACCAGCGGTCGGATGCTCTGCCAACATATCGACGGACGCTACAATCCGTGCAACGACCCGCGCAGCGGCATCGGGGTCTTCTTGCTCAATGTACGCACCAATTTCGTCAAGACGCTGCAACGCGCGCACTGTCCAGCGAATGCGCTTCTGCTTCATGACTGAGCAGTCGCCTTGATATATTTACCGATTACGCGTGCCACGTCTTCATCACTTGCGAATTCGCCCCGGTCCGCCTCGGCAATTCCGGCTTCAATTTCCGCAAGCTGCCATTCTTCGCGTGAAACGAAATCTTCAATGGCCTGCGCTGCCATGTAAGAGCGGGAACGGTCGAGCTTTTGAGCAATCTCGTTCAGGCGGTTGGCCACCTCGTCTGGGACGCGGATCGTGAATGCGGTCATGAAAAGACACCCTCTTGTTCCCCTTGAATATCGTTGAACCACTTTGGTTCGTCAAGGTTCAATGGATTAACTTCCAAAGTCTCTCCTGCTGTGCTGGGTCACCTTGGCCTATCAGATGATCTTTCCGACGATGGCGGCCGCCCAGGCACTTTGGCCAAGCTAAGGGCCAGCCTTCACGCCGCCATGTGCAAATCCCATATCTGCATCAGTTCCGTGACGGCATCGGTGAGATCGCCGCCATCACCGCCGTCACGTGCTTCACGTGCGATTCTCATTAGAAAGGTATGAAACAGGCTCGCCAGCCCGAACATTCGTGCTGCTGACAAGCTCTCCCGCATCGACCGCACGCCTTATGCAAGTTTCGATGGCCGCACGATTTCGCATCCGGTCGGCTGCTAACAGATCATCTACGTGATGATTTTTCGGCGCGCAATTGCTGGCCCCCGAGGATCGTTAGGCATCCTGGCGGGTGCGTCTTGTCGGTTTGCGTCTGTCCTGAAAGCCTCAGAGCTGTCTCGATATGGGCGGCATTCTTTTGGACGCCTATGGCCCTACGGCGTTTCCATGGGCACTGACCGTTCTGCTCGTCATCGCGCTTATGATCGCCTGTTCCGGAAGGGCGCGAGGATTTGCGCCAGGAGCCCGGCTGTCACAGGCGAAAGTCGTGAGACACCAACGCCTCCGGCAAACCAATCATCGGCCCCACCGCTTCCGGCGATGGGGCCTACGACCGAGATCAATATGTGAAGCCTTGTCTCCATTGAAGCATTCGGGCCATGACGACTTGTGGCCCAGACCGTCATTGCATGATCAACCCGCCATCAACTGCATATTGGCTTCCCGTGACGTAGGACGAATCCGAGGAAAGAAGGAAAAGGGCGACGGCAGCAGCCTCCTCGGGGGTGCCAACTCGGCCAAGAGGAACTTGATTCACGACAAAGCTCTCGAAACCCTGTCGTGCTTCCTCCGGAAGAAAGCTTCGAAAATTCGTCTCAATCGGTCCGGGCACAAGCGTGTTTACTCGAATTCCACGCGGAGCGAGGGCGGTAGCCCACGACCTAGCCATTGCGACAACTGCTCCTTTTGTTGCGGCATAGAGACCAGTTGCTGCCGCACCTTCGTAGATCGAGCTGGACGATGTAACGACAACCGACGCTCCGTCTGAAAGGTGGGGAGAAAGTGCGGCGAGTTGAAGCATCGGGCCGCGCACGTTCGTTGCCATCATACGGTCGAACTCGCTAGCGACCAACTCTTCCGGCGAACCGAGCGCTGCAAAAGCAGCGTTGAGCCATAGACCATCCAACGGACCCACCGAAGCAACAGCTTGCGCCAAAGCCGTAGCCGTCGTTTCTGCAGCGTCGTTTTTAATAATTACAGCGTTTTCTTGAAACTCCAGTTTCGCAGACGTGAGACGCTCCTCGTTCAATCCTGTCAAAAGGACCGTACCACCTTCGGCGATGACGCGCCGTGCCCCGGCCAAACCCATGCCGTTTGTGCCACCGGTGATTAGAATCCGTTTGTCGTTAAAGCGGCCCATTGTCATTTCCTCATGTAAAATTCCGTTTCGAAATATCGCTTTCTTCGCGCGTTTTGACATTGCTGACAATGACCGCAATGGGCGCAAAGCTGTGAAGATCGCCGAACCAAGTCGGCCATTTCGAAGAGCAAATAGTTGGGAAATTCGAAATTTCAGACAGACAGAACCACTGAACTAAGGGTCGGCGGTTCGATTTCATTCAAGGCGATATATTGTTATCTCTTATCGGTGTGAAAGCGACGTATCTTTGTGAGAACCATGACAATTTCACGAATGATGGGGAACGACGCTGTCACCGCTAACCGGGACATCTGAATTCTGGTGGCGGTCTACGGTGCTGCCAAGGATGTCGCGAATTTGATGCCGAAGCCAGCCGTTTGCAGGATCGCCATCGGCGTGGCTCGCCCAGACCATTCTCACCGCCGGAAACGACAGCCTCACGGGTACCGGGCTGACTTCGAGGCCGAGAAGTGCAGCGTAACGATCTGCAATCCTGCTCGGCACGGTGGCAATCACCGGTGCGACCTGCGCCGTCGATAGCACCGACATGTAGCCGGGTGCTGCTGTTATCACGTTCAGTTCGACACCGGCCAATTCCAAGGCGTCCTTGATGCAACCCTGTAATGTCTCGTTCTGGGAGATGGTCGCATGCTCTGCTGATAAATAGTCCGAGAGTTCCACCGGGTTCGATAAGGCCAGCAACGCTGGATTATAGCAGCAAGCCATTTCCGGTTCGTAGAGTGTCTCAAAATACCGTCGGCTCGTCTTCGTGTAGGTACATCCGACCGCGACATCTATGCTGCCATCTTCGAGCGAAGGCTCCATCGCCTCATATGGAAAGACCCTGGCCAGAACCTTGATGCCGGGTGCGTCGCGTCGCAGGCGCATCGTCAGTTCGGGGATCAGCAGCAACTCGATTTCGGGAGACATGGCGATGCGAAACGTCCGTTCTTCCGTCGTAGGATCAAACGCAAAGTTGCCGGTCAGCGCCATCTGTGCCTGGCGAAGGGCATGGCGGACAGGGGCGGCCAAGCTGCGCGCCCGAGCTGTCGGCTGCATCACCTGGCCGACCCGAATAAACAATTCGTCCTGCAGCAGGACCCGAAGCGTTGAAAGGGAATGGCTCATAGCAGGCTGCTGAATCTTCAGCCGTCGAGCGGCTTTGGTGACATTCCCCTCCGCAATGAGGGCGTCGAAGGCCACGAGAAGGTTGAGATCAAAAGAACGCAGATTGAAATGATCGATAGTCGTCATGAGCCACATCGATTTGATTGCTGGTGCCGCGATACATACGTGCTCTGCAGGTCAGTTCCAAGACCTTATCGTCAACAAGCCGCGCAGCGCCCAGGAGTTCCCATGCAGACCCGTCGTTCCCTTCTCATCAGCACAGCAGGCGCAGCCCTTGCTGCAGGTGCCATGACCAGCTTGCCAGCCGTCGCCTTGGCCAAGGCGCCAATGGTTGGTAAACAAGCCGCCAGCTTTTATCGCATGAAACTCGGTGACTACGAGATCACCGCGCTCTCTGACGGTACGGTGAAGCTGCCGATGTCGAAAATATACAAGCACATCACCGAAAGTGACGCAGAAACCTATCTCGCCGGTCATTTTCAGGCGGGTTCGGAAATTTCGGTCAACGCTTTTCTGGTCAACACCGGCGACAGGCTCGTTCTGATCGACGCTGGCACGGGTGATCTTATGGGACCGGCGCTTGGCAAACTCGTCTCCAACATCGAGGCCGCGGGTTACAGGGCGGATCAGATTGACGACGTCATCCTCACGCACATCCATGCTGACCATTCCGGCGGACTTATTGCCAATGGCAAGCGGGTGTTCGAAAACGCGATCCTGCACGTCAACCGTCGCGAAGCCGAGTTCTGGTTGAAAGCCGATGCCCAAGCCAAGGCTGACAAGGTTTTGGGTCCGCAGATTGCTCAGGCCGAGCTATGCGTCAGCCCTTACGTAGATGCAAAGAAGTTCAAAACCTTTGAAGATGATGCCGCCCCTTTACCTGGTTTTGGCTCGGTGCTGCGCGCTGGCCATACCCCAGGACACAGTGGCGTCTTCGTGGAAAGTCAGGGCGAGAAGATCGTCTTCTGGGGTGATATCGCGCATGGTGACGTGCTGCAATATGACCATCCGGAGGTCACCGTCGATTTCGACGTGGACCAGACGATGGCGGCCGCCGCACGCTCCGTTGCTTTTGCCGAGGCAGCCGATCAGGAATATCTCGTGGGCGGCGCCCATCACGCCTTTCCTGGCATTGGCCATGTCCGGCGCGACGAGGTGAACTACGACTGGGTACCGCTAGTTTACAGTGCCAATTACTGAGTTCGGATTAGGCTCCGTCTTACTGACGGGGCCAGATATCGTTTTGTCGGCGGGATGATGAATGGCGAGAGCTGAAGATCGACGCTTCCGCTTCTGTTCGATAGCACACGCCGTCCGAACTTGTGATCAAAGCCGAACTATTCACAGTTCAACCGTGGTGAGGTCTGCGCGCGCCCGGATCAGCCATCAGCCGGTTTCATAGCCAGGATTTTTGCCACAGAAATTGCTTTATCGGAGCGGGGAGCCGCCTCTGCCATTATATCAATCAATGCGCGGCATTCTCCTGCGCCTGTGGCCAGAAGTTCGCGAAAAGAACGGATGCGCGAAAGGGACCATAGCATACTGGCGGGGACCCAAGCCGGGCTTCTATCAAGCCACGCCTTTCCCGAAGGATAGAGCCTGTAGCCGTGCCCTCTTACCAGCCTGAAGCTCTCGTAGACGCCATGCGCGATGTTCAAAGCTTCTTTCCACGATGCGCCTGTGCCACGCCTTACACCTGCGATGGAGATGCTTTCGAATGCGACGCAGAGCGGCGCGTGGCATCGAAGCCAAAGCAGCATGTCAGTTTCGAGCACGGCGGGGAGGCCCGCTTGCGAAAACAGGTCGACCCAGCGCTGGTCGCTCAGTTTCGTTTTCTGTCCGGCGGCCCCGACGACGGCTTTCAGTCTGCCATCAGTATCGAAACTGGCTTGCACAAAGGGCATTCCGAAGGCGCTGCGCTCTGTACCGATCGCGTCCTGGAGGCGTTCGGGTTCGAAATTGTTGAACATGAAGAGGATGTTTCGGGCCGCACTTCTTTGCAATGCCGGCAGCACCGCATCGACCTGATGGGCAAGCAACGTTACGATGACAAGATCGTAGGGCTGATCTTCGTCCAGTTTGTCACTGACGCCGACTGCAACATGCTCGCCCTTTGTACTGACAATCCCGCTATCGGCCAGCAGTTGTCGAAGGCGGTCGGAACCTGGTCTTGCAATGACCATAACCTCGTGGCCACCACGACTGGCCAGGTGAAAGGCGAAAGTGCTTCCGATGCCGCCAACGCCAATCACGGCGATGCGAAGTGGGCATGAAGTGGAAAACGCGTTCATCGGTTACTTTCTTGCGGAAGGAGGGTTCGCCGGATGCCTACCAGGGGGAGTAGTCTTTGATTATCTGACTTGCTTGCCGCTTGTTTGCCATGTCTCATGCACGTCGCTCCAATCAGGAACGCTCTGAGAATAAAAGCCAAGTGTCTTTCCTGTCGCGATGGATCCGAACGCTTTCATTGCCTTCATGTGGGCGCCAGCGATGAGATATCGGCGCATGGCACCTTCGTCCGTCCAAACTGTCCTGGTGTGATGGACGCCATTGATCAGGCGCGCATCTGCGGCGATGTTACCTTCGGCTCCTCTCGCCTGTGCCATTGATCTGATTGCGTGCCACCAGAACTTGAAGAAATGGCGGCGTCCTTTGAGTCGAAGGCCGGTGATCGATATGTAGACCATTGTCATTTGTCATCCTTCCAGCCGATCGGTGCCGCATGAGCACACGGCCTACATTCAAGCGTCCTTATCTAGACACTGTCTAAATTGATGGCAGCAAATTTGACTCTGGTCAAGAACAATCTAGTCAGTGTAAGGATTGCGTATGAAGCCTTATCATCACGGATCACTTCGCCAGTCTCTGCTGGACGCCGCGGAGACCATTGTGAACCGCGACGGCATCGACGGGCTGACGTTGCGCGCCACCGCTCGAGAAGCGGGCGTCTCCCACGGTGCGCCAGCCCACCACTTTGGCGATCTCGCCGGTTTGCTGACAGAATTGGCAGCCTCAGGTTTCGTGCGGCTTCGAGAAACCGTGCTGGCAGAGGTAAACAACCCGGCCGCTCAGGCCGGGCCATCCGCTTATAGTGCAGCGCTTGGACGCGGTTACATTCGGTTTGCTCGCGCGCATCCAGGCATCTTTCTGCTGATGTTCCGCTCGGAGCGACTAGATTGGTGTTCTCCCTCCTTGTCAGTCGCAGGCCTGGCGGCTTTTGCACTCCTTTCGAGCCAAAGTACTGGAGAGATGTTAGAAGAGAACGGCCTTGAAAAGCTGATCGTCGCGAGCACCCGCTGGTCCCTGATGCACGGGTTGGCGACGTTAATCATTGATGGCAGGCTTGCAGCGATGACGCAGAGCGTCCCAGGTGCCGATCTCGAGGAACTGATTGGGCAGGTGCTCTTCCGTGGCCTGATCGACTAGACCGATCCTAACCACACAGATCAATGGACGTTGAAACGCGGCACTATCGTCAGTAGTGCCACGACCGTGGCAAGAAGAACTCCATAAGCCAGAAAAGCCGAGGGGCTACCGGACGGTATACCTTGTAGGACCAAGCTGTCATTGTGTGCCGTCCGGCAACCTATCGGTCTGTCCTGGAGGCTATGGGCGGGGGAGCGTTAAAAAAGGCCAGATAGAGAAACCAAGGTGGAGATAGCCCAGGTTTCACGACCAGGTCGGCTGTTACTGAAATACCGTCGCTCGTTTGCCTAGATTACCGAAACGTTCTCAGCTTTGGACTTACCTGTCTTGCGGTCCTGCCCGACTTCAAAGGTTACCTTGTCACCCTCTCGAAGCGAATTGCCCCGCTCCAGCGCAGAGACATGTACGAACACATCCTGTCCGCCATTTTCGGGCGTGATGAATCCAAAGCCTTTGTCATCGTTGAAGAATTTTACAGTACCCGTTGCCATGTTTTAACCTATGAAGTGATCGTTGCCGTACGACCAGAGTATCATTGAGACTGACTATTTAGACTATACGCGACGAAACTGAAAGAGCTCACCGTATGGGATGGTGTGGCTTGTCGTGCGCTCTAAACATAAAGCGGCGCGCGACGTCGCGGTAACCATTATAACCAAACCGCCGTTTGTCGCGGCAGGCGTCAGTCGTTGGTCTGTATTCACGTGCCGCCGCCAATCGAGTTGTCAGGATACGTCAGTGTAAGATCAAGCAGTGGTGTGGGGTGACATGAC
>NZ_BBJU01000035.1 GCF_000739935.1 Agrobacterium rubi TR3 = NBRC 13261 | reverse complement strand
GTGTGCGTCCGGCCAAGTCATTTCGCGAACTGAGCCATCCAGGCGATGATCTGGCGTTAGTACCAGCATTAGTGCTGGGATTAGATCGGGATCTTAGAGGTTGGCATGGCTCGCATGGAGATTATTTCAGGCATTGAACGCAGGCGGCGTTGGCCGTTGGAGGTAAAGCTGAGCATCCTGGCGGAAGCGGCTCAACCTGGCGCGCGTGTTTGCGATGTGGCACGTCGGCATGACGTTCATCCATCGCAAATCAGGGTCTGGCGCAGAACTCTCTGCAGTCGAGATGACGCACCGTCGTTCTTGCCGGTCCGTCTTGTTGACAACGATCCACTTCGGCAGATCCCATCCAATTTTCCCGTTAAGATGTCTGTGCAGATCTCGTTGCGCAACGGTCGCAGCCTGAAGGTGCCGGTAAACATCGAGCGAGAGACTTTGGCATCGTTGATCGCTTGTGTTGAAGCCGCATGATCGGGCCGTCAGGGAATATGCAGGTTTATCTGGCCTGCGGAGTGACCGACATGCGTCGCGGTATCGACGGATTGTCTGCACTGGTCGAGGGAGTGATCAGGCAAGCGCCTGGTTCTGGCGCGATCTTCGGGTTCCGCGGCAGGCGCGCCGACCGGATCAAGCTTTTATGGTGGGACGGCCAGGGGTTTTGCCTGTTTTACAAGGTTTTGGAACGCGGATACTTCCCATGGCCGGCGGCCAAAGATGGCGTTGTGCATCTGACGCAGGCTCAGTTGTCGATGCTCGTCGAGGGGATCGATTGGCGGCGACCGACATGGACTTCAGCGCCTCATCGCACGGGCTGAAAGCGTTATTTTGCAAGGGTGTCAGGGGTAAAATACTGGCGCTAAAGGGCCAAATCAGTTACATTTTTGGGTATGGAAACAACGGCGCCACAGGGTCAGGACGAGCTATCTGCACTGCGTGCACTGGTTGCTGAGCAGGCGGCGAAACTCGAGCGACAAGACGCCGAAGTTACCAAGCGCGATACCATAATCGACATTTTGCGCGCGCAGTTGGAGTTGCTGCGCCATCGACAGCATGGGGCCTCGTCCGAGAAAATAGACCGGAAGATCGAACAATTCGAACTGATGCTTGAGGAGATCGAAGCGTCCCGCGCCGAGGCTGAGGTTCGCTCTGGAAAGACACCTCTGCCGGAGCTGGAAGATGCCAGCGAAAAGCCAAAGCGCAAACCCTTGCCGGATGGGCTGCCGACAGACGAGCGGATCTATCCGGCGCCGTGCAATTGCCCGACCTGCGGCGGGACATCGTTCCTGAAAGCACCGGATAAGGTGGTCCAGGTCATGGAGCATGTGCCGGCATCCGTGAAGATTGTTCGCCATGTCGAAAAGCGCTTCGTTTGCAAGGACTGCGACACATCGGTGTCTGGCAAGATGCCGACCCTACCGATCGAGCGCGGCAAACCCGGTCCCGGATTGCTTGCCCATATCATGGTCGCCAAATTCGACGATCACATCCCACTTTACCGACTGTCGGAGATGTACGATCGGCTTGGGATCGATATCTCCCGTTCCGTGATGGCCGACTGGATGGGGCGTGCATCGGCTTTGCTCGGCCCCCTGATTTTGCTGATCAGAGCGCATATCGCGGCCGTCGATCGGATCCATACCGACGACACTCCGGTCGATGTTCTCGACCCTGGACGAGGAAAGACCAAGACCGGGAGGGTCTGGGTCTACGTCTTCGATGGGCGTGGCTATCAAGATCCCCGGCCCGGAGCGATCGCTTATTATTACAGCCCTGACCGCAAGGGGGTGCACCCGGCTGAACATCTTTCCAACTTCAGTGGCGTGATGCACGCGGACGGGTATGCTGGTTACAACAAGCTGTACGGCAATCAGATCATCGAGGCTGCCTGCATGGCGCATGTACGCCGCAAATTCCATGACGTGATCAAACTCAAGCCATCACCGATCGCGCAGGAAGCGCTGACGCGCATCGGTGCTCTCTACGATATCGAGGATCGTATCCGTGGCATGTTGCCTGACGAGAGACGGGATTTGCGCCAGCAGCATGCCAAACCCATCCTGGCCGAGCTGAAAGAGTGGATCGAGGATGTCCAGAAGACCCTGCCACAGAAACAGAAGCTGGCGGAAGCGATGCGGTATGCGCTGTCACGATGGTCAGCATTGAGCGTCTATCTTGATGACGGCCGGGTTGAAATCGACAACAACATAGCTGAGCGTGCCATGCGGCCGCTTGGTGTTGGAAGGCGAAACTGGTTGTTTGCGGGCTCAGACAAGGGTGGTGAGCGCATCGCAAATATCCTGAGCATCATCGAAACAGCAAAGCTCCACGGCCACAATCCGGAGGCGTATTTGACCGATGTCCTGTCACGCATTCAGGATCACCCCGCGGATCGCCTCGACGAGCTTTTGCCTTGGCGGTGGTCACCGTTAAAAGAATTGAACGAGGCGGCCTGATAGTTCGCTCAAAACAGGATTGAGTGATGCTGACCGAAAGTCCGCTCACCGGACGCTAACCGACAAAGTCGATGTCATCGTACAAACGCGACATGAGAAACGGATCCTAATACTGGCCAAACGACCCTAGTAATGGCCGTTTTGGATCCTGAAATTGGCCAATCCAAGGATTCGACTGATTCCGGGCACTGCAAAGTGCCCGGAAAATGCCTCAAGGAACAAACAGTGAAACAATCGCATCGGTGGATTATCATCTTCCGTGGATCAGTTTGGAGTTGAAACGCAAATGGCTAATACATGGAAGCATGATCGCGCAAAGGCAGCGATCGATGCACGCATCAAAGACGTCGAGACCGTTACGGTTCTGGACTACACACGAGATACGTCGCTGACGTCGATCCCGACGAACAAGGCCTATCGCGTGGATGTCTTCGCCTCGCCATACCCTACAAGGTTTTCGAGACGTGGAGGCGCTTCGACGTGAGGGGGCTGCACATCTGTCTCGACTGCAGCAAGTCGCGCGAGAACCTCTGAGACCGGTCTGCCTGGCCTGAATGCAGCAACGACCGCTGAAAAAGGATGCTCGAGAATCTTTCGCGCATCCGCCATGTCGACATTCTGGCCCGAGAACTCCTTCGCGGCGGCAGCCAGATGGAATGGTCTTACCTCACCCACGTCTACGACACGGTCGGCCGCGAGCTCGATTTCTCTTGGCAACGAATGTTCCGAGGGCCAGATGATGAGGATGGAATGTTTCAATTTGAGTTGGGCGCTGATCAGTTCGATATCAATGCCGCTCCTGTGGCCAAGCTTGGGCGTTGAGATCTCGAAGCTAGCAAGGCTGTGGGCGGTGCTCGTCAGAATGCTTGCTGCGGCGACATATTCATCGAGTTCGGAACCAAGAGGAATGCGGAGAACAATGACGATCTGCCGTTCGTTCTGACTTTTTTTGAACGCGCCGCCCAAGCGTGCCGCCGACTTGAGGGTGAGCGCGTAAGCCAATCGTTCAAGTGTCACCGTGCGGCGACGCCTACGGGAGTTTTCCATTCCAACCTCCCTAGCGCTGGAAACGACGGATGACCGTCTCGGGGTTGATCATCTCCTCGTCGAGATCGAGCGCGATCAATTGATGGAGGGCCATCCAAGAGATGCCTGTCAACGGCTTCACTTCAGTGAAAATATGCAGGCACTCTGCGACAGTCAGCGAGCGGACCTCATCAAGCGCGGATAGCATTCTGATTCGGTCGTTCAGAGGCGTCCTCGATTGGGCGTAACGGAGGAGGTCACGGGCGTTGGCAAGCCGGAAGCCAGCCTCGGTCTCTTTTCGCGGAAGGCCCCGATACTGGTGACCGGCAAGGGCAGCGCCTTCCTTGATCGCAGGATTTTCCTCGTCCTCGACAGCGTCAAGAAGGCAGGGTTTGCCGTGTTCATATTTCACAAGGAAATCCGGAACATATGGGCCGAGCTCGGTTTCGAACTCCAATGGCAAGCAAAGCCAAGCGACGACAGTCGGATCGACGTCGAGAATGCAGCCTAGGTCTCTCGCTGACCGCGACCGAAACATTGGGTCACCGGAGCACCGCACAGTGCCCTTGGGATAGAAAAGTTTCGAAGAAGCTTCGTCAAAAGCGGCATACAGTGCCGCTGACGTATCAAAATGCGGATGGCTCATCATGAACACCCTCGGTTAGATAAACATTGCCTGCGCCGCTTCGGAGCGGCCTGCCCGTTCAACCTATTCGAGATATGTTCAGCATCTTGATCATGCGGAACAAAATATGAACAAAAATAAGAAAGTCAATAGCGAATTCATTTAATCGGCATTTGCCTGTCGGGGCGCTGATGTAATCTTATCGCAAAAGCGTCGTGGTATAAGGGCCGGTTATTTCGACACAGCGGGATGGCCGCACTCGGAGGCCAAGGCTGATAGTTCCGAGGCGTCACAACTTCAGACGTCGGATAAGCCAGAACACATGAGGAAATCAGGGACGTCTAAAGGATTAGGATATCCTTGCGTCCGTCTGTTCACCAGGCGGGCTCCATGTGCCATCTACAATCTCCGTCTTCGGCCAGTAAGCGCGCAGATACAGCGAGAACTCTCCCGCAGGTGCGGGCAACCAATTCGGGTCATTTCCCTGACCCGGCGATTTCTCCTGAATGTAGAGCGTCAGTGAGCCATCATCTTTGTATTTCAAAGTCTTGGTCTTCGTTCCTAATGAGAAACGGGAAAGCGTTCGGAACAAAAAAGTGCTGAGCGTCGTGCATCGTGAGAGACCAGAAGCCATCCACAGGAGGCGTTTCGTACTTTTCAAAGGTCACGGTATAACTGCGCGCGGACATCGTCGGCATTGAAGGCTTCACCATTGCTGAAGGTGACGCCCTATTCAAACGCTGCCCAACTACATCCATGCCCTTATAAAAATATTTCGTTTCCGTCGAGGAATTGACCAAAATGTTGGACTTGGCGACAGCGGTTCGGGTCATAATCCGTTCCAAAAGCCGCATTTTTACCGGTGGTCGACCAGTTGTGTTGGAGCTGAACACCCCAGTTCCGAAACTGTTGCGATGGGCCGACAAGTTCGGCCTCTGTCTTTTGTGCCTCTTCGACAATGGCTGCCATCATGGCGGGGTTATCCGCTACGTCGAAGCAGTCTGGCTGCTCATTCTTCTTCGGCATCCTCCCTCTCTGTAGTCATGCTTTGGGCTCAAAAATGAGAGTCAATTATTTTTGTTTTGCCACTTGTTGAGGATCGTTGGGATATCTGTTTTTCGCGAATCCTCCTTGTTCAAATCTGCCTAGGGAGAATTGCTGAGTCTCACCTTGAGTTGTTTAGTAACAACCCTTCGCCGCCAAAACCGTTGGGACTGGCCATTGAAAGTGCGCGCGTTTTTATCAAGAATTAACTGTCAAATGTGTATTGGGTATCCAATATGAAAGCGCACCTAAATAATGTATAAATTGTCCGATGTCCCCTCCGATCAAATTAGACAATATTGCTTTGATTTGAATAAAGAGTTGTTGCCGCCCCTAACTGTAATGGTACAAGATCTACAGTGTTTCAAAAACCATACGGTTAGTTTAGAGGTACCTAATCGAGCAATAGTCGACAAGGCATCCGATTGGTCGCTCGAATGGAATTATTACTTTAACGATGAATGGCGAAAGGAACCCTGTCGCTTCGGTGTCGCTTTCATGGATGGTGCCAATTTATGTGGGCTCCTTCTCGGAAGGTTTGATCCAAGGCAATCCGCACTCAGGGTCTTCATGTTGGAAGGCAACCCTTCTTCTGCCCACGCGTTTAAAGGGTTCATATTAGAAATTGCCGATATGGCCTTGCAAGCCGCATCTGTACAGGCAGGTGTATCTAGTATAAGAATAGAGCAACCGACGCTCGAAACCATCAATCTCTACGAGCGGGTAGGATATTCGTTCATAGGCGGTCATCCTGGTTACTGTTTGAAGGTGTTAAGTCGATGAAAGCACTGGCATACAAAAATGAGACCGAAGAAAAGCGATTTGTCTTAGACGTCTCGCTGCTTAGCCGCACAGTGGATTTTTATCTGAAAGCGCGGAATGGTGATTTGGTGCGAGCCGAGCGTGATCCGGTTGCGGGCTCGAGTCGATTGAAAACCGATGCTTGATGCACAGTCCGCACTGGATGTGGATCGTCTTTCCAATAAATCGCGGACTTGGGCGATCCTCGCGTAACCAATTTCCGCAACGTGTCCTCGCAAGACTAGCTGCGTCGTCAGGTCGTTCGTGGGTTGTGCAATCGGCTGAGGCGACGCGCAAGATCGGTTCCGCTGAGCCTCGCTCCGCAGCCGAAGAACTTCTCACGAAGACTTCCAGTGTCGTAGGCCGTTTTATATCGGCCTCTTTTTTGTAGCTCTGGAACAAGAAGATCGACTATGTCCTCGTAACTTCCTGGCATAGTGGCGTAGGACAGATTGAAACCATCTAGATCGGTGTCCTCGACCCACTCCTCAATCATATTCGCCACGGTGACAGGCGATCCGACGAAAACCGGTCCCCTGCCACCGATTCCGCACCACTCGACGATCTCGCGTATAGTCCAATCCTTTGAAGGATCAGCACTTGTGAAGGCCTCCAACACCGATTGCGCCATCTGTGTTTTGGCATAGCGAAGCGGTTTATCGTATGGCAGTTGTCCGAGATCTATGCCCATTGCCCCCGAAAAGATCGCAAGAACTGCATCTCGGTCCACAAAGCTCATTAGGCGGGCATACTCATCTTGTGCCTCCTCATCCGACGCACGCAAGATTATCGTCTGCATATTGAATATGAGAACGCTTCGAGGATCGCGGCCCTCCTCCCCAACCTGACTGCGGATATCGGATACAACGGTCCGCATAACTGATTTCGAAGGGCACCCGGTGAAGACGCACTCTGCGTGGCGCGCAGCAAATCGCTTCCCGCGTCCTGAGCTGCCGGCTTGAAAAAGGACCGGCGTTCTTTGTGGCGATGGCTCACTGAGATGGATGCCGGGAACCTTGAAGAATCGACCCTCGTGGAGGATAGGATCGACCCTCTTTGCGTCCGCGAAATTCGTTCCCGCGCCGCAGACCGCATCCTCATGCCAGCTCGCCTCCCAGAGCTTGTAAACGACCTCGAGATACTCATCTGCCATGTCATACCGTTGATCGTGGTCTGTTATCTTATCTTGTCCAAGATTGCGTGCGGCACTCTCAAGGTACGAGGTCACGATATTCCACGCGATCCTCCCTTTGGTTAGGTGATCAAGTGTGGACATCCGTCGGGCAAAGGGGAAAGGATGCTCGAACGATACGGAGGCGGTCAGGCCGAAACCTATGTGTTCGGTTGCATGAGCCATAACGGGTATCAACGGAAGCGGGTCGTTAACGGGAATCTGAGCAGCCATCCGTAGCGAGGGTTCCACGGAGTCTTGATAGGTGTCGTAAACTCCAAGGATATCTGCCAAAAAGATCGCGTCGAAGTAACCCCTTTCGAGGGTCTGCGCCAAGCGCACCCAATGCCCCAGATCGTTGTAGTCTCGTGATCTGTCACCCACCGTCCTCCATAAGCCAGGAGATAGATGGCTGATGCAATTCATTAAAAAGGCGTTGAACCTGACTTGCTTCATATGGTCTTACACCTTTGAACGAGATTGTTTTTCGACCTCGACCGGCCTTTTAGGAAAGTAAGCCTGCGCGCCGGATTACGTGAGCCGTTGCGAGCATATCGAATGCCCCGTGTCCCGACGAACTGAACACCGTGCGGCCAACAGGAAGGCGCGCTCGAAGTCTCATCATTTCTTCGAGAACAATTCCCGAACGATGAGTTGGCCCGGCTTCCTGAACAGCGGTGTCTACATCCTCGACGAGGAGGATGGAATCTTTCAAGGCGAGCGGATCAAGCTCGGTCGTCTCGTGGGAGCGTGCACCCATGCAGTTTACGTGCACACTCTCTACAAGCCAGCCCGCATCAATCAGTGCTTGTCGCGATGTAGTGGACGTTGCCACCACCATCTTGTTTCGTACCGCTTCTTCGACTGATCCTGAGAAGGAGAGCGGCGTATGGAAATTGTGTCGTTCGGCGAGATTGCGTCGGAGCATCTCTGCAGATCCGCTACTGCGTGCATAGACCGAAATTTCCGATAACTGTCGTACCCTAGCGATCCCGACGATCTGTGCGCAAGCAAGCGCTCCTGCGCCGACAACTCCAAGGGAGTGCGCGTCCGATGCTGAGCAGTATCGGGTCACTACAGCCGTAAGAGCGGCGCACTTCAGGTGCGTAATGCCGCAGCCGTCAACGGTTGCGATGGCGCGGCCAGTCACAGCGTCGAAAGCAGCGACAAGCGTATTGACGGATGCTGCCTTGTCGCCGCCCCCCGGTTTGATCACTGTTCCAAGTTTCGTGGTGAACAGCCCGAGATCAGGTGAGTAGGAGGGCATTGCGACTAGCAGCCCCTCGCCCGACTGCGTCGACAAGAGTGTTCGGAGCGGGGTTTGCATTCGGTGACGGACACCTAGAGATAAGAAGGCATCCATATCTTCAATAAGCTCGTCTAGATCGGCCGCTTGGTCGATGTCTTTCCGATCAAGATGCCGCAACTTCATTGCCTTCTGGAGTATAGCCGGGTCTGGCAGGTATGAGCGCATGCCTTACGAAACTCATGAAGATCATGTCGTCCGCAGTTTTTCCGACCGTGCTGAAAGAAACGATTCCGCAGTTCTCTCGTGACCCCGACTTCCGTTTACCTTTAACAGTTGTCTCGGCGTGGATTGTGTCACCGACGAAAACCGGCCTTATCAACCTTACCTCGTCCCATCCAAGGTTAGCGATCGCTTTCGCACTTGTACTGCGGGTGGTCATTCCGGTGATGATCGAGAGTGTGACGAGGCTTGACACCACCGGCCGACCGAATTCAGTACGCGAGGCGTAGTCGCTATCGATATGAAGCGGGTGGACGTTGTGGCAAAGTAGGGACATCCATGTGTTATCCGCTTCAGTAACAGTGCGTGAAGGTCGGTGGACTATGACATCACCTATGTTGAACTCGTCGTAGTAAAGTCCTTGGCGCTCGACATATCGGTTGGCTTCGTCTCGGTCGAAAGCATTGATGCTCCTCATGATGGTGAGCTCACCGCCGCCAGAATATTCTGCGCGCGACGGAGAAAAGGCGGCCCGATCATCGATCCATCCAAAGTTCCGATACTCGTCGCGCTGTCTTCGGCGGCCTGAACTACCTTGATGGCCCAAGAAATCGCTTCGGCGTCGGGACGAAAGACTTCATTGATCGTAGCAACTTGTTTCGGGTGCACCGCAAATTTTCCGGTGAACCCCATCTTGTTGGCGCGTTCGCAATCTTGTCGCAGCATGTGCTGGTTCTGTAGATCGAAGGATGGAGAGTCTATCGCCTGGAGCTCGCATGCCTTGGCGGCATTGACTATCGACCATCGGGCGTGAAGCATCAGGTCCCACTCCATACCTGTGCCCAACGCCATTGAATAGTCGGCAGCGCCGAAGGCGAGGGCTTTCAATCGTCGACTGGCGGTCGAGATTTCGAGAGCGCTCGCCACGCCCCGTGGCGTTTCGATCAATGCGACAAGGCCCGTTTCCACTCCCGCGTCGTCGAGTAATTCATCGAGCAGCCGGAAGCACCTCGCAGATTCTGCTTTCGGAACGAATACGAGATCGGGCGTGACCTCAGATGAAAGGACGCAGACGAGGTCTCGAAGACTGTCCATGGATGGGAAAGAATTGATGCGCACAGCAGTCCGCGCCCGCACCGTCGCGTCCGTCAACGACCCCCAATGCCGCCGCGCAACCGATTTTTCTTGGGCCGGCACGGCGTCCTCAAGGTCGAACATCACCGCGTCGGCAGGTATAGTTCTGGTCCCCTGATATCGATCAAGGCGGGTTCCCGGCGTTATTAGCACGCTCTTGATAGTCATTTTGCACCTTCTCCACTTAGTATCATACCGCGCTTGTGCTGACTTCTTGGGATAATGCGTCGGCGAAGGCGATAATGTCTTCAGACCTGTGGTCGGCTCTGATCATCACTCGGAGCCCTTCTCTTCCACGCGGCGTAATCGGAAAGTACACAGGGGCACAGTAAAAACCCCGCTCCAACAGTCTCTGCGAGATATCCATCGCGACCTGTGCGTCCCCAGTGGTCACCATCCTGATCGGCAGTTCGCCTCCAGCAAGGGCGGTTGGATATGCCTCGTCGAATGTCCTGATATTGCTCTGCAAATTCTGCTGCAGCTCGAGTAACTCACCGCTTTTGTGGATGCTGACGCCCGCGACGATACTGCCGAGACTCGCAGTTGTAAGGCTTTGAGACCAAGTGAGAGGTCCGCCGTTCGTCGTGTTCAAAAACGAGGTATCGAAGCCCTTATGCAGCATAGCCACGCCGCCTGAGCATCCGAACCCCTTGTTCAACGACGCGCTGATGACAGTAAGCGGGTTCACCTCGTCTAGCTGAGATCTAACGAAACCCTCCCCGCTTGCACCGAGCACTGAGAGAGAATGCGAGTCGTCGAACCAAAGAAACAGACCATACTTATCCTGCAGGTAGCGTAAGTCTCGCAGTATCGTGGTTCCACCCAGAGAATACGCGCCGTCGGCAACGTAGGCTACACGCTGTTCGCGTTTGCATATATCTTCAAGAAAATTGATGTCGTTGTGGGGGGCGACAAGCACTGGAGCTTCGTCGGCGCAAATAGGTTTTACCATCTCCATGCAGAAATGAGCATGCCGATCGAACACGGTCACACGGGGCAACCCGTCCACGAGATGCCCTGACGAAACGAGAGGGAGGAGCGCCGACGTCATCACGGAGCACGAAAGCCCAATTACGCATGTCGCGTCGAAAAGATCAGATAGACCTTGTTCGGCGCTTCGCGCCAGTGACGGGCGCATCCGCGTCGGCGCGATGGCGAGCCCGGTGATCGCTTCATCGAGTAACGCATCTATCGACCCCTGAACAATCGCTGCATGCCGGTTGAGCCCGAGATACGAGTAGCTGCTCATATTGACAAACTTGGTTTCGGTTCCGGGCAGAGAATGCCCAACACGATCGGTGTGCACGAATAAATCGACGAGCCCCCTCGCCTTTGCGATCTGCCAGTTCTCGTAGCTCAACGCCGTCATTTTCGCCGTGTTTCTGAACTTGTTTCGGATATCGACGGTCATTTCCATTGGCTAAACCTTCCTGATTGGGACGAGGCAGATGAATGCAGGGAAGCGTTATACGGGGCTGAAGAGCCAGCGCTTCGAAGGAACCGCACGAATGATCGCTCGGGCAGCTAAAGAACAAGGTTGTCAACCGGGGCTTGAACGCAATCGTAGAAGCGAGACCACTGCTGGAGCAGTTTGCACCAAGATCAACCTGAAAAAGTGCAGCTTCATTATGAACGACGCTTCGAGGCCAGAAGAAATCGCAATGATAGCTACGCTTTCCACTCCGCCCGGCACGTAGGACAGGGACATGGTTGCGAAGTCCAGGTGCAGCAACACCTTCGCAAGCCAGGCGACTCCCGCCGATGTTAACAGCATAAGGACGATCGCGATCGTGCCCGGCATGAGGCTGGACCTAAACTCCGCAAGACCGGCATCTTTGATTCTTATCGTGATCAGAAGCGCGAGAAGTATTTCGCAGACGACGAGAGACCAGTGCGGAAGGTCTACACTGGCGGAAAAACCTGACCGGAGCCCCACCGCCGTAAAGAATGTGGCGACGAGCATGTAAGGGGCGGGAACCTTGCACATCTCCAGCGTCCGGCCGACCACTAGGCTCGCCAGCGCGACTGCACCGACAGCGATCCAATTCCATATTCCTGTTGAGCCAGGCGTCCCGGCGTCGGACGACGAATGAATCATTGCGCTCGCGGCGACAGTCAGCACGATCAACCTCAGAACATGCACCATGATTACTCGTGGGGATGCAGATGCCCTGTCGAACAGATCGAGGACGGCAGCCATCGCGCCAGGATATGAGGCGAGGACGGCATCTGTTGCCGTCCAGCCGGATACAATTCTAAGCCAGAAAAAGCTTATCGCTATCTGCAACATCAGGCACATCGCCAGGAGACAGGCAGCAGCAGCCAGCTTGCCAGTTATGGCAAGATCTCCGGCGGCGAAGAGCGCTCCGAGTTCTATTCCGATGGTAATTTGTACATACTGCAAACTACCGGCTAGGACTTCGGCGCGGCGGTAGAGCCTGCATATTACAAGCGACGCCAAAAGCCCGCCGATCAAAAGTCCGTTCGGTATACCTACCGCTTCGAACACCAACCCGCCAGCAGCGGTTACCGATAGCGGAAATGCGACTGCCCAAACTCTAGAAAGCTCTTGGATATTCATGGCCCGACACCTCGACCAAGATCAGCAGGCGCCGCGTGCGAGAAGATCATTGTGTTTGGCGGGCCATTTCTCGACTGCTCGAAAGTAGCTTCTCGTCCAGTCGTGAGCTTACCGATAGCGAGCGCTATGCGATGAGCCTGGGTTTGAATGATGTCGATGTTGCTAGCACTGAAAAACGCCCCGGCGGTGGGATGGCCCAACGAAAATAGCGAGCTGCCTTCACCTTTGCCGATCACCCGGCACGTATCGATGTCTACCTGCAGCCCGCCGAATTCGTGAGGCTGCGCGGCACCCGACTTAAACATGCTCGAATAGAGAGGGGATTCAAGTGTTGGAGAAGGCCCAGTTGCGTTGACGAGAAAATCTGCCCTAAACACCCCTTGACGCGTCTTGAGGGTGAAGCCTCCTTTGTCCCCTCCTACGCTCTGCAATCCCTGTCGAAAGATGAGTCTCCCGGACGCCATATATGCATCGACGCGCTCTCGCTTTTGCGGCGGCACTGGCACGCGTGCTGCGTTCCAGATAGACGACCAGGTCTTTTTGAACCTAAGCGCCTCCTCCGCGGTAAGCGCATCCCAAAAAATCGGCGCGAGATTGTTCATCGAGGCCAGTATCGAATATATTCTTCGCTTGAGGTTCTGATCTCTTTGCCAGGCGGACGATCTCAGCATACGGCCGACCGTAATCGGTACGCCTTGCGCTTCAAATTCCAGATCGATGATCCGGGCGACGTCCGTCAGCTTCAATCCGCGGTCGAGAACCCTGCCCCGCAGCAGCTCTTCAGAGAGGCTGACAAGAGTGATGTGCTCGTAGGTGTCGCTTGAAAGCGGAAGACCGGATTTCCTACTGTAGAGGGTCACTCGTCTGCCGTCGTCGCGGTCGAGAATCGCTACTGCGGCGTCGATCGCGGAAAGTCTAGCTCCGAGGACCGCAATTTCTCCACTAGCGCTCTGCCTAAACTGTGAAGTCGGGTATGGGTCCGCTATGAAGCCCTTAAGCCCGGATAATCCGTAGGCGTCCTTTGGCGCCTCGTTGCCCGTCGCAAGGATGGCTGCATCGTAGTCCCGCCGTGTCCGCGCAGTGACCGAGACGCCGTCCACTGCTTCGTCAACCGACACTACTCTTTCTTTCAGGAACCGCGGAGCTCGGCAACTGCGCTCGATCGCGGCGGTCAGTGCCGAATTCACGAAATTTCCGAACAATCTACGCGCAACATACTCGTCGGAGTTGCTCGCCAGCCATCTTTTGAAGTCACCCTTCTCGGAGAAATACATCAAACTCGCGGGTCTATTCAGCAAATTTGATCCATCATCTACCTGGTAAGCATAGCCCCTTCCGACACTCCCATTTTCGTCATAGACGTCGATCGTCAAGCACGAATCGTACTTGTCCAGTAGGCGCTTGAGGACTAACGCGCCGCCGTAGCCGCAACCAATGATAGCTATCTTCATATTCGCTCCAGGGAAGAAAGAAGAACGCCGAATTACTGTTGCCAGACGAAGTTGGTGGCGACCCAAGCATCGAATTCGTTCAACCTGCTCGCGACATGGGCTTCGGTCGCACCCTCGACGACGGCGCACACCACTTCCCCGTTGGTCAGCTTCATCTTTTCGTATTTTTTGCCGCGCTGACCCGTGATGTTGTAGGAGCGTATGAAGTCGTGTTGGGGGCTGTCAGGGAAATCGATGAGAACCCCTTCGCGTGGAGGCACCGCGATGTACCCCACCAATGCTTTGGGCTCCAAGGTCACACCCCGAAGCGCAGAAAAACCTCTCTCGGCCTTGATAAATTCAAGCCGCGGGTTGATACCGAACGCTTCTATAACTTCTTGATTGACGCCGTTTCCTCCCAGCCGAGAGGCTATCTCGCAAACCACGAGTTCGCCGTCGACTACGAACAATTCAAGATAAAACAGGAAGTTTCTTGGCGACGGCAGCGCCTCTTCGAGAATGCGTTTCGTGAGTTGGACTGCCTCCTTGCGTAGCTCGCTGTCACGATCAAGCATCGCGACGCCCAGACTCTCGCCGTCGAGGAAAGCTAGGCAGCCGATGTTCGCTCTTACCGGAGTAATGAAAACAGCTTCGCCGTCCACGTATAAGCCATTCACATGCAGCATCGGCGCTTCCACGAATTTCTCGACCATGAGATTCTGGAAGGTCGTGGCGTCCATGGTGGATATGTAGCCTAGGAAGTCAGCATGGTCTCGCAGAACACAGACGCCGCCCGAGCCTCTTCCATCTCGTGGCTTCGCGACGACGGGATAGCCATGAGTGTCGACGAAGTCCTTCAGCTCAAGTGCGCTTTGAAAGGTCCGCATCGGATGGATTTTTATTCCATGTTCGGCCAGCCGCTGTTTCATGAGGAACTTGTCGCGGAAATACTGCGTGTTCTGCTCGTGTTTCGTCGTGGAGAAGTTCAAACGGTCTCTTACGCGAGCGGCACGCAACAGGTCTACTTCCGCCAGGGCGATCACGAGATCGGTTTCCAGATCCGTCGCGACGTCCAGCGCACGAAGCTCGACCGCCGGATTATCGTTGAAGTTATCGAAAAACTCCATGCGATCGACCATGTTCGGGAGGTGCTTCCCCAGCGCGTCGCGGCCGCCTGCTGATGTCAGTATGACAAACTTCTCTCCCAGCGTTTCCAACCATTCCGATTGCGGGGTTTCCAGGAGGATCTTGGTTGGGACGAAGAGGACAACTGGCTTGGACATTATGAAAACCCTATCAAGACTACGAGATTAGGTCCGTCCAGATTTGCAGGATGCGCGGCGCGCGCTCGTTACCAAGCATAGGCACTAATCGACGCGTCACAGTCAGTGGCACACGACTGCCACGAAGCTCGTTCACTAACCATCACTTGAAATCTGAAAGGGATACTATGTATGAGTGTTTTGCTGGCCGTATATGCCGCGGTCGTGCGGAAAGAGCAAAATAGATTGTCGAAGGGTACCATAAGCAGGGCTAATGGCATGACGCAGAAACTACCTCATCTAACGTCCGTCCGCGCATTCGAGGCCGCCGCGCGCCATCTCAATTTCACACGCGCCGCAGAGGAACTTGGAATAACCCAGGCTGCCGTAAGCCAGCAAGTCAGGGCGCTTGAGACGACAACAGGACAACAGTTATTCGCCCGAGGCGCGGGAAAGCTTGCGTTGACACCTGCAGGAGAGGCTTTGGCAGAGGGCGTGTCGGAGGCATTTGACCTTCTCCGGACGGCCTTCAAAGAGTTCCGCGATCGCGATGAGAACAACTTGTCAATCTCTGTTCTACCAAGCCTCGCGGCGACTTGGCTCACGCCTAGGCTCAAACATTATCAATCGGCCTACCCGTTGATTGCGTTGAAGGTCCAAGCGTCGCATATGCAGCCTCTCGACGTGAACGGGAATGACATTGGGATCTGGACGGGAGTAGGAAACTGGCCAAATCTGCGTTCACATGAACTGTTTCCGATAAGTTTTACCCCGATGTGCAGCCCCGACTTTCTGGCGAAGAATGGGCCACTGTTTAATCCCCCGGACCTCTTGGGTGTACCTCTGATCGCCCGTTATGACCCTTGGTGGAAGCTTTGGTTTTCTGCGGCCGGGTTTCCTGACGCTCCTATCCCGGAGGGGCCGGATATCTCCTTTGGCGCCCAAAACCTCGAATATCTTTCTGCGGTAAACGGAGAGGGTGTGGCTCTATTGACGCCCTATCTGTTTCGAGAGGATCTGGTCCGAGGGCGGTTGGTCATGCTCTCCGACGTGATCGCTGATGACGGTCGCTCTTACTGGCTCGTTTATCAGGAGGCGCGACGACGCTCTTCCAAGATAGCCACTTTCAAAAACTGGGTCCTCGCAGAGGCGCAGGCTAGTCGCGCGCTTGACGTCAGCTCTTTTCGCTATGTGGGCAGCAAACCCCACAGCTAGAACTTGGCTTGTGATCGCTGGGCCGAGACGCAGACTGCCTGAAAGAGGTTTCCTACCCCACCGCTTCTAGTTTGAAGGCGCGTCGTCTGGTTGAGGGCAAAGGTTCACCACAAAATTCACCACTTTGGCAGAAGACATTTCGCAGGGTTTAAGAGTAGGACGCCTCCCTGAGGCGAGATAGAAGTTGAACGACACAACGTCGTTACCAGAGAGCTGCTCGGCGTAGAGCCAGATGCGTCTTTGATCGTCGGATCGGCGCACTGTTACACCCCACCTATCACCTTCAGATTCCACCGTGCAGAAACCCGTAGGGAGACGCGCTAGACATCGCTGGAACTCTGGCAAGTCGTCGTGGGAACAGACACTACAACTCTTCGTCGTCATCTAGGGTACCTGGGAGTTTAGCCCAGTCCTTTACAGGCATCTTCCCCGTGCGGCTAAACGTCAGAACGAAGTGACCGTCGACATCCTCTATGATCTGCGGACCGTCTTTTGACGCGTCGAACAGCTCTTTCGGGTCACTTTCCGCTTGCTTCCGAGTCCACGCCTTGTTCATACGAGTTGGTACCTTCAAAGTCCCATGAGACCAAATATTTTGACGCCGGTTCAATTGTACTGTTTTCTGCCGAGAACGGCAAATCGATCTTTGGAAAGACGATGCTAAAACAGGATAACAAATCCATTAGGCCGATGCTGCTTCTGGACACGACGATACTCAGCGCTCGTGCAAGGAAGCGTCCACCTGAAGGCCTAAGAGATTGGCTGGCGGAAGCCTCCGAAGTCGCGCACCTGTGCATATGCTTTCCAGTTCTAATCGAGATAAAGCGCGGTCTTTATCTTTCAAGAGACGAGGACACAAAAGCTCGTGTCCTACGGGCGATTGAGGATATTGAACAATCGAATTTCTTCTATTTGGGATTGGGGCGTGAAACGGAGGACATACTTGCGCAGATGATGGCTAGTCCGGCGCTGAAAAAGTTCTGGTTTCCCAACCCCGCCCAAAGACGCCAAAGGGTCAGCCACGACTTAATGATCTCAGCGGTCGCAATCACCTACGGAACGCCCATCCTGACGACCGACGGCGATTTTGCGGAGATTGACCGTCACTTCAGACTTCCAGGCGTCTACAACCCGATGACCGATAGATGGGAAGTGATGTCCGTGGAGCCAATCGAATTGCCTGTAATTAAAGGGTCTTTTACAGAACCAACAATATAACCGGATCACACCTTGGCACGGGCAAACCGTGACGAGATCCTTCGACCTCAGGTGGCCAACCTCGTCCTTGACGGTGCGTCTCAGATGTTGGTTTTCCTTACGATAACACTTCGTGCCCTCGCACCTCAACTCCTGCCAATTTATAATTCCTTCACTTTAGCTTTTCGGTTTAATTCAACCTTCGGATGGTAAAGGTCGCGCTCGCCTGTCGGAGCCGCCCCATGACGACCAACCAAATGCTACTCGATCAGAAAGCCAAACTGTCCAAGGTGGCGAACAAACTGATCTTGATAAATAAAGAAATCACGAAGCTGTACGTTGATGCCGCGCTTTCTTTTGATGACCTAGCTGGACTGGATTCGGCGCAAGTCCAGACTTTCCTGTCGATGCACGCCAATATGTCCCTCCGGGAGATCGAGCAGCTACAGAAAACTGCAGCCATCTTAAGTCCAAAATCGTCTCCCTTCTCTATTCATCGGGAACTTCTGATCGGCAGCGGCATTTCGATCGCCGCGATCAACGAGTTCGCAGAGGCTACCGAGGTCGCGCAACGCGAAACCATCCGCCTCCTCAACAAATCGAAGGTTCTGCGCGCCGACGAAATAAAAAATGTTCGTGATGCGGACACGGAATGCGCGCGGTCAGAGTCAGGTCGAAAAGCCGTACTGAGCGCTTACTCCACCAATGTGACAGAGCGGAAGATTGAAAGATTGGAGCGCCAAAGCGAATCCATCGCGCTTGACCTCCAAACTTTCCAAGATTCATGGGACCACGGCGAATTCGACGAAGACGAAGAACTGCATGCATTCTGTCACAAAAAACTGGCTACCGCAGCGGCCGAGGCCATAGCATTGTACATTGATGTGTTCGGTGACGCACACACGCTCCTCGACTCGTCCGACGGCGATGCACGGCAGCTAGCGGCACCATATTTCGCTCTTCGTCAGTTGGCTGACGGAAAGTTCGGTATGCGTGGTGGCCTAGATTTGCTGCGCGACATCGGCGAAGGTCGTATTGGGATGGAAGTCATGGTTGCCTTTGTCGATGGCGATCCCGATCGCCCGCTGGTGACGGGCGTCGTGCCCAACCCCGCCAATGGGGTACCTTATGATCTTCCTGGCAACAAGACGCGGATGGTGCTCCGCTCGAACACCCACAAAGGCCAAGGGTATAACGAACTGTCCTTTGAAGATGAAGCTGGACAAGAGAACATGTTTCTTCACGCGCAGAAGGACCAGACCCTCAAAGTTCTCAACAACCGCGTGAAGCGTGTTGAAGCTCACCAGGTCGAAAGCGTGGGGCAAAACAAATCCATCGATGTCGGGCAGAACCATCAGGAGAAAATTGGCGGGTCGATGAACCTGACGGTTGGTGGTGGAGCGAGCGGCGTCCCGTTGTTAGGAATTTTGAGCGGCATTGCTGCGGCTGGCGGTCTTGACAGCAAGAATGGTGCAGCGGCGATTGATAATCCCCTGCTTCAACAATTTGCTGGTGCGATTGCGTCTTCCGGTGTGGCGACGGAGGCCTCCTCGCTCATGGCAAACGCTGATGTCACCAATGCTGGTAATTTTGCCAAGGGTGCGGGCAGCGAGCAGACGTCCACTGGCTCTGCGCTGGGTGGGCTTCTTAGCAAGTTGTTCCCACTGAGCGGCATCGTCACCACTGTGATCGAGAAATTTCGTACCGACACGATTGGTATCGCCCGGACCGAGCAGATCGGTGTCTACAAAAACACCACGGTTGGTCACACGATGACAATCAATGCCGGAGAGGAATTCATTATTAAGTGCGGCCAGTCGAAATTGATGATGGACAAGGATGGGAATGTGACGATCACAGGCACGAAATTCAATTTCGCGGCCTCCGGCCATGTTCAGATCAACGGTGACGTTATCGACCTGAACTGAGGTGGGCTATGCTCGGACGGAACAACACCCCTTTTGCCGCAATCGGCTTTGAGCAGGCCCATCGTGATGGCCATGACATGGGCGTAATCGCTGTTCGTGGCCGGTACACGATTGACGAGGATGGTGAACTTGCTCTTGCCCCTGAGCAGGAGCTTGTTCTGGTCGATGAGTATGAAGGAGATCCTCATACGACGCCTTTGTTGAAAGCAGCCGATCTCGTACCGTTCAAGCCGTCAACCGATATCAGCATTCTTGGAAAAGCTTACGCTCCCACGGGCCACCCCAGCACCGAGTGGATTGCTGGGGTGCGCATCGGCAAGTGGGCGAATGCTGTTCGCATCAATGGACGTCGCCATTGGCTTTGGCGCGCCAAAAGCTGGCGCCTCTCAGCACCTGAACCGATCGATGAAGTGGCAATGGATTATCGGAATGCGGCGGGCGATCTGAGTTGGGATCAGAATGACGATCCAGAGGTGCCGCAAAATCCTATAGGGATCAAAAGACCACCGAGAGAGGGTAACGAAAACGATGATGCATTACCTGTTGCTCTGATTGATTCACTCGACGATGACTATTCCGACATTTTCGCCAGCAAAACGCCAAAGGGGTTTTCACCTGTACCGCCGTTCTGGCGTCTGAGACAGCAATATGCAGGAACCTACGACGACGCGTGGGTAGCTGAGCGCCATCCGCAATTGCCGGAAGATTTCGATTACCGTTTCTACCAGTCTGCACATCCTGACATGATTTACCCAGGCTACCTGGCAGGCGATGAGTTTATCGAGCTTGCCCGCGTGACGCCGGGAGGCGGAACCCTTCGGTTTTCGTTGCCCGGTGTACAGCCCACGGCGCTTTATCGGTGGCGTGATGGACGAGAGGTCCGGGTTCTTCTTAATCTCGATGGCCTGCACATCGACCTTCGGCAAACGCCATACCAGGTGGACATAACTTGGCGCTCGTGGCTGCCGATCTGCCCTAACTTCCTGCGGATTGAGCTGACCGTGGACGAACTTAATGCGATGCGGACGTCTGGTCTCCCAAGGGCAACGATTGATGGTCTGTCGGAGGAGACAGCATGAGCATTCCCCCTCCTCGGGAAGCGAGCCGCGCGACCCACGACGGCATCATTATTTCGAAGTACCCCGACGTCTGTCGCTCTCCTACGGCACCAGTGCCTTACTGCATCATCGCCTATCAAGATGACGATGCGAATACGGCCTCCAGTGTGTTCATGACGGGCCAGCGGGCGCATAAGCAAAACTCTATCGTCACAAAATGCATGGGCGACGAACCGGGCACCGGATTGGGTGTCAAATCCAATACAGTTTCTTCTATCTGCCACCGGAAAGGCCATTCGAACAATGTTCGTATCGAAGGTCAGTGGGCCACGCGGGATAGCGACGAATGGTGGATGAATAACAAAAATACCACTGGCAAGTTGGTCTGGCCAAAACATCAAAAGTCTTTCGGCCCAACGCCGCCTCTTTTAGTTTCCGATGATACGGCTGCTGAGGATTCGGATGAGGGCAAGATAATGTCGGATGCATTGCCGGATCCGCTCGTTATGAATGCGCAATATGCTCAAAACACTGCGGTTGCTCCTACTCCGGTTCAGCAGAGCAGTAATCCCGTAAATCCGGGCCAGGTTCCGAGCGGAGGTAGTCCTTTCAATCAAAATGGATTCAATGGAAAAGGCGAAATCCCACCGTCAGCCAATGACAATAAGCCAGAAGAGCTAAGTCGATGGTGGAAGATAGTGAACATGTTGAAAAACATCAAAACAATCTCCCCAAGCGGACCCGGTGCAATGGAGGCCATGTCATATGCAGATTATTGGCTGAAACGAAATGTGAACCAACCGCAAGATTGGTACAAGAAGGGTTTATGGGTTGGTGACCCGCCTCAGAAGGAACACTACGTCGATAATGACGTACCGAATGGCTCAGGCATTGAGGCGACTGCACAGCGCACCGATAAAAAACCCGAGCCTCATTCAAGAACTGAAGGAAATACAAGCATTCTGGGTAAACCCAAGAAGGACGAAGAAGAAAAGAAGGACTGCGGTTGCCACGTAGGATCGTACGACAAAATGAAAAAGAGTTGTAATACTCTGTGCGGTCCAGGATATCAGGCCCATCACATTGTGCCAGATTATACTCTGCGTTATGGCACAAGAGCAGAGGCTGAACGCGATGAAAAGCGCATACCAGGATTGCCAAAATTCGGTGAAGGCCCCTCCATTTGTCTGTTTGGCCAAAAGGCGGATGCCGGTAGTGAACATGGCCTTGCCCACGCTGCAGATACGCAAGTTTACACAGCCGGATCAGGCTCAAGTACACCTCAAGGTACAACGGATATCGGTACAATAACTGCGATTTCTATGAGCGCCGCAATCTCAGCCAAGGGTGGAAAATGTGTCGCTGAGATTACTTTGGAGCTTCAAAAGCACCCTAATCTATTTTCTGACATTCTTGGTCGCACAACTATTCCGCCACCGATTGAGGGCGTTGATAAAGCTTATGAATTACTGAAAAATGGCGTTCGGGCGACAAAACATTGAAAGAAGACGATGCAAAAAAAATCCAAAATCAGTTTCACGAGACTATGCGCTGTAAGTTACGATATTGCTTATCTTGGGACGAACCCGGAAGGTCAGGAACTTGCGACGCCATTTACAGCAATATGCCAGTACAATCATGGCGAATGGTCTTACGAAGCCTTCGACTTTTCACTCGCAAGTCTCTCACTTTACGAGGCGGCGGAGCAGTCTTACCGCATTCTGTATGTTCTAGCGGAAGCCGGTATTGCGGTTGATTTCGATACGAAGGCGCGTGAAATTCTGATTCCGGCGAAGGCGCCAATACGGAAAGACCATCGGTTAGGTTATCTTAGAAAGATACGACAAATTGGGGAACATTTGTTTGCTTGTGGTGACGGAGGGCAGTTACTCCAGCGAGCATCGGGTGGTGAGTGGGAAATATTGGACCCAAAATTTCTTGATGGGCCAGACGCAACACTAGATCCAAGCTCTAAGCTTCGGCAGCATTTGTTTAAAATGCATGACCCCTCTAATAACACTCAAGAAAATTTTGATCTTACATCTAAATTGATTTTAGATAACGCACTTAATGTTATTTGGGACATTGCGGGCCTTTCAGAGAAAGACATTTATCTCGCCAGCGAAAAGAATGCCGTTTATCACTATGACGGGGAGCGCATCTCAAAACTCGAAACGGAGGCAGACAGTGGAATACTTGCAGTCCACGCGGTCGATGCCGACACAGTATATGCCTGTGGACGGGATGGTAATTTTCTCTTTGGCAATAGCCGTGACGGCTTCCGCAAATTGAATGTCCCAGGATCGCCTGTTTTCAACGGAATGGCGAGCTTTCAGGGCAAGCTTTACCTGTCCAGTATTGGTCGTCCGCGCGGTCTTTTTGTTTTTGATGGGGCAAAACTTGAGCGCGTCGAAGGCGATCTCGTTCCCGGCATTGATGACGTCTCCGCCGTCTCTGCTGTTGGCGACGAGGTGTTGTGGGTGATGGGAGAAAAGGATTTGCTGCGTTTCGATGGAAAAACCTGGGAGCGCATTTTGTTTCCTAGCAGTGAAACAATGACGCCGTAAGGCAAGCCATGAAATTAAGCTTCACCAACTGCCAGGCTGTATCCTGGGACTTGTTTTACCTTCGAGGCAGCCGTGACGATGCAGATGCTTTCGCGCCGTCTTCTCGTGTGTTGCAATATGCCAAAGGACAACAGGGAAATGGGCGCGATTGGGCCTACGACGATTATCCCTTCGCCTCGAATGATATGACACTCTACCGCTGGGACAGGATCGACGCCCGCATTCTCTGCGTCTTGGGAGAGCCTGGTCTGGTCGTTTCTGCCGATAAAGAATTTAACGACGAGATTATGATTGATCCCTCTCGTACTTGGCAGAATGGTTTGAGGCTGGGTCGGATGACACGTCTTCGTCAAATGGGAAATGAGCTTTACGCTGCTGGTGAAGGATACTGATCGCCTCGTCGAAGTTTTCCGTGACGACCTGATTTACGGTATCAATGGCCCTGATGAGAGCACAATTTATATCTGCGGCAAAGATGGCCTTTTGGCCGCTCGAACAGATCAAGACGGTTTCCGACGCCTGCCGGAACTTACCGAACAGGGACTTCTTGATATTGTTGTCTTGGACGAGGAACGCATTCTGGTCTGTGGCGAAAGCATACTGCTGATCGGGAATCACCGCGATGGTTTTCGTCAGGCTGCAAACGTATCGCATGAGTTGACCTTCCGTCGGATGGCCACGTTTGGCGACAAGGTTTACCTAGCCGCACCCGGCGCTGACGGCATACGTGGCGGACTGTACAGCTATGACGGAAAAAGCCTCTCCAAAGTAGAGACCGGTTTACCCCGTGAAATCGGCGGCCTGTCCTCGTTGAGTGCTACAGATGAGATGCTGCTTGTAGTCGGTCACAAGGAAATCGTCCGCTTCGACGGAAAGACCTGGGACCGGATCGATTATCCTGGAAATGCGACGGGTGGAAAATAAGTGCTCCTCGGGCCAAGTTAAGGTAAAAAATGCCAGCCAGGAAAAACCAACATGCTTAGTATCGCAGATGATATCTTCGAGAAAATCAATTGCTTTGGTGTCGGGCGTTGGCTTGGCGACCTGGCACTGAAGCTTGGTTTTGATCTTCCGGGACAAAATCTCTCGCCTGGATCGTTTCACACTACAAACCTTGGGCGAGGCCGTATTCTCACTATCGGACGGACCGACCAGTCCATGCCGGATAATAAAGACGCACTCTATCTCTATCGTGTGCAGGGCGGCCCTTCGGCCCCCATGCCCTTCGGGCTAAATCCAGTTGAAGAAACGCTCTCTTCGGCAATGTCGAAATTATCAAGGGATACCGCCGGGGGAGACGCAAGCGACCGCCGTGTTTCTTTTTTTCTCAACGAAGGCAAAGTGATTGAGCTTCAATTCAACGAATGGATGACCGGATTTGGAAGAATTTTGATGGCAGGTCTTGGGGGGCCTATAGGCTGGAGTGAAACGTAGGTCGCCACTTCATGTAGTATCGGATGATTTCAACAATAACGAAGATGCGGCCTTTCTTCGCAAATTAACCCGAGAGGATGATTATGACACCAGGCACACCGGTCTCTCTCGGAAACGGATTTGCAATATCCAGCCGCTTTCTGATTATCGTGGGCTTTCCAGATGAGACTTCTGAAAGTGACACTCCGCTCACGCGAATATTTTACCTGAATTTAGACGGCAAGACGTTGTTCACTTATCAAGAATGGCCCGGAGAAACTGTCGTTTCAGCGTGTTTGCGTCGGCCAACTGAATCGAGGACAAGAGCCGGATGTTTTTTGTCTGATAATGGTCGTATTCAGATATTGAACTCTAATGAACACATTAAAGAAAACTTAAATGTCGACCCTAACAATTTTGGCTCGATGCGCAGCATCCAAGAAATTGGCGAGACGCTTTATGCATGTGGTTTTGGTGGGCAAGTCTATCGGCGTTGGAATACCGGCTGGGAAGCCATTGATGGCGGCCTAGAAGATCAATCGAAACGCACTATGCGCGAGGAGCTTGGCATCGGCGAATTTGCCAACCAGCCCATACTCGACATTGAGAAACAGCTCGAATTGAGTAAACAAAGGCCCAACTTCACGAAGATCGATGGCCTATCTGAAAGCGATGCCTACCTTACCGGCTTGAACGGTACGATCATGCACTACAATGGTTCGATGTTGTCCCGACTTTCCTCGCCGACAGACGTCCACCTACTCGATATCCATTGCGTTAATCCGGATCGAATTTTGATGGTAGGGTACTCTCAAACGCTTCTAATCGGTAGCGCAACTGGGGGCTTTTCAGTGGCGCACGAATCTGATGACCCATTAACATTCTATTCCGTTCGTGAATTCCGTAACGAAATATATTTTGGCACGACGGCTGGGTTAAGAAGGTTCACAGGAAGCGGTTTCGAAGTCGTCCACGAACCGTCATCTGGTCTGGATGCCTCGACGGTAATTCAGCAGATCGATAGCGTCGACGACGAATGCCTTTGGATAGTCGGCGACAGACATATTTGTCGCTATGACGGTGTCAATTTCAAGAAAATTGAACTCGTTGATAACAAGGGGCTGTGATCCTATTCTGACAACTGGGCGTAGCGAGCAATGGCTGCCAGATTATGAAGATACGCTATATGTCTATCGCGTACAGGCCACGCCTCTTCGTCCATGTCGCAGTTTTCTCCTTCGACAGATCCAAAGTGCTTTACCTCCAATACAACGAAGAAAAGACTTGCTCTGTAGGATTTTGATGGAGCGTCTCGAAATCAAACGCTTCTTGAAGGCACTATAACACGGTCGCACCAATCAGCATTTCGATCTCCGCCGATCACATATCCTGGTCATGGTGAGTTAACTTTGATCTATCGGGAACGAGCTGAACAATGGAACGCAAAATGGCTAATCCCGAACCCCCAGTTCAAAAATTGACCGCTCGAGCTCAACGTCCGGTCAAGTCCGACGACAACACCATGTACGCGATCAGTCGGGTTGATGCCGACCGCCATGGCCAGAATGCATGGCTGGTCAATCTTTCCAGAGGCGGGAAAACTTTTCAGATGACGTTCAGCGACGGTACGTATGGCGGCAATGAGCAGGCGCTGACTGTTGCCAAGGCTTACCGTGATGCGGTTCTGAAGGTTGTACCACCTCTCACCAATAGAGATATGCGCATGCAGGTGCGCAGGAACCGCTCCGAAGGGAGCAATCTGCCGGGTGTCTACTATAATAAACCCGGTGAACATTCGAAAGACGGCGCCTGGATCGCCAGGATTGAATTACAGGTTGATGACGGCGGCCACGGCTCTCCGGCAAAGCGACATCGCAAGGCCCGCACACGGACGTTCAACGTCGGCAAATATGGTTATGACGAAGCACGACGCCAGGCGGAGGAAGAGCGTATTCGTATGGTGCTTGCAGTTGAAAATGGCGAGGAGCCTGCGCTGAGAAGTCCTGCCGCTTTGGCTTTACATCGAAAGTTGAGCGATACAGAAAAGTGAGCAAGGTGCTTGGGAACATCCCACATCACGAATATCTCTTGGAAGCGCAGACCTTCTATCTCACAGGTTATCAGGAGCGCTGGCCTCGGAAATCAACGCCCACATTGCGTTCGATGGTGGCGAAGGGAAGGTAATCTTTACAGTTCGAGGGCCTTTTGCAATCACAGCCCCCTCCCCGATAAAAAGCAGGATCTCACTGCAGAGATGATCGTAGACCTCAAACGTCGTTATTATCGGGGCTGACATATCGACAGTTGATTTCCCGCTAAGCAAACGATTATCCCTAGCTGTTTGAGATCGCTCGTATTTTAGCGATTTTCTTACGGGCCCTGCAATATCCGATGTCGTAAAGACGTCGCTAAAGGGGACGCTTCAGTGGCAGACATCGATCCGAAGGCACAATCACTTTCCGCGGCGATCAGGCGGATAACGGAGCAGCAGCAGCAGATGACCGATCGCGCACTGGCGATGGCCGTCGAGATCGAAAAGCTGACGGCCGTGGTTCCTGCCGCGGAAGCAAAGGCCTTCCTAAAGGCGCGGTGCAATCTGCCTGCGACCGAGCTGTCGGCCTAACTGGGTTTCGCGAAGGCATTGAAGGGTTCAGAGCAAGTCCTCCGGACGGCCCGCGCATCGTTCCCCGTCGTGAAGTCCTTAGTGGCTGCCGACCAGGAAGCCCGGCAGGAAATCCTTGAGCGCATGGCGATCGGCGCGCGGATCGACACGAAGGACGTCGCTCTGATCAAGAAACGGTTGGCCGACGAAAAGCTGACGCCGGCCGAAGCAATGACCGCGGCGAACAGGAAGGCCGTTGCGGCGGCTGAGCGCTGGCTTAACGAGGGTCCAATCAGGCTCGCGACGAATGCCACGATCACCGCAATGGACAACGCCGGACTTCCGAAAGATGAACAAGCCGCGATCGTTGAGGACCGGGATATCATCATGAAACACAATATGCGTCTCGGTGTCATCAGCGAAGTCTTCGCACCAGCCATCGAGAAAACGGTGAATTCGTCTCGACCAGGAAGTAACGCACAGGATGAGATCGCTCGGTTGATTGTCACTGCAATCAGCATCCGTCAGGAAGATGACAGTGAACTGGTCACATTCACCTTTACAAGTGAAGCTGAGGCAAACGCATTCGATAAAGCGATTTGAAACCGTGGTCGGTGGTTTTCGGTCTTACCGATTGATAGACACCGCGCCGTTTTGAGCCCATTCGCGTCAATTGGCACGAGCCCTCCCTATCGAGGGTCGCTTCCCAGAAATGATATTTCCGGCGCGGGTCAGGTTTGTGGTGGAGGCAATTTGGAACGCAGCGTATTCGTGGTGGACTTAAATCCGGGATAGGCAGGATCGCTTGACAGCCCTACTCTCGCATCGATCTCGTCCAGTTTACGCCTCGCATCCTCTGGTTTTCGTTGCACAATCAGAGTTTCTGCCTGTAGAACCATCGCCTCAAGAACCTGGCGCCCGATTGGCCCTTCGTTGATGCTGCGGTAGAGTTCGATAACTGCATTGAGAGGCTCCAGCGCCGTCTCGAGACGATTTGTTTCGAAATCTTCATGTCCCATATTCACATAACTGGCAGCGACCATAACGCCGATATCTACGTCTTTCTTCGTGCCAAAGCGTCTCTGTAACTGACCATAGGCAGCATAAGAAGCGGACCGATCTGTATGTTGCAACTTGTGACCCTTGTTGTACAGCGCAAGTGCCAGCAGACGCTCGTTCGCCAGTTCACGGCTCTCCGACAACCTCTCAATCACCTGATCAAGTATTGTGACGACCTGTACGTCCGATGCGCTGGAAGCTTGCTCGATGAGGCGACGCGCTTCCGGATCGGCTCCGGGCAAGAGTCGTGTACTGATCGGGCCATCGCTTGGCAATGACGACACATACCATGGAGCGGGCTTCGGCGCCGGTGTCGTTGCGACGGAATATGCGATCAGCGCCAGACCACCCAGACAAAAAACAGCCGTACAAACAAGTTCGATGAGCGAAGACCTCCACCAGCCGGTTCGACGGACTGGAGGAACAGATTGCGAGTCAAAAACCAACCCTTCCCTATAGTAAGCAAGCTGCATCGGATCGACCAGCCCGCTGCGCACATCGTTAAGGCCAAGCTCCTCCACCAGAATATCAAAGCGATCTGGTTTCAAAGGCACTTGATGTTCAAACATATGTTCAGCGATGGCACGGGCAAGAACTGGTTTAGAGGTCAACGGCCAATCGGCCATGCGTTCCCGCAACCACTGTCGAAAGCGATTGGGATCACGATGCTGGCTTTCTTGCAGCAAAGGGTCCACGAAATCCGACAGGGAGAATATGAATTCTCGACCCAGCACAACGTCATCGGCAGGCAATAGCGAGAGTTCCTCGACTGGTGCCGTATCCGCAACTGGCCCGGCGCCGGGATGCGGCATTCGTTGTGGGTCGCTACCCATATTTTTCAGCGGCAAAGTCGACGTTTCGTTTGCAACCGTATCCATAGGCTGGTGCTGGTGGTCGCGCCAGCGGATGAAATCCAATGCTTGCTGATAAGCTTGGTGCAACGCCTGGAACCCAACAGGGTCTTCGTCAGGCCGCGTTGCCTTCAATCGTTTGGCATAGGCACGCTTGACGGCTCTTTCGTCAGCGCCCTCGTCCAGTTCGAAAGCCACCAGCGGATGGGTCATCTCGGATCAATTTCACTGAGAACTCTGACCAGATCGTCACGAAACCGAGAGATCTGCCTTTCGTCCTGTGTGTTCAGCACACCGTTGAAATGCATGATGGCATTTTGCAACATCTCCCGGTGCTCCAGTCTTTCCTCATAAAGGCGCTCTGCCCTCGCCATCAGCGCGAGATTTTCCTGCTGCTCACGCGGGTGCACCTTGATGGCCTCCAGCTTGGCCAGCCGTTCGCGGATTTCCGCTTCACTCAATCCCGTCTGTCCGCGTTCGATGACGATCTCGTGGTGAGCGCCTGTCGCTTTGACCCGAGCCTCGACCTGAAGAATGCCATCGATGTCATAGGTAAATCGGGCAATGACCCCGCGGTCGGCGGCTTTTTGCGCTTGAGGGATAGGAACCTTCAGCTCACCGAGCAGGATGTTCTTGTCGGCAATGGGGTTTTCACCCTGATAGATACCGAAGGTTATCGTTGTCTGAGCCTCGTTGACCGGCAAGAATTCTTGCTCCCGGCTCACGGGAACAGTGCTGTTGCGCGGGATGAGTGGTAGGAAATAGCCCGGCTGGAACTGCCCGCTGACATCCTGGCGTGAGATATTGGTGCCCAAAGTGTATGGGCTGACATCGGTCAGAATCACTTCCCGCAGGCTGGCATCGCGTCCTTTGAGCCCACTTGCGACGATGGCACCGTGGGCCACGACCTCGTCCGGGTTGACGTGACGTAGCGGCAAACGCCCAAGCAGACGAGTCACAGTCTTGATAACAGGTGACATGCGGCTTGCGCCGCCGACCATGACGATGTCGTCGAGATCATCCGGTCTTAATTTAGCATCGAGAAGCGCTCGCTCAAGTGGGCCACGCAAGCGTGCGAGCAGCGGTTCGGCCAAAACTTCAAACCGTGCCTGATCAATCGACCATCTGATCTCGCGAGCGCCGATCTTCGCTTCCAGTGCCACCTCTTGCGTGCCGGAAAGCTGTCGTTTGATCAACTCCATGTGGCGGCGCAGTTGCAGGCGTTCGGAAGGCGGTACTGTATCGAGATCGAGCTTTAGGTCCGCTGCGGCCGCATTCATCAGCAGATCGAGAAAATCCTCCCCGCCTAGAAAATTGTCGCCGGCACTGGCATGAACCTCCACGACGCCATCGAAAATCTCGACAATTGATACGTCGAACGTGCCGCCGCCCAGATCGAAAACCAGAAACCGGCTTTCACCCTCTCTGTCCTGCATACCATATGCGAGCGCCGCTGCTGTCGGTTCATTGATCAGCCGCTCGACCTTCAGTCCCGCCATCTCGGCTGCCAGGCGGGTCGCCTGTCGCTGACTATCGGAAAAATAAGCAGGCACCGAGATAACCGCTTCCGTGACTTTATGACCGGTCGCAGCTTCCGCATCGCCAATCAGGCTTCGCAGAACAAAGGAGGACAGTTCTTCAGGTCGAAAATCCTGGCCGCCAAGACGTGTTTCGCGCGCCGTTCCCATCCAGCGCTTGAAGGTGGCAACACTGCGATCCGGGTGGGTGACGAGCCGGTCCTTCGCTGCTTCACCTACGATGACGCCATTGTCGTCGAAGCTGACGACTGACGGCGTCAAGGTAAGTCCACTGGCATTGGGAAACAGGACAGGGCTTCCGTTTTCGAATGTCCCGATCAGCGAGTTTGTCGTTCCAAGATCAATACCGACGATCATGCATGCTTCCAGTCGCATAAGCCTCTGTGCAACGCGAAAACACCACTTGCAGCCTCAACGTGTCAAGCCCAAAAAGACAATCGATAGGCTATGCGAGACCGAACTTTGCGAAAGAGTGTTGCGACAAGCGTCCTTGGGCCGCTTCAGAAAAATGGAGTTAGCCGAACACCTTAGGATTTCCGTGACATCCGAGTTTGTTCGATGGTGGAAAGCATCCATGTGGCTCTGAGCCTGCGAGGGAGTCTTTCATCAGCCAGACGTTCTTTCAGGGCTTCTATCAGCTCTGGGGTAGCGATAATGCGGGCTAGACGACAATAATTGCGAAATTCTTGCGTGTTTCTTTCATCAACGATTTTGAGCAAGACCTTTTCCAATCGGCGAACCTGCTGGTTCGACAAGGTCACTTGTTTTAGAAACCTCGCAAGGTTCGCCTTGATATAGCCAGATCGAAAGAACCACGGGTCAGCCTCGAGGAACTCGATGGCCATTTCCACACCGCGCGCGTCGCCGTTTTTCAGCCGATCATAATGCTCCCAGAAGCCTGGAGGGTAAGCCGCTTTGGTGGCATTGTAAAACCGCTCTAGTAATGCGGGCTCTCGTGGAGAAGTATTGATAGCTCTTCGCGCCTCCTCAACATTTTTTGCCCGTTCTGTCCATGCAAACTTGCTCAATGCGCGCTTTCCATTCAAAAATACCTATAAACTACGACGATCGTAGCAAATAGGTCTTTCAGGTCACAATCCGGCTACCGCTGTCCCGCTCGTCTTGGGTTTTGCGCACCCAGCGCCAGAATGGATCATCCGACGTCTTGGTGAGCTCGTCTGGAACCTCGTCCACTATCTCGGATGCCATGGCTGGGATCGAGACACCGTAGCGCTCGATCAGCCAAGCCCTATAGACCGCATTCAGGTTATCATCAGCCGGGGGCTCGCCGGGCGCCCCCAGACAGTCCTCGCTGATGTCCTCATAGCCGATCGCCAAAAGCCGCAAAGTCAAAATCGATCTCCAGCGCAAAATTCTCCAGCAGCGTAGGGTTCTGGATTTCCTCAACAATCGATAGAGCAATTGCGGTCACTCATTGGCTTGGCCGGATAACGATGCCGGCTGACGAGCCTACCTGAGTAATGGAGAATCTGATCGCCCCTCGCTTCCAAACTCCATTGGCGTAACGCTGCCAACGCAGCACTTGGCCCTTTGCGGACTTCCGGACCAGCTCAATAAATGACCATCGACCCGCTCGCGGAGTCCCCTTCTACGCCGCACGGGAAGTGGCCTGATAGGTAATAATACGCTAGCGAGTGATAAAAACCCGGGTCGAGAACATCTGCAAACTCGCATTCCAAGCAGAGCTGCAGAATGTCCCAACGGGCCTCGAGCGTAACCGCGTCAAGGTATTGCGGGTTGATATAGGCCTGCAGCTTATCACTGATCAGCGCCTCGGCATACGGCTTGACGATATTGACTCTATCGTTCCACGTCGCATAAGCCGATTTGTCTTTCTGAAGCAGCTTCACTCTCCATGCATTTGCCGCCTCCAGACGAATATTCTCCCAAGCTAGGGATGAGGCATGGCTGATTGCTTCTGGCCAAGACGTCAGCAGCCTGACGCCTTCGAAATCTCCAACACCGACCAGTCGAAACCACTCAACGCTATTAAGTTTGTCTAGGCTGGCAATTGTACGTGGATGCGGGTTTGCTTGAGACAAGCTCTATTGCCTTTTTCAGCGTTGGTATCTTTTGCAAAATGTTAGCGAAGCAAGGGCACTTCGTAAATTGCTAAGTCATTTATTAGCGCAAATCTATTGTGATGACTGAGGCCGCTTTGGCCGAAGCAGACACTGGAATTTCCTGTTTCCTTGGGCGATAGCACTGTAAGCGATGGATCAAAGTTCTTATCCGTCGTACTTAGCCAGAGTCGACAAAGGCGTAGACCCTCGAGAAATCTGCTCGGGCGGCGTCCTTTCGATGGACCATGAAAATGTAGTCGCCGTGGTCGCCGAAGTTGAAATCCGCTTCGCCTCCGGAGGCGAGCTTGATCAGAACGAACCACCCATCTGGCGTGGATATATCAGACCAGCCGCTTTGTGCTGCATGTTTCGCAGCCATTTTCTGGATCGCAGGAAGGTCGCGAACGCCAGTTATGCCGAACATCTGGTGCTGTGGTCCATCTCCGATTTTAAAGCGCTCGCTGATCGCGATGGAAAAATCCGATGGGTCTTCGATGCCGAGATCAGCATAGACCTTCGGGTTGTTGTTGGGGCCGCGCTGGCCGAAGGGAGCGCTTAATGAGCGCTCGAAGCGCAACGTCTGTGCCGAGCGGCTGAATTCGTATTTGGAGGCAAAAGCCCTGACAGGTGCGCCGTTGCGGCTGAATGTCATGCGACCGGCCTCGTCAACACCAAGCGATAGTCCGTCAACAGCCTGCCCGTTTGGTACGAACCGCTTAAGAGTGCTGTCCCAGACGATCATCTGTGATGCCGAAATTGCCGTCTCCATCGCGTCTTCCGACACTGTATGGGGCGTGAGAGTTGCGTCCGCCGACGTGTAGAGCACGCGCCAATCCGTGTAGTCCGTTCCCGTGAAAAGGGAGATCAACCCGGATGCCGGTAGCTCTTCCGGTCGATCAGGCACGTCAGCGAGATTGATCTGGGCAAGATAATTGAGGTGCAAGCCGTTGTCGTCGCGTGGCCAATCTACGTCGGCAGGAAGGTCAGGACCGCCGCCGATGCGGCTCAGTCCAGCGATTTTGGCGTCGGCGGTATCACACTCAACCATGGCAACCGTCGGCATTACGATTTGACGCAGGGCGTCACGCTTCTCCTGCAACCCAGCGTCAGTAACCGCCTCGTTAAAGCGATCCTCGATACTGGCCACGGGTGCCTTCGCTGCGGCTGCATTTTCAATGCGCCGTTCTTCATGGCTTTGCTGGACACAGATGGCTGACACCCGCTCCATGTTGTCCTTCAGTCTTTCAAGAACGGCTACCTGCTCGGCATCCGCCGCAGCTCTCGCCTCGTTCGCCGCATTACCTTCGAGCTTAAGGCGGATGGATGCCAGCAGGCGCCCAAAATCCGTCTCAATCTCGATGAGCTCAGGTGCACTGACCATGGCGGTGGCGTGGTACCATGTGGAGGCGTCGGCCGACACCAGAAGTGCACGCAGGCGATACCAGTCGCGTTTTTCCTTCGTCTCCCAGTCCTGCAGACGATCCTTTACCTTGCTCATCTCGCCCGTCATGCCCGCGAAGATGACAGTCTTTCGCTCCACGATCTTGCCGCCATCACCTGTAAGCCGTTCGCCGAACCATTTTTCAGGCGATTTTCTCTCACGCTTGGAAGACCACACGCTCATCTGTGGCGAGAACGCCGTTTCTGGATGACGACGCAATCCGATTGATCCTGCAAAAACGCGGATATTTTCAAACATCGGATTTGCTTCGATCAAGAATTCCGGCGCTTCGACCAGCTTCATATGAGACTCCCAGCGCAGACGTAGTCGCTTCGATACTCGACCAGATAAGAAACTTGCGCAATGGCCACAAACGCCGTGATCCGGTCGCGGCAGGTTCTGACAGTGAACGGACATGACGTCATCAGTCCGGCGATACAAAGGCGAAAGAGCCTAACCAGATAGGAGCACACAGCGGTCGAATCGTTTGGTTGCCAAATCCGCGACAGGCACCATGATGACGAGATCGTCGGCGTCCCAAAATGTCCGTCCGGTGGCCGAGCCCGCCGGTAAACGCACGAGGATAATCCAAGCCATCGGATCACCCAAATCGCTCCAACCTCTGAACAGAGCATCCTCCGCAGCCTCCACCCGGCAGTCATGGCCACCCCGGATGGTCGCGTAGCCCAGCATCTGGTGGACTTGGGGTCGACCTGCACCAGCCTGCCGACCCGCTTCAGCAAGTTCGAAATCCTCGTAGGTCCCGGTCAGGTCGTCAATTGAACCCACACCGGTTTCCTCTAGATGCGTCTCCGCCGCCAGACGATCGAATGTTCGCGTCGGGCGCGGCAGCAAACGTGCAGATGCCGCTGTCGCCCAGCGTTCGTCCGAGAGGGCCTCGAAGCCACAGCCAGGTTCACCGACAGCCCAGACGGGATCAGATGTATGGGCGAACTTCAGAGATCCGTCAGCCATGAGTTCTGCCGTCACCAGATCGCCTTCCGTATGCGGCAGCATCCCGACGGGCGTATTTGGATCGAGCTCCGCAACGACCCGCACCGCAGCGGACGATGCTTCAATGTCAGCCTCCGTCATGTCATGAAGAACAAGAGAAGAACCGGATGGCGTATAAACAACATCGACCAGCAAAGCGTCATCGTGAACGAAAAACGAGAGTAGACCCTCATCCGGCAAAGGCCCGGTCTTCCTGCAAGCCGCTTTCACCTCAGCAAGATTGATCTGCATCAGAAATGGATGGCGCATTCCGCGCGCGTCGCTGGGCCATGTCCCTGGCAAGAGATCAGGGCCACCACCCATGCGGCTCGCGCCAAGAGGCACCGGCTCGCCGTATGGCTGTTCCTCCAGTGCTATTGCTTCTGCGAAAAACGGCGCAACACGCGACATCTCGTTTTCGCCCAGAGCCGACGCAAACCGCTCGTCCCACTCGCTGCTCGCCGACCCTTGCTCGATAACGGTCGGCTGAGCATTGACTGCCGTTGAGACCAAGTGCCGCTTTTTTTCCTGCTGGTGAAATTGCGTCAGTAGCATCTTATCGTCGATGTAATCTACGCACGCCTGCAATCCTTGCATCAGCACATGGAAGCCCTTTTCGGTTTTATCCTTGTCATGGGTTGACGAACGCCAGCCAAACACCCAGAGGCGGTTGCTCCGGCCATTCACGAGGGTGAGGCCTGCGACCTCTCCGCCAGTCGCCGTGGATGAGGGAGTTCCTGTTCCGGATCGCCCTTCGCGGCCGAAGAGCTGAATCGCCCCCAGATTCCAGTCGGTAGAACTGCCTGCTCCAAAGAGATCAGCAGCAACGGATGGGAACTGTTCATCGAGCGGCAATGACTGGCATTGATTGCGTACCAGAACGAAAAGCGATGAAAGTGTTTCTTCACCAGGGCTGGGCCGGAGAACAAAGCGTCGGGGTTCAACAGCAAAAACATGGGAGAAGGCGTGCGGAGCGGTAAAAACAAAATCTTGCGTCATCCACCGCTGCACTCGATAGGTCATGCAAATACCTCTAAAGAATATTTTATGAAGATAGCGCCACACAAGTTCACGTTGAATATAAATCATATTCGTCCGTTGACTACACCTGATGGCAATTGATTGGCCCAAACCGGTCATGGTGTTCACGGACCAGGGCTTGTGTCGGCTTTTTAAAAAAAAAGGGATAACAATTGTCATGAGAGCACGAAACCCACTGGCACTGGCCCTCTCCGGTGTCATCGCTGCGATGACGCTAGGGCACGGCTCGGCATTTGGAGGACCGATGACAAGAAGTGAGATTATCCAAAAAATCGAGGCATCTGCACTCGAACTCGAGATAGGTTCGATTTTTGAACTAGAGTTAGGAGAACCGCCGCAAATAGATGGCGACGAATTTACAATCACCCCCGAAGGCTCTCAGCAATTCGCAATGGATGGTAGTGGCGGAACGTTCAACCTGATGCCAGACGGAAGAATTCTTCTCATCGACTCCGAGGGATCATTTGGGATAGTTGCGTCCGATTTTAACGAGCTGGTCGCTATAGCCACAGGCTTACCAAGCTGGCGGGACGCGTTGAGGTTTGTTGGCGAACCAGATTTACGACAAGCGCGAGCCGCCTGGGCTGCATACGTTCAACAATGGGGCTTGGACGAGGCATTGAGCAAGCCGTGGCCATATGAGTCCGGAGGCTATTCTGTAGCCACGCCCGGCGCTGCAAGGGAAGCTATCCGAAAGCGGCTCCGTGTCGAAACTTCCGCTGATCCCTTCGCGGTGCTCTACCGCGCATTGAACGAGCTAAATGATGGGGTGGCTGTTTCCTGGCAGGGCGAACCGCTCTTTCTCTTTGGGCGTCAACGCTAAACTCGTCCATGATTGCCGCCGAGCAGGCTCTCGGCATAAGGGATTCCGTCAACGGCGCAATGACCGTGTTGGCGCGAAGCTGCCAAGGCAGCACTTGGCCCAGAGCAGTCATTCGCCGCCAGAGCAACTGCCGCAAAACCCTAAGTTTCGCGACAGATTGGCTGCCCTGAATTTTAAGGGGAATTTCTGTCGCAAAAGTCATGTGCGTAAGTCCAACTTACGCGACTGATTTTTGCGACAGCTTACCACGGCAGGGATCCACCCCGTTATGGCTACGGCGGCGACCTAAGTGGGCTTGCAGCCCGCGAGAAGTCGCGGAGGCTTCTATTGATCGGCCGAATGGCGGCGTAAAGCCGGCCAGCCGATGAGGACACTTGTTTGCAGCAACCTTGCCGGTATTGACCCGAGATTCTCCGGGCGACGATGGACTGGACGATTTAGCTACCTTCCAACCTACCAGACGAAGAACGAGGCGCTAAAAGGCGGCCCATCACCAGGACGTCCCGAAATTCACCTTCCAGAAACCGGGCTTTCTGTTTGCGGCCCTCTTCAACAAAGCCCACCCTCCTATACAATCGAATGGCGCGTTCGTTATGGGCGTTCACCGTCAACTCGACTCTTAAGAATTCGGCGTCGTCGGCCGCCTCCAACGTCGCGTGGATGAGGCGACGGCCAATGCCGTGCTCGCGCCACCCCGGTATGATGCCCATGCCCAGTGACCCGCAATGGCGTTCAGCCTCTAAGCTAGGGCGAACGATGTCGCACCAGCCGACGATGGCGCCATCGTGTTCGGCAACAAATTGGGGGTTGCCGTGCTCAATATTGCTTCGCACGAAGGCCAAGGCGCCCTCGGCGCTCGGGGCGTCGGTCAAGCGGATATAGATGCGCTCGCGCGCCACCGTGCCCACGGCCTGGCGAAAGCTCTCGGCGTCCGCTTCGGTGATCGGCCTGATCCTTACCTCGGTGATATCCATGTCCCGCACCTCTGGGCAGCAACATTGCCGCCGGACAGGCTCAAATGCAACCTGGGGCACTGGCTTTTATCAAGAAAACTGTCGTCCCCTTTCTCATACCGCAATCTGATAGCGGTCAGTCAGCTAGCCACCCCATTTTTGACGTTCCGATCTGTCGCAGAAATCCTGCAGAGCGTCCAAAAACCCGTTGGATAAATGATGGCCTTGAATTGTTCAGTATCGGAACTCCCGTTATCGCGATTTTCTAGATTTCGATTCCTAACGAGCCCGACATCGCACTCTTGGCCACTTTAGCACCCATACTTTGCTCAGAAGTGCGCAAAATCGGGCTATCACGGCATGACAGGGGCAATCAGGCCCGCAACGCCGACAAGGGTGATGGCTCTTTTGATATTGTAAACGAGCGCCGTCAGGCTGAACTCCCCGCGAACGTTTTCCAGCCTTCGCATTAGGAACGCGCCCTGATACATCCATTGCTTGATCGTCCCGAACGGATGTTCGACGCTTTCGCGCCGCCGGTCAGAATATCGGGCCGGGCGGCAAGACGTGTCGCCATGCGGTCAAGTGCCGCCTCGTTCTCAAGGCGCGACACGCGACGGAAGCTTCTGGTGCAGCGTTCGCACAGGCTGCACGCCTTGCAGGCGTCGCGGTTGACGTAGTCGATCTTCACATTGTCGCGGGACTTGCCAAAGTGACGGGGTGAGAGCACCTGATCTGCGGGGCAAAGGTAGATGTCCTTGTCCGGATCATAGCGAAATTGTTCTTTGGAGAAGAAACCCTCGGCCACGGCGGGACCGCGGATCGACTTGGGAACATAAGCGGTGATGCCGGCCTTATCACAAGCCTCGATATCCTCGATCTTGAAGTAGCCTCGGTCTGCCACCGCCTCGATCCTGTCGACGCCGAGCGTGTCCATCGCCGCCTCGACCGTCGGCGTAAGACGCCCCATATCGAACACCTAGTTGCAGACTTCCTTTTCGGCGATCAGCTTGTGCTTCACATCAACGGCAAGTTGGATGTTGTAGCCGACGCGGACCTTGGTCATGCGCGCCATGGCGCGGGCATCCGGATCGGTCAGCGAGATCTGGTCCTCGCCGGTCTTGTCCAGTTCATCCAGCAGCGCCTTATGACGATCCCGCTTGCCTTTGATCGCCGCGATCTTTTCCGCGAGTTTTCCATCGCCGCGACTGGTGCCGCGGTCATTGCCGTTGGCTTTGTCCTCATCCGCATCGCCCTCATCTAGACGCTTCATGTAGTCGGCCAGCTTCTCGTCGGCTTCGTTGATGAACTTCGTCAACGCTCCCCGCGTGAAGTTGCGGTCCTTGTTGTTCACCGCCTTTATGCGCGTGCCATCGACTGCCAGAACAAATCGAGCTGACGACATAAGCATGACGAACTCGCGAAACACCTGTCGGAATGCAGACCGGTTCATACGGCGGAAATCGGCGATGGTGCGGAAGTCGGGCTTCAGGTGTCGCAGCAGCCAGATGACCTCGATATTGCGGTGGGTTTCCGCCTCCAGCCGCCGGCTGGATCGCACCCGGTTGACGTAGCCGTACACGTAGAGCTTCAAAAGATCGGCCGGGTCATAACCCGGACGACCAGTCTCGTTCGCCGTCACGCGGTTGAACCCGGCGGCGACAAAATCGAGGCCATCGACGAAGGCCTCGATGAAGCCGACCGGGTTGTCCGGCCCCACGTAATCGTCCACCGCTTCCGGCAGAAGCAGCAATTTGCGCGCGATCTGTTCCTGAAAGATGTGCCATGACGTAAGCTACCATGGACGGTCATCCCTGAGAATCCAGGACAGACTAGCCTGTTACATTCCGCGAAGGACACGACACAGCAATGCACCACTATTTCCGACCGATCACTCCCGACGACAGTGCTGACCTGGAAAAGCTGTGGCGCACTTCATGGACCCTGACTTACGGCCCGAGCCTTGGCCCAGAGGCGCTGTCCAAAATGCTGAAGGATCTTGATGACAACGGAGTTGCGTCGATGTTGCCAGGGACTGGTGAGCGTGGCTATTGCATGGTGAGAGAGAATGAAATTAACGGAACCGCCGTCATCATCGAGCGCGGGGACACCGCCTATCTGTGGGGGATGTATGTCCATCCCCAACAACAACGAAAAGGGCTTGGTTCACTGTTGCTGAATGGCGTGGCCAATACAATCACAGACGCGCAAAAGGTCGAAATCCGTGTGCTAGGTTCGAGCCCGCAAGCTCTGGCTTTTTATCAAACGCACGGCTTTGTTGAATCCGGAAGAGAGGCGATCGATCTTTTGGGTAAGCTAACAGCCGAGGCGATTGTCATGAGTGCCTACGTCGAGAATTTACGACCCCGTTTCGCCTGAATAGATGGTGCGTCTTGGAAGTGGCATCAGCCGACTGCTTTTCAGACAGTCTGCAGGAATTTTGCGACAACTTGGCAGCTTCGCGCCAGAAGCGGTCATGGCCCTACGGCGGCTAGCTGTTGGCGGGGGTTGGTCGCCGTCGCGTCTGCACAGCCTCTTCGGCCTCGCCGTCGTACCAACCTTCGGGGAATTTGAGCGTCCAGATGACGCGACGCAACTGCTGTGGGTCAATGTTGCGATACCCCAGCTCTTCTAGTCTTATCAAAAGGAGCAGATGGTTCGTGTTGACTACAAGTCGAGCATAGCCACTGACGTTTTGAAGGATCGGCCTCATCGCGGCATAGGTTTTGAAACCGAAGGAGGCGGAAATTGCCTCATCCAGGTGCGAGGACCTGATTTGCGGAAACGCTCTCCGCAATTCGCTTTTCAGGGCGGCGACGTTGGAAGGCGTAAATCTGACGGAAACGTTGAGCATGAGGCGACCCGCTGTCGTGTCGAAGTCCGCCGATTATCCTTCGACCTTGGTGAGCATGGTCGTAAAAAAATGTTCTAAGCCCTTCAACCCGGCAGCAAGTTTGGATGGGCACCACAATGCCACTATAGTCTTTGCTCGTTTCCCGCTCAAGAGAGAAGTCCGCTTTT
>NZ_BBJU01000036.1 GCF_000739935.1 Agrobacterium rubi TR3 = NBRC 13261 | reverse complement strand
CCTCGCATTCTCGTCCTCGAGTGCCTTCAGCCGCTTCGCCTCGGAGACTTCCATGCCGCCATATTTGGCTTTCCAGTTATAAAACGTCGCTTCTGAAATCCCGTGCTTGCGGCAGAGGTCGGCCACCTTCGCGCCTGCCTCCTGCTCCTTCAGCACCGCAATAATCTGCTCTTCCGTAAATCTCTGCTTCTTCATTCGTCCGTCCTTTAATGGGCCGGACTCTAATCCATCCTGGAGGAAATTCGCAGTGGCAGGTCAGTGGCCAAGCTTATGGCAGATGCGGGCCTTATAACGCTCGTCTCGTTCATTTCGCCCTTTAGAGCAGAGCGGAGGATGGCACGCGAATTGGTGGGCGACAAAGAATTTGTCGAAATTTTCGTAGCCGCCTCTCTCTCTTTAGCCGAGCGGCGAGATGCAAAAGGTCTTTACGTAAAGGCACGTCGTGGCGAAATCAAAAATTTTACAGGTATTGATAGTCCCTACGAAGTGCCTGAGAACCCTGAACTAACGTTGGATAGTGCCGCATTCACCGCTGAAGAGTTGGCCGCGAAAGTGTTGCGGCACCTCGCATCGCTGAAGAACTGAGCAGTATGTGTCTGTATTCCCTTCGCACTGATCTTCGTATGGCGGTCGTCACTCGAAGAGCACAAATGCCGCCCAGAGCGACGTGTCCTCGGCCTTTTTTATATCTCGTTCTATAGCTGCAATCCGCGTTTTGCGGAGCGCAGCCGCGTAGTCGAGTTTGTCCTTGGATAGCGCACAATAATAGTGGGCCATGATACCCAAAAAAATATACAGCAATTACGGTCAAGATGGTCGGTAAAGACGCAATTACAGCAGGCAAATTTCGACCGACACGGAGCACTCATAGCCGACATTGGTGACGGTGATATGTTATCAACTGCCAGAGATTCCTGATCATCCACCTGCCCGGGTATTTCCCAAACAGGATATCTTCACACGATCTGTGCACCTGCCGGCTTGGTGGCCGCGCCACCGGTTCTTAAAGTTGTCGATTGAAGCAAATCAGTACTCTTCGTGCTCTCGTGTTAACTGAACGACGACACAACGGCAGCGATGTGCTAGCGGGTCTCCGAAAATCTTTCAGGCATAAGCGAAGCGCAAATTCTGCACCAGCATTTTCCCGCAAGCAAGACATGATGCGCTCCGCCCAGCTCGCCAACGACTGTCGTGTGGAGATAATCGTGGGTGACCCCGTCATCACAGTCATCCCAAGCTCAGAAAACGAAGGAGCAAGGGAATTGACTATCCGTCTGAACGTCCAGACCTGTGCCCTCAAGGCCCTAAGCCTCACTCAGGACCAAATGAACAGAGTACCGTCCGTGACGCCAGCAAGGCGCAAAGGGCTTCGAAAAACTGAAGCTGGGTCAACATCGGGGATGGCTGGATCTCTCTCTCAAGGGACATCGAGCCGCTGGCCACTCTCATTGAAATGATGAAAATCTTTCGCGTCGGCAGCAATTGTCAACATTTCGCCGATCTGAATACGGGAGCGTCCTGGAACGCGAAAAACGATCACCGAGCCATCGGAAAACGCGCCGTGGACATAGCTTTCTGCGCCGACAAGTTCAACCGCATCCACCCGCACCTCTCCGCGAAATCCGCTTGTTGTACCGATTGGATCCGCCACCGTGATATCTTCAGGGCGAATGCCGAGCGTGCGGACATTGCCGGGAAGCGATGTGCTATCGGCCAGTAGCCATCCGGCACCGGCCGCGTTGCCTGTAACATGCGGCAACAGGTTCATAGAAGGCGAGCCGATGAAGGTGGCGACGAAAGTTGTGGCCGGGCGTTCATACAGATCGATTGGACTGCCGATCTGCTCGATCCGTCCAGCGTTCAGCACCACCAGCCGGTCGGCCAGCGTCATGGCCTCCATCTGATCGTGGGTCACATAGACGCTGGTCGTGCCAAGCGCCCGCTGAAGTCGGCGGATTTCGACGCGCATTTGCACTCGTAGCTTGGCGTCTAGATTGGATAGTGGCTCATCGAATAGAAAGGCCGCGGGCTTACGGACAATGGCACGGCCCATGGCCACGCGCTGACGCTGGCCACCTGAGAGCTGGCGGGGTTTGCGGTCCAGAAACTGCTCGATCTCAAGCGCCTTGGCTGCCTCGTCGATGCGCCGGTCGATCTCCTCTTTCGGCGTGTTGCGGTTTTTCAGGCCGTAGGAAAGATTCTGGCGCACGCTCATATGCGGGTAGAGCGCATAATTCTGAAACACCATGGCAATGTCGCGTTCGGCCGGTTCCAGATCGTTGACGACCCGGTCTCCGATGGAAATCTCGCCGCCGGAAATGCTTTCAAGCCCGGCAATCATCCGCAACAATGTCGATTTTCCGCAGCCCGACGGGCCGACCAGAACGATCAACTCGCCGTCGGCAATATCCATCGATACTCCCTTGATGGCCTCGACAGAACCGCCATAGACCTTGCGGACATCCTTCAGGACAATTTTTGCCATTATTTTTCGGTCTCCACCAAGCCTTTGACGAACCAGCGCTGCATCAGCACGACGACGATAATAGGGGGAATGACAGCCAGGATCGCGGTGACCATCACATAGTTCCAGGGGGTCGAGGCGTCGGTAAAGTCCACCATGCGTCTCAGACCGATGATGATCGTGTTCATCTTGGCGTCATTGGTGACCAGCAGCGGCCACAGATATTGGGTCCAGCCATAGATGAACAGGATCACGAATAGCGCTGCGATATTGGTCTTCGACAGCGGCAGAAGAATATCGCGCATGAAGCGGAACGGCCCGGCATTGTCGATACGCGCCGCTTCAACCATTTCCCCGGGTATGGTCAGAAAGAACTGCCGGAACAGGAAGGTCGCGGTGGCAGATGCCATCAACGGCAGGGTTAGTCCGGCATAGGTATCGATCAGGCCGAGATCGACGATGACCTTGTATGTCGGCAGTATGCGCACCTCCACCGGTAGCATCAGCGTGATGAAGATCATCCAGAAGAAGCCCATGCGGAATGGAAAGCGGAAGAAGACAATCGCGAATGCCGAGAGAAACGAGATGACGATCTTGCCGATGGCGATGGCCAGCGCGACGACGAAGCTGTTGAACAGCAGCCGCTCAAGGCTGACGCCGACGACGCGCTCGACACCGGTGGACATGGCCTCACCGTAGTTCTCCGCCAGATGCCCGCCGGGCAGCAGCGACATGGGTGGACGGATGATGTCGTTGGAAGTCATCGAAGACGCGATGAAGGTGTAGTAGATCGGGAAGGCGACGACGATGATGCCGAGGATCAGCATCAGATGCGCGACCAGCTTGGCGACGGGGCGATTTTCGATCATGGTCTCACCTCAACCGTAATGCACACGCTTTTCCACGAACCGAAACTGGAACGCGGTGAGCGCAATGACGATGATCATCAAAATGACGGATTGCGCCGCCGACGAGCCGAGGTTCAGGTTGACGAAGCCGTCATTATAAACCTTGTAGACCAGCGTTTCGGTGGCCTTTGCAGGGCCACCGCCGGTGACGGAATGGATGATGCCGAAAGTGTCGAAGAAGGCGTAGACGGTGTTGACGACCAGCAGGAAGAACGTCGTCGGTGCCAGAAGCGGAAAGACGATGGTCCAGAAACGGCGGCTGCCACGCGCACCGTCGATGGAGGCCGCCTCAAGCAGCGATTTCGGGATGGCCTGCAGACCGGCGACGAAAAATAGGAAATTATAGCTGATCTGCTTCCAGGCGGCAGCGGCCACCACCAAAAGCATCGCCTGGTTTCCATCCAGCAGCGGATCCCAATCAATTCCGTTGCGGCGCAGCAGATAGGCGAATGTGCCCATAGCCGGATTGAACATGAACAGCCAGAGCATGCCGGCAACGGCCGGAGCCACGGCATAGGGCATGATCATGAGCGTGCGATAAAAACCTTTGCCGCGCACGACGCGGTCAGCGGCCGTGGCCAGCAACAGCGCCAGCCCCATGGAGACCAGTGCCGTGAACAGACTGAAAACGACTGTCACCCGCAGCGCATGCAGATAATTCGGATCTGACAGGACCGCCGAAAAGTTCGCCATTCCGACGAAATTGCTGGAAAGCCCGAACGGATCCTCGCGCATCGTTGACTGGTAGAGCGCCTGGCTGGCTGGCCAGAAAAAGAACACGACGGTGAGAACGATCTGCGGAGCGACCAGCAAATACGGTAGGACTTTGTTGGGAAAGATGACGCTTTGCACGGCGATCTCCTGAACGGACGGACGGTTTCGCCCGCATCGTCACAATGCGGGCGAATGAATTTCGGCTTGTTATTTGCCGATTGCCTGCTGGATGGCCGCGTTGCCGCGTTCGACTGCCTTGTCGAGGGCGGCTTTCGCGTCCTGCTTGCCAGCCAGCATGGACTCGAATTCCTCGTTCATAATGTCGCGGACCTGCGGCAGGTTGACGAGGCGGACACCCTTGGAATTTTCCGTCGGCGGCTTGCCCATCATCTGCAACAGCGGCGTTTCACGGCCCGGATTTTTGTCATAGAAGCCGGACGCCTTGGTTTCATCGTAAGCCGCTATCGTCACCGGCATATAGCCTGAAACCTGGTGTAGACGGGCCTGAATCTTGGTCTGCGAGAGGAAGTTGAAGAACTCTGCAACACCCTTGTATTCAGCATCGCTCTTGCCACCGAACACCCACAAGCTGGCACCGCCGGGAATCGTGTTCTGCGGTCCGTGACCTTCGTAATACGGCAGTTGGCCGATGCCGTAATTCATGCCGGTCTTGACGATGTCGCCAAGCCCACCGGAGGACTCTGTCAGGATTCCGCATTCACCAGACATGAACAGCTGCTTGGCTTCGGATGTGCGCCCGCCATAACGGAACACGCCTTCCTTTGCGAGATCGGCAATTGTCTGAAAATGCTCAACGAACAAAGGCGCATTGAAGGCAAGCTTCACATCCGTGCTGCCGAGGCCATTCTCATGGCTACCATAGGAGACGTTATTCCAGGCGGCAAAGTTCTCGGTCTGAATCCAGGTGAGCCATGTCGAGGTAAAACCGCATGCGGAAGCGCCGCTGCTCTTGATCTTGCGAGCGGCTGCAAACACGTCCGGCCAAGTCTTTGGCGGATTTGCCGGATCGAGGCCGGCTTTCTGGAACGTGTCCTTGTTGTAATAGAGGATCGGCGACGAAGAATTATAGGGGAAGGACAGCATGGTGCCGTCGGGCTTGGAATAATAGGCAACGATACCGGCAAGATATTTCGACTTGTCGAACTCGTATCCGCCCGCCTTCAGCACATCGGCTGCCGGTTTGATGGCACCTTCCGCTCCCATCATCACGCCACTACCGGCATCGAATACCTGAATGATGGCCGGAGGCTGTTTGGCGCGGAAAGCGGCAATGCCCGCATTCAGCGTTTCAGGATATGTCCCCTTGAAGACCGGGACGATCTTGTAGTCTTTTTGGCCCTCGTTGAATTCCTTGGCGAGATTATCAACCACCTCGTTGTTGGCACCGGTCATGGCGTGCCACCACTGGATTTCCGTGGCGGCGAAGGCTGTGGATGACATCAGCGCCGCGGCAGCAGTCGCGAAAATGGATGCGTAAAGGCGTTTCATACGTGTAGTTCCTCCCTTGATGCCGCCGGTGCTGTCTGCCCGGCTGGCTTGCCAACTTCAGGATCCTCCTCGATCCCGCATTTTCTCTTTCGTAGTCGATCATGGTCTCCATGAGCAATGACGAAAATAACTTTCACGCCTCGGCCTTGCCGGTCAACCCCGCGATACGACTAAGATCATCGATGGCACCCGGTGCTGCGGCAATGACCGGCGCACCCTTGGTCAGTTTCTCACCCTCGGTTGGGAATGGGTGAAACCAGCCGCCCGCCTCCCGAACAAGGCAGAAACCCGCCATGCAATCCCATGCGTGCATATAGGGCTCATAATACCCAACGAGCCGACCGGCGGCGACATAGGCCAGCATCAGCGCGCCGGAACCATTTCGGATGAAGTTCCCGCCTGAAGACAGCAGGTCTTCGATCATGCTCGCAACGAAAGCTGGCGTCACGTAATTATTGGCACCGATACCAGTGACCGAATTGCGGATGGTGCGTGTTTTGTCGAGCGTCAGCGCTTTACCATTCAACGTCGCGCCCATTCCCAGAGCACTGCTGTAGATTTCGCTGTGACACGGCGCATTGATGACACCGATAACGGGTTCGCCACCGCTGATCGCCGCAATCGAAACACACCAGTTTGGCATGCCATTGACGAAAGGGCTGGTGCCATCGATCGGATCGACGACCCACGTAAATGCAGATGTACCGGCGATTAGACCGTACTCCTCACCCAGAAATCCGTCTTCGGGAAACGCCTTCGCAACACGGTCGCGGATGAGGTTTTCGACTTCACGGTCGGCAATCGACACGACGTCCTGCGGATCACGCTTGGTCTCGATCACCAGTGCATCGCGGTTGTTGAAATAATCGAGCGCCTTGGCACCCGCTTCCAGCGCGATCTCCTGTGCCAACGTCAGTCGGCCCACGATATCCTGTTGTGTGAATTGCATGAATGAATCTCTCAAAAATAAGGCCTATTGTGAAATGATGGCGATGCCGCGCTCTTTGAAGCCAATCGCGACATCCGTAGCAGGATTGATCGGCCTCTCCACCGAAGGATCGACAACGAACAGCGCGCCTGCATCCGTCTCGACTTCATATTCGATGTGATCGCCGAGATAGGCGGCACTGGTAATTCGTCCACGAAACTCCGCTCTCGTCGCTGGCGAGAGAGTAACGGAATTTGGTCGCACCGCCAGTTGTCCGGGGCCGGGCGTTACGCCGCGGCTCGGCACACGGTGCACCAGACCCTGCACGCTAATGACGGCCTGATCCCCTTCGATGCCGAGGACCGTGCAAGGCACGACATTGGCCTCGCCCATGAAATCGGCGATGAAGGCAGAGGCGGGGCTTTCATAGAGATCGCGTGGTGATCCTTCCTGGGCGACGTACCCATCTTTCATGACGATGATGCGATCCGAGACGGCGAGAGCTTCGTCCTGATCGTGGGTGACATAAACGGCGGTGAACTGCAAACGCTGCTGCAATTCCCGAATTTCGGTGCGCACACGGCGACGAAGACGCGCATCGAGATTGGACAGCGGCTCATCCAGCAGCAGCACCTGCGGCTCCAGAACCAGTGCACGAGCAACAGCAACGCGCTGTTGCTGACCACCGGACAACTCGGCGGGAAGCCTCTGCCCCATACCCGCAAGCCCAACCAGTTCGAGGCCGTTTTCCGCCTTCTGTCGCGCTTCCTTGCGGTTGAGGCCTGATGATTCCAGACCGTAGGCCACATTGTCCAGCGAGCTCATATGTGGAAACAGCGCATAGGACTGGAACACCATCGAGACATCGCGCTCATTGGCTGGCAACATGGTCACATCCTTGCCGCCGATCAGGATGCGGCCGGAGGTCGGGTGTTCCAGGCCAGCCAGCATGCGCAGCGTCGTGGTCTTGCCGCAGCCGGATGGTCCCAGCAATGTCACGAGCGTGCCGGGCTCGATGGTCAAAGACAGGTCGTGGATGGCGGTAAAGGCACCGAACTGCTTGCGGATATTTTCAAGGAAGACCGAGCCTGGACGGTGGTTCATGTGGCTTTCTCCTGCGTGGCTGCGGTTGCAATCGGAGCTGGGATGGGGCTTGGCGTGGTGGCGGCGTGGACACGGTTTTCACGACGCAATCTGCGTTCACCGACCAGCAACTGGAAGCCGGTGATCACGGTAATCATCACCACGATCAGCATGGATGAATAGGCGATGGCGACGCCGTACTCACCGTTTTCGACCAGTCCGACGATATAGGATGTGGCCATGTTGTATTGCGCGCTGACGAGGAAGATGACGGCGCTGATCGAGGTGATGGCGCGCACGAAGGAATAGACCAGCGCGGCGGTGATGGCGGGGCGCAGCAGCGGTAAAATGACCTTGCGGATGGTGCGGAAACTGTTGGCGCGCAGCGTCATTGACGCTTCATCGAGGCTCTTATCGAGCTGGCTCATAGCCGCAATGCCGCCGCGCACGCCAACCGGCATGTTGCGGAACACGAAGCAGGCAACGAGGATCAGCGCCGTGCCGGTCATTTCCAGCGGTGGCAGATTGAAGGCCATGATGTAGCTGATGCCGATGACCGTGCCGGGAATGGCAAAGCTCATCATCAGCGCGAATTCGAACAGCCCTCGCCCGGCAAATTTCTGCCGCACGATGACATAGGCCGTGGCCAGACCGACGGCGGCCGTCAACGGCGCGGAAATCAGCGCGATCTCCATCGTGGTCCAGAACGAGTTCCAGGCAACGCCCGTCCAGGCAATGCCGCCATCGCGGATATTGAACGAAAAGGCGCGCGCGTAGTGGTCCAACGTCAGCGAATTGTCCAGACCCCAGGTTTTGACGAAGCCGCCGAAGGCAATCATGCCGTAAACCACTACGGTGAAGATCATCCATGGAATGACCAGTGCATGGACAAAGATGGACAGTGATTTCGGCAGCGCGATATGCGATCCGGAATCCCCTTTACCTGTGACGGTGGCGAAATTCTTTCCAGCCAGCCAGAAGCGTTGCGCCAGAAAGGCAGAGAGCGTGAAGCACAGAAGAATGAGGGCGAGCACAGCGGCACGCGATGGATCGTTCTGCGAGCCAACGACGGCAAAGAATATCTCCGTCGATAGCACGCCATGGCTGCCGCCCAGCACCAGCGGATTGCCGAAATCCGCCATGCTTTCGATGAAGCCGATCAGGAAGGCATTAGCCAATCCGGGCTTCATCAGCGGCAGCGAGACGCGCCAGAAGGTGCGCCAGCGATCCGCACGCAGCGTCTGCGATGCTTCCTCCATTGATGGGCTGACGCCTTCGACAACGCCAATCAGCACCAGAAACGAGATCGGCGTAAACGACAGTACCTGAGCAATCCAGATGCCGGTCAGGCCGTAGAGCCAGCGGCTGGGTTCAATTCCGAAGAGGTCTGAAAGCCCCATCGTCACCATTCCGGCGCGCCCGAACAGCAGCGTCAGCGCCAGACCGATCACAAAAGGCGGCGTGATGATCGGCAACACGGTCAGCAAACGCAAGCCCTTCTTGAACGGAAAGCGGGTGCGGGTGGCGACAAGCGCAAAAGCTAAACCAAGAAGCGTCGATCCGGTTGCAGTCATAATCGCCAGCCACAAGGTGCGCCAAGCCAATCCGCAGCGGTCCCCGCCGATGACGCAACTCAGGCTCCAGATGGATGGGTCTTGAATGTTGCGTGCAAAACCAGTCGCGTTAAACGAGCCGTCGAAATCCTGGAGACCACCGACGAACATACTGCCAATCGGATAAAACACGAAGATTGCCACCAGAAAGACAAGCAACGATATGGTGGCGACAACGAAAGCATCACCTTTCATAACGCCCCGTTCCGCAAGACCGAACGCGAAGATCAGTACGAAGACGAAGGCCGACAGCATCGCCCCTGCCCCCATTGCGGGTTGACCATTGTCAAGCGAGCCGAACAGAATTTCGCTGATCGTCCAGTTCCATCCGGAAAAGCCGATCGCCAGTCCTTGCAGCGCCAGAAAAACCACGCCTGCACCACCTGCCAAGGCGAGGATTTTTCCGCGCAGCATGGGATCGGCAATGAACCGCGCAGAGATTGCGGCCAGCAGCGCCAACAGCGCAAACGCCAGCCATAACCGTCCGTGGCTGAGAATCTGCAAGAGGCCGGGGCCATTGGCTGCGTCGCTGAAGAAACCGGCAATCCATTTGAATGACAGAAAGCCGCCTTCGATCCGGTACCAGGGCAGGATAAGGAAAGCTGCAATGCCAGCAGCCAGCGTCAGGTCCAGCCTTCGGTTGCGATTGTCCATAGCGGCCGCGCATCCTTCGATGTCAATTTGAGCAGGATGTTGGGAGATGCGCGGCCGCCAGTTCGTGGCCGCGCAGTGATGCTGCTGTCAGCAGCGATTAGTTGGCTTTGGCACCGATCTCGGTGTCCCAGCGGCCCAGCAGTTCTTTGCGCTTTTCAGGATCGCCGTAGGTCTTGAAATCGTAATCGATCAGCTTGATATCCTCGAACTTCGGTGCCTCTTTCGGAATCTCGGCATTCTTGTTCGAGGGCAGCTGGAAAGACTTGGCGTCCTTCATATGCGATTGAACCTCTGCCTTCAGCGCCCAGTCATACCAGATCTTGGCATTTTCCAGATTGCGTGCACCCTTGACAATCGACATAGAGCCGATCTCGTAGCCCGTGCCTTCGCAAGGCGCGATCGACTTGACCGGAAAACCTTCAGCTGTCTGCGCAACGGCGTCATGCATGAAGACGATGCCGATTGCCGTTTCACCGCGCGCAGCAGCCTTCACCGGGGCGGAGCCTGACTTGGTGTATTGGGAAATATTGGCGTTGAGCTTACCGAGATAGTCGAATGCCTTGTCCTCACCCATGATCTGGACGAGCGATGCAAGCGCTGTATAGGCAGTGCCCGACGAATTCGGATTGGCGATCTGGATCTCACCCTTGAAGGACGGATCGAGAAGATCGGCCCAGCACTTGGGCTCCTTGTATCCCTTGGTCTTGAAAATTTCGGTGTTGTAACCCCAGCCAAGCGCACCGGCGTAAACACCGACGGTCTTGTAGCCGGAGCTTTCTGCCTGCTTCCTTGCCCAGTCCTGCAACTGATCGAGCATGGGCGACTTGTATTCCAGCGTCAGGTTTTCGGATGCGGCCTGGAGATGCGGATCGCCCGTTCCGGCCCACCAGACGTCAGTCTTCGGATTGCGTGCCTCAGCGCGGATTTTGGCATAGGTCTCGCCGGAAGACAGCCGAACCATGTTGACCTTGATAGGGTTTTCTTTTTCGAACATGTCCTTCATCTGCTCGCAAATGACCACGTCAGCCGAGCAGATGAGATTAAGATCGCCAGCCGCCAAAGCCGTCGATGCACTGAAAGCCAAACCAGCCGCCAAGCTGACCGCCGCGATATGCGCTGCGCCCATAATTCTTCCTCCCATTTTGAATGACGCCTCCACGTCATGCGCTTTGCAAGCGTGTGCAAAGCCTTGATGATGTCGACGAGAATGTCAACCGATAATCTGCACAATTACTAATTCTAATGGGGGAAAGGGCTGTCATCACCCCGTTGCACAGTATTGCAATCATGTGCAATGAATGCGTAAACGAGGCTGTGATGAGCGACCGTAAAATCTTCGTAAGTGCCAAAGACGTCGCCGACCGCGCAGGTGTTTCGCGGTCGGCCGTATCCCGAACGTTTACAGCTGGTGCCAGCGTTTCCGAGGAGACGCGGCGCAAGGTTATGGAAGCGGCAGACGCGCTCGGTTATCACGTCAATCACCTGGCACGCGGGCTTATGCGCAACGAGAGCGGCATCGTTTGTCTGGTAGTGTCGGAGCTCGATACTCCTTATCGCGCCAGTTTGATCAAAGCGCTGACCCAGGAGTTGCAGGCCAACGCCAAGGTGGCGATGCTGATCAATACCGACCGCTCCGATCAAAGCGTCGAGCTGGCGCTGAGACAAGCAATTCGCTACCGCGCAGATGCATCCATCATTCTTTCAGGCATGCCGGACAAGTCGATTACGGATCTGTGTCTGCGCAACGGCCAGCGGCTGGTGCTGATCAATCGCGACGATGAACAGGACGGTCCGTTGCGCATCAACCTTGATGATCGCGAAGCGGCGAGCCGCGCTTTTACCGCTTTTCTGAGAGCCGGTTGCCGCGAGTTCGGATTTGCCAACTCGCAGGCAATGACTCCAAGCCTGATGGCGCGTGAAGAGGGCTTCCTGGCTGCCGGCCGCCAACATGGACTAACTGTCACCGTCGAACGGTTCGGCTCGACCTCCTATCAAAGCGGCACTGTTCTGGCGCAACGCTTCATGACACGCGCCAAACGCCCCGATGCCGTGTTTTGCGCCACTGATCTTCTTGCCTGCGGTCTGATGGATGCCGTTCGCCAGCAGTTTGCGTTGCATATACCGTCAGAACTATGCGTTATCGGCTTCGATAATATAGAGCAGGCGTCATGGTCCTCTTATGGCCTGACGACCTTCGCTCAGCCGGTGCAACTCATCGCCAACAGAGCCGTTGCGTGGCTCAGCCAACCCGTCGAAACGGTGAGTGGCGACCTGAGCAAAATCGTGCCGGAACTCATTTGGCGCGGCTCGGTACGCGGGAGGTAGAACCTTAAGGTGCAGCGCGCACCCGACTTTCCGTTAGCAATCCGCTTTCATCGAGAATAGGGTGAGCAACGGAGATTATATGGGCGTTGATGCGCTTGAGATCGCGCAAGAGGTCAAGATGCAGCGAACTGGTTTGCAGGCTCGCCGCCAAGCCTTCACTTAACCGCGCCAGATGGCGCTCAGAAGACTGTTTTTCCATGTGTCTGACTGTAACCTTCGCCTCCATGAGCTGCATCGCAAGATTGAAATCCCGAGTGACAAAAATTGTCTGAGCGATCCGCAAATTGTCGATTGTGAGGTCGAAAAAAGCCTTCAGCTCCGCAAATCCATCGTCGGAAAACTGCAATCCGAGCGATACTTTCTTGGCAATCAGCGGTACCAAGCCTTTCTCGATGATATCACCAATATGCTCGAGATTAATGGCATAGTCGATCACTACCACCGAACGGCGCCTTTGTTCTTCACTTAACCCAGTGCGTCCAAGCTTCGAGAGATAGACTTTGACGTGCTGTTGAAGCGAATCGACCTTGCCTTCCAGACTTGCGATCTCCCTCAATTTGACAGCATCGTTGCTCTGAAAGCTGTTCGATGCACGTATCACCATACGCTCGATCAGATCACCGACGCCAAGAACTTCTCGGGTGGCGCTGGCAAGCGCGACGACAGGCGTCGATAGCGCATCATTATCGAGAAATTTCGGTCCAGCATCGTTGGTTTCGGCCTCAGGTATCAAACGGTCCATCATGCCTGACAGGGACCGAGAAAATGGCCAGGCAAGAGCTGCCAAAAGCAGGTTGAAGCCAAGATGTGCATCGACGGGCAACTTCTCGAGACTAAAGCCCGCAACGTGCAAGAGTTCCGCAGCATAGCCTGCCAGCGGGAGAGCGATGAAGCAACCCACGGCTCGCACGATGAGGTTGCCGAGTGTAATACGCAATGCTGCCGTGGAGCCACGCAAAGACGCGACCACTGGCGGGATGGCGCCCCCGAGATTGGCACCAAGCACCAGGACGACGATAAGATCTGCGGAAAGAATACCTGTCGAGGCCAGTGACAAGATGAGAACGACGGCAGCAAGACTGGATGACGAGATAAAAGCGATGCCTGCCGCAAAAATCAGTGCTACCAGCCACGCATTGTCGAGCAAGCCGATGAATGCAGCCAGAGCCGGCGATTGTCGCATCGGTTCCGTAGCGGCACTTAGCAGATGCAGCGAGAGCAGCATCAATCCGATGCCGATCAGCGCTGAACCACCACCCTGCCTGGCGGTCGAACTGCTCCGATAGAGCACCAGACCGACGAGAATAATCATTGGAGAAAACCATTCAATGCCTGTCGCAACGATCCAGGCGGTCACTGCGGTGCCGACATTGGCGCCCAGCAGTACGATTTGAGCCATCCGTTGCCGGATCAGTTCTCGTTCAACGAACGATGCGACCATCAGTGCTGTGGCTGTCGAGCTCTGCAATGCTATTGTGGCAATGAAGCCGGAAAGAAAGGAACGAAAACCACCGCGCGTGCCGGAAGCGAGCCCGATGCGCAATCGACTGCCGAACGCACGCGACACGCCCTCCTTGACTAGGGCCAGACCGAACAGCAGCAATGCCACCGCGCCACACAGATTAATCATGACAATTGTCGATTCCATTCTCTGGCCTTGCTTGATTTTATTATGTGTTACATCAGAGATCGCCGCATCCGGCATGTAGACCTTAAAGTTAGTCGCTTTTGGCATATCAGTCGATGATGATCGCATAGGTTCCTGCTGCAATATAGAACGTTGCGTCAGCCAACACCTTATTCGTCGATAACGAACGCTCGACAGAGGCGAAGAATACGTCTCGGCAATAGATGCTCGAACGCTGCAGTCCGGACGAACCGGCAGATGAGCGGTACAGACAATATCGCACCGGGTTTATCTTCTAAGACCGCATTGAGGGCTTCGAACGTAGATTCTCGCGGCGCGCGGATCAAACCGATTTCCGAGTTTCGCCCCGGTCGCTTAATTTTCGCACAGTGAGATTTCGGTTTATAGCAAGTTGATTTGGGGCAAGGGTAGCAAATTGCTTTCCCCGCCTGCCTCCGATCCAACCAAGCTGCGCCTTGAAGGGAGAACAGGATTATCGCGACACCGACAAGAACCCGTAACTCCGGAATCTCGCCAAGATATATATATCCAGCGGCGATCGAAAACACGATGGATAAATAGCCGACAGGCGCCAGAATGCTGGCATCGGCCCGCACAGTTGGTGCATAAACCTGCGCAACCCGTCGTCGTCGTCGACACGACAGGCGCAGGTGACGCATTCAATGCGGGGTTCATCAACGCATGGCTGAATGGCGAAGCAAACACAGATTGTGTCGAAGCTGGAATTTACGCCGGAACTCTGTCGGTTCAGGTAGCCGGTGGCGCGGGCGTTCTTTTATAGTGCGCGGCAGGAATACCTGGCTTTTGGCAACCTTGCCGACATCTAATGGCTCTGTTGAGATCATAGAAATGGCGGGACAGCGGTTTATCGGCTGAATTGGCCATAAAGCGAATTCCGTTTCATGGCAGCAAAGTTGAGGTACTATGCCGATGGTGAATTCAGAGGACTTTTCGACGTTCAATGAGCAGTTATCACTTGCCCGATGTCCCAAATTGCGCGTGTCAGTTAAGGCGAGTAGCGCCCTCTTCCGAAAAAAGGTGGATGGCGTCGATATCCGGTGAGATGTTTATAATATCGCCGGTGGTAGCACGGATCCTCTCACGGAAGACGCCGATCAGTTGCGTGGTTCCTAAAGTCATCGTCACCTGGGTTTCTGGACCCATTGGCTCAATGAGAACGATCTTGGCAGGGTGGCTGGGTTGGTCAGGATGATCATTCAACAGAAAATGTTCTGGACGAATGCCGTAGACAGCAGTCTGGCCCACATTGGCGCTCAACGAAACCGGCAAGGGCAAAACAACCCCGGATGTCTGGAAGCCCTGCTCAGTTATTGTGCCGTTGAGGAAATTCATCGACGGAGAACCGATAAAGCTGGCAACGAAGCGGTTAGCGGGGCGATCATATAGGTCGAGGGGCACGCCGATTTGTTCAACTCGACCGCCGTTGAGGACAACGATCCTGTCGGCCATGGTCATGGCCTCGACCTGATCGTGGGTGACATAGACGGTAGTGGTCTTGAGTTTCTGGTGCAACGCTTTGATCTCGCCACGCATGACAACGCGCAGTTTCGCATCGAGGTTGGACAGTGGCTCGTCGAAGAGGAAAACCTGCGGATTACGAACGATGGCGCGACCCATTGCCACTCGCTGCCGCTGGCCGCCCGACAACTGGCGAGGGTATCGGTCGAGGAGGGCTTCAAGCCCCAGAATGCCGGCCGCCCAATTAACCCGGTCTTTTATCTCCGCTGTGCTCGCACCACGGTGTTCAAGCGAAAAGCCCATATTGCTCGCGACCGTCATATGCGGATAGAGCGCATAGCTCTGAAAAACCATGGCGATGTCGCGATCCTTGGGATCGAGGTCGTTGACGACGCGCCCACCGATGTCGAGCGTGCCCCCGCTAATGGTTTCGAGCCCGGCGATCATGCGCAGCAGCGTGGACTTGCCGCAGCCGGACGGACCGACAAGCACGACGAACTCGCCGTCGTCGATGTTAAGGTCGACGCCATGGATGACTTTGATGGCGCCATAACTTTTGCGAATGTCAGAAAGGCTTACCTGAGCCATGATGTGATCCCGTTGTTCAGCCCTTGAGGCCTGTATGCGCAAGCCCTTCAACGAAATGTTTTTGGGCTATGATGAAAACGATGAGGACGGGTAGTGCCGTCAGCGTGGCCGCAGCGAGCTGGATGTTCCACATCGGCCCGCCATAGGCATCGGTATATTGGGTGAGCGCCTGCGGCAGCGTGAACATCTCGGCACTCGACAGGAAGACGATTGGCTCGAGAAACAGATTCCACGAGTGTAAGAAGGTGAAGATCGCCACTGATGCCAGGGCGGGTTTCGCAAGCGGAAGAGCAATCTTGCGGAAGATCTTGAAGCGGCCGAGACCATCCACCCGTGCGGCTTCCTCGAGTTCGGCCGGTAGCGTCACGAAGAACTGACGCATGACGAATGTGGCGAACACGCTCGGGGCGCCAAAGATCGGAACCAGGATCAGCGGCCAATGGGTGTTGACCATGCCGGCCTTCAGGAACATCTGGAACAGAGGCACGATCGTCACCTCCGACGGGATCAAGAGGCCGAGCAGGACGACCATGAAGATCGCATCGGCGCCTGGAAACCTTATCCGGGCGAAGGCGTAGCCGGCCATCGACGACACGACCATCGTGCCAATGGTGACGACGGCGGCGATATAGGCCGAATTCCAGTACTGCCGAACGAAGGGCTGCAACTCGAAAACCTTCGAGTAGGTCGTCCAGTCATAGGTCTGCGGGATCAGTTGTGGCGGGAAGGCAAAGATATCGCTGATCGGCTTGATCGATGATGTGACCATCCACCAGGTCGGAAAGACGAAGGGTATGAGCAGCACACACATCAGGCCGTAGAGCACCACCTGCATGCGCGGGGAAAGGTCAGTTTTCATAGAAGACGATCCTCTTGCGCATCTGCCACTGGGCAAAGGTCAGGATAGCGACGATCACGAAGAGCAGGATGGAGAGCGTCGAGCCGTAACCGAAGTAGTGGAACTGAAAGGCCTGCTGGTAGAGGTAATAGACCAGCACAGTGGTTGAGAGGCCCGGCCCGCCCTGGGTGAGCACCGCGATCTGCGCAAACACCTGCAGCGAACCAACAATGGTGATGATCGAGGTCAGCAGGATCGTCGGGCTGATCAGCGGCAGGGTAATTCGGCGGAACTGCTTGAAAGCTGGTGCGCCGTCGATGCGGGCAGCTTCGTAGAGTTCTTTCGGTACGCCCTGCAGCGCCGCCAGAAACAGGATCATATTGAGGCCGACATTCTTGAACACCTGCACGACGATGACAGAGATCATCGCCGTCGTCTCCTCTCGCAGCCAGTTCGGACCTTCAACACCGAGCATCAAGAGCATGCCGTTGATGCCGCCATTCTTCTGCAAAAGGAACCCCCAGACGATCGTCCAGGCGACCAGCGACACAACGACGGGCGAGAAAAACAGCGTGCGAAAAATGGCAATGCCGGCAAGCTTCTGGTTGAGCAGGACGGCGAGCAACAGTGCCAGCGACATATTGAGCACGACGAGACCGGCAGAGAAGATCGCGGTGGCACCGAGCACTTCGAGAAGGTTGGTATCCTCGATCACCATCCGGTAATTCTGGCTGCCGGTGAAGGTGAAGGTATTGGCGAGCACGTTCCACTCATGCAGCGAATACCAGAACACGAGGCCGAGCGGCACCAGCACGAAGGTGATGATGCCGATCAGTTGCGGTGCAACGAACAGGAAACCGGCGAGGCTGTCTCGCCGCGCGATCGTCCAGAACGGCGGCGATGCGCCATTTTTCGACGTTTCATATTGATGACGCGCGACGTCCATCGAGATCTCCTCAGCGCTTCAGAAGTGGGCCGATTTGACCGCAGATCTTCTGCAATGTGCCGGGCACATCCGCTTCCGGGCGCCACACCGCATCAAGGTTCGAGCGAACCATCTGCTGAATTTGGGCAAAGCCGCTATGCCCCGGCATGACCTTGCCTGTAGCGATGCCAGCAATGACGACCTTTTCGATCTGCTCCTGGCTCAGCAGCGGATTGGTCTTCTTCAATACCTCTGCGTTCAGCAAAGACTTGCGCGCCGACGGGAAGAACTGGCTGAGTTTCGCCGAATTTTCGGGATTGGTCATGTAGGCGACGAACTCTGCCGCGATCTTGGCGTTCTTGCCCGACTGCATGACGCCGATACCGGCCTGCCCGATGAGAGAATAGTCACCAGCCGGACCCTTCGGCAGCGGTACGATATCCCACGAGAACGGCTTATCCTTGGGTAGAAGCGAGGCGCGGCTGATCTGGGTAATTGTCATTGCCGCATTGCCGGCAAAGAAGTCGACGGTTTCGCCGGGGCCGGGCATTGCCTTTTTGGTGAAGATGGCATCGTGGATAAACGACAGAGCATTTGCCATCGGCTCCTCGGCCATGCTGCAAGTCTTGCCGTCCTCGCTCCAGGGCGACGCGCCCCAGCCGTTCCAGACCGATGTAAGATACTGCCAATTTTGGTAGTTGAAATCGCGGACTACGAGGCCACCCTTCCCGGATTTTCCAACAGCGGAGGCAGTAGCAATGGCGTTGTCCCACGTCCATTCACCGCTGGCGATCAACTCGGCCGGCGTCTTGGCGCCGGCAGCCTTGATCACGTCGTTATTGACAAACATCGCAAATGGCGAGGTTGAGAAGGGATAGGCATAAAGCACGCCGTCCTGAGACCAGCGCTCGGTCGCACCGGCGCTGACTTCCTCGATGTTATAGCCCTTGGCCGTCTTCAGCGTTTCGGTCAGGGGATAAAGCGCACCGGATTTGACAAAGTCATAGGCAGTGGTCTCGAAGATCCATGCCATGTCGGGGGCATTGCCTCCGGCAATCTGCGTGGTCAACGCTGTAGTATAGGTGTCGAACGGGAGCGACTCGTAGGCCACACTGACGTTCGGGTGGTCCTTCTTGAACCCGACGGCTATCTCGTTGAAGAGTTTCAGATGCGCCTCGTTCGCGCTCCAGACGGTCATTCGCAGGTCCACGGTGTCCTGCGCCTGTGCGATGCCGCCCAGACCGAGTAAAGCCAGTACGAAAGCAGTCGATTTCAAAGTCAGGTTATAGGGCATTCCCGGTCCTCCTCCAAAGATGGGTTCGATCTACAGATGGTATTTCGTCTCAGTAGGCTGCGATTTCCGGCCAACGTATCTCGATGCCCTCGCGGGTCAGCGACGCCTGGAAGTCGTGAAGGTGTTTGTCATCGGCCTGAACCTGATGTGGCGTCAGACCCTTTTCGAGACTGAAGGCAGCCAGCATTCCGGCAACCTCGCCAATATTCCATTCGACCGGATGCAAGCGGTAGCAGCCGTTGGTGATGTGGGTGGTGCCGATGTTCTTGCCGGCCGGGATGAGGTTCTTCATTCTTTGTGGCAAGAGCGCGCCAAGCGGGATTTCGAACGGGCAAGACGGCACGTCTACATAATTGTCGCCGCCAGTCGATGGGTGCAGGTCAATGCGATACATTCCAATGCCGATGCTATCGCGGTATCGCAGGGCTCCTTTGTCACCACGAACGGTGTGGGAAAGGTCCTGCTCAACAATACGGGTGACAGGCTTGATGCGGCGACTTTCACGAATATAGGGCGCCATGGCGAGGCCGTGGTCTGTGCCGGTGATGTCTCCACGCAGGCGCAGGCCTTGATAGCCTTGGCCGCCATCGAGGCGCGGCGCTTCCGTCTGCAACCAGTAGAACACGGAATAGGAGAGGTCTGCGGCCGACTTCAGATGTCGTGCCTTCTCATCATCGGAAATGTCGATGATCGTGCCTTCCATGTAGTCGATCATCGGCCAGTTGACGAGGCAGATGTCAGACTTGTAGAAGCCGGGCGTAAAATTCTTGCGGGCCGCAATGCGGCGAAAGATCCAGAGGTTTTCGTCGCCACCACCCTTGCGTTGGTCGGCATCCACGAGAAGAGGATCATCGTCGGGATTGGGCGTGAAGGAACGGGTCGTATGTTCCAGAGTGCGCGGGTGTGGAGCCGTGAGGCCAAGCATTGGACCGCCCCAGAAATGCGGTTCATACTGTTTCCAGTAGTCATAGTTTTCCGGCTTGTCGATTGTCTGGTCGCCGTCGACATGGTCGATGGCAAAGCAGATTGACACTGCCTGGACATTATCAGGTTGCGCATGGGCAGGTGCACTTGGCTCATCGGTGTCGGACTGCGCCTCGAAGCCCTTGGCATATTCGGTGCCGGTCATCGGGAGAAGATCGCCAAGCTCGGTGGCATCGAGGATATAATCGGCGGAAATGACAATATCGGCGCCGCTGTCGCGGTGACGTACGGTTATGGAGCGGACCGTGTCGCGGTCGACATCGGCAGCAACTGGCCGATACGGTTTCAGTATCGTCAGGCGGTTGGCACCTTGATACGGGGCGAGCATGCTTTCCATGACGGCAAGGCTGACACGCGGTTCGGCGCAAATGCGGCTAACCCATCCGGCACCTGGATTGAGATCAGTCCAGGCGCGCGCGCCTTCGGTCAACGGATAATGGTCGCGGTAATACTGGCGCACGCCTTGCCGCAGTTTGCGATAGGACCGGGTAATGCCGAACTGTTCGACCCATGTATGTTCGTCGGACGGCACGGCTTGGCTGGTCAACTGGCCGCCAATCCAGTCGTATTCTTCGGTCATGATCACGGTGCGGCCGGCCCGTGCTGCACCTAGGGCCGCTGCCACGCCACCAAGGCCACCACCAATCACTAGAATATCTGCTCGCATCTCTTTCACGTATTTACATCCTTCCTGTTGTGGGAATTGAAGGGGCTAGCCCGAGGGTTTCGCCGTCGACCGGATCACATGGAAGAAGGATCTGCTCGCCGCTGCTGCCAGTCTCGATGCGGTTCACCAACATGGCGGTTGCCCGCCTGCCCATTTCCTCGCGCGGAATATCGTAGGAGGTGAAGCGTATTGGACTGCGACTGGCGCGAATATGGCTGCCCAACACGATCATCGATAGATCGCGTGGAACCATGATTCCACGCTCGCGTGCCAGACCTTCAACACGCACTGCGTCGGCCAGTTCAATGAAGAAGGCAGCCGTAGCTCCAGACGACAGTATGACATCCAGAATCTCGTCGGCAGGACGATTGACGGAGCCGATATGGGCCACCAGTTGCGCTTGGGAGGTCAGCGCCGCATTGAAACCGAGCCAGCGGTCGGCAATGGATTCAGCTGGTCCTTCCGGCCCGATATAGGCGAACTTCGAATGTCCGAGCGATCCAGCCTTGTCTACCAGCGCGCGGGTGCCAGCGGCATAATCGCCGCCGACGTATGGAACGGGTCCCCCAGCGTCCTCTCGTCGACCAATCGCCACGAACGGGTAATCTTCCGCAACCAGCCTGGCGAGTTCCTTGCGATCGAATTCGCGCCCGAGGACTAGGCAGCCGTCGGCAATGCGCAGCCGGTTGCCCTCGGAGAAAATCTTGCGATTGTTGCCGACACCGGCGCTGGTCAGGAGGAGCAAGTCGTAATTCTGCTGCTGCGCCTCTTCCTCTATGCCAAGCAGGAATGGCGTGAAGAAATCGGCCTGCGCGCTTGGAAAAGCAGGCTCGTACGTAAAGACGCCAAGGATGCGGTTGAGCCCCTTCGCCATGCGCCGGGCAATGGGATCAGCAACATAACCAGTGGAGCGAATGACTTCCTGTATCCGCTCACGCGTATCGGCCGGAATTCGGGCCAATGCCGTTGGAGTGCCATTTACAACAAGCGATACGGTGGCCTGACTAACGCCTGCCAGTTTCGCAATATCGTGTTGTGTCAGACGCTTAGTGATCGTCATGTTTCGAATTCCAAAGCCCATAATTCTGCTAATACGTATTAGCTGCTAATACGTATAAACAACCACGACACTTGAGTTGTCAAGAACGAAATTGCGCAAAGGTCTGATAAAAGCGGCCAGAGAATTCGGCGTGCGACAGGGTTTCGAATGTAGTGAACAGCGAATGAAACCAGGGGAGTGTCGCGGTTTGATCGGCGTCCAGGTTCATCAAATCTGGAGTCCCGTACTTCAGGGTTGCTCTAAACCAATCCTACCGGAAATTACAGTTGCCTACGAAATCCAGCCACACTACGCGCTGGGACAGGATTGATTTGGGCCTGTAAGGCTCGCCGACTGATCACTGCCTGCCGTTATCCTTGCCCAGTCGGCACGTCACGCTCCAGCTGTCCGATGTGCTCGTCACAAACAACCTTCACCAATTCAAGGAGATGCGCCGTCCGCTCTCCGAGCCAGACAAGCGCTTCCTCGCTGATCTCGAAATGCTTCGAATACCGAGCCTTCACGTAGGCTTCATTGACAGTGTTGAACCAAGCCCGCTCTCGGTGCTGATCGCGAGGAAAGGCTTCCACCAATCGGAAGTCCTGCTCTTCCGCAAGCGAGCGCAGAAACTTGATGTTATGTGACGCAGGCCCGTAGTTTGTCAGTGTCAACAGAACGCAAGAGTACAATTGCTCGATTGCTTGATGAAGACTGAAAGCTGACCAATTCGTCCAAGCGCCACCTTGTTTCCGCGATTCACCAAGCTGAAAGCGAGCGGTTTCAAGCACGACATTTGCCTCAGCGTACCGCTGATCAAAATGCTCCCGCGCCACTCTCAATCGCTCCTCTGCAGTCAGCGGCTTCGGCTCAGCCAATGGCTCATCGTCGAGCTCGTAGAGAACGATACCTTCCTTGCGAATATCCGAGAAGAAGTAATGCCCTTCCTTCAGCTGCGTGTTCACCTCACGGCGTGAGTGAACGATGAACTGTGCCGGCGTCTCTATAAAGCTATCGCGGATCAAACGATCGGCTGCCTTGTACCAGTATTCGGCAAAGTCGGTCAGCTTGCGATTGTTGACGATGACGAGCAAATCAAAATCAGAGCGATAGCCCTTCATCGTATGCGGCTCGTCGACAAAGGTGCCGCGGGCGTAAGAGCCGAACAGGATGATTTTCAGGATGCGTCCACGCTTCTTGAATTCGGCTGTTCCCTCGCCCATTGCATCCTCGAACTCCTCGTGCAGGATTTCCAGCGCACGGGCAAGCTCGCGTTGCTTTCGGGGCGGGATATGATCGAGGGAAGACTTCATCATGGCAACAGGTTCTGATTGGCTCGTCGTAACGGTATCGACTCTCTAGGGTGTCGCATTGAAGAATCTTACACAGTTCAAACAAAACAACAATCGCAAGAAATGCCAGTATGGCATTGGGACCAATCAGATAAAGGCTTACGTTGCGGTTCGTCAGCCCCCATCTGCGCGGCTGTTTCAATACCGGTCTGGGTGCCGCGAGCTAAAACGTGCCCTCATCAGTCGCCCGACTTCTGCGCAGTCTTCGCAACATGCAGCCAGGCGTTTCGTCTTTCCCACTGAGACGACGAACGGGTGGCACTATCGTCGTTCTCGCGTGTCGACGATGCACGATACTCCGAAATTTCCCCTCCATCACAAAGCCGATCCAAAAGGGGAATAGCAGCTCTAAGTCGAAAAGCCTCGTGACTTTTTCCCGGGGTCTTGAATGTTGAATTGGCGATCCGGCTTAATCCGTAGCAATTTGACGTCAACTCCTATCAAACAGCTCCTCCGGAATAAAGGAGAACGAAAGCGTAAAAAGACAGCCTACTTGAACGCAGAGAGAGAAATTCTACCCTTGGCAAAGAAGCGCCCGGCCGCTAATAGCCGGTCATTTCAAGATACCCAACACCCGTTGTGCTACCTCCGAAGCTAATCGGACCCTCCCAGTATGGCGGCGAGGTTGCCATCCACGATTGGTCGTTCAAAGGCTGGGTTGTGATGTCCAGAGACTTGTTCGGAATTTGGATACGCCAGCCAACCGGGATGTCACGCCCGTCTACCTTAGCTCGTCTTATGGGTTCTAGACGAACGTCGTCCTTCGACAGCGGGGTAGTCTGTCCGTCATTAGATACCCAGTTCGCCGAGATAAACCCATCCTTGTCATCGCGGAGCCGGAAAGCCATCAGCTTCTCACCCGTGTCCAGATGGAGAGAAAACCAATCCCACCCCGTTTGATTGTTCGCAAGTGGCTGGGAGGACCACTCCCGGTCCAGCCATGCCTTGCCTGTGACCTTCACATCAGAGCCGGCTAGCTTGATGGCCCCGGACACGTGATAGGAGGGTTGCGAGTAATAATAGCTGGCCTGGCCCGCCCCAGATTTTACGGAGAAGCCGCGATCTCCTTGCAGAACAAGAGGTCCGTTTGCGTCCAGGTTCAGGCTGTAGCTGAAATCGCTCCCGTTGGCTGTGAGGGTAAGGTCATCCAGTTGGTCCGATGTCGACGGTGTTGCGCCCTTCATCTGCCAATCATCGATCCAGGCTTCAAAGGGTGCAATGCTGACCCCTGCCTGCCCGACGCCTCCCCGGCCGAGACGTTCAGCGAAATAGTGGTGGTCATCCGTGGTGAGAGCTGCGTGGCCGATCCAAACCTGGGGATCTGAAAATCCCTCGCCGCTTCCGGGTGCCAGGGCTGACCGGAACAGCGTCCATTGGGCCCCATATCTTTTGCCGTCTTTGCCTTGGAGATTGGCTGTTACGTACCACCATTCGATCCGATAATCGGGGTGAGCGCCGTGGTCTGCCGGGAAGGACAATTCATGTCCTTGTTGAGGCACTGAGAAACCCTCTGCATCGGAACCGAGCCCGGCGAAGCCTTGGCCCTGGCTACTGCCAGCGGAGGCAGCCATGAAAATTGCGGCCAGAATCGCGACCCACTTTCTAGCGTTCATTGGCGAAAATCCTGAGCAAATCTGCGGGGTTGATCGTTGCCAAGCGACGAACAGGCACGGCGACCGATAAGAGAGCAGCAACAAACGCTATTGAGCCCAGCCAAACCCAATCCAGCGGGAAGACTGTCATCGGCAGACGCCAGCCGAAGGCTTGCACGTTGACGATTGCCAACAGTACCCACGCCAAACCAAGACCAACAGGGATGGCGGCAACAAATGTGGCGAGCCACAGGGCCAAAGTGCGGGCGACCTCATAAAATGCCAAATCTCGCCGCCGGATGCCTATGGCCCAGAGCGGTGCCAGCTGGGGTAGGCGGATGCCGGACAGTGTGAGCAGACTGGCGAACATTGCGAAACCGGCGACGCCAAGCGTCAACACATTCAAGGCGCCGGTGACGGTGAACGTCTGCTCGAAAATGGCCCTCGATTGCTGCTTGAGGGACGCATGATCGATGACTGCGGTTTGCGGGAGGCCGAACTCGCTGACGATCTGTGCCTTGAGATCTTGCGCGCGGTCTGGCGGTACCCGGACGCCGTAGCGGAGTTTGGGAACATCCGGATAATGTGTGACCAGGCTGTCTATTCCGACGATGACCTGCCCTTTGGGATTGCCGTAGTCCGAATAGGTTCCCACCACAGTGACGTTCCAGCCGCCGGGCATGGGGATGGCCTGGCCCAGCTTTGCATCGCCGCGGCGCCACATCTGCTCATTGATGAGGGCGCCGGTGCCCGCAGCGATCTTGTCCCACGCATCTGCGTCAGCCACGATCAAGGGCCAATGGTCGCGGTAGGTTGGATCATCAGCAACGCCGAAGATTTGCAGTTGCTCCCCCAGCACATCGCGCTCGACGCTCCAGATAGGGAGCACCGCTGTGGCGTGCTGTGGAAGCCATTGCCGGAGTCGTTTGGCTTGCTCCTCATCCTGGGCGGTGACGTAAAGTTCCGCTGCCAGCCGTTGATCCAGCCACCCCAGAAATGTCAGCCGGAAACTTGAGACCATGGTTCCGACGCCGATATTCGCCGACAATGCCAGCAAAAGCGCCATCAGCGCGAGCGAGAGGCCTGGCAATTGCAGGCGGGTGTCTGCCCAGAACCATTGTGTCAGAGCCCGTTTAGAAAGGCGTTCTGCGAGGGACAGGCCGATGGCGAGAAGACCCGGCAGCAGGAGGGCGGCGCCCAGCAGCAGGCAGCCCAGCACCGCGAATCCCACGACAAGCCCGGACCCGATGGCAGCCAATATGACCCCGAGAGCCAACAATGCTGCTGCCACTGCTACCTGATAGGTCAGTGTTCTTGCCGAAGCTCTTGCCCAGGCCCTGGGCTGGGCGGCCGTAAGGATGGGCAATGTCCAGACGCGCCACAGGCTTTGTGCCGACGAGATCGCCGTTCCGCCAAGCGCTATCGCCAGCCCTGTTGCCCACCACTCCGGTCGTATCGTTAAGGAGCCGGGCACGCTTGCGCCATAGAGACCGCGCAGGGTAGTCGCCACGCCGGGCATGAGAGCCGAGGCGATGAAATAGCCCATGACGACGCCGATGAGGCCGGAGATAAGCGCCAATCCTGCGAGTTCGATGAGCAGCATGGTTGTGAGCGAAGGTAACGAAACGCCGAGGGACCGCAATGTTCGAAATGTTCCCCGTCGCTGTTCGAACGTCAATCCGGTGGCCGAATAGACGATGAAGAGGCCGACGACAAAGGAGAGGAAACCGAACGCCGTGAGGTTGAGGTGGAAGCTATCTGTGAGACGGGCGACATCCGGCTGATCGTTGTTTTCGCGCAGCGTCAGTTCGGGTGCAATGTTTTCGATGGGTGCCAGTCCAGGCTTTTGTTCACGGGCGACGACGAGGCGGGTGATCTTGCCATGTGTCTCCAGCAGCCGGTCAGCCACCGAGATATCCACGAAGGCGGCATCATCCGGCACGCTATCTGATATCTTGAGACCCATATCCGTTTTGCCACGCAGCTGTTCTGCCGTTGCCTCCGAGACCACGAACTCGCCGGCGGGCGAGAGGAACGCCAGAAGATCAGCCCCATCAGAAACCGTCGCCACCTGCCCTTCCTTCGGCATGCTGAGCGGATCGATGCCGATCAGCGTGATGCGTGACGTGCCGAACCGATATATGCCCTCGATGACGGGAGAGACATTCCACCCTGCACGGCGCAGATTGCCGTAGGACAAGACCGAGATACCGGTGCCGTCTTGCGACACCACTTGAGACAAAGCACCCTGCTCCAGAACGGATGCAGCCCGATCATAGCTGGCGCGCGCCTCGGCATTGATGGCCTGCACGCCGCACCAGAGCGCCGTTGCCAGCGCGATACCCATTACCAGTGTCAGCAATTGCAGCGGCTTGCGACGCCAATGTGACAGCAAGGCCGTGAATGCGACAAGCCTCATCCGGCAATCCGCCCGCTGCGCAGGATGACTTTCCGATCCAGCCGTTCCGCTAATCGGGACGAGTGGGTGACGAGGAGAAGCCCAGACCCGGCGTTGCGTGCGAGCGACAACATCAGATCCAGCACCGTATCGCCGGTGGTCTCATCGAGATTTCCGGTGGCTTCGTCTGCCAGGATGAGAGGAGGCCTTGCCGCGAGCGTTCTTCCAATCGCGACGCGCTGTTGTTGGCCGCCAGAAAGCTGTTCCGGATATCTGGCGAGATAAGCGCTCAAGCCCAGTTCTCGCGTAAGAGCAGCTTCCCAGGCCGGGTCGTACCTGTCGGCGAGCTTGGCGTGAAATGAGATGTTCGCCGCAACATCCAAGGACGGGATCAGGTTAAATTGCTGAAATACGAGGCCAACCTGGGTTCGGCGATATTTGGCACGCGCGCCGTCATCAAACGACGCAAGATCCTGCCCTCCCATCACCACCGAGCCGCCATCCGCATGATCTAGTCCACCCGCCAGATGAAGAAGTGTGCTCTTGCCGCTGCCGGACTCACCCGTCAGAGCCACGCTCTCGCCGGCCGCAACATCAAGGTCGATACCTTTCAGTATCTCTAATGGCCCCTCCGTCGTCATGTAGGATTTACGAACGCCGGAAAGGGAGAGAATCACTGGGGCCTCATGGGGCGGGTGAAGAACCACGAGAGTATCATATTTCTAGCCCGTGTTTGAAGAAACCAGCTCAAGGCGGCGGGGCCGGGCGCCAATCGCCCACAGTCCACCATGGCACCGCTGTATCTCTATCAGCCGGAATCGAATATCCACGCAAACGTTTGACAACATCAAATATCACGTGAAATCGATGGGTGTTACCCGCCTGCAAGTCATCAATCAGATGACTTGCAGGCTTCAAGCGATTAAACTCGCACCGCAGCGCGTCAATTTTTTCTTCAGAAATAACGCTTCGTGCTCTGCTGATGGCTTACTACATTGCCGATTTGACGACTGGATCAAGGAGTTCAATCCTAAGCCGAAACCAGGCATCCAATTGTCCACACTATGAGGATTTCCAAAACGGTTCTCCGTTGCTCATCCTCGAATTCTAATGATCAACGGTAACATTTGCCGCAGTAAGCGCCTTGGTTAGCTTCTCACTATCACCCCAAACCGCTCTCGAGTCATATGGACGCAATGGGAATTTGCCCCAATCAAGTTTGATATTGAGAGAGTGCATTTTTACAAAGCGGTAGACCATTGTTTTCAAACTCGTCGGCTCCCCGGAGCAGCAATTTATAACTCCCACGACGTCTGTCTGTGTCGACACAGCGCCGATTTGTGCGCCGAGATCTTTCACATGTATGAAGTCATAAAGAAGCTCACCGCTATTCAGCGGGAATGCGTCTTTCCCGTCTTGCACGGCTTGCAGCAACTTCGCGAAAATTGAATTATTGAGTTCGTCATCACCATAAATATAGTAACATCTCAACCACTGGCTCACGGCAGAAAACTCTTTGCAGTAGAGTTCCTGTACAAGACGGAGATGATCTTTTGCAATTCCATAAGCATGTTGTGGGGATGTTGGCGTATTTTCAGAAATCGGACCAACGTGATATCCAACCTCATGCATCGTCCCTAGTCCAACGACATGCTTCAATCCGCCTTCAAGCATATTTCGGATGAAGCTAATGTGGCCGGGCAAGTTTTTCAGATGTTTATCGCTCGTGTGGCGGAAACCATCCTCCCAAGCAAGATGGATCAGTACGTCGGGACGGCCAACCTGCTCGAAAATATCGCTGGTGGAATTCAAAATATCTACGTGAACAACCTCTGCACCTGAAATTTGGGTTGTCCCCCGCCGCGAGGTAAGGACAACGGTATGCCCATTTTCAATAAGCCAACGTGCAACATAACGTCCCACGTAACCTTCGCCGCCGGTCACAAGATACTTCAAATTTCCTACCCTTATGTTTCGTAGTTCATGGCAGTCGCAACTCGAAAAGTGGTCATACTGCCGACAAAGGCACAATTTCCCTTGTGCCTCTTGAAGAGGCCACTTTCAACTCCGACCAGTCAAACGCTCAGCGCGAACAGCTATACAGCTTTGACAATGCCGAGGCGTTCCCCGGTATAAACTCCGTCTCGCAATGGCTTCCACCACCACTCGTTTTCCAGATACCATCGAACGGTTTTTTCTATGCCCGAATCAAAGTTTTCTTGTGCTTTCCAACCAAGCTCATTTTCCAACTTGGTCGCATCAATGGCGTAACGAGCATCATGGCCAGGCCGATCCGTTACATTTACGATCAGCTTCTCATAAGACTCATTCTTCGGGCGCAGTTGGTTCATCAAGCTGCATATGCGCTCGACAACATCCACATTGCGGCGCTCATTACGGCCGCCCACATTGTACTTTTCGCCTGTGCGTCCTCGCGTTGCGATCAGATACAAAGCGCGTGCGTGATCATCGACAAATAGCCAATCGCGAATATTCACGCCACTCCCGTATATCGGTATGTTTTTACCCTCGAGAGCGTTGAGAATTGTCAGAGGTATGAGTTTTTCTGGAAAATGATACGGCCCGTAGTTGTTCGAGCAATTTGAAACAACAACCGGAAGTCCATATGTTCTGTGCCAGGCTACAGCCAAGTGGTCGCTGGCCGCTTTTGAGGAGGAGTAAGGTGACGACGGGTCGTATGGCGTGGTCTCTTCAAACAGGCCATCTTCGCCGAGTGAACCGTAAACCTCGTCTGTCGAAACATGTAGAAACCGGAACGCCTGCTTGTCTGAGGGTAACAGGCTGTTCCAGTACCCACGGGCAGTTTCCAACAAAGTAAACGTGCCAACGACGTTGGTTTGAATGAAATCTGCTGCACCCGTTATGGATCTGTCAACGTGGCTTTCTGCCGCAAGATGCATGACGAGATTGGGTTGAAATTCTTCAAAGGCTTGCCGCATTGCAACGGCATCGCAGATGTCGGCTTTCAAAAAACGATGGTTCAAAGCGCCATCGACGCTGCTCAGCGACGCCAGGTTTCCAGCATATGTCAATTTATCGACGGTAAGTACCTCTGCACCCACCTCTTTTACGAGGTAGCGTACCAGCGCTGAACCGATAAATCCTGCTCCACCTGTAACAAGAACACGCATGCTTAATCCCTTATAGATTTATCCAACCACTGGGTTCGAACTGGCGATTTTCAGCAAATATCTGCCATACACAGTTTTTGAGAACTTATGCCCGTACTCAACGAGAGTATCCACCGAAATCCAGCCGTTGTTGAAAGCGATTTCTTCAATGCACGCAATGTGTGTGCCCTGTCGATGCTGGATTGTGCGTACAAATTCGGAGGCCTCCAGCAAGCTATCGTGCGTGCCTGTGTCAAGCCAGGCGTAACCGCGAGACATGCGTTCTATGTGCAGGCTGCCGTCTTCAAGATACAATTGATTGAGGTCTGTGATTTCGTATTCGCCTCGAGCCGAAGGCTTGATGCTTCTGGCACGTTCCACGACGGTCTCATCGTAGAAATAAAGTCCGGTCACAGCGAGGTTAGATTTGGGATGTGCAGGCTTTTCGACGATATGGATCGGTCGACCCGTTTCATCCAGTTCAACAATTCCATAGCGATGAGGATCATCGACCTCGTATGTAAAGACTGTCGCTCCATGCTGCCGTGCTTTCGCACTCAACAACAGCTTTTCAAGGCCGGCACCGAAAAAAATGTTGTCACCCAAGACCAGCGATACGGGCGAGCCATTGATAAAGTCCGCACCTATTGTGAACGCCTGAGCCAACCCATCAGGGCTTGGTTGCAATGCGTAGGAAATCAGCATTCCCCATTTTGATCCGTCACCGAACAAAGTGCGATAGCTGTCCAGAGATTCAGGCGACGAGATGATAAGCACCTCCCGGATGCCAGCCTGCATCAGCACCGACAAGGGATAGTAAATCATTGGCTTGTCATAGACCGGAATCAGCTGCTTGTTTACCGCCAGTGTGGCTGGGTGCAGTCTTGTTCCTGTGCCACCAGCCAGAATTATACCTTTTGTGCTCATCACGAAATCCCTTTAATCCTGCAGCGAACATTTCCACAAGCTGCATACGTAATAGCTCCAGCGCCGAACGATGCGTCATACATATTTAGTCATGCGTTACCTGTGCAAACGACCGCTGATAACCTCATCATTGCGAAATGCCTGCCGTTTTTGCCTCAAAGTTCCACAAGCTTTAGCGGCTCATTGCCGTGCGTTTCATATGAAAACGGGCTTTCAAATTCGGCTAAGGTCGGCAGCTTAAGATCTTTGTCACTCAGCGTTGCTGTTACATCGGGAGTGAATGGCCATTCGATGCCGATATCTCCATCATCCCAGCGAATGCCACCATCATTTTTCGGCGCATATCCTGCGGTGACTTTATAACAAACCTCTGTGTCGGGCTGCAGGGTCATGAACCCGTGCGCAAATCCAACCGGTATATATAGCTGGTGACCATTCTCTTGAGATAATTCGACGCCAACCCATTTCCCGTAGCTCGGAGAACCGTTTCTCACATCCACAGCGACGTCGAAAATGCTCCCACGAATGCAACGCACCAATTTGGCCTGGCCAAATGGCGGAGTTTGAAAATGGAGGCCGCGGATCGTGCCGGCAGGCACTGACAACGAATGATTGTCCTGAACGAACCTGTTGGTGATACCGAAATTTTCGAAAGTCTGTTCACTATAAACTTCTGTAAACCAACCACGTGCGTCACCAAATCTTTTCGGTTTAATTAGTGCAATTGTGTGATCCATGGAGCCCAATTATTGACGGTTCAAGTTGCGGGAGGTTGTACTTTGTCGATCAGATATTGCAAGCTATATGTCGCAGGTCTCGAACATCAGCTTTGACACGCGATCAGAAAAGGGTCGCTAGCTTATGAAATGATCCAAGCGCTTGCAGAACCGCATCGCCTTGCCCCCTCCAGCAACCGCTTAATGAATTTCAAAAATTCAGTTGATTATTGGCGTAAGGCGGACCGTCAATTATTCGCGCGCGCCGTCTCCCAGTTTTTCCTCAATCCACAGACGAAGTGCCTCGATACTCTTGTCAACACCCCAAATGGGAGACCAGCCTAGACGAGCAACCGTTCTCTCCATCGAGCAGCTCGCGTGCCTGACGTCACCATGTCGATATTGCCCGGTTATGTGAGGAGACGGCGCGCCATAACAGTCCGCGATTTTTTGGGCGAGGAAGTAGAGGGAGATCGGACGGCCTAAGCCGACGTCGTATATAGTTTCAAAGTTGCCCTCCGACCTAGCGAATAGCAAAATGGCTTCGGCCACATCATCGATATAGATAAAATCTCGGATAATTTCCCCGTCTTCATACACAGGAATGCTTTGCTTTTTGCGTGCCATTCTCATGAAAAATGGAACGATGCCCGTGTAGGAGTTGGTGAGCGATTGACCTGGGCCATAAACATTCTGAAGGCGCAAAATCGCCAGGTCAACGCCAAACGACTTTGCCCACGAACCGAAAATGTTTTCCTGTGCGAGCTTAGTTGCGCCATAGACACTAGTTGGCCGGGGGTGTGTTGTAAAAGAATCGAACGGAAGGCACTTAAGACCTGGGAAATCCCAAATTTTCTGATCTAGCATAGCCTTAGAACGCTGCCCAGGATAGCTTCGATTGCCTAGGCCATCGACCCATTCTCCCTCGCCGTACACTGCCCGGCTAGATGCAAGTAAAATGCGCCTTGGGACCACCGAATGGCGAAGAAATGCATCGAGCATCTGAGATGAGCCAACGACATTTACAAAGGCGTGACGTGTACTTTCACTCAGTGATTGTGCCGTACCCGTTTCCGCTGCTAGATGTATGACCAGATCAGGCGCAACGGTAGGCAGTAGATTGTCCCAAGTCGCCGAATCTGCGACGTTACCGACCACCACATCCACTCTCGGGTCAAGATTGGCGGGGCGTCTACTATCTTCGTGAACCTGAGGGTGAAAATTGTCGACAATCACCACTCGATCAAAAACTGAGGCTAGTTTGGATGAGATAGCGGTTCCGATGAACCCCGCGCCTCCAGTTATAATGCAACTTCTGCTCAACTTCTTCCCAATCGTAATTGTTGCCAAATTCGTCCTCAAGACCTAGCCAACTCAATATCCAACCCGTTGCCGAATACAACGCTATTCGATTACAGCACGATAAGATTCATGTTTATCCCCTGCTCGTTCAACACATGCTAGGTGGGCGAAGACAACATTTTTTAAGTCCCCACTGCTGATATCAACCTGAAACTGCTCGTCTGTTGGGACGCCAATCGCGATAAGGGGGCGGCTGCGCTCACTGACCGATACAAAGGTTATAGGATTTCTTCCGAATTGAAATAAGGGTATTGATAACCCGTGTGTGTTTATGGCACTTCAAAAACGGTTAGGGAAAACGGGTTCCCGCCAGTTGCGTAAACATCTCTAGAAATTCAGCTGTGTACGAGAGGTTTTTGCTCGCATACTCAGCATTTTACATCTCCAAGAGGGATGCTCAAACATGAAGCGGATAGTAAAGTGAAACGAGCTGCGATTACATTTTTCTTCGACGAACACGGCATTGTTGACGAATATATGTTTTACCTCGTGGAAAAGCTCCAAGAATATGTTAGTCGCAACGTTTTCGTGTCTAACACTCCTTTGTCGTCTGAGACGAAGTTTCGACTTAAGTCGCTTGGTTGTGAGATATTAGAGCGTGAGAACGTCGGCTTCGACGTCTGGGCCTACAAGGACGGTATCGAGTTTATCGGTTATGAAAATCTGGCCGACTACGACGAGCTTATACTTTTAAACCATACTTTCTACGGTCCAATTTTCCCGTTTAAAGAATTATTTGACAAAATGGACGCGCTTGAAGTCGACTTTTGGGGGATAAGCGCGCACAAGGAGGTTGTTCCCAATCCGTTTACCAACGAAGGCGTATTGCACAGGCATCTGAATTCTCACTTCATTACGGTACGCGGAGAACTGCTTCATTCAGAAGAATTTTCATCATATTGGAAAACAATTCCTAATATCGAAAGTTACGTAGATTCTGTACTTCTACATGAATCGAGGTTCACGCAACATTTTATCGATGCTGGTTACGCTTGCGGTGTATACGACAACGACGAGGATTACCCGTCACCTTATCCTTGCTTTATAAACGTAGACCAGAGTTTAGAGCGACGTTGCCCAATACTAAAACGAAGAGTGTTTTTTCACGATTCATCTTTTCTGGAGCAAAACGCGGTCGATCTCCCGAGAGCTCTACGCATTATGCGCGAAACCTCAGATTATGATGAGGGATTTATCTGGAAAAATATACTTCGTTCAGCAAATCTACGCACGCTCAATACAAACGCAGGGTTAACAAAGGTTTTTCCACAAGCGGGTCTCGAAAACTTTGATCCCTCTAATATATCTTTGAAGGTCGCGGTCTGTGCCCATATTTACTATACTGAACTTCTGCATGAAACCCTGGATTATGCGTCGCACATTACCATTCCATTCGATCTCATTATCACAACAAGCGATACTTCTAAGAAAAAGGAGATCGAAAAAGAGCTCGAAAAGCGTAGCGGTTACTTGAATGTCTATGTCTTAGTTGTGGAGGAAAATAGAGGGCGGGACATGTCTGCTCTGTTCATCTCGTGTAAAAAATTCTTCTTAGATGATCGCTATGATCTGGTTTTACGCCTACATACAAAAAAATCGCCTCAAATCGAAGGCGGTCGTGGCATGTTGTTTAAGCGCCATATGCTTGAAAACATCGCTGGCTCTAAAGCGCTGGTCGATAGTGTTCTTCACATGTTTGCATCTCAGCCATGGACGGGGGTGGCCGTGCCACCAGTGGTCCATATCTCCTTTCCCACAATGGGCAAGGCTTGGTTCACAAACAAACCAAGAGCAACTCAAATAGCAAAAATGCTGGATATGTCGGTTAAATTTGACGCGAACACCCCGATCGCAGCATACGGGACTATGTTTTGGTTTAGGCCGGCAGCACTGCGCAAGCTTTTTAAACATCCTTGGAAATGGGCAGACTTCAACCCTGAACCTAACCACACCGATGGGGGTCTCGCCCATGTTCTGGAACGGTTGATCACATATTGCTCGCAAGATGCGGGATATACAACTTCTCAGATTCTGAGCCACGAACAAGCCGAGTTTAACTACGGAATGTTAGAGTATAAGCTTGAGCATTTGTCGTCCTTTATTCCTGGCGAATTTTCTTGGCAAGCAGACATGCTAAAAAATTGGAAAGAAGGTGGCTACCCGACGACCTTGGAGGAGGGATTTAGCCAATCTGCTGGTTTCGCAGCAAAACTTTCAGAGATGAACCCAGATTACACAGACGTTGTCGTCAAACGTTTGAAAGTAGACAATTTCAACATTCTTCAGAAGATTTGTGGTAACACGTCACCACCAATGGACGTCGATGACCATAGCAGACCTGATCTACACTATCAGCGAGATGTTTGTATTGAGACACTAATGGACTTATGTGGCTTCAATCGATCCTTGGCATCAAGATTTTTACCCGGATCAAAAGGGGAGCTTGTCACGAATGTTCGACGTGACGCAGAACTTATAAAGCAATTTTTGATTGAAATTAGACAACTTCCTAAAAAATCTGGAAATCAGGCTGTCTTATCTCGCCACGTTTTAGAATATATGTTCTTTGAATGGGCTGAAGGCAGAGAGCTCACCATACTATTCGATTCTAGAACCTATGCGACTAACTACTTGGAAACCGAGACATCTTTTAATTCGCTCGTCCATTATCTGACCGTTGGAGCAAAGCGCCTGTTAAATCCGCATCCATTATTCGACGCAAGCTTTTACATGGCGCAGGTCGCTGGGCGAACTGTGGTTAATCCGCTTGTTGATTATGTCACTACCGGATGGCGATTGGGCCTCTCCCCGCATCCACTGTTTGACACCACGTACTATCTCAAGAACAACGAGGATGTGGTGAAGCACGGCGTTGAGCCGCTGTCCCATTTCCTTTCGTATGGCGGTAAAGAGGGACGAGATCCTCATTGGGCGTTTGACAGCAAATTTTACCTCGATAAAAATCCTCTGGTGAAATCCAGTGGTACCAACCCCCTAATGCACTTTATACTGCGTGGAGTGCACGATGACCGCTGGCCCAACAGAAGCTTTGATGTTGCAGACTATCGAACACATTTTACTGAACTCCAAACGTCCGGCGAAAACCCGCTTGTTCACTATGTAAGAGAGGCACAGAGAGGGCGTTGACCTAGCTCCCAGAAATGCAAGTTTTTTCCAAGCGACTAACTGACAGATTTACGAAAAAATCATCATATCGCCCGCGCTGCCGGTGGTAATTTGGAGCAGGACCAAAGTCGCGGTTTGAGGCGCTTACGACAGATTGAATATCACGTGTTAACTTTTAAATTGCTGAGTTCACACGCTGTCACAAACCTGTTAGTCGCTTTAAACAGTGTGAATTTTCAACTAATGTTCTAGCGAAGGTGCTGAATGACGACGATAGCAGCCATACATTTCGGTCACAGTCACCTAGCGGCCGGCATTCCCTTCCTCTACAACAGGGAGCTTGCGACGGATAAAACTGGGAAAGCGATCGAACACTATGTCTTCGACGTATACAACAATCGCAACATATTTCATCAAGATGAGACCAAGCTTCATTACGGCATTATCGAAGGTGGCAGGATATTGTTCAACCCAGAGCTTTTGGACAGAGTGAGGGCCAGGATCGCGCCAGACCGAGAAATCGTGTACATTTCTACGTTCGGAGGTAATGCCCACAACGCCCTGACGTTGCTTCACTCGGCTCGGGCTTATGACTTCATACTACCTAGCGAGCCTGATCTACTGGTTGACGACAACCTTGAGTTAATACCTCATGCAGCAGTCCACGATGCAATCGAGCATAACTGCAAAAATTTTCTCTTAGATCTGGAAGGCTTGAGAAACAGCGTTGATGCTGACGTTTATCATGTGATATCTCCACCCACGATCCAAAACGACGCTCTAGTAGGCGAGATAGTTGCAAACGACACTATTTTGGCCCAAACTGGAACACTTGTGACCGCGAGTTTGACTCGCTATAAGGCGTGGAGGGTTCACTCCGAAATATTCGCTGCCAAATGCGAACAAATAGGCGCCAAGGTGCTTTATCCTCCATCATCGGCGATGAAAGATGATATGTGGCTTGCAGAAGATTGCATAGGTGGAGACCCCACGCATGGTAATCTCAGCTACTATGGTCTGATGTTCCAAGAGATAGAGAAGACGCTTGGTGGACACTTTGCAGGATGGGACTTTATCCGATGAATAAGAACCGTACCCCAAATCCTTACAGCGAAATGCCGGACTATACTCGCTGGTCGCGTTCAATCGCAAAAGTCCACTACTCTAAAGTAGACCCAGTAGTAGGTTTTCCGTTTCAAATCGACCGCAATGACAAAGTCGCGACTGCTGGCAGCTGCTTTGCGCAGCATATTGCTCGGCATCTGCGAAACAGTGGTTACAACTATTTTGTTCCAGAGTCAGCTCACCCTATGCTCAATATATCTTCCGAGATACCAACGAGGTTCAACTACGGCACATTCTCTGCACGATTTGGCAATATATACACGACTCGGCAATTGCTTCAACTTATGAAGCGCGCATACGGTGAATTCCTACCTGTTGAACCGGCATGGAAGACGGCCGACGGAAAGTTGGTCGACCCCTTTAGGCCCGCAATACAGCCGCAAGGCTTTGCGAACGAAAATGAGATGGAGAAGGACAGAGCGCAGCATTTGTCTCATGTTCGAACAATGTTTGAAGACACGGATGTTTTCGTATTCACTCTCGGTCTTACTGAGTTTTGGTACTGCAAATCTGACGAGGCCGCGCTGCCAATTTGTCCCGGCGTTGCAGGTGGCGAGTTTGATGAAACAAAATACGGTTTTAAAAACCTGTCAGTTGATGAAGTTTCGAAGGATCTAAATGAGTTTATTGGTAGGCTAAAAGCGATTAATCCGAAAATTCGCGTTATTCTAACTGTTTCTCCGGTTCCACTGGCTGCGACTGCTGCTTCAAAACATGTTCTTGTGAGTACAACGTATAGCAAATCCGTTTTGCGGGTTGCAGCAGAGATGGCGACATCACAGCATGAAAATGTGGGATACTTTCCATCTTATGAGATAATCACCGGCAACTACAATCGCGGACGTTATTATGACGAGGGCTTGCGTGAAGTCACGGAAGAGGGTGTCGATCATGTTATGCGTCTCTTTATGCACCACGTAGCTCAAGAAAGCTTAGAATCAGGCGCAGCTCCACATGACGTAAACCATGATGATGAATTTTATGAAAGAATGGGAAAGGCGGTGCAGACGGTTTGCGAAGAGGCGTTGTTAAGCAAATTTTAACGGCACACTTTCTCAAATGCGAGGAGCTTTTTAAGTCATGAGAACTTTGTAGATGGTCATCATACTTGTTGTTACGATTGATGTCCTAGGCACCGAATAATCTTCTAAAAAAACATAGCTTATGATCCTGTGATGCAGAGATACCAATTTTGTTCGGTCCTCTGCATTATAGTAAAGCAGTTACCCGCGCCTCCAAATGTCGGACTTGTCGAACAAGGGATCTATCCTTCAATAAGGTGACGAGTTTGTATAATTGATGACAAGCAAAAGATTTCTTAGCACCGCAGATGGCATTTTCTTGGAGAATGGGTGGTTCTTTCTAGGAGACAAATATGCAGAGGACTTCAGTCAAGCGTGCGGCACATATGAACCAGACGAGGACCATGCCTCACGTTGGATTGAAAGTGCGTATCATTTAGATGGCCAGTGCAAAAGAAGAGGGATACCATGTATATTTATGGTAGGACCAGCAAAGTGGTCTATATATCCTGAATTGCTCAGAGAGATTGCGCCAGAGGGACGATCCCGGCCAAGTGTTCATGACAGCATCATGAATATAGCGAAAGATCTAGAGCTATTAGATCTTCGTCAGGTGTTGATGAATGGCAAAAAAACAGCCCACACTTACTCTCCAAGAGATTCACATTGGAACGGTTACGGTGCGTATCTAGCCTGGCAGCAAATGGTATTGCGATTGTCGTTACACTGTCCAGCGAACGCGTTGTTCGATCCGGGTAAAATTCTAGATATTCATGAATCTGATGATTGGAACGAAGCTACAAATTTAACAGGTATTCCTGGAGAAAATACTTTTTACTATCCAGAGTTCGAAAACTCTTTTCCTGATTTCGAAATTCGTTCACCCGGTGGTTACTGGAGAACTCAACCTGGTTCGGCATTGATTCATGTAAGCGAAATACCCGTGGATACGAGATGTCACGGGTCGACCTCTAGGCTGAGGGCGCTAATTCTGAGAGATTCTGTTGGCGACCTTCTTTCTCCCTACCTAGTTTCGTCTTTTAGCGAGACTTATCAACGTACACACCACGTCAATGTTGAGGGACGTCCGCCAAACATCTCTGCGCTACTCCGCGATTATGCGCCAGACGTGGTGTTGTTTATGATCACTGAGCGCTACCTAATTTATCCACTTCTTGACCTAGAGATGGCAAGAGCTTGTACCCTCTTCGATTTACGGCAGGATCGCGTTGCTCACTGGCCAGCAATATCAACAGCGCCTGCGCTCGTTATTGACGGATGGGACAATCCAAAACAGCCAGTACTCATTCGAATGCCTCCCGATCGCGCAACTAAAACCGTGCTAAAGATCTCAATGTGTACCAATGGTACTGGTGCACTCCTTGTTTCATATACAGCTGAAGGAAAAGTTCGGCAGAAGTATTTCATTTACAGAACGGGTCCGAATGATTTTTATCTAGAAGTCAATGGCAACGTGTCCGGCGACCATATTTGGATACTCGACGAATACAATGCATCCCCGACGTTTATCACAGCCATCGCTTTATCTTATTAGAGAGTTACTTTGAGAGTAACCCCCCGATTGCTACCGCGTAGGTTTCGCTTTGATGCGAGCGACGAGTTCTTCATCATCGACAAAGCTGTCGAGGAAGTCGTAAGCGCGGTCTCCGCCCCATTTGATTGGGTTTATTTTGAGGCTTGCTTCGTAACCGCTGTTCCACCCCCACGTTGCCCGCTGTCGCCTGATCTGTGATCGAAGTTCCATGGACGAGCGATAAGGAGTTTCTCCATGGGTGCTACGTTGGAGGTTCTCACAACGCGGCGGAGCGGACGTGAGGTGCATCGTCAATGGCCGGATGAGATCAAGGCGCGCATCGTGTCGGAGAGTTTGCGACCAGGTGTGACGGTGAATGAAGTTGCGGCCCGCCACGGGCTGAAGGCCAACCACCTATCGACCTGGCGAACACTGGCACGGCAGGGCAAGCTGGTTTTGCCTGAGCCGGAGGACTCAGTCGAATTCGCGGCCGTAGTCGTCGAGACGCCCGCGCCTGAGCCGCTGAGTGTCAACCCAGTTTGCCGCACCGAGATTGTTGTCGGCCCGGTCACGATCCGTCTTGAGGAAGGTGCGTCTGTTGCCCGGATTGCTGCCATCGCGCGTGCACTGGCGGCGGCGATATGATCTTCCCCTCGAACCGCGTCCGGATCATGGTGGCGACCAAACCCGTAGACTTCCGTAAGGGGCATGATGGATTGGCGGCGCTGGTTAAGAACGAGCTGCACAAGGACCCGTTTACGGGAACGGTCTTCGTGTTTCGATCTTCGCAGGGCAGATCGGCTTGAAGCTTGATTC
>NZ_BBJU01000037.1 GCF_000739935.1 Agrobacterium rubi TR3 = NBRC 13261 | reverse complement strand
GATTACAACCATTTCCGGCCGCACTCATCGCTCGGATACAAAACCCCGGCAGACTTTGCCGAGACCATCGCCGCAACCGGCTCCAACGCTGCGCAAGATGAAAGCTTCGCGTTTCCGCCGGTTGCTCACACCGCGCCATTTGGCGTATCAAAAACTGCCGAGGCTCTAGTCGCCGCCGGATGAAAGTTCAGTGGCAGGTCAGGTCGTCACAAACTCGTTGCCTCAATTGTCACAACGTCAGTTCAGCCAACGCACGTCTCAGCGGGTGGTCCGAAACTTGGATCGCACCGTGGAAGGGAATATCCATATCAAGAACGAGATAAAACGCGCAGGAGATCAAGGCAGCACCGACAACGAAAGATGTGACAACCACTGCATTTGCGGGTGCGCGGTAACCAAAGCTCCCAAAGATCAAGGTTAGCCACGCGACAAGTAGCGCGATTAGCGGTCTCGGTATCGCACCTTCGGCGTTTTCGACGATGCTCCATCTTTGCTCTACCAGGCGATGATACTGTTGCCGGATGTCGAGGAGTAAATCTCTATGGTATTCGTCACTTGGCTGGATAGTCAGGAGAGCGTTTCCCACGGCATCAATTGCTGTGCCAGCGTAGTCCGGCTTGGTCATGTCTGCTCGGGCGGGATTTGCGATGGCATACTCTAGATATTCCCGAAGCCGGTCACGCGTTTCTTTGCCAGCGATGCCGTACGTTTTCAAAGATCGATCCAGCAATATGATGTTAGTCGAAAACGCGTGGACACTCGTATCGATGCTTTCGTAAGTATTTTTCGCCGAGTTGATCATCAAACCGAATACCAGCGACGCCATCACAACGAATATGTTCGCTACCAACCGAACGACCGCACTTGTTTCGTCATCGCGGTGACGAACAGCCATCTTGGGCGATACGAAAACCGCTCCGATCGACGAAACGCACAAGCAGCAAAAAATTAAAGCGGCGATGAATGTCTCGCTCATGATGGCCCCCACGCCATGATCGACCGTCGTAATTCGTTGCACAGCTTAAAAAAGGTGGTCACGCGAAAGGATAAGGCGTCTGGCGAATTCCTGTATGTCAAACCACTCTGTATAGGTTCCACTAACGACTGCAAAGCCGCAGAACCCGGTTTTTCACCCGACTAGGTTTCTTGACGAAGTGTCGTAGACCATAGTTTCTCCACGGAGTCAGCAGCCTCCCCCCGTTTGACACGTTCCATCCATACAACGGTCTGCAGATACAGCGGTTTCGGCGATTTCAGTGAGGCGCGGGGTGACCACGGTTTCTTGGCGGATCCGATAAGGAATGACGGACAGATGTCGGATCGCACTCCCTCGCGCCTGCCGGTAACACGACCGAAACGACCAGTTTCGGCAGCTTTGCCAAAACAAGTCGACGCGTGCGCCGATCCCTCGGCAATTCCTGTTTCAGTTTCCGAGAGTTGCCATTTTCATTGCGAAACAAACTTTTCAGTAGCCAATGCCGCCATACAAAAGCGCCGAACCATCTACCTTTAGGGGATCTAGTCTGGACGGGTCGACTTCGTCCAGCACACGGATATCGAATGCAGTCCCATTCAAGTTCTTTCTGCTCACCTCAAATAGCTTTGAACCGCTCCCATTCCCGACGGGTCCGATTGCCTATCTTCCTGGGGACCTTGGGTCTGTTTCTCGTCCGGGTCTCGAAAAAACTTTCAGACGATAGCTGCCGTCCTGATCTCAACAGCGATGCTTGCTTGTACGCATTTTCTACCGCGCTCGATGTGCCTAGCGGCGCACCACGCTCTGGATTGTTACTGATAAACGATCGAACCGGGTTGAAGCTGATCGGCGCCTTCCTCATAGAGGTTCAATCTGCATCTCTGCGAGCTCAAACGATGTGTCTAGAAACGTGTTTGGGCATGGAAGAGCGAATTTAAAATTTAAAGGAGTATTCATTTGCCGGAATTTGAACAGACACTGTCTGCGGGTACCTTGATTTCCATAGCAGTGGGCGCGGTGGCGCTTTTGTTGCTGCTTATCATTCAATTTCGTGTTCACGCCTTCGTGGCGCTCATACTCGTCAGTTTTCTGACCGCGCTTGTGACTGGCATTCCGACCGCAAATATCATGAACACGCTCACGACTGCCTTTGGTTCTACGCTGGGCGGTGTGGCCCTTCTCGTTGGGCTCGGTGCCATGCTGGGTCGTTTGTTGGAGGTATCTGGCGGTGCGCAGGCACTGGCCGATGACCTTATTCGGTGTTTTGGAGAACAACGCGCGCCAATGGCTTTGGGAATTGCGTCGCTGTTTTTCGGCTTTCCGATCTTTTTCGACGCGGGGCTCGTCGTCATGCTTCCGGTGATGTTCACAGTGGGTCGCCGTCTGGGTGGCAGCCTGCTGCTCTACGGCATACCTGTCGCAACTGCGTTTTCCTGCATGCACGTTTTTGTCCCGCCGCATCCAGGTCCAGTTGCAGCATCAGAGTTACTGGGTGCTGATGTCGGCCTGTTGATCATCGTCGGCTTGATCGTTGCCATCCCAACTTGGATCTTTGCGGGCCATTTTTTCGGTCAATGGATCGGGAACCGCATCTTTTTGCCTATTCCTGAAAATGTGACGGACGAAAAAGCGGTTGACGACGACGTGTCCTTGCCAAGCTCCGGCCTCGTCGTGGCGCTTTTGCTTCTGCCTTTGTTGTTGATCTTCATGAACACCGGGCTGGATTTTGCCCGCGCCCAAGAATGGGTGAACAAGGATGCCGGCTGGTTCCAACTCCTGCGCGCCATAGGCTCGACGCCGATTGCGCTTCTGATTTCGGTTTTGGTTGCCGCCGTCGTGCTTGGTCCAATGCGCGGCCGAGATCCCCTCAAAGTGGAACGCATTGTTGACTCCGCCCTGGGTCCAGTCTGCTCGGTCATTTTGATCACCGGGGCCGGTGGTATGTTCGGCGGTGTCCTTCGCGCATCTGGCATTGGCAACGCGCTGTCTAGCGCACTAGCCGACATTGGTATGCCCGTGTTTGTCGCGGGCTTTCTGATCGCTACGGCGCTACGCGTCGCACAGGGGTCCGCCACCGTTGCCCTCATCGCGGCTGCCGGACTTATTCAACCGGCAGTCCAAGCTGCTGGTTACCAAGGCGTGGAGCTGGCGGCCATCGTAATCGCAGTTGCATCGGGCTCGGTCATGCTGTCCCATGTCAACGATTCCGGCTTCTGGCTTGTTGGCCGTTTCTTCAACATGGACATCAAAACCACGTTCAAGACCTGGACCGTCATGCAGACGCTGGTGGGTCTCCTCGGCTTTGCTCTGTCAGGACTGATCTTCACCCTGGCTTGAAACGGGGTTGAAATAAATGACGACCACTGATCTCCGGGCGTGCGTCAGATTGGTGGTCGTCTCACACTCGGATCAGTTCGATTTAGGGAGTAGCGCTTGACGTTGACCTGGTGGTGGCGGACCTTTATCCGTTAAGAATGATACCAGACGTCGAAGCCAAAAGCCGCTTATCAGGGCGGATCGAGCAGCTGCAGAGCAAGCTGCGCCGTATTGAAAGCGGACGCGACACATGGGCTTTGCGCTGGCAGGCGGTACTCGCCGTGATCGATGTCAGCATCATTGCATTCTTTATTTTCGGGCCTTTTCTGCGCAGTGGCCCGTCATATCTGATTATCGATTACCTCATCGCGATCTGGATTCTCACTGAACTGCTTGCGCGAGCCTTCGCAGCCGGCTCAATCATGGCATTCCTGAAGCGACCGTTGACATGGATCGACCTGATCATATTGGCGACGCTTCTGTTTCCCGATGCGTTGTTCAATTTCGCATTTTTGCGGGCGATGAGACTGTGGGCAGTCGGCGCGAGCCCACTCTTTGCCTTCGTTCTCAAGCGGCTGGGTTGTCATCGCTACAGGGACGTCGCTCGCGCGTCGCTGAACTTCTTCGTCTTCCTGTTCATGGTGACCGGGTTCGTCTACACCACGTTTTTCTATCACCAGAGCGGTCTCGTCGGTTTTATCGACGCGCTTTACTTTACAGTCGCAACGATGACCACGACAGGGTTCGGCGACATCACCTTGCCGGGGCCCTTGGGAAAATTAACGTCCGTCGTTACGATGATCGTTGGCATCTCGCTGTTCGTCAGGTTGGCACAATCGATCGTTCGACCTTACAAAGTTATGTATCCTTGCGAACAATGCGGTCTCCAGAGGCACGAAGTTGACGCGGTCCACTGCAAGGCTTGTGGTCATTTGCTGAACATCCCAAACGACAATGATTGACCATGGGATTGCATTAGCTTTTTGGTGAGCCGGTGCGCCACTGGTGCGTTAGCGGCTCCGATCAACGAAGCGCCAATTCTGCCAGTTCGGGCGGATCATTTTTGAAATATGGAAGTCGAATGACATCACGTTGGGCCTGGTTCTTTGCAAAGGTTGCGCGCCGCATCTGGTTTCGGGCGACCCTGTTTTCGATACTTGCCGTTGCCACTGCTCTCATCGCGATCGTGATCAGTCCTTATATTCCAAGCGACCTGCCGACCAAAATCGGCGCTGACGCCGTCGACAACATCCTCGGCATCATTGCGTCGAGCATGCTGACGGTGACGACATTCTCCCTCAGTACCATGGTCTCCGCTTATTCGGCGGCAACCAGCAATGTGACACCGCGCGCGACAAAACTTGTGATGGAAGACAGCACCACGCAAAATGTTCTGGCAACATTTGTCGGCTCGTTCCTGTTTAGCCTCGTCGGCATCATTGCGCTGAGCACCGGCGCTTATGGTGATCGCGGACGGGTTGTCCTGTTTGTCGTGACCATCGCGGTAATTGTTCTGATCGTCGTCACACTGCTGCGATGGATCGATCATCTCTCACGATTGGGCCGCGTGACAGAGACGACGGAGCGGGTTGAGACAGTGACCGTTGACGCGATGCGCGCCCGACGTCAGAGCCCATATCTCGGCGGCAAAAAGCTGACTGATGAAAAGGATATTCCAGTATCTGCCACTGATGTGTTCATCGACAGGATTGGGTACATTCAACATATCGATACCCGCGCAATGTCCAAGATCGCCACAGATGCAAAGGCGCGCATTTTCGTGCGCTTGATCCCAGGGCAATTGGTCGATCCTAAAAGTGCGGTGGCGTCTATCGATCGTGTTGCAGAGGACAATATTGCAGACGTTATGGCCTCGATCAGAACATGCTTTTCCGTTGAGGATACCCGATCGTTCGATCAGGACCCACGATTTGGCGCATCAGTCCTTGCCGAGATTGCATCCCGTGCCTTGTCCCCTGCGATCAATGATCCCGGTACTGCAATCGATGTCATTGCCCGTGCGCTGCGCGTACTGGCGGTATGGGACGCGCCCGTAGAGGCATCAGAGCAAGATGCCGTCCCATTTTCGAATGTCTACGTCCCAGCCACGCAGCTCAATGATATTTTCGACGACCTGTTCACACCGATCGCTCGCGACGGCGCAGCCATTGTCGAAGTCGGTCTTCGTCTCCAGAAAGCATTTGGAATTTTGGCACAGTTCGACGCGCCCGGCTTTCGAGACAATGCCATCCGACATTCGTCGGAGGCACTATCCCGATCCGAGCTCGCCTTGAGCCTGGAAAGCGACAGACAACGCGTGAGAGCCGCTGCAGAGACTGTATCCAGCGGGTCAATCTGACTTGCCTCCGCCGGAATTGTCGAGAACGATCAGCGCGGCTTGGACGCTATCGCAACACGCCGCCGACCAGCCACGGACAACACGACGGCACCCAGAACCCCCGAGACCACCGAGCCCGCGAGGATGCCAATTTTGACGCGATCCTGAACACCTGGATCGTCGAATGCCAGAAGTCCGATAAACAGGCTCATCGTAAAGCCGATACCGCAGAGAAGGGCGGTACCCGCGACCTGACCCCAGCTTGCCTGGGCCGGAAGATCGGCGACGCCGAGTTTCACCAGGAGTGCCACCGTGCCAAGGACTCCCACCAGCTTGCCGAGTAACAGACCGGCGGCAATCCCCATCGTCAGGTGTTCGGAAAAGACAGACATGGAGATACCGGCAAAGGAAACGCCCGCATTGGCAAATCCGAAGATTGGCACGATGACAAAGGCAACCGGTTTGTGGATCAGGTGCTCCAGCTTGTGAAGCGGAGATTCGTGGTGCGCTGCCTCAGGAGTGCCAGGTGTCTGCTTGAGAGGGATCGTGAGTGCCAGAATAACACCAGCCAATGTCGCATGAACACCGGACGCGAAGACGAATACCCAGAGAACCGTGCCGAGCACGAGGTAGGGCCAAAGCGTTCTTACACCCATCCGGTTGAAGATGATGAGGTTGCCAATCACGATGCCAGCGCCAGCAAGGGCCAACATATTGAGGTCGGCGGTATAGAAGATCGCGATGACGATCACGGCACCGAGATCATCGATGATAGCCAGCGCTGCCAGAAATATCTTGAGAGAAGCGGGAACGCGGTTTCCGAGCAGCGAGAGCACACCCAGCGCAAACGCGATGTCTGTCGCGGTCGGTATTGCCCACCCGCGCAACGCTACCGGATCGTTCCAGTTGAAATACACATAAAAGAGCGCGGGTAAAATCATGCCGCCGGCTGCCGCTGCTCCGGGAAGAATGCGTCGGCTCCAGGTCGATAGCTGGCCATCGAGCATCTCACGTTTGATCTCGAGCCCGACGAGCAGAAAAAATACGGCCATCAACGCATCGTTGATCCAGTGTTGCAGGCTGAGTGGACCGATGTAGAGGTGGAGAAGGTCGAAATAGGTTTGCGCCAGCGGTGAGTTGGCGGTGATGATCGCCAAAGCAGCGACCACCATGAGAACGATGCCGCCGGATGCCTCGTTGTCGAGAAAATGGCGGAGAGTAGATTGGATGCGACCGGGTCTTAGCTCTGAAGACATGGGTTCTCGCTCCCTTGTGAGAGGTTGATCGAAGTCTCCGTCGATTTCGGGAAGTGCCCGTGGCGCACGCAGCACGCGCCAAGGGTGCTAAGCTACGAAAAATGAAACCCGATTTCCACTAAAATCGTCGTGTTTAGGCAGATAATTTGGCGGTCTTTTAGAAATTATGCGCTGTGTGACGCCTAAGTCCGTAGGGCAGGGCCTATCGAGACGAAGCGCGCCTTGACACCGAAGCTGTGACAACTAGACGTCAGATTGAATTCGGGGTTTAGGAGCGACAACGTGAAATCATTGGCGGCGATATCGACTTTAGTAGGCAAAACCTTTGCCATTTGGGTCATTCTGTTTGCGGTTCTTGGTTACTTTTTCCCAGATACGTTCAAACAGATTGCACCCTGGATCGTCACGCTCCTGTCGATCATCATGTTCGGCATGGGTCTGACCCTGTCGGTCGATGATTTTCGCGAGGTTGTGAAGCGTCCCGTTGATGTCACCATCGGCGTGCTGGGTCAGTTTCTGATCATGCCGTTGCTGGCGGTGGTGCTGACACAGCTTATCCCCATGCCGCCGGAAGTCGCGGCAGGCGTCATTCTTGTCGGTTGCTGCCCGGGTGGCACTTCGTCCAATGTCATGACCTTTCTGTCCAAGGGTGATGTTGCGCTTTCCGTTGCCTGCACTTCGGTCACGACGCTTGCAGCGCCACTTGTGACACCTTTCCTGGTCTGGATGTTTGCCAGCCAGTTCCTGCCGGTCGATGGTTGGGCAATGTTCTTGAGCATCGTCAAGGTCGTGCTTGTGCCATTGGCACTGGGTGCCGCCCTGCAAAAGGTGCTTCCTGGTGTCGTCAAGGCCGCGGTTCCCGCGCTGCCTTTGGTGAGCGTCATCGGCATCGTGTTGATCGTCTCAGCCGTGGTTGGGGCTTCGAAGGGCGCCATTGCCCAGTCCGGCCTGATGATTTTTGCTGTGGTGGTCCTGCACAATGGTCTTGGCTACCTACTGGGATATTTTGCAGCCAAGGCAACAGGCCTGTCTCTCGCCAAACGAAAAGCGATCGCCATTGAGGTTGGAATGCAGAACTCCGGTCTCGGTGCGGCACTCGCAACTGCATATTTCTCGCCTCTTGCGGCGGTTCCAAGTGCTATCTTCAGCGTGTGGCACAACATTTCCGGTGCGCTTCTGGCGAATTGGTTTTGGGGCCGAAGCGATGAGGGCATCGCCAGGGATACAGTCCGTCGTGCATAGCTGATATCGGTCTGGGACCATTGGCCAGCGGAACCAGATTGCTTTCGCTGTCCTGTTTGACGCGGCATTTCACCCCACCATCGGCCTCGAACGGTAACCCAACCATAATTTTAAAGCCCGACGGCTAACCAATGCCTCATAGATTGGGAACCGGGGTGGAGCGACGCCGAAACGGCCGAATCCAAATGCCCATTTATCATGGTGGCCTTCGAGCGCTGTGCTGATCCCGGCTTGGTCAAAATGAATAATTCAAGATCAAGGAATTGGTGCCAAGGAATTTGTGGCACCAATTCCGGGTTTCACTAACCCGTCATTCAAGCGGCCCACTGTCCCCGCAGATCGCTGTCCGAGCCTTGTCCACCACGCAAGTCGAACTGTGCCAGTAACTGGTTGAGCGCAGCAGCTTCTCGCGCAAGGCTGTGGCTCGCCGCAGTCGACTGCTCGACCATGGCTGCATTCTGCTGAGTTCCCTGGTCCATCACGTTAACAGCGGTGTTGATCTCCTGCAGTCCCGTTGATTGTTCGCGGGAGGACTCGACGATCGCATTGACATGATTGCTTATTTCCCGGACCTCGTCGACAATGGTGTCAAGTGAGTTTCCTGTCTGCTTCACCAGGCTGACCCCAGTCTGAACCTGCGAACCAGAAGCCGCGATCAGGGTCTTGATTTCCTTTGCGGCTGTCGCTGAACGTTGCGCGAGTTCGCGAACTTCCTGCGCAACAACTGCAAACCCTTTGCCTGCCTCACCGGCACGAGCAGCTTCAACACCAGCATTCAAGGCTAGCAGGTTAGTTTGAAACGCGATCTCATCGATAACTGAGATGATGTTGCCCATTTCACCCGCGGATTTCTCAATAGCCACCATGGCCTGTACCGCGTCTTGCATCAACTCGCCTGAGCGTTCGACACCGCTTCGCGCTTTCTCAACCAGCTTGCCTGCATCGTCAGCGCGTTTGGCTGAATCCCTTACGGTCGTGGTGATCTGTTCCAACGCCGCAGCCGTCTCCTCGACAGATGCAGCCTGCTGTTCTGTACGCCTCGACAGGTCGTCAGCGGCAGATCTGATTTCATTTGCACCAGCATCGATGCCAGCCGCATTCTGTCCAACGGATTTCAAAACCGAATGGAGCTTTTCGACCGATCCGTTGAAATTCGAACGAAGTTCGTCGAGCGTGCCTGTGAACGGAGTCCGGATCCGGTGAGAGACATTCCCGTCGGCAAGAGCTTCCAGACCACCGCGCAGTGCGTCGACGGCGAACTTTGTGTTCGCTGCATCTTCCGCTTTCTGTTTTTCCCGTTCCAGTCTCTCGCTTTCAGACAAGGCACGGTCAGCATCCGTCTGTTTTTCAAGACGATCTTTTTCAATTGCATTGTCGCGAAAGACCGCGACTGCTGACGCCATGCTGCCGAGCTCATCACGTCGATCGGCACCTGGAACGACCTCATCGACCTTTCCAGAAGCAAGAGACATCATGCGTGAACGCAGACGCTCGATCGGAGACGTGATTTCGCGTTTCGTAACAAACACGGCCAAGAAAAGCGTAAGCGAAAAAATCCCGGCGAGGGTGAGAAGGGTGTACAGGATGGTGTCGTTCGTCTTATCGGAGAGTTCTGCGGATCTAGTCCTGATGCCGTCGCTGGCGCTATTGATCCACGTTCTCATCTCACCGCAACCAAGCGCTGGCTGGCGATCGCCATATCGATCTCCGCATTGCCGTCATTGGCGATGAAGTCGGAGTACTCAGTGTCGGCGGATTTAAAGTTGCTTGAGACATAGAGAGCCCCTCCAATGCCGATCAGGCATGTGGGAAGGACCAGAGACAGGACTTTCGTCCTGATCCGGAGGTTTTGCATGAGAGACATGGGAACACTTCCATGAACAGAGGTGGGAAACGCAAAAAAGGGGTGAACATCATCGTTCGCGTTTCAGAGCGGCTTCTGCCGTTCGCGCCTCTACCCCAAGATTATAGGCGATAATATTTGCTCAAAACATTAAAGTGTTGTTAAGCTTATTTTGGGTTGGAATAGCTGCTTTGGATTGCTTTTAACGCAACTCTAAATAAGCCTTTTGCGCTATATGCTATCAAATGGTCGGTTTTAACGCGCTGTTTCGGGCAGCGCCCCAGTCCAATAGTCTGTCTGAGGCGAAATCTCATAATCAAGAGAGCTATTTCCCCACGACAATCTTGCCGTGGAGCTCGAATCGAACACCGCCAGGATCGTATAACGTTCTGCCTTCGCCCTCGTAATAAGCGGCCACGATCTTGTTTGTCAGTCGAGATCCGAAGCCCGCCCGCGTGGGAACCACTACAGGAGGACCACCCATTTCTTGCCACACAAACAAAAACCTGGCGTTTTTGTCGATTGCCCAGGAAATAGCAATTTCGCCCGTGTCGTTCGACAAAGCACCGTATTTGACAGCGTTGGTCGCGAGTTCGTAAACCGCTAGCGACAAACCAACGGCCTGCTGCGACGAGACGCGAATGTCTGGACCGGTTATGACTGCCCTGTCAGGACGATCGAGGTGCGCCGCCAGTGCGGCTTCAACGATAGCGTGGATAGGCGTGTCCTCAGAAGATCCATGCAAGAGCTCTTGCGCGCTGGCAAGCGCCGCAATGCGGTTGCCGACCGTGGTCCGGGCTTCCTCGAGGGTGACGGCTTGACGCAGCGTTGAGGAAACGACGGCGGCGGCAACGGAGAGTGTGTTCTTGACGCGATGAACCATTTCCATCTGCAAGGCTTCTTGCTTCCGGCGACCGAATACCGCAGGCGTGGCGTCCAGAGCAACGTTCACCATGCCCATGACCCTGCCTCTCTCGTAAAGTGGGCTGTAGGAAAATGTCCAATAGGTCTCCTCAGCGTAACCGTTCCGCATCAGGGTCAGTGGAAGTTCTTCTGCCCAGGTGCCTTGTCCCGACATGGCCTGGTCGACGAAAGGTTTGATATCATCCCACACGTCCGACCATATCTCGCTTGCGGGCTGGCCAAGTGCTCCTGCTTCTTTCGCCCCAAGCAATGGCGAATAGGCGTCGTTATACAGCAGGTCTAACTGGTCGCCCCAGAACATGCAGATTGCCTGTTTCTGCCCAAGCATTAGTTTGACAGTTGTGAGAAGCGCCTCGGACCACGAGGAGATTGGTCCAAGGGATGTTGGGGACCAGTCGAAATCCGCGATGAGTTTACCCATGCGACCATCCCCGAAAGTTGGGGTTATTCGAGTGATGCTCATTTCGTGTCTCGCCGCATGAGTGGTTTTTATTGTTAATTGGTGACAGTCGGAATGAGCGCCTTTAGCGCGCAGTGGATGTTCTCCGATTAACGATCAGAATTCAAAGGGATAATAAACTTCGTCGACCTCGGAACGCAACACTGGCTCAGATCTTTAACGAGCATGGATAATGAAACAGTCACAATACTGCCTGAACCAATAGCGCTCGTTGTCGACGATGAGCCTCTTATTCGAATGGATACGGCCGACATTCTGGCAGATGCCGGATATCATGTCATAGAGGCGGCGTCGGCCGATGAGGCGTTTGAAATCCTAGAAAAACATAGTTCCTTGAAGCTGCTTTTCACTGACATTCAGATGCCTGGGGCATTGGACGGAATAGCACTCGCCAACCGTGTCGGCGAGAGATGGCCGCATATACGTGTCATCGTGGCGTCAGGCGCAGTTGTTCCTGCAGAAGGCGCTCTGCCGGAAACTTCCCGATTTCTCAGCAAGCCGCTTGATGCTGTAGTGGTCTTGCAAGTCCTAAAAGACTTCCACAGATCTCGAATTGATGGCGTCGATTTCGCCTCTCCAACGATTAAGACGATGGTAAAGCGGCCATGATTCCATCGTCAGCTTCTCGGACCATTCAGGGTATGGAGGGTTCTTGGCCAGATATCGGTTGAAGTTATGTGCCCCATCATCCCACCAGACTGGACCGCGTTCCCCAAGGGCAACTTTGGCTGCATCCACTTTCTTTAGAGCTACGTCCATGGCTGGTGGACCTGCCGATGTATCGCGAACTGCCCGGTGTGCAGTCATCAAATCCCTAACCATTTCAATCGCTGTGAGACATCGGATAAGCTATCTTCACGAAATTCATTGCATATGGGCGCTTGCGAGTAAGTCGGCCGGCGGTTCGTAACCTATCAAGAGCTTAAGTAAGATCGCTTTTGTCGCGGCAACGTGACCATTTTTAGAGCCATCCCTTTAGGGCCATCAAAAGTTCTTCTGACCCCATTGTGATAACGCTCATGCTACAAAACGGCGTGCCGAACGCGCCATGCCTTCTTGTACATGTCTCGTTAGCGGCTTGCACATTGTCAGGTATTCTTATGGACTTGCCGAAGATAAAAACGCTGATCGATTTCGTAGGGCGTTCTAACGTGACCGAACTTTCGGTGACGGAAAAAGACGTAACGGTTCGAATCATCAAGTCAGTCAATCAGCCTTTCCAAGCCCATCGGTTGCCCGTGAATGAAGCTGTCCAGCCTGAAGAACAGGCAAAATCCGTCAGCTCTTCGGCAGCGAAAGTGCATTCGCCCATCTTCGGTGTTCTTCATCGCGCTTCTGCACCGGGCGCTGAGCCCTTCGTCAAGTTGGGCGATCTGGTTCAGGAAGGGCAAACGCTTTTCATCATCGAAGCAATGAAGGTATTCAACAAGGTTTCTGCGCCCTGCGCTGGTCGGATTTTGTTTCTTACGGACGTCGATGGCTGCGAAGTGGACGCCAATGATCTTCTTGCGGAGATTGGATGATGGAAACGAATTTCGACCGTTCCGCGCCGGGTTTCGATACGGTTTTGATAGCAAACCGCGGTGAAATCGCCGCGCGCATCCAGCGCGCCTGTCATGAACTGGGACTGCGGACTGTCGGTATCTGCTCTGAAGCAGATAAGGCAGCATCTTATGGTGATACCGTCGACACGTTTCTATGCGTCGGACCCGCAAATGCTGGAAAGAGCTATCTCAATCAGGATGCGCTTTTGCTTGCTGCCAGGCTGACCGGTGCCGGCGCGGTTCATCCCGGATACGGCTTCTTGTCCGAGAATTCTGCGTTTGCAGCCGCAGTTGAACGGGCCGGGCTCGCCTTCATCGGGCCGAGCGCCCAGTCTATCTCGACAATGGGCGATAAAATCGCGGCGAAACGTGCGATGATCGCCGCTGGTGTGCCTTGTGTACCAGGTCCTGACACTGCGCTACCTGAAGATGCTGATGAAATCACACGAATTGCCGATGAGATCGGCTTCCCTGTGATCATCAAAGCTGCCGGCGGCGGCGGCGGGCGCGGCATGAGGGTCATTCATGACCGGGCCGACGTACGTGAAGCCGCCGCGCTGACGCGAGAAGAGGCGCGTCAGGCCTTCGGCAACGCTGAGCTTTACATCGAGAAGTTTCTTCAACATCCGCGGCACGTTGAAATTCAGATCTTGTGCGACACACATGGTGACGCCGTCTGGCTTGGCCATCGCGATTGTTCCATGCAAAGACGCCATCAGAAGGTCGTCGAAGAGGCTCCGGCGCCCGGAATTTCTCTGGACGTGATCGGTCCCGTCGGTCTGGCATGCGTAAACGCCTGCAAACAAATCGGATATCGCGGTGTCGGCACATTCGAATTTCTGTTCGAGGAAGGGAATTTCTACTTCATCGAAATGAACACGAGATTGCAGGTTGAACACCCGGTCACGGAAATGACCAGCGGTGTCGACATTGTTCAATCGCAGATCAAAGTCGCCTTGGGGCAGAAACTGGCATTCGATCAGGATGCGGTCCTGTGTGAAGGACATTCTTTTGAGTGTCGCATCAATGCAGAGGATCCACACACATTCCTGCCTTCTGCTGGCGTCGTAGCGGATATCGTCTGGCCGCATAGTGATGGTGTGCGGGTCGATACTCATATTTATGAGGGATACAAAGTCTCTCCCTACTACGACTCGCTGATCGCCAAGTTGATCGTGCATGCACCGACAAGAGCCGAGGCAATTGCCAAAATGAGGGTAGCGCTTGCGGAGACCCGTCTGGAAGGCATCTCCACGAACCTCCCACTTTTGCGGGCGCTCTTTGAGGAGGCTGCCTTCGTTGAGGGCGAGACCGATATCCACTTTCTGGAGCAATGGCTCAAATCATGGAGCGCGCCATGAGCAAGCTTGACCTCACGGACACAGTCACCCTTGCAGTGCTGACCGACATGCTGACGGCGGCTGGCGTGGAAGGACTGGAGATCAAAACAGCTGACAAGCAGCTTCGGCTTTTCATTCCAACTTCCGGCAAGACGGGAGCATCATCCGCTGTAGACGCAAAAGTGGGGACAGGAAGTGCCCGTAAAGCCATGGTGAAAGCGCCGACGGCTGGCCAGTTCCAGACCTTAAACACAATCGACGAGAAGCCATTCCCGAGGCAAGTGGCCTCGAATGAGGTCGTTGGTTCTGTTCGAATAGGGCTTGTTCTCGTCCCTGTGATCGCCAAGTGCGCAGGATTGCTGCTCAATCCGCTTGTAAAGCAGGACGATCTTGTCGGCTACGGTGATCCTCTCTTTGATATCGAGCTTCAATGATGATTGCGACTTCAAGCATCCTCACCACGCAGGCCCTGCAGGTCCACCCAGCCAAAGGACAGGCGCGCGTATCGTTTATCGGATCGCGATCCATCCTTCTGGAAGCGCCGGGTGAGTTCGATCTAGCTGCACAACGCTGGATCTGGGCTCTGTCTCAGATAGCGGGTGCCTGGCCGGATGTTGCAGAGGTCATTCCCGGAATGACCAACCTGCTGACCATTCTCAAAGAAACTCCAGAAAGCCCTGAGGCAGTGGCGGATCGTCTGCTGAACGCGTGGGACAACGCTTCCAGCGTGGATCTGGCAGGAAAGACGGTCGAGATACCCGTTCATTATGGCGGGGAATACGCCACGGATCTTGCCGCGCTGTGTGACTTTTCGGGTCTGAGCGACCGGGATGTAGTACGTATTCATTATGAAGCAACCTATCGTGTGTTCGCACTCGGCAGTGCGCCGGGTTTCGGCTATCTGCACGGCTTGGATGCACGCATATACATGCCACGAAAAACTGTGCCATCGATCAAGATGGAAAGAGGGTGTGTGACAATCGGTGGCATGCAGACAGGCGTCGCCATGCTGACAGGTCCCAACGGCTGGAACTCGATCGGTTATGCGGATCTGCAAATGTTTGATCCCTCCGCCGCTACTCCTGCGCTTCTTGCGCCGGGTGACACGGTTCACTTTGTTCCAGCAAGGATTGAGTTGTGATCGAGATCATCGAAACAGGCCCATTCAACACTGTTCAGGATTTGGGTCGTCCGGGCTACCGTAACATCGGAGTTACGGCTGGTGGCGCGATGGATCCGCTGGCCCTGCAAATCGCCAATATTCTTGTCGGAAACGCCGATAACCTCGCCGCCGTCGAGGTGCAGACATTTCCATTCAAGCTTCGGTTTCTGGGGCCATCCATGTTTGCGGTGACTGGAGCAGATGGTCGCCCATTGCTGAATGGCCGGGAGCTTTTACCCTGGTGTGCCAATGTCGCAAACGAGGGTGATGTTTTGGAGCTGAGCTCTCCACCTCGTCTTGCCCGTGCTTATTTCGCCGTGGCTGGCGGGGTGGATGTGCCTGTCTTGATGGGGTCTCGCAGCACGGCCTTGCGTGGTAATTTCGGTGGTTTGGAAGGACGACCGCTCCAGAAAAATGACAGGCTTTCCATAGGAACGCAGGTCAATCACTTGCCTTTGCCTGAGAGCGGGCTTGCGGTCATCCAGCCATCGCAGGCAATGGCGGATGCTTTCCAGCCAATTGTCGATGGAGTGTTACAGATCCGGGCCATTCCCGCTGGTGAACATCATCTGTTTGCCGATGATGCGGAAGCATTCTGGAGCCAAATCTGGCGCATTTCCTCGCGCAGTGACCGCACTGGCTACCGCCTTTCCGGCGATCCTATCAAGCCGACCGAAGTCGTTGAGATGCGCTCGCATGGTGTCGTCCCCGGCGTCGTACAGGTTCCGCCGGGCGGGGAGCCTATCATCCAGATGAGCGACGCGAACACGGCCGGTGGTTATCCGAAAATTGCCGGTGTGATCGAGGCCGATCTCTGGCGGTTGGGACAGGCACGTGCCGGAGGCAAGATCAGATTTGTCCGCTCCAGTCATGAGGAGGCGCGCTGGGTAGAGCAGGCAGTTGCGCGCTACGTCGAAGATATCAGACAAACCGTACCGACGGTCAAACGCGCGCTCAACGCGCTGACTTGAGGACGAGGGGAGGACTTTATGAAGATCGATCTCAACTCCGACATGGGCGAAGGTTTTGGCCCCTACCGGCTGTGCGATGACGAGGCGATGATGAAGCTCATTTCTTCGGCCAACATCGCCTGCGGATTTCATGGAGGCGATCCTGATACGATGGCGCGGATGGTTCGGCTTGCGAAGCAGAACGGCGTCGGCATCGGCGCGCATCCTGGTCTGCCGGATCGTGCAGGTTTTGGTCGTCGCGAATTGCCGTTTCAGGCGGATGAGCTCCGCCAGCAGATGCTCTACCAGCTCGGCGCATTGATCGCTATTGCCAGATGCGAAGGCGTGAATGTCGGGCATATCAGCTTTCATGCGGCGATGGGCAACATGGTCAATCGAGACCCTGCTCTGGCTGACATGATGATGGATGCCATCTCAATGGTAGACCCGGAGCTTGTGGTGTTCGTCACGCCGGAAAGCGAAATCGAACGGGCGGCAAAACGGGCCAAGCTGAAGACGCTGGCGCTTTTTCTGGCCGACCGGGCCTATGACGCCAAGGGGAGCCTCGTCGCTCGGGGCCTTCCGGGTGCGCTGGTCAAGGACGAGGTCTCGGTGCGCGCGCGTGTCCGCCGCTTCCTGACGGATGGCACTGTCGAGGCTATCGACGGTACCATTATTCCCATGGCAGCCCGATCCATTCTGGTTCACAGCGATACCCCTGGCTCGCTGGAGCTTGCCGGTGTTGTGCGCAGTGAAATCATCAATTCAGGGGCGACACTTACGAACGCCTCGGAACTCGCATCTTAACGGGCCTTATGCGCCCCGCTTTTCTGTCTTACTGAAGGATCACGTCGATGCCCTCAACAGCCGATCGATTGAAGAATGTCTCTATTTCCGCGTCTGCCGCCATGACGCAGCGCGCCAGAGAGCTCGCCGCCCAAGGGATTAAAGTGGTGAGCCTGTCATCTGGCGAACCTGATTTTCCAACACCAAGCCATGCCATCGAGGCCGCACACGAAGCTGCTCTTGGCGGACAAACCAAGTATCCGCCTATGGACGGGACGCCGGACCTCAAGGCCGCTATCGCGCAAAAATTCAAGCGAGACAACAATCTGACCTACGACGCCAGCCAGATCATCGTATCCGGTGGCGGCAAGCAGGTAATCTTCAACGCAATGCTGGCGACCTGTAATCCGGGTGATGAGGTGGTCATTCCCACACCGTCATGGGTCAGCTATGCCGACATCGTCAAATTTGCTGGTGGTGTTCCCGTCGCTGTTCCCTGTTTCGAGCAGACGGGTTTCAAGCTTCGCCCGGAAGATCTGGAAGCGGCGATCACGCCGCGGACAAAGTGGCTTTTCCTGAATTTTCCGAATAATCCGACAGGCTCAGCATGCTCTAGGGTCGAGATGGCGGCGATTGCGGAAGTCATGTTACGTCATCCGCATGTCTGGATCCTGACTGACGATATCTACGAGCATCTCGTTTACGACGGTTTCGAGTTCGGTACGATTGCCGATGTCGAGCCCCGGCTTTACGATCGCGTACTGACCATGAATGGAGTATCAAAAGCATATGCGATGACCGGCTGGCGGCTGGGCTACTGCGCCAGCGGCTCGAAGGAACTGATTGCTGCCATCAGCAACGTCAATGGCCAGAACAGCGGCGGCATCGCTACCGTTTCTCAAGCCGCGGCGATTGCAGCTTTGGATGGTCCCCAGGATTTGCTCAAGGAGCGAGCTGACATTTACCGCGAGCGGCGTGATTTCGTCCTTGATAAACTGAAGGGAATCGATGGCATTCGGTGCCATAAACCGGAAGGCGCCTTCTATTTGTATCCCAACATGTCAGGCCTGATCGGGAAGACCACGAAAGGTGGTCGGAAGATCGAAAATGACGTGGATTTCGTGATGGGACTGGTCGAGGAGCACCACGTCGCAACCGTACAGGGTGCCGCTTATGGGATGAGCCCGTATTTCCGCATATCTTACGCGACAAGCATGGAGATGCTGGGCGAAGGCTGCGCACGTATCGCTCAGTACTGCCACGATATGCGTTGATTTCTATCCGGTGCATGGCCCGCTCCGTCGGGCCGTTAACCCTTAAAGCTTCAGTTTTTCAGTCAGCTCGATCAGAATGTCTTTGACCGCAAACGCAGGCTCCGACAACGAGTTCTGGTCAGAGGTACAGAGTGATAAAGTCTCTTCGATACGGGGAGAGAGGAGCCGGCAGATCAAGGGTTCCTTACTCTCGGAGACGATGCGGTCAGCAATCGCCTTTGGCATAATGGTAGCGCCAAGGCCATTCGCAACTGCGCGGGCAAGCGTTCTGACGATTTCTACTTCCGCGACGACTTTAAGATTGATGCGGCTTCGGGTGAACGCCGTATCGACTGCCCGGCGAACGAAGTTATAAGCTGGTGGCATCAGCATCGGGAGACCATCAAGGGCAGCGATCGGCACCGGTTTTACATCAGCCTCGATGGCGAAATCTCGATGTGCGACCAGATAGAATTCTTCACTGAGCAAAGGCTCGAAACGCACACCCTTGATTGGACCGACGCCGTGGATCAGCGCCAATTCAAGGCGGCCGTTCATGATCATCTGGCTATAGGTCTGCCCGACGCTTTCCGTTAGATGGATTAGAATACCGGGGTGACGCTTTCGTGTTTCGGCGAGAAGATCGACCGACAGCGTCGCCGCACTGCTGAACGGCACGAGACCAACGGAAACACGTCCTGCGATAGAGTTTCCGGCTGCCGATGCATCCGCCTGTGCCTGGTCCATTTGCCGAAGAATGATCTGCGCGTGCCTGTAAACCGCATGGCCCGCATCCGTCATCGTCACGCCCTGTTGGCTGCGTATCAGAAGCTTTTGCCCGAAATGCTCTTCGAGTGCGGCGAGCTGCTGGCTGAGCGCTGGCTGTGCCAGATGCAAAATGTCAGCGGCCCGAGTAATGCTGCCACTGTCCACGATGACTGTAAATGATTTAAAACGCCTGATGTCCATGCCAATAAAACTGCTTTGTGATGGGCGGAGCTTATCCGTTCGCGATCATTTTGCAATCGGCATCGTCGTTTAGCCGCATGCGCTCACGTAATTTCAAGGCTGACTGAGAGCGCTGAAACACAGCTTTTGAAGCTCCATAAAACTTCCTTATTACCTCAAAAGTAATCGGTCTTAGGCAAGCGAGAAAAGCTTCGCTAAGCTCCATGGCAACAATAAGGGGATCACAATGCCATTCTCCGATTACAAGACCGCATTGGTCACCGGCGCATCGTCCGGTATCGGCGCCGCCATCGTTGAGCGGTTCCGCCGCGAAAACATTGAAGTCCACGCGATCGCCCGCAGTGCCGAGGCATTGAACCAATTGGCTCAGCGCACAGGCTGTATCGCCCATGTCATCGATGTCACGGATCGGGCAGCCATCTCTGATCTGGCAAACCAGGTGCAGTTCGATATCCTCGTCAACAATGCCGGTGTGGATCGCCCGAAGAAATTCCTGCAGGCCGATGCAGATGACATTGATCTCCTCGTCGACGTAAACCTGCGCGCCGTCCTCCACATTTGCCGTCTTATCGTGCCGGGCATGGTGGAGCGCGACCGCGGACACGTCATCAACATCTCCTCCATTGCCGGGAATTACAATTTCGGCGGAAACTCCACGTACCATGCCGTCAAGGCTGGCGTTGCCATGCTGTCGAACCAGCTGCGGCTGGATGCATTTGGCAAGCGTGTTCGCGTCACGGAAATCTGCCCGGGTCGTGTGGCGACGGATATTTTCAACCATGTTCACGGCAATGATCCAAGCATACGCGAGCGCTTTATCGATGGCTTCGAGTTGCCGAAGGCCGAAGATATTGCCGATGCCATCGCTTTTGCCATTGCCGCACCGGTTGCGGTCAATATCGGACATATGGAAATCACCCCGACGCTTCAGGTGATGGGTGGTCTGCAAACGGCCAGACCGCAGGCTGCAGGCGATGCTGGTGCATTGCAGGAGCTAAAGCCGTGAAGGGCTTTGACCTCTGGGCGATCTTGAGCAATCAGGAATACATTGGGATGCTTATCCACGGCATCGAGATGACATTCGTCATCTTCCTCGGGTCGTGGTCGCTGGCGATGTCGCTGGCACTCATCTTGCTCTGCATCCGGTTTTCACCCTTCCGCTTCGGAGACCGCATTGTCGCTGCATACGTCTCCTACCATCGCAATGTGCCGACGTTGGTGCAATTGATGCTCTGGTATTTCGGCATCTTTACGCTGCTGCCCTCTGGCTTGACCAATTGGCTGACCGACCACAATGCCGAAGCCATTTTCGCCGTTGTGGGGCTGGGCCTTTGCCAAGCTGCCTATTTCAGTGAAGATTTACGCTCCGGTCTCCGCTCGGTTGGCTCGGGTCAGATGGAAGCCGCCAAGGCTCTGGGTCACGGATACATCTCGGCCATGCGTTTCATCATCATGCCGCAAGGCGTGCGCAATGCCCTTCCACCACTCATTAATCACAGTGTGTCCCTGTTCAAGAACAGCAGTCTGGCTCTCGTCATTGGCGCGTCCGAACTGACGCATGCGATCAAGGAAATCGAAAATCTCAGCTTCCAGACCTTTGAGATCTATCTGGTCGGCACCGTCCTCTACCTGTTCTTCTCCCTGCTGATCATGGGGGCCGGTTCCTATCTGTCGATGCGCCTCGATCCGGTATGGAGGGCGCGCGCATGATCGGCGAGATGATCACCATCGTTCAGGACAACTGGCTGCTGTTGTTGATCGGCCAGTATCCAAACGGCCCGCTTGGCGGTCTGGCGAACACCATCATTCTTTCAGCGCTTGCCATCCTGCTGGCTTTCCCAGTCAGCATTCTCATGGCGCTGGCGCGCTTATCCAAGTGGCGGGTCTTGCGCTTGCCAGCGACCGTGTTGGTTTATGTCACGCGCGGTGTGCCACTGCTCATGCTCATCTTGTGGGCCTATTTCCTGATCCCGCTCTGGACAGGTGCGGATGTACCGAGTTTCGCCATCATGCTGGCAACGCTGGTGGTCTATCAGGGCGCGTTTCTCAGTGAAGTCGTCAGAGGCGGTATCGTTGCCCTCGGTGCCGGTCAGATGGATGCCGCAAGGGCACTTGGTCACAGCTATCTGGGTGCCATGCGCTTCATCATACTGCCGCAGGCCCTCTACAATATGATCCCCAGCATGATTTCGACTTTCGTCGCCACGATCAAGGACACCACGCTCGGCTATGTTATCAATGTGCCGGACCTGACCTTTGCGGCCAGCCAGGTCAACAACCAGCTTCTGACGCAGCCCTTCCAGGTCTTCCTCATTCTGGCCATCGTCTATTACGCCATCTGCTGGAGCCTGACCTATCTCGCCAACACAGTCGAGCGCCGCATTGCCAAGCGTCGCGCAGGCGTGGTCGCTCGCCCGCAGCAGGCGGCCTTGGCGCAGGCAAAAATCTTAACGGAGCAGCCATGACAGTATCTTCGACAGAACAGACAATCCGTATTTCGAATGTCTGCAAGAGCTATGGCGACTATCAGGTTTTGAAGAATGTGGACGCGGAAGTCGCGCGCGGAGAGGTGGTCGTCATTTGCGGGCCCTCCGGCTCGGGCAAATCCACGCTCATCCGCACTGTCAACCGGCTTGAGGAGATTAACAGCGGGTCCATCACGCTTGACGGTCAGGACATTCACGCAGCGACGAAGACGAGGGAACTCAACCTTCTGCGCAGCCGCGTCGGTTTCGTCTTTCAGAGTTTCAATCTGTTCCCGCATCTATCGGTTTTAGAGAACGTCACGATCTCGCCAATCCGTGTCAAAGGCGTTTCACCGGCGGCGGCGCAGGAAAAGGCAACAAAGCTGCTCGACCGGGTGGGGCTGTCTGACAAGGCGGGCGCCTATCCGGGTCAGTTGTCTGGTGGTCAGCAGCAGCGAGTCGCGATTGCACGCGCGCTTGCCATGGAGCCACCCGTCATGCTGTTCGATGAGCCGACGAGCGCGCTCGACCCCGAAATGGTCGGCGAAGTTCTGGCCGTCATGAAGGGGCTGGCCTCAGAAGGCATGACTATGCTGTGCGTCACACATGAAATGGGCTTCGCCCGTGAAGTTGCCGATCGCATCTGGTTCATCGACGCCGGTGAAATTCTTGAAAAAGCGACGCCAGAAGAGTTTTTCAAGACCCCCCGCCATCCGCGCGCGCAGCGGTTCCTGTCCGATCTGCGCCACTGATACCAAGCAAAATCATAAGAGGAGAACAAGAAATGAACTGGAAATCCCTGACACTGACGGCGATCCTTGCCTCTACAGTGCTTGCCTCGCCAGCGGCTGCCGATCAGCTGGACACCATCATGAACAACAAGGTACTGCGTTGCGCGACCTTCGCGGATGTCGTTCCCTTTGCCGCACCCGATCCGAAAACCCGCGAAATGGCTGGCTTCGACGTCGATCTGTGCAACGCCATCGCCAAGGAACTGGGCGTGAAGGCCGAAGTCAAGCCGGTTTCGGTCGAAGCCCGTGTACCAGAGGTAAAGCTCGGTCGTGTCGATATCACCGTTGCCAACCTCGCTTACACACAAAGCCGGGCCGAGCAGATCCAGTTCTCCGACCCCTATTATCTGGCTAAGGAAATGCTGATCGTTCCTGTGGATGATGCGGGCAAGAAGAAGGCCGATTATGAAGGCCAGCGTGTGGCCTCGACCAAGGGCTCTACATCTGAAATGTCGATCAAGCTCAACAAGTCCGATCCGTTGACATTCCAGGATACAGCTTCCGCTTACCTCGCCGTCCAACAGGGCAAGGCGCGCGGCATGGTCGCCAACACGATGACGACGACGAAGTTCGTCAACGAATCCAAGACCAAGGGTAAACCAATGCGGATGATCGAGGAGCCGATGCTGTATCAGCCAATCGGCATCGGCATGGCAAAGGATAATCCCAAGCTGACGGCAAAGATCAACGAAGTCCTTCGCAAGCTGGATTCTGACGGCGAGATCAACAAGATTTGGGACAAGTGGCTCGGACCGAACACCGAGTACAAGATGTCCCGAACCGACAAGGTCGTTCCGCTGTCCGAGCTGAAGTTCGACCCGATTCCCTGATGCTGCCGGGCAAAGCCACGGCCACAATCTGAACCACAGCACTTAGACTTAATAAAAGCGGCGGGACGCTCCCGCCGCCGTCCTTACCATGGGAGGTTTTTATGATCCACATTAAAGATATCGCAGAACGGCCGAGCAAGGCAGACATCGACGCGCTTTCGAAGTTTTCGCCAGCCACCATTCACGAGGCACAGGGCCGTAAAGGTGCACTTTCCTCCCGTCTTAAGCCGGTTGATTACCGGATGAAACTGTGTGGCCCTGCATTCACGGTCAAGTGCGCGCCGCGCGACAACATTATGCTGCAACTGGCGATCAACTACGCCAAGCCCGGTGACATCATCGTCGTTTCCGCCGGTGAGTACGAGGAAGCTGGCTCCTTCGGTGACGTGCTGGCCAACGCCTGCCTTGCCAAGGGTATAGGCGGTCTGGTCACGGACACAGGCGTACGTGACACGCTACAATTGAGAGACCTTGGTTTCCCTGTGTTTTCGCTCAGCGTCTGCATCAAGGGTACGGTCAAGGAGACGATCGCAGCGGTCAATGACAGCATCATCATTGGTGGTGAGATCATCAATCCCGGTGACATCATCGTGGGCGACGCGGACGGGCTCGTGGTCGTGCGTCGGGAAGATGCGCAAGAGTCGGCTAGACTTTCTCAAATCCGTGAAGACGCTGAAGCAGGTTATATCGAAGCCTACAAGCAGGGCAAATCGGTTATCGAAGTTAGCAATCTGGAGCCTGTTTTGAAGGCAAAAGGTCTCGTTATCGATATCTGATCTTCAAGAACTGCACGAAATGCATGAGGCGTTTCGTGCTCTCCCACCCGAACGGCGTAACGCTCTTTACGCCGTTTTGCTCATGCAGTCCGTTGTTGAGGGAACGAGGTTCCGATGACTTTTCCACTTTTTGACCTTTCCGGTTCACGTGTCCTGATCACGGGTTCTTCGCAGGGGATCGGGCTGGCGCTCGCCAAAGGAATGATCGACCACGGCGCGTCGGTGGTTCTGAATGGTCGCGACACGGTCAAACTCGCCGAAGCAGCGGCAGCTCTGAAAACGGAAACAGGCGTTTCTGTCGAAACCGCAGATTTCGACGTGACCAATGAGGAAGCCGTTAACCGCGGTGTCGCATCCATCGAGCAAAATGCAGGCCCTATCTGTTGGTTTCCATGCGGAACTGAGCCGGTTGGGGGTGCGGATAAAAGGTTGGACTGCTTCATAATTTAAGGCCGAGGCTCTTACGGTATTCGACCGGGCTGAGCGATCCCAGTGATATCTTGATACGCTTCTCATTGTACTAGCGGATATAGGCATCCACCTCGGCGACGAACTGTTCGATTGTAATAGCCTTCCAGTCTCGGGGATAGAAGAGTTCGGTTTTCATCCGACCGAAGAAGCCTTCGCAGGCGGCGTTGTCTTGCGAGCAACCCTTTCGGGACATTGAACGAACCAGTTTCGCTTCGCTGATCCGTGTCAGCCAGCCGGGCCAGCGATAATGAGCTCCGCGATCGGAATGGTCAATTGGCCGTTCCTCTGCTTCAGTCACGGTCTCAATGGCTGCATCCAGCATAGTATTGACCAGCTCCGCATCTGGTTTCGTTCCAATCGACCAACTGATGACCATGCCGTCGAAGCAATCGATGATAGGCGAAAGGTAGACCTTCCCAGCTGGGATCTGGAACTCGGTGATGTCTGTCAGCCACTTCACATTCGGCGCTTTTGCATGAAAGTCGCGATTGATCAGGTTGTCAGGGGCCGGACTGATTTCTCCCAGGTACGATCCGGAACGCCGTCGGCGCGGTCGGGCAACGACCAGTTGCTCCTGCTTCATCAAGCGCTGAACAACCTTTTCCAAGATTATCATGCTCTGTCTGGCCAGGGACGCCTGTAGTCTCCGATAGCCGTAGCAACGACGGTTCGCTTCAAAGATTTCCGTAAGGCTGTGGCGGACGGCGGCATACTTGTCTGCCAGACACATGCGCATACGATGGTAAAAGTAGGAGCTTCGGGCAATTCGTAGCTGGGCGAGCAGTTCTGGCAAGCGGTAAACTTCCTTTAGGGCGTCAATTAGCTGTGTCTTCTCGCGATTACTCAGGATCAGCAGATCGACGCCCAGACCTTTTTTTAAAAGTTCATTGGCCTTCTTCAGGAGATCATGTTCGAGTTGCAACTGGCGGACATCACGCTGTAGAGCTTCAAGCTGTCGCTCGAGTGCCTCACGTTGTGGCGCTTTGGAGTTGGCTTTGCGGCGTTTCATGGATGAAGAAGCCTCATGACCGAGTAGCTGGTCTTTCCAGCTATACAATGTCGGTCTTGAAACGCCCAGCCGATCAGCTACCTGCTGAGCGCTTTCATCTCCACTGCATAGTCCGATGACCCCCGCTTGCCGGACCTCTTCGGAATAGCCAGGGTGCCAAGATCGACCAACCATTGATGCTCGCGTTTCCGGAAAGGCTTCCCGGACCCATGCGGTGAGAGTTCCTCGACCAGGGTAGCCAAGCGCCCTCATCGTCACAGAGATGCAGCGATCATTGGTGCGGTAATGCTCAAGTGCCGCCTGCTTCTGACTCTCGGAATACTTCGGCGCGCGAGCTACCGGCTGAATACGCAGGTCGAGATGTTGTACGTATTCGCGGTACCAGCCCCTTAGCGCATTCTTTGTGGGATAACCCAACTGGCGAATGGTCCCGTTAAGTCGCTTGCCAAACCTGATGTAAAGCTCAACGGCTCGAAGTCTGTCTGCGTAGGAATACATGAACTACCTCCTGGTGGTCCAAGTTTTCGTCCGCATCCCTTACCGGGTCACTTCTCAGTGGCAATCAACACCCTAGGCTAGGCCAGACACGCAAGCGGACATTGCGCAGGGCAATTAAAGGCGCTATATGTAAGCACGTTTCTACATGGGAGGCGCATATGGCCACTATCAGCTTGACCAGCCGCGAATTGAATCATGATGTTGGCAGAGCGAAAAAAGCTGCTGAAGCTGGACCTGTCGTCATCACTGATCGAGGTAGACCTTCGCACGTGTTGATGACATATGGTGAGTTTGAGCGTCTCACAGGCAAGCGTCACAATCTGGTGGATGCGCTTTCAATGCCTGGATTGTCGGATATCGATTTTGATCCGTCTCGATCGGTCATTGCAACTCGAAAAGTTGATCTGTCTTGAAATATCTGCTCGATACGAACGTTGTCTCTGAGCTTCGCAAGGTTGGTGACGGTCGAGCTGATCTAAACGTGACGGCTTGGCTAAGCGGGCAGGATTCCCGTGATTTATACATCTCTGCTATAACCATTCTGGAGCTTGAGCGAGGGATACTTAGCATCCAACTGCGTGACGTTGAGCAGGGCGCTCGCTTACGAACATGGATGGATAGCCGAGTTCGCCCGGAGTTTGCTCAGCGCATCGTTGCTATCGATGAAGCAATCGCGACGCGGTGTGCCCACTTGCACATTCCGGATCGCCGAAATGAAGCTGATGCACTCATTGCGGCCACGGCAGTCGTGCACGAGCTCGTGGTCGTTACACGCAACATTAGAGACTTCGAGGGGACTGGCGTCATTCTCGTCGACCCGTGGCGCGCCTGAGGAAAAGCGCGTAGAGCAACTCAGTCGAGTTCGTTACAATACAGAGTCTGCGGTTCAGCTCCTTCAAGAGCAGGGTTACATGACAGCGTGGTGGGGGACCGAGTCTGGAGCGCACCCCATTTCACCGGACATGTCGGCTAGGTTGATTTAGCCCTGACTGCCGAGGGAAAGCCAA
>NZ_BBJU01000038.1 GCF_000739935.1 Agrobacterium rubi TR3 = NBRC 13261 | reverse complement strand
CCTCGGCTCTGACCTCAGCCAAGATCGACCTCCTGCCACACCAAGTTGTCCTCACCCACCGCATCGCCACAGCTTCACCCCGGCGCTATCTGATCGCCGACGAGGTGGGGTTAGGCAAAACCATCGAAACCGCACTGATCCTGCGAGAGCTTGCCAGCCGGGGCGAATTAAACCGCGCTTTGATGGTCGTGCCCGCCGGCCTCGTGAACAACTGGCACCACGAATTGAACGAGGTGTTCAATCTCGATTTCGAGGTATTCGGCTCCGAAGGCGACGTCACCGATCGCAAGACCAACGCTTTTGCAAAGCACGATCGTCTGATCGCCAGCATCGACACGTTGAAGCGACCGGCGCGCATCAAGCGGCTGCTAGATGCGCCGCGATGGGATTTGGTGGTGTTCGACGAAGCGCATCACCTGACCGCCTACCGTACTGGCGGCAAGGTTAGGAAGACGGAGAATTACAAGCTGGCGGAGGCGTTGAAGGATCATTCGCGCGATCTGCTTCTGCTCTCGGCCACGCCGCACCAAGGCAACCATTTCCAGTTCTGGATGCTGGCGCAACTGCTGAACCCGACGTTGTTCCGCAGCCCAGAGGAAATGTTGGATAACCGCCACCGGCTCAACACGGTGATGTTCCGCCGCACCAAGGCGGATGCTTGTCAGCCGGATGGCTCACCATTATTCGCGCGGCGTTGGGTTCATACCGAATCCTTCGTCATGGCGGAGGGTGAGCGGCTATTTTACGAAAAGCTGCGCGAGTATCTGGAGGATGGCTTCGATCTTGCGCGTCGTCAGGGCAACAAAGGACGCGCGCTGGGCTTCCTGATGGCGATCTTCCAGAAGATCGCTGCTTCGAGCTTCGCGGCCGTCCGTCGCACGCTCAAGCGTCGCTTATTGATGCTGACGCTGCACGAGGCGCTGCTGCGCGACAAGGAATTGGATATCGAGGGACGGGAGCGGCTAATCGAAGAAACGCGTGAACTGATCCACCAAGAGTTCAATCTGCCACGCGACAGCGTTGGGCGCAGCGAGGTAGATCGCGTGCTGGCCGACATGAAATATAGGCTCGTCAAGAAGCTGGACGAGGAAGCTCTGGAAATGGCCTCTGATCCCTACGACAGCGAATATTCAGCCTCGCACGCCGAAGAGGCCGCTTCCGCGGTTGTCAATCTGCACCTGCCAGAAGAGCGTCTCCGTATTAGCGATCTTCTGGGCGTGTTTCCGCCTCAGCGAGAAACCAAAATGCAGAAGCTGCTCGATGGCTTAGGGACGCTTTGGCGACAGAACCAGAACGAGAAGATTGTGATCTTCGCTACCTATCTTGGTACGGTGGACATGATCTCCCGCGAGATCGAGCAGACCTTCCCCGGTCAGGGCGTTGTGGTGCTACGCGGGGGAGATCATGGAGCCAAGGTGGCTGCAGAACGCCGCTTCCGGCAGAAGGACGGACCGCGTGTGCTGGTCTGCACGGCGGCCGGTCGTGAAGGTATTAACCTGCAATTCGCCCGCATCTTGTTCAACTTCGACCTACCATGGAACCCGATGGACATGGAGCAGCGCATCGGGCGCATCCACCGCTACGGACAGAGCCACACAGCGCAGGTTTATAACCTCGTCCTCTCGGACACCATTGAGGGACGCATCTTCTTGCTGCTGGACGAGAAGCTGACCGAGATTGCGCGAACAGTTGGAAAGGTCGACCAACAGGGTAATATTGCTGAAGATCTGCGGGCGCAGATCTTGGGGCAGTTGTCCGAGAGACTAAATTATGACCGTCTGTACCAAGAAGCTTTGTCTGATCCTGAATTGAAACGTACCCAAGTGGAATTGGAGGCTGCGCTATCTAATTCTCGTGAGGCGCGGCAGGTTGTCTTCGATTTGTTTCAAGACCTCAATGGATTCAGTTTGGATGACTACAAGCCATTTGCGGATGTATCGTCCAGTCTGGATCGACTGGTGCGTTTCCTTACAGCGGCAATTATGGATCGCCAACAGAAGCTGGTAAAGGTAGACGACGCCACATATGATCTCATCACTTCCGATGGTGTTCGTCGCAGTCGCTTCACTCTGAGTCGAGAAGCTGCAGCAAATCAGGACGGCTTGCACTTATTGGGCTTGGACCATCCGCTAGTGGTGGTGGAGCTTGAACGTTGGCGCAATGTTCCTCCCGAGGAAATTGGCATCGCCGTTTCAGGCGATGTTGATGAGCCGGTAATACTATCTCTTTGGATGGTGGAAACTTCTGCGGGAAATGGCGAGCGTCGTGTGGTGGTTCAGCCTATTGCTGTCAAACGGGATGGCACACGCGTCCCTGCTGTCGAACGTTTGTGTGACAAACATCTTCATGCTCAGGCGTCACTGCCTGTATTTCAAGCGGAACAGCGGGCGGAATTGTTCGTACAAGCCGTTGAACCGACTTTGCAACGTGAGCTAAAGCACAAGTGGGCGGCAAACGGTGATGGTAGTTATTCCTCCGAATTGATCGGATATGTTGAAATAACCCCCGCGAATTGACGTAAAATCATTGCAAACTCGCGAGAATCGCTGACCATGATTTTGGGAAAATCTTGTTCATGGAGATATAGTTATGGCTCTAAAGTCTAAGGAATGGTTCTTCAAAAATTGCCTTTCAGAAATTAAAGATTATGGCCGTTTCTCTCATTTGGCATGGAGCGTGCTAATGAAGGGCATCGGACAAACAGATGGAACACGAGGGCATGTAACGCAGGCAATTGGTGTCAGCCAAGAATTCCTGGAAGATTTCCCGCAGTATATCCCTCTGATTCAGGGGGAAGATCCGACCAAGCCAGTTGATGTTGCTGCTCATCCACAGCTACAAGCCGACCTTGTGGCTTGGGTTGCAGGTAAAAATGGAAATTTTGGCAGATCGACCTACGGTTATAACTACCAAACTTTCAAAAGAAACACCACAGCGACTCTTGGAGGAACCCGTCAGGGGGGAGGGGGAGCCGATGACGAATTTAAGCGTGTTTTGAGGCTAATGGCTGAGTTTATTTGATCGGCCACCTCTATTTACCGGCTGCCGTTGAATTGATGAGTGTCCGGGTGCACATGGCGAAAAGTCCTGTTATTTTTTATAGGGCTTGCACGCCTTGGCGGCGTGCATTCCGGCCTTCACGGCCGTCTCTTGCAATGCGGTTTGCCGACTAGCCCCCGCAGGCCCGCTCTCTCACATAGGGCTGTAGAGCCGGACGGGGCGGGTTAAAATGGCAACATGCTCATGGGTGATACATCGAAGGAGCAGGTCTTGGGCGCGCTGATTGCACCGTAGGATAGAACCGCACGCCCCGTTCTGGCGGCAACCCTTTAGGCGGTTTCACGTCTCTGTCGTCAACGCCAAGGAATTCCAGTGCGTCGAAATAGTTGTGGGCTTCAAACCCCTCGAATTTATCAGTTTGAAATAGTTCTTAGACAGCGGCAACCTGCGCCACCTGTCCCCGCAGACCAGTTAACTTTTCCCGTAGTTTGCTTTCAACCTCCCGGATGAGAGGCTGTTTGAGATCACGCTGGATCTCAAACAACTTCTTTAGCTGTCGGTTAGGGACTACTAAACGCTCTCCGTTGACGATCACTCCGGTGATCTCAGCTGGCCTATCCACAAAGTGCTTTTCTTTATGATAGCGCAATCCCGATCTATGGATAGCGCGCTTGATATCCCACAGAACAGTGGGTGAAAGTGTCGTGCCCGAAATGGTCACGTCATCAATGTAAACCGTGAGGCGATAGCCATGCCTCGTGCAGTGGCTCGCAATAGCTTCCCAAACATCATAATGAGCGAAAAATGCCATTATCGGGCTAAGTGGGCTTCCTGTCGGTAGATGACCTCTGTAGGTCGCAAGCTTCGCCAAGATCGCTGCCACATCTGCTTCACATTGCATAATATTGCGGAAAAACCAGAACACGCGCCGGGAAGGCGTACTGGGAAAATACTTTCTGATGTCGAGGCAACGGACAACGCGTTGTCCTCGATGCTGTGCGGCGTTCTTGACATAACAACGCCCCTTCACAGGGCAGAACAAATAATCAGGTGGTGCGATGCGGCCAAGAAATCGGGCAATCCTTGCCTGAACTAACTTCAACTGGCGTCGGGGATTTTCCACTCCCCGAACGCCACCAGTTTTTTTGGGAACATCAAATTCCGCGTAAAGCTCATCCGCGCTTTTTGCCAGTTCCTGCATGCTCTTAATGTCTAGCTTAAGAAGGGCGCTAAGCCGCTTCTTGCTCTTCAACTTGAAAAGTGGAGACTGATGCAGAGGATAGGCTTTTCTATCATTCGGCATGGGCTCGCTCCGAGCGCTCTTCAATAAACTTCATCATGCTGATGACTTTTGACGCGACGAAAGTGCGAGCTTTCTCCCTAGCCGGAGACTTCCCTAAATTCTCAGAGAAAAACATGATCGATGACGACGGTATGTCGAAAGCGGCTTCATATTTTCTCAGCAGATCAAGCGACGGCTCTTTATGACCCTTCTCAATTTCGGAAAGGTAAGATTTAGAGATCCCAAGCTTTTCCGCCGCCTCGTTCTGCTTCATGTCATGGAAAACACGGATCAGCCGAAGGGCCTCGTTCAACATATTAAAACTCCTGTTCAGATACAAAACAGGGCGGCGGATTACTCCCGCAGAACCTTAATAATCAGATCGTAGAGCCACACCAGGAACCACAACACGTGGGCGATGAGCTTTCCTACTGCTATTAAGGACGTTACCGTCTTCGGATTACGCAGGTTTTTAAGCCAGCTCTTCCTAGTCTTCAGTTTCGTCCGCCGCCGTTCTCGATCAGTATGCTTTGACGTTTCCATCATTTGGTCCTTTCCAAACCACCCTCACGGTTGTGAGAGCGCCATCGAGGCTTGGAAAGTGGGGCGAGAACGGTAAACCCTGCCTGTACGGGCGTGCCCCGCCATCGGGGCACGCCCGCGCCGCCATGTGACACGCACCTGCCGGTCGGAATTTAGAAGGTTATTATGCCTTCCACGAAGCCCTTGCGAGGCTTCAGAGAGTGATGACTATCCCCTGCTCAACATACGATGACTAATAGATAGCGAAGGAAAGAGAGAATATCAAGAACTTTGTTCGCTATCAGCGAACTTTTTTTCGTATGGTCGCCACGCGCTTTTACGGGCTAGCCTCCGTAGGCCCGCTCTCTCACATAGGGCTGTAGGGCCGAAGGGGCGGATTTTACGCGCTGACCTCGATCCCGAAATATTCACAAGCGGCCCGGTAGTCTTGAAACCCAAACCCATGATATTCGTCTGTGACGACAATCCCAATATTCTGAATTTTCCCACGCAAAATCGGGTCATCATCGATGATCAATGCGCGACATGGCGAATGATCACCGATCCAGTCTGCTATTTCATCGAACTTTCTGGGCTTCAAACCAAGAACAGGAAGATACCAATCGACATGCCATAGCTCTGCGGGCAATCCTTCCGCAACCAGCTTCCGCATCAATCCGTCCGCGTCGCTCCCCCATATCCGCCGCCAGTTTGAGCTTAGAACAAGCTTTGCCCCTGACAGCTCGGCAAGCTTCACGACTAGAGCCACGGCCTCCGGTTTGAACCGCAATCCATCGAGAAAGCCGCTCTGTCGTTCTGCTAGCAGGACTGCATTACCGGGCGTGACATGATCCTTCACGGGAAAAAGAACCCCGTCGATGTCAATGAATATGATCTTGCTGGTCATGATGGTCGTGGAAATGAGGGTTGGACGTGGGTCGTCCGAACTGGCGATGCCCCGGTAATCTTTCTTCCACGCCATTTGCCCGGCGTTGTCTGGAATCCACTCGCTGGCCGGGTGGGTGGCGGAACAACATCGTCGTCGGACAGTCCGAGCATGCTCAAAATTTCGAAGTAATCCCATTGGGTGAACCCATCTGCCGGGAAAGTGTAGAAATCGCCTACATCACCAGAAAGCTTACCGGGATACCGATTGCCATCTGGACCAATGACCAAGGCTGACAAGTCATCACAGTTTCTTCGCGCAAGCCATGTGGCCAGCTCTTGCCAAATAGCGGTCCCACTGACCGGGAGCAGTATCTCACTGTGCCAGAGATCGGCTGACCAACCTTCGGCAATAAGATTTTGTTGTAGCACCTTGGCTCCACCTGGCCATGTTTGCACCATTGGAGACATGAGCAGGAGTTTTGCGCCGGTCTTCCGCGCCAGCCGGGCGATCAGACTAATAGCATCAGGATCGAATGTACGTTGAAACATTCGAGTTTTCAGAGATGTAACGACACCCTCAAGCCCAATAAATATTACTGGATCAGATTCAATTTTCTTTTTTTCAATGTCATTATTTGTTTCAACTCGTAGATTTTTTTTGTTTAATAATTCCGATTGATGTTTACGAACATGCTCTTCTGCCTCCATCTTTACTTTTTTTCGTAATGCTTCCCAATATTCTTCTTTACGTTTCTTTTCTATTTCATCTTGAGATTCTTTCTCTAATCTGCGTTTTTCCAGGAATGCATCATGTAGGGCATCATACTCTTTCTGAATAGCCGGACTATCTATTATTTTTTTGAGATATAGTAATCGAACTTCGATATATTTTTGCTTGAAATATCCTAATCTATGATTTATATCACGATTTGATAAATCTAATCGCAAACTTAACTCAGACCATTCTTGAACTAGTCTTTTATATCCCCAATCTATATTAGGCAGACCGCTTCTTTCCTTTTCCATGAGGGAGCCTCCTTTGTTTTACTCTCCACCCCAATCCGGTCCTCGCATCAATCGCTGACGCTCTTGCTCGGTCACCTTCTCAGCGTTTTTCTGCGCGTCTGCTGATGGCCGCTCGCTGGCCACACCTCTGATCTTGCCAAATCCGACCTTGCCACCCTCAGCTGCTTTTTGATCCCGTACGGCGGCAAAGGCGCTCTTTTTTTCGTCGACGCTCACAGGAGAGCCGGTTTCCTGTCGCATGGCGGCGTAGGAAGCTTTCCTATCGTTTGCCCGATAGGGTTTTCTCCCCTGCTCCCCGGTCGGCCGTGACCACTCTGAACGGTCGCCGTAGAGCTGTTTCCACGCCTCGCGCAGCTTGGCTCGCTCGCCATCCTGCCGCTCGATCAGAGCGCCGCGTTCGATCTGGAAAAAATCTCTATGCTGGGCGAGATCCTGCGAGCGCTGGCCCTTGAGATCGACAACCTCTTTATCGCCAATGGATTTCAGGCGGGAGGCCAGTTGCTGGCGTGTCAGTTCCTGCGCCTGCATAAACGCCTGTTCTCGTGCACGGGAGGAAAACACATTGGCGAGCGTAGCGGTCAAAAGGCCCCGGTCATTGAGCTGGCCGGTGTTCTGCTGGTGTCGCGCCGCCACAAAGGCGTTCACGACAACTCCGCTCACCCACTGCTCACGCCGGCTGAACCGCCGCTCCTCTGCCCGAGCGCCTCGAAAGTGCTGCGCCCAAATCGGCTTGCACTCGGTCTTGTGCCGCTCGATCGTCTCGGCGATCGCGACGGCACTCGATCGGTAAATCTGATCTCGACCGGTCTTTTCGCGTGCAGCCAGGTCACGCCACTGGTCGCGGTGCTGGATCTTCTGGTTAGCGCCAAGCTCCCGGAGCCTTACAGCCCGGGTTTTCGGGTCATGAACCTGCTCCTTTGCCGTGGCGAGCTTCTGTTTAATATATTCTCGACGCTTCTCCGCATCCGGATGCCGCTCGCGCTGCTGGCGCTTCGTTTCCCGGAGAGGTGTCAGAATGCGACCGCGCTCCCGCTCATACGCATTGGCCCAATCCGAAAATTTCCGTTTGTGATTGCTGGTAGACAGCATGCGGCCATCTTCCGGATCGACCCGGTTCAGGATGACATGTACATGAGGGTGCTTCTGATCGGTGTGGCACACGATGACCGCCTGCCGGTTCTCTGCTCCCAACAGCTTCAAGCTGGCGTCGGCTGCTCGCACCATCTCATCACGCGTGAGAGTCGCCGCCTCGTCGGGATGCCACGAAAGCGAATAGGTGTAGACGTGTTCGGCGGACTTTCGGCCGGTATTTTTTATCCCGGCACGCTCCTTCAACACATCCGCATGCTTAGCGGTAGAGACCATGACACGCATTGCCGTATGCATATCATCCGTCAATAAATGGCGGGTCTCCGTCCACGCTACCCGGTCGCTACTGGAGAGATGCGGCAAGTCGGCGCTCGCCCGCTTGTCATGCAAGTAATAGGCGAGTGCTCCCTTAAAGCTGTGCCCCGTTCCGGCGATATCAGGAACCATCGTGCGCTAACCTTTCCATGGCGGAACGAACCTCGGCCATGGTGTCCGCAATATCGTTCGGTATGCCCCGGCCGAAGTGCAGGGCCTTGAGGATCTGAGCGAGGTTCACACCGACGCGATAGACCTCGGCAATAGCCCGTTCGTCCGTAGCTGCACGGGCGGGCGCGATCTTGATTCCAAGCACCGCACGCCGCGCAAACTCAGCAACAGGCAACCCGGCGAGCGCGGCTTGAGCCTCGACGTGAACGCGCTCGGCCGCTGTCAGCCGCAGGCCGGACAGTCGCTCGGTGCGCTTCTCGTCAGGCGCTTTGCGGGGTCGCCCGCCTGCGCCTCGGGCGTGTTGCCGTTCCGTCAATCGCCGCTCCTTTCAGGCGCCCTCTTAGGGGTTCAGGGCAACGCCCTGACAAGCGTTTTTGGGTACCAAAAACACAGCTTGTTACTCATATAATTATTCTAAAATTCCATCAACCTGAAAACTAGGATATTAATTCATATAGTCTGGTTTAGAGGAAATACGATCATGGATGTTTATATCGACGAGAGCATCCATACGCGCGGGAACTTCATTGTTCTCGCAGCTGTCTGCGCTACCAAGGACAATATTGAGAAAGCGGAGAAAGCACTCGGCGATTGCGGCTTTGTCGCAGGCCGCGATGAATTCAAAAGCAGCATGAAGATGAGCGGCAATGCCAGTGCTCAAAAGCTAAGAGATCGTTTTCAGGACATTCTTAGCGAATGCAAAATCGCTGTCGGTATTTGCCCGGTGAACGAGAGACCAAACCTCATGCAATTGGCTTCTGCGCTATGCGAGACGATAGCCGCCAATGGTGATCTCGTCGATAGCACGATCTATCTCGATCAAGGTATGATCCCTCAAGCTGTAACCATACCTCCTGGATGCAAGATGATTTCTGGTTGTGATTCAAAGACCGTTATCGGCATACAGCTGGCCGATTGTTCTGCTCATTTTATCTCAACTATGCTTTTGGGCGAGCTCGGTCTTTTCAACAAAATGGTCCCTGCAGGTCGTGTATACCCGGGAGATGACGGCGAACTGGAACTGGTTTGGGAGCTATGGGCATCGATCAGATACGCTCTCGCAAGCTCCTTCCCTATTGATGAAGATTCCGACGACGGCATGTTTGAGCCCACGAGAAAACCGTATGGCCTCGTTTTGTCCGAGAACTGTGATCCTGCTGTGACGCAAGCAGCCCGCCACCGACTAGAGACAAGTTGGGTTGGGTGTATCCACTGACCCTAATTGTCCAACCCTAAGAATGCACTGAGTTAAAGTAACAAACGGTCCTGGCGCTGCACGCCAGGGCTTTCTAAGTACAGCCCTCCGGCTCTCTACGGCGCAATGTGGGAGCGCGTTCACCTTCGGGCCGGAGCTGCTGCACAGCTCAAGCGGCCTCGGCAATATCAAGCCGAACCGCAAGCCCGGCCTGGATTGCAAGGTTGATCAGAGTATCCAAGCTGAAATTTGTGATCCGGCCGCGTAGCAGATCATTGAGCCGGGGCTGTGTGATTCCGAGACGCTTGGCCGCCTCCGCCTGAGTCAGATTCCAACTACGCACTCTCTGCTCTACAGCGATCAGGAGATTAGACCGCATCGACATGCTGGCAGCTTCTTGCGGCGTGTTCTCTAAGGCGTCCCATACATTCGCAAAACTCTGACGTTCCATCAGCTCACCTCCGTTAGATTTGCCGCAACCGGGCTGCGGCTAGGTCCAAATCGCGTTTCGCGGTCTGCTGCGTTTTCTTTTGGAAGATGTGCAGCACATAGACGGCATCTTCTATCTTAGTGACGTAGAGCACCCGGAAAGCTCCGGCTTCTTCTCGGATGCGGATTTCCCGCACTCCCTGCCCGACGCTCGTCATCGGCTTCCAGTCGCTAGGCTCAATGCCCTGCTGAACCTTGTGCAACTGCACTCCGGCCTCTTTCCGCGCCTGCTCTGGAAAATCCCTCAATTGCTCAAGAGAATCCCCAAGGAAAACCAGATCCTTCATGCCGTCTGCACCTTTATATCAAAACCTGTATAATCTGACAAGCGAGCCGCTATCGCTTATCGTCCGCAAGCGCCGCTATTGCCCTTTCAATGGTTTCAGCAAGCGTGATCTCATGGCGATCTGCATAACCGTAAATCGCTTCGATGGTATCCGCGCGCAGGCGTGTCGCGAATTGTTCTGTTCGGCCTGTCTTGCGCCGGGTGCGGCGCAAAGACTTAGCGCCCGATGGCGGTGATTGCTCCGGGGCTCTTGGAGTCTCACGGAATCCAGCTGCCCGCGTTGCCGCCTTGACTGCGTTTGGATCGACGGGCGGGGCTGGCAGCGGCGATTCTAGTTCATCACCAAAATCGAGCGTGGCGCGTTTCTTCTCGTCGCCGGTCATGCGTCACCTCCCCTTGTCGCATTGATAACGGCTTGCGCAAATTCGCGCGCGTTCTCCTTGGCAGTTTCCAGCCCCGACACATCGCCCTTTTCCAGTTCGTGCAGAGTGCCGCCCAAAGAAAATAGGGCTCGATAAGCCGCACGGTCGATCAAAGTTGCTCGGAGCACTGGGACCGCAGCACCGGAAAACTGTTGTTCTATGTCGCGTGCCGTTCGCTCGCGGATTGCGGGCGGCACGCGCGTAAAGAACACGCGATATGGGATTTCCCGGTTTGCCACTTTCCACATTTGACGCACCAGTTTGACCGACTTCGCTGCCTCTGCCGCGTCCAGAACAGAGCTTTGCAACGGGATCAGCACCAAATCTGACCGCGCGATGGCGAAGCCGATGCGATCAGTTGCAGTTCCTTCGAGATCGACAATGACGAAATCCGCTTCGGCGCGGGCATCCTCAATCGTGTCGATAATGGTCTCGGCCGAGTCATCGACTATGAGACGCAGGTTTTCGGGAAATGGCCGAAGCCGCGACCAAGCTTCAAGCGGCTTGTTGGGGTCTGCATCAATCAACGCGACCTTGCGCCCGGCCGCAACTAACTCTCCCGCCAGGACAACGGCTGAAGTGGTTTTGCCCACCCCGCCTTTGCTGGAAACAAAAGATATGACTGCCATGCGTCCTCCTATGATTAGATACCAAGCAGCATGTTAGCTGCGCGCAATTTATAAACCTTTAAATAGCTGCATACAAGCAGCTTATAAATGTCTAGCAGCTAACAAGTGCTATCAGCTAACAAGCTGCTATCAGATAATGGCACCATCCTCTCCACACACTTTCCTCAAAAGCCCATGCGACGACAGCCCTAAACGCGAACGATGCGTTTTTGGCCATGAGGGTGCCAACCGGCCCGCACTTACGCGGGTCGGAACCGCCGCAGGGACGCGATAGCGTCCCGATCAGCGGCGACCGCTTTATTCTTCCCTATCTTTTATAGAACTAGATGGGGATTCAGTCTGTCTGGCGGACTCACGTTGTTTCATCGATCTCGCAAGGCGGGCGAGCGCCTGTCCCAAGGGATTGTCGCCCACGTCGAACAAGGCCAACTCGTCTAGCGGAAGGCTTGCCCGATGCGCCTCGGTCTCGGCCTGACGCTCGGTCTCGGCATGTACATGATCGTCAGGCGGGGGAGGGGTCGCGCCAAACCGGCCAAGGAACTGCTTGGCACGGGCAGGAAGGGAGAGCCGGTAAGCGTTGCTGGTCTGCTTGACCTGTGGTCCGCGCCCCTCGTTGCCGGTCGGCACGTAGCGCCGGAGCCAGTCTAGGAAGCCATGTGAGCGCAACGCCTTTAGGGCGCGCACGATAGCATCACGTGAGCGCCTGAGCATGCGCATGAGTGTTTCTATCGCTGGTTCGAGCCTGCCGGTGCGAAAATCAACCAGATTGGAAAACAGCTCCAATATCTCAATCGCTACCCCTCCAAGGGGGCCGTTGCGGGAGCCAGGTTCTCTGCATGCCAGTTCATAGCGCCGCGCCGCCAGCACGATCTGGCGGACCTCTTGCCGGTTCGTCCGTCGCCAGAATACGCCTTCGCATTTCCCGGCCGCGCGGGATTGCCTTCGAACGGGCGTACGTTCCCGTTCGGCCGGTGCCCCTGCGAGCACCGCCCCAATTTGTGCAAACATCGTCCTTCGTCCTCCAACTGGAGGGCATGGACAGCGGACAAAGAATCTACGTTCCCACAAGACTCATGTCTTGCAGGTTGGCAGTCTCTCGACTATGTTGGAGGCATTCTTACGGTCCTCCAAACACGGTCGTTCCGATATCCAAAAACCCCTTACCGCGCCAACGGTCAGGGGTTTTTCGTTTTATGCCCTCGGTGCGTTCTCGATATAGAACCTCAAAGCTTCTTCGATGATCGGAGCGCGCGATTGCACGCCCCGTTGTTCCTTGAGTTTGTCGATAGCCTCGATTAGCTCACCCGGAACATAGGTGTTCAACGCAACCTGACCGGCGGCCGCTAGCCGCGCACGGTGAGCCGCGACGTTCTTTCGAACATCCTCAGTCCTCCGCGATTCGATCATTTTACGTGTCATGGTTACATGTAATCGCTGATTTGCCCGATTCTGCAACCCCTTATTTTCAAGGGCGCGATGTTGATACTTATAAATCAGCAAAAAATCATCAGAGCCCGCTGTGCGCAGCTCGTCGCGCATGAAGTCGCCGACGGTATTCGCAAAAAAATTGACGCTCTCATCAGCGACCAGCAGAGCTGAAATCCTGCCGGAAGGCGCCTCCCTCGATGGCGGCGTCAATCCTTTGAAAGGCAGGCTTTATACCGATTTCCATAATATCAAGCAGACCGTAATCATTTGTGCGTTGCGCCTCGTCTTGGAACCAGATTAGCCAGTCTATGACGCCTTTTTTACCCTCCAATTTTTCACGCATGGCTTCTACTACTAGCTCAACGCATGCATTTGTAAGGTTCGACTTGGCGTCTTCTATTTCTTTTTGCAACGAAGCCTTCTTCTTCTTCAGCGATTTCCCAGCATCGGGCGACAACGTTTTCAGAAGGTTTGAAAGCGCCTCAAAATAGAGTCCCGCGGCATCGAACATGGAAAAAATAATTTCCTGCGCAGACTGGCTCACATCCGGCATGTCATTATTATCACTAATCGATTTTGCCGAAACTGCTTCTGAGCTTCTATATTCGTGTACCTGTGACTTCAGCTCACGCCTATAGTTGTCGAGAAGGCGAAGCGTTGGTCTATTGTGATTTAACTTTGCCACAGCCCAACTACTCCCTAAATTATTTCTTAAATCAAAATCCGCTCGATTTCATCTAAGCTTACATCATCACTTCGGCGATCATAAAGCTGCGTTGTCCGTGTAGATGAGTGATTAGCAATATTGGCTGCTTTTTCCAGCGTTCCACCGTTTTTCAGGTAGGCGGTGATACCCGTCGCCCGAAATGTGTGGTTGCACACGGCAGTGCTGATACCTGCCGCGATCGCACGACGCTGGATCATCGCATAGGCGTTGGCCTGGGGCAGGGGATTGCCAGAGAGCTGATCAGTGCCACGCCGGATTGTCTGAAACAACGGCGCTCGGGGCATATCCTGCAGGCCAGCTGCCTCGATAAGTTCGTCTAGGTAGACTTCAAGCGAATGATGACAGGGCAGTTCAACCTCCTTTCCGCCTTTTTCGTGCAACCGAACCCATAGCCGGCGATTCTGGATGTATACGTCACGCACCTCCATGCTCGTCGCGGCACCAATGCGGGCGAACGTGTAGGTCATGAGCCCGATCAGGGCGCGATCACGCTTGCCGATTAGTGTTTCAGTGGAAATACTGTCCAGGAGCTGACGGGCTTCCTGGGCCGAGAGGGCAGGGGTCTTACCGCGTTTACGGGAGTGCCTCGGGCCGCGTACGGAATGGGTGGGATTGGACGCCATAGCCTGTCCCGTGACGAGCCAGTCGAACAGGTGTCGCACCGCCGCCAACCTTTGTTTGACGGTCGGCACCGAATGCGTGTGCGTCATTTCCTCGACCCAGCCGGCAACATGAATAGGGGTGATCGTGTCAAGCGAGCGCGCGCCTCGCGCATCGCACCAGCTTAAAAATTCTGAAGCAGCTTTGAGGTACGATCGGCGGGTATTCTGATTACGAATCCGGGCGGTGAAGAATTCAAGGAACCGCATGCGCACCCGCTCTGCGCTTTTCGCAATTGCGACCGGCAATATCTCCGCTTCGGATGCAATGACGAAGCTCATTGCATCCTGCCCCAAGTCCAGCACTCCTCGCGGCAAGCATGATGGAACGCCAGCTCGTCCACAAAGGAGCGACCGATCCGCCGCGAGCCTTCGGCAAAACCGGAAAGGGCATTTTTCTCCAGCTCCCCATCCTGCAGCCCGCTTTGGTTGACGCAGATTGCCGTCAGCAACGGCAATTGTCGCGCATGACAGATTTCCAGCAGCCGATCCAGATGACCATGTTTTCCGTTCATCTGATGCCGCGCCTTGCTCCACTCGACGCCGCTTGCTTTTGCTAGGTCGCCATAGGTAATGCAGCTCCCTGAAATCGCCGCCTGCTTTAGGGCCGAGAGCGATTTCTCAAGATCGAGCCCCTGCCGTTTTCCGGACCGGCGGCCGCGCTCCTCAAGGAGTTCGAAATAAAGCGGAGCGCCTGTCCGGCTCTGCTTTTCAAAGTTTACGATCCACTGATCGATCTCACCATCTGATTTTTTTGAGAAATCGGTCATTCTACCCCCTAAGCAACTCGTGCAAATTCAAAGCCGCGCAGCTTGAAGTAAGATTGCAGCGTGAGGAGTGTGGTTGTCAAAACTTGACCTAAGCACCCCCTGCAAAGACCCGGCTTTGAGATCAATCTGGCCCGAACTGTAATTGTACGTGAATGTGTATCGGTTACCGCCAATCGTTACCCAGCATGTCCTCGCCAGATTGCCGTTTCGCTCGTAAACCTCGACTTTATCAACTGCCAGATTCAACCGCGCCCTTACCGCACTCGAAAGAGGCATTATGATCGCAGCGACATTCGGCGCGTGGTGATTAGCCTCGGCAATGACTTTCGTAATAAAATTGTCGATCTCGATATTCGTCCGCAAGTGTCGCGCCATAACCCCTCCTATATGTGATAAAGGACATTATCACATATAGGAGGAGCCGCAATGCGCCGGCGCCATGAGAGCGGCTTATGGCTGTCCCCAAAGAGGGATTCTCTAGCGGGTGGAAAGGACGGTCTATCCGCAAGATCTTGTCGAGTGTCGATTATCAGTATATGGCTCCCTAAAGGTAAAGTCGCTCGGATTCTTAAGCTAATGCACCCAGGGTCTCTCGTCCGGAAAGATTGCCTTGATAAGTATAACTTGAGCGTGACCGAAGCTGCGCGAGTCTTAGGCGTGGATCGGCAGACGCTCAGCAATTTGCTTAATGGGCGTTCGGGTATCTCGCCAGAGATGGCGCTTCGTTTAGAGAAAGCCTTCGGGCGACCAGCCCGCGAGTGGTTAGTGCGGCAGCTCGATCATGAGTTGTCGGAGGTCATGCGTCGGGCAGATAAAATTAGGGTTGAGCCTTTCCGTGCTTCAACCGCGGAAGGTGGAGTATAGGTAATGTTGGGGCTAACTTTAAGAGAGGAATTTCGGGGGAAGCGCCTCAAAGGCACAGCCATCGAACTATCAAATGATCAGCAAACGGGGGCAACCCAAATTGCTGCTACGCAGTTTCTCAAAATCACTTATCCCACTCATGACCTACTGAAAGGGATTGAGGCGGTAGGTCCTAACCAAGGTCGCCCTGTAGTCGTTATCGGAGACCGCGGTCTCGGTAAATCGCACTTGATGGCAGCGCTCTATCATGCGGTAACTGATCCGACATCAACAGGGGGGTGGCTCAGGGAGTGGGCCACGAGGCTGGCTGATCCGAACATCGGCAGTATCGCGCTGCGTGACGGGATGCACGTCATCGGCGAAAGCCTGCACCGTCAACGCTACAAGTTTCTGTGGGACGTGCTGTTCGACAACCATCCCCACGGTTCTTTTATCAAGGGCAAATGGGAAGGTCAGGGCACATCCCAGACCGAAATTCCATCCGACAAGCTCATTATGGAGCTGTTGGAGCACAAGCCTACGATGCTGCTTCTAGACGAGTTTCAGACGTGGTATGATGGCCTGACGAATACCAAGCAATATCCATGGAAGCATTGGGCGTTCAACTTTATCCAGATCCTTTCCGAGATAGCCAAAGAACGCCCTGACCTTCTGGTGTTGGTGATTTCGGTGCGGAATGGCGGCAGTGACGCGTATCAGCAGGTACATCGCGTAAATCCGGTAGCCATCGATTTTAAAGCGGGGGGTAATGCAGAACGCATCCAGCAGGATCGTCGCCGGATGTTACTGCACCGCTTATTCGATAATCGTCTTCAGATCGCCAATGGCACCATCGAAGCGCTCGTCGCGCATCACGTTTCCGAGTCTTTCCGTCTTCTCGACGTGCCACCGGCCGAGCAGGATCGCAAACGTCAGGAATTCACTGAGTCCTGGCCCTACGCCCCCCATCTGCTACGCTTGCTCGAAGAGCAGGTGCTCATCGCCACCGACGCACAGGAAACGCGCGATCTGATCCGAATCTTGGCGAACCTGTTCAAGAGTCGTGGCGAGAATGCCCCACTGCTGACCGCAGCCGACTTCCGGCTGGATGATGCGTCTTCGGGTATTGGCGCATTACTAGAAGCTGTTGCCAACCAGCATCACCGCACGCTGCGCGAGAAGGCGCAGCAAAATATCATCTCAGTGACGGAAGCGAGGCACGATCACGCCAGTGTCGTGCCGCATCTGCAAGAGATCGTCGGCGCGTTATGGCTACGCTCAATTGCCGTGGGCAATCTCGCCGGAGCGGAGCCAGCGATGCTGCAACTGGACATCACCCGCAACAAGCCGGTGGATGACAACGCTTTTCAGGTCGAACTTGCGACGATTGTTGAGAACAGTTTCAACATCCACCAGGAAGGCGCCAAGCTGCTTTTCCGGGAGGAGGAGAACCCGCGCGCCAAAGTGATCGCTTACGCGCGCAACGACAAGCTGTTCGCCGATGGAGCCGATCAAGCGCAGCTAGCCAAACAGGTCCGCTACGTCATTGCTGGCAGCGATGAGGTTGCCAAGACTTTTCGCGTGATCGCTCTGCCGAGAAATTGGGCCAACGATCCGTGGACCCCGCTCGATGATGTCGAGCATCCTGACCGATGGGACGATCGCCTTCCGATTCTTGTACTGCCCGAGGAACCGGACAAGCTCGATGCCACATTGGGGCGTTGGCTCAAGGAGCAATTGCAGAAGCGCCGCAATACCGTGCGCTTTCTGTTGCCACGTGCAGGCAGCACAAATGCTTTTGTTGACCGCGAGCTGCTTATTCTTGCTCGAGCCGAAATGAAGGCGCAGGAGTGGAGTTTCCAAAATCCTGAATACAGGAAGTTGCATAAGGAATTTGAGAGCACCCTGCGCGACAATCTTAAGAAGCGGTTCGATCGCTTCGCGGTCCTGTCGCGCTGGAATTTCGCTGACCCAGCGCAATGCAAATTCAGTATCGAGCGTCTCGACAAACAAGGGTCCCAGATCCCTGAGGCAATAGAAGAAACGTTAACCAGCGATCTCTTTGTTCCCGAGGACTTCGAAGAGTTGGTGATCGAGTTCGCCAACAACAACGAAGCGGTCGGCAAGCTGCTGCGCGAGCTGCAAGAGCCGCGCCCCGCTGGACAGGATTGTATTCCTTGGCTAGGCGAAACCGCGATGAAAGAGCGCTTGCTGCGCCTGTGTGCCAGGGGCAAGATCGCTCTCAACTTGCGCGGGATGGAATATCTGCAAACCCATCCGGGCGAGGATGAGGATACGGCATGGCAACGCTTACGCCCTAAGCTCTCGCTCACGGGGCGGCATCTCGACGATGTGTTTGTGATGTTGCCCTCCGCGGTGTCTGTGACGGGCGGGGCTACTCAGTCATCGCCGCCGACGGCAGCAGGAGGTGGGCTTTTCGATGGCGACGGTACGGTTGTGACGACATCTCCCACATCGCCGATGCCAGGGGGCGATGGAATGACCAGTTCTCCTTCTAATCCCGCGCCGGGCGGTATCTTTGGCGGCGGAGGCCCCACCGCTCCATCGCGCATCCCGCTCGCCAATCCAGCTACCTCGCCCTTGAACCTGATCGGCAGGATCGAGAGTTGGGGAATCGGCCCAGCCACACGCGTTGCCGATGTGTCGATCAAGGTGTCGGCCGCCACCGGCGCGCAGCTCAAGGAATTGCTCAGGAAGCTGCCGGAAGGTATGACCTTTGAGCTAAACCTTGAGAAGGAGGGTGATTGATGGCCCTCTCGGTCAGCGCGCTGCACACTCTTGGGCAAGGGACGGAAACCGATGCTTGGCGGGTCATCGTCAACCAGGCGGTCGAGGTGGCCTCCAAGCCCTTGGCCGTAGCCAATGCGGCGAGCGAGGTCGTCAGGCGCGACCGCGAAATTGGTGAGTTGGATCTGTTCCTGTCATCCAGCGGTTGGGATTTGTGGCGGGCGTTCGGCGGCAGCGTTGAACGGACTTCGGATCGATTGGGGCGCTGGTGGGCGGAACCTTTCAGCGCTAAGGCGCTGCTGATCCTTGATGGGCTTTCGCTGCGTGAACTGCCATGGCTGTTGCAGGGGGCTAAGGAGCGCGGCTTTACCCTTCATGAGGTTAGCGCCCACGGTTCCGAACTGCCGAGCGAAACCGACCAATTTGCACGTGCCCTCGGCTTTGCCAGCCGCAGTAAGCTCCAGAATAATGGCGGCGGTCTGGGTCATCGGCTGCAACCAGCGCAGACGGAAACCGTTGATCTGCCGTGGAAGGACTGCGAGGCCCTGATCGGCAACGCGCCCAATCAAATCTTCTGGCACCATTGGCCCGACGCCAAGCTACACGATGGCTCGGGAGCCGGCCAGGGGCTGGAACCATTGACGCGAGATGCTGCCGAGCAGCTAACTAGCGATGATTTCTGGGCGTTTGTGGAACGGCTTGCTACCGGGCGACGGTTGGTCATAACCTCCGATCACGGCTATGCCGCCACGGGATATTTTCCAGATGCGGACGGCGACGTCGGCCAGTTTCTCAAACAGACTTTTTCCAGCGGGCGCAGCAAGCTTGGCGCAGGTAATACCGGCCCCTTCGTGCCGCCCGTAGCGCTGCAAATCGACAGCCCGCACGGCGCACACCTGTTGGCGTTAGGCCGCAGAAAATGGCGTAGCCCCGGCGGCTACCCGACGCTCACGCATGGCGGACTATCACTGTTAGAGGTGTTGTCGCCCTTCGTTGAGCTGACCAAGTAAGGATTACGGTTAATGGCCACCATGAAAGAAATACTCGCACAAGAGGTCGCCAGAGCCGTCGGCGCAGGCAAGGCCGTTGCGCTCGAGACCGTCGACTTCAACGATCCGAACCGCCCCAAAACCTGCTTGGAAGTCGATTTCCCGATTTTGCCGGTCAACCAGGTCGCGGTGATTGAGGGCAATTCGGGCAAGCCGATTTACCATATGTCGAAGTGGTGGGCGCGGCGTCGCTCCAGCGTGTTCCGCTCAATGCTGATTGCCGCGGCGACCAGGGCGCCGGAAGATCCTTCCCACGCAGCAAAGCTGGTCTGGGACAACTATTATGCCAATCACCAGAAGAAGGGGGCGTTCAAGAACCTCAAGGTCGCCGACATCTTCATGGGCGGCGGCACGACGCTGGTGGAAGGTTCACGCCTCGGGATGCAGATGGTCGGTAATGACCTGAACCCGGTGGCATGGTTTGTGGTCAAGCAGGAACTGGCCGACGTCGATCTGGATGAAGTGAAGAAGCTCCTCGCCGACATCGAGGCCGAAGTTAAGCCGCAGATCATGCCGTATTATTATTGCGATGGCCCGGAAGGCGAAAAAGGAACGTGGACGCATCTGCCGACGAAGAAGGCGATGCCCACCAATTTCGACGCGCTCTCAATCCCCCGCGATGAGCGCAAGGACTATAAATACGAAGGCCCGGAAGTCATCTACACCTTTTGGGCCAAACATGGCCCATGTCAGGTGACGGGTTGCGGCCATCGCACGCCGATCATGACCAGTCCGGTGATGGCGGTGAAGACGCTTACCGTCAAGCATTGGGAACATAGCTGCCGCGAGTGCGGTGCTGACTTCCATGTCGAGGAAAACGCCGCGCGGATGGCGCCCGACGTGCCGCTATACGTTGCGCCCAGCGAGACACCGTATTCCGTGCTCGATGCGAAGAAGCGCGTCGTCTGCCCGCATTGCGGTCACGCGGAGATGGTCAAGCTCGGCAAGGGCAAGAACAAGAAGGTGGAACTGAGCCTGCTGGTGCATCCGCAATGGCTGGCCGGCGAGGCGAAACAGGATGCGAGCGGCCAACCCTACGGTGGCTCGGCGCAGGATGATGTCGCGGCTACTACGCGATGGGACGCGATGCGTGCCTCGAAGATCCGCTTTCTGGAGGTGCGCGGCACCTTGCCGGACGAGGTGACTGACCCGGAAACGGGCGTCACGTTCGCACCGGGAAAAGGCACGGTTCCGAAGAAGTCGAACTATGCCTGCTCGGCGTGCGGCACCGTGCAAGATGTGCTCACTACCATCAAGGCCACTGGCAAGACCGGGCCAATGGCAGCCTATGCTGTGCAGGGATATGCGCCCAAGCGTAATGCCGCAAGGAAGCCCTACAACGGGCGTTTTTTTGCTGCCTATGACGCGGCGCACGCGCGGCAGTACGACACCGCGTTTGCCGAATGGGAGGCGCGAAAGGACGCTGACCTGAAAGATTATTGGCCGCGCTCTGAACTGCCCTACGGCTTCATGACGCATCATCTACAGGGCGGTGTGCCGAACCACGGTTTCACGCATTGGTGGACAATGTTTAATCCCCGCCAGTTGCTCGTTCACTCCCTTTTGCTCAAGTCCATCGTGGAATCTGGCGACTATGAATGGAAGACGCGCGAATATGTTCTTGGGGCATTTCAGCAATATCTGCGTAATCAGAGCCAATTCACCCTATGGAATGTGCAAGGTGATAAGCTGGAGCCGCAGTTTGCGAATAATAATTTCCATCCGAAGTCCACTGTTGTCGAGAATTGTGTATTCCCGACATTGGGACGCGGAAATTGGCTGGCTTGTATCGAGGGGATCGTCGAGGGACGCGAGTGGGCGGTGCAGCCTTGGGAAGCGGTCAGCCTTGAGACACTGAAGCGGCGCGATGCAACCTTGGCCGAGTCGATTTCAGGTAAGAGCGAGAAAGTTTATCCTGGTGATCCTGTCGGCGAGGTTGGCGTGCATCAAGGCTCTTCCACCGACCTCACGCATATTCCTACGGCCAGTCTTGATCTGGTCATCACCGATCCGCCCTTCGGCGGCCTGCTACACTATTCGGAGCTATCAGATTTCTTTTACGTTTGGCTGCGCCTAGTGTTGAAGGACAAGTATCCGGATTACTTCCAGGCCGACTACACGCCTAAATCCCTGGAAGCGGTTGCCAACAAGGCGCGCGAACCGGAAGACCCGGATGGCTTCTATCAGCGCCTGCTCACGCAGTGCTGGCGAGAGGCCCATCGTGCGCTCAAGCCCAGCGGCATCCTAGCCTTCACCTTCCATCATAGCGAGGATGAGCCATGGGTTGCGGTGCTGGAGTCGCTGTTTGACGCAGGCTACTACCTCGAAGCGACCTATCCGATCCGTTCCGACGAGACCAAGGGCGACGGCGAGTTCGGCTCGAAGACCATCGAGTACGACATCATCCACGTCTGCCGCAAACGTACGGAGGAGCCCAAGCCGGTGAGTTGGGGCCGGATGCGGCGTGAAGTGATGGGCGACGTGCGCCAGTTGCAGGCTATGCTGGAAAACCACGCCAAGGAGGGCCTGCCCGCCGCAGACCTTCAGGTGATCAGGCGCGGCAAGGCGCTGGAATATTTCTCGCGCCACTATGGCAAAGTTTATGTCGATGAAGGGCGGGCTATTTCCGTCAAGGATGCGCTGGTCGGCATCAATCAGCTCATCGACGATGATGCCGACAAGGGCAAGGAACCGCCACCGGGCAACGCAGAGCCGTTCACGCGCCAGTTTCTACGCACCTTCGGCAGCGCGGTCGATCTCCAGCGCGATCAGTTGCAGAAGTTCTTGAAGGGGTCGATCACCACGCCGGACGAGTTCGTGCAGCGTGGTTGGTGCGCGGAGAAGAACAAGATCTTCACTCGTGCCGAACCGTTGGAATTCGCGCGGGAATGGTCGGGCAAACATCGTCGCCGTCTGACCTCCGATCTGGATCAAGCGCTGGTGCTGATCGGTGCTTGCTTCGATAATAGCGGAATCAATGCCTCGGACACGCTGAAGAATGAACACTTCAAGCCGCACGTCGCGTTGCGACCGCTTCTAGAATGGCTTCACCGCAATGGCCCGGACCAGCCCACCCGCAACGCGGCCTCTCGGGCGGTATCGATCTACAAGACTTGGCAATCCAGCCAGGCGCCTCTGCCCGTTCAGGCATCGCTGTTCGCTGACGACGAGGATTATGCGCGATGAGGCAACTGCTGGACACGGTATGGCAGCGGCGCGGCGCCAGTTGGGTGTGGGACGAGGAAGCCCGCAACCAGATTTGCGCGGCCAGCGAGGTCTGGAGCCTGCGCCAGTTTCTACGAGCGGTCGGCAACTGGCCGGACGATCTGCCGAGCAATGGAGGTAACACTCTGGTAGTTGCGGGGCTGGATGGTAGCCTCGACCTGCTTATCCCGGCAGATGCAGAGGCATGGCTGGGCGACACGATTAAACCCGCGATCCTTTCCTTCCAGGACGAGTACGAAGGCGACGCCGCGCTGGCCTTCTGGTTGCCTGGCGGGCACAACCGCATCAAGACGCAGGCGGCCACCGATGAGGTGACCTGGTTGTGCCATGCGCCTCACGGCCATCAGATCGACTTAGGCCGCGTCCTGTGGGGACAGGCCAACGAATATCCGCAGGAGATCCTGCTGCGCGATGGCGGCAAGCCGGCGGGTCTGTTCCACCTGAGAATAACGTGAGATGGTGGCGTGACGGCAGAGGTTCAGTTCCAGCCCGGTGAGCGCATTACCCACCACGAGCATGGTCATGGCGTCGTCCTTGAGCGGGCTCGTGATGGCTATCTGCGGGCCTTCTTCAGTGTCGGCGAGCGCCTTGTCCCGATTGCTTCGCTGTGGCGTGAGCTAACGCGCACCGAGCGCATCCTGCGGGCGGTGGAGGGCAGCGCCGAACGCGGCCGCAAGGCATGGCTATCTTACGAAGCGCACGCGCTTCCTGTAATGGAAAGTG
>NZ_BBJU01000039.1 GCF_000739935.1 Agrobacterium rubi TR3 = NBRC 13261 | reverse complement strand
TTTGTCGCGTGTTAACCAAGAAAATATAAGAAAAACAGCAGTCCGATTGCCGCTAAGTCGGTCGCAGAAGGCTAGTGCTGTGTCAGAGCGTTATCGTGCTGATTTCCCGCCAATTGGACTTTCGGCACGCTTCAAAGATCCACGATGTAAGCGGGCAGGACATGCAGGCGACTAGGTATCGGAACGTTTGCGAGGAATGCCTTCTGGCGTCAGTCAAACCGCAACCCGCCGATGACGACTAGGGACTCGTCATCGGTACACCTCGCACATGAAGAGAGCGAAAAGAAAGATTCGACGATCCTCCATCGGGCACTTATTTTTCAGGCAGGAATTGATTCGAAAGGACGGCAAATTGCGACAGGTTCCGTCGAAAGCTGAGCTGAAAGCCGCAGTTGTTGACGGAGAAATCCTCGCTTTCCTGTCCAAGCAGCAGCTTGATGTCATAGAAATGGCGGGAGAAGTTCTTGCCAAGCTTCAGGACAACGGCGAAGTGGACGTTGTCGCGCACATCGACGCACAGTCGTGGAGTGAGCTCGATTTTTCATTGCGTCACAGAGCAACGGATCTGTTCAAAGGGTTCCTCGCTGCTACTGACGCGTCCGCGAGCATTATCGTGCCACTCCTTGAAAGGATGCATTCTGCCGTAGCGGGAGCGGGCGAGCACACGGTACGGCTTGGGGCGGAACAGTGGATGCGTAAGAGGCCGGAGCGGGCAAGCGACGCCGTAAGAACGATCGTAGAGGGGACAGGCGAGAGCCCGTTTCTTGGCATGTTCATCGGAGGATGGCGCGAGATCGATCCACAGGCCGCTCTGAATAAGGCATGCGATCTCTGCGACGATGGAAGATCATGGGTCACGCGCCAGGCGATCTACTCGCTTAACGGATTCGGAGAAGGCACGGCCGAAACCCAGCACCAAGCGGCGGCAATGTTGACTTTCTTGATCAAAAAGCTTGATGCAGAGAGCCAAATAATTGCGATCCGGTCCGCCCTTTATATGCTCGGCGCCTCTAACCATCGATCGGCCGATCTCGTACGCGCACTTGAGGAGGCCGTGGTGCATCCCTCCGCCGAGGTTGTGCATGAATTCGTGTTCGCCTTTTCCAGCAACAGAAACTCGCTGCCGGAGAAACTGCAAGCTCGTGTGTTCGAACTGATGAAAGGCATAGGCCGGGACGATCCCCACACGCTGAACCTAGTCGACTCGGTATTATACCGTATGGATCCGAATGCTGACCGCGATCTGTTCTACGATTTACTCACCTCGATCATAAAACAAGGGGATGATGCTCCTTCGCTCAAGATGTTCGATTCGGCGATCCATCGCATCCGTGAAAGCGGTCATCGCTCCATCGGATGGTTCGCGATCAACTGGCTCCTTGATGGCGACTTCCTTGTCTGCTCGGAAATGCACAGCCTCTTCCCGCCTTTGGACCGGTCGATCTACGACCTCGATCTAGGCCAATTCGCACTCAACGACGACGAGGTGTCCTATCTATGCCGAAAGGTCTTTGGGTACATGAGCTATATGCACGGTCCGGCGGTGTCACTCCTGAGCGCTTGCCTGGCGCGCTTGCGAGGAACCAGCCGCGCGGCGCTTGAAGAGGCGATCAATGATTTCTGGCTACGGAACTATCCTGACGATCTGACGCTGTTTGACCAGATTTTGGTGAATCACCCTTGGGAAGGACTTGATACCTCGATCGGTAGGATGCGGGAGCGTGTCAAAGATTATCAGAGCGCTCTGGAGAAGCTCCCCCGAAATCGAGCCTTGGAGCCTTCTACGAGCGAGCGCCGTGTGCAGTCTGAGATCAGGGCCGAGCAACACCGGGAAATCGCCAAAAGTAGCCGAGAGAAGTCGATCTTCGCCTCAATTCTGACGGTGAGCACGATACTCTACGGCAGAGCGTCGATTACATACACCTACGCCGGGTCTGGGGAGAAACCTGTCCGGAAGGCAGTACCATTCACTTCCCATAGTATCAAAACCGCCAATCCGCAGATGGACATTCTGCATCCAACTCGCCTCAATCATCTCCTTTGCAACTTCAGAAACGAGAGGCGCCCAAGTTGAAGCTGCTTCTTACACAGTATCTTGCGGCGTTGAGGGAGCGGGAAGAACTCGATGTCATCCTTCCCGATGTACTAAGCTCACTGGGATTCAACGTCATTTCCCGCCCCATGCGAGGTACCACGCAATACGGTGTCGATGCCGCAGCCGTCGGCACCAATCCCCGTACGGGACTGAAATCCCTTTTCCTACTTTCCATCAAGTCGGGGAATCTGACGCGCGCTCAGTGGGGAGAGGGCGTTCAGAGCCTGCGTAGCTCGCTGGAGGAGATCCTCGACGTGTACGTACCGAACCATGTCGCCCTCCAGTTTCAGGCTTTGCCGATCGTCATCGCGATGTGCTTTGGGGGAAATGTTCAGGAGAATGTTCGCGCACAGGTTACTGGCTTCACCAAGAAGCACACGGAAAAGGGAAAAATCGAGTTCGAAGAGTGGAACGGCGATCATATCGCCGAACTCGTTCTCGCCGGACTGATGAGAGAGAATTTCTTTCCTAGGAACATGCAGTCCGCCTTCCGGAAGTCGCTGGCTTTCGTGGACGAGCCCGAGATATGCGTGACACACTACTATGCGCTTCTGTTTCAGCTTTTCGAATCCTGCAAAGGCAAGCGAGGCGATCGGATACGTGTTGCCCGGCAGATGTACTTGGCAGCCTGGACCGTCTTCGTTTGGTGCCGTGACGTTGGCAATCTGGACGCCGCTTATCAAACGAGTGCCACGACCCTTCTGTGGATGTGGGACCTGAGCCGAGAGCGCCTAGGTGCCAAAGGCGAGGGGGAGGAACTCGGAGTCTTGGTTAACAACATGGTTGCGCTCTTCCGTACCGTCGCCGCCGCGTACGTTCAAATGCATGTCGTACCATACAGCAAGACCGAGAACGGCCTCGGTGTGTCGGTGAAGTCCTGGGCCAGCGTAGACGTCAATCTGAAATTATTCGAGGCGCTCGGCCGCGTTTCCATGCACGGCCTCTGGTTGGCGTATACGAGGCAGCTATTGCTAACCACGAAGCACGAAGTGCCTCGCGCAGCGATCGATCAACTAGACCTCGAGATAATGGCAACCTTGGAAGTGGTTGCAGATATGATCGACAATAACATTGCTCTCACGACACCAATCCGCGACGATCATGCTATCGAAGTCATGCTCGCGGCACTGTTCCTGCATCAGGGCGGCGCCTCCGGCTACCTTGCAGGCTGGTTGGGTGAAGTTTCGCGTTCTTCCGTCTTCAGTTATCGTACCAATGGAGATTATTCGTGCACATTGCGTGACTACCCGGATCTCGCCGCACATCCGAAACGGGCCGATGGATATCGTGAGGAAGTCACTGCCGGCAGCATTCTTTTTCCGACCCTGGCGATCTGGCTCGCCATTCTGGGCGACGTCGATGGCGTGCGCGGGCTCGGAGATTTTCATTCTAAACATATGAGCCACTCTACATGGCAGCTTTGGATGCCAGATGAATCGTCCGAGTTGCATATCTATAGAAACACTGAAATCCACGGGGCAACAGTTGCCGAGATCCGGATTGCGTCCGGCATGGAAAGTCTGCTGGAACAGATTTCTAGCGAAATTGAAGTCTCTGTCGACTTCGTAGAACTCTCGGCCATTCGATATGGCGCATGGCCCGTCATCCTTTTGTGCTCGCAGCTTTATCGATTGCCGGTGCCGTTACATTTTTGGCCAATCCAGCCAGTCGGCGAACTAGCGGACATCACTTAGGTCGACGTGCATTTCTCCCGCAATCCCGTCCGGCGAGGTGATCACGACAAGCGGTCGGCCTGGGTAAGCCCTACACCGTTATCTGTGTTTGATGAAGGCGGCCCGGGATCGCCGCTCTAGCCGCCGATCTTGATTTTCCGCACGAAGCGTTTCTCCCGTGTTCGATCGTAGATGATCATAGGCAGATCATGTTTCGGCGGTCGTGCTCCTCTTGGAGCGCGACGAATGCAGCCTTATCGTCGCGGGCTCGCTTCTCTGAGAAACTCCATCGATCCGGCTGGCAGCTCGTGTGCGGGGTGTCCGGCGAAGGGTTTAATCTGGTAGCGTCTCTAGCGCCGCCACCAGATCCTTACGGACATAGAAAGACACCGGCACCTCGCTCAGCGGAAACGCTGGTTCGAGCTGCGAAGCGTGAATGGCGGCCCTCAGCTTCGTGCGAGTGATCGCATACTCTCTCTCGGCATTGATGAACGATACGTAGGTGCTCTCGAAGGTCTCCGCATCCGCCTTGTTGATGAAGCTCGCTAAAACGTTGCTCATTGGATGTCGTTCAACATATGAGTCGAGGTGTCCCGCGTTCACCAGGCCGAGTATCGCTTCGTTTGAAGTCTTCAGCCTCGTCCTCATCTCTGCCAATGTCAGGCGGTCGCCCCTTTGAGGGACCAGCGCCGCGTGGGCCTCTTCGGGATTTATAAGGATACCCGAGAGGCCTTTTTTCGCTGGGTCAAACGCCACGTCGCACAATAGCCCTTGTCGCAGCAGGCCAATAATCTCTATCAGCTTGGCACGCGTCTTCTTCGCGGTGGCTAGAATGGTTTCATGACCCGCTCGGACAGGCTGCGTGGCGCTCTTGGCGATGTCTTCGATGAATTGTGATATCTCTTGGCGTGAGAAACGCTCGTACATCGCCACACCGTTGCCGGAAGAGGATATCGGAGCGAACATGCCGTCGCGGCGCAATGCCTTGAACGTCGGGTACCGTAGACCCAGTATGTCCGCGGCCTCCGCGGGTAGAACTGAATCCGCCAGTGAGGCGCCGATGCTCTTGGCTACTTCTAGCGGCATCGCCCCCGATTTGATCATTGCTGGATCCAGCAAACCGGCAGCTACGGCCAGCTTTCGCATGTGACCTGGCCTAATTCCATACACATCTTGAAGCTGTTTTTCCGAAAGGTATCTAGTGACACGCGGTTTCCCGAACACGTCGGCCTCGCCGCTGAGGGGCAGGGTCGCGAATGCGTAACGGTGGATTTCCTTCTTCAGAAGATCCAACTCGGGTTCGTCGCGACGGGACAGGTTCTTGTAAAAGGTGCCGTAGAGCGTGCCTCCTCCTGCGTCAGACCGAACCGCGGGGCTCGATCTGTGCATGTGGTCGAGGAATGATCGAAGCCCGGGCATCTCAGTGGAGAGGTACTCGTAGCCTTGCCGACCGGCAGCCCAGAGCATTTCATCGTTCATCTGCGTTTCCCCGGCCTTCGCACCAAAGAGCGCCGCGGTGCCGATGAGTTCACAGACCTGCCCCGCCAAGCCGAGAGGCATGTTATCCAAGAAGACACCGTCCTGCCTCACGCCATCGAGGCGGCGTACAATGAACTCCTCGAATGCAGACAAGCGGCGCTCGGAAACTGCCTCGAAGGTGGCGACTGCAAACTCGTCGTACATCGCCTCCATGCATTCGATGAAATCGTGGCAGCGAGGCGAGTGCAGAGGCACGCTGCCTAGATCGGCCAACGCACGATGATGTTTGGGACACGTCCGCAGGAAGCGAAGGGGCCAGGTGCGCCGACCGTATCGACGGGTACCGGGCATTCGTTCGGTTGCGAGATCGTCATCCCTCAGGCAGTCGGGACATATCCGTAGTCTCGTTCGTGCGTAGTCCTTCCTAGACAATGTCTCACCAGAGAGTATTGCTCTATCGCCAACGGTCACGATCCTGGCGATCAGCAACTTTTCCGTCGGGACGCCGCCAAGGCGCGAGAGATTTTCAATCGCGCTCATCTTTCCCGCGACCACTTGCAGGAAACTAAACCCCATGTCGCTGCAGAGATCGGTGGCAGTCGTCACGTTGGCCGCGGCCAGCCTAGCGCAGTAGCTCGTCAGGCTTTCGTCGTCGAACAAGGGTACGTGGTACATCGATGCCCTCTACTTTTTCGATTTTCTGGATGATGGGCCGAACTTTCCCTGACGATTTATCGGCCGCGAGATCGTCCTCCACTCATCCGATGCCATCACGTTGGTTGCGAGATCGTAGTCTCCGTTGACCAGACGTCGGTATCCTTCTTCCCAGTTGTGGGCGCTGACAACGGTTTCATCGTGTTCAAGCGCATCCTCGATTGTGTGGTAGATGGTCTTCATGACCATTCCGAAACGGAAGTGGGCTCCGAACATCAGGCGCTCGATGAAGTCGGGAATCACGTCCGGAGACATTCGCAGTCCTGCACGCTTCTCAACCAGTTCGATGACGATCCCGGCGATCATCTCTCCATCCTGATCAAGCGACAGCTCAAGGAGACCGAAATCGTCCACGCGCCGAAGCATCTGGTCCTTGGGGTCCCGCAGCACGACCTCCTTGATTTCCGGTAGGCCGACGAGGACGATCATGATGGGCCACCTCGGGTTCTGCAGCAGGTTCTTGATCGAGTCCGCCACATGGCTCGGCCCCTTCATTTTGGGTGCGTCGAGCACGTGCTGAAATTCGTCGATGATCACGACACGGGTGCCCCTTCGCCTCAAATGGTTGCCCACGTCCCTGACTATCGCGCTCTCTTTCTTCGTCCGCGAGATCGGATAGCCCATGTCGTCGAGCATCTGCTCGCCAAGGTCGGTCGTGGAAGCCTTGGAGGGGGCTTTCACATAAAGCACTGGATACAGGAAGTTGCCGTAGCCATCTGGCACTGGCTGGAACGAGATTTCGTCCTTGAGGCGCTGCTCGATCAGCGCGGACTTGCCAACTCCGGCTTCGGCGAAGAGCGTGACCGCAAAACACTCGGGATCCAGGCCCGATGCCGCCCGCTTGATCCGCTCGAACGGAACGTCCGCCAGCTTGTCGTTCCGGGTGGGAACGTAGACCGACTTGACCTTCTTCATCGTGTCCATGATCCGAAGGCCCTTGTCGTCGAGACCTCTGGCAACGGCGGTGGCGACGAGCTGGACATTGGGGTCGTCAGCGCGGCGGAAGCCCGGTTTCTGGCTCAGTGGAGGTGTCTTGCTCATTCGTCTTCGTTGCTCCAGTCCGACTTGAATGTTGGAGGTCTTCCGGCGAGGCGCCCTTTGGGCTTCTCCTCCCGGGCCGATGCTGGCGCGCCACGAATCAGGTCCGAAATCGTCGTCGGTCGGTACGATTCCTCCTTCTTCTTCGACTTCCGCGGCTTCTTGTCCTTGTCCGGTGCAGGGACCGTTCGCGGATGTGCGATGCCGTTCTCATCCCTGAGCCGCGCGAACCTTTCAGGATCGAAGTTACCTTCAGGGGCGGCCAGGATGCTGCCGCGTTCGTCTTCCGCATGAGAAGGTGGGGCGATCTCGTCGTCGTCCTCGAAGTGACTCCCGATGTCCTCGGCCGTCTCGTCCGGGAGATTTTCTATAAGCAAGGCGTCCGCATAGGTTGCGTAGTCGGGGGTGGTCCTGCCACCGGCGACGTAGCCATTGAAGAGGTCGCGCTCGAAACGCTCGTAATCTTCCTTGGTCACGACGTGGGAGGCGACGCTGTGCTTGTCCTCCGAGACCTTCGCAACCGACATCACGTCTTTGAACGCCTTGGCGATCACCTTCTCGTCCTCTATGTCATGCTGCGAGTAGGTTTCGTCCAATCTCCGCTTGATCGCGGCCCACTCTGTCGCGGAGACGCCGTCGAAGCCGGGTACCGCCGCCTTCACCCAGTAGACGCGGTCGTCGCCAATCATGCGGAAACCAAGGGTTCCGAGATCGTAGGGATTGACCCTGATCAGCACCTCGGCTTTCTCGTAGTGAGCGATGATCACCTGAAGCTGGGCGTCCCAGTAGGGCACGCCGAGGCAGACGATGCCGGACCGGCTTATGGAACGCTTCCCGGCTCTGAACCCGAAGATCATGCCTTCTAGGACGGGATCCGCCAGAACGTTGACTGGCCTGTCGCGCGTCATCTGTGCCCATGCGTCTATCGGCTTCTGGTTCCCGAGTCCGCGATGCTTGGTAAGGTGGTACGCGTCTACGATCAGGCGGACGAGGCAACTGGCCAGTTCCTCGAAATCCATGGAAGCGTTCGCCTCCGCATTATACGCTCCACGGACGATCGGGTTGGAGAAGGTCTGGCCGCTGAACAGGCGAAGCCAGCGCTTTCCCGTCTTGAAGAATCGCTCGATCCGCCCTCGCAGCCGAGGCGTGCCAGTGGGAGGCATGAGATGGCTGCCGCAGAGCGCCACCACACATTCGTGGAATTCGTCGTCGAGATAGGCGGCTCCGTGGTCGGTCGCCACCTCCTCTGGTATGCCGTGCTGAATCCATGTCGACTGGGCGCCGGCAGCCGCTGCGTATTCATCCTTGGGCATGACGGCCATGTGGAGCGTCTCCACGGCTGATCGGCCCTTGGGATCGGAGTCCAGGAGGCGCAGCGCCAAGATCGATCTCGTGCCGCAGTCGATCGCTACCGAAGCCCAGAAGCGCTGCAGCACGATCTGCTCCTGCACCTCGGGAGCGATCACGTTCCAGAGGCGCGTCCCCTTGAGCATCGCGACGATGTCCAACTTGTCCTCGTCCATCTCGATGCGCTCGAGCGGACGGAACTTCCGCTGCGCGGTCTTGGAGAGTTCGTATTTGTCGCGCGTGGCTTCCGTCCCGTCGCGTCCGAGATCGATCAGCATCCGTTTCTGTTCGGCGACGCGGCGATAGAAGGTGCGGATGCTCTCGGGGAGCTCGACGGGATCCGGACGGGCGTCGTTATCCTGCTTCATCAGTTGCCAGTGTAAAGCAATTTCCGGCTTCTTCGCAGAGGCGAGCTTGCGTGCCTCTGCATCCAAGAACTGGTTTGTCCGATCAGGCAGGCGTCTCCGGGGAGGGGAGGCTTCGCTCGGGTCGCCGCCGTACATCAGGCAGAAGGCGCTCCGACCACCTTCCTCGAAGCGGTTCAGAAGACGCATGAAGTTTCGTGGCGTGCCTGGGTGATGTGTCTCCACCTGCACCTTCTTCTGCCCGCCCCGAGGCGATGGGAGCTGCGCGTCATAGGAATCCGAATAGTCTTCGTAGAATTCGAGGATGCTGTCGTCGGACCGGACCCTGCGACCCTGCGCCTCCTCTTCCAGAAACTTCGTGAGCATCCTCGCCCGGTACATGATGTGCCTTGGGATGATGTCCGGATCGAGCTGCTTCTTCCGGCGCCTGATCGCCTCCTCTTCCGAGTAGAAGTTCCGCCGGACGACCATGGCCCGGCAGCGGATGAATTTCGACACTTCGGAGTGCTTGAGATAGTCAACAGCGCCGAGCCCGCCGATCTCGGTGAGGACGACGCCCAGGCCGTTCCTCGAGAGCCGGACACGGAAGGCTGCTCCATTCATCTCGACGCGGTCGGCCATCGTCAGCCTCGCGGTCGTAAAGCTCTCGGTCTGCGTCATCAGTTCGGCCTCCGCGCACGTACGAAGGATACGGGCGTGAACGTAAGAGACGCGTCACTAGCTACATGATCTACCAATTTATCCCCCATCAGGTTCCACAGCGCAATCATCCCGCTCCCCTGCGATCCGAATTCGTCGAGAAGCTCGAACGCGCGGACCGGCTTGTCCTTCGCACGGAGTTTTTCGAGGAGACGGACGCAGTCTGGAGAGTTCTTGAGGCGCCGAGCGGCAAGGATTTCACGTGCACGGTAAATATCGGCTTTAGTCACCGCCTTCTCCGTGAGGATTTCGATGCGGTCCGCGTGATACCTGAGCTCATGGTTACGGATGTCTTCAACGGCCGCCCTGAGCTTGCCGCGCCTGTCCTTCTCGATAGGGCGTACACAGTAAAGGGCGACCCAGCCGTTCATGAACTCAACCCGGAGATCCGCGTAGTGTTCACGCGTGACGCCACATTCGTCGGTGTACTTGACTGGCCCGTACTGGGCCTGGACCGACCTGACATTGGGCATTGCCCAGAAAACCCGGGCGCAGTCGGCTTCGAACTGACTCTCGAACACGAGGTATTCGTTTGTGCCGGGTGCACACATGACGATCCGGCAAGACGCATTGGTCTTGAGCGTGACCTTTCGGGCAGCCGGGGAAGGGGCCATCTCGTAGAAGAAGGGGAGGCCTTCGTAGGCGAGGGCATTCTCCTCACCCTTGCAAGCCTCCGACGGCGCCCGCCCTGATGCCGCCGCGGTAGCACTCGTCCGGCTGCGCAATATAGGTTTTGCGTTCGTAAGGTCGCGCCCAGGGCAGATATCCCTGGCGGGCAAAGTAGAGAGCCTCGATCTGGTTGAGAACCTGGATCATGCCGTTTCCCTTCTTCTTGACTGGTTCGTGAGACGCACGTGGGCCGCCTCTCGGCGGACCGTTTCTTTGCAGTCGATCGCGGGGGGATGGAGCCTGCCGCAATCTTCGGCTCGATGAGCCGACCAGAGGGGAAGGGGATGACTGTCACGAGCCGATCTTCACGATCGGCCAGGCAGCCTCTTGTCGAGACCGCTTACGACAGCGCGGCCCGGCTCAGGATCGCTGGCGACGGAATTACCAGCAGTCTCGAAGCGGTCGCCCCGGTCGTCATTGTCGGGCGTTCACGCAGGCAGTCAGGGAGGGCAGACGGGGGACACGGAAGAACATGAGATTCTCGTACTCAGCGATTTTCAGAAAACCGGGATCATCAGGATCACCGGAGACGCACCGATAGCCTCAGGCTGATTGTCGGCCCTTTAGGCCCAGCAATGTCGGTTCGACTGATCGCATGTCGCGCGGTCCTTGTTCGTGGGAAGACAAGATGTCGCTTCTACCGACGCCAGATATTCATATCGAGACCTGACAGTCAATAATATAAACTGTCTTGAAGCCTGGTATCGAGGCAGTCGAACAAGAATTTCTGCCGGGAACGCAAAATTTAAGCTTAACGAAATGTTAATGAACCGAAAAAACCAACTGAAAACTTTGTCGCTGCTTAGAGTCTGCCGCGTTCCAGACTGCGGATCCGAAAAGCGGCCACGTCAGCGGCAGGCAATGGCGGCTGTCTGAAGCTCGTCTTTAAAGAGCACGTTCTCGGTGTGCCTTGACCCGGACCGCAGTTCCGCTTGATTTCCGCCGGGCACGCGCCAAATGTCTCTGACAGGATCGTAGAGACCCGGCAGTGGGAAGAAGTGGTGGATCCTTAGGAAGTCATTCGTATCTAGGCTCACTATCGGGATCCCGTGCACGATACTGACGGCCGCAATCGCAGGGTCGCAGCCGAACCTCAGTCTCTTCGACGGACCACTATTGCGCCAGTAGCTATAGAATGCTGGAACGGCTGCCATTCTCGCGATCAGCCGATATACATCAACCGTCATCGGGGGAAAGTAGATGTCTTTTTTGACCAGTTCCGAGAGCCAGTCGAGATAGAGCCTGCCTCGGGCACTGTCCTTCATCATGAGGCTTTGCGCCCCACGTTCCAGTTCGAACACGGCGATCAACGGGATCGCGATCGCTTCATCAGGAAGAGAGCGAAGAAATTCGGTCACTTTCTCGATCGGCTCACGTCTTCGTGCCTCGCTCAGAACACTGGTATCGAGCAGCAAGTATTTCGATTGCATGCTGTGGCCCCCTGGCGAAACGATCATTTCGGTCCGCAATCGTTCCGGAACATCCTTATCAAAAGATTACCGTTGCCGTGGATTTCGGAAATCGGGTAAGGATTGGAGACCATGAATCATGGTTGCGAGGTTCGATGACACGTTTAAACAGATGGACCCGGGAAGAAGCCGAATCCCTGATCGGCGAGCTTCTTGAAGCTGCGAAGTCTCAGGGCACGCAGTTGGTGAAGGACGTGGATGGTACCTTCACGATCTCATTCCAGGCGGGCGGTTCGGGAGGAGCTGGGAAGTTTCTCGCACGGGGCGGACCTGACGCGCGGTAGGCGGGAAGGTTGCCTCAAGTCTACGAAATGTGACCGGTATGAAGATACCGGTTGACGCCGCGAATTTCGTTCTCTAAATGTTCCGGCATGAAACTTGATCACCGACAACCTCAACGAAGCTGATTGAACCGCCGCATCCGCGGCAGTCATCGCTCGTTTATGGATTCAGTCATGTGTATCGAGAACTCCTCCAGCCGCGGCAGCAGCGTGCCGTCGGCGACAAACGTTTCATTTCCCCCGAGAGCGACGATCAACTGCATCGGGCCAGCGTTCTTCAGATCAAGAGGGGCCAGGGATCTGGCATGCCTTCTCGACCTCGATCTCGAGGTCGAAGCCTGGGAATGCGTTCCCCTTGAATTGTGCTCGGGAGATCTAAGGCACACGCCCGACTTCCGCATCTACAATACTTCCGGCCTTTCATGTCTGCTCGATGCGAGTGACGGTGCCGAATCCTGGGTTGCGGAAGCGGCCCAAACGGCTGGGTGCGCCTATGAATTCGTCACCCGCGAGCGGCGCGAGCAGGGATGGCGGCTTCGCAACGCCCGCGATCTGCTCAGGTATGGGAATTACAGATGCCCGCTCGGCGACCGGATAAGGATCATGGCCACGCTCGACGAGATCGGATCCTTCACCATCGCCGACGGACTGGCGCTCTTCAGGGAGGTCACTCCGATAGCTGGCCTTGCCTCTCTTGTTCTGCAGCGAATGGTTTTCGTTGATCTCGACGAGGCGCTGATCGGCCCCGAGACGGTCGTCCGTCGTATCGGGCTTTGAGGAGACGACCATGGACAGAAGACAGTTTTCGGAACGTGAAGCGACGCTCGAAGTCAGGGCATGCGCGTACGCGGTCAAGGCGGCCCTTAGGAAGGGCGGGGTATTCCTGCGCAGGGATGCGACCGTAGGCCTCGTTCTTCCAAGAGATGCTAGAGCCCAGCCATACAAGGACGCTGTCCGGTCAGTTCTCAAGACAAGCAATCTCGCGGCCATCTATACAGCCATACTCATCGAGGAAGATCGGAAGGCCGAGCACTTCTGGGCGCGTGCGGCCGAGACGCTCGAGGGGAAGGCCGCGGTCGTGCTGCTGATCCCCGAGGATGCGATTGTTCCGCCGCACATCGAGATCGCGATGGATCGCATCGTTCACGTTGGGGAGATTCGTCCCGCACATCTGGCCGCCGCCCTCTGGTCGACCCAGGCCACGCGCATATCCAATGAAGAAGCAGCAGCCCTTCTTGATCATCCGCCTGACCTGTTGTTCGCGGCCCTCAGGAAAGGACGCTCCGTCGCGACCGTGCTTAGACGACTCGAGACACTACGCAATGACAAACCAAAGCGCGAGGTAAGCGAGCTCGGCGTCGAGGATCTGCCGGGGTTCGGCGACGCGAAGGAATGGGCGCTCAATCTAGCTATCGATCTGCGTGACTGGAGGGCAGGCAGCATTCGGTGGTCCGATGTGGACAGAGGCCTTCTCATAAGCGGGCCGCCGGGGACCGGGAAGACGATGTTCGCGGCGGCGGTAGCCCAGACGTGCGGCGCTCGTTTCATCGAGACCTCCGCCGCCCAGTGGCAGGCAGCCGGGCATCTGGGAAACTACCTCAAGGCCATGCACAAGACGTTCCGCGAGGCATCGGAAAACGCGCCCACGATACTCTTCATCGACGAGTTCGACGCAGTCGGCGACAGATCGCAGTTCTCCGGCGACAACGCGAGTTACGGGGTGCAGGTGGTGAACGGCCTTCTGGAGGTGCTCGATGGCTCGAGCGGCCGCGAGGGCGTCGTCGTCATAGCAGCCACGAACAATCCCGACAGAATAGACGCCGCGCTACGGAGACCCGGGCGACTGGACCGGCATGTAGCGGTCGGTCTTCCGGACTATCACGACCGAAAGAGCATAATCTCGCTCCATCTGGGGGCCGACCTTCCTGATGAGGCAATCGCTGCGGCTGCGAAGGCGACCACTGGATATTCCGGTGCCGATCTCGCGCTGCTTGCAAGGGATGCCCGCACGATGGCCCGTCGTGGCGGCAGGAAGGTCGAAGCGCAGGACCTCCTTGCGGTGTCACCACCCGTCGTCGGGATCGATCCGGAGGCGAGATGGGCGGCGGCGATCCACGAAGCCGGGCATATCATCGTCGGACTGGAATATAAATACGGGACAGTCGTATCGATAGTTCTCCCGCGCGAATTTCCAGTCCGTGGGGACAGTCTCGGGCACGTGCAGTGGCGCAGAATTCCGGAACGTCTTCGATCGGAAGCCTCATACCGAGATGAGATCGCGATGCTCATGGCGGGCAGGGCGGCAGAGACGGTCTGCCTGGCGAAGACCTACAACCTTGCGGGGGGAGGCAGAGGCTCGGATCTCGACCGCGCTACGGATCTCGCGACCTTCATGATCGGGTGCCTGGGAATGGGGACGCTTGCCTATCATGACGCGGTGAGGCCGAGCGACCTGGTCGAGCTGAGGATGTCGGATCCAGAGATCAGGCGCTTGGTGGAGACCGTCCTCCGCAGCGAGTTGAAGCGATCAATCTCCATAATCGAGCGCAACCGCAGCCGCTTGGAGATGGTGGCGCGCGCCATGCTCCCGGTCGAAGTGCTCGAGGGAAATGAGATCAACAGGATTCTCGCTGAGGAGCGTCCTGCATCCGCGTGACACCGGCGCTCAGGTACACGCTGTGGAGATGTCGACCCGGGCTCCGGACCCGACAGCGAGAACCCCTCCGAATCTGGAGAACTATCAGCGAATGGAGAGAATATCATGAAGCTACAGTACGCATCAGCGGATGCCCTAGCGCGTCTGGTCGAGGATATACGAAGTGCTGAGGAGGGATTCTTGCCAGTGCAGGAAATTGAAAAGGCGCCAGTACTTTTCGGTCACCGGATACTGCCGATGTCAGTCGGAATGCTGAGCGGCATCGTGGACGGACATCCGAAGCTTCGTTCCGGGCGTGAGATCACGACTAGCCAGGTATATTTCATAGATACTGAGCTGGGCGTGGCAAGAACGATGAGCAGGTGGTATCGGCTGGATATTCCGGCGGTCCAGCGTTTCAACTAGAATGGTTGATACTTGAACACCGGGATCGTCGCGTTCTTCATGATGGATTCGATGACCCGGTCCCCTTGGAGGTCCGCCCATTCCTTTTCCTTATGAAGGTTGAGATCGATCTCTCTTCCGAGCGCTTTGTGCAGGCGTTCGAGAGGCTCGCCGAGTTCGAATAGATCGACTTCTCCGATCACCATGAGATCTATGTCGCTGTCGGCCCGCTCGGACCCGCGAGCTATCGAGCCGAACACGAAGGCCAGGCTAATGCGGTCCCTGAACGGAGCGAGTTCCTCGGCGATCAGCTTCGCGATACCGAAAGTCTTGACGCATATCGAGCGCAGTTCCTGGAAGACGGGATGATCTCGGTTCGCTGAATACAGGCGCTGGTTGCCTCGAGCATGCTTCACGACTACGCCGGAGGCTTCGAATTGATCGAGTATCCGCCTTCCGGCCCCATTGCCGGAACCTCCTATGGCAATCAGCTCGTTCGAACCGTAATGCACATCCGGATGGAGCAGAACTGCGCTCAGCATCCTTTGCTGTCGCGTCGAAAGCATGAAATCAATGGTCGACAAATCACACCCAATACTGGTTCAATTGAGCCAATATTGGGTGTGATGATGGAGCCGTCAACGGCCAAAGGCCTTACGGTTCTGATATTGTGGTTGCAGGCCTGACGACCTTCGTCAGGCCTTTTCCAGTTCACCGCATGATTTAGCAAGGAGTTTGTCGTTTGGCGCCAAGGAAGGGGCCTGTATCTCCGACCGCACCTTCTCGGGCCACAGCACTGCCTGCCAGTCCCAGGACACTCCCGTCAACGCCGATGCGAAGGCGAGCCCGAGCGCAGATGCCATCCTTGGGGGCACGGCGTTTCCGATCTGCCGTGCGGAAGCCTGCCGTCCCCCCGCGAAGATCCAACCATCGGGAAAGTCCTGCAGCCGCGCTCGCATAGGAAGCGTGAGGGACGGCAGAAAGCCTTCTACGGACGCCTCCGCAGCGGTGGGAGCGGATGTCGGCAGTCCTGTCGAGTCTAACCCGGCTGCGCGCTGCATGGCCGCGTCGTTCCGTCTCCGTTTGCCGCGGCTCGTCACGATCGTCGATGCCTGGGCGCCGATGGCGATGACCGACCCCGTTCGGTCGACCACTGGATACTCCCTTCGCTCGCGGGCCCATTCCCGCGCATCCCATCCGTTTACCGACATCAAGTCCAGCAGCGTGTCGCCAATGTTCGCACGGTGATCGGGGAAGCGCGGTGGCATTCGGAATGTCGTCGCGACATCGTTGCGCATTCCGGTGATCAGCACACGGCTTCTGCTCTGCGCGATCCCATAGTCAGATGCGCAAATCCGATGGATATCAGTCTGATATCCTATTTTCTTAAAGCGTCGAAGGATGGCGGCGACGTGGTCTGCGTGCTTCGCATGCAGCAACCCTAGAACATTCTCGAAGATGAATGCCTTTGGTCTGATTTCGGAGACGACGCGGACGCAGTCAGGGAACATGTCGCGCGGATCGTCCTTACCGAGAGCATTGCCCTCGATCGAGTACGGCTGACATGGAGGGCCCCCACTGACAAGGTCGATGTCGAGCTGACGGTAAATGGTGAAATCGAGGGAGCGGATGTCGTCCTTGATGACGTTCCAGTGTGGTCGGTTCAGCCTGAGAGTCGCCGCCGCATGCGTGTCGAACTCCACGAGGGCGACATGGTCATAGCCAGCGTTTTCAAGGCCGACGGCCATACCGCCCGCTCCGGCAAACAGTTCGACGACCGTAGGGCGATGGTGTCCCGCAGGGAGCTCGCGCAGGCTGGAGAGTTCCTTAGGATACTCTGACGGAGCGCGACCTGTGAGGGCGTACAGAGAAAGCAGCCACGGATGTCGCTGACTAGGATCCCATGCACCTACTCCGGGGGCCGTCGGCAAAGTCCCATCAGCGAGATGCACCAATGCAAGATGCGCGCAGGATACTTCGTAAGTCGGCGAACGTGGTCTGATGACCTCGAGGGCGGGATGATCGTCGCCAAACAGGAACTCGAACCTCTCTCTCAGATCCTCCGCCACTGACCTGACCTCTTCGGAGCAGATACGAGCGGCATCCTTCTCGTCTATGATTTCGGAGACGAAGTCGTACAGGCTGGACTTGAACCGCTCGGCATCCCTGTCACTCAATCTGCGCGCGGCTGACCGTGCGAGCTTGCCCTGACGTTCCGCCATGATCTGGCCCGGTGTCAGCTTCGCCTCCCGGAGGCGCTTGCTGACCGCGGTGATCTCCTTGCCATCGATTCTGGCACCGATCTCCATACGCTCGAGGATCTCCTCACGTGCCTCGGGCGCGGCTGCGACAAGGGCCTTGACGATCGGGAATGAGACGCGGGCTTTTCTGAGTAGCTCGTCGGATCCTTTCAGGGTCTTCGCGAATTTCACGTAAGTTGTGAGTTCGGAAGAAGGCAGATTGCATCGAACCCTGAGAAACTCGCGAGCCTGGCGATCGCTGACGACCTCCTGCAGCTTTCCTATCTCAGCCGCCATCTGAAGGACTCGATCCGTCATCTGCGCCTGCAGCGTGACAATCCTCGTCATCGCCGCCGACAATGCTTCCGCCTGCAAGTTCATGCGCCCCTCGAATGTTTCGTTCCAGCACATGCCCCGTATCGCACATCCTCTAAGGGCCCGGAAAAACATTGATTCAAATGCGATCGATCTGTGAATTCATTGCGATGCATCGGATTCTTAACCCGGCGGCAATCAGTCTGCCCCATACGAAGGCGGTACCGACATCATGGCAGGATCAATTGGCAAATTCATCAGTACCGCTCGAAGGTGTCGTCATCATCGTCGTTGATACGTCGGAGAACGCAAAGTGATTGCAGAGGCCTCTGGCGGAGAAGGGCGCTGTAGTCTTCGTCGCGCACTACGAGCAGGAGTTCAGCATCGCGCTGGGAGGCGTCACGCCGCATTTCGCCGTCATAGAGCCCACGGAGGCCGGAGGAACCGGGCCACAGTCGGCGCGTGGATGTTCTTCGGGCACGAGACATACAGGGCGGTCGTCTGATCGTCGAACGTCCATGCGCCGGAGGGCTTCGCGGCAAATTGGCTCATCAGCAAGAAGAAGCCCGCAAGCGCCGTGGTCGATACCATCGTTGCCGAAGTCAGGAAGTCGAACCCTCTGCGCAAGGGCGGCATTGATCTCAAGCCCTATCCCTGAATTTCCGCAGGCTGTGAAGCGACCACTGCTTTCCGGATACTTTGTTGACGGGCTCATCATCCATGGCCTCGCGCGTCGGGATCGCCGCGATTGCTCCCACGACGCTTGAGCTTCTCGCGGGCAACTCGGTGGCAGATCACGATGCGAGAACCCTGGCGGGGCTTGAAGCCGAAGGCCTCGATTGTCTCGCCAAATGTCCGCCGCCTCGTGGTGAGGAGACGGGCAACGAGTAATCTGAGTGAGATTGCGATGCTACACCTTTTATTCGAGCCATCGTCGCGCAGATGTACGAAATTCGCTGAGCTCTTACATAATAGACGTCCGGCCTCGATGCTCAAGGGGCCTCCTGAGGCCGCTTGGGCGCATCGCATTTCAAAGGACGCGTCATCGTGCTCTCGACACGAGGTCACTTGACGATTATCGGAGTGGCTTGAATGCGGGAGGGTGGCGCTGGTGTCCGATGCTGTTAGGAAGTGGATGGTTGGGCGGCGGGAGGACAGGTTTCCGAACACTGTTGCGATGGCCCACTTCTCGCCGCAGGCGCAGATGGTAACCTTGGATATTTACGAGAAGGATGACCTGCCGAAAGCCCTGATGGCCGGGGATCATGCGAAAGTCGTGGAAATCATGGCCACCATCAGTCACGAGATGGCGCACTGGGCCGACCTCGTGGGGACGATCTGGGGCCGCTCGTATCTGAAGCGCATATATCAGGGGTTCAGGCTCCTGCCGACCACGGCCAATTCCGAAAAAGAAAGCGACTTCGCTTCATTCGTCGAACTGCATGACGAAACCCGTCGCCTGACCTTTCCGAGATACTATCAGACAGTGGCCGAACCCCACGCTGCGCACAGTGTCGCAAATCCGTGGCAGATATCATTTTCAGCAGGTCAGGAACTCGACCCATATGGCCGGATGGACCCGACAAGGCCCATCCTGTTCGTCTGTTTCCACGACAACAAGAGCGGGGATCGCCTGATCCGACAGCCTATGACCGTGGGTGCTCTCCTCGAAACGATCGCGGTTGCGTCCGAATACGACGCGATACGAGCGATCCTTTTAGAAAAGGTGCCGGAGGATGAGCGGACAGAGGTAGGCAGTAAAATCTATGCCGGGCTCCGATCCAGACTATATGAACCCGCGCTTACGCTTTACTCGGGACCCGTCCATCTCCTGGCTCACTTTGCCCGGATCAGTGACGCGGCGTTGGCCTACGACCTTGCGGCCACCATATCGCATCTCTGCCTCAACCTGGTCCACGGCCATTTCAAAGACATCTTGCTCCCTGAGAGGATGACGCGTTGGTCAGCTCTCTTTCCATCCTTCAAGGATCGGGAGAACCGTGCATTTGCATTTGCGGTCATCTGTTCGAATCTCGAACAATGGCGCGACGGGAATGACAGGGAGACATGGATCGATGCCGCCCTGAAGCGAAGCGGGCTTCCCGGGCGACAGCCAATTCTTGAGCGGGCGATCGAGGTAATCGCAATGCAGAAGCCCGGCGGCTGGGAAACCCCAATCGATGACGCTGAAAAATACATGCTCGAACTCGGCCTTGGTGTCGCGATGGGCAGAAAGAGGAATTCAACATTTGGTCCAATTCAGGCGAAGTCCTATCTTGGGGTGATTCCGCCAATGTTCGATGCGCACGGAGCGATCTACTCTTTGCCCGATAGCTCCTTTGACTTCGCGCGGTTCGACCCTGAAACGATGATCAGACTGGATGATAGCCTCTACGATTACACACAGAATCTTCTGACGGGCTGCCGCTGACATACATGGCGACCAAGCGCATTCGCAGCGTTCATAAAGTCGCTATCTGACATATTCGATCGGCCCCAGGCCAAACGGTACGGTTTCCGTAACGCGGTATCCACCGTCAAATTCCTCAATGGCTTTCCATGCCCTCAGCGAGTTCACGAGGTGGGCAATCTCGTTGCCGTTCTGCCCCTTCACATAACCATAGGCCTCCACCAGGATCTTACCGGCAGCGGCAAGGTCGTCCTGTGTCACAGTTCCTTTCACGGCCTGTACTTGGTTCATGTAGTGGAGGAGCGCTGCTTCGCCGTACCCGATGGGTTGTGCGAATACCCGCAGCCATGACAGCGCAATAGCAAGCAGGAAGCTGGGAAAGGTCACGGGAGGTGCCGCGACGAGGGCTGGAAGGACGCTCCCTCCTGCGATGCTCAACAGAACGGGTGGAATGGACTGGAATGGATCGCGCGCGAGGTTCGATAGTTTGAGAGAGTAGGCAAGCTGTCGGCGCTTGCGCACCAATATCATGCCAAGCACGCCGTCGCGTCTCGGCTTTACGACTTCGTCAGGAAGGTGCTTCCATTCGCTGGAGGCGTTCTCCGATAATTCCTTGTTCGCCTCCAAGATCTGGGAATCGGTCAATTCCACCAGTCGGCACGAAGCTGGCAGGAGAGCAATCACCTCCCTGATCCTCGCAATTTCATCTGGCGCTGGAGAATATGTGTCCTGCATCTTGCTCTGACTATCTGCCCGATATCCGGGCGCTGGAACCAATGGTTCGGCACAGCTATCACAACGGCG
>NZ_BBJU01000040.1 GCF_000739935.1 Agrobacterium rubi TR3 = NBRC 13261 | reverse complement strand
GGACGTGACCGGTATCGTTTCGCTTCCAGAAGGCACGGAAATGGTTATGCCAGGCGACAACGTCACGGTTGAAGTCGAACTGATCGTTCCGATCGCCATGGAAGAAAAGCTGCGCTTTGCGATCCGCGAAGGCGGCCGTACCGTCGGCGCCGGCATCGTCGCTTCGATCGTCGAGTAATCGTCGTCCCGCAAGGGATGGATCAGAACCCCGCCAGACATGGCGGGGTTTTTTCGTTTTACGGATCACGGCTCACGGCAAGCTTATGAAAACAGCATGATTTCACTGGGAAAAATGCGTTTTCCGTCGTTTGCCTCTATATTGTCGACTATTCTCGTATAGTTTCCGCTATCGACCAACCATTCACCGCGAGAGCGACTGTCTTGCGGTGCAAGTCCTCATTTATGATATTGATGGGAGTCAATATGACCGACAAGGCACGCATTTTTATCGGCTTCGACAGCAAGGAAGTCGTCGCCTACCACGTCTTCTGCCAAAGCATTCAGGAGAAGAGTTCCATTCCGGTTGAGTTCACGCCCATTGCGCTGAACAATCTCGACGGCATTTTCACGCGCGAGCGCAATCAGTTGCAGTCCACGGAATTCTCCTTCTCACGCTTTCTGGTGCCTTATCTGTGCGACTTCGAAGGGTGGGCGATCTTTGCCGATTGCGACATGCTGATGCGGACCGACATCGCCAAGCTGTGGGAGCTGCGCGACGACCGCTACGCCGCCATGTGCGTGAAGCACGACTACGTGCCGAAGGTCGAAACCAAGTTCCTGGGCCAGACGCAGACGAAATATGAAAAGAAGAACTGGTCGAGCTTCATTCTCTTCAACAACGCCAAATGCAAGACCCTGACCAAGGACTATGTCAACACGGCCTCGGGTCTCGAACTGCACCAGTTCAAGTGGCTGGAATCGGAAGAGTTGATCGGCGAAATTCCAAAGACCTGGAACTGGCTCGTCAACGAATACGAACACAATGAACAGGCCGACAACGTCCACTTCACGGATGGTGGACCGTATTTCGAAGAATACAAGAACGACGATTACGCCGAAGAGTGGTTTGCCGCTCGTGAGCGGGTTCTCTCGGTCGTCCAGCGCGCTTGATGACGATGATTGCGATTGCGCCCAAGGCGCAGTTGCGCATCTTATTCCTTGAAACGGCAAAGAGGTTTTTGGTTTCAAAAATCACTTGCCACCATACGGTGACATTAGGCGGATGACGCTAAAGCGGCATCCGCCATACACGTTCCCTTATGCTTTAGAGCGCGTGAAATCCGTGGGGGAGGGCATCGACAACTGCGTCTATCGGGACGTTTTTGCGTTTAGAGTTCAGCACCCCCGTTCCTCGCAGTCTTGACAGGGGCGTCAAACCCCTCTGTTTTCCGCTGTGCTGTGAATAGCAAAAAAAACACTTGCCAATCGAGATTCGTGGCCTTAAACGAGCGTCACAAATAGCGATAGATACCAAAGACATCTGTCTGATTGTTTGACTTAGGGGTATAGCTCAGTTGGTAGAGCGGCGGTCTCCAAAACCGCAGGTCGTAAGTTCGAGCCTTACTGCCCCTGCCATCCTCATCCGCAAGCGCGGGGCATCGCTGCATGGCAGGTGAGGTGCCGGTTTACCGGTGAAATTCGCCGAATGTCGTTTTTCTCTTGTTAAAGAGGGAATCGATGTTTATGTAAGACAAAACAGACACGCGGTGCGTGGGGCCGATTATTTCGGCTTTACGTGCCGTAATTGCGTGGGCAGTCAATGGCATCCAAAACCAATCCGTTTACGTTTTTGCAGCAGGTTCGTGCTGAAACGTCGAAGATCACTTGGCCGTCGCGCCGCGAGACGATGATTTCCACGGCCATGGTTCTGGTTATGGTCATTTTTGCGGCACTGTTCTTCTTTGCGGCTGACCAGCTCATTGGCTGGTTGCTCAGTCTCGTTCTGAGCTTTGGCCGGTAACGAATTGAGCGGAGAGTAGAGATGGCAGCGCGTTGGTATATTGTTCAGGCGTATTCGAACTTCGAAAAGAAGGTCGCTGAGTCGATAGAGGAAAAGGTTCGTCAGAAGGGCCTTGATCACCTCTTTGAAAAAATCCTCGTTCCGACCGAAAAGGTCGTTGAGGTGCGTCGCGGCCGCAAGGTCGATAGCGAGCGCAAGTTCTTTCCAGGTTACGTGCTGGTGCGTGCTAACTTGACGGATGAGGCCTATCACCTCATCAAGAATACGCCCAAGGTCACGGGTTTCCTGGGTTCGGACAACAAGCCTGTTCCGATCCCTGATTCTGAAGCAGACCGTATCCTCGGTCAGGTTCAGGAAGGCGTCGAGCGTCCGAAGTCTTCGGTGTCGTTCGAGATCGGCGAACAGGTTCGCGTTTCCGATGGTCCGTTCGCGTCGTTCAACGGCGTGGTTCAGGACGTCGACGAAGAGCGCTCGCGCCTCAAGGTGGAAGTCTCCATCTTCGGTCGTGCGACGCCAGTCGAACTGGAATATGCGCAGGTCGAAAAGGTCTGACGAGATTGTGAAGGGCCATGTGCCCTTCATTCTATACATCATGAAAGTCGTCCAAGTGATTGTTTGACTTTCTGATGGGATGCGGCAAGTCCGCATAACGCGTGGAAGATTATCTGACCCTTAGCCGGGGCAGAGATCGCACCACGCAACCGCAGCCGCCGGATATTCCGGCATGTGAACCGGCAAGCCGGTTCGTTTTGAAAGGCAGAGAGATATGGCTAAGAAAGTTGCAGGCCAGCTCAAGCTTCAGGTCAAGGCAGGATCGGCAAACCCGTCCCCGCCAATCGGCCCGGCGCTTGGTCAGCGTGGCGTAAACATCATGGAATTCTGCAAGGCGTTCAATGCCGCCACGCAGGAAATGGAAAAGGGTATGCCGATCCCGGTCGTCATCACCTATTACCAGGACAAGTCCTTCACCTTCGTCATGAAGCAGCCGCCCATGACCTATTGGTTGAAGAAGGAAGCCAAGATCACATCCGGTTCCAAGACACCTGGTAAGGGTGCCAAGGTCGGCTCCATCACCAAGGCTCAGGTCAAGACGATCGCTGAAGCCAAGATGAAGGATCTGAATGCAGCCAACATCGAAGGCGCAATGGCAATGGTTGAGGGCTCTGCCCGCGCCATGGGCCTGGAAGTGGTAGGTTGATCATGGCAAAGCTTGCAAAGCGCGTACAGAAGATCCGCGAAGGCGTTGATTCGAAGACACTCTACGTCCTGACCGACGCCATTTCGATGGTGAAGGAACGGGCTGTCGCCAAGTTCGACGAAACCGTTGAAGTTTCGATGAACCTCGGCGTTGACCCACGTCACGCAGACCAGATGGTCCGCGGCGTTGTCAACCTGCCAAACGGCACAGGCCGTGACGTTCGCGTTGCTGTCTTCGCTCGTGGTGCTAAGGCTGATGAAGCCAAGGCTGCCGGTGCAGACATCGTCGGTGCAGAAGACCTGCTGGAAATCGTTCAGGGCGGCAAGATTGACTTCGATCGCGTTATCGCCACACCTGACATGATGCCGCTCGTCGGTCGCCTCGGTAAGGTTCTCGGCCCACGCGGCATGATGCCAAACCCGAAGGTCGGTACGGTTACGATGGATGTTGCCGGAGCTGTCAAGGCTTCCAAGGGCGGCGCTGTCGAGTTCCGCGTCGAAAAGGCCGGTATCGTTCATGCTGGTATTGGCAAGGCTTCCTTCGACGCCAAGGCGCTCGAAGAAAACATCAAGGCTTTCGCTGACGCCGTCATCAAGGCGAAGCCAGCTGGCGCCAAGGGTAACTACGTCAAGCGCGTAGCGATCTCCTCGACCATGGGTCCAGGCGTTCGCATCGAGCCTTCGTCGGTCACCGCTTAAAGAATTCGCCGCGCTTCGCAAGAGGCGCGGCAACACCGATTTCCGGCTCGCAAGGGTCGGGAATTTCCAGGGCAACCTGGAACTCCTGTCCGAGATTGTAGGCGGCTCATTTCCTCCGGGATTTAGGCCTTAATCATTCAGCCTGCATGAGACGGGTAAGGCCCGGATTTTCGCATCCAAGGATGCTTAATAATCCGGTTCGAACCTGATGTGCCTGTGCCTGAAGCCGTTTGCGGCGACAGAGCGGGGGACAGGATCCTCAAGCGTCGCTTGAGATTTTGGCAACAAGGTCTCTTGAGGCAAAGGCAAACCCGATGGGTTCACAGTTCAATGTGTTCTCATCTACTGGAGACAGACAGTGGAAAGAGCGGAAAAACGCGAATTCGTCACGGAGCTGAATGAAGTCTTCAAGGCTTCTGGTTCAGTTGTCGTGGCCCACTATGCTGGTGTCACAGTTGCGCAGATGAACGATTTTCGTTCGAAAATGCGTGCTGCTGGCGGCACCGTCAAGGTCGCGAAGAACCGCCTGGCCAAGATCGCTCTTCAGGGTACGGAGTCGGAAGGGATCATCGATCTCTTCAAGGGACAGACGCTGATTGCATACAGCACTGACCCTATGATTGCTCCGAAAGTCGTCATGGATTTCGCAAAGACCAACGACAAGATCGTTGTTCTGGGCGGCGCCATGGGCACAACCACGCTCAACGCAGATGCAGTCAAGTCGCTTGCGACCCTGCCTTCGCTGGACGAGCTGCGTGCAAAGTTGCTGGGCCTGTTTGCGGCTCCTGCTACGCGCGTTGCCACGGTTGTTGCAGCACCAGCAAGCCAGCTTGCTCGCGTGTTCTCGGCTTACTCAAAGAAGGACGAAGCCGCTTAAGGCGGTTTTTCGCTGTAAATATTCAAACCGGTTCGAACCGAATTAAAGGAACTATAACATGGCTGATCTCGCAAAGATCGTTGACGACCTCTCCGCTCTGACAGTTCTGGAAGCTGCTGAGCTTTCGAAGCTTCTCGAAGAAAAGTGGGGCGTTTCCGCTGCTGCTCCTGTAGCAGTTGCTGCTGCCGGCGGCGCTGCTGCAGCTCCTGCTGAAGAAGAAAAGACAGAATTCGACGTTATCCTCGTCGAAGCTGGTGCAAACAAGATCAACGTCATCAAGGAAGTCCGCGCAATCACAGGTCTCGGCCTGAAGGAAGCTAAGGACCTCGTTGAAGGTGCTCCTAAGGCTGTTAAGGAAGCTGTTTCCAAGGCTGAAGCTGCTGACCTCAAGAAGAAGCTTGAAGACGCTGGCGCCAAGGTTGACGTTAAGTAATCTTGGAATGTTTTGGGAGGCGGTGTCAGCACCGCCTCCTGATCTCATTTCTCCTGAACTTTTTACCCAAAAGCCGCGTGAAAATGGCTTTTGGGTAATGGGTTCTTCAAGAGAATGGTTTCGAACCGCGCTTTACAGGCAATCCGGCCTTATCGTTCGGGACGTGAAACGAGATTGAAGATACTCATTGGATTGACGGGATCGACTGGCCAGCGGTTCCCGTCCGTTGCAGGCCCGGATGCAATTTTAAAGGAGCGACGATGGCTCAGACCCTTTCGTTTAACGGTCGCAGGCGCGTACGCAAGTTTTTCGGCAAAATTCCAGAAGTAGCGGAAATGCCGAACCTCATTGAGGTTCAAAAGGCTTCGTATGACCAGTTTCTCATGGTTGACGAGCCCGAGGGTGGTCGTCCCGACGAGGGATTGAACGCCGTATTCAGGTCCGTATTCCCGATCACCGACTTTTCCGGCGCGTCTATGCTTGAATTCGTGTCCTACGAATTCGAAGCACCGAAGTTCGACGTCGAAGAATGCCGTCAGCGCGATCTGACCTATGCAGCGCCGCTCAAAGTGACGCTGCGCCTCATCGTGTTCGATATCGATGAAGATACGGGCGCGAAGTCCATCAAGGACATCAAGGAACAGTCCGTCTACATGGGCGACATGCCGCTCATGACCAACAACGGCACGTTCATCGTCAACGGTACAGAGCGTGTTATCGTATCGCAGATGCACCGTTCGCCGGGCGTCTTCTTCGACCACGACAAGGGCAAGAGCCACTCGTCGGGTAAGCTTCTGTTTGCTGCACGCGTCATCCCGTATCGCGGTTCCTGGCTCGATATCGAATTCGACGCCAAGGATGTCGTCTACGCACGTATCGACCGTCGCCGTAAGCTGCCTGCAACATCGCTTCTGATGGCGCTTGGCATGGACGGCGAAGAAATTCTGTCGACCTTCTACACCAAGGCAAATTACGTGCGCGACGGCGAAGGCTGGCGCTACCCGTATCAGCCAGACGTGCTGAAGGGTGCCAAGGCCATCACCGAACTGGTCGATGCGGACACAGGCGAAGTCGTTGTCGAAGCCGGCAAGAAGCTCACTCCACGTCTCATCCGTCAGATGTCGGACAAGGGCCTGAAGTTTCTGAAGGCAAGCAATGAAGATCTCTACGGCAACTATCTCGCCGAAGACATCGTCAACTACGAGACAGGTGAAATCTATCTCGAAGCAGGCGACGAAATTGATGAGAAGACGCTGAAGCTGATCCTGGATTCCGGTTTCGACGAAATCCCGATCCTCAACATCGACCACATCAATGTGGGTGCCTACATCCGCAACACGTTGGCTGCAGACAAGAACGAGAACCGTCAGGAAGCTCTGTTCGACATCTACCGCGTCATGCGTCCGGGTGAGCCGCCAACCATGGATTCGGCCGAAGCCATGTTCAAGTCGCTGTTTTTCGATAGCGAGCGCTACGACCTGTCTGCGGTTGGCCGCGTGAAGATGAACATGCGTCTCGACCTCGATGCAGAAGACACCGTGCGCACGCTACGCAAGGAAGACATTTTGGCTGTCGTCAGAATGCTGGTCGAACTGCGCGATGGTAAGGGCGAAATCGACGATATCGACAACCTCGGCAACCGTCGCGTTCGCTCCGTCGGCGAGTTGATGGAGAACCAATATCGTCTGGGTCTGCTTCGTATGGAACGTGCGATCAAGGAACGTATGTCCTCGATCGAAATCGATACCGTGATGCCGCAGGACTTGATCAACGCAAAGCCGGCAGCTGCTGCTGTTCGCGAATTCTTCGGCTCCTCGCAGCTCTCGCAGTTCATGGACCAGGTGAACCCGCTTTCGGAAATCACCCACAAGCGCCGTCTTTCGGCTCTTGGACCAGGTGGTCTGACCCGCGAGCGCGCAGGCTTCGAAGTCCGCGACGTTCACCCAACCCACTACGGCCGTATTTGCCCAATCGAAACGCCTGAAGGCCCGAACATCGGTCTTATCAACTCGCTTGCAACCTTTGCCCGCGTCAACAAGTACGGCTTCATCGAAAGCCCGTACCGCAAGATCATCGACGGCAAGGTCACGACCGAAGTAATTTACCTCTCCGCTATGGAGGAGGCAAAATACTACGTTGCACAGGCCAATGCAGAGCTGGACGCTGAAGGCGCATTCACCGAAGAATTCGTTGTTTGCCGTCACTCTGGCGAAGTTATGCTGGCGCCGCGCGACAACATCAACCTGATGGACGTTTCGCCAAAGCAGCTGGTTTCGGTTGCGGCTGCTCTTATTCCGTTCCTGGAAAACGACGACGCCAACCGCGCTCTCATGGGCTCGAACATGCAGCGTCAGGCCGTTCCACTTCTGCGTGCCGAGGCTCCGTTCGTCGGAACCGGCATGGAGCCGATCGTTGCGCGTGACTCCGGTGCTGCCATTGCGGCGCGTCGTGGTGGCGTGGTCGATCAGGTGGATGCGACCCGTATCGTTATCCGTGCGACGGAAGATCTCGATGCCGGCAAGTCCGGCGTTGACATCTATCGTCTCCAGAAGTTCCAGCGCTCCAACCAGAATACCTGCGTCAACCAGCGTCCGCTGGTCTCCGTCGGTGACATTCTGAACAAGGGCGACATCATCGCTGACGGTCCTTCGACCGACCTCGGTGACTTGGCACTTGGCCGCAACGCGCTCGTCGCGTTCATGCCTTGGAACGGTTACAACTACGAAGACTCCATCCTGATGTCCGAACGCATCGTCTCCGACGACGTGTTCACCTCCATCCACATTGAAGAATTCGAAGTGATGGCGCGCGACACCAAGCTTGGTCCTGAAGAAATTACGCGTGATATTCCGAACGTTTCGGAAGAAGCGCTGAAGAACCTCGACGAAGCCGGTATCGTTTACATCGGTGCGGAAGTTCAGCCTGGCGATATCCTCGTTGGCAAGATCACGCCAAAGGGTGAAAGCCCGATGACGCCGGAAGAAAAGCTTCTGCGCGCCATCTTCGGTGAGAAAGCGTCGGACGTTCGCGACACATCCATGCGTATGCCTCCGGGCACGTTTGGTACGGTCGTTGAAGTTCGCGTGTTCAACCGTCACGGCGTCGAAAAAGACGAACGTGCAATGGCGATCGAGCGCGAAGAGATCGAACGTCTTGCCAAGGACCGTGACGACGAGCAAGCCATTCTGGACCGCAACGTCTACGGTCGTCTGATCGAGATGCTGCGCGGACAGGTTTCCATCGCTGGTCCGAAGGGCTTCAAGAAGGGCGTCGAGCTTTCGAACGCAGTCGTATCCGAATATCCCCGCTCGCAGTGGTGGATGTTTGCTGTCGAAGACGAGAAGGCTCAGTCCGAGCTGGAAGCGCTTCGTGGTCAGTACGACGAATCCAAGTCGCGCCTTGAACAGCGCTTCATGGACAAGGTCGAGAAGGTTCAGCGCGGCGACGAAATGCCTCCTGGTGTCATGAAGATGGTCAAGGTCTTTGTTGCTGTGAAGCGCAAGATCCAGCCAGGCGACAAGATGGCCGGCCGTCACGGTAACAAGGGCGTTGTCTCGCGTATCGTGCCTGTTGAAGATATGCCGTTCCTGGAAGACGGTACGCATGTCGACATCTGCTTGAACCCGCTGGGCGTGCCTTCGCGCATGAACGTCGGTCAGATTCTCGAAACGCACCTCGCATGGGCTTGCGCCGGTATGGGCAAGAAAATCGGGGATATGCTTGAAGAGTATCACAAGTCGCTGGATATCACCGACCTGAAGCGTGAGCTGACGGAAGTGTATGCCAGCCAGGCCAAGGACGAGGTCTCGCAGTTCGATGACGAGTCCCTGATCCGTCTTGCCGAACAATCGAAGAAGGGCGTTTCGATTGCAACGCCGGTCTTTGACGGCGCGCATGAGCCTGACGTCGCTGAAATGCTGACTAGAGCCGGTCTGCATGAATCGGGTCAGTCTGTTCTGTACGATGGTCGTACTGGTGAAACCTTCGACCGTAAGGTTACCGTCGGCTACATGTACATGATCAAGCTGAACCACCTTGTCGACGACAAGATCCATGCTCGCTCGATCGGTCCTTACTCGCTCGTTACCCAGCAGCCGCTGGGCGGCAAGGCGCAGTTCGGTGGACAGCGCTTCGGGGAAATGGAAGTCTGGGCACTGGAAGCTTACGGCGCGGCTTACACGCTGCAGGAAATGCTCACCGTCAAGTCTGACGACGTGGCGGGCCGCACCAAGGTTTACGAAGCAATCGTCCGTGGCGACGATACTTTCGAAGCCGGTATTCCTGAAAGCTTTAACGTTCTCGTCAAGGAAATGCGCTCGCTGGGTCTCAGCGTCGAACTGGAAAACTCCAAGCTCGACGAAGCCAACGCGGCGGATCAACTGCCTGACGCGGCGGAATAAGAAACACGAAGGGCAGGCACTCTTAAAGGTGCCTGCCTGTTTCGCCCGAAAGGCTTAGGCCAGAGGGCAGAAACTTCCGCCGCATTTTGCGGTTAATCATGTTTTAGGCATTGGTCGGTGACCGGCACAGCACCGCGCCAGATGCAAGCAAGGGGCCAAACCCCTAAGGAGACAGGCATGAACCAAGAGGTCATGAACCTTTTCAACCCGTCGGTACCGGCGCAGCACTTCGATTCCATCCGGATTTCGATTGCGAGCCCGGAAAAGATCCTCTCGTGGTCTTACGGTGAGATCAAGAAGCCAGAAACCATCAACTATCGTACGTTCAAGCCTGAGCGCGATGGTCTGTTCTGCGCGCGTATTTTTGGACCGATCAAGGACTATGAGTGCTTGTGCGGCAAGTACAAGCGCATGAAGTACAAGGGCATCATCTGCGAAAAGTGCGGCGTCGAAGTGACGCTGTCGCGCGTTCGTCGTGAGCGCATGGGCCATATCGAACTGGCTGCACCCGTTGCCCACATCTGGTTCCTGAAGTCTTTGCCTTCGCGTATCTCGACATTGCTCGACATGACGCTGAAAGATGTGGAGCGCGTTCTCTACTTCGAAAACTACATCGTGACCGAACCTGGCCTGACTTCGATGAAGCAGAACCAGCTTCTGAACGAAGAAGAGTACATGATCGCCGTCGACGAGTTCGGCGAAGATCAGTTCACCGCCATGATCGGTGCTGAAGCCATCTACGAAATGCTGGCGTCGATGAACCTCGAAAAGATCGCGGGCGACCTTCGCACCGAGCTTGCCGAGACCACATCGGATCTGAAGCAGAAGAAGTTCATGAAGCGTCTCAAGATCGTTGAGAACTTCATGGAATCCGGCAATCGTCCCGAGTGGATGATCATGAAGGTCGTTCCAGTCATTCCACCGGACCTGCGTCCGCTGGTTCCGCTGGATGGTGGCCGCTTTGCGACCTCCGACCTGAACGATCTCTATCGTCGCGTCATCAACCGTAACAACCGTTTGAAGCGTCTGATCGAGCTTCGTGCGCCTGGCATCATCATCCGCAACGAAAAGCGTATGTTGCAGGAATCCGTCGATGCGCTGTTCGACAACGGCCGTCGTGGTCGCGTTATCACGGGTGCCAACAAGCGTCCGCTGAAGTCGCTGTCCGACATGCTCAAGGGCAAGCAGGGCCGCTTCCGTCAGAACCTTCTCGGTAAGCGCGTCGACTATTCCGGTCGTTCGGTTATCGTGACGGGTCCAGAACTGAAGCTGCACCAGTGCGGTCTGCCGAAGAAGATGGCGCTTGAGCTGTTCAAGCCGTTCATCTATGCTCGCCTCGACGCAAAGGGTTACTCCTCCACCGTCAAGCAGGCCAAGAAGCTGGTCGAAAAAGAAAAGCCTGAAGTTTGGGATATCCTCGATGAGGTCATCCGCGAGCATCCGGTTCTGTTGAACCGCGCACCGACGCTGCACCGCTTGGGCATCCAGGCTTTCGAACCCATGTTGGTCGAAGGCAAGGCGATCCAGCTGCATCCGCTCGTCTGCACGGCCTTCAACGCCGACTTCGACGGTGACCAGATGGCCGTTCACGTTCCGCTGTCGCTTGAAGCGCAGCTGGAAGCACGCGTGCTGATGATGTCCACCAACAACATCCTGCACCCTGCAAACGGTCAGCCGATCATCGTTCCGTCGCAGGACATGGTTCTGGGTCTCTACTACTTGTCGATCATGAACCAGAACGAGCCGGGCGAAGGCATGGCCTTCTCCGACCTCGGCGAACTGCACCACGCTTTGGAAAACAAGGTCGTGACGCTGCATGCCAAGATTCGTGGCCGCTTCAAGACTGTGGATGCCGATGGCAAGCCAGTCTCGAAGATCCATGAAACGACGCCTGGCCGTATGCTCATCGGTGAACTTCTGCCGAAGAACGTCAACGTTCCTTTCGAGACATGCAACCAGGAAATGACCAAGAAGAACATCTCCAAGATGATCGACACGGTCTACCGTCATTGCGGCCAGAAAGACACGGTCATCTTCTGCGACCGTATCATGCAGCTCGGCTTTACGCATGCTTGCCGCGCCGGTATTTCGTTCGGCAAGGACGACATGATCATTCCAGAAACCAAGGTCAAAATCGTTGGCGACACCGAAACCTTGGTCAAGGAATACGAACAGCAGTACAATGACGGCCTGATCACTCAGGGCGAAAAGTACAACAAGGTCGTTGACGCCTGGGGTAAGGCAACCGAAAAGGTCGCCGAAGACATGATGGCCCGCATTAAGGCTGTCGAGTTCGATCCTGAGACCGGTCGTCAAAAGCCGATGAACGCGATCTACATGATGTCCCACTCCGGTGCCCGTGGTTCTCCGAACCAGATGCGTCAGCTGGGTGGTATGCGCGGCCTCATGGCCAAGCCATCGGGTGAGATCATCGAAACGCCGATCATTTCCAACTTTAAGGAAGGTCTGACCGTTAACGAGTACTTCAACTCGACGCACGGTGCCCGTAAGGGTCTGGCAGACACGGCCTTGAAGACGGCGAACTCCGGTTACCTGACACGTCGTCTCGTTGACGTGGCGCAGGATTGCATCGTCAACTCCACGGATTGCGGCACCGACAAGGGCCTCACCATGACCGCCATCGTCGATGCCGGTCAGGTCGTTGCTTCGCTCGGCGCACGTATCCTTGGTCGTACAGCTCTCGACGATATCGACAATCCGGTCACGGGCGAAAACATCGTCAAGGCTGGCAAGTTGATGGACGAAGCCGATATCGCGACCATCGAAAAGTCCGGCATCCAGTCCGTTCGTATTCGCTCTGCTCTGACCTGCGAAATTCAGGTTGGCGTTTGCGGCGTCTGCTACGGTCGTGACCTTGCACGTGGTACGCCGGTTAACATGGGCGAAGCGGTGGGTGTTATCGCCGCGCAGTCCATCGGTGAACCGGGCACACAGCTCACCATGCGTACGTTCCACCTTGGTGGCACGGCCAACGTGGTCGACCAGTCGTTCCTGGAAGCGTCGTATGAAGGTACGATCCAGATCAAGAACCGCAACAGCCTGCGCAACTCTGACAACATCCTCATCGCGATGGGCCGTAACATGTCCGTCACCATTCTTGATGAGCGTGGCGTCGAGCGTTCCTCGCAGCGTGTGGCTTACGGCTCCAAGCTGTTCGTGGATGACGGCGACAAGGTCAAGCGCGGTCAGCGTCTGGCAGAGTGGGACCCTTACACACGTCCAATGATGACGGAAGTGGAAGGAACCGTTCACTTCGAAGATCTGGTCGATGGTCTTTCCGTTCTGGAAGCGACCGACGAATCCACCGGTATCACCAAGCGTCAGGTTATCGACTGGCGTTCGACACCACGTGGTTCGGATCTGAAGCCTTGCATCGTCATCAAGGACGCATCCGGCAATGTGGCCAAGCTTGCACGTGGTAGCGAAGCTCGCTTCCAGCTGTCGGTTGACGCCATCCTGTCGGTCGAGCCAGGCATGAAGGTCTTCCAGGGTGACGTGCTTGCACGTTCGCCATTGGAAAGCGCCAAGACCAAGGACATCACCGGTGGTCTACCGCGTGTTGCTGAACTCTTTGAAGCGCGTCGTCCGAAGGATCACGCTATCATCGCCGAAATCGATGGTACGATCCGCCTGGGCCGCGACTACAAGAACAAGCGTCGCGTTCAGATCGAGCCTGCGGAAGACGGTGTCGAGCCAGTCGAATACCTGATCCCGAAGAGCAAGCCGTTCCACCTTCAGGAAGGCGACTACATCGAGAAGGGCGAATACATTCTCGATGGTAACCCGGCACCGCACGACATCCTGGCGATCAAGGGCGTAGAGGCTTTGGCTTCCTACCTCGTGAACGAAATCCAGGAAGTCTATCGCTTGCAGGGCGTTGTCATCAACGACAAGCACATCGAAGTGATCGTGCGTCAGATGCTGCAGAAGGTGGAAATCACCGATGCAGGTGACTCGCATTATATCGTCGGCGACAGCGTTGATCGCATCGAGATGGAAGACAACAACGATCGTCTGATCGACGAAGGCAAAAAGCCATCCTACGGCGACCCGGTTCTTCTGGGTATCACCAAGGCATCGCTGCAAACGCCATCGTTCATCTCGGCTGCTTCGTTCCAGGAAACCACAAAGGTTCTCACGGAAGCCGCAATCGCCGGCAAGACCGACACGTTGCAGGGTCTGAAAGAAAACGTCATCGTCGGCCGCCTCATCCCGGCCGGTACCGGCGGCACAATGACCCAGATCCGCCGCATCGCGACGGGTCGTGACGAACTCATCATCGAAGAGCGCAAGAAGAGCACAGGCTCGTCTTCCGCAAACCAGATGTTGCAGGACATGACAGACAAGGCTCCAGCTGCCGAGTGACGGTGGTTGGGGTAGGGGCCTCGTGAGAGGCGCCGCTTGCTGAAATAAAAACGCCCGGAGTGATCCGGGCGTTTTTTTGTTTTCTGAGATTTCAAACACGGTGGAAGCATTTACTCGATTTAAGCGCCGGGCATTGGAGCAGTCTCAGTTGCTCCGGCCGCAGGTGGCAAAACGTGGTTTTTCTGGTAGAGAAATGGACGACCTGAAGTTGAGGAGTGGAGCGATGCCAATTTATTTGGAAATCGAGGGATTTCATGGGAGCGTCGATGCCAATCAATACTCTGGATGTATCAGCGTCAATTCACTCGAATTCAAAGTTGATCGCAAGATTCCAAACTCACGCGAGTTGGAGATAATACCCAAACCTATCGTCTCCGAGTTGCGAATGGCCAGAAACAGTGACGAATTATCCGCTGCCCTATACGGTGTGGCAAAAGAAGGTGACTTGGGAAACAAAGCATTTGTTCATCTCCTGCATACACACGGCCAAACAGATATCAAATTTGAGCTGTCATACCCATCCTTGATAATTTCGACTGATGATGACGAACCGAGTGAAACTTTGAGCGTCAGTTTTAGCAGGATAGATATCTGGACGACCGTTCATCATAATGCTGCGGATATTCGCGAGCGTTGGGTAACAGGATACGACCTCAGCGCTGACCGAATTTTTTAGAGGGCAGGGGTTCCTTGTGACTTTCCTACAAGTGAAAATGGAAACGCCAAGCGCGATCCATGCGTTTTTTGTTCATCTATCAGCCGTTTCCAGAATGTCGGCGAGCGGAGAAAAACAATACATTTCCAAACGGAATCAGACGCTCGCAAGTGTTTGGTCGTCTCTTTAAGAATCTTTCACCGTTCTTTACTTGAAGTGCATGTAGAGAAAAACAGCTCCGACATTCAAAGCAGCGACGATCACGACGATCCAGATACGTTTCGCTTGAAGCTTTTGTTCTTTGATCGACATCTGCGGCTTATGGCAAAATGGGCAGATGATCGTGTTTTCGGGAATGCTACGTTCGCAGTAATGACATGCTATCATCACGAACTCCGAATAGACGCGCGAGGTACTTGAGTTTTCCGCCGCCCGGTCTAGTACGGAAACGGGCGGGGAAAGTTCAGCTCAGATCGGCCGTCTGTTTTGTTTGCATTGCCTCACGCAAAGCGAATAATCGCCACTTCACCCTCAAGCGCTCCCTGATAAGCTGAAGCATGCGGCTCTTCGTCGGGGATTTCGGTCAGCATGCCGATCTGGTCGAGGTCGGCTTCGAGGAAGCCTTCTTCGGACAGCGCGTTGAGGGCTTCGCGCACGGCGCTGTCGTCGTCGGGGGCACTCAGGATGACGTGGATGTCGATGCCTTCTTGGCCTTCGCGCTCATAGGCCTTGCCGATGACGATAAAGACCATGGCATCGTCGCGTCCGTTGTCGTTATCTGGTTCTGTAATCATGACGCGATTCCTTTTCTGGCTATGATTGTCGTGAGATAACGGAAGGGCAAAGCAAAGGTTTCGCCGCCAAGTGCAATCTCGGGGAATCAATAGACGGGTTTTGTCAAAAGCCAAAGGCCGGATTGGGAAAACCGTGCACGCGGAGGGGCATTATGTTAATAGCCTTTGGTAATGACGTGTTACAGGGTGGTTCTCAAGGCCCGCACAGGGACTAAATGCGGATTCACCCTTGACGAAACTGGGTTAAAACAGTAGTACGCCCGCCATCGGAGCCAATGTGAGGTATGGCCGTCTGGAACGACTCGTTCCGGAGATCACCTCAAACAAGGGTCCAAAAACACGTACGAGACACGAATGTTGCACGCAAGACGTATCATTACGTCCTCTGCTCTTGGTGGTCCCATCCGTGAAAACCGGATCGGGCCACAATTTGCGCATGAGGCTATGCGTGCGTCGTTGCCGGAAACGGTATAACCGCCATCCGTGAGGGTGGCTAAAGTAGTTTTTGCAAGGGATGGTTATATGCCTACCGTAAACCAGCTGATCCGTAAGCCACGTCAGGCACAGGTAAAGCGCAATAAGGTTCCTGCTCTGCAGGAAAACCCACAGAAGCGCGGCGTTTGCACACGCGTTTACACAACGACCCCTAAGAAGCCTAACTCGGCTCTTCGTAAGGTTGCCAAGATCCGCCTGACCAACGGCTTCGAAGTCATCGGCTACATTCCAGGTGAAGGTCACAACCTTCAGGAACACTCCGTTGTCATGATCCGTGGCGGCCGCGTAAAGGACTTGCCGGGCGTTCGTTACCACGTGATCCGTGGTGTTCTCGATACCCAGGGCGTCAAGAACCGCAAGCAGCGTCGTTCCAAGTACGGTGCCAAGCGTCCGAAGTAATTCGGTTTAACAAATTCCGGCGCTGCGCGAGGTTCTCCGCGTGGTAAAGCGTCATTCAAAGTTGAGAGACAAATAGTATGTCCCGTCGCCATAGTGCAGAAAAGCGTGAGATCAATCCGGACCCGAAGTTCGGCGATCTGATCGTTACCAAGTTCATGAACGCCATCATGCTTCACGGCAAGAAGTCGGTCGCAGAAAGCATCGTCTACGGCGCGTTCGACGTCGTTCAGGGCAAGTCGAAGGCAGAGCCGCTCGGCATCTTCCATTCGGCCCTCGACAACGTTGCTCCGCACGTTGAAGTGCGTTCGCGCCGCGTTGGTGGTGCAACCTACCAGGTTCCGGTCGATGTTCGCCCAGAGCGCCGTCAGGCTCTCGCGATCCGCTGGCTGATCGCTGCTGCGCGCAAGCGCAACGAAACAACCATGGTTGATCGCCTGTCGGGCGAACTCATGGATGCAGCGAACAACCGTGGTTCTGCCGTCAAGAAGCGCGAAGACACGCACAAGATGGCCGACGCCAACCGCGCATTCTCGCATTACCGCTGGTAATCTAACCGATCCGAAAGGCAGTCCGTTATGGCTCGCGAATATAAAATCGAAGACTACCGCAATTTCGGTATCATGGCGCATATCGACGCCGGCAAGACGACCACCACCGAGCGTATTCTTTACTACACCGGTAAGTCGCACAAGATCGGCGAAGTTCATGATGGCGCAGCCACGATGGACTGGATGGAGCAGGAGCAGGAGCGTGGGATCACCATCACGTCTGCTGCCACGACGACCTTCTGGAAGGGTCGCGACGGCAAGATGCGCCGTTTCAACATCATCGACACCCCCGGCCACGTTGACTTCACGATTGAAGTCGAACGTTCTCTGCGCGTTCTCGACGGTGCGATCGCTCTTCTCGATGCCAACGCCGGTGTCGAGCCGCAGACGGAAACCGTCTGGCGCCAGGCTGAGAAGTACCACGTTCCGCGGATGATCTTCTGCAACAAGATGGACAAGACCGGTGCTGACTTCTACCGCTCGGTAGAAATGATCAAGACCCGTCTCGGCGCCATCGCTGTTGTCATGCAACTCCCAATCGGTGCGGAAACAGAATTCAAGGGCGTTATCGATCTGATCGAAATGAACGCTCTGATCTGGCGCGACGAGTCGCTCGGCGCTCAGTGGGATGTTGTCGAGATTCCTGACGACATGAAAGAAAAGGCTGCTGAATATCGTGAAAAGATGATCGAACAGGTCGTCGATATCGATGAAGAAGCCATGGAAGCCTACCTGAACGGCGAAATGCCCGACAACGACAAGATCCGTGAACTCGTTCGCCGCGGCACCATCGACGTGAAGTTCCACCCGATGTTCTGCGGTACTGCGTTCAAGAACAAGGGCGTTCAGCCACTTCTCGACGCCGTTTGCGATTACCTGCCTTCGCCGCTGGATATTCCTGCGATCAAGGGCATCGACTTCAAGACCGAAGCTGAAATCGAACGTCACCCAGACGACTCTGAGCCGCTTTCGATGCTTGCGTTCAAGATCATGAACGACCCCTTCGTTGGTTCACTCACCTTCGCACGCATCTACTCCGGCAAGCTCGAAAAGGGCACATCGGTTTTGAACACGGTCAAGGACAAGCGCGAGCGCGTCGGTCGTATGCTTCAGATGCATTCCAACTCCCGCGAAGACATTGAAGAAGCCTTCTCTGGCGACATCGTTGCTCTGGCCGGTCTCAAGGAAACCACAACAGGCGATACGCTTTGCGATCCTCTGAAGCCGGTTATCCTCGAGCGTATGGAATTCCCTGAGCCGGTTATCCAGATCGCGATCGAACCGAAGACCAAGGGCGACCAGGAAAAGATGGGCCTCGCGCTCAACCGCCTGGCAGCTGAAGATCCTTCGTTCCGCGTCAAGACGGATGAAGAATCCGGTCAGACCATCATTGCTGGCATGGGCGAACTTCACCTCGACATTCTCGTTGACCGTATGCGTCGCGAGTTCAAGGTCGAGGCCACCGTCGGTGCTCCGCAGGTTGCCTACCGCGAAACGATCACGCGTCAGCACGAAGAAGATTACACACACAAGAAGCAGTCCGGTGGTACCGGTCAGTTCGCTCGTGTCAAGATCGTCTTCGAACCAAATCCTGATGGCGAAGACTTCAAGTTCGAGTCCAAGATCGTTGGTGGTGCTGTTCCGAAGGAATACATCCCGGGCGTTCAGAAGGGTATCGAAAGCGTTCTGTCTTCCGGTCCTCTGGCTGGCTTCCCGATGCTCGGCGTCAAGGCAACCCTGATCGACGGCGCATACCACGACGTTGACTCCTCGGTTCTGGCGTTCGAAATCGCATCGCGTGCCTGCTTCCGTGAAGCAGCGAAGAAGGCTGGTGCACAGCTTCTCGAGCCGATGATGAAGGTCGAAGTTGTAACCCCTGAAGATTACGTCGGTGACGTGATCGGCGATCTGAACTCGCGTCGCGGTCAGATCCAGGGTCAGGAAAGCCGTGGTATTGCCGTTGTCATCAACGCGCATGTTCCGCTGGCCAACATGTTCAAGTACGTCGACAACCTGCGCTCCATGTCTCAGGGCCGCGCGCAGTATTCGATGACCTTCGATCACTATTCGCCGGTTCCGAGCAACGTTGCTCAGGAAATCCAGGCAAAGTACTCCGGTCAGAAGTGATCGGGGTACGCCCCAAACGAAATTTTTAAGTTTATTCCCTTTACGGGACAGGAATGGAGAGCCACGAAT
>NZ_BBJU01000041.1 GCF_000739935.1 Agrobacterium rubi TR3 = NBRC 13261 | reverse complement strand
GGCCTCGATGGCGCGCAGATGCGTCGGCGTGCCGTAACCCACATGCGCTTCGAACCCATAGGCCGGATGGATCGCTCCGGCCTTTTCCATCATCTCGTCACGCGTGACCCTGGCGATGATGGACTCAGCGGCAATGGAGACCGACCGAGCGCAGCTTTTCCCTGACGAAATTCCGCTGCGGCAGAAGGATTCCATTCAGCAAAGGAACGCTCTCGCGCTTATTCCACCCGCATGGGCCGGAAACTCATGCGGTGAAGCGGGCAGGGGCCATTAGCCTCGATAGCGCGCAGATGCGTCGGCGTGCCGTAACCCACATGCGCTTCGAACCCATAGAGCGGATGGATCGCTCCGGCCTTCTCCATCATCCGGTCACGCGTGACCTTGGCGACGATGGAGGCCGCGGCAATGGAGACCGAGCGCGCGTCGCCTTTGATCACGGCTTTGCCGAGGCAGGGGATGCCGGGTGGAATATCACGTCCATCCGCAAGCACGAGGGCGGGTGCGCTCTGTAGGCCCAGCACCGCACGACGCATGGCATCCAGGCTCGCCCGCAATATGTTCATACGGTCAATAAGAACAGGCCCTGACGAGGCGATGGAAACGATGGATGTTGCAAGAATTTTCTCAAACAGATATTCGCGACGCGCTTTGGACAGCTTTTTTGAATCGTTCAGCCCGTCGGGAATATTGTCGGGATCGAGAATGACGGCAGCGGCAACGACGGGTCCGGCCAGCGGTCCTCGTCCGGCTTCATCCGTACCGGCCACCGGCCACTCGCCGCGCTTTTGGGCCTCGAGCTCCAGACTGAAATCCGGGCCGGTGTCTAGAAGGTCAAAGAGGGCAGGAGAATCGGATGCTGTGCTTCGTTTCATCGGGCGAAACTGGCACAGGCAACCGATCTCCTGCAAGCCCCCGGTCGCAGGGTGTGCAGCAACCCACGGGGCGGAGGGCTGCTGGCTGAGGTCTCATGACCTCCAAGCTCTTCCCATTGGGGCGGAAGAGCAAAACCCATGCGAGGCGGCAGATAACCGGGGGCACAACCCGTAGCGCAGGGCATAGACGCTATGGGTATTCTTGAGCATTGCACCTGAAACAGGGAACGATATCAGGCGAATCCGATTGCGTAGTCAGCGTGTTGTTCCAAAGTCCGTGGATCACAAACTGCGTTAGATTTTAGAGTAGAGACAATTGCACGCCTGCACCTCCCGGTGCGACGAACAGGTCATCCCGAAGGTGGAGGCCACGGCGCACGAGCCCCAGCCTCTTGGTCGTCATCTCGAAGCGACGGCCGATCTGCCAGGCATAGGGACCAGCGCCCTTCATGCGCTTGCCAAATTCGGCGTCATAGTCCTTGCCATCGCGCATGGAGCGAACCAGCGACATGACGTGCTGGTAACGATGCGGATAATTGCGCAACAACCACTCGCGAAACAGTGGACTGACCTCCAGCGGAAGCCGCAGCAGCACATAGGACGCTTCCGTTGCGCCTGCCGCCTTTCCGGCCTCCAGCACTCGTTCGATCTCGTGGTCGTTTAGCGCTGGAATAACCGGCGCCATCATCACGGCAACGGGAATACCGGCCTCTGTCAGTGTCTTGATGGCTTCCAGCCGCTTGGCAGGGGTTGCCGCACGCGGTTCCATGCTGCGGGCCAGCTTGCGATCCAGCGTCGTCACGGAAATACCGACTTTCACCAGACCCTTGGCTGCCATCGGTGCCAGAATGTCGATGTCGCGGGTAATCAGACCCGACTTGGTAACGATGGCAACCGGATGCTCGGCTTTTGCCAGCACTTCGAGGATTTGTCGCATGATGCGCCATTCCCGCTCGATCGGCTGGTAAGGGTCGGTATTGGTGCCGATGGCGATGACGCGGGCCTTGTATCCCGGCTTGCCCAGTTCCCGCTCCAGAAGCTTTGCGGCATCCGGTTTCGCAAACAGCTTGGCCTCGAAATCCAGTCCCGCCGACAGGCCCATATAGCTGTGGCTGGGCCTCGCAAAACAATAGATGCAGCCATGCTCGCATCCGCGATAGGGATTGACGGATCGGTCGAAGGGAATATCCGGTGAATCGTTGCGGCTGATGATCGTGCGCGGCTTTTCCACCTGCACTTCGGTGCGAAACTCCGGCAGTTCCTCGATGATCTGCCAGCCATCATCGACAGGCTCGTGCTGCAAGGTCTCGAAACGGCCACCCGGATTGATGCCCGCACCACGCCCACGACGACGGTCGATCTCGATCCGCAGACCCGATGCATCGGCCAGCGCATTGGCAATATCTGGCGTATGGCCCGGCTGGAATGCAGCCTGCCCCGAAAGCACATGTTGTCTCATCTGGATGCTCCTGACCGGCATGAACCGGCTTGTTGGATGCCCCGATTCTTAAACCAGATATGAGAACATTACAAGAACAAAATGCCGAAACGCGCCATAGCTATTTCTTTTGCATTGCGGTAGGAATTTGATCGGTGAAATCTTGTAGCGTAGCGCGCTTTCTGTTTTATCGCTTCTAGGGGATCATACGCTGATAGACATATGCTGACAGTCATCATGGAATGCCGGGATCAGGAGCCGGAGCTTGCTCACACCCTCGCCACGCTCGTCTCGGGCGCCGTGGAAGGGCTGATCAGTGACGTCATCGTGCTGGATCATGCCTCCAGCGACGGCTCGGGACGTGTGGCCGAAGCCGCCGGATGCCGCTTTCATACGCAATGGGACATCAGGGATATCATTGCGTCGGCGCGCGGCGAGTGGATTTTGATGATGGAGCCGGGCAGTCGCCCGCAAAGTGGCTGGATCGCTGACATCAGCGAATATATGGCGCTGAGCAAACTGCCCGCACGCTTTGCGCCGTCGCGCCACTATCGCCCGTCGTTTCTGTCGCGGTTCGTCAGACGCAGGCCACCGCTGGAATATGGCCTGTTGCTGCGCAAGCAGGAAGCTTTGTCGATTGCCAAGTCCGGCATGCCGCTCGACCATTTCCCGAAATCGCAGAAGACCCGCCGCTTGAGCGCCGAGCTTATTCCTTCATGGGTGCTGCGCGCAGCGCGATAGTTACCCTTGCGCCTTGCCGCGCTTCAAATGCTCGTCCAAACGCGGCATGATTTCCACGAAATTGCAGGGCATATGGCGGTAATCCAGCTGTGCCTTCAAAATGCCGTCCCACGCATCCTTGCAGGCGCCGGGAGAGCCGGGCAGCACAAAGATGAAGGTGGAATTGGCCAGTCCTGCGGTGGCGCGCGACTGGATGGTGGATGTGTTGATCTTGTCATAGGAAATGCGGTGAAACACGGCCGAAAAGCCATCCATGCGTTTCTCGAACAGCGGTTCCAGAGCCTCCGGCGTCACGTCACGCCCGGTAAAGCCCGTGCCGCCTGTGGTGATGACGACGTCGATGTCTTCCGACAACGTCCACGCCTCGACCGTCTCACGAATAGCCGCCTTGTCGTCTTTGACAATGCCCCGATCCACCAGCCGGTGACCCGCCTCCGTGATGCGCGTAACCAGCGTGTCCCCGGATTTGTCGTCCGCCGGTGTGCGGGTGTCGGAGACGGTCAACACCGCGATGCCGACGGGAATAAAGGCTCTTTCGCCACTCATGATGCAGGTTCCGATACGGTTCTCGTGGCCTGAACATACCAGCCGGGCCGCTGTTGACGAAGAAAAACTGCGGCAGATTGTGCGTCTTCTGCCGTGGCATAAAGTCCGAAACAGGTGGCGCCGGAGCCGGACATGCGCACCAGCGCCGCTCCGGTCTGCGCCAGCAGCGTGGAGGCTTCGCCAATTTCGGCAAGACGGGTCCGGGCAGGCGGCTCCAGATCGTTGCGGCTTTGCGCGATGAAACTCAGCCAGTCCTCGCTGCCATGCTGCATAAAGGGTGGATTGTTCTTGTTGGCCAGATGCCTGAACACCTCGGGCGTCGAAACACCCTTCAAGGGATTGACGAGAACGAGGTGCAGGGTCGGCATATCCTCGATGATCTCGATGTCTTCGCCAATGCCGCGCGCAATCAGCGGCTTGCTGGCAAGGCACATCGGCACATCTGCGCCGAGTTGGAGGCCGATCTCCACGAGAGCGGAAGGGCCGGGCGCAACACCCCAATGGGTCATCAAAGCGCGCAGGGTCGCAGCTGCATCGGCAGAGCCGCCACCGATACCGGAGGCGACGGGCAGGTTTTTATGCAGGTGGATGAAGACGGGCGTGGCGCTGACGCCTGCCAAGGCTCTCAACAGATCCCGTGCCTTCAGCACGAGATTGCTGGCCGGATCAGCCTCCTTCAGCACATCGGCGAAGGGGCCGGAAATCGCGAAGCCATCGTTTTCGGCATCGCTGATCTCGATCAGGTCACCCGCCTGCGTGAAAACCACAAGCGATTCAAGCAGATGATAGCCATCGGCCCGCTGGCCCGTCACATGCAGGGCCAGATTGATCTTGGCGGGAGCGGCCTCGGTCGTCGCGACCGCTCCAATAGGCTCGCGCAAGAGCATATTGCCTTAAGACTTCTTGTCCGGGGCAGGGGCGGGCGCAACCGGTTGCGGCGGTGCCTGTTCCTTCTTGGCGGTGTTTTCCGCGTCCTTTTCCAGAGGCGGCAGGCCGTTGGCGATCTTTTCCTTCACCTTGGCCTTGTCGACATCGTCGCTATCGCCGATCAGCGCCCGGTTCCACTGGTAGACGGCCTCGATCTTGCGACCGACGCGCCAGTAGGCATCGCCCAGATGGTCGTTGATCGTCGGGTCACCGGCGCGAAGCTCGATGGCGCGTTCCAGCTCGGTTACCGACTCATCGAAAGCACCGAGACGGAAATGCGCCCAGCCGAGAGAATCGACGATGTAGCCGTCATTCGGGCGAAGCTCGACCGCGCGGCGGATCATGTCCATCGCCTGATCGAGATTGAGGTTCTTGTCCACCCAGGAATAGCCGAGATAGTTCAATACCTGCGGCTGTTCCGGGTTGAGTTCCAGTGCCCGCTTGAAGTCGGGTTCGGCCTTGTCCCACTGCTTCAGGCGCTCATAGGCAATGGCGCGCTGGAAGAATATGGTCCAGTCGGTTTTCTTCGGCACGGCGCCGATGACCTCGACAGCCTTGTCGTAATTGGCCGCCATCGCCGCATAATCCTTGGCGTCGGACAGAACCGAACCATAGGCAAGATAGGAGCGGATATCGGATGGGTCTGAGTCCAGCAGGGATTTCAAGTGCTTGCGCGCCTCGTCCACCTTGTCCGTCTGCGCCAGCGTCAGGCCCAGCTGCAACTCGGAAATGCGGTGCATCGGCGAATCGGCCGGCACTTCGCGGTAAAACGCGATGGCGCGGTCCGGCTGCTTCTGCGCCTCGGCAAGCCCACCCAGAAGGATCAGCGTATCAGCGCTTTTCGGGTCGAGCGCACGCGATGTCTGGAGGTACAGCGTGACGATTTCTTCCGCACCCTCGCGGTTCAGCGCACCGGCGATGGAGAACATCACAGCGGCAGCACCTTCAACCGGCGTTTCCACCTGTTGCTCTGGCTTTTCACCCTTTTCGATGCTCTGGCGCAATGCCTTCAGCGGTGCATAGTTCGGCGCGAACGTATCGCCAACGGAGATCGTGTCCAGCGCCTTCTGTTTGTTGCCAGCCTTGGCTTCCAGCCGCGCCAGCGCCATCACCGCACGCATGTAGGTATCGGTTGCGGTTGCTCCACCTTCACGGTCGGCCACGGCGTCGTTCAGGTTCTTGCGGGCCGCTTCCGTGTTGCCCGTCACCAGCGCAATCGCGCCTGCATGATATTTCTGGAAAATGGAAATCCAGCCCGGACCCTTCATGCCGTTGACCAGTGCCAGGGCTTCCTTGCCCTTGCCGGCACCGGCACGCGCCCAGGCGGTCAGCAGCGTGTTGACCATGCGGTCCAGATCGTTGGGGCCGGTATATTTCAGGATTTTTTCCGCGCTGGAAAATTCCTTGTGCTTGATCGCGGCCAAGGCGCGGATGATGGTCGTCACGCGCTCGACGGACGAATCGTCCTTCAGACTGTCGGCAATTTTCGCACCGGCTTCGAAATCACCGCTCAGCAACTGAGCGATCATCAGGCGCTGGCGGATTTCAACATTTGCCGTGTCGAAGTCCAGGGCCTTTTGGTACAGCGTGATGGCGGTGGCGTAATCCTGATCCACATCCGCTGTGCGGGCCGCCAGAAACGCGCCGGAGAAGGTGTTGACCTTTGCGGGATCGAACGTAACGGTCTCGGCCGCCTTGTCTGCGGGCGTCGTCTCGGCAAAAGCGGTGGAGCCCGCACCGAGAGAAAGGGCGGCAATGAACGCCGCGCCGCAGAGAAGACGAAATGCTGGTTTGCGCCGCATGAAGGAACCTTTGCTTTTGTGCATATGCACCGAAAAATCAGTTTCCTGCCTTACAGTTCGGGGCAAAGTCGTTGCACCGGAACGCTGTAACGCTTGAATTGGACTGTTGTGCCTGAACCGGAATCAGTTCACGCAATCACACACCACGTCACGATAGAATGGCTTTTTTGGAGCAAGCCTGCAACAAATTCTGCCCGCGATTATGGATTCGTGAATTGTTGGCATCGCGGAACGATGGTGGCTATGGTCCGCGATGCCTGGAAGGCTTTTTAGTTCACACGCTCGATGCAGAAATCGATGACTTCCATCAGGGCGTTCTTCCACGGGCTTTTCGGCAGCGGCGCCAGTGCATCGCGCGCAATGGTGCCATAGTGGTTGGCGCGGGTAATGGTGTCGGCCAGACCGTTGTATTTCTTGATAAGGCCCAGCGCTGTTTCCAGATTTGCATCCGTGCTTTCGCCCTGCTCGATGGCGCGTTTCCAGAATTCGCGCTCTTCCACCGTGCCACGACGATAGGACAGAATGACCGGCAGCGTGATCTTACCTTCACGGAAATCATCACCGGTGTTCTTGCCGAGATCCGCGGATTTGCCGCCGTAATCCAGCACGTCGTCCACCAGCTGGAAGGCAAGACCGAGGTTCATACCATAGGATTTCAGCGCACTGCGCGTGGCCTTGTCGGTCTTGGCAACGATCGGGCCAACCTCGGCGGCAGCGGCAAAAAGAGCAGCGGTCTTGGCGCGAATGACTTGGAGATAATCGTCCTCGGTCGTTTCCATGTTCTTGGCAACGGAAAGCTGAAGAACCTCGCCCTCGGCAATCACGGAAGCGGCGGTGGACAGCACATCCAGCGCATCCAGCGAACCGACATCCACCATCATGCGGAAGGCCTGGCCCAGCAGGAAGTCGCCGACAAGAACGCTCGCCTGGTTGCCCCAGATGGTGCGTGCCGTGGATTTGCCACGGCGCAGATCGCTCTCATCCACCACGTCGTCATGCAACAGCGTGGCCGTGTGCATGAATTCCACACTCGTCGCCAGCTTGATGTGGTGGTCGCCCTTGTAATCGAACATGGCAGCGGATGCGAGCGTCAGCATCGGGCGCAGGCGCTTTCCACCTGATGATATCAGGTGGTTGGCCACTTCGGGTATCATCTGGACATCGGAACCGGCTTTGGAAAGAATAAGCTGGTTAACCCTTTCCATGTCCGGACGGGTCAGGTCGACAAGCGGCGTGACGGATGCGAGTTTGTTTTTGCTTTCTTCAAGCGGTATGACGACGCCCAACGGACCGGACTCCTGTTCGATATTGGGGCCGACAATAGAAAGCGGCGGTGAAAGCGGCAAGGGGCGAATTGCCTCATGCCGTTCAAAAAGATGGGATTTAGGGTGGAAACTGACCTATGCGTGAACTGATCCGTACTAACGACGCCGTTCTTCTGTCCTTCGCACAGAGCCTGATGAAGGACGCAGGCATCCACAGCCTCATCGCCGATCAGGGCATGAGCATTCTGGAAGGATCGCTCGGGCTGCTGCCACGCCGTTTTCTGGTGGAAGAGGACCGGAGCGTTGAAGCGCGTCGTATTCTGACCGATGCCGGGTTGGCCGACGAGCTGCGCGAAGACAAGGCCTGAAACGCCATGGCGGCACCCGTTTCCGAAACAGTCGATGCGTTTCATCGCGGCCGCTTCGAGATCGTGCAACCCAAGGGCAGGGGCCACAGGGCAGGCATGGATGCCATGCTCCTGGCCTCTCTGGTGGTTGATGATACCGCGTGTCGCGTGGCCGATCTGGGCGCCGGGGCCGGGGCCGCCGGCATGGCGGTGGCATCGCGTCTGGAAAAGGCAGAGGTCACGCTGTTCGAGTTTTCGCCGGAGATGGTGGATTTTGCCCAGCGCAGTCTGCAACTCCCGGCTAACGTCGCCTTTGCGCAGCGCGTCCGCGTCAACCAAGCGGATGTCACCCTGCGCGCCGACGCCCGCAGGAACGCAGGACTGCTCGACAACCATTTCCACCATGTCATCATGAACCCTCCCTACAACGACGCAGGCGACCGCAAAACTCCGGATGCGCTCAAAGCCACCGCCCACGCCATGACGAACGATCTCTTCGAACACTGGCTCAGAACCGCCGCCGCCATCCTGATCCCCGGCGGCCAACTCTCCCTCATCGCCCGCCCCCAATCCATCTCCGACATCATCACCGCCTGCGGCCGCCGCTTCGGCGGCCTCGAAATCACCCTCGTCCACCCGCGCGCAGGCGAAGACGCGGTACGCATGCTGGTGACCGCCATCAAAGGCTCCCGCGCAAGGCTCACATTCCACGCGCCGCTGACGATGCATGAGGATGGAAGTCATGCTTTTTTGTCGGTGGTGGATGATTTGAGCAATGGGCGGGTTGGGTATGGGCGGAATGATGCAAATACGCCGGGCAGAAGGCAGCAACCCTCATCCTGAGGCACGTTTGCTATCCTGTTGAAGTTTTACGCACCCTCGCTGCGGGAGTTTTATTCGCAATTGTTTGCCGAGAGCTAAGGGGCGCGACGGTAGCAGCCCTCATCCTGAGGTGCCCCGCAGGGGCCTCTAAGGACGAGGGTTGCGGGCGGCGGGAATGCCGACACCAGAAATACATTTTTGCCCTCGCTGCCCAGCAGTCTCCTGATGCCGCGACGTCTCTCCGCCCTCATGGTGAGGTGCGTAGCCCAAAGGGCGGAGCCTCGAACCATCGGGGGCGGCCACTGGTTCAAACTGGCTCCTTAGCCACCGCAGGCCCACGGCGCGAAAGCTCCGGCAGCGTCTCATACGCCATCGCAATCAACGCTTCCTTCTTTCGCCGCGACCAGCCCTTGATCTGGCGCTCCCGTTCGATGGCATCGACAATGCGGTCGTAGGTCTCAGTAAACACCAGCTCCACCGGGCGTCGTTTGGAGGTATATCCATCATAGATACCGGCGTTGTGTTCCCATACGCGGGCCTCACCGGACTGCTTCGTCAGTCCGGTGTAATACGATCCATCGCAGCAACGAACGATATAAACTGTTACTTCCATGGCGGAGATTTTGCCGAGTCATTACAGTCAATTCAATACTGAAAACTGCGGGTATTCCGCCCTTTGGAGCAAAACAGCCCGCAGCCCCCGCCCTTCGAGGCCCCTACGGGGCACCTCAGGGTGAGGGCTGCTACCGCTGCGGACGACTACTCCATAAAACTCATGTAATCCGCATCAACCCGAAGCCGAGCCAGAGACTCTATGCAGCAACCCTCTATCCTACTGAATTTGCCGGGAAGAGGCACCTCCTGGCGCTGGGCTCCGACGGTAGCAACCCTCATCCTGAGGCGCGGAGGCGAAGCCGGAGCCTCGAAGGACGAGGGTTGCGGGCAGTGGTATAAGGGCGGATAGCCGTCGCGGCATCAGTCGGCTTCCACCCGCAGCCCCCGCCCTTCGAGGCCCCTGCGGGGCACCTCAGGGTGAGGGCTGCTACCGCTGCGGAACCATAACGCGATCACCACCAACAGAAAGCTATGCACGAGACGTGATATAGAGCCAAGCCAAGGGCTCGACGCAGCAACCCTCATCCTGAGGCGCGGAGGCGAAGCCGGAGCCTCGAAGGACGAGGGTTGCGGGCAAATCGCATGATGTCGTTCAAGCACCCACCCACCCCTCACCAAATTATCACCACCCCCGCCATTGTCTTTGCCCCCGCCATACCCACATCGGTTCCAATAGGAATGACGATGAGGATAAAATGGCCGGAATTTTGAAGCGACTGGTGCCCAAGCGGTTTCGTAAGACGGAGCTGATCATTCCCGTGGTGCGCATGCATGGCGCGATCATGGCAGGCGGCAGTCAGTTTCGTCCGGCGCTCAATCTGGCCTCCTACGCCCCACTGCTGGACAAGGCGTTTGGCATGAAGGAGGCGCCCGTCGTTGCCATTACGCTCAATTCTCCCGGCGGTTCGCCCGTCCAGTCGCGGATGATCTATAACCGCATCCGGCAACTCGCCGAAGAGAAAAACAAGAAGGTTTTGATCTTCGTGGAAGATGTGGCGGCATCCGGCGGTTACATGATTGCGCTGGCGGGTGATGAGATCATCGCCGACCCCACCTCCATCGTCGGCTCCATCGGTGTCGTCTCGGGCGGCTTCGGTTTTCCTGAAATGCTGAAGAAGATCGGCGTCGAACGGCGCGTCTATACGGCAGGCCAGAACAAGGCGATCCTCGATCCCTTCCAGCCGGAAAAGGAAGGCGATATCGAATATCTGAAATCGCTCCAGCTGGAAATCCACAATGTTTTCATCGACATGGTCAAGCTGCGTCGCGGCTCGAAGCTGAAGGACGATCCGGCGATTTTTTCCGGCCTGTTCTGGACCGGCATGCGCGGCCTCGATCTCGGCCTTATCGATGGCTTGGGCGATATGCGTGATGTGCTGCGCCGTCGCTACGGCGACAAGGTTAAGCTGCAACTGGTCAGCGGCGCACGCAATTTCTTCGGTAAGAAACTGCCGGGCGTCGATCTTCACGCCCAGTCGATTGCCGCATCCGCCGCCTCGGGGCTTGCGGAAGTGGCGGAAGAAAAGGCATTGTGGGCCCGTTACGGTTTTTGATGGACAAACGATAAATGGCCCAATTGATAACGCTCGCCCTGCTCATGTTCGGGGCGATCATTCTTTACAAACGCTTCGTCGGCGATGCGAAAAAACTGTCCGAGAAAACCAAACGGCAGGAAAAAGAACGGGAAACCGGTGCTACAGGCACGCTGATCAAAGATCCAACGACGGGTGAATATCGCGTGAAGCGGGAAGACGAGGTCTGATTAGACCCCAAGTGGCTGGCTTACCAGCCACCGCCTCCACCACCACCACCGCCAGACCCCGACGAACCACCGCTACCGGAAAAGCTCGATGAAGACGAGCTGACCGGTGCCGGTATGGTCGAGGCGATGGTTGACGCCATGGAAGAGGAAAAGCCGCCGATGCGGGTTCCGAAATTGCTGTAATTACCGCTGTACCATCCCGGCGAATACTCTCCCGCCTTTGCTTCTGCCAGCCACGTCTCGAAAGCCTCGCTCCAGGGTTTCTCCACGCCCAGAGCAACGGCATAGGGAAGCAATGTCTCGAAATGCTGCGGCGACATCTGCGGCGCGCCCTGCATGTTCATGCGGTCCTGTTCGGCCACGGTCAGATAAAGCCGCAGCCCCTCGATGCCGTCCATTAGCTTGCGCCCAAGCGGCGTCGGTGCGCCCATCAGCATCACGAACACGATGTTTGTGGTGATGATACCGGCGACGGACATCATGGCAGGCAATTGCAGCGCTTCGAGCTTTTCCAGCGAAACGACGGTCATCGCACCGCCAATACCGGAGATCAGCATGGACGCCACCAGCGCCAGAACGACGATCATCCCGATGCGCTTGAGCAGAGAGCCACCACGCGTCAACGATTTTCCGAAGGCAAGTGCAAAAATCGTCCCGACGAAGGATAGGATGCCGATGAAAAAGGTCGCAAAAAGGGCCTCCGGTTCGAAATTACCAAAGAACAAAACTGCGCAAACGATGAAGAAGGATAGGAAAAAGCCTGAGACCACAAAACCAATATTCTCGTGATAGTATTTGCCACTATGTTCCGTTTCGATTGCCTTTTGAAAAGCATTGCCGAGCGATACGACCCTTGATCCGTTTTTCTTGTTGATCTCGAATGACATGCCCGGTTCATCGATCGTATTGATGATCTTTGCCTCACCCGCCTGTAGCTTTCCCTTGATTGGCTTGTCGGTGCGGCGAATGATGAGGGAATTCTTCAAATCCTCCAGCACCACATAGCCTTTGACGGCAAGGTTGAGCGATGCGGCGGAAAACGCCGTCCAGCCATTCTCGGAAAATCCGTGATTATCGACGTAGTTGACGAGCGCAGGCGACAACCCCTCCGGCGCATCCCAGCGCGGCACGATAATGCCTTTGGCGGGGTCGCGGCCAACAGCCGACCAGGCCCGGTAATAATAAAACAGGATGAGAATGAAGCCTGAAACACCCAGCACCGAGCCCAAATGGTCCTGCAACCACCAGCTCCGCGCCTGCGCAGCCGTCGGCGCGTCGATCACACCCTTGGGCAACTTCACCGCAATCGTCATGCCTTCGCCCTGATAGAAGGGGCGGGTGGAGGCAAAGAACACCTCGTTGCCCTCGGTCATGACGCGGGCGTCCTTGCCCTTCGAGCCGAGAGGTCCGGTGAAGGCAGCGGTGTCGGTCGGCCTCACGTTTTCAGGCAGGGAGACGGTGGCCGAGATGTCGCGCATCGAAAACTGCCAGCCATTGCCGGTCACGTTCCAGGTCAGCTCGTCGTAACCATCGAAATAGCGGATTTGCCGGTCGGTGGTGTAGGTGATCTGGAAAACATGATCGCCGATCGGCAGAAACCGGTCGGCATTGCCGGTATAGATGCGAATGCCGCCATCGATGCTTTCGGTGCGCCAATCTTCCGGAGCGCCATCCCGCTCCACGGAGAGAACCTTGAAGCCGACCTTGGTGCGGCTGCCGTTCTCGTCCAGCGCATAGAGCGGAAAGTCGCGGAAAATACCGCGCTTGATCCGGTTGCCCTCGGCGCGCGCCGTAATTGTCTCCGTCACCGTCAGCTCACCGCTTTTGGCGACATCCACCACGGAATGGTAGGAGCTGATGAACTCCTCAGCTGCCGCAGGCAGGGCCGCAAGCATGAAGACGAAAAGTGCCAGACATCTCGCAGCAATAGTCTTCACGGGCGGCCCTTTCTGAGCGTCAGTCCTGTCCGGTTTCGCTGTAATCCACACCCAGCGAACCAAGCGCCTTCCAGTAACCCGGGTAGGTCTTGCCCACGCAAGCCGGGTTCTGAATGGCGATGCCGCCGGTCTTCAGGCCCGCCAGCGCAAAGCTCATGGCAATGCGGTGATCGTGAAACGTATCGATGGAGGCAGACACCGTCTGTCCGGCAAGCTCAGGATCGGCATGCACGATCAGATCGTCGCCATCCTCTTCCCCCAAACCTTCGCGGATGCCGTTGAGACCAAGCGACAGCGCCCGGATGCGGTCGCATTCCTTCACCCGCAGATTGGCGATGCCCACGAAGCGCACCGGCGTCGTGTTGTAAGCCGCCAGAACCGCAATCGTCGGAATCGCATCCTGCATCTGGCTGCCATCGATTTCCGCAGGCAGATTGGGAAATTGCGCCATCACGGCATAGGCCTTGGCATCCGGCTGGGTAAACGCATCCGCAGGCGTACCAATATCGATTGTGCCGCCCGTCAGCAATTCCGCACCCCAGAGATAGGTGGCGGCGGACGCATCCGGCTCGATGTGGAAGTCGGTGGCCTTGTAGCCGGTCGGATGAACGCGCCAGATGGCGTTGCTCACCCGCTCCACCGTTGCGCCGAAGGCTTCCATGGCGGACACGGTCAGGTCGATATAGCCCTTCGCACCGATGTCCTCACCCGCCAGAACAATATCCAGCGGCTTTGCCCCGCAAGGCGCGGCCATCAACAGCGCGGACACATACTGGCTGGAAAGATTGGCGTCGATGGTGGCGCTATCCCTCACAAAACCCTGCCCATTGCCCTTCACCGTCACCGGCGGGCAACCGGCTGCCGCTTCCGCTTCGATGCCCAGCGAATTCAGCGCCTCCACCAGCGGCTGGATCGGCCGCTTGCGCATATGCTCGTCACCATCGACAACCACAGTACCATCCACGGCAGCCACCGCCGCCGTCAAAAACCGTGTCGCCGTTCCCGCATTGCCGAGGAACAGCGGCTTGGTCGGTGCCGTCAATACGCCGCTGCTTTCCACCACGAAGCTCGTCGCATCCGGCTCCGTCACATCAACGCCCATGGCGCGCAGGGCTTCGGCCATATAGAGCGTATCGTCACTTTTCAGCGCGCCGGTCAGCACACTGCGCCCCGTGGCGAGACCCGCCAGCAGCAGCACGCGGTTGGTGATGGATTTGGAACCGGGCGGCTCCACCTTGCCGGAAAGCGGATGGTTGGGCGGGGTAATGGTCAGTTCGATCATGGCTTTATCGTTTCTCAACCAGCCGGGGGCCGGTTCTTTTGCTCAGAATTTTACAGTTGGAACAGCGCGGTCCGCCTCATTGGTGATCTCGAAAAACGGTGCTTTTGCAAAGCCGAAATTGCGCGCCACAAGGTTGGACGGGAAGCTCTCCACCTTCACATTCAGGTCGCGTGCCGAACCATTATAATAGCGGCGTGACATCTGGATTTCACCCTCTATGGTCTCGAGCGATTTCTGCAATTCCAGAAAACCCTGATTGGCCTTGAGATCAGGATAAGCTTCCGCCAGCGCAAACAGCTTGCCCAGCGCCTGGCTTAGCAACCCCTCCGCCTGCGCACGCCCCTCGACATCGCCAGCAGGCACGGCCTGAGCGCGGTTACGCATCGCCACCACCTCCTCAAAGGTGCTTTTCTCGTGCGCCGCATAGCCTTTCACGGTTTCGATCAGGTTGGGAATGAGGTCGGCACGGCGCTTCAACTGTACGTCGATGCCGGACCAAGCCTCTTCCTTCATCTGCCGCGCGGTCACGAGAGCGTTGTATACGGCGATGACGTAGAATGCGGTGACAACGACGACGACCCCAATTGCGGCAAGAGCGATATACATGTCCCAGTCCCCCTCATGAAACCTTATGGTCTGGCCGAACGATTCCGGCCCGCCATGTCATCGCCTGTCAAACAACGCGTCAGGCCGCGTCTTTATTCCAGTTCGCACCACCGGCATCCGTCATCAAAAACGCCTCGCCACAGGCCTTGGACAGCGTGCGAACCCGCAGGATATAGCTCTGTCGCTCGGTCACGGAAATCACGCCGCGCGCATCCAGCAGGTTGAAAACGTGAGAGGCCTTGATGCAATGGTCATAGGCCGGAAACACGCATTTGTGCAGCATCTGGTTGGCGTTGTCGCCGGGCGCACCGGCATCCAGCAGCGCCTTGCACTCTTTCTCGGCGTCGATGAAATGGCGGTGCAGCATGGCGGTGTCGGCATATTCGAAGTTGTGACGCGAATATTCCTGCTCGGCCTGCAGGAAAACATCGCCATAGGAAATCTTTTCCTCGCCTTCACGACCGTTGAAGTTCAGGTCGTAGACATTGTCCACGCCCTGCACATACATGGCCAGTCGCTCCAGACCATAGGTCAGCTCACCGGCAACCGGCGAGCACTCGATGCCGCAAACCTGCTGGAAATAGGTAAACTGCGACACTTCCATGCCGTCGCACCAGCACTCCCAACCCAGACCCCAGGCACCCAGCGTCGGGCTTTCCCAATCGTCTTCCACAAAGCGGACGTCATGCAGCAGAGGATCAAGCCCGATGGCCTTCAGCGAGCCGAGATACAGCTCCTGCAAATTGGAAGGGTTGGGTTTGAGAATGACCTGATACTGGTAATAATGCTGCAACCGATTGGGGTTTTCACCATAGCGACCGTCGGAAGGGCGGCGCGATGGCTGCACATAGGCAGCCTTCCAAGGCTTCGGCCCTAGCGCCCGTAGCGTCGTTGCCGGGTGAAACGTACCCGCGCCCACTTCCATGTCATAAGGCTGCAACACCGCACAGCCCTTGTCGGCCCAGTAATTGTGCAGCGTCAGGATCAGCGCCTGAAAGGAACGCTTTGGGTTCATATGGTCTGGAACGTCGGTCATTGCAGTCATCACGGCCATCGATTGTTGTCGGTAAGTGCTTGACGCACTTCGGATGCGGACAGGTGCCACGGGGAAGGGTTGCGGGTCAAGAACTTCTGTATGGGGCAAGGTGCCTTGCGGCGGATGCTTCGAGGCTGCGGCTTCGCCTCCGCACCTCAGCATGAGGGCGGTGGGCGTGGCAGCCCGACTCCGTCGTTAAGTGGAGAGTGTCGCACAACGCAGCAACCCACCATCCCTGTCGAAGGAGAGGTGCCCCGCAGGTCGCAACGTCAGCATCCCTCATCCTGAGGTGCCCCGCAGGGCGAGGGTTGCGGGCTTGGGGCAGAGTATGCCGCTCACCCCCCTCTGCCTGCCGGCATCTCCCCCTCAGGTGGGGAGATCGGCAAGCCTCATGCTCCCCACTCTATCCGCAGCATTCGAGATGGCCGAGACCTCT
>NZ_BBJU01000042.1 GCF_000739935.1 Agrobacterium rubi TR3 = NBRC 13261 | reverse complement strand
CTCACTCAATAGCCTGCGCCATCGATACAGCAGATTGGGCGCAACGCCATGGCGGCGAGCGGTCGATGATACCGTCTCGCCAGGTTCAAAACTCTGCTCAATAATTGTCAGCTTCTGCTCGGTTGTCCACCGCCTGCGGCGCACATCTCCCGTCAGCAATTCAACGTGTCGATACTCGTTAGACATAAGCCTGTCCTCAAGCCTGTGCTTGAGCCTTTCTGCTTATGCCGACTGTCCGGTCGAAATGGGGTGCAGTTCACGCGCTGCCGCAACAGGCACCAAGCGACATCTAGGCTGCAAAGTTTCGCTGTACGATCTGAGCCGATTTATAGTGGACCGTCCCCAAGCTACCCGGTCGTGGCGTTTAACACTGACGCGAAACTCCTGATTTAAGTTTGAATTTTGCGACCGAGTTTTGCACCGTCGCAGAATAGGGACTTTCGCGACGGAATCTATATGACTGTCACCGGTCCATTGCCGGCCGGTCTATATGTGATAATGTCCTTTATCATATGTAGATCAACAGCTTAGTACGGGTCGCTCGAGTACCTTCGTCTTGATGAGATTCGCACTTGCGACCAGTATGTTATAAATTCGGCGAAGTGGTTGGTTAGAAAGAATCTCCCGCCCAATCTTCATGGCCGTGCCGTATGCGGATGACGAATACGCTCCCGTCTTCAATGATGCGATACACGAAAAGGTGAGCCTTGAAAGGATGGATCCTGACAGGAGGAGAAATTTCATGGCGTTCGCGTGCCATTCTTGGGTTGGTGGCGATGAGCTCGAGCAAGGCAAAAAGCTCATCGTGATATCGTTTGGCGACTACTGCTCCGAAGTTGCGAATGCCTTCTTCCGCAATGGAAATAATATCCTCTTCCGCTTGGACCGATAGGCTGAATGGCATTAAGCGCGTCCGCGGCTGATGGCGGCTCGAGAGCTGGCTAAACCAAACAACTCTTCCGTTGAACGGCTCCCAACTCCGCTTCTGATCCCGTCGTCGACAAATCGCTGCATCTCGGCAATCTTATCCGCACGGGCTTGGTCTCTGCGGATTAGGTCCCGGACATAATCGCTCGCATTCGAGTATCGACCTGTCTTGGCCTGTGCTTCAACCCAATCTTTCATGGGGTCTGGCAGAGATACATTCATCGTCGCCATTCGAGTCTCCTTAATGCCTTAACATACTCGCTGATGGCAAAGTTTGTCAAACCAATGATGAGGTCGCAAATACAGCTCTTGAAGGGAATCGAACCTGAGTCCCATTTTTTCCGTCGGACTTCCAGGACCGCTCGCGCGTCTGGAGCCTAGAGAGAATTCCCAGACGCTAATGCCACAACGCCGAAATTGGAACCGCCGATAAACGTTCTCCAAATGCAATTACCTTGTGGTGGTCGTAAAGGACCATGCCTGATACGAAGCGCTCTCCGCATTCTTCGGCCAAAATTCGTAAGCCGGAGAAATCGGAATATGTGACGGATGCTGCGGCTTTTATCTCGATACCGACAATCCGCCCTCGCCTGTCTTCAACGACAATATCGACTTCATTCTGCTGCTTGTCACGAAAATGCGAAAACTCAAATCGTGTATGTGCGGCACTGGCGAGTTTGAGTATCTCACCAAAAACGAAAGTCTCAAGCAACGCCCCGAACTGCCCTCTGTCGTCCCGCATTCTCTCGAGAGACAGGTCACGAAGAGATGCGAGCAGACCAGAATCGAGGAAATGTATTTTAGGGGTTTTAGTCAAGCGCTTTAGTTTGTTGGAAAACCAAGGTTGAACGGTTCGGGCGAGGAACAGGCTCTCGAATATACCGACGTATTTCTGGGTTGTGACGTGGTTCATCCCGATGGGGGCGCCAATTCCGGAGTAGTTCACGAGTTGTCCCGAATGCTCAGCTAGAATGCGCAGCAAGCGCGGCATTTGCGCAATCTGCTCGATTTGGGCAACATCACGAACGTCGCGTTGAACGATCGCTTGGATATAATCCGCATACCAGTCGTGTTTGCGGCTCAACGTTTTGCGGCTCAACGCCTCGGGATATCCACCGGCAAGGACCGCAGCCATCAAGTCGTCACCGATGACGGGTTCTCCGACCTTTGGTTCATTTTGAAAGGCGTCGCTCAGGAAGCTGCTGCCCGCGGTTCTGATCTCGCTCTGCGCAAGCGGCAGCAATCGAACGACCTCCATGCGTCCTGCGAGCGAGTCCGCCACGCGTGGCAGCGTCATAATATTAGCCGAACCGGTCAGGAGGAAACGTCCCGGGCGCTGGTCGATATCCACACTTTCTTTGATTGCGAGCAACAGCTCGGGGGCGCGTTGAATTTCATCGATGACGGCGCGATCTATACGCCTTACAAAGCCAACCGGATCCTGTCGCGCTGCATCCAAGGTGGTCGCATTGTCTAGAGTGTAATACTCCATGGCCTCTTTGGCTATCTTCTTTGCCAGTGTCGTTTTTCCTGATTGTCGGGGACCGACGATCATAATCACCCTTGTGTCTAACATGGCATCGGCAACACGTTGCTCGACGAGTCTTGGATAGAGCATCACGGCCTTATTCCTTTCAATGACCGTTTGAAAATACATTGTTGACTAATTGAAAGTCAATATATGACCATTTGAAATTCACTTGGCGGCTGATTGAAAATAGATGTCCGAACTCGGTGGCACGAGGTAGGCGAGAGTTATGCAGGCACCGCCTCTCGCTAATCAATCACCCGAACGGATTTAGCTGAAACGCGCCGAGAGGATGGTAATGAATGATGAGGAAGACAATTTGTGTATACGCTGAACACAATGCTGAGTTTTACAATGAAAGAATCCAACGCCTTGATGGGAGCAGAACCAACGACCCGCCATTTCCAAATCTCAATTGCTTGAAAATATTCTACAATCCCAATCACCGGCAGCTTTGGTGTCGAATTGGGAACATATCCTCGCCGCGGTGGTGAAGACGGGTGTGATGTAACCGGCAAAGCCAACGCACTTTCAGAGGCTCGTCGTATCGGTCATGATGAGCATCGACAGCGCCGACCCCACAAACCTCACACGTTTGCTTTTCCAGTTCGCCCGCCTTCACCGCCCGCTGCACGGCAAGATGAGCATCATATTTGGCCGGATTAGCCCGGCGCCAATTCGCTTGGCGAGTATCGGTTTTCAGCATCGATGCTTCCCAAGCAAAGTTACGCCGCAACAAGCTCAGCGAGCTTGTCCGCCACCACTGGCATGGTATCCTCTCCGGTGCTCAGGCCACTTCGCGAGGCAAGCAGGGGGCTGACATTGCGTAAAGCTTCGTAGCTCGTGTTATGAACGATGGGTACGAGCTGTTCGGTCGCTAGAAGCGCTGAAAGCTCTTTGTCGGCAACGCCTGCTGCTGGAAGACGGCGCAGTAATGCTGGCGTCACCAACACGATCCCGACCCGCGACTTTGCCAACCCTTTGTCGATTTCGCGAAGCAACGACGTACCGAGAGCAACGTCCTTTTCGCTAAACCAGACTGATACTCCCCGTGCTTCAAGCAAATCATGCAGTGTCTTCGCATCACCCTGCCGGTCGTCCCACGCATGGCACAAGAATACGTCGCGGAGATCCGGTAGTTTCGCTCGGCTCTCGGCGGTTTCGCGGATTGGCGTGAGCGCCCGCACCTCCGTAGGTGTGTACAACACGGACGAGCCCGCCTTCGACCATTTCGCGCGTATCCGTCCTGATCCGCCGCTGCTGCTTCCAGACGACGTGCTGGAAGAAGATGAGTAGGATCCGTAACCGCTACCGTAACTGCTATAGCTGCTATAGCCGCCATAACGCCTGCCACCACGGCACGCTGGGCAATTTGCAGCCGCGTTCGCTGAACGATGCCCTTCTCGAGGTGCTGTGCATTGAGCCACGGGAATATCCTTTTCAATCCCGCGTTCAGTTATCTTTGATGGTGGTGCGCGGGTGCGACTTGCCATAGGCCGTGGTCACAAACCTGCCAGAAATAGCACTTCTGTAAGTGCCTCCGGTGCTACCGCCATTTTTGGCTTCTCGCACTGTCGTTCTCGGACTTGAACGTCCCTGCTTGTGTGTGACGAACTTTCCGGTGATTGCGCTGCGGAAATTGCTTCCGCTACCTTTTCCTTTTGCCATCTGTCTTCTCCTTTACGAAATACCCTGTGAATCGGGCATTTGGATATTAAGGGAGCGTGGGTGTCAAAAACTGTCACCCCGTTGGAGCATGAGATCGCGACCCTGTCGACGCGGTCGGTCGGTCCTCATAGGCTTATGGCAATGAAACGAAGTCGGTTCTGCGGTGGTTTTCGATCAAGCTACGCAGCCCTTCGGGCGCGACGACTTCGACTGCATCGCCCCATGAATAAAGGTGCCATGCCATTTCAAGCCAGCCTGCCGCATGAAAGCGTACAACTAGGCTTCCATCTTCTTGTGGCTCGACGGTCTGCTTTGGGTGAAAGGAGAACTCGGCCGCCCGCGCTGCGGCATGTGGAGCGAAACGCCAGATGACTTCGTCATATTGCTTCGGATTCTGGTAAACGCCGAACGATCTAGCGGTGTAGTCTTCGAGCGAAAACCCTGGCGCGATATTGAAGCTTTCGTCCAAACTTTGAGCACTCATTATCCTATCCATGCGGAAGTTCCGCATCTCGTCTCCGCGTTCTGGCTGGCGCGCTACGAGATAGCTCCGATGCCCAAGTAGGAAACCATGAGGCTCGACGACACGTTCCGGCGCATCCATAGCTCCGTACCGCATCCGTAATCTGAATGGTCCCCGTAAAGCCTCAATTACAGCGTCAACGACAGCCGGGACTAGATTAACGCGCGGTCCGGGGCGTGCGACCGATCCCATGCCTAGCAGAACGGCTTCGACATCTGCCTCAGTGCGAAGAGCATCTTTTGGGGTGAGGCGCGCAAGCAGTCCACCGCGCAGGTCATCTAGCGCAGCAGCGTGGCGCAAACGCCCGTCGCCGCGCGCTGTTCTGCACGCGATGTCCAGCGCCTCGACCGCTGTTTCCTGTCTCAATTGCAGTTTTTCCAGAACCGGATCTAGAACGCGCCACCGTCGTCGACGATCCGTGCCGGTAACCGCCTCCACGTTATCGAACACGGCCTCAAGCGCCTCAGTCATGCGCTGTGCTGTTCTGTGCGAGATGCCAAACTCATCACGAATTTCATCGAGACTGATCCCCGTTCGCCGAACAGCAGCCAGCCGCGCAAGTCTAATGAGGTCTTGGGACTTGGAGAACGGCAAGACTAATTTCCCTCTTGAACAAGCATGTCAGATATTGACACCCATTTACGTTATGAATGAATTTCAGATCTGTCGATATGCAATTGCTTTCATCGCGGATTATCGCTGCGCCTACAGTTTCGAACGATCTCGCTTCATACAAATAGCTATTCATCGGAGGCTACTATGCATTATCCCTTTCTCGTCGCCGATGCACGCTCTGGCCTCCAATACCGATTGTCCGACACCGCTTTGGCCGAACTGAGTTTAGCGCCAAAGGGGACCGAGTGGACACCCGGCCGCGCCATCGCAAACTCCTCTGATCCAGTTTGGGCGGATAGCCTCTCGAACGCACCAATTGAAACGATTTCTGCGGTGACCGCAGCCTTGGAGGACCTGATACTCGCGACGCCGGATTTGCAGGTACCGACGGTCGATTCCCTGCCCGATAGCAGGGCGGGACGGCATCTGACGGCACTGGTCGGATTGTGGCGGGAAATGGGGAATGCACTGCCCGATGGCCTGCCGCCGGTGCGCCATGTCCAGAATTTGTCACATGGAAGCTTTCTGGCTCCGATCCCGGTTGTCGAGGGTTCTCTCGATCCGCTCGCGCCCGCCTCAATGCAGATGCTCTACGCCCGGTTAAAGGACGAATTCGGCTCAGTCCCCGCCTTGCCACGCGATCGCACCGCCGTTATCGGTAGCCGGCTGCACACCCTCCAGAGTGGAGTGACGGCCCCTAAAATCGAGACCGGCCCCGTCGATCTTAGCCTCTCTTTTCACGGCTTAAGAGATCCTGCGGCCTGTGCGGATTTCGCCGCTGCCCGTGCTCGAGCGTTGATTGACGAAGGGACCCCGGCTCGCGAGATTGCTGTTCTTACGGCTGGAAGCCCGCAACAGATCGCCCGTGCTTTCTCTGCACAGGGTATTCCGGTGTCTGGTCTGCCTGCAGACCTGCCAAAACGAGATGTCATTGGCGAAACGGCATTGCAACTGGCGCTTGCTAAACGTCCGCCAACTCCAGCGATGGCACTGGCAAGCCTCGTGCTATCTCCACTAATGCCTTGGTCGTCCGTGACGGGGCGCAATCTCGCTGAGAGCCTGATGAGTGGGGACTTCCGGGGTGAAATTCTAACGGCTAACCCGGCGCACAAGGCGCTTTGGGATGATATTCGCGCCTCTGCAAGTAGCTTGGCGCAGCTACGTTTTTTTCTCGACCGCATATGCGATCAGATTACGGCAGGTGACAAAGTTAGAGCTCGCCTATCGGTCCCTCCAGGCGAGGGTTCGCCGGATTGGGAAGGGATGCTGCGCGGCATTCAAGTGACGGCGCCTGGAAGCGCAGATCCGGTGCGCAATTTGGAGGGCGTAAGCCTGTGGCTCGCGCATGAGAGCCCTTGGCGTCCCTGCAAGCATTTGATTATCTCCGACTTTACTGACGGACTTTATCCAACACGCCCGCGGGCCAATCCGATGTTCCTTGACAGCGAAGTCACCTGGATTCGCGCCGCCACAGGTCTCGCATTGCGGGGGCGGGCCGCGAGCCTAGCACAAGGGCTTGCGCTCTTTGATCATCAACTGCAGGCGACCTCCGAAACTGTCACTTTTCTGATCCCTTGGCGCGATTTGTCCGGCACTAAACTGCAGCCATCCGCAGGGCTGTCACTTATCGCGCGCTCGATCCATAACCTCATCGACGCGGGCGATCTCATCACCGATTTGTCGCGGCTCTCGCCATCAGACTGGCCGATCGTGCATCACCATCTCCCGCCATTACCCATGCAGCCAGACCTCCCCGAGGCTCTGGACTTTCCTGGGCGAGATCTTCTCTCTCTTCGTCGTACGGATGACGGAACGGCAAAGCCGCAATCGCCTTCGCGGCTAGAGACATTGCTCGTCAGCCCACTTGCCTGGCTCCTTGCTGAGGTCGGAGCCGAGGATATGTCTTGGTCCGCCGACGAGCTTGATGGTATGGCGAAGGGCAATATCGCCCATGACGTCTTCGAACATATCTTCTTGAAGGATCAGCCGGTCCCGGATCCGGAAACACTGACCGCTGCGGTCCCCGAGACTTATGATCGTGCATTGATGCGCCATGCTGGCTATCTGCGCAGCCCGTCGTGGGAGATGGAACGCAAGGGACTGGAACGCGAAATCCTCGCTGCCGCGCTACGCTGGCGAGATCATCTGTTGGCGCTGAATGCGAAGATTATCGGCAACGAGATCTGGTTGGCAGGAGAAGCACACGGCATCCAGCTGCATGGCAAAGCCGATGCAATCCTCGAGCTTCCCGATGGTACTCTATTAGTCGTCGATCACAAGAAAAGCGGAACGTCGGGTCGTCGAAAGCGAATGGAGGCGGCCTGGGATCTGCAGGCCGGGCTCTACCGCGACATGATCTCCCGGCCAAACCGACGCGAGAACGATGGGATGGATCCGTTGATTGGACGCAAGGTTGCCGTTGCATATCACCTTATGAACGACGGAGGCTTCCTGACCTCTGGGATGACGCTTTCCGACGCTTCTCCCGCGCGCGACATGGGAAATACCGTGAGTGATAGCGCCGTGGAAAAGCTAACGGCGCGACTGGAGGAACTGGGCGCAGGTAGGGTTGTCCTCAACAGGTCAGATGATGAAAAATTCTTTAGGAAGGAGGCAGGCTTTACGCCCTATGCGCTGACCGACGGCTCTCCCCTCGTTAGAGCCTTCATTCGTCAGGTCGAGGAGGGATGACCATGGATCAAGGATTGGTAATCGTTCCAGCCGGCGCCGGCGCCGGGAAGACGCACCGAATTAAGACCCAGCTTTCTGATTGGGTCAAACGCGGCGTGGTTAGGCCCGAGCGCATTCTAGCCGTGACTTTCACTGAGACCGCTGCGGCTGAACTTCGTGAACGCATCCGTGCAGGGCTTCTAGCAGATGGTCTCGTTTCTGAGGCTATGGCGGTCGAGCGCGCATATGTATCGACTATCCATGGACTGGGCCTCAGGCTTTTGACCGAACATGCGCTAGCGGCAGGTGCCTCGCCGCAACCGCGGCATCTGGGTGATGCGGAGCGAGACCTGTTGATCCGTCAGTCACTGGCGCATGCGAAATCGCTTGATCCCATCAAAGCCGAGCCAGAACGTTTTGGCTATGAAGCAAACTGGCAGACAGGCGAGACGGTCGAAGATTCTCTACGCGGCCGGGTAATGTCGATGATTGATCTCTTGCGTGGTCTTGGTGACAAAGGGCGTGATCGCGGCCTGCTCGCACCGGCCCTGTCGCGACTGGATGCGATCTATGGCAAGACTCTGTCAGATCCGACAGCTGCCCGTGATGCGTTGAGAGCGGCCATTCAGACAATGGTTGCGAGCTTCCCGGAAGGCGGCATGGCTCACATCACTGCCAAAGGCAATGTCGAAAAACTCGAGAAAAATTTGGCGCTATTCAAATGGGTTCATCGCTCGCCCGATCTTCTCGATCGGGACTGGAAGCTTTGGAACGACTTACGCGGCTTGTTTGTCTCGAACCGAAGCAGCAAGACGCCGGAGGGATACGACGATCTTGCTACCGCTATTATGGCAGCGGCTGACGTTCTTCCCGCCCACCCCGGCCCTCTTGCGGATGCAAAGTTGCACCTTTCCTGCCTGATCGCCTGTGCCCAAGAGGTTATGGAAGCCTATGAGACTCGTAAAAAGGCATTGGGCCTAATCGACTTCGCCGACATGATTACCGGGGCGGAACGACTTTTGCGCACCGACCCTGCCGTTCTCCAAGCTGTGCTCGGCGAGATAGATTGTGTCATCATCGATGAGTTCCAGGATACCAATCCCGTGCAGTTCGCCCTTCTTTGGCAGCTTGGCGCAAATGCGACGCGCACACTACTGGTCGGCGACGTTAAACAGTCGATCATGGGGTTTCAGGGTGCCGACCCGCGCTTGTCACAGGCTCTCGCAACGGCGAACCCCGATGCAACACAGCCGCTTGATCGCAACTGGCGATCGACGCCGGCTGTGATGCAGTTCGTCAATGCCATGGGTGTGGGCCTGTTCGGCGCGCGCTACAACTCGCTGACACCAACGCGCGATCCAATCTCAGGTCCGGCACTCGAGGTGTTGATCGCGACCAAATCGCGTGGCGTCCGCAACGCATCAAAGCCACAGGAACATATTGCTGAACGCATCGCAGCCATCCTGACGGATGGTGAGACGATAACGGACCGGTTTACCAAGAAATCGCGCGCTGCGCGGCCATCGGATATTGCGCTGCTGGTTTGCCGGCACACGACTGCTGCCCGCTATGCCGAGGAGCTACGCGCTCGCGGCGTCCCTGTCCGCATTAGCGAGGACGGCTGGGCTAAGAGCCCCGTCGTCACCGCTGCTCGTGCCGCGCTTGCGTTTGCTGCGAACCCGGCCGATATTCACTCTGGCCTGCTATTGCGCACGCTGGGTCCCGATCCACTACTCCTGCAGACTGCGCTGTCCGCCCAGACTGCCGGGCGGTTGGCCGATGACCCGGTCCTGATCCGCCTTGCAGCCTTGTCCGATCAGATGGCAAGGCTTCCGGTCAGTGCGGCTTTGGATTTGGTGCTGTCGGTCGCAGGCCTACGCATTTGGGCAGATTGCCAACCTGACGCGGCGGGGTGCCGCGCCGATCTCCTTCGACTGGAGGCTGAGGCAAACGAGTTTGAGGGCGCGCACCGCGACCTCAAAGCTGCTTCCGGATTCCATGGCGAAACCGCGAAGGTGTTTCTCGGCTGGCTCGATGCACGAGCGAATGAACGCGATTTTGATCGTCGACCGGATCCCGCTGCCAACAACGCTGAGGCGGTCGAGATCGTAACCTGGCATGCCTCGAAGGGCCGCGAATGGCCGATCACTGTGGTGGCCGAGCTCGATTACGGTATTGAGGATTGGCCCGGTTCCACGACGACGCGCTTCGATGCGTTGGACCGGATCGACAACATGGCAGTGGTGCTCGGCTCGGCGGCGCTTGTTCATACACCCGGGTTCGCGGCGCCAGAGGCTACGCGCCGCTTTATCGAAGATCGACGCGAAGATTTCGAGGCTAATGCGAAGAACCTGCTCTACGTCGCGCTCACTCGTGCGCGCGACCGGATAGTGTTGGAATGGCCCGGCTTCTTGAAAGACCGAGAGGAAGACGCGCCAGAGGCAACAAACCTGTTCCATGTCTTTACGGACAGATGTGCACCGCAGATCGGGACCAACTGCTTGAAGGTCGGCGGTGTCGATTGCGCCGCGGTCATTAAGCAATTGCCAGAGATGGCGGGCTTTACCGAATTTGCAAATAGCGTCTCGAGTGTAACGCCCCGGTTCGGGCCCGCGGCGCCTTTGGCCGAAATACCACTCTCGCCCTGGCGGCTACAGCCTTCGCAAAGTCGCAGTGCGGGTGAGGTGCCCGGAACCCGTAGCGTCGCTCTTGGCGCACCTTGGCCAACAACGCTCAATGACGCGGCACGCGGTACTGCCCTGCATCTGGCGTTGCGCACTTACCTGACCCGACCCGACCTGGCGCAGGGGTTGCCGTCTGCGACGGAACTGGAAGAAGCCACGCTCGACATGATTTCTCAGCGCGCCACCGCACTGAAAGACTGGCTCGCGGCGGAAGGCTATACAGACCTTGCCACTGAAATCCCGGTGCTTGGTTTCACTCAAGATGGGGCCGAGATCCCAGGCACGATTGACCTTCTCGCCATCGGACCGAAGGGATGCCTGTTGATCGACCATAAATCCGGCGGCAGTGGTGAGGGCCTCGGCCCGTACTGGCCCCAGCTATCAAGCTATGCTGGGTTAATCCCAGAGCTGTTCCCGCGGGATCCACTAAAAGGGGTGGCGGTATTTTGGGTCGATCATGGACGGCTGGAATTGACTGACACCAGCGTGCAGTCCGCAGATCCTGCGAAGATTGGAACATCTTAATGGTTTGGGGAATGCTAGCGTCCGATACGATCGTTTCGCAAAGAAGCCAACAGAATTTGGGCCTCGCGGCTGCGGTGAGCCAGTTCGACGACTTGGCGGTACCCCGAATAGGCGGCTTGAAGCAATCTATGGACCTCATGATCTGCGCTCACGTGGGGCGCCCGAGATGTTTGGAGTAAAGGATGGTAGCTTCATAGACGCGAAGTAATATGCGGTACGCGAAACAGATGTGTCTTGTAAACACGCTTTGTACCGTTCCAAACTCATAGAACACTGAGGATAATTTTGTGCAGGCGGATAATAATGACTGGTTGGTTATACAAAAAGAGTTGGCATTGGCTTTTGGAAAACCAGTTCCGTCAGGCTTTCTTGTTCGGGCTGGCTCAACTGCCATGCGCGAAGGGTCTCCGACGGTGAAACGAAACCGCGGGGAGCGTGATCGGCTGGTTGAGGAAGGTGTTCTCGTTCCCGACGACAATCCAGCCTTATACCGCTTTGAAGAAGATCACGTTTTCACGAGCCCGAGCCTGGCGGCTGGTGTGGTGATAGACGGGAACAGCAACGGCGGTCACTGGCAAGCGAACCCTGACGCGACACGAAAGCTCACCGCACACGTTAGCCCTCTAACTCGTTTGGAAGTTGAAACGGCGATGGACGCGTACGATTGTTATCAGCGATCAGGCGAGCACGCGGCCTTATTCGATGCCTTTGGTGAGTCACGCGACTACTGGGTGCGCTCAACGCGCGATCGGTCAAACCGTGTGTACCCTACGAAACCGATCGTTGGCTTCGTGAGAAACAAGACGCAGCTTATCGGGGGCTGGGAACAGAAAGCCGGTGCTGCGGCCCAGTTACACACGGTGGGATACATCATCATTGAGGCTAACAACGCACCGGTTCCCCCGCCCCAAAGCTATGAGCATCTCGCCAATAATGCTGACCGCATCCGACTCTGCGCCCTCAATTACTATGTCGAACCAGCCCGCGAGAACGACGCGACAGAAGTTTCGGTACGGGCAAGCGATCTAAGTCGGGATATGGGACTGCACGATGCCTTTCCAGCAATCTGCAGTGCACTTGGAGGAGAGAAATTCCAAAAGCTCGCGCATGTTTTAGCGCCGACGCACACTCTGCCCAATCCCAGTAGTTCCACAATCTTCACCTATCAGTTCGCTGAACCAGAACGGCAAAAAATTATGACGCCTCAACCTTCCACCTCGATGCCCACCACAACCAATCTGATTCTTTACGGGCCGCCCGGTACCGGCAAAACCTACGCCACCGCTTGGGAAGCAGTGCGGCTTTGCCTAGGCGATGCTGTCGCCGAATCGATCAGGAACGACCGCCTTGCTCTAATGGCCGAATATCACCGTCTTGTCGGCGAGGGCCGCATCGAATTCGTCACATTCCATCAATCGATGGCCTATGAGGATTTTGTCGAAGGTCGCCAGCCTACTACTGGATCAGATGATGGGGAAGAAGAGACTTCGGCAGGGTTTCGGCTCGAAACCGTACCCGGGATATTTCGGCGCATAGCGAAAAGAGCTGAAACCGGGCTCGGCAAGAAAGCGATCAGCAATCGGATCACGACCGAAGATCGCCAGATTTATAAGATGTCGGTGGGCTTCAGCAGGGATGCTGGCGATCAGGAGCTCTTCGACGAAGTTATCGAAGGTGGTTATACTGTCCTTGATTGGGAAGACATCGACTGGAGCGATCCAAAGTTCGAAAAAGCCGAGGAGATCCTTAAAACGTGTGAAGCCCAAGGCAAGATCGAGGGGCCGGTCTCCCTGCAATCTGGACAGGTCTCGATCACCGATACGTTTCGCAATCGGCTCAAAGTCGGCGATATCATCATTGTTTCCAAAGGGAACCGCTTGATCCGAGCCATAGGCGAGGTAACTGGTTCTTATGTGTATCGTCCGAGGCCCGAGGGACGGTTCGGCCATAGACGAGCCGTCCAATGGCTCTGGCACGATCCAGCGGGCGTTCCGGTTACGGAGATCTACGACGGCAACTTTACGATGCGGTCACTCTATGGGCTGAATAAGGAACGCCTTAATATTCCGGTCCTTGAGCGTTATATGAACAGCGCAATCACGGAGATCGACACCGACGTTGAGCGTGAGGCCTTCGTCTTGATTATCGATGAGATCAATCGCGCTAACATCTCAAAGGTCTTTGGCGAGCTGATCACGCTCCTGGAACCTGACAAGCGCCTAGGACAGCCTAATGCACTAAAAGTGCATCTTCCGTACTCGCGAGATGAATTCGGCGTGCCGGCAAATTTGCATATCATTGGCACAATGAACACTGCGGACCGTTCAATCGCACTTCTCGACACAGCCTTGCGCCGTCGCTTCACTTTCCGCGAGCTGATGCCGGATGTTGCAGAACTTCGCCGGGCACTGGCTGCACGACAGCTCGATGCGGGAAATCTAGATGGGATCGATCTGTGCAGGCTGCTGACCGAGCTTAACGAACGCGTTGAGTACCTTTTTGATCGCGAACACCAGATAGGCCATGCTTATTTCACCGGCTGCAGTAACCGCGCCGAAGTCGAAGATGTCATGCGCCACAAGGTCATCCCGCTCTTGGCTGAATATTTCTATGAGGACTGGTCGAAAGTCGCCGCGGTGCTAGGCGATGGCGGCGGGTCCACAGGCTCCCGTTTCCTAGAGGCTAGACGATTGACAGCTCCGGCCGGTTTTGCCGATGACGAATTGGCCGGCGAAAAAATGCGTTGGAGCGTGAAGACAAGTTTCGACTTCTCGGATTTTGCAGCCTGATGCCCGCCTATACAATCCGCGAATGGGAAAAGCTCGTCTACGGCGTCGGCGAGGGGCGAATTCCTGACAGCCATGCAAGTAGGCTTGCGGCTCTGGCGGAGCGCTCGCCATTTGCCGGGCGCGGCGGTGGCGGAGTTCTTGAACATGGCCGGCACGCCCTGCGCGCTCGCGGCGTGATAGGAATTTTGTCGACGGGCGATCTGAGCTTGGAGATTCTGCCCAAAATCGATGTCGACTCCGGTGAGACCGTCGATCAACAAAATGCGACGGTCCGCAAACGTCTCGTGCATATGTTGGCCGTTGCGCTCGACCTGAAACTTGACCTTGGCGCCATCACTGATCTCGCTTGGCAAAGGGAGACTCTCCTAGAAATCCTGATCCGCATCTTCTGCACCAAGCTAACTGAGGCCCTGCGTAAGGGCATGCCGCGACGCTACATCAATCGCGATGAGGATTTGCCTGTTTTGCGTGGGCAGCTTGACATTACCCGGCAGTTTATGCGCCATGCGGCTGATCATTCGCGACTTGCTTGCCGCTTCGACCTTTTGTCGAATGACACGCCACTCAATCGGATCATGAAAGCTGCCGTAGTACGCTTGGCGCGAGTTTCCCGGCGCCCCACCAACCAGCAACACCTGCGTGAGCTGGCCTTCGTCTATGCTGAGATTGCGGAGGAACCGGTTTCTGCTCTGCGATGGGACCAGGTTGTGATCGACCGCACCAATCGGGCATGGCAGGACCTCTACTCGATGGCCCGACTATTCTTACAAAACCGCTACCAGACTACCACGAGTGGGAACGGCGAGGGCACTACCATGATGTTCGAAATGAACT
>NZ_BBJU01000043.1 GCF_000739935.1 Agrobacterium rubi TR3 = NBRC 13261 | reverse complement strand
AGTCCTCGATCCATCCGTCGATGAGCCGGAGCGCTGTTTGGGCGTCCGGTAGAGCTGATATCCGAATATAGTCCCGCTTCAACGTTTTGACGAAAGCTTCCGACATGCCGTTCGACTGCGGGCTGGCGACCAGCGTGAAGCAAGGTATCAGATTGAGTGCCTGGGCAAATATCCTCGTGTCCCGCGCTGTGTAAGCCGAACCATTGTCCGAGAGGTGCTCGATAGCATTCGGGGCTCGGGTTGCGCGGAAGCGTTTCTCGACTGCCTCCAACATCATGTCGCGCACGTCAGAGCCGGAGATGCCTGCATTGGCGACTGCCGTCCAAGCGATGATCTCGCGGTCGAAGGCGTCGATGATGAAGGCGAGACGGATGACCTCGCCATTCCAGCAGGTGAACTCCAGACCGTCGGAGCACCAGCGCAGGTTAGAGCGCATAACCATGACCTTGCCATCATGGATGCGGCCTTTGCGAACGGCCTTATGTTTCTCCAGCAGCATGGCATGGTTGCCCATGATGCGATGAACCCGTTTGGCGTTGACGACAGGCTGATCGGCGGCTCGCCTTTCGCGATTGAGCAGCGCGGCGATCCGCCGATAGCCATAGGTTGGCCTTTGATCCACCAGCCTGCGAATGGCCGGTAGAAGCTCTGCATCCTCAGCCTTGTAGTAGGCTCCGCGTGGCTTTGATCTGCCTTTCAACCGCTCGACAAGGTTCGAGCGGGAGATGCCCAGCGTGTCGGCGACGGTCTTCATCGGGAACCGTCCTTCGGCAACAAGATCGGCCGCGATATCCGTTTTTTTGAGTCCGCTTTGGAAAGGGCTTCGCGGAGGATTTCGACCTCCATCGTCTTACGGCCGAGCATGCGCTCCAGCTCCCGAACGCGATCCTCCAGTTTCTTCACTTCCGAATTGCCGACAACCGGCTCGTCAGAATCCACGGCTGAA
>NZ_BBJU01000044.1 GCF_000739935.1 Agrobacterium rubi TR3 = NBRC 13261 | reverse complement strand
GGACTTTCAAGTTTCAAGTGATGGCTGGGGATCGATTACCAGCGATAGATCACCAGGAACGTTTCTCGGAGGCACAGCTTTCCCCTAACCTATTGCAGTCGAAAAGTCATGCAGCGGCGCTGCTGGTACTCATCGATCGCAATTTCCTCAATTGGCGCATTGCCGCCAAGGCTGCATTTGGGTCCAAGCGGTCATGCTGATCTAGGTACAAGCACGAAATAAGCATCCTCAACTGGATAATCGCTAATGTAATAAGATGCTTTGAATGCGCTTAATGACAGATCGTCGGGACTCGGTGGAGACGAAGGCTCAAAATACCAGTTGTCATAGGTGTGACTGAAGTTCTTTCCAGGCCCGTTGAGGACATCCCCACCTAACAAAATGCATTTTGCGTCACGAAGTTTGCCAATCGCAACGAGGGCCTACTCTTTGGTCAAGGCCCAGTTGGTACGATCAGGCCCCAGCCAGACACCCGTTGAGAGAATGGCATCAGCGTCTGCGGAATACACAATTGGCAACCCAGTCCCTCCTGTCGAACCGTTTAAACAAATACAAATTCCGGAGAAAGTGCAATGTCCGCTTTTGGCGCAAAGCTGCCAAGGCAGCAGTTGGCCCGAAGCGGTCATCTGCACGACAATAATTCAGAGGTAGAATGTATAATCAAACGAAATACACAGCGTTTTGATCTGGGTAAGGCGGAATGGCCATCAAGAACTATCTAATCGAAGGTGTCTCCGGCGCAGGAAAGACATCTGTCGCCATGGAATTACAGCGACGAGGCTATCATGTTCTGCACGGTGATCGCGAACTTGCCTACAAGGGTGATCCCATCACCGGAGAACCGATTGACCTATCGGTGTTCAAAAATAATAGCCTCGATCTAGCCTTTGGGCATCGGCATCACATCTGGGATGTCGGCAAAGTGGAAAGGGCGATAGAAGACAAGAGCCATTCGACGGCGTTCTTCTGTGGTGGATCACGCAACTTCTCCCGCTTCATTCACCTGTTCAGTGCTGTGTTTGTCCTTGATATTGATGGAGAGACGTTGAGGAAGCGACTTCGCGTCCGACCTGAAGACGAGTTCGGCGGTAAGCCGGAAGAACAGGAATTCGTTCTGCAGCTACTCGCTAGTAAAAAAGATATCCCTCACAACGCTATCGTCATTGATGCCACGGTCCCTTTATCGGATGTTGTCGACGACATCCTTTCGCTATCGCTGACGTCCACTTGAGCCCAACGTCCGGTGTTGGCGCAAAGCGGAAAACCGCCGGCGGCCCATTGCGGCCATCAAGATGAACTCTTGCTACACGAGCATGTTGTGTACCGAACCGCTTACAAGAATGAACTCACCGTCGCAAAGGCGGTAGAACCCGTCCTGAGGAACGGGCAACTCCAACATTTCCCGTTTCGAAAGACCGGAATAAACGCCGCGTACCAATCTACCAAACAGCCCGTGAGAAATCGCAACGGTTGGTGAAAGTTTATCTGCGATCCAATCCTTTGCTCGGGCACACGCAGAATCAAAACTCTCTCCGTCTGGAGACTTGAAATACCAATCAAAAGCGTCCGAGTCATTAAGCATTCCCGGAAACTCGCTGTCGATCTCGAACTTCGTCATACCATCCCAAGAGCCGACAGAAACCTCCATTAACCGGGCTTCGTCGCGGGTTGCCAAGGGCAATATCCGTTTTAGGCGATCTGCAGTCTGTCTAGTTCGGCCTAGCGGGCTAACGTCCATTTGGAATGATTGCTGGCTTTTCGAAATCTCTTTCTGAAGGAGTTCCGCCACGCAATCCGCCTGTTCGATACCGCGCTCCGTAAGGGGTGAATCCTTTTGGCCTTGGAAGCGACCCAAGGTGTTCCAAATGGTCTCACCATGGCGAAGTAGATAAATCATTTGTGTTGTCCTAAACGATTAAATAATCGAGTAAGTAAGTTGTCAGACCGAAAATCTGATCCGTCATAAATGCTACTTTATGCGACAGATGGACGGAAGTGTGATGACCGCATTTGGCGCAATCCGGCCATCAATATTACAGTTTCGGAGCCTGCTATAGCGCTTGTTCAATGTGAGAGGAAACAGCACTCAGCGTTGTATTCGGCATCGCGACCGAAAAGCCTGACGACGTCGAAAGTGGCATATTGCTGTTTCTCATACCGCGCAGGATTAGGCTGGTGCAGCATAGCCAGCCGGATGGTTGCTCCACTTCTCCCCGTCGTCACGGTGCCCTCACGATCTTCCTTTCCTCTCTCGACAACGTTGCGAACAAAACTTGACGCTATCCCAGTTCTTCTCCCATTTCTTTCGCCATGAAAACGGTCGTCCGCAAACCGGGCAAATCTTTGAAGGCAGGTTTGATTTATCGCGACGCTTCGGCATCCGTTTTCCAGAGAGTTTCCACTGATGATAAAACCATAGAGATTATGGCCAATTCAAGCTGACGGTAGTGGGCGTGCGGTCAACTTGTGTCCGTCTGGATCACGGAGATAGGCCACAAAAGAGCCGTTCGGACGTTCAGATGGCGGCGTCTCGATCGATTTCCCTCCGTGGCTGGTACCTGCGTCGTGCCAGGCTTTCACATGTTCTTGGCTCGGAGCGACGAGCCCGATCGTCGCGCCATTGGCGACCGTCGCTGGCTTCCCATCGATGGGCGTCGTGACCATAAGACGGCTGCCGTTATGGATGTAAATAAGTCTGCCTCGATCATCGATCGTGCCGGGCTTACCTCCTAGTGCAATGAAGGTGGCGTCGTAGAAGGCTTTCGATCTCTCCAGATCGTTGCTGCCAATCATTACGTGGGTAAACATTGGTCGTCTCCTGTCAGCGGTTGCTTCCAAATATGGCCGAAATTTAACACAAAGGGATCTCAAGTCTCGAAGCCACCATGCTGAAAGATGCCGAATCGACTACACTAGAGTTCGAGTGGAAATCTAACGGGATTAGTTGGCGACATTTGGTTCAATAGGATCAGGATGAAGACAATCGGGATACTCGGCGGCATGTCCGCTGCCTCAACGCAGATCTATTATCGCGAACTGTGCAGGATGACACGAGACCGTCTTGGAGGGCTTCACTCGCCCGAATTGCTCATCCGTTCGCTTGATTTCGCGACGATAGAGACCCTCCAGGCATCTGGAAGATGGGAAGACGCGGGCGACATTCTGAACCGGGAGGCAAAGGCCTTGGAGCGTGGCGGTGCCGATTTCATCATCCTTGCGACAAACACGATGCACAAGCTTGCGGATGCGATGATGCAGGGCGTTTCTATCCCCTTGCTGCATATTGCAGATGCCACTGCGGCGCGGATCAAGCAGCAGGATTTGAAAACGCCGGGCCTCATGGCCACTGCATTCACAATGGAACAGTCCTTCTACCTAGACCGACTGAAAGCGGCGGGTCTTTCTCATCTCGTCCCGGATGCGCCGGACCGAGCCGAAACCCATCGGATCATTTATGAAGAGCTTTGTCGGGATATCGTCACAGAGGAAAGCAGGACAGCCTACCAAGGAATTGCTGCGCGTCTTGTCGAGCGCGGCGCGGACTGTCTGATTCTTGGCTGTACTGAAGTCGGGATGTTGCTCAATCAGGAGGTCGTGTCCGTACCCGTTTTCGATACCACGTTGATTCACTGCGATGCAGCGCTCACGCTGGCATTAGGTGAATAGCTCCCGCCCCTAACTATTGAAAATTGCGACTTTTCACCTTCAGCGTATCGATGTGCAAATCCCCCACGAAAATATCCCGCGCCTCGGGCACCGGTCTCTGTCTATCGCGAGAATCTCCACCACCTGCCGAGCCGTGAGCGAACTCGTCCCCACGTCCTGATGGTGCTTTGAACACGACATCCATGTCAGCGAGACCAGAGAGGTCCGCAGAAAGGTCGAATAGCTGCTGGGCGACCAAGTGCACGACCTCCCCTTCCCGCTGGATTCGTCTGTTGATGGCCATCATGCTTGATCCGAGTACAACCCGGCGCCGCTTCTCAAAGAGACTTGGCCAGACGACGACGTTCGCAGGACCGGTCTCGTCCTCAATCGTGATGAACATGACTCCTTTCGCGCTCCCCCGGCTTTTGTCGAACCAGGACCAGACCTGCGGTGTAGACCCATCGACCGTCGCGGGCCAACATTGCGTCTTCGCATGTCACCATGCTGCGTTTGGCCAAACTCTCCCGTAGGAATGCCATGGGATGTTCGCGTAATGTCAGGCCAACGTGTCCGTAGTCCACGACAACGTTATGGCCTTCGGTCATCTGTCCGAGTTCCAGTTCAGGTTCTGCCTGCTCGGCAATTGATTTCTGCTCGCGATCGGCGGCCGCTGCAAACAGTGGCAACGGCTCATCACGCATCAACAATCTCCATCGTTCGCCGCAATGCCTCGGGATAGCGCGAAAACAGGCGTTCCATTTCCCCAGGCGGCTTGAGATATCGATCAGCATGACGTTCGCGCTCAAAGCCGACATCGTCGATGTTTGATTTTGTGAGGATGCAGGACGGCACCGGTGAAATAGCTTGCCGGACCAACCGCCGAGGGTTGTGTCCCTGCCCGCGCTATCGAAACGGCTCCGTTGGATTCAGCGGATGAAATCGCGGTTTTCTTTTCCCTGGGTCACCTTTGATTGAGAGTTTAAGCCGGCTACTCGCGAACCTATTTGGCAAGGACTTCTTTGGCGATAGCCACGGCGGAAACAGCACTTGGCCAGCCAGAATAAAACGCCATGTGGGTGATGGTCTCGACGAGCTGTTCTTCCGTCAGGCCGTTTGCTTTGGCACGAACGAGATGCGAACGAAGCTGGTCTGGGCGGTTGAGGGCGATCAACGCCGTGACCGTCACGAGGCTTCGGTCGCGCTGGGAAAGCTGCGGGCGCTCCCAAACGTCGGCGTAAAGGACGTCGTCCGTCAGTTCCGCAAGCTTTGGAGCGATATCGCCCATCAGTTGCTGGGTGCGTGACCGCGCGGAATCAAGGTTCGATGCTGGTTGCTGTGCCATGCTGGCCTCCACTCCCGATCCCAAAAGGATCGTTGCACTTAAAATCCCGGTTATGAGGTTTTTCACAGTCGCCTCCTTGGTTCTTCTGTCCGTCGATGAGCGCGATTGTTCAATCCAGCTTCTTGTCCGCGAGGAATTTGGATATCTGGTCAGCGATCTCGACATTGTTCAGGTCTGACATCAGGAAATGGGTGCCGCCCTTGATGCCGATGTCCGGCAGGTGGATGAGCGTCGCATCGCCACCGTGCCTGTTGACGGCCTCCACCCAAACCTTTGCCATCGCCAGACGCACCCGCCAATTGTCCTGACCACGCTCGGTGGTCGGCTCAATAGGGAAATTGTCGCCGTAATAGATGACGATCGGCAGTTTGGTCAGTTTCTCGAAATCAGCGACAGGAACTGCCTCGCCCTTCAGCGTACCCGCGGCGCTTGGCATGTCGGCGGGCACTTCGCCTTCGGGGAATATGAAACCACTACCGGGTTCCAGTGCCACAATGCCCTTGACGTTCGGGTTCTTGATCGCAGTGAGCCAGCCGGGACCACCTGCCTGCGAATGGGTAAACAGAATGCCGGGTCCGGTCTTGTCGAACAGGGCCGACATCGCGTCCGAGATCACCTTGGCATCGTAGGGTCCAGTATTCGGGGTCACTGAACGAAAAAACTGATCAAGGGCTTCAGGCCCACGATCGAACTGGACATTCTGAAAATAGTCCGGCCATTTTCCAAGGCGGAACTGGTCGAAGAAAAGCTGGTCATAAGGTGTCGGTTCGATCGTGGCTGCGACGGTAGAGTTGCCTGCACGGCCTCGGCGCGGTTGGTCTACGACGTAGGTGGAGAAGCCCTTACGCAGAAAGATGCTCTGGAAACCTTCGCGACCGTCGGGGGTCGTTTCCCAACTACGACCGGACTGGAAAGCTCCATGCAGCATGACGATGGGCAAAGATTTAGGGTTCTGCGGCACCTGATAGAATACATAGGCATGATCACCGTGAAGCGACTGCCCTTGAGGCGTCGGGGCGTTGTTGTTGTAGGTTCCCGCGGTCTTCGAAACGGTACCGCCGACCGCAAAGCTACCCTGGTCTTGGATGACGAGCGGCTGAGGCTTCCCCCCAGACTGTGCGTGGGCGACACCGGAGAGTGCGACGGTGCTTGAAAAAACGAGAGCAGAGATGGTTTTGGCGAATAAACGGGACATATCGATCTCACAACATTAAGTTGGGAGAAGGCTACTAGAGCGCCGACAGGATGATTAGATACCTATTTCCGATTGAAGCCATAAGTCCTGCTAATCAATCACAAACGGTTGATTAGCGCGTTATCCGCGATATCGCAGGGCATCGATCACCAGCGCGAAGGCGGGAGACGTGTGTCTTCGGTTTGGGTAGTAGAGATGATAACCGGGAAATGGAGCACACCAGTCTTCCAGTACTCGTATCAATTCACCGCTGGCGATCTGGTTCGCCACCTGATCCTCGGGCATGTAGGCAAGCCCAAGCCCGCGTTTGACGGCATCAAGCCGCATGGCAATGTTGTTGAATACGAGTTGCCCCTCCGCCTTCACCCTCAGCTCATGTCCATCCTTCTCGAACTCCCAAGAGAGTATGTTGCCGTGTGTGGGCATTCTGATCTGGATGCAATTGTGTCGGGTCAGGTCTTCGGGCTTTTCAGGCCAGGGGTTTTGTCGGAAATAGGATGGCGAGCCGACGACGGCCATGCGCATCTCCGGGCCGATACGGATCGCGATCATATCCTTGGCGACCTGCTCCCCGAGACGCACGCCCGCGTCATAGCGCTCCGCGACGATATCGGTGAGGCCATAGTCGACAGTGATCTCGACCTTCACGTCCGGATTGTCGGGCAAGAATTTATCCAGCGCCGGAGCGAGAACAGAAATCGCCGCATGTTCGCCAGCCGTAATCCGCACCGTCCCTGCAGGCTTATCCCGCATTTCGGTGAGGGCCGTCAGTTCGGCCTGAATTTCCTCGAACCTCGGGCCAGCCGTCTGGAGGAGACGTTCGCCTGCCGCCGTGGGAGAAACGCGGCGTGTCGTTCTGGTCAGCAACCGCAGTCCAAGCCGTTCTTCGAGGCCACGAACCGTCTGGCTGAGCGCGGACTGCGACACGCCCAGCTTGACCGCAGCTTTCGTAAAGCTCTCCTCCCGCGCCACCATCACGAAGGCAACTAGATCGTTGAAGTTCTCCTGCGGCATTCATTAGGCATCCTTATAGCTTCATGCCGATTACTGCCCCTAATCCAAATGGTCGGCAAGAGATATCTTGTTCTCATCGGAACAGAGGCCCGGTCGTTGAGGACGACGTGGTCGATCCTGAATGGAAACTGCTTGAAGCCGAGCAACAAGCTTACAATCGCGAGAAGAAAGATTGACATGCAAAAACGTAAAATCGGTACTCTTGAAATCTCGGCTCTCGGCCTTGGCTGCATGGGCCTCAGCCACGGTTACGGTGCAGCGACCGACACAAAGGATGCAATTACCCTCATCCGCGCCGCCCATGACCGCGGCGTGACCTTCTTCGACACCGCACAGGTCTACGGGCCGTTCACGAATGAAGACGTGGTCGGCGAAGCACTCCAGCCGATCCGCGACAAGGTCGTCATCGCCACCAAGTTCGGCTTCGAGCTTCCAAGCCCCGATGGTGGCCAGCATCTGAACAGCCGCCCGGACTATGTTCGCCAGTCGGTAGAGGCTTCCTTGAAGCGGCTTCGCACCGACGTGATCGATTTGCTCTACCAGCATCGTGTCGATCCGAACGTGCCAATCGAGGACGTCGCGGGCACGGTCAAGGACCTGATAGATGAAGGCAAGGTAAAGCATTTCGGCCTCTCGGAAGCAGGCGCGCAGACGATCCGGAAAGCCCATGCCGTCCAGCCCGTTTCCGCCCTCCAGAGCGAGTATTCCTTGTTCTGGCGCGAGCCGGAAAAGGAGATCATCCCGACGCTCGAGGAACTGGGCATCGGTCTCGTGCCCTTTAGCCCGCTCGGTAAAGGGTTCCTCACGGGCAAGATCGACGAAACAGCAACCTTCGGCCCCGGCGATTTCCGCAGCGTCGTCCCGCGCTTTCAGGCGGAAAACCTCAAGGCCAACAAGGCCCTTGTCTCGGCGTTGACCCGAATTGCCGAAGCCAAAGGCGTAACCCCTGCACAGATCGCGCTCGCATGGCTTTTGGCGCAAAAGCTCTGGATCGTGCCCATCCCCGGCACCACGAAACTTCATCGCCTCGAGGAAAACCTCGGTGCGGCAACTGTCGAACTGTCCGCAAAGGATGCTTCAGACATTGCTGACGCCCTCGCGAAGATCGACATTGTTGGCGACAGGTACCCCGCGCATCTTCAGGCACGCGTCGGCAAGTAACGACGTTGGTGAGCCGGGTGCTCCCACTTCCACCAAAAGGATACGAACATGAGCCAAACAACCCCTACAGTAACCTTGAACAATGGGATCGAAATGCCGATCCTGGGCTTCGGTGTCTTTCAGGTGCCTGATCCCGCGGAGTGCGAGCGGAGCGTGCGTGACGCGATCGATGTGGGCTATCGCCTCCTCGACACCGCAACGTCCTATGGCAATGAAGAATCAGTCGGCAACGCGATCCGCAATCACGGCATCGATCGTAGCGAGTTGTTCGTTACAACCAAACTGTGGATCGAAGACGCCTCATACGAAGGTGCCAAGGCCGCCTTTGAACGCTCGCTGAACAAACTGCAGCTCGATTATCTTGACCTTTGGCTCATCCACCAACCTTATGGCGATGTCTATGGGGCATGGCGTGCAATGGAAGAGCTGCACAAGGCGGGCCGTATCCGCGCAATCGGTGTCAGCAACTTCTATCCCGACCGCCTTGTCGACTTCGCGCTTCACAACGAGATTGTACCCGCAGTCAACCAGATCGAAATCCACCCCTTTCACCAGCAGGATGACGCGCAGGCAGTCCTTCAGGAATACAAGGTTCAACCCGAAGCCTGGGGTCCTTTTGCGGAAGGTAAGAACGGGCTGTTTACGAACGATCTGTTGCAGTCGATTGGAAAGAAGCATGGCAAAAGCACCGCGCAGGTCGTGCTCCGCTGGCTGATCCAGCGCAACATCGTTGCCATTCCAAAGTCTGTGCGCAAGGAGCGGATGGCCGAGAACTTCCAGGTCTTCGATTTCGAACTCGACCAGGAAGATGTCACAGCCATTGGCTCGCTCGACCAAAAGGCCAGCAGCTTCTTCGATCATCGCGATCCGGAAAAGGTGAAGTGGCTTGGCACACGCAAGCTCTAAGCCAATGCTGTCCGCTAAAAGCGTGGAGGTCTCCCGTTTCAAGTTCGATGCCATTGGCACGTCCTGGGAGATCGACACACCAGCCAAACTCGGAGCGGAGATCGAACAGCACATCCTCGAACTGGTCGAGCGTTTTGATAGCGTCTATTCGCGGTTCCGTGCCGACTCCATCGTGACACGGATCGCGGCGGCGACCGAGGGCGGGACGTTCAATTTCCCGGAAGATGCGGTCCCCATGCTCGATCTCTACGACCGACTTCACGCGGCCACTGATGGAGCCGTCGATCCGCTGATCGGCAGAGACCTCGAACTGCTCGGCTATGACCGAACGTATTCGCTGGTGCCTCACCAGACAGAAGGCAGCCGGCTTCGCCCGGCTTGGTGTCGAGACACCGTCCGGGACGGCAGGACACTATCTACCCGTGGTCCTTTGGTCGTTGATCTCGGGGCAGTCGGCAAAGGATACCTTGTCGACTTATTGGCCAAAACTCTGGAGACGCATGGCTTCGAGGACTTCGTCATCGATGCAAGCGGCGATATCCGCCATCGCGGACAGGTAGGACTCACGGTCGGTCTTGAGCATCCTCTTGATGCGGAGATGGTGATCGGAGTTGCCAATCTCAGAAACAACTCGATCTGCGCCTCCGCATCCAATCGGCGACGTTGGGGCAACGATCTCCACCATGTTCTCGATGGCCGAACCGGAAGACCGACCAACGATGTCATCGCCACCTGGGCCATCGCAGTGGACACCGCAACGGCGGACGGGTTGGCGACATCACTCTTCTTCGGCCCGTCGCCGCGATTGATGCAGAGCTTCGACTTCTCCTTTGTCCGCATGTTTGCCGACGGACGTGTCGAGGTCTCCAACAATTTCGATGGCGAAATCTTCACCTAAAAAGGAACCGCGATGCGCAATCAGACAAACAATCTTCTACTGGCCACCGCCCTTACATTGACGCTTGCGGGAAGCGCGGATGCGCAGAGCACCAGACCCGCCCGATATGCGGACGGAGTCTACACGGCAACGGGAGAATATGGTGGCCAGCCTTCGCACATCACGGTCAAGGCGACGCTGAAGGACGGCGTCATCACTGCGGTGGCGGTTACCCCGCATGCCTACGTCCCCCGTTCTCTCGAACTGCAACGCGCCTTTGCTGAAGCGGTGCCGAAAGTCGTGGTCGGCAAGCGCATCGATCAGGTCAAGGTCGGCAAGCTGGCCGGGTCAAGCGGCACGCCTAAGGGCTTCAACGATGCCATCAGACAGATCAGGGAAAAGGCCACACGCCAATGATCGACACGAAACCTGGCACCCATTGTAAGGAGCCCGTCGTTGAATAGCCTCAAAGCCATCCAGGAAGGCTTCATGAAGGAAACGGTACGGTGTCGCTACTATGTGCTCTGGTGTGCCTATCAAGATATTGATCGGCGGATGCCGGATGACTTTAGTGCCGATGCAGCACTTATCCTCAGCAAACCAGAAGTCTTCACCTCACGATTTGCGAACGAGCTTAGAAAGATCTGGTCAGGCGTGAAGATCAAGGTTGGACCCGTAACATATTACGCCCCCTGCTCGTTCGTTCACCGAAATGAGAAACCGGTGCACCTCAGCACTTCCAATTCCCCTACCAACGAGAGTGGCACCTGCGCGCTTTCCCAACGACCAACCAGATGCCCGTTGCCGCATTTAACATCGACCTAGGATCGCTTTCGGACATCGCGGAGATGGTGTCGTTACAAGTGCCAAACTTCTGGAACCGGTTTCGAATTAGAGGGATATGAGCGGCGTATTGCACCCCGATGCACATGTGGCGTGGGCAACGCAGCCTGCTAACAGCCATTACAAACATCTCGCCGTTGCCAAGCCTATGGCCGTTACGCTACAGAAACCAAACGGAATGATCGATTGGCCGAAGGCCAGCTTTGCGGCATAGCCATGGAGACGTCACATTATAAAGATCATGGTATTGCTGCATAGCGCTGTCGGCACCGACTGGCAGACTCCGCCGAAAGGCACCAGCCTGAAGACGCTGGGTGAGGCCGAAGAGCAGGGTTTCATCCAGATTCGCGGCGAATTTCAAAAACGACAGTTTCGTTTGACGAGCATGGGCCTCGAATACGTCAATCGCGACAAGCGGCGGCTGGAAGCCCGGCGGACGTAGAAGGATTTGGTCATTCAGGGCGGCAATGCCGATGATCTCTCTGCAACAATCCAGACGCTTGCGATGTGATGGCAATCTAAGTGAGATAGGTAAGGGCTTATTATGACTGACACTCCTATCGAATTATTGCGGGCTTTCTTGGCTGACGAAAACGATGCCTTCCCAGAACGTCGTCAAGGAAAATTCTGGCCCCGAAATCACCATCGGCTCTCTCCTTTGGTGGCCAAGGTGGAGGACTTGCTCGATCAAAGCGAGCGAGAGGATTTCTATTTCCATCTCATGCGGGTGACCGGGGGTGTTCCACAGGTCAGTGAGAAAGAAATGCCACTTCTGATAAACGCCTATAGGCGATTGTTGCCATTTCTCGACGACGGCGGGATCATTCAGATGGGACGACGTCACGAGATGTTGTACACATTCGGTTTCGATGAAACGGGCGTGTTGGATAGTGGTGAAACCAACTCCGCAAAAGCGTTGAAAACGCGTCGTAAGCTGATTTCGCAGGTCGGAAGTTACACCTCCCAACCTGCGCAACGCGACAAGAAGTCAAAGTTTGCTTCTTTTGCCGACGACGCGGTTCGCATTCAAGAAACTTTTCGGCACCTTGGCTATCGTCATGACCGGCGCTACGGCGAGGACATGTACGATGTGACAAATCTTAGCTTCTGGGGCATGGCATTCATTTGTTTGCTCAACACATCGACGCGCACCGTCTTTCTCGCAGATATGATGGAAGGAACATACGATCTTCCAAGGCGCGACGAGCAGTTTGCGATGCTACATCGGTATGTCGAGGCGGTCATACCGGATGTCCACCCTGACGAGACGCATTTTCAATCGTTGGCTTTACAGCTCAAGAAGAAAGAACTTGCTCGTTGCAATTCTACTGAAGCCGCAGATCTAGCTCGGAAACTTGGCTTGCCATTCGACGAGAGCGAACACTGGGAAATTTATATTTCTATTGGTCTTCGCGGGAGTGACGAAAGTCCCCTGATTGCCGGGAACGTGGTCAGACTACGCATGAGCCCTGATCCAGATCGACAGTGGAACTTGACCGTACGGTTGAACGAACGCGGCGAACTCTCCGAGAGCGAGGAAAAGTGCTATCGAAATGACCTGGGTCTTCCGGCACTGGGCCCTGGAAATCTGGATCGTTTTCCCATTTGGTTGAAAAGAGTTCGAGAGGACTATGGCCTTGATTTCGATGCAGAGACCGCCGACATCCGTGTAGGTCGGAAACGCGCCGCAGCAAAGCTCATCTTGAAATGGATAGCGACGTAAAATCACAGAACCTGCTCAAATGGCAGAGAAGGCGTCACCATCAGTTGTCGCGTGATGATAAATTGAAGCCGGCTAGGAAGACATTTCATCATTCACGATTTCAGACAGTTTGAAAGCGCGGCATGTTCAATCGTAGCATCTGAAACTGGTATACATCCATAAGCCAGTGAAGACCTCACGGAGGCAGATTGCCCATGATGAAAAAGCTTGGACTCATAATCACCTTGTGCGGAGGCTTTGCCATTTTCCTTACGATCGGCGACACAAGGGCAGATTCTACTGATGCCATTGTCGAGAATGTCTTGAACATATGCTCAGCGCCGGATGTTCGAACGGCAATTGACCGTGCAAACCACCTCGGCTGGCGACGGCAGACTGACGCGCAAGTTGGCGAATGGCGCAAGGCTTTCGTTGGCTACAACGGTGGTTCAGTTGATGCCGTCGCGTGGAATAATGGAGAGGGTGACAAAGTGGACAAGCTGTCGTTCTGGGTGGCGACAGGTCCGAACGGACATAAAGCTTGCGCTTACACAACCCGCTCACCTGACGGTTTACGAGAGGCAATGGAGAAACGCCTTGGGCCTCCTGAGATGTCTGAGAAAAACGATAATATTCAATCGCGGTCAGCGTCATGGACGCGAGGTGGCTTGGTGTACAGATTTGGACAAGTCGGCTCTGCTGCAGGGATTAATGTTGGGCCGAATTAGGCAAATGGTGTCGCGGAGTTAGCATCGTTGAAATTAAGAGATTATGACAATGGAGCGTAGCTTCCAAATTGTAGCTCAGTGGCTTCAAGAGAATGATCCAGACAAGGTACCTCCATTTAACCAGCCGGCGACCGAAGATGAAATCATCTCAGCCGAACGTCGGTTTGGCTTAGAATTACCTGATGCAGTAATAGACCTTTACCGCCTGGCGAATGGCCAACCGTCGAACGCCGCCGGTATAGAGGGAAGCTTTGTCATAATGTCGCTCGACGAAGCTGTGGATGCGGCCAATTTTCTCAATAGCGAGTTTCCGGATGGGATCAATGCTGATGCTCCCGACGACACTTTCGTTGAGGCTGATCATGGGGTTCGCTCCACTTGGTGGTCGCGGCACTGGATTCCAGTGATGCATAACGGCGGTGGCGATTATCTCTGCGCTGATCTCGATCCTGCAGAAGGCGGAAGCAAAGGACAGATCATCAGCTATTATCACGACGAAATGTTTCGTTCTCTCGTTGCTCCAAGCGTGGATTCCATGCTCGATGACCTTGCATCAAGGCTGGTATCTGGGCGTTTTCGAATCAACGATGGTATGATTGAAGAAATCTGACAATCTCCCACTAGACGTAAATTCATCAGTCGGTCGAAATGTCTAAGACCCGCTATTTTCCAGACTGGCTCGGACCACGCCGACGTTTATGTGCTGCCCCCGTGAGGATATGTAATGGCGCTTAAGTGGCGAATGGCCACCAATTTTATGTG
>NZ_BBJU01000045.1 GCF_000739935.1 Agrobacterium rubi TR3 = NBRC 13261 | reverse complement strand
CCAAACTTGTAACTTCTCCCATTCCAAATATTTGCTTTCAAGCTCCTCACCATACTGGTCGAGGAGCTTTTTGCGTTTGGCCCCCGTGTCGATCTCACCAGATGCAATTCACGCCATCAAATCGTTGCCTGCTGCAGCGACAAACTGCTGCTCCATCAAATCGAGAACCTCCATGGATGCCATGATGGTGGCAATGTCGCCATGCACCTGTAGGCTCGCTGGCTATCGAAGGCGCTCGGCGGCGGAGACCCCGCCATTGCGCTCTACGATCTGGCCAACCGTCTCGGCGCAACCATGTCACTGAAAGATCTCGGCATGCCAGTAGACGGCGTCGAAGCGGCGGTCGAACAGGCAATGTCCAATGCCTACTGGAACCCGCGCCCTCTTGAGCATACAGCGCTCAAGGAATTGCTTGAACGCGCCAATACCGGAGAGCGCCCGACAGGTGACTGAAGGGATCGACGTATCATGATGTCTTAGCGCGCAGTCGTCTCAACCAGACCGTTAAACGGGCATAACCAGAAGGAACCGAACCGATGCTTGCCATCCGTATTGCACTGTCCGATCCGCAAAAGACCGAAGCGCGGTTGGAGCATCTCGAAGATCATAGAAGATACCTGCGATCGGGCAGAGTTGATGTGTTACAATCGGGGCCGATCGACGACGGAGTGGGAGCGGTGACAGGAGGATTGGTCGTCGCCGAAGTCGGTTCCCTCGATGACATGCACGCGTTCAGCGCTGGCGATCCATTCGTGATCAATGGTGTCTATAACCGGGTGAACGTCTTTGAATGGAAGCCGACAATCGGCAACTCTCGTTGACCATGTAACGGGTCTGTCTTTGAGGAGGAGGCAAGATGAAGAAAAAGCTTTTACTGGCTTGGAAACAAATTTGCCATTGGCTGGCGGATGCAGGCAGCGCCCATTGCGGTTATCAAATCGATGATGTCCAAAAGCCGTTGAAAAAGTTTGCACCACGGTGCGTCGCTGACCCAAAGTGATAGGTCTGAGGATGCTCCACCAGGCAAACCTTGCATTCGGTTAAAGTTCAAGTCGTAAGCTTGCGAACAGAAAGGCAGAAACTGTTCTGCTACCAACGGGTTTCTCAACTCGCCACTTCTCTACGACAGTATCCGCCAAAGTGAAGCATTCACGACCGAGTTTCACGCAGCGAACGCGTTTACATTTATTATTGTCGTGATCGCACGCTTGAATACATGCCGGTGCTTCTAAATTCGCTCGGATTGATGCCATAAAGCCGCCGAAAGACCTTTGAGAAGTAGTTCGGGTCTTCGAAGCCGCAGCGCACAGACACTTCTTTGATGGGCATGTTTGCTGCCGTCGTCAGAAGTTTTGCCGCACGCCGCAGCCGTTTTTGTAGAACGAATTCGGCAGGCGGCAGGCCTTCATTGGCAGCGAAAATACGGGAAAAATGGGCGCGACTGAGACCGGCAACAGCGGCGAGATCATTGACGGAAAGGCTCTTGTCCAGATGGCTATCGATGTAACTCAGCACTTGCTGCATGGTGCGATATTCGCCACCGAATGACGGATGAGAGCCGAACACATCGTCGTAAAGGACCATTGCCGCTTCATAAGCGACAGCGGAGGCTGCTCCCGGCGTCTCCGCGCCATTGACGAGACGCGAGCAACAAAGAGCAAGATGATCCACCGTGTCTGGCTGGAGCTTTATGACAGGCCCGGTCACGGCCTGAATATCGCGATGAATCCGCAAGGCTTCTTCCCCGTTCATGGAAATCCAGAAGAATTCCCAGCGGCCACCTTCTTCCAGCCAATAGCGATGGTTATGGGGCATTAAAAGAAGCAACGTCTCACCCGGTCCGATGCGGTAGGTGTTGTTCTCATATCGCAGGTTTCCCTGGCCGCTTATGCAATATTGTAGAACGGTAAAGGGCGTCTGTCCGCGCTTTCGACCATCCCAATCATAACCGCCCCCATGGCGGGTTTCGTAACCGCTGCTGGTGGGCATGGTGTGCAATGTTTGCCTGCCGCGCGGCAAAGACACAGTCCGCATGGCAGGCCCTTGATCGATCAAATCTTGCAGCACAAAATTACCCATAAAAGCATAATCCTTCTCTGGCCCCCGTAATTTTTATCAGCATAATCCCGGTTCGAGGAGAGGCTTATCGGGAGGTTACAGAGAAAAATCCTTATTATCCGGCTTTTGCCCGATTTTTCTTTGTTCCCCGATAACGACGTTGCCGATCCGGCTTTCGCATTCTTTTCGCAAACAAAGGTGCCCACATGAGTTTCAAAATCGCTATCATTGGCGCAGGAAGTGTCGGTTTTACGAAAAAACTGTTCACCGATCTTTTGTGCGTACCGGAGTTTCACGATGTGGAAGTCGCGCTGACCGATATCAGTCAGCATAATCTTGAGATGATCAAAGCGATCCTTGATCGCGTCGTGGAGGCCAATGGTTTTCCGGTAAAGGTCACGGCCACGACCGAGCGCCGCCGTGCTTTGCAAGGTGCAAAATACATCATCAGCTGCGTTCGGGTTGGCGGTCTGGAAGCCTATGCGGATGATATCCGCATCCCGTTGAAATATGGCATCGACCAATGTGTCGGCGATACGATTTGCGCTGGTGGTATTCTTTATGGCCAACGCAACATTCCGGTCATCCTGGATTTCTGTAAGGATATCCGCGAGGTCGCGGCACCCGATGCCAAGTTCCTGAACTATGCCAACCCCATGGCCATGAATACCTGGGCGGCGATTGAATATGGCAAGGTGGATACGGTTGGCTTGTGCCACGGCGTTCAGCATGGCGCCGAGCAGATTGCAGAGGTTCTGGGGGCGAAATCCGTTTCGGAACTGGACTACATCTGCTCCGGCATCAACCACCAGACATGGTTCGTCGATCTGAAGCTGAATGGTCGCAAGATCGGCAAGGACGAGTTGATTGCCGGATTTGAAGCGCATCCGGTTTTTTCTCAACAGGAAAAACTGCGCATCGATGTGCTGAAGCGCTTTGGTGTGTACTCCACGGAAAGCAATGGGCACCTGTCGGAATACCTGCCATGGTATCGCAAGCGCCCGGATGAAATTGGCCGCTGGATTGATATGTCTGACTGGATTCACGGCGAAACCGGCGGTTATTTGCGGCACTCGACAGAGACCCGCAACTGGTTCGAAACGGAATTTCCACAGTTTCTGAAATCGGCGTCGAAGCCTCTTGATCCGGCCAGACGTTCGAATGAACATGCCAGCCATATTCTCGAAGCGCTGGAAACGGGGCGTGTCTATCGCGGCCACTTCAACGTCAAGAATAACGGCGTCATTACCAACCTGCCGCAGGATGCGATCATCGAATCGCCCGGCTTCGTGGATCGCTTCGGCATCAACATGGTTTCCGGCATCACGATACCGGAAGCCTGTGCGGCCACATGCATGGCATCCATCAACGTTCAGCGCATGTCGGTGCACGCTGCTGTCAACGGCGATATCGACCTTCTGAAACTCGCTGTCCTGCATGACCCTCTGGTTGGTGCGGTATCGACACCGGAAGAGGTTTGGCAGATGGTGGACGAAATGGTGGTCGCGCAAGCGCGCTGGTTGCCGCAATATGCGCATGCCGTGCCAGCAGCGAAGGATCGTCTTTCCCGATCCACCGTCAAAACAAGCGATTGGACGGGCGCTGCACGACGCAATGTCAGGTCGATCGAAGAACTGCGGGCCGAAAAAGCGGCATTGAAAAAAGCCGTTTGATGTATGTGCGGCAGTATCTGCGCGAGGAGGCGCCGGTACTGCTCGTTTCCGGGAACTATCAGGGAGGGCGTGCCTTGTCGCGCCATGGGAGGACATGACGATGCAACATAAACGCCAGATTTTCTTGAGCGCTTGCCTTAGCTTAGGTGTTTCGCTAATCGCGATGAATGCCCACGCTTTTCAAACATCCGCACCGCCTGAACCAGCGAAATTTCCCGCTGAAGGCAAGATAAAATATGTGGAGCCGGATTCCATTCTGGGGTTCAAGGCCCTGCCCAGTTACTCGGAACCTGACTGGGTTTCCGAAAAGTTCGAAAAAACCGGCAAATTGCCGCCGCTCAAAGAGCGGCTGCCGGAAGAGCCAATGGTCTATAAGACCGAAAATATGCCCGACGGTATCGGCGTGTACGGCGACACTCTGCGCCATGTTGTGGGTGGCCGTCCAGAAGGCTGGAACTATATGGCTGGCCAGACACAAGGCTGGGGCGGCATCGATATCGCGTTGTCGGAATGCCTGACGCGTACCGCACCATTGTTTCAGGTGGATGCCAAAGACACCGAGCCATTGCCCAATCTCGCCAAAAGCTGGGAGTGGTCGAAGGATGGCCACAAGCTGACGATGCACCTGATCAAAGGCGCCAAATGGTCTGATGGCGTGCCCTTCACAGCAGAAGACATCATGTTCTACTGGGAAGATGGCGTGATCGACCCGAATGTGTCGCCGCTTGGTTGCGGTGCGTCACCGGAAGCCTTTGGAGAGGGTACGACCCTCACCAAGATCGATGATTACACGGTTGAATGGACGTTCAAGAGCGCCTTTCCCAAGCAGTATCTCTACACCATGGCCTATCCGAATTTCTGCCCGGGGCCAGCACATATTCTAAAACCGCAACACCCGAAATATTCGAAAAACACCTATAATCAGTTCAAGAATGCTTTCCCACCGGAATATATGAACATGCCGGTCATGGGTGCGTGGGCGCCGGTGTCGTACAGACCGGATGACCTTATCGTCCTGCGCCGCAACCCCTATTACTGGAAAGTCGATGAGAAGGGCCAGCAATTGCCCTATATCGACGAAATTCACTACAAGCTTTCCACCTGGGCTGATCGCGATGTGCAGGCGGTGGCCGGCTCTGGCGATTTCTCCAATCTGGAGCAACCGGAAAACTTCGTGGCTGCGCTCAAGCGTGCTGCTGATGAAAACGCCCCGGCAAGACTTGCTTTCGGTCCGCGTCTGATCGGCTATAATCTACAAATGAATTTTTCGGCCAATGGCTGGGGTTCGCCCGATGAGCGGGAACAGGCCGTTCGAGAGCTGAACCGCAATCAGGATTTCCGTGAGGCGGTGACATCAGCCATTGATCGCAAGGCTGTCGGAGACTCGCTGGTCAAAGGTCCATTCACCGCGATTTATCCTGGCGGCATTTCATCCGGCACGAGCTTTTATGACCGCAACTCGACTGTTTATTACCCCTACGATCTCGAAGGGGCAAGGGCCGCTCTTGCAAAGGTTGGGCTAAAGGACACGGATGGCGATGGCTTCGTCAATTTTCCGGCTGGCACGGCTGGCGGCAAGAATGTCGAGATCGTTCTGCTCGTCAACAACACCTACACGACAGACAAGAGCCTTGCAGAAGGTCTGGTTGGCCAGATGGCAAAGCTGGGTCTGCGGGTGGTGGTCAACTCTCTCGATGGCAACCAGCGCGATGCGGCGCATTACGGCGGCAGGTTCGATTGGCTGGTCCGCCGCAATACGACAGAACTTGCTTCTGTGGTGCAGAACACCGAACAGCTTGCACCGGTTGGTCCGCGCACCAGCTGGAACCACCGCGCACCGGAAGGAAAGCAGGTTGATATGATGCCGTTTGAAAAAGAAATGGTCGATCTCGTCAACCGCTTCATTGCCTCGCAGGATAATGCGGAACGGGTCGATCTGATGAAGCAATATCAGAAGGTCTATACGCAAAATCTCTACACGATTGGTCTGACCGAGTATCCCGGAGCGCTGATCATCAACAAGCGTTTCTCCAACGTACCGCAGGGAACGCCGATCTTCATGTTCAACTGGGCGGAAGATGCCGTCATTCGCGAACGCCTTTGGGTCGCGACCAATAAACAGGGCAAATACGAGCTCTTCCCCCAACAACTGCCCGGCAAACCGGGTGATAAAGGCCCTATCAACTAGCTCCCTCCCGGAGACACCATGACCGGTCGCGCGTGAAGCGCGGCCGGCGGGAGAAAAGCGGAACCGATCATAAACCGGGGCCGCAATGCAGGGAGATATTTTATTATGCTCAGGTTCTTTCTCGTCCGCCTCGGCTCGGCAATACCCGTGATGCTGATCCTCAGTATCGTGACATTCGCGATCATCCAGGCGCCGCCCGGTGACTATGCAGACTATATTCGCGCTCAATTGATGAACCAGGGTGGCGCGTCGTTCGAACAGGCCCAAGCACAAGCGCAGGCATACCGGGTCGAACACGGTCTCGATAAGCCTATCGTGGTTCAATATTTCAACTGGATCGGCGGTATCGTCACCCGCGGCGATTTTGGTTACAGCTTTTATTACAACAAGCCGGTTTCAGAAGTGGTCGGTGAACGCCTGCCGCGCACGCTGCTTCTAGCTCTGGTCTGCCATATCCTGGCGTCCATACTCGGCATAACCTTCGGGATATTGGCGGCGACACGGCAATATTCGTGGGTCGATAATATCCTGTCGGCCATCGCATTTCTTGGCATGACGATCCCGCGCTTTCTGATGGCGCTGATCATGGTCTACCTGATGGTCTTCCATTTCAATGTCGCCGAAATCGGCAGCTTCTTTTCCCCTCAATATGGCGGTGCGCCTTGGTCGTGGGCAAAGTTCGTTGACCTCGTCAGCCACGTCTGGCCGGTCGTTGCCATCGCTACATTCGGGGGTTTGGCCTACAATATGCGCGTGATGCGCGGCAATCTGCTGGATACGCTCAACGCGCAATATGTCGAAACGGCCCGCGCCAAAGGGCTGTCGGAAGGGGCCGTCATCATGCGGCACGCTGTTCCCAACGCGCTGCATCCGCTTGTCATGTATCAGGGTGTTGTGTTGCCCTATATGCTGACCGGCGAAATTGAAACGGCCATTATCTTCGCGCTGCCGACCGTCGGTCCCGCGATCGTTGGCTCCATGGCCGTCGGCGACGTCTATGTTACCGCAACTTTCATGATGGTTCTCGCTGCAACGCTCATCATCGGCAACATCATCGCAGATATCTTGCTTGCTCTGCTTGATCCGCGTGTGCGCGAATTCGGGAGGGCCTGAGATGGTTGCCATCAACAGTTCGGCGAGCCAGGAACAGGTCGTCAGCGCTCCAGAACAGCGCGCAAACGAAACTTATATAGCGCTTGTCTGGCGCCGATTGCGGCGCTCCTTCACCGGCATGGTGGGGTTGGTTCTGGTCGTCCTCCTTATCTTCATCGCCGTTTTTGCCGATTTTTTCGCGCCAGCAGATCCAAACGAAACGGGTGCCAGTTTTACACCGCCACAGAGCATTAGATTCACGGATAAAGACGGTACTTTCAGCATCTGGCCGCGTGTTTACGCGATGGCGGAAACGGAAGAGCTTGACCCTGTCACGTTCCAGCCCATTGTCGGACCGAATTACGATAATCCCCTCTATCTCGGCTTTTTCGTAAAGGGTGCGCCCTATAATCTGTTCGGCATCATTCCCATGGAAACGCATTTCTTCGGTTCCGTGGATGGGCAAACCGTGCATTTTCTGGGAACGGACAAGTTTGGTCGCGATGTGCTGTCTCGTGCCATCCATGGCTCCCGAATTTCCTTGGCTATAGCACTGAGCGTGGTCTTCATCGTGACCGTCATTGGCACCAGTGTCGGCTTGATATCTGGCTACTTTGGCGGCGCGTTGGATGCGTGGGTACAGCGCTTCGTCGACATCGTCCTCGCCTTCCCGCAATTGCCGCTCTATCTGGCGCTGACATCGCTCATTCCTGTCACCGCCCCGACCAACGTGTTTTTGACATTCGTTGTGGTCGTCATGTCGGCGCTGGGTTGGGCGCAAATGTCGCGTGAAGTGCGTGGCAAAACCTTGGCGCTGGCGCGGATCGATTATGTGCGGGCCGCTATGGCGATTGGCGCGACCGACAGGCGCATCATCTTCCAGCACATTCTGCCCAATGTGATGAGCCACGTCATCGTTGCCGTTACGCTGCATATTCCAAGTGTTGTGCTGCTGGAATCCTTCCTTGGTTTCCTTGGCTTTGCCGTCAAACCGCCGCTGATTTCGTGGGGGCTGATGTTGCAGGATACGGCGACCTATTCGGTCATCGGTTCCTATCCCTGGATATTGGCGCCCGTCGGGTTCGTGCTGGTGACTGTCTTTGCCTTCAACGCGCTTGGCGATGGCTTGCGCGATGCTGTCGATCCCTATTGAGAGGAAACTGAAATGGTGACGTCCTCGCTGGCATCCTTTGCGCCCGAGATACGCTTCGATGATGCATCACGCCAAGATGCGCCGATCATCGACGCGCGTAACATCGCAGTCAATTTCAAGGTCGAACATGGAACGGTCGAAGCGGTAAAAGGCGTATCGTTTCAGCTCTATCGCGGCGAGACCATAGCGATTGTCGGTGAATCCGGTTCCGGCAAATCCGTAACGGCAAGAACCGTCATGGGTCTTTTGTCGAAGCGAGCTGTCGTTTCAAACACAGCCTCCGTTTCCTATGACGGCAAGAACATCCTGAAATTACCGGAACGTGCGCGCAGGGCGATGCGCGGGAACCGTCTAGCGATGATTTTCCAGGAGCCTATGAGCTCGCTGAACCCGATTTACACCATCGGAAGCCAAATCGTTGAAGCCATCCGCGTTCACAACCGGATGAGCCGCAAGCAGGCTGAGGCACGGGCACTGGAACTGCTGAAGCAGGTCCATATTCCAGACCCGGAAGCGCGGCTGAAGCAGTATCCGCATCAACTGTCCGGCGGGCAGCGCCAGCGTGTAATGATCGCCATGGCGCTCTCGAACGACCCTGACGTGCTGATTGCCGATGAGCCAACGACGGCGCTGGATGTGACGGTACAGGCGCAAATCCTCAACCTCATCAGGGAATTGCAACAGGCGCGCGGCATGGCCGTCGTTCTCATCACGCACGATCTGACCATCGTTCGGAAGTTTTCGGACTATGTTTACGTCATGCAGCATGGTGAGGTGCGCGAGCACAATACGACGGAAGACATCTTCACCAATCCACGACACGCCTACACCAAAAAACTTCTGGATTCAGAACCGCAGGGGCATGCCCGGCCACTGCCAATTGGCTCCACCGTCCTGCTGGAGGCGAGCGGTGTGCGCGTGTCCTTCATGTTGCGACATGGCGGCCTGTTCAAGCCGCAGCTGAAGGAATTGATTGCCGTCGACAGTCTGGGGCTGACCCTTCGCAGACACGAAACGCTCGGTATCGTGGGGGAGTCCGGGTCGGGAAAGACGACCTTCGGACAATCGCTGCTGCGGCTCAATGAGCCGGAGGACGGCCGTATTCTGTTCGACAATGAGCCGATCCATGGCAAGTCACGGGCTGAAATGCGGCCCTTGCGGTCACGCATGCAGGTCGTCTTTCAGGACCCGTTTTCCTCGCTCAATCCCCGCATGACCATCGGTCAGATCATCGAGGAAGGACTTGTTGTCAACGGGCTGGGAGCGACCAAGTCCGAGCGGCTGGAGCGGGTCTGCAATGCGTTGTCCGCCTCGGGCATGCCAACCAATATTCTCTCGCGTTTTCCGCATGAGTTTTCTGGCGGCCAGCGCCAGCGCATCGCGATTGCGCGCGCCATTGCGCTGGAGCCGGAATTCATCCTGCTGGATGAGCCGACATCGGCACTCGACCTTTCGGTTCAGTCGCAGATCATAGCCCTGTTGCACAAGCTGCAGGATGAAAAAGGCCTGAGTTACCTGTTCATTTCGCATGATCTGAAAGTGGTGCGAGCCCTCTGCCACCGCGTCATCGTCATGCAAAATGGGCGGATCGTGGAGGAAGGGCCAGTGGAAGACGTATTGGCAAATCCCCAGACCGCCTACACGCAACGGCTCGTCAAAGCCGCATTCGAAATCGCCTGAATTGCTATCGGAGACAGACATGACAAAAGACCCACGGATTACCTTCATCGGCGCCGGATCAACGGTTTTCATGAAAAACATCATCGGCGATGTGCTGCAACGGCCAGCGCTTTCCGGTGCAAAAATTGCCCTCATGGACATCAATCCGCAACGGCTGGAAGAAAGCGCAATCGTTGCCAACAAGCTGATTTCAACCTTGGGCGCCAAGGCAACCGTCGAAACCCATACGGATCAACGCAAGGCACTGAGCGGCGCGGATTTCGTCGTGGTTGCATTCCAGATCGGTGGCTACGAGCCTTGCACGGTCACAGACTTTGAACTGCCCAAGAAATATGGCCTGCGCCAAACCATTGCAGATACGCTCGGCGTCGGCGGCATCATGCGCGGCCTGCGCACCGTGCCGCATTTGTGGAAAATTTGCGAAGATATGCTCGCCGTCTGCCCCAATGCGATCATGCTGCAATATGTAAACCCGATGGCTATCAACACCTGGGCGATTGCTGAAAAATACCCAACAATCCGGCAGGTCGGGCTTTGCCATTCCGTGCAGGGAACGGCCATGGAACTGGCAGAAGACCTCGATGTTCCCTACGCGGAAATCCGTTATCGTTCCGCCGGTATCAACCACATGGCGTTCTTCCTGGAATTCGAACATCGCCAGCCGGACGGCAGTTACCGTAATCTTTATCCCGACCTTCTTCGCGCCTATCGGGAAGGCCGCGCACCGAAACCCGGCTTGAATCCGCGATGCGTGAACAAGGTGCGGTATGAGATGCTGACCCGCCTGGGTTATTTCGTGACCGAAAGTTCCGAACATTTTGCCGAGTACACACCCTACTTCATCAAAGAGGGGCGCGACGATCTCATTAAAAAGTTCGGTATTCCCTTGGACGAGTACCCCAAACGCTGCATCGAGCAAATCGAGAAGTGGAAAGGCCAAGCGAAGACCTATCGTTCCGCAGATAAGATCGAGGTCAAGAAGTCGAAGGAATATGCTTCTTCGATTATCAATTCGGTCTGGACCGGTGAGCCGTCCGTCATCTACGGCAACCTTCGCAACAACGGCTGCATCACCTCGCTACCATCAAATTGTGCCGCAGAGGTGCCGTGCCTTGTCGACAACAACGGCATTCAACCAACCTTCATCGGCGAACTTCCACCGCAACTGACGGCACTGATGCGCACCAACATCAACGTGCAGGAACTGACAGTTGCCGCACTGATGACGGAAAACAGGGAACATATCTTCCACGCAGCCATGCTCGACCCGCATACGGCAGCAGAACTCGATCTCGATCAAATCTGGGCGCTCGTTGAGGATTTGCTGGCTGCGCATCGCGACTGGTTGCCGGAATGGACCCAGTTTAAGCCGAAGCAAGCGGCATAGTTTCCTCTTGATGTTGCTCGAGTCGCGGCGCATTTAATGCCGCGATTTGTGCTCCTCGTGATTTGCGCAAAATCTTGTCGCGGAACGGCCTCTTACGCGACATCAAACGCCTAACTTTGCTCCCAGGTTGTTCAGTGTTGCCAAGGTGAACTAAGGTGTCGTTGGTTCGATACGCATAAAGAGCCGCAAGGTAAGCAGTACGTCCAACCTTGATGTCGCAATTATTATCACCATGCCGTCCAAAAGCCGATTTCAGTCACTCAGCAACCTTTAATCCGGCTGCTTTCATTCGCTCGCGGACCTTGTTGGGTGGATCTGCAGGAAACGTAGCGCCTTTGGCGATCATAGCTGCTTTCAGACGCTCAAAGCCTTGGCGCAAAGCGGCGGCAGTGTTGTTCGGGTTGGTCGGCGGCGTGATAT
>NZ_BBJU01000046.1:2500-6433 GCF_000739935.1 Agrobacterium rubi TR3 = NBRC 13261 | reverse complement strand
TTGGTTGCGGGGGCAGGATTTGAACCTGCGGCCTTCAGGTTATGAGCCTGACGAGCTACCGGGCTGCTCCACCCCGCGTTACCAGGTTTTTGCGCTCGCAAAAACCGACAGAGCAAACACGAAGTGTTTGCGTATCCGGTCCGGTTTTTGCGTTCGCAAAATACCGTTATTAGAACTCAAGGTTCCCTAAGTGCATTTTCGTGAGCAAATCCTTGAGGATTTGTCTCTTGTAAGGGACGCAGTGTGCGTTTGCCTTACATTTCATCATGCCAGAATGAGCAAAGGCCGCTTGAGCGGCCCTTTGATCGGCTGGGCCGAGGTTTGTTTTTGTTTTGAGAAGATGATGAATGTTGCGTTTTGCAGACCTGGCAGCGACCTACTCTCCCGCGTCTTAAGACGGAGTACCATTGGCGCTGGGGCGTTTCACGGCCGTGTTCGGAATGGGAACGGGTGCAGCCGCCCCGCAATAACCACCAGGTCGGCAAAACGCAACATATGATCCATGCTGTGCATGGATCATATGATTGCCTTTTGATTGGTGTACCTTGTCCTGTTCACTTTGCTCACAGGGGACACCAATTGGCCATACGGCACCCTCGAGATGAGGATGTGTTGGGCCAAAACAATCACAGATCCATGATTTCACATGGAAACTGTTGTTTCGAGAAGCTGGAGAGCTCAAGGCTCTATTTAATTTACACGTCTTTCTGTGACCTGTCCGTATGGTGCCTTGCTCGATGTTCGAGCGTGCCACCCTACAGGACGCTAGTCCGTCGCGCCTCGTGGCGCGCGCCGTCTGCAGGGCCTTTGGCCCGTGAAGACAGAACATATCTCATCAAGCTTCGCTTGATGAACATAATCAATGGGAACGAAGAAGTCGCTCGAGCTATTAGTAACGGTAAGCTTCATGCATTGCTGCACTTCCACACCCGTCCTATCAACGTGGTCGTCTTCCACGGCTCTGATAGGGAACACTCGTTTTCAGGTTGGTTTCCCGCTTAGATGCCTTCAGCGGTTATCCATTCCGTATATAGCTACTCTGCTATGCCCTTGGCAGGACAACAGATCCACCAGAGATACGTCCATCCCGGTCCTCTCGTACTAGGGACAGATCCTGTCAATATTCCTACACCCACGGCAGATAGGGACCGAACTGTCTCACGACGTTCTGAACCCAACTCACGTACCGCTTTAAATGGCGAACAGCCATACCCTTGGGACCTGCTCCAGCCCCAGGATGCGATGAGTCGACATCGAGGTGCCAAACAACCCCGTCGATATGGACTCTTGGGGGTCATCAGCCTGTTATCCCCGGCGTACCTTTTATCCGTTGAGCGATGGCCCTTCCACACGGGACCACCGGATCACTATGACCGACTTTCGTCTCTGCTCGACTTGTCAGTCTCGCAGTCAGGCTAGCTTATGCCATTGCACTCGACGACCGATTTCCGACCGGTCTGAGCTAACCATCGCGCGCCTCCGTTACTCTTTCGGAGGCGACCGCCCCAGTCAAACTACCCACCATACACTGTCCCGGATCCGGATAACGGACCGCGGTTAGACATCCACGAAGATAAGGGTGGTATTTCAAGGATGGCTCCACGAGAACTGGCGTCCCCGCTTCAAAGCCTACCACCTATCCTACACATGCCTTGGCGAATGCCAGTGTAAAGCTATAGTAAAGGTGCACGGGGTCTTTCCGTCTGACCGCAGGAACCCCGCATCTTCACGGGGAATTCAATTTCACTGAGTCTATGTTGGAGACAGCGGGGAAGTCGTTACGCCATTCGTGCAGGTCGGAACTTACCCGACAAGGAATTTCGCTACCTTAGGACCGTTATAGTTACGGCCGCCGTTTACTGGGGCTTCAGTTCAGAGCTTGCACCCCTCCCTTTAACCTTCCAGCACCGGGCAGGCGTCAGACCCTATACGTCGTATTGCTACTTCGCAGAGCCCTGTGTTTTTGATAAACAGTCGCTACCCCCTGGTCTGTGCCACCCCATCATACTTGCGTACCATGGGGTCACGCTTCTTCCGAAGTTACGCGTGCAATTTGCCGAGTTCCTTCAACATAGTTCTCTCAAGCGCCTTGGTATACTCTACCTGACCACCTGTGTCGGTTTCGGGTACGGTCTATACGGTGGAGCTATTTCCTGGAACCTCTTCGCCGCACATTCAATCCAATAAGAATGTACAACACACGAGATCCGTCACTACCACCAGGCCCACGAATATTAACGTGGTTCCCATCGACTACGCGTGTCCGCCTCGTCTTAGGGGCCGGCTAACCCTGCTCAGATTAACTTTAAGCAGGAACCCTTGGTCTTTCGGCGAGGGAGTCTCTCACTCCCTTTATCGTTACTCATGTCAACATTCGCACTTCCGATATCTCCAGCAGCCCTCACGGGTCCGCCTTCACAGACTTACGGAACGCTCCGCTACCACAAAACAGCCACTACGACTGTCTTATCCTCAGCTTCGGTGCATGGCTTTAGCCCCGTTACATTTTCGGCGCAAAGACCCTTATTTAGACCAGTGAGCTGTTACGCTTTCTTTAAATGATGGCTGCTTCTAAGCCAACATCCTGGTTGTTTTGGGATCCTCACATCCTTTCCCACTTAGCCATGACTTGGGGACCTTAGCTGGAGGTCAGGGTTGTTGCCCTCTTCACGACGGACGTTAGCACCCGCCGTGTGTCTGCCGATTAGTACTCCTCGGTATTCGGAGTTTGGTTAGGATCAGTAAGACGGTGAGTCCCCATAGCCCATCCAGTGCTCTACCCCCGAGGGTATTCGATCGACGCACTACCTAAATAGTTTTCGCGGAGAACCAGCTATTTCCGAGTTTGATTGGCCTTTCACCCCTAGCCACAAGTCATCCCAATCTATTGCAACAGATATGGGTTCGGCCCTCCAGTTGGTGTTACCCAACCTTCAGCCTGCTCATGGCTAGATCACTCGGTTTCGGGTCTAATGCAACAAACTAAACGCCCTATTCAGACTCGCTTTCGCTACGCCTACACCTACCGGCTTAAGCTTGCTTGCTACACTAAGTCGTTGACCCATTATACAAAAGGTACGCCGTCACCCTTGCGGGCTCCGACTGCTTGTAGGCATCCGGTTTCAGGTTCTATTTCACTCCCCTCGTCGGGGTGCTTTTCACCTTTCCCTCACGGTACTTGTTCGCTATCGGTCATGCACGAGTACTTAGGCTTGGAGAGTGGTCTCCCCATGTTCAGACAGGATTTCACGTGTCCCGCCCTACTCAAGGACAATGCCTGTTCTACGTCTACGGGGCTATCACCCGCTACGGCCACCTTTTCCAAAGTGTTCGACTTTATTCAGCATTGCCACTGGCCTGGTCCGCGTTCGCTCGCCACTACTTACGGAGTCTCGGTTGATGTCCTTTCCTTCAGGTACTTAGATGTTTCAGTTCCCTGAGTTCGCTTCTTACACCCTATGTATTCAGATGCAGATACCTTATCATAATGCTTGGAAACCCAAACCGTACCGAAGCACGACTTGGATTCTCCAAGCATTTAAGGTGGGTTCCCCCATTCGGAAATCCATGGATCAAAGCTTATTCGCAGCTCCCCACGGCTTATCGCAGCGTATCACGTCCTTCTTCGCCTGTGCATGCCAAGGCATCCACCAAATGCCCTTAATTCACTTCTTCGTTCTCATTGTCTATGCTCATCCATATTTGCTTGGTTTGGAATTCCTATCCTTTTCGCTTGCGCTCAAAGGGGTTCCAAACCTGGCCATACTGCAACCTTTCGGAACCAGTAGAACCGGCAAAAACCCGATTACCTTTTACAATCAGGTCATTTCTTGATGACATCGACGTGTCGATACAGTCCTCTTTGAAGGCACGCCGGTGCACTTCGAGGCCGTATCATTAAGACCAGCTTCTCGAGATATCATCCGGTGATGC
>NZ_BBJU01000047.1 GCF_000739935.1 Agrobacterium rubi TR3 = NBRC 13261 | reverse complement strand
TTCGATCCGCTCGTCCTTGCGAGCGATATGCTCGTCCTTACTTGCTATCGCGACGTCCTTGGCCGTCTCGCGTGCCTGGGCTGCGATCAGCATCGCCTTCAGGGCAGCAACATCATCGGGAAGATTAGCAACGTCCAACATGGCCAGAGCCTACCAAAACCAAATCCGTTTTGCTTCCGGAATCTATCCTGCTGAGTCATCGTGTCGCAGCTATTCGATGGTCTCCGGCGCTCTCGTTTCGACAGCCCGAACCCGCCTCCAATCAAGCCCGGCGAACAGTGCCTCGAACTGAGCGTGGCTCAATGTCATCAGGCCGTCCTTGATGCCAGGCCAGGTGAAGCTATGCTCTTCCAGCCTCTTGTACGCCAGCACGATGCCGGAACCATCCCAGTAGATCAGCTTCAGCCGATCTGCCCTGCGAGATCGAAACACGAAGACCGTTCCCGTAAACGGGTCCTTGTGCAGCTCGTTCTTAACCAGCGCCGCCAATCCATCATGCCCCTTACGGAAGTCTACGGGTTTGGTCGCCACCATGATCCGGACGCGGTTCGAGGGGAAGATCATATCGCCGCCGCCAGTGCACGCGCGATGGCAGCAATCCGGGCAACAGACGCACCTTCCTCAAGACGGATCGTGACCGGGCCGACAACAATCTCGGTGCGGCAAACTGGGTTGACACTCAGCGGCTCAGGCGCGGGCGTCTCGACGACTACGGCCGCGAATTCGACTGAGTCCTCCGGCTCAGGCAAAACCAGCTTGCCCTGCCGTGCCAGTGTTCGCCAGGTCGATAGGTGGTTGGCCTTCAGCCCGTGGCGGGCCGCAACTTCATTCACCGTCACACCTGGTCGCAAACTCTCCGACACGATGCGCGCCTTGATCTCATCCGGCCATTGACGATGCACCTCACGTCCGCTCCGCCGCGTTGTGAGAACCTCCAACGTAGCACCCATGGAGAAACTCCTTATCGCTCGTCCATGGAACTTCGATCACAGATCAGGCGACAGCGGGCAACGTGGGGGTGGAACAGCGGTTAC
>NZ_BBJU01000048.1 GCF_000739935.1 Agrobacterium rubi TR3 = NBRC 13261 | reverse complement strand
TAAGCGCCGTTTTGGGAGCACGTCGGTTTACGCTTGACGGAATGGAATGACGTTGTTTCCACGCATGAACGCAAGGGCACCCTCTGCCTCAATGGCTTTCACCGCTACGTCCCGTGCCTCTGCGTCGGATCGGAATTGCTCGTCCCAGGCGTGACTTGTGTTGTTGTGGTCGACCACCTCAAGCGTCCATGTCGTATCGGTTTCCAGTCGGAAGATGTCGATGGAGAACGGATAGCCATCAACGACGATCCTCTTACTTTTGCCAGAAGTCACCAGATTGGGTTCGTCGTCTTCGATCATTTAGCACGTCCAGCTTCTGTATCACGACGACGAGTATGCCGGTGGAGCTGAACCCGTCAAGTGGCTGGCTTGATAGCCCTTTTGAATGCCCACGGCAGCAACTCATCGATCCGGCTCTGCCTGTGGCCATTCACGATTGCCGCGAGTGTACTGGTCAAGTAGGCCAACGGTTCGACCGAATTGAGTTTACAGGTCTCGATGAGCGATGCGATGGCCGCCCAGTTCTCTGCTCCGGCATCGTGGCCCGCAAAGAGCGCGTTTTTCCGGTTCAGTGCAATCGGCCGGATGGTCCGCTCGACGGTGTTGCTGTCGATCTCAATGCGACCGTCGGTCAGGAAGAGTTGGAGACCACCCCAGTATTTGGCAATGTAGGCCAAGGCTTCGCCGAGCGGGGATTTTGTAGCGACACGGGCGCGGTTATGCGTGAGCCAAACCTGCATGTCGGCGACAAGCGGTGCAGACCGTTCCTGCCGCCCAGCAAGACGAGCCTGCGGATCAAGGCCGCGCAATTCGGCTTCGATCCGGTACAGCTCGCCGATCCGTTTTACGCCGTCCTCGGCAATGGGTGCTGTTCCGTTACGGGTGATCTCCACCAGCTTGCGACGAGCATGTGCCCAACAATAGGCAAGCCGAATGTCTGGGCCAACGCGCTCTGGTGCGATCAGCCTGTTGTATCCGGCATAGCCGTCCACCTGCAGGACGCCGGAGAAGCCCTGCAATATTCGTTCGGCATGAATGCCTCCGCGACCGGGCGCGTAGGTGAAGGCCACGCCCGGTGGAGCGCCACCGCCCCATGGGCGATCATCCCGTGCCAACGCCCAGAAGTATCCGGTCTTGGTCTTGCGAGAGCCTGGATCAAGAACCGGAGCACGGGTCTCGTCCATGAATAGCTTGGTTGAACGCTTCAGATCGGCAATCAGCGCATCGAAGACCGGACGTAATTCGAACGCTGCTCGCCCGACCCAGTCGGCAAGTGTGGAGCGGTCGAGATCAAGGCCTTGACGACTCATGATCTGAGCCTGCCGATACAGCGGAAGGTGATCGGCATATTTGGAGACCAGAACATGGGCGACGGTCGCTTCCGTCGGCAGCCCTGCCTGGATTAATCGCGCTGGAGCAGGAGCCTGAACGACGCCGTCGGTGCAGGAACGGCAGGCATATTTGGGACGGCGGGTGACCAAAACTCGGAATTGCGCCGGTACGACATCGAGGCGTTCGGAGACATCCTCGCCGATGCAATGCAGGCAGCCGCCGCAGGCGCACACCAGGCTTTCTGGCTCGATCACCTCTTCGACGCGCGGAAGATGTTTTGGAAGGGAGCCGCGATTGGTCGTGCGTGGCTTGGTCGTCCTAGTTCCAGCAGGAGTGTCCGCCTCGTCCTCGGCATGGATCACGGCCATCGCCGTTTCCAGGTCCTCCAATGCCAGATCGAACTGGTCGGGATCGGTCTTCTCGGATTTGCGCCCAAATGCTGCCTGCTTGAAGGCTGCGACCAGC
>NZ_BBJU01000049.1 GCF_000739935.1 Agrobacterium rubi TR3 = NBRC 13261 | reverse complement strand
CTCGATCGCATCGTCGACCCGCAGGCCGCCGAAGGCGATGCAGCGAGGCTCACCGTTGTCGAGCAGACCACGCCAGCAGGAATAGCGAGGAATGTTATGATTGTTTCCAGTGTAGCGGACTGTCAGCTTCCGCCCGCACCTCTTACAACGGAAAAGGCCGGCAAGCAGAGCGTCGCCATGCTTTGGCGCCCCGTGATGTCGGCTGGCAGGTACATTATTGCTGACCATCTTGCGGATCTCCTCCGCCCGTTCCCAACTAACGTAACCTTCGTGGGCATTCGGGATCAAGGCCAGCCATTCCTCGCGTGCCTTGCGGCGAATTCCGGATCGGCCATCGTATCCTGGCACGGAGCGACTCTTACCATAAGCATACGCGCCTCCGTAGATCGGGTTCTCAATCATCCGATGGATGGTTGCGTAATTGGGCCGGCGCCAGGTGACCTCGCCATCGGCGCGCCTGACCGGCAGGTCCAGGCCCTGCTCAAGGAACCATAGCAGCGCCTGCCGCGCACTGCCGAGTTCGGCAACCTTGTTGAAGACGAGCACAATGGCCTCCTGAATGCGCCGGTCGGGATCCTTCTCGATCCTGTCACCGGCTTTCAAAAATCCAATCGGGACCGTAACGACAAGCTCACCGCGGCGAGCCTTCTCATAGCGAGCGGAAAGAGAACGTTGGCGCAAGAGATCCAGCTCATACTCGTTGAGGCTGCCCTTCAACCCCAAAAGCAGGCGGTCATTACCCTGGCGCGGCGCATAGACCGCTTCCTGGTCGATCAGAACAGTGTCGACGACGCGGCACATCTCAATGAGCTGTTGCCAATCCCGGCTGTTGCGGGCAAAGCGCGATACCTCTCGTGCTGCAACCGCCCCAACCTTTCCAAGGCAGACCTCGGCAACCATCCGGTCGAAACCGGCGCGGGTTACGCCTCCGGCTGCCGAACGGCCAAGATCTTCATCAACCGTTTCGATCTGCGACCAGCCAAGTGCCGTCAGGCGGTCACGCATGGCGTATTGCAGGGCGCTACTTTCGCGGTTGTGCAGAACCTGATGAGCCGATGATTGTCGGACGTACAGAATGGCCTTGCGCTCAAGATGGTGGGCGCTGATCTTCTCATGCATCATGACTGGCCTCCTTCGACTGGGAGGCGCTCTCGCCGTTGGCGTGGTCGACGAGCAGCCGGACGATGAGTGCCGTCAACGCCTGTTGTGTTCCTTCCGGCAACGTCTGCCATTGTGGTATCGCTGGTGTCTTCCCGCTGTGTATGCTCGAGAACAGATCGAACTGATATGTCGTAAACTGGCGTGGCATGGACATCTCCCCGACTCGTTTCGTGAGAGATCAATGTTGCGCTCATATCCGCGCCCTGTGACGGCGTACCTGCCTCTTCCAGCAACTTTGCCAAAGCAAACAGGCAAGAAAAATCGGCATACGCAATTGGCAAGGCCAACCACCGTGCACTCAGTGTTCGGTCAAACATCCACACCGGGACTTCGAGCAACCGGCATGACGTCGAGCCCGAAAGGCTGCAGCGGAACACCGCAGACCCCTTATCCACCAGTCCATGGATATGGACAAGCCGCCCAGACCAGGGGTGCCACGGATATAAAAGCTCCCGAACCTCGGTCCCGTGGGTGTTCCATCGCCCTGTTGTACAAC
>NZ_BBJU01000050.1 GCF_000739935.1 Agrobacterium rubi TR3 = NBRC 13261 | reverse complement strand
ACAATCCTGTTTCATAACACCCATCTTTCTATGTTGTTGAAGTAAATAGGTTTCCTTGATTTTTTGGCGATCCCGCGGGGTATCTGGGGTTCTGTCGCGCGCGGTCGACGAGCTGTTTTGCTGCCGGGAGTTCAAGCTTTGAGCGACTGAAGATCCATGGGCCGGCCGGCAAGGGATGCAGGCCCTCGATCTCACCTGCTTCAGATGCGATTCGCAATGTTTTTGGCGTAACGCCAAGTAGCTTCGCCGCCTTTCCCAGATTGAGCCAAGGCTCTATTCCGTCTGACTGCGGCCGGTAGACCGGGATCTTGCGGTACGACCGGAGTGCTGTGACGCGTTCCCTTGTCCAGCGATTGCCATTGCCGGTGGTCAATCCATTGCGATTGAGTATGCCAGCAATCAGGTCATCATTGGCAATGAGTACGAGCTTCCTTACTGCCTCAATGAGGTCGTCGGGCGTAGCGTTTCTTTGGCCACGACGCCGCTTCGGCAGTCGCAGTTCGGTGTGAACTCCACCAGCCCAATGGATGACAAGGACGATCTCGGAAGCCACATCGTCGAGATCGGCGATCACTTCATGAATGACCGTGCGCACGATCCGTTTTTTTAGCCTGGCATCGGTTGCCGGCGCCGACCAGACGGCGCGAAGGTCCCCGGCAAGAGCGGCGATATCCAACGTCGAATATGACGACACTTGCGGTATCTCAGCTTTGTGGCTTGCAATTTTATTCTCGATCTCGCCAACGCGAGTGAGAGCCTTGTTCCAGCGCGCCTCAAGCTCCGATGCCACCAGCCGGTTCTCGGGATCAGCAGCGTCATATTGCCGGAATGCTCGATCGGCCGCAAAGCTCGCCGCATCGAGATCTCGCTGAAGGGCGTCTTGAACTTGATCACGACGGTTAGCTATGTTGCGTTCTGCTTCAGCGCTAGCAGCAATGGCTCCCGGTTCAACGACGCCAAGCAGCATCTT
>NZ_BBJU01000051.1 GCF_000739935.1 Agrobacterium rubi TR3 = NBRC 13261 | reverse complement strand
GCCACACAGATGCCGGGCGACCCGATCGCCAGCACGGCTATCTTCGAAGCGATAGGCAACCATAGGCGGGCTACTGCCACCGAAGGGTCTGTCATCGCGGGCATAAGCCCAAAGCCAAGCCGTCTTGGCCGATCCGGATCCGGGCGCGAGTGTGGGCAACGTCGTCTCGTCAGCGAAGATACGCTCAGCCTTCTTGATCTCGGCAAGGATGTAGTCGGCCAGGATATCAAGTTCAAAGCCGAGCTTACCCATCCATTGAGCCATCAGCTTCCGGTCAAGCTCGACCTTGTCGCGGGCATAGATTGCCTCCTGCCGATAGAGCGGAAGGCCATCGGCATACTTCGAGATGGCGATCTGGGCGAGAAGCGCTTCCGTCGGAATGCCACCCTCGATAATGTGCGCGGGTGCGGCGGCCTGAATGACGCCGTCTTCATTTTTGAAGGCATACTTCGGTCGGCGTGTGACGATGACGCGGAACTTCGCCGGCACGACGTCAAGTCGCTCCGAGACGTCTTCTCCGATCAGCACCTTCTGTTTGCCGACGTGTTCGGGCAGTTCATCCGGCACGATCACCACTTCGACCCGTTCCAGATGCGGTGCGAAGCCTTTGCGCGGCCGCGGCGGACGTTTGCTGTCGGGATGGGTTGCGCCCTTGTTGACCTGGGCTCGAATCGCCGCGATGCCGGTCTCGATTTCCTCGAAGACAAAGGCCTGCTGCTCATCATCGATGCCTGGAGAGCCGAGTTTTTCTGATCGCCGGCCAAAGCGGGCACGATCAAAGGCTTTCAGGATCTGGGTCAGTCGTTCGATGCGTTCATCAGCATCGGCGTTTCTGGCCTTCAGGTCTGCGACCTCGCTCTCAAGAGCATCGGTGCGCGCTGCCTTCTCGGCCATGGCAAGGACCATAGCTTTCAAAGTCTCTATATCATCCGGGAGCTGCAGATCGGGCGGCGTCATGACGTCTACTAGAGCATATTTTGCTCCGATTTTCCTGCCCTTTCAGGCGGTTGATTCACTTTGCCGCAGGCATTTACCCAACAATCTCCGGCGGCTTCACCGCCACCGAGCGCACCCGTTTCCAGTCCATGCCGTCAACGAGCGCCATGAGCTGGGCATGGTTGAGCTGGACTCGGTTGTGGCCTATCCGCGGCCAGCAAAACTGCGCCTTCTCCAGCCGCTTGGCGTAAAGGCAAACCCCGGATCCATCCCACCAGACGATCTTGATCCGGTCGGCCCGTTTGGCCCGGAAGACATAAAGCGAGCCGTTGAACGGATCACTGCCAGCATCCCGCACCAGCGACAGCAGGCTGTCCGGCCCTTTGCGGAAGTCGATGGGATGGCTGGCCAGGAAGACCTTTACACCTGCGGGGATCATGCTGAGCGAACCGCTCGGATGACACGCTGCAGATGCGCTTCTTCAACATGCCGGCCAACCCGCACGAAGATACCGTCAATGTCGATTTCGACGACGGGGTCGGGGTCAGGTGCGACGCTCTGCGGATCAACTGCCGCTGCTAGTCCAGACTCATCACTGCCCAACAGTTCTCTGCGCCAGCGGTAGAGTTGAGACGGCAAGATACCGATCTGCCGCGCCACTGCCGACATGTTCACACCGGGCTGACAGGCCTGCTCAACCGCTGTGGCCTTGAATTCGTCGGACCAGAAACGCCGCAACTGTCGCGGCGACCCGTCAAGGCGATCGGGCACCGCCTCGATCATTCGTATCAACCCAAGGCTAGCCGCAGGTCTAGACATAGATCCTCACATCAAAGAACTCGTATGCCCGACATACCCTACTCAGCATCAGCCGCGCCAGATGGGGTCTCCTTGCCGCTTAC
>NZ_BBJU01000052.1 GCF_000739935.1 Agrobacterium rubi TR3 = NBRC 13261 | reverse complement strand
GTAAGCGGCAAGCTGAGACCGTTCAGCGCGTGTAATTCCACGGCATGAGTGCATCGAGATCGCTGCTGGGCCAACCATTGGCTATGCGCTCGAGTGTCTGGGTGAGCCAGGACTGCGGATCGACATTGTTCATTTTCGCTGTTTGAAGGAGCGTGGCGATTGTTGCCCAAGTCCTTCCACCGCCATCGCTGCCGGCGAAGAGGCTGTTCTTTCTCGTAATTGTCTGGGGCCTGATTGCACGCTCGACTATGTTGTTGTCGAGCTCGATGCGGCCGTCGGTGAGAAAGCGCTCGAAGATGGAGCGACGCGAAGTGGCATAGCGGATCGCCTCGGCCAGCTTCGACTTGCCAGAGATCCGCGGCAGGGTCGTCTGCCAGAGGGCGAAGAGCTCCGTGACAACCGCAGCAGATGTCGTCTGGCGCACGGCGACACGGGCGTCAGGGCTTTGCCCGCGAGCTGTTTCTTCCACCTGCCAGAGCTTCGCCATCAGTTCCACCGTCTCGGTGGCGATCTTGGAGCTGTCTGAGACGTGGAGCTCGTAGAACCTGCGCCTGCTATGGGACCAGCAGTAGGCCAGCATCACGCCGTCATTGCCTCCGTCAGATCTGGCAAGCTTGTTATAGGCACCATGTCCGTCAACCTGCAGAATACCGCGATA
>NZ_BBJU01000053.1 GCF_000739935.1 Agrobacterium rubi TR3 = NBRC 13261 | reverse complement strand
GGCAAAGAGCAAGTTTGAGCGCAACAAGCCGCACGTCAACATTGGCACGATCGGTCACGTTGACCACGGCAAGACGTCGTTGACTGCTGCGATCACGAAGTATTTCGGCGAATACAAGGCGTATGACCAGATCGACGCTGCGCCGGAAGAAAAGGCACGCGGTATCACGATTTCGACGGCTCACGTTGAATATGAAACACCTGCTCGTCACTACGCGCACGTCGATTGCCCCGGCCACGCCGACTATGTGAAGAACATGATCACCGGTGCTGCCCAGATGGACGGCGCGATCCTGGTTTGCTCGGCTGCCGACGGCCCGATGCCACAGACCCGCGAGCACATCCTGCTGGCCCGTCAGGTTGGCGTTCCCGCGATCGTTGTCTTCCTCAACAAGGTTGACCAGGTTGACGACGCAGAACTGCTGGAACTGGTCGAACTGGAAGTTCGCGAACTTCTGTCGTCCTACGACTTCCCAGGCGACGATATTCCAATCGTCAAGGGTTCGGCTCTTGCTGCTCTTGAAGATTCTGACAAGAAGATCGGCGAAGACGCCATCCGCGAGCTGATGGCTCAGGTTGACGCCTACATCCCAACGCCAGAGCGTCCAATCGACCTGCCGTTCCTGATGCCGATCGAAGACGTGTTCTCGATCTCTGGCCGTGGTACGGTTGTAACGGGTCGCGTTGAGCGCGGTATCGTTAAGGTTGGTGAAGAAGTCGAAATCGTCGGCATCAAGGCAACCTCGAAGACGACTGTTACGGGCGTTGAAATGTTCCGCAAGCTGCTCGATCAGGGCCAGGCTGGCGACAACATCGGTGCTCTCGTTCGTGGCGTACAGCGCGATGGCGTTGAGCGTGGTCAGATCCTGTGCAAGCCAGGCTCTGTCAAGCCGCACAAGAAGTTCATGGCTGAAGCCTACATCCTGACGAAGGAAGAAGGCGGTCGTCATACACCGTTCTTCACGAACTACCGTCCACAGTTCTACTTCCGTACGAC
>NZ_BBJU01000054.1 GCF_000739935.1 Agrobacterium rubi TR3 = NBRC 13261 | reverse complement strand
GTCGCTTCCGAAGGAAGCGACGACCTGATTACCTTTTACAATCAAGCCACTTCTTGATGACATCGACGTGTCGATACAGTCCTCTTTGAAGGCACGCCGGTGCACTTCGAGGCCGTATCATTAAGACCAGCTTCTCGAGATATCATCCGGTGATGCGCGGTCAGGCAACACCAATCCAGCATATCCATCAGAGGAACCGAGGTTCCAACAACAAACATACCTTAGACAAGCTTTCCTACCTACTCCAATCCCTCCACCAATTCCGGCCGACTAAGCCATCACAAGGTTTCACTGAGACTGGGCTCGGACGTCTTGAACCAATGGTTCAAAACACCTGGAAGCTTCCAGACATATCTTCTCTTCACAATGCGTACAGAACAGGCATCGTCTCATGCGAGATGATGCAAACTTTTATTTCTTCAAAAGGATATCTTTCAACCAACCGATGGATCAGTCCGCCCTACAGGCCAGAGGCCGTCGGCCACGTTTGGCCGGCCCGTCTGGAGCGCAGCGGCTTCAGCCGCGACAGCGTCAAGACAAACCAACCCAATCGCTTCGCGATTGGTGGAGCTTATCGGGATCGAACCGATGACCCCCTGCTTGCAAAGCAGGTGCTCTCCCAGCTGAGCTAAAGCCCCAACCATCGCAAACACCCAAACAGCAAAGCCGTCAGGGATCAGGTAAAATCTAAAAAACCATTGGTGGGCCCGGGTAGACTTGAACTACCGACCCCACGCTTATCAAGCGTGTGCTCTAACCAACTGAGCTACGGGCCCATCTCGCCGAGCGTACAAAGCGTTCAAAGTAGAACACCCATACAGGCTCAGTGAGCCGTCGCCGGTCGTCCGGCGCCCTCGCTTAAGCCAGGATCGAAGATCCGACACGCGTGAGCGCAAACCAAAGGTTTATATCCTTTTTGAAGAAAGAGAAACGTGGACGGCGACACTTGCCATACCAATCCGGTTACCGAAGTAACT
>NZ_BBJU01000055.1 GCF_000739935.1 Agrobacterium rubi TR3 = NBRC 13261 | reverse complement strand
TGCCGTTGTCGGAGACAATCATTCCTGGCTTGCCGCGTCGTTCGATGAGTGTCGTCAGTTCCCGCGCCACGCGACGCCCGGAGATCGAGGTGTCGGGGATGGCGGCTAGGCACTCGCGCGTCACATCGTCGACGACATTGAGAATGCGGAAGCGCCTGCCGCAGGCGAACTGGTCATGCACGAAATCTAGCGACCAGCGAGCATTGGCCTTCGCTTCGACCAGGATCGGTGCACGCGTGCCGACGGCACGCCGCCGGGCCTTGCGCTTGCGAACGGAAAGTCCTTCCTCGCGATAGAGCCGGTAGATGCGATTAACCCCGGACGGCTCTCCGTCCCGTCGAAGCAGAATGAACAGTCGCCGATAGCCGAAACGCCGCCGCTCATTGGCAAGGTCACGCAGCTTCGCCCGCAATTCTACCTCGGGCGGTCGACTGGACCGATAACGAATCGTCTTGCGGTCGGCGGATATGATCTGGCAGGCCCGCCGCTCCGAAAGACCCATGACGGCCTTCAGATGCGTGACGGCTTCACGCTGGGCGACAGGCCCTACCATTTTTTTGCAAGAAGCTCGCGGAGCGCGGCGGCATCCAGCATCTGTTCGGCCAGCAGCTTCTTCAG
>NZ_BBJU01000056.1 GCF_000739935.1 Agrobacterium rubi TR3 = NBRC 13261 | reverse complement strand
TATGAGCGGGTCTTTGACCCTGTGCTCTGCCTGAGTGCTGGCGACCGGCGACGGCCTCTGGCCTGTATGGAGACTTCAGTTGAAGTTACCATGCGCTCGGCGAGATGGGCCCGTAGCTCAGTTGGTTAGAGCACACGCTTGATAAGCGTGGGGTCGGTAGTTCAAGTCTACCCGGGCCCACCATGCTTTGCCTTCACGGCCGTATCGCAGCTTACGCTGCTGGCCTGCAGGCGGCGCGCCGAACGATCGGCGACGGGTTCTGCCCTGCACCAATGGTTTTTTAGATTTTACCTGATCCCTGACGGCTTAGCTGTTTGGGTGTTTGCGATGGTTGGGGCTTTAGCTCAGCTGGGAGAGCACCTGCTTTGCAAGCAGGGGGTCATCGGTTCGATCCCGATAAGCTCCACCAATCGCGAAGCGATTGGGTTGGTTTGTCTTGACGCTGTCGCGGCTCACGCCGCTGCGTGTCCGACGGGCCGGCCAAACGTGGCCGACGGCCTCTGGCCTGTAGGGCGGACTGATCGGTAGTCAAAATATCCTTTTGAAGAAATAAAAGTTTGCATCGCTTTTTTGAAAGCTGATGCCTGTTCTGTAC